>NZ_CP116968.1:0-1200000 GCF_032051675.1 Candidatus Nitrospira neomarina
AATCGTACCGCACGCAAGGCTGGAGCACGACAGCCTCGTTGGTGATCATCGCTCGTAAAATCGCCCGGGCCGCTTGGTCGATTCATCATTACCGTACAACATTTCATCCAGAGCGGATCACACAAGGCTTGACATGAACCATAGAATCTCAGGGCAGGCGCGCGAAGGATCTGGCTGAGCCATGGCCTGGTTGGGCTAAGCTCAGATCCTACGTTGCTCTCAGGATGACAAGCAGAGGCACGAAGACTTCTAGAGCTTGTCCGGAGAGTAACGTCGAAGGTCTCGACCCATAATTTCCATATGATTCATCTTACTTCACCAAACGTTTACGGATTGACTGCAATTCTTTCTGGCGCGCCTTGGTTATGGTCGGGTAACTCATGTTGAGACTCTTCAATGTTTCGACGATCACATTCGAAATGATGAGCCTGGCGTTCTTTTTGTCATCGGCAGGCACGATATACCAGGGAGCGGTCTCTGTGCTTGTGGCACTCAAACAGGCGGCATAGGCCTGCATATACTCTTTCCAGTACTTTCGTTCCTTGATATCGGCCAGGCTGAATTTCCAGTTCTTTTCGGGTTCATCAATCCGTTGAAGGAACCGCTTTCGCTGCTCCTCCTCTGAAAGATGAAGAAAAAATTTTATGATTCGCGTGCCATTGCGGTAGAGATGGCTCTCCAAATCGATGATGGAGCGATACCGGTCTTGCCAAAGATTTTTTTCGTCAAGCAATTCGTTTGGCAGCCCCTGGCTCAACAGAATCTCCGGATGCACTCGCACGATGAGAACCTCCTCGTAATAGGAACGATTGAAGATACCGATGCGTCCGCGTTCAGGCAGAGATTGCGTGGTGCGCCACAGAAAATCATGGTCCAACTCCTCAGCGCTGGGATGTTTGAAGCTGAACACCTGGCACCCTTGTGGATTCACTCCTGACATGACATGCCGGATGGCCCCGTCCTTACCTGCGGCATCCATGGCCTGAAATATAAGCAACAACGCATAACGGTTCGACGCATAGAGGAGTCGTTGCAGGTCGCTGAGCTCTTCAATATGTTTTTTGAGAACCTGCTTGTACTGTTTTTTCGAGTTATAGATATCCTTTACCCTGGTTGGTCTTTTGCTGAGATCGACCGTTGTGCCTTCAGCTATGCGGAATCCTTTGGTTTGAATGTTCATGCTTGTTCGTCCTTCATAGTGAGATGTGTGGGGCATTTGCATGGCCTTCCCTGGCGGCTGGTTTGTCGGCCAGGGCCTCAAAGCCGGAGATGACGTCAAAGAGTTCCTCGTCGATACCACGTTGGCGCAACTGGTGGAAGTGCCGATTGAGGTCCTCCAGAAGCTCGTCGATGTTTTTCTCGGCGCGTTGCATGGCGGTCAATCGTCAATGATTTTGATTCCTGCCTCGAAGACCTCGGTTGTGGTGGAGCGCCGGGCTAGCGACGGCGGGGTTCGATGGACAGGGTGGTATTGGATATCTGATGGTGCCGGTTCGCCGTCGATGGCCTTTCCAAACACATCGAACATCCGGGAGAGAATGCCCTTGCCGACCGGTGCCATGAGCGTCCCCCCGGTTTCTTCCACTGCCATGCCACGCGCGAGGCCTTGTGTGGGTGTCAGCGCAATTCCGCGCCCGCAATGTGTGTCGATGTGAGACAACACCTCAATGGCGATTCTTCCTTCCTGTCCTGTGCGCAACAACGAATAGGGGGCGGTAGATGTTCTTTGACCCGGATATCCACCACACTGCCACGCACTGAGACGACTGTGCCGGGATTGGGGGGATGGGTCTTCATGTTCACCTCATGCCTCTTTGGATACCCGTAGCCCCGAGTCAGGGCGGTGGATGAGCCGTCGTGTGTCCGTAATCAACCCGGATTTCCTCTCTCTTGCAGAGGATGCCGGGCTGTGACATCCGGTCTTTCATTCAACCTCCGCTCGCATTCATGAGTCAACGGCAATCGCTGATATCCAAGTGAAAAAATCCGGCCATCCATCAAATTCGCAGACAATGTTCAATCATCCTGTTTCAGATTTCACCAAGTCGAATAGGGTCACCCCGATCATCCATTCCTGTTTGTCATGTCACCATCCTATGGTTTTTCTGCCCTTCGCCGGCGTTTATGAGGGCTTTTCGGGTCATGACCGGTCCGATAAATTCGAAGATGATCGTGGAGCCAATGGCAATCGGAAGAATCACTTCCTTGAGGTCGGGCAGGTGTTGACTGGCTAATAACGCCATGCCCAACGCGACTCCGGCTTGCGGCCAGAGCGCCATGCCCATCCATTGTCGGATGAGAGGGGATGCTCCGCTGACGAGTCCTCCCCCCCAGGATCCCATCACCCGGCCTATGAGTCGCAGGATGATGTAGGCAACGCCTAGCAGGCTTGTTGCTTGTAAGGCATGCAGGTCCAATGAGGCCCCGGCCAGGATAAAAAAGAGGATCATGAACGGCCACTCAATTCCTTCAATGGCGGTAAAGGGCCGTCGGTGGTGAACGGCTAAATTGGCGACGGTGGCTCCTAAGACCATACCCGCTAGAATAAAAGAGACATGCAAGAAAACGGCAAGGCCTCCACACAGCAGGACCAGTCCTAACGCCTCAGCTTGAGTGGGCTCCCCTTGCTTGATGCGTCCGGTTAAATAGGCCATGGGAATCCCCAGCACCAGTCCCAGCAGCATGGCCCCGGCGATTTCCCATACTCCCAGCAGGAGCATGTCCCACACGGTTCCCTGTCCGGAAAACGTTTGGGCCATAGCCAGGAGAACGCTAAAGATCAGGAGGCCCCAGACGTCATCAATGGCCACGACACTTTCCAATGTCTTGGCAAATTCCCCTTTCGCCCGAATCTCCCGGATAACATCTATGGTGGCGGCAGGATCGGTCGCCAGGGCAATGCCCGCCAGGATGAGTGCAATTTCTATCTGGACGCCGAGGGCCAGAAGTCCAATAAAGACGGTTGTGGCGGTTGCCAGGACTGCTCCAATCGAGACCCACAAAACGACGGTACCCCGTTTTTGTAGAGACGAACCGGTCATATGATGTCCAAGAAGGAACCCCACCATGGATAAGGCGATGTTTGTCACGACAGAAAACCAGTCTTCCCGGAAGTCCGGTAAGAGATCGAGTCCGGATGGACCGATGGCAAACCCGGCAAGCAGTAACAAGGTGACTCTTGGGATAAACGTTCGGCGTCCCAACAGATCGGTGAGCAGCCCTAACAGAAATATGGCGCCAAGTGTAACCAGTATTTGGGGGATAACGTCCATCAGTTTTTCTCAAGAAACGGGGTGTCGGCATTGATAAGGAACCGAGCTAACGAAAAACCTGTTACCTCCAATCCAAGAGTGATCCGTTCCTGTCTGAATAACCGGTGGCATCACCTTGATGTCTTGGGTAAGAAATTCGAATGGTTCCGACCACGAGATGTGATGAGTGACGAGGTTAAGACCACTCCGCTGAGAGCGACAGACCCTGCCAGGCATGAGTGTGGATAAGGGGTAAGCACTGCTCTCGAAAATGTTAAAGGGGAAAGAGGTGATGGAGGGGCTCGTCATGAGGAACGTTGCTAGATTTCCATAAGGCATCAATGACGAAAGGTAGAGGAGACAGGGGGAACGGTTAGAGTTGGAACCGCCGTTCCGGGCAACAGGAAGCCCTTGGTGTATGCAAAGGGCTGAGGGTGTCGTCGACAATTATTTCCTTTTTCTTGAAACAGGCGAGGATTTGGAACGCTTCTTTTTTGTTTCCGTTTTGAGCGGGTTGGATACCGCCTCAACATCGGTGAAGGGCTGTCGTTGATGATAAGGATGCGGGACGCAAAGCACTGGACATGTCACGGTGCGAACCACTTTTTCCGCCGTACTTCCAAAAAAGATCCTGGTAATATCGCCCGTTTGGCCCCCATAACTTCCCATGACAACAAGGTCGACTTGTTCTGTTCGTGTCATACGGGCAATTTCCATAAATGGTTTCCCTTCGCTGAGTAAACGCGTAATTTTTAGCCCCTTGGTTTCAGGCAACGCCAGCAGGCCCCGTGCCAGAAGACGAGCCTGATGATGTAATCGTTTCTTTTGGACTTTTTCCTCCGAGGGCAGCGCGAGTCCGAGAGCGTTCAGGGCATCAAGGGATTTGGTGTCGATGACATGAAGGAGTATGACCTCTGATTGAAAACTTCGTGCGAGACGAAGACCAACCAGAAATGCCTCTCGTGAGGATGGAGCAAAATCGACGGGTATCAGAATTTTTTGAAACAGACCGTCACCACCCATGTTGTTGACCTCGTGATATGGTTGTCATAGCGTAGATATTTTCGATAATGCATGAGAAAGCAGCAAAGTAAATGCCAGACCATGTTTCACTAATGAGAGTCGGAGTTGAGCGAGAGTTAACCGAGACAATACGTCGGCTCTTGGTCAATTAATGTTGCTGTTCTCCTCAGAAAGCGGAAAAAAGCCACACCATGCTGAAGGAAAATAGTCCCAAAAAAGGGCATGTGGAAGTAGCGTGAACGGTTATGAGCGTTTCTTTTCCTGTAAATTTCAAATTTCCGGCCAAAAAAACTGTTGGGTCAATACTTTTCCACTTGGCAGGATTCCTGCGAATGGAAGAGTGTGTCATCATGAACAATGGACTTGTTTAAAGCGTTCTGTGTGAATGAGATCGAGGGGATGCGCCAATGAAAATCCTGTGTGCGGTTGATGAATCGGAGTTTTCTCTCTGGGCACTGGAATGTATAGGCAAGCTGTTTCGCCATTCGGTAAAAGAGTTGGTGCTGTTGCACGCGGTTGATCCACGGATCTTGAAAGGTGGTGGGGGGAAGCGACCCAAAAAGCATGAGCCAAGAACCAAAGATATATCTGTAAAACTAGAGACAGCGGGTCAGAAGGTCTTGACGGGTTGTGCGCACCGAATCGAAGTGGCATTAAGCCAAGCCACCACGAAACCCTTCGCGGCGATTAAGACGGCCTTGGTGAAAGGGCATGTGGCTGATTCCATTATTAACTATGCCGAGCGAAGCCTCCCTGATTTGGTGGTTGTGGGATCACGCGGAATGAACGATCTCCCGGGATATCTGCTTGGAAGTATTTCCAGGACGATTCTGACTCATGGTCCCTGCTCCGTCCTGACGGTCAAGAGTCCGCTCGAGGTGCCGGCTTCCGTCCTCCTCGCCTTGGATGGGTCCAAGCCATCCAAGTTTGCGGCAAACAAGGTGAAAGAATGGTTGTCTCCCGAAGAGGTGACCCTTCACCTGGTGTCGGTTGTGCCCGATATTTTGACGGATGCGTCCAAGAAGATATTCCCGAAATCACGGCTGAAGACCCTGGTGGCACCTCTTCGGCAGCATGCTCAGGAATGCCTTGAGCAATATCGAGAACTGTTTCTTAAGGAAGGGTTTCAAGTGGTGGGAGAACGTCTTCAGGGGAATCCACGGGAGAAAATTGTCGAGTCGGTTCCAGCCTGTCACGCCCAATTGGTGGTCATGGGATCCAAGGGGCTTACGGGTGTGGAACGATTTACCATGGGAAGTGTCTCGGAATGGGTGAGCGCGTATGCGCCTTCGTCCGTGCTGGTCGTCCGGCGTTAACCTCAATCGCATGAATGCCGAATGTTTTATCTGCCTTCATAGATGACCATCTGATGAAGCTCGGAATTAACACGACATAAAGAATAAAAAGGAGGGATATTGTTGAACACAGGAAAGACAGGTTATTCGCATGTGAGGTCGGTGAAACCCAGAGGGTCGTGGGTCGGAGGGCTGATGGGATTCATATTCATCGGATGGCTTATGGCTACCGGAGCCTATGGGGAGCATCTGGATGTGTCCGGTGGCCTCACAGGAACCTCCCCGGACTGTCATGGGGCATTTCTCGGAAAACAGGTTCCGGAAGAGACGCTGGTCCGGATGTTTGCCGCACATGCCCGATGGCTTGCCGATCATCAGGACCCGAAAGGGGTGCAGGCCGATTTATGCGGGGCCGATCTGGCCGGAGTCGATTTTCGGGAAGAGGATTTGAGCGGGGCCAACTTTCAAGGCGCCAACCTGACGCGTGCCGTGTTCACCACGGCCAAGTTAGTCCATGTGAACTTTCAAAAAGCTAACCTCACGGAAGCCTCTTTCTACTCGGTTGATATGCGCGGAGCCAAAGTCTCAGGTGCCAGGGCCCGGTTGGCGGATTTTCGAAAAGCCGATTTGACACAGGCCAATTTCACGGGAGCCGATCTGCGAGAAGCGAATCTCGCCGAGTCCCGTCTCCGCCTGGGTATTTTACGAGGCGCCGATTTGGAGGAGGCCTATCTGGTGAGGGCGAATTTCGAAATGGCCAATTTGGCGGAGGCGTCTCTTATTCGAGCGGATGGTCAAGAAGCCAATTTTCTGCGAGCCTTACTTGTCAATGTCAAACTTTTGGATGCGGATTTAAACCGAAGCAACTTGCAAGAAGCCGATCTTCGCTCGGCCGATTTGTCCGGGGCGGATTTGGGATTAGCCAATCTGAATGAGGCCGTGCTGACGCAGGCCAATCTCCGTGAAGCGAATTTGGACAGGGCCGTCCTGTTTCAGGCCAATCTCGAAGGAGCCAATTGCGCCGGGGCAAGTTTTCAGAATGCCGACTTGCTTGAGGCGAATTTAGCGAATAGCAATCTTTTGCGGGCAACATTGGATGAAGCCTATCTCGCGAAGGCGAATTTGCAGGGGGCAAATCTGGAAGGCGCCGATGTCTCGTGGGCGAATCTGGTTGAAGCGGATCTTTCGGAGAGCAATCTGGAATTTGCTGTGCTGTTCCGTACCAATCTGCAGGAGGCAAAACTGGATGGGGCGAGGTTTTATGGGGCCGATCTTCGGGGAGCGAATTTCGAAAAAGCCTCTATGCAGGGCACGCGTTTGGAGGGTGTGGCCATTCGGTATGCCCAAGGTTTCAACCAGGCACAACTAAGTCAGGCTTGTGTCGATGCACGAACCCGGTTGCCGGAAAGATTGCTGGGACCGTCTCCATGCCTGCGCTGAGGATGAAAATTTGGGCCTTGCAAAAACGGTGGGGCAACAAACATGCGCCATGTCTCATACACAAGTATAGAGTGTGAATCCATGCAACCAGACACGGAGTGTCGGAATGTTCACTTTATTTGAGCCGGGAGGCATGCGGGTTCCCTATGTGCCGGGTGCGTTCAGGCAGAGAAATGTCGAGAAAATTTCCAAGGCCTCTCCAACCGTCGAGGTGAAGGTTGGACAGGAAAATTCTCCCTCGGATTCTCAGAAGAATGCCGGCCCATCTTCCTTGCAGGCCCGCTTGTATGAACAGGTTGAATCGTTCACGCAATCTTCTCGAGCAAAGATTTTTGCCCGGGATATCATGTCCTCCCCTGTCGTCACGCTTCCTGTGACCTCCTCACTGGCCCTAGCCTGGGATGTGGTTCATTCCAGGCGATTTCGACACATTCCAATTCTCGGTGCAGAGGACATGGTGGTCGGGATGTTGTCTGATCGGGATCTGTTCCGTGGAACCATGGAGTCGGTTCTTTCAGGGGCAACGGAGTCAAATACAAAGGCCGGGGGTTCTATTCAACATCTGGTCAGTCGCCCGGTCCTCGTCGCGTCCCCGGAAGCCGAGCTTTGCGCACTCGCGAGGGTGCTGTTGGAGGAACACATTGGCGCATTGCCGATTGTGTCCGAAGCCGTGGGCTTAGTGGGCATGATTACCAGAAGTGATATTCTGCGTGCCCTGGTCGCCCATCCTGACTTTGACCAATGGGTATAAACGAAAGAGATTTTCGGCCCACTGGTGAGGAAGCGGACAATTCCTCTCTTATCCTTTTGCCGAATTAAAGGAGGATACGCATGCTTAACCAAGGAGAGAAACTGTTAATCGTTCATCGCCGACTATTTGAAAAAGATACGCCACGGTTTTTTGTGGGAGAAGTGCTGATGTATGAAGCCGGGATCGTCAAAGTGAAGGGGTATACGTTTGTCAAAGATATGTTTAGCGGAAACATGCAAAAGAAGTCCGATTTACGCACAAAGGTCATGTCGATTGTCTCAGGGACCCTTATAGTCTATCAATTGCCGGTGACGGCTCTCCTGGATTCGATGAGATTTAGTCTGGATCAGGACGGAGGGCTGGTGCTCACGGATGAGGGAGGATTTTCGATGGATGTGTCGGAATCCCTCTATAAACACGAAACGCATCAATAACAACACGTCCTTGTTTTTTCCTTTTCCAAGGCCTGCCTCCTTCCTTCTTTTTTTGTTTAAGCATTCAGTCTCCTATGGTCAGCCTATGGTCTATGCATGGATTGCATGGGTGCGAGTTGCCCTTTAGCGAGAGAATGGCCATTCCGAAAAGAGTCAGCGGGAGGAAAGTGTCGTGAAAGTTCAGGAGGGATTGGCGACCCCGTCAAAGGTGCTACGGAATTGGTCGGGGGTCATATTTAGGATTTCCGCATACTGCGAAACGGTTTCCATGTTTGCCAAATCTTCCGGTTCCAATCGGGCCATATAGGCACGGGCAATCTTATAGGATTCCGAATCCACGTCGACCATGCGTACGCGGGTGCGGCCGGTGGCGGAGTCCACGATGTCTGTAAAAGGCAGGGGGGTAAAGCGTCCGTTCACGATGGACACCATGGCGCCATTTCCTCCATCCAGAAGAAATTGGGCGGCGCAATACCCCAAGTCCCGTGTATATTCCATGTCGAACGGAATCGGGTCGGCGCAGCGAAGTTCATACCCGATATTTTTGAACACGATGGTGATCTTGATGCCGGAGTGTTTCAGCTTTTGGGTGACGGTTTCCTTCAGGACCTTTCCGATATCCAGTTCCGCCAGTCGGATATTGCCATGTTCATCTCGTTCAACTCCGCCTAAGAGGGCGAGGTCGTCCTGATCCAAAAACTCCGACAGTCCTTCAGCTAACACGGCCACGCCATCCGAGCGGCCCTGGACCAGACGTTTGGTCATGGCTCCCACCAGAATGTTGGTTAAGTGCCCAAGCTTGAGTGTGGTCCCCTTGAACTCCTCAGGAATCAGGGTGAGGGTCGCCCCTGCCGCTTTACCGATGCCTAAGGCCAGGTGTCCCGCCTTACGTCCCATGGTGACCACAAAATACCATCGGGAGGTGGTGTGCGCGTCAATCATGAGATTTTTGACCAGCTCGACTCCCATGTGCCGGGCCGTTTGAAATCCGAAGGTCGGCATGCCATGGGGAAGGCACAAATCGTTATCAATCGTTTTGGGCACGTGAACAACGTGCAATCGCCCACTGGCCAGTTCCGCCAGTTTTAATGCGGAAAAGGCCGTATCATCCCCGCCAATGGTGATAAGGCCGGTTACATCCAATTTTTGGAGGGAGGTCAACGTGGTTGATAAATCTTGGGGACGTTTGGTCGGATTGGCTCGAGATGTGCCTAATAAGGAGCCACCACGAAAGTGCAAGTGGCTGACCGTTTCGCGGGTGAGAAGTTGAGTGTGGGAAAGGTCGTTTTTCATCAACCATTGGAATCCATCTTCAATCCCAAGCACCTCTACCCCACAGAGACGACTTCGAATCGTGGCGGCCTCAATGACACTATTAATGCCGGGAGCAGGTCCGCCCCCGACTAGAATGGCGAATTTAGGAGATGGGGAATCCATGTGTCGGTTCTCGCGCTAAAGATTATAGGAGGCCATCATAGGGAGAGGCCGTTAGCGTAATCAAGCCGGAGCGTGTGAGGGTGGTTCACGAATCAAGAGCACGGAACAGGGGGAGTGGTGAATGGTTGCATGAGACACACTCCCGTGTGCCAGTCGTTGAAGCGGTGAACGACCGGGAGTACCCATGAGGACTAATTGGGGTTGAAGACGTGAGATCTGTCGTTGAATGACTGAGGAAGGAGCTCCTGGTTCGACTAGACTCTCTACGGAATATCCCTGGCTTGAGATTTTGTCCGAGACGTCTTTCGTTAAACGGGCTCCTCCATCCTGGAGTTCCTTCTTCCAGGAGTCGAGTAGGAGTGCGCCAATCGGGAGAAGAGGCTGGGCAAAGGGGATGACATGCAGCACGGAGACATGAGGAGTGCCTCGAAAAGGCTTCCTGGATAAAAACTCAATGGCCCATTCGGCATCAAGAGAATTTTCGACGAGAAGAAGAATGTTGTTGAACGGGACAATGGGAGCCTTGACGAGAAGGACGTGGCACGATGCGTGGGTTGCGATCCGGTGCGAGACGCTTCCGATCAGGTGTTCTTTAATGGTTCCCAGCCCGCGCGACCCCATGATGATAAGGTCCGCCGATTCGCGCACCGCCATCGAGAGAATGACTGAAGCGGGAATCCCAATTTCAAGGTATTGGGAGACCTTCCCGCATTCCGGTGGCAAAAGGGAAGCGGACTTTTCGAGGATTCGAGCGCCTTCTTCCCGCAACACCTTTTCTGCGGCCCCGGAAAAATCATGACCGACACTCATCCCTGTACCTGGATAGGCGAGTTGAGGTATGGAAATGGTATGGAGCAGCAGTACGCGTTCTGGAAGAGATAAAGCCTGTACGCTTCGAACAGCTTCCTCCGCCTGTGACGAATCATCCACAGGAATCAAAATCGTTTTGGATTTCACTGGCGCGGTTGGAGTTTTCATGTGCCCTGGGTTTTATTGGGACCCCACCAGACTGCGGGATGAGGCTCCGTGTCATCCGGTAGAAGCATCTGTCGTCGTATCCTGGCATGGTTTACGTGACGGTTTCATGCCAGGGAGTTGGATCATCAAGTTGAAACTCTGCTTCTTTACGATCTGTGGGATGAGGGATCCGCCTGTTCATGAACTGTTTGATTAGAGTGTGAAAGCGGATGCTCAGATTTTTTGAGTGGGCATGTATTAATTCCCAACGCTTGCGACGCCGGACAGTATCCTATAATGCCGGTCAACAAGGCGATAAGGCCGACAATCATAAGGATGAGATCCCCCCACCCCGGCAAGAAGGAAAATCCTGACAAGGCAAGAAGAAAAAACCCTACTCCGACGCGAATCACTCGTTCATGGTGTCCGATGTTACGATACTTTTTCATATCACACCTCTTCGGATGGAAAAGGCCAATTTGGTAGGTCACTTAGTCTAAGTCGCCACTGGCGACTCGTACTGCGCCCAGAACCTGGTTGGCATTGAAAGGACGTCCGATAATTTGAATGGCACCCAGTTGACTGGCTTCTGGAGCAAGGCTTTGGTTAGATTGCCCTCCCAATACCACCACCTTTCCTGAGAATCCATTTTCGCGGAGTTGACGTAAAATTTCCAGACCGCTCGGCTGGGTCAAATATAGATCCACCACGACCAGGGAAGGGTTATGACATATGACGGATTCAATAATATTTTCTCCCTCATCCAACAAAAGAAAAGGATCGCCCTTTTCCGTTAAAGTCCGCTCTAAGCTTTTTCGTAAGATGGGGTCGATGGTGGCAATGAGTAACATAAGAAGAGATATCCGTTATGGAAATATTGTACAATCTGATTACATCAAAACCTGTGCCAAAATGCCGGAAAGAGATGACTTTGATTTTTTAGGAAAGAAAATCTTCCAACATGATAACGTGGCGCAAAAATCCTCATTTCAGCTTAGGAGAGGTGTTGCGCTTGTCCTCAGTTTCACCAGGTTTAGAACCTTCCTTTTAGGAATATTTCATCTTAAAAATATGTAATGTTCATTTCATTCCATTGACGACAAACATGAGAATCGAGGTGGGATATGGAAGTATGTTGGTCTGATGGGCTGTCACAAACGTGTCGTCATATTTTTCAAAAGGAGTCATAAGTTCATGAGGGCGTTATTAGTATTCCTTTGCTTCTTGGGATGTTCGGGAACAGGATGGGCCAAAGATATTGCATTGGTGACCCTGGGGGTGAGAGGTGGCATGAACTTTAAAGATGCCGGTTTGCAGCCTGGCGAAAAAGAAGATTTTGAACAATTCGACGTCTTTGGCATCCTGGGACTTCCCTGGAGGTGGGAGGCTGCGTCCGGGTGGGAGGTGCGTTCGCAAGTCTGGGGTTCTGCGGGTGCGTTAAGGGGAGCCGGGGATCTCGGTTTTATCACCACGCTCACACCGGGTTTAGCTTTAAAAATTCCAAGTTGGTGGTTGATCATTGATGGCGGAGTCGGAGGAGCGCTCATCAGCAAATGGAAGTTTGGCCGCCAAGATATCGGTGGTCCGTTTCAATTCATTGCACACGTTGGTGTGGGTGTTCAGCTCCCCAAAAATCTGGTTGTGGGCTGGCGATTTCATCATATGTCTGATGCGACGATTTATGGAGACAGTCGTGGTGTAGACTTACACATGCTTGAACTGAGTTACGCTTTCTGAAGCAGTTCATGGTCTTTGCATATGGCTCTTTTCGCAAGCATTGGTGAAGAGAACGACGTCTGGTCCCTTTCCCCATTCATGACGTCCTCCCTGTCCTGACGTTTTCTAGAGATGGAAGAAGAGTGGTCGGAAAGGCACTGCCTTCTTGGGACCGAAACAGCCTTCAACCTGACCGACTTTCGAGGAAGCCACATCCTCCTCGATGCTTGAAAAATTGACTTCCCCGGCTGCTAACCTCCATAGACATTAATCAAATGGTTGTCAATCAGGTGATTTAATAGATCTGTGCGGGAAATCATACCCAGCAGCTTGCCATCACGTACGACGGGAATCCGGATAATCTGATGCTTGATCATGTGTTGGACGATTTCCTCCGCTGTTGCGGTTTCTTCAACCGTCACCGGGTTCATGGTCATGACGTCTTCGGCCGTTAGCCCGTGCAAATCCTTTCCAGCGACCAGGGCTTTCAATACATCAAATTCGGTGACCATTCCTACCAGATGATTGCCGGGTTCAATGACAGGTACTCCGCTAAACGTGCCGGAATGGATGAGGATCGAGAGGTCACGAGCACTATACTGACGAGTGACCGCGACCATACGTGTTTGCATAAGATCACGGGCCTTAATGTGAAGATTCGGTGTAGCCATGAAACCTCCTAAAAGATGAATGAAAATTCCCTATGGGACGATCCTGGATAGGATCATGTGGACGTGTATATTAAACTCGCACAGTAGTTCTAGGAAAACATAGGCCCTACGATTTCAGGATTCTTCTCGTTATTCTCGATGTCACCATCTTTTCTCTGCAATTTTTGAATGGATCGGGCGCGAGGGATGACTATACAAAATGGCGAGGCCTGAGGTCTCATGCGGAGAGGTTTTTTTACCATGACAAAAGAATAGGTAGAAATTCAGGGGAAAGGCCTGTAAACAAATCAGGGCTTACCCGGCACAGGCTGAGTCTGTAAGAGCATTCAGGAGGCCGGCAACCATGATTCCTTATTGAGTAATTGGAAAGCTGGCTTGGTGTTTTGAAGGTTTACCGGGATCTGGCAGAATAGAGATGGTTTGACTAAAAGCCGGCACCTCTTGAGAAAAGGGGGACTACATTTTCAAGAAAGATGTCCATGTGAGTGAGATCGCCATTTTATAAGGATGGCGCCCTCCTAAGCCGGGGCATAAACATGTCTGGCATCATTCAGCCATTCGAGCCAGGAACCTTGCAGGTTAAGGTGCAAGCCAGAACCGCTCACGCCCTGCACCGAGCCGCGATTCATAGAATTCTCACCCGTTTCGAGTTGGTGGAGCAAGCTGGGGTCAATTTTCTCATTCGAATGGTCTCCAATCTAGTCATGAAAGCTCAGGCAAACACTGATCAACGGCATTCTTCCAAGTCTGCTAATATGGAACAGGACCCCTTTCTGCCTTACGATCCGGATTTGTTTGTGGCGGATATTTCCGATACCCATGTGTGTTTATTGAATAAATTTAATGTTTTGGATCATCACATCCTCATGGTGACGCGATCGTTTCAGGAACAGGAATCCTTCCTCACACGGAGTGATTTCGAAGCCGTGTTATTGTGTTTGACCGAATTCGAAGGATTGGCCTTTTATAACGCGGGAGAAGCTGCTGGGGCGAGTCAACGACATAAGCATTTGCAAATGGTCCCTCTTCCCTTCACGGCTGAAATGTCCCATCTTCCCATTGAACCTCTTTTGGATAGAGCCCGATTTGGGGGGACGATTGGGAGAGTTCCCGGTCTTCCTTTTTCCCATGTTTTGGTTCGGATGAACCCGGAATGGATTGCCTCTCCCTTGAAAGGGGCACAAGAGTTGCTGAATCACTATCTGCGTATGTTGCAGATTCTCGGCCTGACGGATGGTGGAACGGGAGAGGAAACCAGGAACCCTGGTCCTTACAATTTACTGGTCACCCGACAGTGGATGTTAGTGGTTCCTCGCTCAACCGAGTGTTTTGAGGGCATTTCCGTAAATGCCCTGGGGTTTGCCGGAGGCTTTTTGGTGAAGAATCAGACGCAGCTTGATCGATTGAAAACTCGTGGACCAATGACCGCACTTCGTCACGTGGCCTTGTGAGAGGGCAATTTCTTTCATGTTTCCCTCCTGCGCTCCCATGAGTATACTGAAAGCCTCGTTCGTGGTGATGTGAGTGTCTGTTGTCTCTAATACTCAATCGAGAGGGAAGAAAACATTATGGATCTTCAAATTGACAGTCGAAATGTGACAATGACTCCACGGTGGAAAACGGAGATTGAAAGTCGGATGGCCGATCTCCAGGCCGGCCATGAGGATCTGATCCACGGGCGGGTGACGCTCACAAAAAACGCCCATCACAAAAAATCCCAAAATGTGGCAGAAGCCCTGGTGGTTGTCACGATGCCTGGACGGCATACCCTGACGGCGAGAAAAGAGGAAAAGACGTTCGAAGAAGCTATCCGTGCGGCATTCTTTGCCATGGCCATCGAAGTGAAGAAGTTCAGGGACAAACGGGCCTCCAAAGAAATACGGGTCCCCCCTATTCCGTTACGCGGTGTGATCTCTAAATTGTTTCCCAAGGAAGGATATGGGTTTCTTCTCCAGGACGGAGGAGGCGAGGTCTATTTTCACAAAAATGCAGTACACGGAATGAAATTCGAGGAACTTGAGGATGGGGTGGAGGTTTCCTTCAATGTGGAAGACGGGGAGAAGGGGCCACAGGCAACCACGGTGAATCCACTTCCCAGTGTCCCGGGAGCCGTTGATAAAGCTGCCTTCTCCTGAAGCGACTTGACCAGGAACCTCAGGGATCACGGAAGAATTTTCCTCCTTCTGAGGGAGAGCTATCTGCTTACGGGTCGAGGCAGCTATCAGGTAGCCGGATCACCAAAGCCCGAGGCTCTGTGAAGCCGACGGGCTATGATGTTTATCTGCCGGGCGGCTTTAAGGGGTACGTTTTTGTAAAATCGGATTTCGAGGACTTTGTAGTATCGGGCTAAGGGGCTTCTGCCTATTCACCGTCGGATTTATGGGTTCTGGTCTTTGTACATTCGTGGAACATCCCGGTGAGATCTGTCCAATGACACAATCTGGTGAGGGATTAACAGTCGGAGTGTCGATCCTTCGTTCGAGCAAATTATTGGGGTTTAGGAAAAATATCATCAAGAAATGATCCAGTGAGGCCGCCTCACCGGAAGTCACACCTCCGGCTCCGGGACCCATCACAAACCCTCTGACTAATAACTTTTGCACAGCTGCTGCACAATCCAACCCTCTATTGATTTCCACATCGAAGGTCGATGACATATTATCAACCACAAAAGTATTTGTGGCACTCTCGACACAATCCAAAAGAACAACATTCCGATCGAAAAAGGGAATCTTCTGGGCCTCAGATACTCCCCCGGTTAGAAAAACTATCGTCAAACCTCCAAGTACCAGCGCTATTCCAAAAATGTTTTTATTTGGTGAAATGTGCCTCATTTGGGTCCTCCGTCTGTGTAATTGTAAGAGCGATGCCGAGACCATTCCTTAACCTTTTTCACTTCCCGCCTGTGAGGGAGAATTGTTCTTTTTTGTCTTTTAGTCCTTGTTGCGCTCAGAGGATGTGTTGCGAAAACAACCTCCGGCGCAAACGTCGAGTTCCTCCTTTGATGAAGTTGAAAAAAAAACGGCCTTTGAGGCTTTCATCTTCCTCAAAGGCCCTCCATTGCCTTAGCCCGATGTGCTCAACCACCTATCAACCGATCTTATGATAAACGAGGGAAATTTTTACCACAATTTGAATGAGAAAGTCCCACCCCTTGTGGGAGTGTTGAATAATAATATCTAAGGGCAAATTGACCCACAGGCACGTTGCATATTAGAGGCCTCGGGGCTTTTTTCAACAGCCCCCTTGTGAGCTTTGCGGGGTGTTGGACTCGACAGCCTCAGAGGCAGGCCACATAGAAATCTGACCTGACTCTGAAATCCCAGCCGGAAATCCGCAGGGTAATTGGGATCAACATGGGGTCGTGTTTATGACAATAGTTAAGGAAAACTCTCATGTTGCTTGGGAGAGGAATGCGCAGAAGGTCAGGAATGAAATCATCTGACAGACGTCTCCGGTTTGCTGAGGGGGGAGTTTCAGGGTAGGGGTTCCTTCCAGATCAAGCCTCAACCAAGATATTTCAAGATGTCTTCAAGGCCATAATGCCGATGAGACAATTTTTGTCCATGACGATGAGCCGGCTGTTTCCGGTCCGGTTCATCAGTGAGAGTGCTTGCATGACTGTGTAGTCATAAAGCATTGGACCGGAAAACTTATAAAAATCTGAATGGCACGGGAAGCTCTTTTTCCATATGAGCCACTCCGATAAAAAAATAAATAGCGTAATCCGTGTCCCCACACCAACGCGCATGGGTTTCAGATCGGTCGTTCGGGGCGCGTGGGATTTCGTATAGCTCAATTCGGGAATGCTCCTGGAACCCTTCTGTTCACAAGAGTTATTGGGGGAACCGATGAAGCATGGCATTTTTTCAATGAGGTGGCCACGTGACGGATTTTCGCAAGGAGTGTTTTCATGCACGAGTCTGTTTACTTAACGTCGCTTCTTTTTTAATCCTTGCACCCTTGTTTGCAGGGCAAGTGCGTTGATCGGGGCATATCCGTCTTGGTCATTGTCGAAATAGCAGTAGACGTTCTTTCCTGATTGTGCCCACGTGTGACATTTGTTGGCCCAAAGGCGAAGCGTTTGGGAATGATACTTTCCTTGATAGGCTTCGCCGGGGCCATGAAGCCGGATATACACGAAATCTGTGGTGACGATTTCCGGTGCCCAGCGCCCGGCCAGATGATACAGGCAAAAGGCCGCATGATATTTTGTGAGCAGGTCGTAGACGGGTTGTGCAAACCAGCTTTTATCACGAAACTCAAATGCATACCGGAATGTTTTCGGTAGGGCCTTCAAAAATTCTTCCAGCCTGAGTGTGTTTATCCTCCAACGCGGCGGCAACTGAAACAGGATCGGGCCCCGTTTGTTGCTCAGTTGGTTAATCGTTTTAAGAAAAGGTTGGAGGGTCTGCCCTGGATCTTTAAGCTTTTTCATATGTGTGATATACCGGCTGCCTTTACACGTGAATAAGAATTTCTTGGGTGTTTCGGTTTTCCACTCTGTCACTGTGTGAGGGGCAGGAAGATGATAAAACGTGTTGTTGATTTCAACAGTGCTGAAGTGGCGGGCATAAAACCGGAGAAACTCTTTACTGGCCATGCCTGACGGATAAAAGGGGCCCACCCAATGTGGATAATGCCAGCCTGAAGTCCCAATGTAGATTCTCCCGATGGTCTTCATGGGGGGTAATCATGTCATGCTGAAATGACACCTACAGGGCAGCTGTTCAGGTTGATAAGGTTTCTTATCCCTTTCAAGATCTAGTTATCGGGGTGTTCCAGGGCCCTACAGGGCCCTAGAACAGTCATGATGATAATTCCCTGACGAAGGTCCGCTTTATTGCGTATACGAAGCCGGCTGGCGGTCCGGCGTTTCGGAGTGGTCGTGGGTCTGAATTTCTGTATGGGCCGTTTTGGTGACGATGGAGAAAGGTTCGTGATGTCGGGTGTCTCGGGGGGACCTTGGTTTGCGGAGTCATCCTCTGAAAGAAAGAGATCCTTCAGATCTCTGAGAGCGATGTCTCTCCGTATTCGTTCGTTCAGCCATCGAATGGCAAGAGCGATCAACGACAGAATGAGAAAAATGGTAAAAGAAATAAATGCTTCCAAACTCATCATCATCTCCTTATTTGGAAGGTCCCGGCGGTTCCTCCTCCGTGCCGGCAATGGCTCCTCGCATGGCCGTATCGGCTTGTACATTTTTCATCCGGTAATAATCCATGATCCCTAAATTTCCCTGACGAAAGGCTTCGGACATGGCCTTGGGAACCTCTGCTTCCGCCTCCACGACACGGGCGCGCATTTCCTGTTCCAAGGCGACCGCCATGGCCCGCCGTTCTTCCGCTTTGGCTTGAGCAATCTGCTTGTCCGCATTGGCCTGATCGATTTGCAGCTTTGCCCCGATATTTTCTCCCACATCGACATCGGCAATATCGATGGACAAAATTTCGAACGCCGTCCCGGCATCCAGGCCCCTTCCCAATATATTTTTGGAAATATGGTCCGGGTTCTCCAGGACATCCTTATGTGTGGCGGAGGAGCCAATGGTGCTCACCATCCCTTCTCCCACCCGCGCAATAACCGTTTCTTCACCGGCTCCGCCGACCAACCGGTCAATATTGGCTCGAACGGTGACTCGTGAGACCGCGATGAGCTGGATGCCGTCCTTGGCCACGGCAGTTATTCGGGGAGTTTCGATGACTTTTGGAAGGACTGACATTTTGACGGCCTCAAGGACATCACGGCCGGCCAGGTCAATGGCGGCGGCGCGTTTAAAGGTCATGGGGATATTGGCCTTGTCGGCTGAGATCATGGCATTGACGACTTTGACCACATTGCCTCCGGCCAGAAAGTGAGCTTCCAGATCGTCCACGGGAATATCGAGTCCTGCCTTGACCCCGCTGATTCTGGCATTGATCACGGTGACCGGGGGAACCCGGCGCAACCGCATGCCGACCAGTGTAAAGAGTCCAACGTAGGCGTTTGAAGCCCATGCCGCGATCCAAAGGGGAATGGGAATGACATACAGAAACCCAAACAGAAGTACCAGAACCAAGACAAGGAGCCCGAGGGAACCGAATGCCTGAGTTTCAATTTCCATTATTTGGAGTCCTTTTCTGATTGGGGTGGTGCGAGTCGAACCACCACCCGATTGCCATCGATGCGCACGACTTCAAGAGGTTGACCGGCATCAATAAAAGTTCCGTCGGATACCACATCCACCCGTTCTCTATCAAAGCGAGCAATGCCGGAAGGGTGCAGGTCGGATACGGCGATTCCCTGCTTGCCCAACCAACGATGATCTGCCTCCGGACTCGATTCATATCCCTCTTGAGCCTGCAGGTTGGTTTCCAGGATCAGTCGCCTTCCATATGGAAGGCGGGGGAAATAGCGGAGCAGAATGAGGGTGGCGAGGATGGCCACCAGAATTGAAAAGGCCACTTGACCAAGGGCGGAAAGCATGGAATCCCAGGTGGCCCCGGTTCCGATAAGACTCAGTCCCAATCCTCCCATAAGCGCCATGATTCCTAAGATTCCAGCAATGCCAAAGCCGGGGATGACAAAAATTTCCAGTCCGACCAATAATAGGCCAAGTCCAACTAGGAGAAATTCTTCTAATCCTGCGAGTTGGACAAGCCCATGTCCCCAAAAAAAGAGGGCAAGGCTGATGAGCCCGAGGGCGCCAGGAACCCCAAAACCTGGCATCCGCATTTCCAGCATAATTCCCAATATCCCAACGGTCATCAATAGGGAGCTGACCACGGGATGGGTGAGGAACCGCACCAGGGACTCAGCCCAGGTTTCTGACGCGTAGCGAATGTCAGCATCAGCGAGGTTCACAGATTCTAGCACAGCCTCCAGCGAATTGGCTTGGAAGTCTGCGATGTCGGCCTGTAACGCCTCTTTGGTGGTGAGGGTCAGCAATTTACTTTTTTCAATCAGGTCTGGAACTTCCACATCCGCATCGACCATTGCTTCGGCGACGAGCGGTGGACGATTCCGTTGCTCAGCGGTTGCCCGGAACTCTTTGCGCATATACGAGACGGTTTTTTCTTCAACGGGTTGGGCCGGCGAACCTGGGAGACCGATCTGCACGGGTGTGGCGGCACCGATGGTGCCGCCGTCTGCCATCGCAATTTTTTCGGAGGCCAGGCTAATGAGAGCGCCGGCGGAAATGGCTCGTTTGTTAATGAACGCGATGGTGAGAACTTTGGAGTTCAGGAGCGCATCACGAATCAGCACGGCGGCATCGACCCGACCACCAAAGGTATTAATCTCTAATATGACGGCTTTGGCTCCAGCGGCGGTGGCTTCGTCTAATACCCGTTGCACAAATGGTGCAAGGCCTAGATCGATGACCCCCTCAATGGGAGCCACAAATACGATAGGCTTCGGCATGACGGCCTGGCACACACCGAAAACCATGAAGACAGACAGATAAATCGCCAGCATGGAAAGCACATGGTGTAATCGTATATGTGCCAGCATTAATCAGAACCCTCTCATTCTATCCTACCTTGTTTGATGGGACTCAGGCGATGGCATGCCTATGGAGGTGCTTGAGTCGCGGGAATATTGTGATTTGGGTCCATTAGACATCTCTGATCTTATCGAATCATTAAAATCCAATGTGGAAGAGTTTTGGCGAAGGATAATATGAGCCATAATAACTCATTTTAAATGGACCTTATAACTTATACGGAGGTGTTACATGAAATTTTCATACATGCTTAACGGGGCATTGGCTCTGACGTTCATCACAGGAGTGGCCTACGGCCAAGAAAACATGGTCGCAGGTGCGAGTGATATGGAAATGCAAGTTGTCGATAAGAATTGTTGGGTAGAGTTATATGAGGATACTGATTTTGATGTTGACGATCCCCATGTCCGTGTAGCGGGACCTTTCCAATCTTCCACATTAGAGGATGTGGCTGGTCAGAATTGGAATAATGAAATCGAGAGTTTGATTGTAGGACCCAATGCCATGGTTTACGCCTATGAGGATCCGGATTTTTCCGGAACCGAAGTAGCGTTTGTCGCCAATCAACGAAACAGTGATTTAGCGGATTTAGATCTGTCTGACGATATCGAATCATTAAAAATCAACTGTGGAAAAGATTAAGTTTGTGTTGTATTACATCTCCCCGTCCTTAAAAAGTATCAGATTGTAAAGTGGGCACTTCAAAGGTTCTCATTGCATTGGTTATCAGTGTACAAACTAGAGGTCTCGGGTGAGGAAAAGTGTGGCGATGCGTCCCCTGGAGGGGCTCCGGCATAAACTTAATTGCCGATACGGAGTGCTAAACCGAAATCGCGTCATCTGACTGCCACAATGCTCAGTTGATCATCTTTTCGAGTCACATTGATCATGACATCTGATTCTGTTCGTGTAAATTCCAGATCTGCCGAAACCTTTCCTATCCGAAGATTTTTAATCTGGATGGCCGGTAAAAACTCGGGAAGAGAGGGATGCGTGAATCGGATTTCTCGATCGGTCCCGTGAAAGGAAATGCCGAGACAGGCCTGTAACAATAAAAACACGGCTCCTGCCGCCCATGCTTGAGGAGCGCAGGCGACCGGGTAGAGAATTGGACCCTCTCCAGGTTTTCGAGGAAACCCGCAAATCAACTCAGGGAGTCGATGAAGGTCCACCTGAATACTCAAATCAAAAAGTCCTCCTAAGAGCCGTTCGACACCTTGTGTCAAACCATACCGACTCATTCCTAAGGCAATGAGAGCGTTGTCGTGTGGCCAGATCGATCCATTATGATAGGCCATGGGGTTGTATCGAATTTCAGTGGTGGGGATTGTCCGGATTCCCCAACCAGAAAAAAAATCCTCCTCTAATAATCCTTTCGCGATGCGTTCGGCTCGATCCTGTGTGGCAATTTCAGTAAAGAGCGTATGCCCGGCGTTGGTAGAACGAATTGCACAGGGTTGTTTGATTCTATCAAGGGCAAGGATGTACGTGCCTAATTCGTCTGACCAAAATTGCAAATTGAATTGGTGGCGGAGTGTTTGAGCTTCACGTAACAGTGATTCTGCTCGATCATGGTAATTAAGAAGTCTCGCTAAATGAGACGCCGCCCGTTTTGCGGCATACACATATCCTTGAACCTCACAGAGGGCAATTGGTCCCTCGGCGATGGTGCCGTCTGCATGGAACACCGCATCATTGGAATCCTTCCAGCCCTGCTGAGCGAGGCCGTTGGGGGTTTGCCGAACATACTCCACGAATCCGTCCTTGTCTGGATCTCCATATTCATCAATCCATGCCAACGCCCGTTCCAGGTGAGGCCAGAGTGAGACGATAAAATCTTTGTCTCCCGTTCGATCGAAATATGCTCCGGCCAAGAGCACAAAAAGCGGGGTCGAATCGACGCTTCCATAATACTGCTCGAAGGGAATTTCCTTGAGGGCCGCCATTTCGCCCTTTCGGGTTTCATGCAAAATTTTACCTGGTTGTGCATCTTGATCCGGAATAATATCCGTGGCTTGGGTGGAAGCCAAAAAGGTCAATACCCCTCGCGCGAGATCCGGATTAATCCATAAACATTCCAGCGCCGTAATAATGCCATCTCTCCCAAAAGCGGTGCTAAACCATGGCACACCCGCATAGGGATAGGCACCCTGGGGAAGATCAGTGGTCATCATGCAGATGTCATCGAGAGACCGATTCAGCCAGTCATTGAATTGTTCATTCCCGCTGTAAATCTTACAGTACTGTGCCTTGGCCGTTTGCAAAGCATGGGCGGCATGGACTCGAGCCGTGGAAAAATTCATTGGCTCCGGCACCTGACCCTCCACCGAACAGGCGACATTGATATGAAAAGATTTTTCTTCATGCGGAGCCAGGGATACCTCAAAAACCATCGATTTGGTGGAGGCTGTTGTTGGCGAAGGATCGACGGTAAGATACGTGATCCTTTTGATATGATCCAACCCCTGATACTCAAAAACGACAGCTTTGCTTTTCAGGAGCGTCGTGGTCATCACCCCTCGCTGGGGACGTTGTTCACCCCGTACTTCAAAGATATCCGCAAAGTCCGCCTCAAATTGGATCGAAAAACTCAGGATTAACGGATTTAATGAGTAATTGGTGAACTGAAATTGTTCATAACACCGAGCTTGCCAAAGAAGCTTTGTTCGAGAAATATGGAGGGTGCCCCTAGGGAGGAACGTCAGATCATTTTGATACCGATCAGGATTAGTCAGGTCCACAGCAAGTAAGGCATTGTCTTCCTTGATGGTGGAGCTGAGAAGAAAAGGATGGGATTCTTCTAGATTAAATTCCAATTTGGAAAGAAACCGAGTTCCTTCATGATACAGTCCCTGCTCGCCCAACCCAATGCGTTGAATATCACCGTACCGATTAAAAATGCCAAATGTTTCTCCATGCTTTAAGACATGCGTTCGGGCATCGGCAAGGGCGGATGTCGCCAGAATATAATGCTCATCTCCTATCCGGATAATTTTCTTCTCCATTGGATCTCCTTTGACCCTGGGAAGGGAAATTGATCAATTTTATAGCCTTAGTATCAAAAGGTGGATATTCAGAGAAATACCTATGAATGAAGCATTTCAGGAATTTCCATTAAGTTTTCGAAATGGGTGATTCACGAACATAGGGGCATCCCTCGTGAATAAATGAGATGATTCCAAACATACTTGATTACCTATCTGCATGCCAAGATCGTGCCTGGAGAGTTTATGATGTG
Source organism: Candidatus Nitrospira neomarina (assembly GCF_032051675.1). Classification (NCBI taxonomy): domain Bacteria; kingdom Pseudomonadati; phylum Nitrospirota; class Nitrospiria; order Nitrospirales; family Nitrospiraceae; genus Nitrospira; species Candidatus Nitrospira neomarina. Next base: position 23,697 of record NZ_CP116968.1, read on the forward strand.
GTCAAAAATGCTTCAAGAAAGAAGGCTGCTGTCATAACCTCGACGGTTGCTTTCTGCCGGAAAAACTTTTTTCGTTATCAGGTGGTGAGGCTATGGACCTGCCTGCCTCACTTTACTCCCCCTGCACTAAAATGAAGAAGGGAGCCATGAATAATTCCTTCAGGCTCTGCGTTGTTGTTGTGATTACGCTGCCTCCAATTGAGGCCCCAAGCGAATGAGTGAGGAGTAGAGAGCAAGATATTTTTTCGCCATAACTTCTGCAGTAAACCGTTCTTCGAATATTTGCCGACATGCGGTTCTTTTGAGAGTCTCAAGGTTTTCAACAGCTTTCACCGCCTCGTGAATATCTTGAACGATAAATCCCGCTACACCCTGTGTTAACACTTCGGGAACCGATCCGCGATGGTAGGCAATGACAGGAGTCCCGCACGCTAATGCCTCAATCATGACCAACCCGAAGGGTTCCGGCCAATCAATGGGAAACAGGAGAGCTTTGGCTTTTCCTAAAAACGCATCTTTTTCTCTTTCCCCAATTTCCCCCAAAAATTCCACCAGGGGATGATTCAGAAGAGGTTTGATCGTTTCCTCAAAATAGGCATGATCCACTTTGTCCACTTTCGCGGCGATACGAATAGGGATACCTACGCGTTTTGCCACGGCAATGGCGCGATCCACCCTCTTTTCCGGCGATATCCTTCCAATGAAAGCCAAATACTCACCAGGCTCTTCCCGGAAGGTGTAGTGCTCCGCAGGCAAGCCATGATAAACATTCCCAACCCAATTAACCCATGGCAGGGGTTCTCGCTGAGAAAAGGAAATAGAAGTCAGCGGCATATCGCTGAATTGTTTATATAACGGCACGAGATCAGGGATATCCAATCGGCCATGCAAGGTGGTCAATGTTTTATGTTTGATCTGTTGGAAAAGGAGAAAATGCAGGTAATCCGTATGGAAATGAATGATATCGAATTGTTGGGAGTCTCGATGAACCAGTTCCAGCATCGTAACATGGTGGGCCAGGGGATCAATGCAATGGCGATCAAGCCGGAGAGCCCTCTGACAGGGTGCAACCAAATGCGCCGTGGTCACCGAATCTCCACTCGCAAACAACGTCACTTGATGGCCTTGCCGCACCAGTTCGTCAGTTAGATACGAGACGACCCGTTCCGTTCCTCCATAGAGTTTCGGGGGCACACTTTCATATAAGGGAGCGACCTGCGCTATTCGCATACCAACAGCCCTCAGTTTTTCACATTGAAGGAAAATGACATATCCGTATTTCTATAGACATGAGAGCCTCTGGAACGTATATCCTTTTCTGCGGAAAATTCACGAAATTTAAAAACAATTCTTGAGATTTCTCCTCCGGCCCAAGTCAGGAATTTTACCTCCAGGTTTGTGAACGTCCCGTCATATATAATTGACGACAAAAAACTTGAAACGTTTGGGCCACTCAATGAAATTGTCACAATGTTGGGGAATAAATAATCTCTCCCTAAACAAAGTCAAGTATTATGGTGCAAGCACATGTTTCCATTTCGATAAGACAAAGAAAGCATTGAATGCCATAGTGGTGTCTTTCTCTTTGCGCACAATAAGCACTTGTCACCGGATCTTTTTTTTGGCGCATTAAGCCAGCCCTCGCCTCTGGTCATCCCACTCATGCTTGCCCGCCCATATCCTGACTTCCTTTTATTCCTGTTTGTTCCCAGATGAGTTTTACATCACTGTCCTCCACAATCGGATCTCGTCGAGCAGTGCCTTCAATTGATGTGCTCTGAGGGAATACTCTGAAGATATGGATCCCCGGTCGTTTCCCAACGATTGATCAGATAGGTTTGCCCTTCTCTTTCTTGCCTCCAAAGCAGAGGTGGGAAACTCAAACAGACATTTTTCAAGCTTGGGTAATCAACATGTACCTATCATTAAAGTCCCCAAAATGCCTATTTTTGAGCTTCAATTCCTGGGGGTGTCTCAAATGGCCCATTCATGGAATATGAGACAAAAAGGAAATTCCTCGAATAAACCCTACACTCTTTCCCGTCCCGGGCAGCGAACGACTTTAAAGTGTTTTTGAGAACAACGAATGGCTGGTAATACTCATAGCTGTTCTTTTGTGATGAAGATTCTTCAGCCAAAGTATATAATTTTGAGAAGTTACACGATGACCTCATAAAAAAGCGTAAACCTATGATCTGAATGACCTCGGATCATGAATGCCGCAGTGCGAGACGAAACATGCCAAAAAAAATCTTTGTGGTTGATGATGAAGAGGCTTCTCGTGAAGGGTTGGCAATCCTTTTGGCGAAATGGGGCTATGAAGTGGAACAAGCTGGGGATGGGAAGGAAGCTCTGACTAAAATCCCTCACTTGCATCCTGATGTGGTCATTACCGATTTGGTTATGCCTGGATTTAATGGACTCGAGCTCATTCAGTTTCTTCAGAAAGAATTAATATTCAGTCCGGTCATCGTCCTGACTGGTCACGGGACCATTGAGACGGCTGTTTCGGCTATCAAGCAGGGCGCGTACGATTATTTGACTAAACCCCTGGATGTGGCCAGGCTGCGCATTATGGTGGAAAAAGCATTGGAAAGAGGAGAGACCCATCGAGAAATGGTTTTGTTGCGTAAACGACTGAAAGGGTTGTGGGGACTGGGTAAATTGGTGGGTAAGAGTAAGCCCATGCAGGAAATTTACAGTCTCATTGAACTGGCAGCCCCGACGCCGGCTAGAGTCCTCATTCTCGGGGAGAGTGGCACAGGAAAAGAATTAGTCGCACAAAGTCTCCACGAACTATCCGACCGAAGTAAAGGGCCCTTTATTCCGGTAAATTGTACGGCCATCCCTGAAACCCTCCTGGAGAGCGAAATTTTCGGACATGAAAAAGGCGCGTTTACGGGCGCCTTGGATAGAAAACCGGGGTGTTTCGAACTGGCACATGGCGGGACACTTTTTCTGGATGAAGTGGCCGAAATGAGTCCTTCCATTCAAGCCAAATTTCTGAGAATTCTTCAAGATTCTTCAGTCAAAAGGATTGGCGGAACAGTTCCCATCCAGGTGGATGTTCGTGTCGTAGCGGCGACGAATAAGGATCCTTTGAAGGCCATGCAGGATGGATCATTGCGCGAAGATCTTTATTATCGCTTGAATGTGTGTGTCATCCATCTCCCGCCTCTCCGGGACAGAAAAGACGATATTCCTTTATTGGTAAAGGCCTTAATTGAAGAATTTAATGTCAATTATTCGAGAACCGTCCAGTCAATGAATGATGAAGCCTTAGAGCGCTTAATGAATCATACCTGGCCCGGAAATGTCCGTGAATTGCGTAATGCCGTTGAACGGGCCGTGATGACGTGTACGGCTGATGTGATTACGACTGCGCATCTTCCCGAATTTGCCAAAATAGCGGACAGTGAAAGTCCAGAGGAGAGGGAGGGCGCAGTGCGACTGCCGATGGGATCGACAATCGAAGATGCTGAACGCCAACTTATCATTCAGACCTTAAAACATCATCATAACAATAAGACACGGGCAGCGGAGATTCTCGGTGTCAGTTTGAAAACTCTTCACAATAAGCTTCACCGGTACGGATTACACGATGCGATTGAACGTTAAGGGAAAGGAAGCGTTTGGCGTTACAGTCCTTACCCTGGTGGTGGTGGTTGGTAGTACATTCCTCAATCTTTCTCAGTTAAGCAGTGTCATCGTCCAGGAAACCTCGGAGCAGGTTTCTCTCATTAAACGACAAATTTTTGAGTACAGTAAGCGGGTGGTGCTGAATGCTCAGTCACCCGATATGCATCCTGTTGTCTTGCTGGCCACCAATCAGGAACTCAAAAAATTTCTTGAAGCCAGCGTGGGGTACTCGCCCCATCTCCTCTATGCCCTCATTGTTGATCCTCAAGGGAAAACCCTTTTACATTCCGAAGGGGCTAAAACTGAACGTACGCATCCGATCAGGCCCAAACTTGAAGATCTTCTTTCCTTGGGACCCATTGACCGTTTCACTGTGCTTTATCAGGAAGGATCCATTTTTGACAGTACGCTTCCCATAACCTGGGAGAATGTCCCCATCGGCAAAGTCATTGTCGGAATCCATACCAGTCTGCTTCGTGAAAGAATGACCTCTTCTTTGAAAACCAGTGTTGTGTTTGCTTTGGTGGCCTTGCCAATTGCCTGGTTGTTAACTATGGGCCTGGCGACGTTGACCTTGCGCCCTATCCATGCCCTGGCCGAGCAAATGGAGCAACTTCGTCAAGGACGTTTTGATGTGTTAACGGATTTAAGCCGGACCGATGAATTTCGAGAATTGGCTTCGCAGCTTCAGTTGTTGGGGCAACAACTGAAATCGGATCGTCTCAAAACCCTGAGTGAGGAGACACACCTTCAAGGAGTGATCGAACATTTGGAAGATGGGGTGATTGTCATTGATGATCAAGGAAAAACGTTATTTCTCAACCAAGCCATGGAATTCATGGTGGATATCCCTGGGCCTCATCTTCCAGGTCATCGATTGGAGTCTTTGGGAGAATCCTTTACCCCACTGATTCGATTGGTTAACCAAGCGTTAGCGGAAAAGAAAGACCTGAAGGCCGTCCCCTGCTCTTTGCCCAGAAAAGGAGAATTGAAGTCGTTTTATATTTCGGTGATCTATTTAAGATCCTCCCCACGGTTTCATGGTGCGATGATTTTATGCAGAGATATAGAATCCATGAAGACTCTCCAATCGTTGGTTCGATATGCTGCCCAGCTCACGACTTTGGGGCAACTGACTTCAGGGCTCGCCCATGAGGTCAAAAATCCTCTGAACGCAATGGTTATTCATCTTGAAATATTAAAGGAGGAAGCCAAAGGCCTCAATGGAGACTTCCAGAAAAGTTTGGAGGTCCTGGAAGGGGAAGTCCATCGTTTGGATCGTGTCGTACTTGGTTTTTTGAAATTCATGCGTCCGCAAGAGCTGGAACTTTCCTCCGTGAATGTCAATCAGTTGCTCCAGAGGGAGTTGAGCCTAGTAGAAAGGGAATGGGGAAATAAGGGCATCCGCTTTGTCCTGGACTTTGAGTCTGACCTGCCAGCCATTTCCGCAGATCCTGATCTCTTAAGTCAGGTTTTTCTCAACATTATCTTGAATGCCTGTCAAGCCATGGAAGAACAAGGCGGGGATATTAGGGTTGCCACCTCGACCCATCAAGATAATGAAATACGGATTTCTATCAGCGACCAAGGTCCTGGTATTCCTCCTGAAATGCAAGAAAAAATTTTCCAATTATATTACACTACCAAACATCATGGAAGCGGTCTGGGTCTCTCGTTGGTCTATCGCTTTATTCAATTGCATGAAGGAGTGATTGATGTTCAAACGGAAATGGGAAAAGGCACCACCTTTAACATCCGATTACCAAGAAACATCTGAAATGACATGTACGTTGTCATGTTTTCAGCAGAGGGCCTTCATGGGTGGTCGTCAATTTCTAATGTTGGGAATGACTGTGATCTGTAGTGGATGCTCATTTGATGGTGTTATATCAGGATTAGACCGTTGGTATCCTAATCAGATCACACAAAGGATAGAGGCCTTTTCCCAGTCATTCATTCATCTTTCCTCCAATGCATCTCCTCTGAAGCCGGTTTCTGTGAACGATCCCACGCCGTCTAAGCCTATCCCCGTGAAAAATGAAATCCCATCCGATATGCCTCAACAACAAGTCCCGCCTTCTCAAGAGCAAAAACCGGCAATCCTTGTCCCCGAGATTCCTCATAAAGATAATCGTCAGGAAATTGTGACCTACAAGACTCAAATAGATGAGACGCAAAATTTGTTGCGTACCATTAATGAAAGCCACCTGTCCAAGGAACAGCACGATACCTACGTTTCTATTAATAGTTTTCTGGAAAAAGCCGAAGAGGCTTTTTCACAAAATGATTTGTCAATGGCATTGAATTTATCGGAAAAAGCCCATACCTTGACCAAAGAAATTGTCAATAATTCCACAAAACCTTAGGCGAAATAGTGTTGAAAATTGACGAGGAAGACGTACAAGATTGGCAATGAACCCTTGGGAAAGAAGAGAAGATCATTTTTTTATGGGGCTAAGAAAAATGCCCCATCAATTGGTGGCGAATGGCTAAAAAAAACGTTTTAATCGTCGAAGATGATATGAATAGTCGTGAGGGCCTCAAGGCCATGCTTGGAATGTATGGATATAATGCCGACACCTCCAAGGACGGGTTGCAAGCCATTAAGAAAATAAAGGAAAAATTTTTTGAAGTGGCCGTCATCGATATCAACCTTCCCCCCGTGTTGAATGTAGAAATCAACGGATGGGATCTCATTAGAATTTTTCGATCGTATAATCCAAGTATCGATATCATCGTCGTCAGCGGAGAAAAGGGCATTCAATCTCGAGCTCAACATCTCAATTTGGTCGGATGCTTGGAAAAGCCCATTCGGCCATCCCATCTTAAATCTCTCATGGAGGCACTAGGCTGATTCCAACCGGTTGAAATCCTAACGGTTCTGGAATTTGCTTCTTTTTTGCCTTTTCTCCAGTTTCCTCTGTTCTAATCCTTTCCCAATATCCTCGATCCCTCTAAGCGGGACCTTGCCCAATATCATTATCTTTTCCATCTTTTATGGGTTTGTAAAAATTTCACCATTTTTTGTAATTTTTTCCCGATCCGAGGAATTATTACATGTTTGTCTTTCGTGTGGCTGATATTTCGAACAGTTGAAATATCCTGATTTGGCAATGAATTAACCGGAAAAAATGGCTCAAATTGTTCTGGCCTGAAGTTTGCGCTTAGAAAAATAATAGCGTTCAAATGAAATCTTCACCAGGGAAGAAAGGAGCACTCTATTATTACCCAATACTGTAGGGAGGATACTATGAAAACATTTTCTTATTTCATCGTGGGGTTTTTCATTTTCGTTTGTGGTGTATCGTTCGCCCAGGCTGCGGAAAATATGGGGGTGGCAGAGAATACAGAAAGGGAAATTCTGTCTATGACCATGTTGAGCGGAGAAGTGAAAGACGTACAAGGAGATTGGTGCGTCGTACAAGATTCTGAAGGGACTGAATGGAAAATCCAAGTTGACAACTATACGGAAACTATAGGGAAAGTTCTCCCGGGTGTCACGATAGCCGCCTTGATAGAACCGGGGGGGCATGCCAAAGAAGTGAAAGTGATACCGGAGTAAGATGTGAAATTCCTGGAATTGGGGAAGGTCAGAAAAAGGGAGGTCTGAACGTGCTCTACTTTTTTAAGGTATTCAAATTTCGGGAAGAACCAAATAGCAGGAGGGTGATATGTCTAGAAAATACTTGAGAAAAACCAAACACCATTTTTCGGTGAGGAAAGGGTTTGTTCTAATGGTCGTGGTCGGAATTGTGGGCTTGAATACCTCCATGAGTATGGGATTAATTTCGGAGGATAGGAAGGGTGTCATTCAAGGAGATCCAGAAAAAGGTTTGACCATTATTGAAGGAGAAGTCACGAGGGTGCAGGGTGAATTTACAGGAGAAGATTTTTCTCAAATGAAGGATCAGCGGTACAGAGTGGAAACGCCTTTTGGAAAGGCCTGGGATCTTCATTTTGGAGAAAACACCCGAAAAATAGGGGACATATTTTTAGGTGATCATGTGAAGGCCAGTATTGGCAAGGATGGTTCGCTTCAAATAGTTCAAAAAATTGAGCAGAATAAGTCGAATCCCAAACATGCCATGGTGCATCGGAGCATTCAAGGGATGCTCGAGAAAAGGAATGGAAATTTTCTCTATGTGAAACACGGTGACCACACAGAAATAGTGCATCTTGATCCCGAAAGTGTTCTGGAAGGCAACATTCGAGAGGGAAGTAAGATTGTTGCACAATTAGGAGAGGCTGGATATGGGATTAAGATTCAGGAATTGAAAGGAGAGTCCGAAGCAAACTCTAACTAAGCCTATATCGGTCCGGAAATCCTTTTTGATAACTATGCCTGATTGGAGGACGTGCATTAAGTTCGCGTTGCCGAAGCCCAAGGTAATGGCATCTTTCGAGAAAAGATAACATTTTTTAAGAATATTTTCTGGTAAAAATCAATATTTCTCTAGCTGCATGGAATAGTTTTTTCAGAAAAAATAAATAAACGAGATAAAGGAGTACGCGATGACCAACGAGTTACTGTTGAACATATTCAATCGTGATTATTTAGTGAGGAAAAGGGAAACAAAATCTCAGAACCCATCAGTAGGAAAAATCGTCATGATTGTTGATGATGATAAAGACTTTCGATTCCTTTTGCGTGACCGCTTGGTCCGATTAGGACTGACATGTGTTGAAGCAGAAAATGGGGAGGTTGCCAAAAATCAACTCAATAAAAAGGATGTCGATTTGGTGATTACGGATTATCGCATGCCCAAGATGAATGGGTTAGAATTAATTGATTGGCTACAGCACACTCACAGATATGTTCCCATAATTTTGGTGTCAGGGGACTTAAGTGTGCCCATCCGAAACAAAGCTAAACATGTAGGGGTTTATGCCATTGTGGAAAAACCCTGTTCTCTCTCTGAACTTTCGACAAAAGTTCAAGAAATTTTCAACGAATTTTGAAAAATTTTCGGCAAAGTGATCTTTCCCCGGACAATCGCCAATTACAGGGAAGCGATATCTCGAATTTTGGGTTGCAAAGGGATCCAAAAATTTCTGTTCCTCCTCGATAACATCATTGAAATTCTATTTCCCCGTTTTTTGGGAATTACCCTTCTAAACCAATTCCTGGTTGATGGTGGTCCATGGGCTGTTTCAGTCAAAAAGCCCTTAGGTTGGAAAACGTCTAAAAAGCTGTATAGGGAATTTATTTTTCAAGACCATTCATCTCCGCTGTAGAATTTCGGACTCGTCGGGAGATTGTAAACGCGATATAGGACGTCAGCAATAGAACCATTCCCATCCCCAGTAGGGTCCAAAATTCTCCGAACTGTTCCGTCACCCAGCCAAATGTGGTCATTCCCCCAATAGCAGCGAGCATGGCCAATGTTCCATACAGGGCCAACACTCGTCCGATAAGTTGTGGAGGAGAAATTTCCTGGATTATTCCCCATTCAATAGGTGTTAAGACCCCACTTCCCATTCCAATAAGGAGGACGACCAGGAGACTGAGGGATAACTCCGATATCCCGGTGAATCCCCAAAGAGCGAATGCCGTGAATAGGCTAGTGGTCACCAGAAGGCGAATGCGTTGCCAAGGTGCTCCCAGGGCAACTTTCGCCAGGAATACAGAGGCCAAAAATAGGCCCACACCCACGCCGGAAGTGATATACCCAACCTCCACCGGACCCAGTTTCAACATATTCCTGCCGAGGACCGGCAATAACGTATGAAAGGCACTGATGACGAAGCTATACAATCCTGCTGTCAAAATAAGCAGACGGATGACAGGCTGACGGAAGAAAGTAAATTGAACGCCTTCTTGTAGGTCTTTGACATAGCTGCTGATGGAAGTTCTTAGGGTTGCCTCCGGGAAAGGCGCTTCGTGTGGCACTTCCGGAATGGAAATAAATACAAGGCATATGGCCGACCCGATATACGTCAGGACATTGAGGCAGAGAACGTTCTGGGAATTTAATAGGGCGATCCCCAGTCCGCTTAACAGGGGGCCGAAAATCACTCCCAAACTCATGGTGCTCTGCAGTAAGGCATTGGCAGCCGTTAAAGCCGATTTTTTCACGATGAATGGAATGGTGGCGAATAAGGCCGGCGCGAATAAGGAAGTTGCAACGGCATTGCAAAACACCAAGACATACAAATATTCAACGGTAAACGCCTCATGAGAGACCAGGCAGGGAATGAGGCCGATAAGCAGGGCTCGTATGAGGTCGGTGGTGATGAGAATAATTTTTTTGGGAAAACGATCAATAAATACCCCTATGAAGGGACCGAGTAAAATCGGAGGGAGTGTTTGCAAGATTCCAATGACTGTGGTTTGGAGAGCGGAACCGGTCACCGCATAGACAAACCATAACAATGCCAGCTTGGTCACCCCATCCCCGATTTGGGAAATTAGCTGACTCCACCAAAGCAGTCCAAAATTCCGTTGAAATAAAAGGGGGGGATTAGAGGGGAGAGCTAGAGGTTGAGGAATGCCGGAAGAAGATAGAGAAAGATTGGACATGATGTGCCAATTGGGTTCCTTCAATCATTCCCTGCCTCGAGACGAACATTTTGAGTATTGACTGCGATGACGCCAGGAATTTCACGGGCCGCTTGTGCCCCCTCCAAGACAATCACCTGAAATCGGGTCCGCCCGCTCAGAGAAACCACTCCCCGAATCGTCATGATCTCAAAATTGGCTTCCCGCAGCGTTTGACTATGAGCAAACCGTTGTTTCACCAATTCAGTCAGGCGAGCGTCCATTTTGGCCTGTATGGCGGCGCGCAAAGAGGGGCGAACTTCGATGTGATTGATAATTTCTTTCCCCTTGATCAGATTGGTGGTGATGGCTGTGACTATGGTCTTTTCTTCCTCCACAGAAACTTCACCTCTCAATTCCACCGTTTTTTCCTGGATCCGGCAATCAATTTCGTATGGAAAGAGGCGAGAATCCTCCATAAATGCCAGTTTTAATGACAAGTTCTGGGATTGGACAATGTTGTCTTGGTCTGATGGTTTCTGCCGGGTTTTCTCGGAAGATTCCAGTTTCGGGGTGGGTTTCGCTTGATGATCCTGGACTTGGAGCACAAGAGTTCCGTCAGGAACAGAGGAAGTCAATTCCAAGAGAATTGGTGAGCCGAATACCTGGCTCCAGGCAATTAGCGTCACGGCCAGACTCATGACTGAAAGATCACGAGAGTGATGTTTCATTCTAAACTTCTCCTTCTCAGGGAATAGCACCGTGAATTTATTATGTGTATTTTCTTGACCATGGTGGTGCGCGAGACCCGCGTTTTGGGGAAATATTCGGTTTTGTATCAGAAGAATACGGCGAGATATCCACCATCCACAGGTGGTTCTTCCTCCTTGATCTATGGATGGAGAGTGGCATGGAACAGGAAATTCTGACGGGACTCCAAACTCTTTTCGGATCATCATGGGCAGAAAGTTCCATTTTCTTCCATGGGAGAAGCCATTCTCCCTGAAAGGAGGAGCGATTCAATAAAATCACGACCATGCCTGTAACAAAAAATACGAAACCAATCATCGAAATGCCAGCCACTGAACCAAAGTTATCAGCCACCCCTCCAAAGGCCACCATTCCTCCGCTGGCCATGGCCATGCTCGCAGTATTGATTAAGGTAAACACTCGTCCCATTAAATGGTTGGGGGTTGTTTCTTGAATGATAGACCAGGCAATAGGCGTGAATGCAGCCGTACTGGCCCCAATAAGTGTGACGAGAATAAAACCCCATACGACCGAGTGTGAATGAGCGAGAAATTGCAACGCACCTCCTCCCGCAACCATTGAAAGGGCGATGAGAAAAATCCGATTATTTTGCCCCAGGTTCTTCACGCAACTCAGGCCAAAGGAGGTAGCCAGCATTCCTGCTCCCATAGCCGACCACAGCCACCCCAACCATCGAGGATCGGCTTCAATGTGATCGTTGACGAAAAGTGGAAGCACATAGATAAAGGCGCTGGCTCCCAATGTATAAAAGACTGTCGTAATGAGGAGGGCGCGAAGTATGGGTTTTTCTCTAAAGACAAATTGCATTCCGACAGCCAAGTCCTGACTTACTTTCGACGCGACATTGGCCATCCTGGGAGCGGTCGTCAATAAATGACCTTTGATCGGCAATAGGCACAAGGCGGATAACAGAAACGTGGCTGCATCTACATAGAGAACATTCTGGGTGCCCAGCCATGCGATCAAGATTCCGCATATGGCCGGCCCGATGAGTATGCCCATATTTGTCGTTGATTGAAGTAGGGAATTGGCGGACATGAGTTCAGAGGGTTTGACCAGAAGGGGAAGCGATGCAGCCAGGGCCGGCCCAAACGCTGTAGAGAAGACTGCTGTGAAAAACACCAAAATAAACAGCACTTCCAAGGTTAGGGCATCAAAAAGATATAAGACAGGAATGAGAACAATTAAAAAAGCTCGGATGACATCAAGAATCACCATCACGGGTTTTTTAGGCAATCGATCTAAATACACACCCACGATGGGGCTCAGGACCAGCGGGGGGATCGTTTGCAACAGTCCGATGATCGTCATTTTTAGGGCTGATCCCGTCAGTTGGTACACAAACCATAAGAGAGCCACTTTGGTTAATCCGTCTCCAATTTGAGAGACAGCCTGTGAGGCCCACAGCATACGAAAATTTCTATTTCTAAATAGATCCCATCTATTGGGCGAGAGGTGAGAATGATTGGAAGCACCCATGGTTTTCCTGGTCTTACATGAAATGGTTTTTAAGATCCGGTCAAAATTATGAGGCTAAAAATTCATAACCGTTTCACGACTGGTAAATGAAGGTTGGTAACTCTCCTCCGGTATGTTCAACAGGTTTTCATAGGCCCTTATGTAATCTTGAACCATTCGTTTAACGGTAAACCGTTGTTCAAAGGCCAGTCGGCAAGGTTGACGGTCAAGGGAGGAAATGCAGGGGACGGCTTTGATCATGTGTTCCATGGTGTCGCAGATGAATCCGGTATGCCCGTCATCGATGATTTCGGGGACGGAACCTCGCCGATAGGCTAGAACGGGGGTGCCGCATGCCAACGCTTCGATAAAGACCAAGCCGAACGGTTCCGGCCAATCAAACGGTGCAACCAGAGCATAGGCATTGCCGATTAAGTCATTTTTTTCGGCATCCGTGACTTCACCCACGAATTCCACCAAGGGATCCGATAAAAGCGGTTTAATGACGGCACGAAAATATTCCTGGTCAACCGGATCGACTTTCGCGGCTATTTTTAGAGGCATGCCCACACGCTTGGCAATTTCAATGGCGTGATCGGGTCGTTTTTCGGGAGTTAACCGACCAACAAAGATAAGGTAGGACCCTGATTGAGGATGAAAGCTATACAGGTCTTCGGGTAACCCATGGTGGATGGTTTGTTGCCAATTTGCCCATGGTAGGGGATTCCGTTGAGCATTCGAAATGGAAATAAGCGGGCAATCTAAAAATTCTGCAAATATAGGTTTCAATTCGGGAAGGTCTAGGCGGCCATGCAGTGTGGTGAGGACCGGAGTCCCACACCGCCGCGCTAAGGGAAAGGCCAGGAAATCCAAATGAGAATGGAAGAGGTCAAATTGGGTCGCAGAGGAAAATGTTTTTTCCAACATCATCGTGAAGGGAGCCTGGGGATTGGAAACCCCATTAGTTTTTCGAAGGCCTTCCCGACACATTGATTTGAGATGAGCGCTGGTCTGAGAATCACCGGAAGCAAACAGCGTGACTTCATGCCCCTGACGAACAAGTTCTTCGGTTAAATATGAAACGATCCGTTCGGTTCCTCCATATTGTTTGGGTGGAACACTTTCAGCCAAGGGAGCCAGTTGGGCGATTCTCATTGGAAACTCCTTTCTAGTAAATGACAAAAATTGAAAAATCGGGGGAAACTGTTTATTTGTATTCGTCTTACAGCAAACCTGATGCCGAGAAAATTCTTAAATAAATGCCAGGGTAAGTGATTGATTGTTTGGCAATTTTTTTTGGTATGAAATGAAAATTCCAAAGAAACGTGAAATCAGATCAAAATAGAAAATGTAAAAACTACCAAAGGCGTGTAAGGGTTACACGAATGAGATCAAAGAAATAATTTGTGGAATTGGAACGAAAAGGTTTTCGCCAATAGAGAAAATTAGTTGTTGGTAGATTGGTGCGTGCCAGGAAGCGTTGAGAAGGAAAGAACACAGAGAAGGAATAGATTTCCCAAGCCAACCAGGGTATTTAGATAAACAGGATGAATTTGTGAATGAGAAGGTGATGAGAAACAGCGTGACAAAATGGAGCGTCTTTCATCGTCCCAATTCCGACTTCGGGTAAAATGAATGTGAGTAGGGAATGATGGGAATCGGTACCTGAGCATTCTACATTGCACTCACGATAGTAAATCGGGGCGAGTTGAACCTGCTTGTCCTGTCATGGGTTAGAACCAGGGGAAGGACCCATCGAATGCAATAATCAATGGTGGCAATAATCCTTCCATGATTGTTGTTTCAGTCTTCATATCTGTAGGATTTACTCGAGTCCCTGTAGTTTTTACTTCAATTGAGTCCTCTTGGATATTTCTTGGAGAGGATTCCCTCACGGCAGATCTTCGCAATCCAATGAAAAATAAGAAATAATTTACATGTAGCTGAAGGAGTGGGTTTTGGGCCCACCTTTTGCTTTGAAGTAAGTTAATAGTAGGTCAGTAAACCTTAAAAAAAGAGAGAAAGGAGGGCGTGATGACTATAGCGGGTATGTCGGCAACAGGGTATTCAACAGTAGGAGATATCGTACCGACTCATATGTTGATCTATCATGCTCAATCAGAGGGAAATACTGCCGTTATGGATATTCTTTCCAGCCATGCGGTAATGGCTCCTGTGGTCGACGACGATGGGCATCTGGTGGGATTCCTTGGAGAGTCGGAAATCCTTCATGCCTTGTATTCCGGGAAAGATATTAATCAAGTAAAAGTTGAAGACATCATGACAGAAGATCGGACTTCAACGGTAACGGAAATGACGCCCATCTCTGCGGTCGTCACACTATTTCAGGACGATGAATTACAGATAGTACCAATCACGAGAGAGGGACGAGTCATTGGTTCCCTGTCTCGACATGATCTTATTCGAGCCTTAACAGGAGCCGGATTGGGCGTAGAAAAATGAGTTGGTAGGATTGACCGAAGCATATGAAAAGTATGTGTAAAACGGCATGTAAAATTATGATATTCATTAATTAACTCAAAAGGAGAGGACTATGAAATCACCACAATCCAGTTTTAAAAATTTTAGAATTATGGCGTGTTTCGTCGGCGTCTGTTTAGTGATGCCAGCGGCTGTTCTACCTGCCGCTGATGGATTTTCCCAATCTGCCCCTGAGGAAATGGTTCGAAAAAATCTTGAGCCTTTTGCAGGAGCGTACAAAGAAGTGTCTGAGCTGAGTAGCACATATGCACAGCGGATTATTCAATCCGAGCCGGATCAGGCTGACGTATTGCAAGAGGAAGCCAACCAAAAAATGACTCAGGCTGTCACGAATCATGGGCTTTCTGTTGAAGACTATAATTTCATTTTTCACACGATCCAAAGTGAGCCTGACCTTCAGGAGGAATTTATGATTGCACTGCAACGAGCTCAGTGAACAATATGTCATTTACCCATCAATGCCTCGATCATGCAACAGGATGAGGTCTGTCGAAGAGCGGTATGATCGGGGAAGGACAGAGGAAAAACCATGATGATAAAATTTTTCAAGTTGACCATACTGAGTTTTATTCTCACGACAGGATTCCTCGTGGGGTGTTCCGATTCATCCACCGATAAAAGTCATCCCGAGTCCATGAGTGAACACCCCGGATTTATGGCCAATGTAGACGGGGCTGTTCATGCCGAAATATCGGGAGATGGAATTGTGACCTACCTCCCACCGAAGGAACGGGATCCCGTGACCGGAAATCGTCCCGGTTACTATATGCTTTTTAACAATCTACCCACAGATGCTATGGAAAGAAGAGAATTGGTCATCATATTTCGAATACCTGATGGAGCCCAACCTGGCCACTATAACCTGATGACACCCGATCCTCTCATGGTGGGACAGCATTTTGATGTGCAGGTAGAAGCGGTAGAACAAGGGCAATCCATTCCCTATCAAACGAATACGGAGGGAACGATTACTTTGGATAATTTCACTCCTGACCGCATATCTCCAGAAGCCAGTAGGATTAAAGGTACCTTTCAATTTGTTGCAGAGAACACTGTTGGAGAAAAGGTTTCAGTAAATGGGGCATTCGATTTTCCCTCGAAACAGAACGCCGTATCTGTGAATGCAGGATATTCGGTTAAGAAAGAGTTAGGGGCCTGAAGGAAAGATAAGAAATTATCCCGACGTGCAGTGTAAATTTTTCAATTCGTTTTTTCCGGCCATCAGAAAACGATGCCGCGGAAGGTGGGGCATTCTAGAAAAATAAAACATGTGGTGAGGTTCGGCTCGAAGGATATTCGAAGCATACAACCACTATGGCCAGAACAGACATGTAGAGCTTCTTGGCCCTGGTGGGAGAAGTCATTGTTGGTAGGGTCTAACGGCTGCTGAGTCTTTCGGAGATTCTGTTTTTCGTCTTTAGGGAGTGACAGGTGTGTCTTTCCCCCCGCGGATAAAAACATTGGTCAGGTGTCAAACGAAACCAAGACGCTTAAACGAAATGAAGAGGCTTAATTGTTTAGTAAACTCTCCAATTGTTGTCGAACAATCGGTTCCCGCAATTTTTTTAAGGCGATGGCTTCGATCTGCCGGATCCGTTCTCGAGTGACCCCTAAGCTTTGTCCGATTTCTTCCAATGTGGATTCTTCGTCGTGCCCGATGCCAAACCGCATGCGAAGGATGCGTTCCTCTCGTGGGCTCAACGCTTTAAGGAGGCGGGAGATGGCGGCTTTCGAGCTGTATTCCTCCGAAATCTTTAAGGGTGAAGGCGCTTCGTGGTCCTCAAGTATATCTCCGAGTGTACCCTCACCATGTTCATCTAAGGGGGAGTCCAGGGAAACGGGATCATGGGAGCCCTCCAAGATTCCTTGCACTTTTGCAACCGGTAGCCCGGTGTTTTCCGCCAGTTCTTGTAGAGTGGGCGTTCGTCTCAATCGTTGAGTAAGATGCTGTGAGGTCTTCTTAATTTTTTGGGTAATCTCATAGATATGTACGGGCCTTCGAATAGTGTTCCCCTTTTCGGCAATGGCTCTGGTGATGCCCTGTCGAATCCACCATGTGGCATAGGTGCTAAACTTATAGCCACGTGCATAATCAAATTTATCGACCGCTCTCAACAACCCAATGTTGCCCTCTTGGATTAAATCCAAAAAATGTAACCCCCGGTTCGTGTAGTGCTTGGCCACACTCACGACTAAGCGCAGATTGGCTTCAACCATTTTGGCTTTTGCCTGATGAACCTGGGCGACGGTCTGCTCGAGGATTTCACAGGAATACAAAAATTCCAGGTGCGGCATCAAAATAAGAGACGTTTCGATCTCCCGAATACGTGCCAGAGCTTTTCTGGAGGCATTCCCGGGTTGTTTGCTGCCGCTGGTTTCCAAGACCCGTTGGTGGGTGAGAATTTCTTCTTTAATCTGGTGAATTCCCTGAATCAGGGTTTCCTGTACGTCGGGGCGCAAGTTCAAGGCATCTATTCTTTTTATCAATTGTTGAATAGGTTTTTTGAAGGAGGCAGAAGTACGGAAATTATCTGGTGCGGAGCCATGCAGGGTCAGACGTTGTGCAAAATGGGACAGAAATGGTTTGGCTAACCGGGCGATCGCATCCAGATGCTTGAGAGTCTTGTGGAAATTTTGTCCTGCCTCGTGCCGGGTTTCAGATACAGGAGTTTCGCCTTCTGACTCAGCTGCGGAACTCATGATGACCAGATCACTGACACGGAGGTCTCCTGTGCGTAATTGATCTCGAAACGCAAGGAGACGAACAAGGATGACGGGTAAGCTGAAAAGGGTCAAGACTAAATTATTGGTTCCCTCTTTGATCTGTTGAGCAAGCTGGAGCTCGGTATCTCGTGTCAACAGCGGGACCCGACCAATGTCTTTCAAAAAGAGAGGGATCGTCATATTAGCGGTCACGGGATCTTCCTGATATGGATGGGTGGGTTCCATGAATTCGTCAGGATAGGAGTCTGGAATCTTATTGCCGGTCTTTGGGCCCTGTTCCTCAAAAGATGAGCGAAAAGACTGAAATGAGGTTGATAATTCCGGAGAAGTACCGGATGAATACATCAGGCCATCCTGCTGGAGGGAGTAATTTTTCAAGACCCGGTTTTTCTTTCCCGATCGTTGCAAGGGTTGATGGAGGAATTCACTTGATGCCATGGTGTCCTCGCTTTCTCTTGCACACAATTTCACTTCCAACCGAATCGTTCGTGCTTAGCGTATGAAGCAAATTCTTCGCTCTGGTCATTCCACTCATTCTTCATGTTCATAACCGAAAATCCCTTTATTCCAGTCCCTCTTCCAGTTTGGATTCTGGGTTGTGCTCCCAACCGGATCCCGTCGAACATTTCCTTCAATTGACGTACCCTGAGGCAAGCTGGAGTTCCTTTTTTCCACTCTGGTCATTTATCATTCCGCGGGCTTTGAGAATGGTCGTATCTACCGTTTCTCCGCAGTTGAGGCACCTCAATACTTCCAGATGGTGAAACTGCCCCTCGAGATTATAAATGCTATCTCGTACTAACAGCCCTTTACACCGTTGGCATTTCATCATCTCTGCACCCATCTGTTCAGTTGTCATGAAATTATTTCCTCCTTTTGGAAGCGGTTACTTGCACCTTAATCCCATGCTAGTTATGATAAGTAACTAGTTACAAAAGTAAAGTAGGTACTATAAAGTAACCATGAAATTGCCTCCCAGTTCCTTCGGATGTCCGTTGGATTCTCTTCTTCGTGTTCTTGCCGGACCGTGGACGATTTATATCCTCTGTCGCCTGCATAACAATGGGGAAACCCGTTTTGGCCAGCTCAAGCGCCAAATGCCGGGTATTTCCTCAAAAATGTTGACCGAGCGATTGCGGTCGTTGGAGAAGGCTGAAATTATCTTTCGTCACCAAGCCCCGACCATTCCTCCCCAGGTGACCTATGGGCTCACTACAGAGGGACGGGAACTCACCACGATTCTTGATCAAATTAATACATTGGCTGGCCGATGGCAGGATCTTGAGACCAAAAAGACCGCAAACACCAACATTCAGGGAAAAGACACAAAAGGAAGAAAAACGGTAGCTCAATATTCCAGGATTTCTCCCTCCAAAAAAGAAAAAACTGAACGGAAAAATTAGGTGAACATGGTTCTCGCCAAAGGGTGTAAGGCCTTGGCATCAACAGGACATGGGAATTTCCCTCGGGAATGTGAGACAATTTTGTCTCTAAACCAGTCTGAAAGTCATCTGCCAAGTAATCCTCATCACCCAACCACTTGCTGGAAGGAATGCGTGATATCGTCCGGGGCTTTGACTGTCGTGGAAAGGCGATCTGCCGCAATGGAGGGAATGTATGTCCGGCCAGACCCGAACAGCTTTCGCTGGAAATGTTCCTGAGCTGAGGATTCTCCCGGACGAAAAAGGACTGCAGCCGATTAAGTCGAAAGGGAGAGAATTGAAGGAATCCGGCTAGGAAGGTACTTTTCTGGTTTTAACAATCCCGCCACCTTCGGTTTTTTAAGTGTGAAGTCCGCTCCCGATTTCGGAAATGAACGCTAGCCGGTTTAACTTTTTTCAACTCGGACAAAGTGAAAGTTAATTCCGCCGCTGATTCCCTGGTTGTCGGGGTCAGACGGTTCATAAGTTGCCACGGAAAAATTTTCTGTGGGCAACGCGTCCTGTAGAGCCAGGCCGAAATCCTCCAGGGTGGTCACCTCGACAGAATTGATTTCCTTGATGAGGGCGCGGGGTTTTATGCCGGCAAGGGCCGCAGGTTTTCCCCCGATCACCTCAAAAACGACCACGCCTTTTGCGCGCTCTAAGCCCAGAAAATCCCGTATTTCTTCGTCCACTTCTCCGACGATGATGCCGAAGTCTTCTCCCAATTTTATGGCCTGTTCTTTGGTCATGGCCTGAGGAGCGGTTTCAGCATGAAGCAGATAGGGGTTTCCCAACGAGAAAGCCAAGATCATGCTCACAATCGCCCCCTGCCCAATATGAGCAAGTAGTCCGCCGAGCCGGTGGATTCTATGTTGGATAGTCGGACGAATCATGTTCATCATTACCTCCCTTTTAGCCGGACAGATTCCTGCAGAAAATGATTTACCCAATACATGAATTTTCCTTCTTGGTCGAATTCATGAAGGGCGATTTTTTTAGGCACACTAATCACCGGCATCCATTGGGATGTTGCGTTAGTCTCCGCCTGAATAACGGGATCATCCTGGCTGCCAAGCACTGTCCGCTAAAGAGTCCGGCCAGGATCATGCCCATGAGAAAGTACTGAAAGTTAAGTTCTCCGAAAATTTCTGCCATCGGCAATTCCCTTTCCTGTTTTCATGAGACCAAATCGAATCGATACAAATAAGGTGTTTAGACCAGGACCTCTTCTTGCTTAGCTGTCACGCTACTCTTTTCCACTTGACGGGTTTTCAATAGAGTGAGATCAACGACATGGCCGCAATTGAGGCATCTTCCCATTTCAATTTCTAAAAATTGTCCGTCCACGTTAAAAATACTGTCTCTCACCATGAATCCTTTGCAGCGTTCGCATTCTCCCATTTTGTCACCTTCAGTTACATTATAACCATTTTTGCCACGGCCCGCTTTTTAGGTTAAGATAAGTAACCAGTTACTAAAGTAAAGTAGTTACCGAAAAGTGACTTTGAAATGCCTTTGAAAGTTTTTCGGATGATTCCAGGCTACTCTCTGGTGGGGTGGGCCTCGACTTTTCCCAACACGATTGAAAGAAAGGTGTAATTGGTCGCTAGCCCAATGATGTACATGGCTGTACCGGGTTAAAAGGTCCTCCTGGGCTTCGCTGAAGGCAATGACGAAAGATTTCAACGCCCTTTCTGCGATTAACCGTTTAATAAGCTCCCGGAAAGAATGTCGATGCCCAAAAATATTTTTGTCATAGGCCTGGATGAGTTTAACCTGGCCTTGCTCAAGCCGATCGGGTCGAAAAAATCCTATGAATTTCATTCCCTGCTATCGGTTGAGGAGGTGAAAAGGCGGGAACACTACGATCCCGATGAATTGCTAGGAACAGCCGAAAAAAAGCTGAAACTGTTTACGGGGACCATTGATGGGATCGTGGGATATTGGGATTTCCCCACGACCTGCCTCGTCCCGTTTCTGAATCAGAAGATGGGGTTGCCAGGGCCAACCCTTGAGAGTGTCTTGAAATGTGAACACAAGTATTGGAGCCGGGTGGAGCAACAGCAGGTACTCACGGACATTCCAAAGTTCTGTGCGGTCAACCCGTTTGAAACCAATCCACGGTCCATGGTCGATTTGGCCTTTCCATGTTGGATAAAGCCGGTTAAAGCATTTGCCTCGCAATTGGGGTTTCGTATTCATAACGACAA
Organism: Candidatus Nitrospira neomarina; assembly: GCF_032051675.1. Lineage (NCBI taxonomy): Bacteria > Pseudomonadati > Nitrospirota > Nitrospiria > Nitrospirales > Nitrospiraceae > Nitrospira > Candidatus Nitrospira neomarina. The sequence goes on from NZ_CP116968.1 coordinate 44,903, forward strand.
GGAATTTGAGAAGGCCATTGAGATCATCCGGCAAAAACTTTCCCACTTTGCCGAACCCTTCAATTATTTTCTCGACCAGGTTGTTTTGCCTCCATCGGTTGCGGGTATTGGTGGGGACTGGTGTATTGCTGAATCCATTGTTTCAGGACGGCAATGCACGCTTGAAGGATATGTGTATCAGGGGGAAGTCGAGGTCTATGGTGTGATTGATTCCATCAGGGAGCCCAATCGCTCCACATTTGCCCGATACCAATATCCCTCGCAATTGCCCAAACGTATACAAAACCGGATGGGGGACGTGGCTCAAAAAATTATGACACATCTAAAGTATGACCAGGCTCCCTTCAATATGGAGTTCTTTTACGATGAACCCCATGACCGTATCTGGCTGCTGGAAATCAATCCGCGTATCTCTCAATCGCATTGCGATGTTTTTCGAAAAGTCGATGGCGCATCTCATCATGAGGTCATGATTGACCTGGCACTTGGGAAGAAACCGGAATTTCCGCATAGGGAAGGGGAGTTTGGTTGTGCGGGAAAATTTTTTCTTCGTGCTCATAAAGATGCGGTCCTGAAACATGTTCCGGGTGAAAAAGAAATTCAACTGGTGAAAGAGCGGTTTCCCGGGAGCCTTGTCAATATTCATGTAAAAGAAGGCATGCGACTGTCAGAGTTGCCCAACCAGGAAAGCTATAGTTATGAATTAGGCTATGTCTGTCTGGGGGCAAGCAATGAGCATGAACTGCTGGAGCGTTCCCGAACATGTCAGGAGTATTTGAAATTCACATATTCTCCTTCTTAGGCTTGTTACCGTTCTTCTTGCATGTTGACCTTTTCCAAAAACGCCTCAAGTTCCGAATTGGCGTAGATGCCATAGGCATCGACAATGGTTCCCCGCAAACCATCATGCGTTTCGACGGCATACACCACCGACTCATCATCGGAATCACTGATGCCTTCAAACCGATGATGCTCACGGATTAAGAGTTCTTCCGGTTTGAACGTCTTCCAGCTTTCTATAGCTCAAAAGGTATGATGAAGAAAGGTAAAGTTGGTGGTAAAGCCCCGGCTTCTTAATCCCTTTGACGCTTCGGTCATTGTCATATATTCATGATGTGACATGGCGTCTATGGCTCCTTTCTCTTTTGGTGGGTACGTGGGAGCGTGACATCCTCCTTCTTGGTCAACCTTTTCGATGGCGGCGTCTTAGGATCAATTCTTATTTAAAGACTGTTCCATTTCCAGAATTTTGACCGTGGTTTTGAGAATAGCATCGGGATTCAAGGAGATGCTGTCGATGCCCTGTTCCACCAGGAACTGCGCAAACTCGGGATAGTCACTGGGGGCCTGGCCACAGATGCCGATCTTCCGCCCTTTGGTCTTCGCGGCCTTTATGACCTGGGCGATGAATGTTTTGACTGCGGGATTACGCTCATCAAACACATGAGCCACAATTTCTGAATCCCGGTCCACGCCCAGCACCAACTGTGTCAAATCATTTGAGCCGATGGAAAATCCATCGAAGATCCCGGCAAAGTCTTCGGCCAGAATGACATTACTGGGAATTTCGCACATCACATAGACTTCCAGGCCCTTGTCGCCACGTTTCAGTCCCTGCTTGGCCATTTCCTCGAGAACCTTTTTGCCTTCCTCAACTGTCCGGCAAAATGGAATCATCAGCTTCACGTTCGTGAGTCCCATCTTTTCCCTGACTTTTTTCATGGCCTGACATTCCAAGGCAAAGCCGTCCCGGTAACGGGGATCGTAGTAGCGGGACGCGCCACGAAATCCGAGCATGGGGTTCTCCTCTGTCGGTTCATAAGCCCTGCCGCCAATTAAATTCGCGTATTCGTTCGACTTAAAGTCGCTCATGCGGACAATGACGTCTTTGGGGTAGAAGGCTGCCCCGATCATCCCGACCCCTTGAGCGAGTTTGTCGATAAAGTATTGCCTTTTGTCGGGATAGGCCGTGGTGAGATGATCAATCTCAGCTTTTACGCCGGCATCCTTTATTCGGCCATACTCCAGCAACGCCAAGGGATGGATTTTTATGAAGGTGCTGATAATAAATTCTAGGCGAGCCAACCCGACGCCGTCATTGGGAATACCGGCAAGCGAAAAGGCTTCTTCAGGATTTCCAATATTCATCATGACTTTGGTGCGGGGATGACCCAAATTTTTCAGAGAAACCCGCTCGACATCAAATGGGAGCCGGCCTTCATAGACGAACCCGGTGTCACCTTCCGCACAAGACACCGTCACCGATTGCTCGTTCTTGAGGGCGTCGGTCGCCCGCTCTGCCCCGACGATGGCCGGAAGACCGAGTTCCCGACTGACGATCGCCGCATGGCAGGTCCGTCCTCCTCGATTGGTTACGATGGCCGACGCTTTTTTCATGATCGGTTCCCAGTCCGGATCGGTTTTGTCTGTAACCAACACGTCTCCTTCTCGAAAGTCCTGCAGGTGTTGGACATGGGTGATGACCCGAACCGCGCCCTGACCGATTTTCTCTCCCACGCTCCGGCCTTGAATGAGAACCTGTCCCCGCTTGGTCAGGTGATAGGTTTCCATCACATCGGGATCTTTTCTGGACTGAACCGTTTCGGGCCGGGCTTGGACAATGAACAGCTCCCCTGTCTGTCCGTCCTTGGCCCATTCGATGTCCATGGGACACACTCGGCCTTTCTTCTCGCTGTAATGGTCTTCAATGAGGCAACCCCATCGGGCCAATGTCAGAATTTCCTCATGGTTCATGGCAAAACGGTTTCGGTCATCGGGGGAGACCGGCACGTTTTTGACCATCTTGCTTCCCCCGATATCATAAATCAGTTTGAATTCCTTGCTTCCCGCAATTTTATGAAGAATGGGCTGAAACCCCTGCTTGAGGGTGGGCTTAAAGACATAATACTCATCAGGATTAACGGCGCCTTGCACGACATTTTCCCCAAGCCCATAGGAGGCGTTAATCAGAACAACATCGGGGAAGCCGGTTTCCGTATCAATCGTGAAGAGCACGCCTGCTGAGGCCAAATCGGAACGCACCATTTGTTGCACCCCGATAGACAGGGCGATTTGGAGATGGTCGAACCCTTTATCGACTCGATAGGAAATGGCCCGGTCGGTGAACAACGACGCAAAGCATCGCTTGCAGGTTTCAAGGAGCGCCTGATGGCCCTGCACATTGAGATAGGTTTCTTGTTGTCCGGCAAAACTGGCATCCGGTAAATCCTCCGCTGTCGCACTGCTTCGTACGGCGACGTCGGCTCCTTCGGTTGATTGGGTACTCAGTCGGGCATAGGCTTCCTCTATGGCCTGTTCGATTGCTGGAGGAAGGGTTGCACCAATAATCGCCTGTCGGATTTGTCGCCCTCGTTGACGGAGGTTGGACATATCCCCGGTATCCAGGTCGCCCAGGATCTGTTGGATTTTGGTGTCGAGTCCGGCCTCACGAAGCACATAGCGATAGGCCTCAGCCGTGATGGCGAAACCGTTGGGAATCCTGACCCCCTGGGGAGTGAGCTCCCGGTACATTTCGCCAAGAGAGGCATTTTTACCTCCCACTCGACTGATATCCTGTAAGCCAATTTCTTCAAACCAGAGGATGTAGGATTCAGGTGATGAGGCAGGAGGTTTCATACCAATGACGTTCCTTTTTTATATTTCAAAACCAGTAAAACGGCATGGCCACTCAATACACATCGTAAGGGTCGAAGGCGGTCATTGCCGTACCCGGTGCCTGTCGACCGGAAAGCGAAAGTGTTTTCCCGCAAATGGGACAGGTGAATTGTTCAACCTTTGTTTCATTTGAATAGTGGCTGCTGGCCATCACCTGAGGGGGCCATGTGCAGTGACAGAGTTGAAAGCCCAGGGATTGCCCCATGGCTGCATGACCAACCTGTATCATCCGTTCCGCTTCTTCAATCTTTTTTTGAATGGTTTTTCTTTGTTCGCCTGACGGCAGATGATCGTTCGCGGAATGGACGAGGGCCATGGCCTCCTTTAAGGAGGTCAACCCTTTCGTGAAGGCTTCCAAGACCTTGAGAAGACTCTGTTCCCTTTGAGCGTGATCCATACCAATTTCCCCTTGTCTTGATGCTTGTGTTGATGAACGATGCGATGGCGGCGTCCCTGGTACAGTTGTTTGAGATGGTCAAACTCTTATCCCTTAATGCAGATTAACGGGCGCATTTTCGCTACCTTACGGGCCAAGTGCGCCTGTTCAGCCGCATCGACCACGGCGGTGACGTCTTTATAGGCACCCGGCGCTTCTTCGGCGACCCCCCGTGCGGATGGACTTCTGATCAGGATTCCCTGAGCCGCTAATTCCTGAATCACCCTCTGACCTTTCCATTGGCGGGTGGCTTGATGACGACTCATACTGCGCCCTGCTCCATGGCAGGCGGACCCATAGGCCAAACCCATGCCTTCTTTCGTTCCGACCAAAAGATAGGAGGCTGTACCCATGGTTCCCCCGATAAGGACTGGTTGACCGAAAGCTTGGAGATCAGGAGGGATGGCAGCATGTCCCGGACCAAACGCACGCGTGGCACCTTTCCGATGGACAAAGACGCGCCGACTCCGGCCGCCGATTTGATGCTCCTCCATTTTGCAGGTGTTGTGTGACACATCGTAGAGCAGCGGCAGGGATGTCTGAGGAAAAATTTCCGAAAAGGCTTGGCGCACTAAATGCGTGACGATTTCACGATTGGCTAAGGCACAATTCATCGCCGCTCGCATGACCCCTAAATACTCCTGCCCCAAGGGGGAGTCGATCGGGGCACAGGCCAATTCGCGGTCCGGCAATGTAATGCCATACTGGCTTGCCGCCACCACCATTTTCTTGAGGTATTCGGTGCCGATTTGATGCCCAAGCCCTCGGGATCCGCAATGAATGCTGACAAGGATATCTCCGGAATGAATCCCGAGTTTTTCCGACAAGGGATCGTGATAGGTTTCCACGACCTCCTGAATTTCCAAATAATGATTCCCTGATCCTAACGTGCCCATTTCGTCCTGCTGGCGCTTCTTGGCCTGATCGGATACGTACGCGGGTTTTGCCCCGGTCATGCAGCCGTGCTCTTCGATGTGCGATAAATCTTTTGCTGTCCCATAGCCTCGTTGGACCGCCCATTGAGCGCCTCCGGCGAGCATGTCATCCATTTCCTTGGGTTTCAGGTGCAATCGACCGGTACTCCCCACGCCTGCGGGCACCTGTGCAAATAAGAGGTCTGCCAGTTTTTCTTTCACAGGAGTAATATCCTCCGTCCGTAAACCCGTATAGAGGGCCCGTACGCCGCAGGAAATATCAAACCCCACACCGCCGGCCGACACCACCCCGCCCTGTTGAGGGTCGAAGGCAGCGACTCCGCCTATGGGAAACCCGTAGCCCCAATGAGCGTCGGGCATGGCAAACGAGGCTTGGACAATTCCCGGGAGTGTGGCCACATTGACGACCTGTTCATACACCTTCAGATCCATGTCACGGATGAGTGACTCATCTGCATAAATAATTCCCGGCACCCGCATCCTTCCCTTCTGAGGAATGTGCCACTCATACGCAGAGACACGGGACAAGAGATTCAGGTCCATACGGTTTGCCGCAAAAAAGAAGAGTGGATCAATCGGTGCCCTGACATAGTCGGCTCACCATGCATGCGATTTTTCACTCACAACATTAGACATCCACGACACATTGGGCAACCCAGCCGTTTCCCTCAATTTGCCGGACCGATAATTCGGTATAGGTGGCCCCTTTGATTTCTACGGCTGGTTCATGTTTGATTCGATCGATTGGTTCCCCTCGCGCAATGGCTTTGAGGTGATGATCCGTGATCGTGACGTCAAACCGGCCGAATACCATGTGACCGCATGCCATTTCATAGATAAGGGCATTCAGCCAATCGACCAGTAATAATTCATCATCCGGCGCGTCGCAGGTGAAATGGCGCTCCATCAGAGGATCGACCTGTCGGGGATCCGTCACGACAGCCGTCAGAGCTACGGCAGCCTGTTCAAAGGCTTGGGGCTTGGTGATTCCGAAACCACGAATCCCCATATCCGCCTCATGGGGAAAATGCTCCCACCCTCTTGAAGCCTCAAGGCCGTCCATGTGTGTCAATAGCCGGTTGTCAGCCTGAGCTTCAAGCAAAGGAGTGTTGAATAAAAAGGATGTTTAAGGGCAAATTTGCCCAGGATTAAATTACTCATCAAAGGCTCCGGGTCGGTTCAAAAAAGTCCGTCCAGCAAGGCCGCAGCCGTTTTTTCGCGCGGAGCGTAGGCTTAGTACGTGAGCACGGGAAAATGGCGAGCACGCCGCTGGCGGCTTTTTTCAACAGATCCAGCAAAGGACCTGTGCCCAAGTTGACGGCACCATAGCTCAGCCACATCCTTCAGTGAACCTTGCCCTGAGCCCCTTCGACTGCGCTCATGGCAGGCTTGTCGAATGGGTCAGCATGACAAGGAGCGGGAAGCCATCTGCCTTTTGTTTCTGGCTATTCCAGCAGGAACGATATGTTCGCGTTAATTCGATATTTGGTGATCTTGTTATTTTCCACTTTGGCTTCCATATCTTTGATGTAAATTGATTTTATGCCGTGCACGCTTTTGGCTGCTTTGGTCACGGCGTACGAAGCCGCATCCTCCCAACTCTTGTCTGATTCTGCTAACACTTCGATCACTTTTAACATATCTGACATGGCTGAACCTCCTTAATATGAAATATAAAAATGAATGATAAACCGCTTCCCTGGAGACAGTGGTTGAGACATTATCCGTGCCTCTCTGTTGAAGGATGAAGTTTGGCAATGGGATTAAAGGGAGCAAGGATTCTGATATATCGCAAGACATCCCAGCGCTCATCTTCCGTCAGGCGCTCTGACCACCCATGCATGGGAGAAAATACGGCTCCATAGGTAATCACAGTCATCAATTCCCAATCGGTTTTTGATCGTGATTCCAACGAGTGAAAATTCGCGGGCTGTACCAACAAGAATTGGGTGTCCGGCCCGTCACCTGCCCCCTTTGGTCCATGGCAGTTCACGCAATGTTTTTCAAACAGGACTTGCCCATTTCGAGGGTTGCCTGGAACTTCTTGACTGAACACCAGAATGGGCCAGGCCATGATGAGGATGAAACTGAGAAACCCAAGGTATTTGTGTGGTTGATGCATGATGTCCTCCTGCTCGCTTAACTGTGGGGATCTTCATCTATGGACGGTCAGAGTCTTCATCCTCATGGCTCCTGGATAGATTCCAGGTACGACAGCAATTGCCAGATTCGCCCTCGTACTTGGTCGGCCCACTCCGTTTCAATCGAGACTTCATCATCCGGTATTCGGAACCATATTCCAAACACCGGCATATCACGCGTGCCATGACTCGGAATATGATCGCGCCCATCGATCGTGCGGTACGCGTGCCAAAAGGGAAATGATCCACCATGGTTGGCTGATAACCTGGTCAGATCCGCCGGCTTGGGCTTCAAAGATGCAGAAAGAGGACCGTCTCCCTTGCCCTGGGTTCCATGACAGGATACGCAGAATTTTTGAAAGAGGTGCCTCCCTCCGGCTAAGACATCCTGTTCCTGAGCCCATGCCGAACTCATCCCCATCCCCAAGATCAGCAGGGCGAGGCTCCCATTCCGCTGGAGAAGGCTAAGCAAATGATTCATAGTGCATCCGCTGGGTAAATGAAGCCATTTAGGCAACCTCTTGAGCATGTTTGGGGGAGGATTTGTCTTGGCCATGTTTGCGATTGGATAGGGTTTGCACATCAAAGATTTCCCCGCAATTTACACATCGCCATTCATAAATCCACACAGTGTTATGAATATTTTCCATATTCAGACAGGTATCCATGACCATCAACCCATGGCAGCGGGAACAATCCATCATGTCACCTCCCGGTATCAGTTTTTTCCCAAGGTATGTTCCTAAAGCAATAAAATGTATAACCCCTTTCAGCATGCCGTCTCAGTTTGTGAGCGAGGGAGAACATGAATCCAATAACAAAGAGGATCTATCAAACCTTATGCCAAACCCGGAATATGGATTCGGGACGGAAAGAATGTTGAGGAATTTGGGCAGCAAAAGAATGCCCAATCCCTTTGGGAATGGGGCGAAACCAAAAATAACCAGCGACGAAACCTTGAACCGGAATACAGTTAACCAGGCATGGTACGGCGGAGAAAAGAACGGGGAAAGAAGCAAATGTCAGTGGAACTGCCTGCGTACTGTAGCATCTTTCCCCAGAGCTTTCGAACAGTTGGTCCCAGTCTTCCTCACCCTGGATCCATTCGACATACGAAAAATATATGTCTGGGACAGGCTATCGAAGAGGATGTATGGAGTGAGATTCCCGTCAACACCGGATGCTTGTTAGCGATCAGGGCGAGTGACGGGTTCGATAATGCCGCAGGCATCCCGCGGGCCACCCGCACAGCCCGCAACTAATTCATCCTCCCCCACCAGGTCACAATAGAGGTCTGGGTTGGTATGGATGATGAATGCGCTATCCGCATCGTCTCCCGCACCCTCATCAAAAATACTGAGGCGCCCTTCCGAGAGCGTGATCCGGTTCGTGGTGGTATGCATGACACCTATCCCATTGCGGACTTCAATATTCACGAGGTCTCCCATATGAAACGGGTGATTGAAATGAGGGCTGTCCGGTGCATTAGGGTTGCCGCTGTAAAGTTCAATGGCTCCTGGATCATGATGGCCTTTGGCCGCGCTACATGGCTCGCAGGCGGCGGCTTCATGGATGTGGACCGCATGTTTGCCATCCGACAATCCCTTCACAAACATGGAGACTTCCACTTCCTTGATGCCTTCCTCGGTGAAACGTTCCTTCAGAGTCGCTCTTCCCTGAATCTCGGGATCGGTACAACCGGCGATTTCGGCCGTGGCCTTTTCGACTCCCTTGTTGAAAAGCCTCTTGGCATCCGCATCTGAGTAACCGAATCCCACCATCGCAAGGCAGGCAACGAACCCCCCGAACAGGAATGAAGACTTCATGACACACCTCCCTGGGAAAAAAAATAGAATGGTCCATCCGGGAATGTTTCCGGACGTGTAAGAAATCAAAGCGACCAGGTTAACTTAAACGCACTATGGCTTGAACTAGGGTTTGCCCTAGGAAATAAGAAAAATTACCCTGGTTAAGAGACTGATGACTCACGCTTCATGACGGTTAGGACATGTCGCGTCTCTGTCATTCTCGTGATCTGGTGAGCGAGGACCCCAATCGCATACGGAGGAAGAGGAATGCACGATGCCATGCGTCGCAAGGTGAAGGAATGAGGGGCATATAGGAGGGGCAAAGACAGAGGGCTGTACCTTTTGAGCCAAAATGCCTATGATTAAAACTTTGGCGAGGTGTTTCAAAATTTACCCCTAGGGGGAAAGCTTCCCTAGCTATTGGAAAAAAGCTATTGCAATTCCAAAGACCTCCCGAAAAACCGAAGAGGAAAATTGTTTTCCCCAAAATGGGCTCCCCTCGGAGTCTTGTCACGGAGCAATCCAAAGTTTCACGATCACGTCCTCAGATTTCATCCCCATTCAAGATCATCCCTGATTCTTATAAATTTCCCGGACTTCAGCTAGCTTTTCCATCGTTGGATTTGAGGCAGTAAAGGATTTACCAACACCTGAAATAAGCCTAAATTGATGGATGGTGAACCTCACCCATCATTCCTTCGGCTATTTTAAAGGGCCCGGAACGTCACCAATGGATTTGCCCATGAATGCAATCATCGTCCCAATTGGCAAAATCTTTGGAAAGAATTCGTGTCACAACTGGATTCCTGGTTGCATAGGCATGACAAGAATTTAGTGAGGGTGGATGTCCGATAAAAACCCTCGGGCATGAGATGAGACAGGCAAGGCAAGTCTTGCTATCCGCCTTCGCGCAAAGTGAGAAGCAAAGGCATGAGTCCAAAGAATAAACCAGCTACGGGAAGTCATCCTTTACGTCGAAAAGCTGTGACAGGGCTGTTGACCACCCGCGAGCAGGTAAAAAAGATGACGCTGGAGGAGGTCCAGCACCTCGTGCATGAACTCCAGGTCCATCAAATCGAACTGGAAATGCAAAACGAAGAGTTGCGTCAGGCCCAACGAGAGCTTGAGGTGACACGTAATCGGTATGCCGCATTGTTTGATTTTTCAAGGGTAGGATACGTGACCCTTGATGATGGCCATAACCGCATTCTAGAGGCCAATTTGACTTTTTGCCATTTGGTGGGTGTGTCACGGGTAGATATCCTCAATAAGAAGTTAGAACAATATGTCATCCCGGATGATCAACGGGCGTTTAAACGGTATTTGGATTTTCTGAGGCAGACCCCGGGCACGCCCCGTTCCGATCTTCTCACTCTGCAGCATTCCAACAATCCCCGTCGGGTCCGATTAGAAGGCTGTCTGGAGAGCAAGGAACCTTCAAGTAAGATAAGGGTGTTTCGAATCGCGGTGGAGGATGTCACGATACAGGAGCAAGTCGAATGCGCGCAGGATGAGCAAAGGGCCTTGATGGCGGTCGTGATGGGCGGAGTCATGGATGCCATCGTGACCATCGATGAAAGTCAACGAATTGTCCTGTTTAATAAAGCGGCGGAAGACATGTTTGGTTGTCCTGCCTCAAGCGCCCTTGGACAACCGATAGAGCGGTTTATTCCGGAGCGGTTTCGTGCAGTCCATCAGGAACATTTTCAACAATTTGGCCGGAACCCGAAGCCCTTCCGTCAGATGGGTGGGGCAATGGAGATTTTCGGACTCCGGACCAGCGGAGAGGAATTTCCTATCGAAGCGACCATTTCACAAGTGCAGGTTAAAGAACAAGGCAAAAAGCTCTTCACCGTCGTGCTACGGGACGTCACCGAACGTCGACACGCTCAGGAGATGCTGAAAAAAGACCAGCAATTTATTACGGCCATTTTGGACACTGCCGGTGCTTTGGTGGTGGTCATGAATCGCCACGGGCAGATCATCCGGTTTAATCGCGCCTGTGAAAGGCTGACGGGGTATGCATTTGAAGAAGTCCGCCATAGGCTCATTTGGGATATACTCCAACCGCCCATGGTGGGGGTGGAGGAAGTGAAGGAATATTTTCAGGCCATTCTCCAAGGCCAGGCCCCGACTTTTCAGGAAAATTATTGGGTCACGAAGGAGAATATCCGGCGCTGGATTGCGTGGTCTTATGCGGTGCTCAAGGACGACCAGGGTAGGGTGGACTTTGTGATCGTGACAGGGATTAATCTCACGGGACAACGGAACGCGCAAAGAGCGTTAAAAAACGAACAGCGGTTCATTGCCAATGTGTTAAATACGACAGGAGCCCTGGTGATCATCCTGGACCCCCAATGGAGAATTCTTCGCATGAATCGGGCCTCTGAGCAGAGGGTCAGGCACGCGTTTCAAGACTTGAAGGGACAGCCATTCTGGAATCTCCTGACTCCTTCGGAAGATGACAAAGAAGGAGCCACAGAGGTGCTGGAGGCTTACAAAACAGGCCGGTTCCCTTGCACCTTTGAATCGGCCATTCTGGATAAGGCACGTCAGCTTTGTTGGATTCAGTGGAACACGACCGCCAGCTACAAAAAAAACGGAGGTGTGGAATATTTTATTGTGACCGGCACCGATATCACTAGGCGCAAGCACACTGAGCAGCTGCTTCAACAAAGCAAAGAGCAGCTTCAGGCGATTCTTGATCATAGTCCGGTCTCCATATGGCTCAAGGATCTTGAAGGTCGGTATCTGAAGGTCAATCGGCAGTTCGAAAAGAATGCGGGTCTGTCGGAGAAGGAGATATTGGGCAAAACCGATATGCAAATTTTTCCCTCCGAACGGGCTTCGCGATTTTGGGAAATTGACCAAACCATTCTTCAAACCCGGCAGGCCTATGAATCCGATGAAATATCGGATCGTTCAGATGGAAAACACACCGAACATGTGTTTAAATTTTTATTGACGACTCCCAAAGGAAAACCCTATGCGCTCTGTGGAATTGCCACGGATATTACACAAAGAAAACAAGCGGAAACCATTCTTCAGGAAGCCTCTCAGCGCCTGGAAATACAACAGCTGGAGCTTCGCTCACTGGCTGCCCAACTCCTGACTGCGCAGGAAGAGGAGCGCCGGCGTCTATCCCGTGATCTGCACGATGATGTCAATCAACGGCTCGCGCTGATGAGTTTGAAACTGCAATCAGCACAAAATGATCTTCCGGAAATTCATCCTGTTTCGCAAAAGCTTCATGAGCTTTATGCCAATGTCGGGGATCTGTCCGATGATATTCGGCGTTTAGCCTACCAATATCATCCGTCGATCCTGGATGACCTTGGATTGGGCTCGGCTCTTCGCTCGTTGTGCGAAGACTTTGAGAAGTGGGAAGGGATTTCGGTCACGTGTGAGTTGCCTGAAGGAGCACCAAGAATTTCCCAAGCGGTGGGCACATGTCTGTACCGTGTGGCACAGGAGAGCCTGCGAAATGTGGTAAGACATGCTCAGGCTTCGGCCGTCCATCTCCTTTTGGGGGAAGGACAGGACATTATTCTCTCAATTCGCGACAATGGAAAAGGATTTGAGGTGGACGGGCTTCTTTCGCGAGGTTTGGGATTTGTCAGCATGAGAGAACGGGTTCGTCTGGTAAGTGGAACCCTGTCGGTGGAGAGTCAGCCTGGCCATGGCACTACCGTGACGGTCTCAATTCCGGAGAGCGAACAACACGAGTAGTGTGTGGCAAAGATCGGCTCATGACGCCAGGCTCCAGAATAGTTGGATTCCCCGTTCCTCAAGGGTATTTTTCAATTACCGATTGTCGGGAATGAGGGGCAGGTGCTGAGGTTGGCAAGGCAGGGCATGGAAAAAGTTGAGGAATGTCTTCATGGTCAAGGTAATGGCTTTGCATCAATAGCATAGGACAAGTTCCATGGTGACCCGACCTCGTATAGTATTAGCCGATGACCATGCATTGGTTCTGGAAGGCCTGGCCAAACTGGTCACGGAGGGCTGTGACCTTGTCGGGAAAGTGGAGGATGGACGAGCTCTTCTCCAGGCCGCTCAGAAGTTGGAACCGGATGTCATCGTCTTAGACATTTCCATGCCAAAATTGAATGGACTGGATGCCGCCCGTCAACTGAAAAAATTACTTCCATCGATCAAGCTGATTTTTCTGACCATGCATGCGGACCCTCTGTATGCAAAGGAAGCTTTTCAAATCGGGGCCTCCGGATTTCTCTTGAAACGTTCTGCGGCTTCAGAGTTGATGCAAGCTATCAATGCCGTAATGAAAGGGCAGTACTATGTGACCCCGGCCATTGCCAAGGATTTTCTGGGTACCATTACTCAGGAAATGCCGGCCTCTCCAGCTGAGGCAAACTCTCTCACGCCTCGGCAGCGGGAAGTATTGCAACTCATCGCCGAAGGCCACAGCACCAAAGAGATGGCGACGATGTTACATGTATCTCCCAAAACCATTGAATTTCATCGAGCCAAGATTATCCGGGAGTTGAATTGTCAAAGCACGGCGGAATTAACGAGATATGCCATTACCCATGGTCTCGTGTCTCCGGAATAGAGAATTGGTGAATTCTTTACACCAGGGATATTTCTCTCGAAAACTAGGGATTTTCCTAGTGGTGATGTGCCCACGCTTGTTGGTATTACCTACCCCATTCAGACAGGTATCAATTTTTTGAAGGGTCAAGTTGCCGTTGCCGGTCTCACATCCTTACCCCAGCTCATGTGACGGGAAATCCTCAAGGGACCTTCCGCGTATTATGTTGGCAGATGATCATCCCATGGTCCTGGAGGGGGTGGCAAAGCTTGTGGAGGAATTCGGCGAGGTCGTGGGGAAAGTGGAAGATGGACGATCGCTGCTTGAAGTCGCTTCACATCTGAACCCGGATGTGGTGATTATGGATATTTCGATGCCGAGTTTAAACGGGCTGGAATCGGCACGCCATCTTCAAAAACTTGTTCCCCGTTGTAAAATTATTTTTCTGACGATGCATGCGGATTCCGCCTATATTACCGCGGCATTTGAGGCCGGAGCCTCTGGATATCTCATGAAACGGTCTGCCGGTTCTGAACTTCAATTGGCGGTCAAGACGGTGTTGGCGGGCCGCCGGTATGTCACGCCTCTTGCCCTGCGGGGGGAGGCCTCGCTTAAGGATTTTCTGGGAGGGGGAAAATCGTTGTTTAAGCTACTCACTTCTCGTCAAAGGGAAGTCTTGCAGTTGATTGCCGAAGGCCGTTCCACCAAAGCTATGGCCAGCCTCCTCAATATTTCCACCAAGACGGTGGAATTTCATAAAGCCAAGGTCATGGAGACGTTAGGGATGCATACCATTCCAGAATTGACTCAGTTTGCGGTTGCCCACGGCTTGATTGAGAAGTAGACGATTCCAATCATTTCTCCCCACTTTATCCTAGGATTTTTTCCGGAAAGGACTAGGGGTTTCCCTAGTTCTTTTTTGTGACGTCGATCGGTATCTTACTCGCTCACCTTAGCGGCAAAAACCCCCTTTACTCTGATGGTTTCTATGGTTGAAACCGATGTGAAAGAGAGGCTCTCGGATGAACCACCTATTTTCATCTTCTCCGTTGGCGGAAGATCTGATGAACAGCGCAGCCGTTCCTCTTCGACCCGGTCGCTTTGAAAAGGGTCTGGCTTTGCAATTTCTCTCCGGGCAATACAGCGGCTGGCCGGTGGTCGATTCCACCAGAGAGATTCTTGGGGTCGTGACCGAACTTCGTCTGTTACAAGCCTGTTCACGCGTGAATTCTCTGGATGAACTCAGGGTCGAAGACACCATGACCACGCCGGTATATGTGTTTGAGCAGGATCCGCTCGATGTCGTGATGAAGGGGATGCTTCACAGTCAGGTTTTGAGGATGCCAGTGGTTCGTGATCGGCAACTTGTCGGAGTCATTTCCCGGGGAGAAGTCTTACGGCATAGCCTTCCGTTTTCTTCGCCTTCCTCCCAATTTGTGTTTTCCTGTGCCTGGTGTGAACGGGTTCATGACCCCTCTGAGGGGGGGGACGGAACAGAGGCCTGGCAAGTGTTGGATGCCTATTTGTCCAGGCATCAACTCACATTCTCTGATATCGAGCCTGCACAAACCTATTGTCCTTCCTGTCTGGAAATTCTTCAAACGCTCCGAACCACATCGCCGAGCGTGTCGACTGTCGAGACCGAGGCTCAGGGTCAGGAAGTCCGTCCCTGTTTGTTGGTGGTCGATGATGATCCTTCCATCTCCGGATTGTTGGATCAGGCTCTTCAGGAATGGGGATATGAGGTGCTAGTTGCGAGAAATGGGAGGGAAGGCCTGGATCTATTGGGCGGCCGTTGCGTGGATGGAATTTTATTGGATATGCACATGCCCATTATGGATGGGCGGACGATGCTGGATGAACTACGATGGCTGGGATATCAGATGCCGGTGCTCATGATGTCGGGCGCGTCGGAGGAACCATTGCTCCGGCGGATGGTGCAGGAAGGTGCTCAAGGATTTTTCCTCAAGCCGTTTCATCTCGTTTCTGTTCAACAAGCCTGCCGTAAGATCTTGCAAAACGATGGGGTCAAGGCAGAGGCAGCCTCTCGATTCCATGTGACTTAATGGAAGACGGAATTCCGGCTAGAGCTGATGGATGTAAAGAGGGACGCATTCATGAACATAAGGCCGGTCGTGTGGATGGAACCCTAAAAACCGCCAGGAGAGAAGTCTGCGCCCATCAACGCCTGGTAGACGAACAGATCAACATTCAAGGCGAGAAAACGGGGCACCTGGTTTGTCGGGAATGTGGTGAGGTCATTCATAAACCGGTGGAAGCCTGAAATCCACTGAGATGAGTGTTATCTCCTGTGTCCTATCGAAAGGAGGTGAAGGTCTGTGACGCTTCTCGTGCTTCACGACACTGAATGTGCCAAAAAGAGTGCGCTGTCTTGGCCGCGACAAGCCACACGGGATTGAACGATTGTATATCTATCTCTTCATCCATGAATGTTCAATCCGGTTTGATCGACGCAGGAAAGAATTTGTCAGAATTCTGCTCATCTGTCTTGAAGATGATATCGAGCTGACCATGATATCAAGGGAATACAAGGCGGAGGTTGATCCAATGAAAGATTTTTCATTCGTGTCCAACAAAGAGGGAGAAATGCAAAATCTGCCAGTTTCTGTCAATGAAAACACGGACGTAAGGAACGATGGTTCTACTGATTCGCTAGAGATCAAAATTGACAATCGGGCCCATGAGATCTCCCAGCGGGGAGGTGAGCCTCGTGGCCCGACTTTAGCCAGTTGGTTGAAAGCCGCAAGGGAGATTTTGTCCGAGGATTCTGAAGGCCCGCAATTGACTGCCTAAAGCCCGTTTGCTGATGCAACCGGTTTAATTTAAATGGGTTCTCATCCCCACGCCGGAATTCTGACGAATCAAGAATTTTTTTCTCATCTCTCTTGAAGCTGGGTCTGCTGGTAACGGCGGGGATGACTAAGGAGGAGGGATAGACTCGGTATTTTGATTCGGACATCTGACAGAACCCTAAGAGAACTTTCTTGGTTTCCTAGAATAATACCCAATATTCCTCTTACTTCTATATCAGGGACCGCGTAGGTAAATTCATAGCTTTCATGACAACATAGCTTTTATACAATTTTTTCCTACATACAAAAGGAAGGAGCTCCGCCCTATGTCTCAATCCCATGCCTTATGGTCCATTATTCTCGCCGGTGGGGAGGGGGAACGAACGCGCCCGTTTATTGAACGATGGTTAGGCTATCCTAAACCCAAGCAGTACTGCACATTCGTGGGAAACCGGTCGATGCTGCAACACACCTTAGACCGGGCGGATCGCCTTGGGGCTCCTCATCAAAAAATCACGGTGGTGGCCCAAACCCATCAAGGGTTCGCAGGTGAGGCCTTAGGAGGTCAGCGGGCAGGACAAGTGATTCTTGAACCGAACTATTGCGGCACCGCCTCCGGGATGTTTCTCCCTCTTACCTATCTCCGGGCGTGGGATCCAAGTGCCACGGTGGTCATCTTTCCTTCTGACCATTTTGTATTTCCGGAAAATCGTTTTCTGGAAATGGTTCGGCGTGCCGTACGCGGGAGTCGTATCCTTCAGGATCGCCTCCTGTTGCTGGGGGTACGCCCCACTCATCTTGAATTGGATTTTGGCTGGATGAATGTGGGCGGGGTGTTGGGTTGGAGTGGAGGATCCTGTGTTCGGCAAGTCGATTCCTTTGATGAGCAACTCGACCACGTCCAGGCCCTCAATGCCATGGCCAAAGGCGCACTCTGGAACACGTCGGTGATCGTGGGGAAAGTTTCCACCATCTGGAAGCTTGGCTGGCAATACGTTCCTGTCATCATGGAACGGTTTGAGCGATTAGGAAAAGCCATCGGGAGCACTCATGAGGGTCGCATGCTTCGTCAGTTATATCAGAAAATGCCCATATTAGATGTATCTTCCGAATTGCTCCAGCGCGTTCCGGAACGCCTGGGGATGATTGAGCTGGAAGACGTGCTTTGGAGTGATTGGGAAGGCTCAGACCGCATTCGTGACACGCTGAATGTTATCGGAAAGGAGCCTGCGTTCCCCTCTGATCTTGTCACCATGCCCTGTTCCGCACCTCATGCACTCTCTTTCCTTGAGGTAACTCGATGAGTCGTAAACCCGTCTTAACAAGTGACGGGAAGGAACCGGAAGAACTGCCTGGCTCAACTCGTCAAGGTAGGAGCGTGTCCGTTCTCTGCTCGGGTATCCCCCGCCGATCCTGAGGGGAACCTATCTTCGAACGACTTAATTCCGTCTGGGTTCCTTTTAATAAATCCAGGGAATCACAATAGGTCTGATTAGCGCTTTTCCTCCCTTGTTGTTGCAATCTTCAACAGTTCCCCATTAGTCCCTGTAGCTTTTTTGGCCAAGTAGACCTTTTCCGGCCTGGTTCGTTTTCTCTGAACCCATTGCAAACAGAGAGAATTGGTCCGAGGCCCTCTCCTGGCATAATCCTCGCTAGAAAAATAATACCGGGTCTAAACTGTTAGGGGCATGTGAAATGCTTTCAGGGCAAAGGAGGTGCGAGTGGAGCCAGGAAGAAAAATTTTAACCTGGGGTTCCTCCGTGGAACGTTCGCCGTGAGGGCCGGTCACGAATTGGTGTCTCGGGGGTGAAAGAAATGGGGGTGAAAGATATAAGATATGTATCGGATTTTAGATGAAAGTGAAGACGGAAGTGTGGGAATACGGGTTATGAGTAAATTATCAGCTGAAGAGTATGATCTCTTGAATGCATACCTGGAGCATCTGATGCAGGAGGTTGGCCCGATTAATTTCTTATGCGATATGGCAACCGTTGAAGGCGAAAATGGGCAAGCCTTATGGGAAGAGATGACCGATAACCTTCGGAACGCTCAAGAATATCAACGAATTGCGGTGGTGGGACACCGACGATGGTTGGAGAGCGAACCAAGGGTTGCTGTTCCCTGGCCCAGTGCTCAATTCAAATATTTCACACCAGACCAGACCGACGAGGCCTGGCATTGGGTAAAGGGGTGAGGATGCTCATGGCCAATGGGGTTTCATCCGGATCCCAGAGAACGTGGCCGTGAATAGGCTTGTAGCGATCGTGGCTGGACAGCTTTTTTGAGTTGGAACCTCCAGCAGGTATCCTTGGACTTTTAATGTCACCTAGGAACTTTTTCCTGGTTGACTAGGGAAATTCCTAGTTCCTTCCTTCCGGGTAATGTTTTATAAGGAACTTTTTATAATGGGGGGATGGCCCTCATTGTGCTTTAGCATTCACGACCCAGGGAGGGAGATGAAGAACATGCTGAGAGCCGGGGCCAATCCGTTGTGGTCGATTATTTTAGCTGGTGGTGAGGGGGAAAGGACCCGCCCGTTTATCGAACAGTGGTTGGGCGGACATAAACCCAAGCAGTATTGTACCTTTACCGGAAATCGATCCATGCTTCAACATACGCTGGATCGGGCAGACCGATTGGTCAGAGCTGAACAGAAGGTCACGGTCATCGGTCGGAACCATCGGGAATTTTTGAATAAAGCTGTGGAGGGAGATATTTCTGGACATGTTATTGTTCAGCCCCAGAATTGTGGAACAGCCGCAGGAGTGTTCCTTCCATTGACCTTTGTTCGAGCCTGGGATGCTGATGCCACAGTCGTCATTTTCCCATCCGATCATTTTGTCTTTCCGGAAGCCCGTTTTCTCGAAACGATCAGGCGAGGGATTCGCGCCAGTCACTTTCTCCAGGATCGTTTGATCCTGTTTGGCGTGTCTCCTTCACATCCTGAATTGGACTATGGGTGGATTAACCTGGGCGAAGTCCTGGGTTGGAGCAGTGGGTCATGTATTCGCCTCGTTGGTTCCTTTCTAGAAAAACCAGACCTCCTTGAAGGGCAACAGGTCATGGCAAGCGGCGCGCTTTGGAATACCTTGGTGATTGTGGCCAAAGTGACCACGCTCTGGAAACTTGGTTGGCAAAACCTACCGGTTTTAATGGAGCGGTTTGAACAGTTAGGAGCGTCGATTGGAACTGTGCACGAAAATGAGACGCTGCACGAGATCTATCGAGAGATGCCTAACCTAGACTTTTCTCGTGGATTGCTTCAAAGGATTCCTGAGCATCTGGGAGTGATGGAATTCGAGGAAGTGCTGTGGAGTGATTGGGGACAACCCGAACGCATTGCCCATACACTCAAAACTCTTGGGAAAAAACCTGCATTTCCTTCCGAAATTTTACAAAGGTCCTTGGCTCCCGCCGATGCCATTCCTCACATAGAGGTGACATGATGGGCCAATAAGCTATTAATTTAACCATCCGAAACATCTCAAAAGTCCTCCTCAGCCGGTAGGTTCAGGGGCGTAGTCAGAACAAAGACGACAGATAAGAGAGGTCCCTTGAGAAATCAGGAGAGCATGACCCCTGGTGGCACCGATTCCATGAACTCTCAATCGATCGTTGGGAAAATGCAAGGAGGTATCACCCGGCGGGCGTATGAATTAATTTATTGTCGAGAGGTGCACCCTGGGCAGGACCCCGATGATTGGGTCGTTGTTAAGCAAGAGATATTGGGCAAAGATAATTCATTATCGCCCAGGAAATCTGTTCATCAGCTAAATGGCAGGAATCCCCGTTCGCACATCTTCCCTTTTTGTCCGGTTTGACGGCCCGGTTTCCTGGAATACTTTTCGCTGTTTGTGTCGATGGATTGCCGCCTGCACAAAGCCATGTTGCCTTTACTATCGCTGAAGAGAAGATGTTTATATGATATGCAGGAAGAGGTTCTGTGGTTTCATCTTCATCTCGGTAGTCGTCCCAATCGATGGGCTTTGCAGGTTTTAGTTGGTCTCAAAATCAACGATGTGACCAACTCCAGACTCCGGGTGACTTTCAACAACCGGAAAAAAACAACACTGGACGGCAAAAACGGGATCGAGAAAACGAGCAGCTTTACAAACACGAATGTCACCTGGCCTGAAAGGCCAAAAGGATTCAATCCTAAAGTCCAATCGGAGAAAGTCGATCTCCCTCAATGGGAAAAGGTGGCGGTATGGGTCGGAAAGGACGGTAGGTAGCAAGACTCCGCTTGTTTCTTCCTCTCTCGGGCTGCCATGGATGAGAATCTATGTGCAGAACAACCAGAGTCTAGCGTTCAGCGCGTAGACATAGATCCAGTCCTGTTCACCAGTTTCCTTTTCCATGGGTTACCCCGTTTAGGATTTTATGGGCCTGATTGAGAGTCTACCTCGTGCAACTGAATTATAATGTTTTCTTCTCATGGAAGAAATGATGCGTAGTTCAAGATGGGCCTTGATCATATTGGGGATTTTTGTGGTATCCACGTTAGGGTGTTTGCCCACACCATTAGTGAGTGGAGACATCAGTTCTTTAGAGGAGTGGTATGGTAGGGCGCGACTGGTCAATGTACCGCTCTGACTTCGCTCCTTTCTCCAGTCAAAATGGTTTCAGATTCGACCTCTCATTCGCTTGTTTTTTCCTCCTTTCCCGGAAAAGCGTTCTAACCCCACTTAAAAACAAATGGGACAACACCTACCGAATCCTGGGTAGTTTCCGGTAATTCACAAAAGGGTCCGTTAAGGCAAAAGGCCGTTACAGGAGGCGGTGGATTGAAAGCGATCCACACGCAATTTTTTGTTGCGTGGAGTGGGATAGAGCTGCGGAAATACGAGTCGGCCTTGACCCAATGCGAATGCATGCCGACGCACCAACCTCTTTTTGTCTCATCCCGCCAAAGCCGGAAACAACCCCTTCAATCCGTTAGCAATAAATTCTACGGCGATGGCGGCCAGGATGAGTCCCATGATACGTGTAAAGATATTAATGCCGGTCTGGCCTAAACGCTGGGAGATCCACGGTGCCAAATGTAAAGACGTCCAAATGCATATGCCGACCGCAACAATCGCAAGGGCAATAAAGGCTTCATGAGCCCAGCCGATTCCTTTATGGGCCTGAAGTACGACGGTGCTCAACGAACCGGGTCCCGCCAGTAACGGAGTTGAGAGCGGGACGATGGCAATGTCCTGTTTCCTGTCGGACTCTTCAGCTTCTTCTTTGGTCTGCACCGTGAGGCTCCGTTGTGCCTGCAGCATGGAAATCGCCAGGAGTAAAATGAGGATCCCGCCACCCACTCTGAAAGAACTCACACTGATTCCGAATATTGCGAGGACCCCTTCACCTGCGACCAAGGCCACCAAGAGGATCAGAGTCGCGGAGAAGGAAGCGATCCTGGCAATGTGTTGCCGGTCTTTCATTTCTTTTCCTGGAGTGAGCGCGATGAAGATGGAGATAGCCCCCAGGGGATTAATGACGGCTAATAGCGCTACGAAGATTTTTACGTATTCGGTGTAGTCAAGCATCCGTTATCTGTATCCAGTCATTGGCAACCTTTAAGCATCCTGGGTAGGGAACCGGGTAGGAGCTCAAAAAATTATGGAATTCCAAAAGGCATAGGTCTTGCTGCTACAACAGATATGATGAGATTTTGTCGGGTCATTTCTTAAGAAGGATGGTACCCAATCTCACACCAACGCATTGTACCTTTTGAGGAGTGACTCTGCACATGTCCTACTGTTTGGGAAAGGTTGGAAGATTCAGAAAAACCCTTTGAGGCGACATTGAGTGAATTCCCAGGTTTGTCATCGGGGAGGGCTGTTCGAATTCCAGATTAACAAGAATTCGTCTTCGCTCAATTTCCGTGAATTGGAATGACAAAGAATGCTCTCAAGCAGAGCATGGAAGAATAATGAGTCAGGCCTTTGAGACTGAGTAGAGAACAAGGGTGTCATACGATAGACTAGGCAGTTGAAGTCCACTTCCATTCCAATGTGTTGAAAGGAGCCCGATAATGAAGGTATTGCTGGCGGTAGAGCAAACCCGCATTTCTGTAGGAGCCATTCGGATACTCACCAAGTTAATCCTTCCCAGCGGTTCAGATCTGATTCTTCTCCACGTGAATCCCGTCCCTCAAAAGATTACGGGTCTTGCGAAGGAACGGATTCTAAAAATCTCTCAGCAGGTTCAGGAGGTCCAAAAGGACGCACTTGAACAGGCGCGTCTGTTTCTGGGAAAGGTTGAGCGAACGTTACGTCCGCAGGATGTGCATTTTTTCCCGATGGTGAAAAGGGGATTTCCTGGAGAGGAAATTTTGAAAACCATTTCAAAGAAGGAAGTGGATCTGGTGGTTCTCGGAACCCGGGGCTATTCCAAAGCGACGGGTTTTTTGCTTGGCAGTGTGAGTCAATGGGTGTTACAGGAAGCGCCATGCTCGGTCTTGATCGCCCGACCCATGGCTCGCGAGAAAAAGGAGGGTCGAGGCATGAACCTTCTGCTGGCCACTGATGGATCTCCCGATTCACGGGCGGCGGTCGCCTTCGTCAAAACCGTGGAGCTACCGCCTTCCTCCCACATCACCATCCTTCATGTCGTCAAAAAACATGTATACGAAACCGAACGGGCTTTGACGGCTGATAGTCAAGATGAGAGCGAATTTGCCAAATTGGCCGAAGAAATTCTGGCGATTCGGGGCCGGGAAGGGGCGAAACTTCTTGAACAGACTCGAAAGGCATTGTCTTCTCCTAACCTTCAGATTCAGGAGCGGTTGGTGTTTGGCAATCCGGCCGACGAAATTCTTAAAGCCGCTCGCTATGTGCGAGCGGATCTCATCGTGATGGGATCTCGTGGATCGACTGGGGTCAAGCGGGTCTTCCTGGGGAGTATATCGAATAAAGTGGTCCACAGAGCCGGTTCTTCTGTGGCGGTCATTCGAAATACAACGAAGA
This sequence comes from Candidatus Nitrospira neomarina, assembly GCF_032051675.1. NCBI lineage: Bacteria > Pseudomonadati > Nitrospirota > Nitrospiria > Nitrospirales > Nitrospiraceae > Nitrospira > Candidatus Nitrospira neomarina. Next base: position 68,219 of record NZ_CP116968.1, read on the forward strand.
AATGATCCTCCAAACGCGGGGCAGAAAACCCTGTTTGCTATGGAAAAAAATTGTCCTGGTGCCGCTTCTCTTGTGACAGAAGGAAGGGGGCCGCAGGATCTGCCGATCTCTCACTTCCACGCCGGGGAACATATCTCTTGAGTCATCGGGCATTACAGATGTATTGGACAATTTACATCTACGAATAACGGGACGTGTCATGAGCATTCGAAATTTCAACTACCTGTTTAAGCCCCGGTCCATTACCGTGATTGGCGCGTCAAATCGACCTCATCGAGTGGGAAGTGTGGTGATGCAGAATCTTCTGAAAGGGGGATTCGAAGGGCCTATTCTCCCCGTGAATCCAAAGTATCAGGCGGTGTGCGGAGTGCTGGCCTACCCCGATGTGAAGGCCCTGCCGGCCAATCCCGATCTCGCCATTCTTTGCACCCCTCCCAACACTATTCCCCGGTTGCTTCAAGAATTAGGCGAACGCGGAGTCCGGGCCGCGGTTATTCTGACAGCCGGCATCAGGCGAGAATCATCAGGGAAGGAGGGCGCGACCGATTGGACGGACATGCTGGAAACCGCAAGCAAATTCGGTATACGCCTTCTGGGTCCGAATACCGTTGGAATGCTCATCCCCCGGCTGGGACTCAATGCCAGTTTTGCCCATGTAGAAGCGCTCCCGGGATCGCTGGCGTTTCTTTCTCAGTCAGGCGCTCTTTGCACGGCTGTATTGGATTGGGCCCGGTCCAAAGGAATCGGTTTTTCGCATTTTCTCTCCCTGGGAGATAGCCTGGATATCGATGTGGGTGATGTTCTGGATTATCTGGGCAGCGATCCCGATACCCGGGCCATTCTTTTATACATTGAATCCATCACGCATGCCAGAAAGTTTATGTCGGCGGCCAGAGCCGCCGCTCGCAATAAACCGGTTTTAGCGATTAAAGCAGGACGACATCCGGAAGGGGCCACCGCCGCCAGTTCCCATACCGGGGCACTCATCGGTCGTGATGAGGTGTACGATGCCGCATTCTGCCGGGCTGGAATCCTGCGGGTGTTTGAAATTGATGAATTGTTCGATGCCGTCGAAACTCTGGAGCGATCCCGCCCATTACAGGGAGAACGATTAGCGATTGTGACGAACGGGGGAGGGCCGGGTGTTCTGGCCGCCGATGCCTTTGCCGAAGGCGGTGGTGCCCTCGCCGGCTTGTCAGAGGCCACCATCCAAGAATTGACCGCCCTGTTGCCGGCAAGCTGGTCGCACGGAAATCCTGTTGATATCGTCGGGGATGCGAGAGGAGACCGCTATGCGCAGGCATTGACCAGTATCCTGAACGCGCCGGATGTGGATGCGGTCATCGTGACCCATGCTCCCACAGCAGTCGTCACCAGCGAGGAGGCTGCGCTGGCCGTGGTGAATGCGGTTCGCGCCTCGTCCTCCAAGAAAAATGTGTTGACCAGTTGGCTCGGTGGCCAAACAACCCTTCAGGCCCGGCGCATGTTCGCCGAGGCCAATATCCCCACCTATGGCACACCTGAAAAGGCGGTGCGCGCATTCCTGCACCTGATTCGATACTCCCAGCGACAGCGCATGCTGATGGAAATTCCCCCATCCATTCCACGTGAGTTTCAACCGGCCACGTCTTCCGCACGATACGTGATTGAACAGGAGTTAGCGCAGGGGCGTTCTCAGTTGAATGAGCCGGAGGCAAAGGCCATTCTGGCTGCCTATGGCATTCCCACGGTGGAGACCCATATCGCGTCGACCCCCGACCAGGCCATTCGCTTCGCGGAGCAGGTGGGATTTCCCGTGGCATTGAAAATTCTTTCTCCCGACATTACTCATAAAACCGATGTCGGGGGAGTCGTGCTTGATGTGGAAAACGCCAAGGCCGTTGCCACAGCGTTTCAGGGAATGAGAGAACGGTTGGAGCACCTTCATCCGGGAGCGGAGATGCGTGGTGTGACCGTCCAACCGATGGCCAGACGGCCTGGTGCATACGAATTACTGGTGGGGGTGACCGTCGATGCCGCGTTTGGCCCGGTCATTGTGTTCGGTCAAGGGGGCATTGCCGTTGAGTTGTTGGGGGACCATGCCATGGCTCTCCCTCCTTTGAACATGAAATTAGCCAAAGATCTGATTAAGGCGACGAGAATTGCTTCCTTATTGCAAGGCTTCCGGACTCATCCTGCCGTCGATCTTGAAGCGCTCTGCCTGACCTTGATGCAAATTTCTCATCTCGTGCAGGATTTTCCTGAAATTGTTGAGCTGGATATTAATCCCCTTCTCGCAGACCAGAATGGGATATTGGCGTTGGACGCCAGAATGAAAATTGCCCCTTCTCGCATTTCCGGTCCGCACCATTTGGCCATTCGTCCCTATCCGGAAGAACTTGAGGAATGGATGACGCTGGGATCGGGGAAACGGATTCTGTGTCGGCCCATTCGTCCGGAAGATGAACCGGCTCATAACGAATTTTTTTCGCGGTTGTCCCAGGAGGATATTCGCTTCCGGTTTTTCGGACTCATTCGGGAATTACCCCATTCACAAATGGCTCGCTTTACGCAGATTGATTACGACCGGGAAATGGCGTTCATTGCGGTAGGCAAGGATGAGGGGAACCGGTCTGAGACCCTTGGTGTGGTGCGCACGGCCAATGATGCCAACAATCACACGGCAGAGTTTGCCATTATCGTCCGGTCGGATATGAAGGGACAGGGTTTGGGACGATTGTTGTTGGAGAAAATGATCCGGTATTGCCGGAAGCGGGGCATGGCACAGATCATCGGCCAGGTCTTAACGGACAATACCGGGATGCTGGAGTTGGCGCGGCGAACCGGATTTACCAAAAAACTTACAGCAGAGGGAGATGCGATTGAGATTACGCTGAGTCTCACCTCCGGAAGGCCCTCTGAATAAAGGAGAGAGGTTGGTGGCAAGGTACCTGCTCCAAGGATAACTTTCATCCTATGAAAGCCGAAGTGAACGATTCCCACCTATTCCCAAACATTTGGAGACAATCATTATGTATCAACACGTCACCGCGCCGGATCACGTGATTGCCATGCATCTCAGGGGAAAACTTACGGGCGACGACATCAAAACGTATAAGGGTATTCTTGATGAAAAACTGCTCAGCCATGATCAGCTTAGCATGGTGGTGGACTTCACAGGCTTGTCGGACATGAACGCCGATGCATTTGTCGAGGGGACGAAGGCTGATCTCGAGCTTCTCAGGCATATCAATCAATTCACCCGCTTTGGCTTTGTTTCGGATAAAGAATGGCCCCAAGCCCTCATCGGGTTCATGAGCGATTTATTTCCGACCGTGGAGATGAAGGTCTTCCCGCCCGACGAGGGCGATGAGGCCATCCAATGGGCATCGGAGCTGCTGAAGACACCAAAATTCCAAGCTCCGGCTTTCCGCTTCCTCCCCACATCAAAAGACGAGGTCCTGGCCTTTGAGATTAATGGAGTGATTTCGGGGAAGGAAATGCCCGAGGTCATCAAAAAATTCGAAAAATTTCTGGAGCGGCACCAGAAGGTGCGGTTACTGAACCGGATCAAACACTTCGGGGGGATCGATCCGGCAATATTTATGCAAAGCGGCCTTCTTTCGATAAAGCTGGCGGCCATTCAGAAGGTCGAGCGCTACGCCATCGTTGCTGCGCCAAGCTGGATGTGCAAGGTCATTGAGACCGTCAATCCCGCGTTTGCGGATATGGATATGCGGACATTTCCGGAAGATCAGGAAAGCGAGGCATGGGCTTGGTTGGGAGCAGAACCCGCTCAATAAACTTACCGGCAGCTTGGCCATGACAAGAATACAGGTTCGTTATGGTACAAAGAACAGTTCAATCGCATGACCTGCCGGCATTCGATCAACCCTATTGGTTTGGGATCATCCATCATGAGGTCAATCCGTGCACTGATCACGTTCCTGCTCAGCCTACAGGTCATAGGCTGTACGACCGTGGGTCCGGACTATGCCCCGCCGGAACGACAGACGCCCAAGACGTTTAGCAGTGAGCTGACAGGTGGGCTTCGCGCAACTCCAAACGATAAAGCCACTCTGAGTCAATGGTGGACGACCCTGAACGATCCGGAACTGAATACGCTGATTGAACCGTCGCGGGGAATCTTGATTTGCGCCAGGCCGCGGCGCGCATAGCAGGGATGATGGAGTAAGGTTGTGTGTTGATGCGATATTGAGAGATTGGAATTCGCAGATATCACCAACACTTTTGTTAATTCGGCATGACCGGAATGGTCGATCATGAACCCGTGTGCAGAACAGAGGAAAACTTGATTGCCACAACCGTTCCCAAGGGTCGCTCTCATGGGCATTAAGGGATGGAGACGAGCATGTTCCTTGTTTTATCTCAAGTGAAGGCCAGGGACATGTGACAGGAATAAACGATGAACGAAGGGCATGCCGATAATCCCGTAACCCGGGAGAAGTATGACGCGGTGCTTTTTGACTTGGATGGCGTTATTACGAACACAGCCAAGATGCATGCGACATGCTGGAAGAAGATGTTTGATGCGTATCTGAAGAAGCGCTCTGCCAAAACGGGTGAATCGTTTCGTCCTTTTGATCTTGTCACAGATTATACTGTGTACGTTGATGGGAAGCCCCGGTTTGATGGGGTACGAGATTTTCTGTTATCTCGCGGCATCCGGATGGCCGAAGGAACCCCCGATGATCCTCCCCTGACGGAAACCGTGTGCGGGCTGGGGAATCATAAAAACCAACTGATAGAGGCATTTTTAGAAACAGATGGGGTCGAGGCCTACGAAGGGACCGTCGCGTTCCTCAGGCTTGTTCGTGATGAGGGAATCAAAACAGCTGTGGTGACCTCGAGCCAGAACGGCAAAGCCGTCATCAACGCTGCGGGCATCGAAGATCTCTTTGATGTGGAAGTCGATGGGAATACCATTGTTCATCAACATTTGGCGGGGAAACCCGCTCCGGATTCCTTCTTGAAAGCGGCCGAAATGCTTGACGTCCAGCCCGCGCGTGCGGTGGTGGTCGAAGATGCCATCTCCGGTGTGCAAGCCGGGGCCAAAGGGGGCTTCGGACTTGTGATCGGCGTGGCCCGGAAAGGCAATGCGGAAGAACTGAAACAACATGGGGCCCATCTCGTTGTCGCCGACCTGGGCGAGTTCGTTCGGTGAATGCGCTGGGTTCCCATGAAAAGAAGGAATTCTGTATTTCAGAGTCAAGTGTATCAGACAGGGTCTGAATGGACTTTTTCACCAAACATTTGTGAGGTCGTGACGCATGATTCACCATGAACGCCTGATTCCGCCCCCCCACATTTATCCGCCGGATGAATGGAACCTGGTGGAAAAGCAGTTCAATCCGGATTTTTTGTCTCATACCGAAACCATATATTCAATTGGCAATGGCTACCTTGGCATGCGTGGATGTCCGGAAGAGGGAGTGCCTGCCGCCCAGAATGGTACGTTTGTGAACGGCTTTTATGAATCATGGCCGATTCTGTATGGCGAGGAGGCGTATGGCTTTGCCAAAACCGGCCAGACCATTGTGAATGTGACGGATGCCAAAAAAATCAAACTCTATGTCGATGATGAACCGTTCCACCTTTCCAACGCCACCCTGCTGAGTTTCGACCGTCGTCTCAATATGAAATCCGCCACGCTGGACCGGCAGGTTGTGTGGGAGACGCCATCAGGAAAGCAGGTGTTAATTACATCGCGACGTCTCGTGTCATTTCCCCATCGACACCTTGCGGCCATTTCCTACGAAGTTACCATGCTGAATGCCGAGGCACCGATCGTCATTTCTTCAGAGATGCTGTACCTTCACGATCAAAGCAAGCGGGACGGTGACCCCCGTCAAGGGAAAGGGTTCATGGAGCGAGTCCTTCACCCACGGAAGCATAACGTCAAAGATCGTCGGGTGATCCTGTGCCACGGAACCAAAAACAGCAAGCTGACACTCGCCTGTGCCATCGACCATGAACTCAAAACCGAATGTCCTCATTCCTACAAATGCAAGAGTTCTGAAGATTTCGGAGCGGTCGTGTTTTCGGTCGAGGCCCAGCCGGGCATGAAGGTCCACCTGTTGAAATACATCACCTATCACACAACGGACACTGCCTCTCCTGAAGGGTTGTGCGACAGGGCCGAACGGACCCTGGATCGGGCCATGGGCCATGGATTCGATGGCATTCTGGCCGACCAAGAGCAATACATGGATGATTTCTGGAAAAGGAGCGATGTCCAAATTTGCGATATCGACCCAGAGTGGGCCAAACGTTCCACCATTGAAATTCAACAGGCCATTCGCTTCAACCTGTTTCATATCCTGCAGGCAGCAGGGCGGGCTGATACCCTCGGTGTTCCGGCCAAGGGTCTCACCGGCCAGGCCTACGAAGGCCAGTATTTTTGGGACACTGAAATCTATCTCCTTCCCTTCTTGATTTATACCTCCCCGCGCCTTGCCAAGAACCTCCTCATGTTTCGGTATCGCATGTTGGATCATGCCAGAGAACGAGCACGAGCGTTGAATCAGAGAGGGGCTATGTTCCCTTGGAGAACCATTAACGGTGAAGAAGCCTCGGCTTATTATGCGGCGGGAACAGCCCAGTACCACATCAATGCCGATATTATGTATGCGCTGAGAAAGTATGTGAATGCCACCGGCGATGAGGAGTTTCTGTATGACTATGGAGCAGAAATGCTGGTTGAAACGGCACGATTATGGAGTGACCTCGGATTCTTTTCGGAGCAAAAGGACGGAAAGTTTTGCATCCATGGCGTGACCGGACCCGATGAATACAATACCGTTGTTAACAATAACACCTATACCAATCTCATGGCTCGTGAGAATTTGCGGTATGCCGCGGCGACCATCGAGGTGCTGTGCGAAAAGAAGCCCGACGTGTTCGCTGCCTTGGTCAGCAAGACGGATTTGAAAATGGATGAGGTCAAGGAGTGGCGGAGTGCGGCGGAGAACATGTACATCCCTTATGAAGAGAAAAGAGGAATTCATCCACAGGATGATGTCTTTTTAGACAAAGAGGTGTGGGATTTGAAAAATACACCATCAGAGAAGTTCCCATTGCTCCTCTTTTACCATCCATTGGTCATCTATCGATATCAGGTGATTAAGCAGGCGGATATTGTCTTAGCCATGTTTCTGCTTGGGCAGGATTTTTCTCCGGAACAGAAGAAACGCAATTTTGACTATTATGACCGTTTAACTACAGGAGATTCTTCTCTGTCATCATGCATTCAGAGTATTGTCGCGACGGAGATTGGCTATACGCAAAAGGCCTTTGAATTAGGCCTGGCCGCCCTGCTGATGGATCTGGCTGATATCGGTGGAAACGTTAAGGATGGTTGCCACATCGCTTCGATGGGAGGGACGTGGATGGCTCTGACATACGGGTTTGGCGGGTTGCGGGATGACGATGGAATTCTTACGTTTAGACCCAGACGCGCCAAGGGCCAACCGGCAAAGTTACGGTTTCCTCTGACCTATCGCGGCCAAATCCTGGATGTGGAACTCGGCCCGGATTTAGCCACGTATTCATTACGGGAGGGCGATGGCCTGGTGATCCGCCACGAAGAGGAAGAGATTCGACTTTCACCAACGACTCCCATGGTCACCCGACCGATCGTCAAGCGGGTTTCCTCCTGAGGCAAGTCAACCGTGCGGGTTGTGGTGCTCCTTCTATGGGAAAATGCCAGATTTTCGCCAATAATCATAGCTCGGAAGAATACCGCTCCCAAATACCACATCCTCCACACGATGCACGATCAGCGTTGTAAAGGCGAATCGGGCGTGCGGATGGCAAGCGGATGACCAAAGTTGTAGGCGCGCAACAGATACCGCATCCACCTTCATCATTGTCAAACCACAAAGGGTATGAAGAGATTGGCGGTGGAAACCAACGAGAGGTTCACGAAAGTCATTGTAAAGTCTTAGCTGTTTGAATGCCGCGTCATGCCTTGAGGTGTCGCCATCACCTCCCGTCGAGGTGATGGTGTCGACAGGCCCACAATCCCAGTTACGGAAAAACTCAGCCCTATGGTTTTCCTGCCTTATGAATGGTTGTCAGGCGAAGCCCGCATTAGGAACCCTGTGTGAAAAACGGCGGCAGTCATGCCGGAGTCTCCAAGGGTCTGGATAGCTTTTGGAAAGGCTCTTTGGCTGGATTCTTGACCAGGAAGTCTTTCTCTTGAGAATCTGCATCCGTCATGCTCTGAAGGAGATCTTCGGCTTGTTGGTATGATTGATCTGGATTGTCCGCCATCAGAAGGAAATGCCCCATTTTGCGTCCCGGCGCGGCGTGTGTTTTTCCATAAAGGTGAAGCCGGACCTGCGGATGAGCCAGAAGTCGATCCCATCTGGGCGGACCATTTCGCCATAGATCTCCGAGGAGATTCACCATCACGACGGGATGCATGAGGGAGGTATCCCCCAATGGTAATCCGCAAATGGCGCGGAGATGTTGTTCGAATTGGGACGTCACGCAGGCCCCAAAGGTGAAATGTCCACTGTTATGAGGCCGGGGAGCGATCTCATTGATCAACAAGGTGTCGTCCTCGAGAAGAAACAGCTCCACCGCCATGACTCCGCAGTAGTCAAGCGCTTCTGAAAGGGAAACGGCAAGCTCCTCCGCCCGTAAACGGATCGTGTCCGCCACCCGGGCCGGAACGCGTGTGGTATGGAGGATGTTCTGCCTATGTGCATTCTCAGCCAGGGGATAGAGTTGAATATCTCCCTGAAGACTGCGGGCGAGCACGACCGATAGTTCCATTTTGAAGGGCGCGACGGCTTCCAAAACACACGGGACTTCCTTTAATTCTCGCCAGACCTCATTCAGATGGTCCACGCCGGTAGCCCGGATTTGGCCTTTACCGTCATATCCTGAACGGCGCTTCTTTAAAATAGCCGGGAATGTCACGTGTTGAGCCGCAGCGGTCAAGGTGGTGTGATCTTTGACCGAGGCGAAGGGAGTTTGTGGAAAGCGGTGATCTTGAAGAAATTCTCTTTGCACCAGTCGATCCTGGATGAGAGCGAGCACGGAAGAGGATGGACGGGTCGCTTGGCCGGTTTCAATGTCGGCAAGAAGCATCCAAGGCACCAGTTCGGTCTCGATGGTCACCACATCAACCTGAGAGACAAAGTCCATCACGCGTTCCGTGTTCGTCAGCTCTGATTGCACACAAAAATCCGCAACCTGGGCGGCCGGACAATTCTCAACGGGATCTAACACGCCAATCCGATACCCCATCCGCCGGCCTTCCATGGCCAGCATGCGCCCAAGTTGGCCTCCGCCCAATATCCCGATCGTTCCACCAGGAAGGATGATATTCATATGAGTTTCTCCAGTGCTGGGGTGTGTCGTTGGTCATAATAGGCCTTGAGTCGCTGGCCGATGCCGTGATCAGATACGGCAAGAATGGCTGCTGCCTGCAAGGCGGCATTGACCGCTCCATCTTCTCCGATCGCATGGGTCGCAACCGGAATGCCCTTTGGCATTTGGACAATTGATAAGAGCGAATCAAAGCCTTGCAGGGCTCGAGACCGAACCGGCACTCCGAGAACCGGAAGAATCGTTTTTGCTGCGGCCATTCCCGGCAAGTGTGCGGCTCCTCCTGCCCCGGCAATGAGCACATGGATGCCACGGCTTTGGGCCGAGCCGACATACTCAAAGAGAAAATCCGGTGTGCGGTGGGCTGACACAATCCGGCATTCATGGGGAACGGCCAATTCCGTGAGGATCAGACTTGCGTGCCGCATGGTCTCCCAATCACTGCTGCTCCCCATGATAATCGCCACGAGTGGATTGGAATTATCAGATTCAGAATTCATCGAATAGGTTGCCTCCCCCAAAATATTCCCACTTTAACAGCATCCAAACTGAAAGCACCCGGCCCAGTGAACAGATCGAGCCTCGTCCTTTGTTTCCCCGGTTCAGGCTCTGACCGTATTTGTCGCAAGCCCCTCTTCTCAGTCCACCCTACTGTACCCCGCTTCACCATCATAATTCCATAATTTCTGCACCGCCGGCCACCACCACTTCCGGCTGAACGATTCCAGGACCGTGGTCCCAGGCAGTTTGGAAATCCTTTGTCCCAATAAACCCGCATCGGTATTCTTCATCAGCAGGTCCTGGCTCAAATACTCTGGTCACGCTTTTGTCCCCCGATTGCAAATGAATTCGTATTCGAACGGGGCAATTCCCTTGAATTGGGGATTACCCCCCTTGAACCGGTATCGTCAACAGATCATTTCGGCGATGACGTGGTGGTCGGAAAGAAAATTTGACAGAGAAAACCGGCTTTTGATTCGGAAATCTCTCCCCACCACGTGACGGCGTTTCGGAATCGCATACCCCGCTTGAAAGTTTGTACCACTTTCAACGGTGAAATTCCTCAATCCATCCATGCCGACAGCCAAAAACTGACACCAGATACAACAATTCATGAGAGTCCCGTGGAATAAGAATTTTGCAGAGTTCGACTCTTAGGGCTTCCTTTTCACGTTTTCTATAAATTCCATATTCCACGAAAAGCACTGTAGATATTTGCCACGTCCATGCAAAGTTTTTTGTAGCCAAATGGGTCATCGGTTTGGGGGTCGGTAAATGATGTCTGACGTCGGAAGCCCGATACAAAAGAAATTTTCATAATGGTACCGAACTTGAAAAGAATGGGAGAAAACACCAATCAAGTGAGCGAAACTATTGGAAGAACTGAAAGATCTTCACCCTGCTTGCATTCGCAGAAGCAAAAATTTTGAGAAGGGTTTTTGGGTTTAATGAAAAAGGGGACTCCATGAAAGACCAAAACACGGCACAGGGAGAACGCTGGTCAGTGATCTTGGCTGGAGGAGAAGGGGAGCGAACGCGTCCATTTATTGAGCGGTGGCTGGGGTATCACAAGCCCAAACAGTATTGTTCCTTTGTGGGCCATCGTTCCATGTTGCAACATACGTGGGATCGTGCGGACTTCTTGACGCATCCTGACCACAAAATAACCGTCATTGCTCAGAACCACTTTCGAGAAGTGGTATCTCAGTCGGCGAATCGATCCTGTGGCCAGGTGATTGGACAACCTCGGAACTGTGATACCGCTGCAGGGATTTTTCTTCCATTAACATATATTCGGGCTCAGAATCCCCATGCGACAGTGGTGCTGTATCCAGCAGACCATTTTGTATCCCCCGAACATCGATTTATGGACACGGTGGAGAAGGCTATTCAGGCGACCACCCTCTTCCATGATCGAATCATGCTCCTCGGTGTCAGGCCCACGTCTCTTGAGCTCGAGTATGGATGGATCGAACCAGGAGGCCCCCTGGGATCAAGTGGCGGACTGTGCGTGAGACGGGTGGATGCCTTTCTCGAGAAGCCAAACGCTATCCAGGGGCTAGCCGCTCAGGTTAATGGGGCGCTTTGGAATACCTTTATCATGACCGCCAAAGTCGAGACCTTATGGAGATCGGGGTGGAAATGTTTGCCCGAAGTCCTCGAACGGTTTGAACAATTGGAAAAAGTTATAGGCACACCTCAGGAGAGTCGGACTCTTCGTGAAATCTATCATGATATGCCGAAGCGGAACTTTTCATCTGATCTTTTGGGTTGTGCCCCTGAATCGGTTGGAGTGCTTGAACTCAAAAATGTCCTGTGGAGCGACTGGGGTCGGCCTGATCGTATTGCTGACACTATTCGCGCGATAGGAAAACCCCCGGCTTTTGGATTGGAATGCCTGACGGAAACGCGGCATACACGCAATGAGAGTCAATTGACGGAGGTCTTGTGATGCGAACGAGTCAACAAACAGGGAGCCGTGAAGCCGCCATGAATCCCATTTCCCCCTCGGGCTCAAGAAAAGCCGTTTTGAATAAAAAAGGGGAGGCTAACTCCTCACGGTCGGTTGTTTTTTTCCGTCATCCCCGCCCGTAGTAAGCGGAGATCTATGCCACTGGATCACAAAATGAATTTCCCATAACAGATGTTGGAAATGACGAGTGGTCAAACAAAAAACCCCAATATCTCAATTTGGGGAGTAATGGTTCACCTTTAGCCGGGAGGTTGCTATGTCTCAATTTTATCGAAATCTTGGACTGACGAGTGTGTTGACTGTTGTGATGATGGGAGGAATATCTGTGCCGGCGATGAGCGCTGGTTCCGGCCCGGCAGATGGCTATGATCTTCATGTCCAAGCGCCGCATCTCATGGCCAATGGAGAGATTGGTGGTCCATTTCACCATTTCTGTAAGGGAATCTCAGATACTATTTTTCAGTGTCTCTTGTTTGAGACCACTGATGCCAATGCTCCCCTCGTCGCCGTGGAATATTTTGTGGCCAAGAAGGCCTCCCGAAAGCTTCCGTTGATTCAATGGCACCGATACTTCCATGATCATCAGGAGGAGATTGACACCGGTCGCTTGTTTATCCTCGATGTCGATGATGAAAACAAGAAAAAAGAAATTGCTGAAGCCGCAGGCAAAACCGATGGGGTCATCTATCATCTGTGGCAAAAAGGACAGGCGTTTCCAGACGGAACCGTGACCTTTCCACAATCGATTGGTGTGCAATTTCCCCAACCTAACTAATTGGCAATGAGCTGACGGGGGATCTCAAAAATCCCCCGTTCTTTCCGGATATCGATGCCAAAACTCAAAATGGAGGCTTGCCTATCTCCAGCCAGGTTGTGAGGGAAATGATGGGTCAAACAATTTATGCATTATGACGTAGGAGAAATGAATACACGACAGTTTGGCATATTGGTCATGACGACTCTTTTTGCCGGGGTGATGGGTGGGGCTCTGTCCAACCTTGTTTTCGTGAATACGGGAGTATTGGCCGAGGAAACAGAACAAACAAAGAAAGTGGTGACGGCGGAGGAATTCCGCCTTGTGACGAAGGATGGGCAACCCCGGGCCACGCTGCTTCTGTGGAATGGGGAATTGCCGGCTCTGACCCTCGCGAATGAAACCTGTCATAACCGTGTGTTCCTCGGTGTCTTTAATGAAGCACAGCCGGCATTGATTCTCAACGATAAAGGCTGTAAGCAACGAGCGGCTCTGGATCTGCAGCCGGATGGATTGCCTTCCCTCACTCTCAGAGACAAGCATGACGTTCCACGTGCCCGGCTCCGTGTGTTGCTGGATGGAAGTCCTGTCCTGACCCTCTTTGATCAGAACGGCCAGGTTGCCTGGTCACCGTCATTATCCTCCTCCGAGCGTTAGAGGTCATTTAGAGAATGGCATCGTCTTGTTATGGAAGGGATAGAACATCCGGGAGGAACACAAGGACGTTTCCATAATTGAATCCGGCCATCCGGATCGAACATGTTGTGCGAGGTTATTCTTGAAAGGAAGAGAGAACTCTTCAATAGAGACTTCTGTTGAAATCAAAGGAGGCGAGACCGATGAGCAAAGAAAAATTCCACCATACCGCTAACATGCAGTGGGAGAAACTGCAAGAGTTCCCTGGGCCCGCAGACGTCAAGATTGTTCGAGAAGACCCATTTCTTGGCGCCAAGACCATGCTGGTTCGGATTCCTGCCGGCGGCCGGATTACGCCACATAGCCACCGCGGCATCGTTCAGCATTTTGTTCTTGAGGGTCAATACGAGACGGACGGCCAGGTATGTGAACCGGGCAGTTATCGGATGATGCCGGAGCATTGTAATGTGTCTCCTATTTCCACAAAAGAGGGAGTGACCATCCTCATGATCTATGACCCGGTTTCCAACTAAGCTTGGTATATTCGGTCCCTGCGCGACGGGGGAACTTTATAAAAGAGATTTTATGAACAATGTGTGAGTCTTGTTGTCTGTCGATGAATGTTGAAGGTTTTCCATTTGAATGGGAGGGGGTTATATGACTATTCAAGGGGTCCCAGCCACAGGGTTTAAGACTGTCGGACAAATTGTGCCAACCAATGAATTGAAATTCGGTAGGAAGCTGAATGCCCTAGCGGCGGCAATCGAGTTACTTTCCCATCATACCCCTGGGGGGCCGGTCGTCGACGAAAAAAACCATTTTATCGGGTTTATCAGTGAATTTGATGTCCTCCGTGCTTTGGAAGCGGGAAAAGACCTGAACAAAGTGACGGTCGAAGAGGTGATGAAAAAAGATCATATTTCAGTTGTTGATACGACATCGATCAAGGATGCCGTGCACATCATGGAAGAGAAACGATTGTTGAGTTTGCCGGTAGAGCGAAAGGGGGAGGTGATGTATACCGTGACACGGCATGATCTATTGAGGGCCTGGATTGGATTGGGTTTGGGCATAGAAGATGGGAATGAGTAGATAAATGGATTGGCGTTCACTCCCAGTATGGGAAAGACCACGTCACTTATAAGACCGACATGTTCATTGAGGATGAAATCTTAGAGATGTGGGAGAGGGTGAGGGGTTGGATCATACTGAGAGTGGAAAGTGACATCCTGGTCTTTGTGAGGGCATGAGGGGTGGTGCATGAATTCAGAATCTAACAGCTATGTCACCGTCAGGGTTTTTGACCCTTCAGATCCCGGTGAATGGGAACTTCTCGGGCCGGATGAAAAGGCCATTGAAGGATGGCATCTTCTGTCTGTGGGGCGTGACCATTCGGGGAGGTACTCGCTTCATGTGACCTTTGATCAATTTCACTGTGTCAATGCGGAAGGCCAGAAGGTCAACGTCCATCTGAGTGGGGTTTCCGCTCAGAAGTTGGAGGACGTATCACCTCCTCCGATTGCCCGTACACATCGCACCCCACGGCATGGAATTAAATAATCCGCTGATAAAAGAAGAAGAGAGCAGAGGAAAGTCACACAGTGTCTAGATGAGGATGGGACCTCAAAACAATGTAGCTTAGTCTGGGCGGAATGCTCCTGATAAGAAAGGAATGATGTAGAGATCGTATATGTCTAGGCGCAATCCAGAGCGTCTGGGTCGAAAGGGAAGCGAGGTGGAATGTTTTTTTAACCTTCACGACACTCTACGTATTTGTCATCCCGTACATACATTTAGAATACTTTGCAAGTCGATAATTCCAGGAATCAAGGGTTTTTCACAGCTGCATTAGAAGGTGCTTTTTTTATAGGTTGAGTAAAAGGAGCACTGAGAGGGTAAGTGCCGGTTTTCGTGGGAAAGGGAAGATATTGAAACTTGAAAAGAGAGAACTGTTTTATTGACTTCTTCTCAAGGTAGCAAGAGGTAAGCAACGCTTTAAGCAGGAGGGATTTTTATGCGTACATTGGCATATGTATTGATAGGCGTGTTGGGTGGAATGGGTGTGATGAGCCTAAGCCAAAAGGGAGGACCAAGTCCCACTATGTTGGCACCGGTGAGTTATGCGATGACGTCTTCAGAACAAGCTTCCGATTTAGCAGATGAGAAGCCCTGGACAGGTGACGATCTCTTGGAGATGGCGCAGGTCTATGATCACCAGGCTGATGAGCTTCAAAGTGAGGCTGTGCGATTGGAACAGCGAGCCATAAGCCTTGCAAAAAAGCCACATATGGATCCCAAGGGGTTTACCAGGTCGGGGTGGATGTTGATTGCCTCAACGCGATGGAAGTCGGCAAAAGAATTACGAGAATTGGCCGCCATGCATCGTTCGGAGGGACAACGTATCCTGGCATTGGAAAAAAACGGTGAGGTCCCCACGGAAGATTTAGATAAGGAAGGGAATGCCTCTCAGAAGCATGGCACATGAGTTGGGGTGTTTTTCAAGTGCACGTGAGGTTAGGGCGCCCCTAAGTCCAACCGGCAGCCCTTGTTCGTGCCAAAACATTCTTTGGATACCACCATTATTTGTTCAGCATGACCTGGCGGTGGAAATAGGAGCGGGGGAATTTTCTTGCTCGACCTCAAGAAGATTCTTCTCTAGTGATTAAGGCCCATGATGTCATGGCAGACCTTTTCAAAGGATTTGAGAAATTTCACGAGGAAATCCATCACCATAAACAGAGCTTGTTCAAAAAACCTGCTCATCACTAAGAACCTCAGGCCCTGTTTATCACCTGTTCCGATTCCCGCATTAACCCACATCTGCTTACGCAAACTGAGCCTGGAGACTTGTTTATCCTGCGAAATGCGGGCAACCTGGTTCCACCGTATGGAGCCGCGATCGGTGGCACCACGGCGAATATCGAATTTGGTGCGTCGGTCTTACAGGTCAAAGAAATCATCGTTTGGCGTCATACTGATTGTGGTGCCATGAAGGCGTTGGTTCGGCCGGAATCGCTTCAAGATCTTCCAGCTGTCAGGGATTGGCTTCGCATGGCTGCAAGTACACGTCAAATTGTCAAAGAAATGTACCAGGAACTCAAGGGTGAGGAATGGTTTGTCGCGACGATAAAAGAGAATGTGTTGTTCAGCTTGAGCATTTGAAGACTCATCCTGCGGTCGCCAAGCGGTTCCGCATGGGGAATTTGACGCTCCATGGATGGATCTATTCTATCGCCACAGGAGAGGTGTGGCTGTACGACCCGCATCAAGAAAAGTTCGTTTTCCCAAAATGCGCTAAAAAGGTCAAGGATGCCTAGATGTGGAAGCTCTTCCTGAATTTGGCATGTAGGATGACTCATGATGAAGAAGCTGCAGTATAACGAGCTTTTCACGATGACCTGGAAAGATGTGCAACGCGATTTCCTGGCGTCCATTGTGGTGTTTCTGGTGGCATTGCCATTGTGCATGGGGATAGCCATTGCTTCGGGTGCCCCTCCCGTAAAGGGGATTATCACCGGTATGGTCGGTGGCCTCGTTGTCGGATTTCTTGCCGGTTGTCCGCTGCAGGTCAGCGGCCCGGCTGCCGGTCTGAGCGTGATCGTCTTCGATGTCATTCAGCGCTTTGGCCTGGGCAAACTCGGGATCGTGGTATTGGTGGCAGGAGGAATTCAAATCCTGGCGGGATTTCTTCAGTTGGGTCAATGGTTCCGAGCCGTTTCCCCTGCAGTGATTCAAGGAATGTTAGCGGGAATCTGCGCGCTCATCCTGGCAAGCCAATTTCACGTGATGATTGGGGACACGCCAAAAGGAAGCGGACTTGAGAATATTTTGACCATTCCCGAGGCGGCGTGGAAAGGGTTGATCCCTCAGGAGGGAGTTGACTCGAGTCATTTAGTGGCGGCCCGCATTGGCATCCTCACGATCGCAGTCATTATTCTTTGGCAATTGCTGGTGCCTAAAAAGATTCAATTTATTCCTGCTCCGCTGGTGGGGGTATTGGTCGCGAGTGGAGAAGCGTACATGCAAAATCTCTCCATTGAATATATTGAATTCCAGGAGAGCCTCGGTAGCTCGATCCATTTTCTGAGGATGGGGGATTTTGCCTCCCTTCTCGATCCGTCCCTATTGTCCATGGCCATCGCCATTGCCTTTATCGCCAGTGCGGAAACCCTTTTATGCGCCACTGCTGTCGACCAGATGCATTCGGGACCGCGAACCCGATATAACCGTGAAATGTCTGCCCAGGGCATTGGCAATCTTTTATGTGGATTCCTTGGGGCATTACCCATGACCGGCGTAATTGTCCGAAGTAAAGCCAATCTTCAGAGTGGTGCCCGAACGCGTGTCTCAGCCGTGCTCCACGGTGTCTGGTTACTCTTGTTTGTCGGACTTTTTCCTGAAATACTCGAGTTGGTTCCCATCGCAAGTTTGGCCGCTCTTCTCGTCTACACCGGCTATACCCTCATCAATGTCCAGGCGATTCGGACACTTTCAAAATTCGGCCGGGGAGAAGTCGTCGTGTATGCGGTGACTGTGGTGACCATTGTGACAACCAACCTCTTAATTGGAGTGCTTGCAGGGCTTGGTGTGGCACTTGCGAAGTTAATTTATTCAACCAATACCCTTCAGGTTTCGGTGGACCGCAGCAAGAACAATAAACCGATTTCCATCAAATTTTCAGGTACGGCCACGTTCGTAAATCTCCCCAAATTTGCCAATGCGTTGGACAACGTTCCGTTGAAGAAAGACGTTCATCTCGATTTTGATGATCTACGGTGTATTGATCACGCCTGCCTGAACTTGCTGAGTTCCTGGAAGAAATTTCATGAGACCCAAGATGGAACAGTGTCCGTTGATTGGGAAAAATTGGAATCAAAGATGCTTGAGAAGCAGACAACTTCTCGCTAACTTTAACGGGTATTTGACATTCAATTTCCTTAAAATGTTCAAGACATACCGGGAGGGTCTTGCCTTTTCCTCTACGTCCTTTGGGCGTTTGATTGTGAATGACAAATATTTTGTCAAGATTTTCCCTCTACCCATGTTCTTTTGCTTTTTGTTTAACTGAAAGCACGCACGCAGAAATGGTTGTTTCCCGTCATCGTCGGGTTCTTGCCCAGGAGACCATGGCCCTGAGTAAAAACCGATGTTCGACGGTGCCGGTGTGGCGCCGCCAGGATTCAGGGGGAACGTCTCGGAGACTGTGAAAACCGAAATATCCGGGCCCGGCCTCGTGACATATCTTTACTAGAAAGGCTGAGGAGAGAAATGTGGTAAAACGGAAGGAGGCCAAATGGATGCCTTAATGTTACTGGGGGGATTGGCGCTCATCATCGGGGTGATCGGCTTTGTTGTTTTGGTGAAAGGTTGGAAAAAAAGACCTCCTGGACCTGAATAACCCGATGGTGCTCCGTTTCCGCCGATAAACAGCTAGGTTTGGGCCTTTGCAGGTGCTATCCCTGTTCAAATTATTCTCGATGGAGAGAGAGTCTTACTCCCAATGAGCATTGAAATCAAATGGAAGAAGGAGGAAGACGCTTGGCATTCTTGAAGCATCCGAAGGTATAGCGACATATTTCTGTTCCAAAATGTCCTGGAATTTCATCAGGCAGACGATTTTCGGATACCGTTCGCAATAGAGTGCAGGGAGCAAAGCTAGTGTTGGGAACAAAGAGTATATGACAGCCGTTGAACATCATGGTGCGGAAAGTGCAGAGGGGTCTATTTACTCATTGAGAATCACGGGGAGGCTGACAATGGGGCCACCTCGGGGTTAATCCAACGCGCTGTTCGATTCGCATCAATAAAAATTCCTTTTCTCCCCAAGAGGTCAAAAATGGCAAGGATGCCTTGATGCGGAAAACATGCCAATAAGAAATATCCGGGTATGAAAATTGTGTGTAGTAATTCCCCTAAAAGGGTTCGGATATGGGGCAATTTGCCTCTATGAGGAATGTCTCTTTCTTTGATTGTGTACAGGCAACCATGGTCCTGTGTGAGTTGTAGAGAATGTTCACTGATGTATTTACGAAATGGAAATGGTATAGAATTTGTATTCTCTGAATTTTGGAAGAGTGGCGGAGTAGTCCCTTGGGATTTGAGAGGGAGGTTATATCGGAATGATTATGATTGTGACATTTCACGAGGAATTTCGAGGAAAGATTTCCGCTTTTCTTTCTGAGAAGGGGTATGAAGTCTGTGTTCCTCCTCATAGACAGGATGTCATATCCCTGGTCAAGGAAAAATCCCCCTTAGTTGTCGTGTTGGACATGTATGTGGCGGAACCAAACGGACTAGACGTGCTCAAGGAGCTACGAGTCCAAAAATATCATGGAGGAATTGTGGCGCTGGCCGGAACGTCGGTGCGTTCCTTAATGTCTCAGGCTTCCCAGCTCGGGGTGGACCAGGTGATTGGAGGATTTCAAGGCGATGGCGGAGCGGTGAATCTTGATCAGGTGGAGTCAGCGATAAAAATGGCATTACACTCAAGCATTGCCAGACGCGCATTTGAATTGTATGTGGCACGGGGGCGGACGAAAGGGAAGGACCTGGAAGATTGGTTGGAAGCCGAGCGGCAAATTTTCAAGAAGAACTTGCCGTGGTCATCAGGGGAAAGCAAACAGAGAGCTAAAGCCGAAGCCGGATCTCAGAAGCCAAAGAAATCCCAAAAAAAATCAACTTGAAGGAACAAAAGTTTATTCAAGGTGAATGGACAAACATCCAAGAATGTTTTGCGGAAGTCATCAAGAATCAAGAAAACGTCAATTTCATCTTAATCCGTCAACTGAATAGTTTTTCATTGCATTCAGCCGGTAATCATGGTGTATCTGGCTAGAGGAAGTGGAATCGTATTGCATCCGACGTCCCTCCCGGAGGGATGGGGCATTGGGGATTCAGGACCCACGGCCTATCAATTGAAGGCTGCCGGTCAGAGTTGGTGGCAGATGTTGCCACTGGGCCAGACCGGATATGACAATTCCCACTACATGTGCTTTTCCGCCTTTGCCGGAAATCCCTTATTCATTAGCCCGGAAAAACTTGTGGAGGATGGACTTGTATCGGTACCCGATGCGGGACGGCCTCCGCCTTTTTCAGCTGACCATCCATGGGCGATGGGTGAAAGGTCCGGAAGGCGAATTGTTTGCAACCGTGAATGCCGCACTGGGAGATTTGCCGATGATCGCCGAGGACCTTGATGTGATCACTCCGGAGGTGGAGGCGTTACGGGATACCTGTGGTTTTTTCGGTATGCGAATTTTACAAATGGCCTTCGGCAACGATCCCAAAGCCCATCATGATCGACCCCATCACTATACCCGGAATTCCATCGTTAATACGGCCACTCATGACCATAATACGACGGTCAAATAAAAGCCTTTGCGAGAAAGGGAGATGATTGATGAAAATTTTAGTGGCGGTTGATTCTTCCGAACATGCGCAGGAGGCCATTCGATTTGTGAAATCGGTGGATTGGCCCAAGGCATCAGAAATCTATTTAATCCATGTGATCGAGATGAAACATGCGTCCCCTCTGATACCGTCGGGTGGACCTTCCAGTTGGGACCGGGTCATTTCCGAGGCAAGGGGAAAACTGTTCACCGAAGCGAAGGGTCTTCTTGAGCGCACGAAGAAGGAGATTCTCGAAGAAAGGGCTATGACCATTAAGTTTCTGGTGATGGAAGGGCTTCCGGGTGCGGAAATTTTACAGGTGGTGGAGGACTATCAAATCGACTTGGTCATCTTAGGAACCCGTGGCCTTTCCAATGTGAAACGGTTTCTTTTAGGGAGTACCAGTGATTGGGTGATGAGGGAAGCCCCGTGTTCAGTGTTATTGGTTCGTGAAAAACTCAGTAAGGTGACGATGGGAAAATCCGCCGCCAAGATTCTTTTAGCCACCGATGGGTCAGCGGTGGCTTTGAGTTCTGTGGATATGCTCGGTCTATTGACCTGCAGGACCCCTCCAAAGGTGACGGTGACGCATGTGGTGGGAAGACCGGCTTACCTGGAGGGTTGGTATTGGGGAAAAGGAAAAGCCGCATTTAAACAGTTAGCCGAACAAGTATCGGAAAACGCTCAAAAAGAAGGAGCGAGGCACCTGGAAGAGATGGGCCAAAGAGTCAAAGAACTCGGCATGGAAGTCGAGACAGTGTTGACCAAAGGAGATCCTGCTGAAGAAATTGTCAAAATTGGCGAGCGTTCGAAGGCAAAATTGATCATGGTTGGATCAAAAGGTTTCAAGGGGGGGAAGCTGGTCCCATTGGGAGGGGTCGTCAGAAAAATTGCTCGCTATGCTCCCTGTTCGGTGTTGCTCACACGCCCTGGCAGATCCGAGAAAAAAGTTTGATGAGTGATCTTTTCTCCAGGAACACTCAAGACCATCAACCTGTAAAGGACGGAAAGGCCAGGGTGTTCCCACAGGGAGGCAGGGAATTTTGAACCCGCTTCTCATGGGTTGTCCTTCAATCAATTGAAATGAGTACGATGCCGTTTTCCGATCGAAAAAAGTCAGACATGTGCTGGCATGCTCTGGATGGTGAATCCGTCCTCAAGGAAGTGGCCAGTCAGTTGGGGGGCCTAACTCAGGATGTTGCTGCCCAACGTCTGGCTCTCTATGGCCCCAATCGTCTACGTCCGCCTAAAAAGCAATCCTCCTGGCAGCGGTTTCTCACCCAGTTCCACAATATTCTCATTTATATTCTCCTGGGAGCGGGTGTCGTGACCGCCATTCTGGGCCATTGGGTGGATACCGGTGTGATTCTCGGTGTCGTGGTCATCAATGCCGTCATCGGATTCCTTCAAGAAGGCAAAGCCGAAAGGGCGATGGATGCCATTCGCCGGATGCTGTCCGTACAAGCCTGTGGACTTCGTGATGGCACCCGTTGTCCCATTCCAGCGGAAAGCCTTGTGCCTGGGGATATTGTGTTTCTTCAATCCGGGGACAAGGTCCCGGCGGATCTGCGTCTTCTCAAGGTGAAAGATTTGCGTATTGAAGAAGCCGCCTTGACCGGTGAGTCCGTCCCGGTTGACAAACACATGAAACCGGTGCCGGAAACCGCGTCTATTGGTGATCGAAAGGGCATGGCCTATTCGGGAACTCTGGTGACCTATGGAACGGGAACCGGGGTGGTGGTCGCGACTGGAGATGCCTCCGAAATTGGACGGATCAGCGCCATGCTGGCCAGGGTGCAGACCTTGACCACCCCACTTCTCCGGAAGATCGGAGAATTCGGGAGCCGGTTAAGCCTGGCCATCGTTATCGGAGCGGTTGGTGTGTTCCTCTTCGGAGTGTTGTTCCGGGAGTATGGGTTCAGTGACATGTTTCTGGCCAGCGTAGGATTAGCCGTTGCCGCCATTCCCGAAGGCCTTCCGGCCATTATGACCATCACGCTTGCCATCGGGGTGCAAGCGATGGCCCGACGTCAAGCGATTATTCGACGGCTGCCGGCTGTTGAAACCCTTGGCTCTGTGACTGTTATTTGTTCAGATAAAACCGGCACGCTGACACGAAATGAAATGACCGTTCAAACGCTGGCGACCGCGGCGTATACCGTAGATGTCAGTGGTGTTGGTTATGATCCTCATGGCGGATTTTCTCTGCTTGGCAACCCGGTTGTGCTGGCTGACCTTCCGGACGTAATGGAACTCGCTCGTGCCGGAATGTTGTGTAACGATGCGGATTTGTCCCACGTGGAGGGGGTCTGGCAGATCAACGGAGATCCGACGGAGGGGGCGTTGGTTACCCTAGGGAGAAAAGCCGGATTGGATTACCGATTCGAACATGAGATGTGGCCACGAACGGATGTGATCCCCTTTGAATCGGAACATCGGTTTATGTCGACGTTGCATCACGACCATGCCGGGCATGGATTTATGTATATCAAGGGTGCCCCTGAACGGGTGTTGGAGATGTGCGCGTTTCAGAGGAGTTTGGGGGAGGATCATCCCTTGAACAGCCGGTCGTGGCATGATCGGATCGAACAGATGGCGAGTCGTGGACAACGAGTGCTGGCGGTGGCCGTTGCATCCACCAATCACGAACATCGAGAGTTACGGTTTCGAGATGTGGAGCAGGGCCTGACGATGTTAGGTCTCTTCGGCATTATTGATCCCCCCAGAGCCGAAGCCATTGAAGCGGTCCGGCAATGCCAACAAGCCGGGATTCGGGTCAAAATGATTACCGGCGATCATCTCGTGACGGCGAGAACAATTGGTTTCCAGATGCATATCGGAGATGGGAAACAGGCTCTCTCGGGACAGGTGCTGGAAACCTTGAGCGATGAGGAATTGAAGCGTGTTGTTCGGGATATCGATATCTTTGCCCGGACAAGTCCGGAGCATAAGTTACGGCTTGTGCAAGCTCTCCAAGCCGGTGGGGAAGTGGTGGCCATGACCGGAGATGGGGTGAATGACGCGCCGGCACTCAAGCGGGCGGATGTTGGAGTGGCGATGGGAGTGAAGGGAACGGAAGTGGCGAAGGAAGCGGCGGAAATGGTGCTGGCCGATGATAATTTTGCCTCCATTGCCCATGCCGTCGAGGAAGGCCGTCGGGTTTATGACAATATTCAAAAGTCCATTCTGTTTATTCTTCCCACCAATGTGGCTGAAGCCGGAGTGATTGTATCCGCCATACTGTTAGGAACCATGCTGCCGATTACGCCGGTACAAATTCTGTGGGTCAACATGATCACCGCCGTGACATTGGCCTTGGCTCTAACCGTCGAACCTCCTGAATCGGATGTCATGCGACGTCCCCCTCGGAGCCCCGGGGAAGCCATTTTGTCACGGTTTCTGCTGTGGCGAATCGGATTTGTCTCCATCTTAGCGGTAGCCGGCACGTTTGGATTGTTCCTATGGGAAACTGACCGGGGGGCAACTATCGAAACCGCGAGGACGATAGCCGTCAACATGCTGGTGGTCTTTGAAGCCTTTTATTTATTAAATGCCCGGTCTTTTTATGGTTCGGTTCTGTCCCGCAACGGATTGCTTGGAAACCCCTATGTTCCTCTGACCATAGGAATGGTGTTAGGCATTCAAGGTCTCTTTACCTATACCGAAGTGATGCAGACGCTATTTCATACTACCGATATTGATGGACTTGCCTGGCTTCGAATTTTTGGAATTGGCGCGGTGATTTATTTGCTGGTGGAACTGGAGAAATCTGTATTTCGGATTATTCTGAAACTCAGAACTCCCGATCTGAAAATTTGACAAATGGGTTGTGAGTCAAAATGGCTTTCGAGTAGGCATCGGAAAGGTTTTGTGAGGAAACAGCACAATAATCTGTGCCTCGTACAAAGAGAAAAGACTGATATTGGGAAAAGGGTGAAATGGAGGAAAAAAATGAAAACCGGTGTGTCAAAAAAATCAGCAGTGACCAGGGACGAACTTCAGCGTATGGATGCCTATTGGCGTGCGGCGAATTATTTGTCCGTGGGGCAGATCTATCTTCATGATAACCCTCTACTCAAAAATCCGTTGTCGCTCGACCACATTAAATCGCGACTCCTGGGGCATTGGGGGACGACTCCGGGATTAAACTTTCTGTATGTCCACTTGAATCGGGTTATTAAGAAGCATGATCTCAACATGATCTATATTGCCGGTCCCGGGCATGGCGGTCCGGGGTTGGTGGCCAACACGTATTTAGAAGGGACCTATACCGAGGTGTATCCCAACATCTCCCAGGATGCCGAAGGCATGAAAAAGCTTTTTAAACAGTTTTCTTTTCCGGGCGGGATTCCCAGTCACGTGGCTCCCGAAACCCCGGGATCCATCCATGAGGGTGGTGAGCTCGGCTATTCGCTGTCGCATGCATTTGGCGCGGCGTTTGATAATCCGGATCTGATTGTGGCCTGTGTGGTGGGTGATGGCGAAGCTGAAACCGGTCCCCTGGCGACGGCCTGGCATTCCAATAAATTTTTGAATCCGAAGTTGGATGGCGCCGTGTTACCCATTTTGCATCTCAACGGTTACAAAATCGCCAACCCCACGGTGTTGGCTCGAATCAACCATGACGAATTGAACAGCTTATTGGTCGGATACGGCTATAAGCCGTTTTTCGTGGAAGGGCATGACCCGGAGGCCATGCATCAGGTCATGGCGGACACGCTGGATGAGGTGATGAAGGAGATTCACGCCATTCAGCATCGGGCCAGGGAAAAGGGGGAGACCGCACGGCCGTGTTGGCCGATGATTGTCTTGCGAAGCCCCAAGGGGTGGACCGGTCCAAAAGAAGTCGATGGGAAGAAGACCGAGGATTTCTGGCGTTCGCATCAGGTTCCGTTTTCTGAGATGGCAACCAAAAAGGATCATATTAAATTGCTTGAAAAGTGGATGAAGAGCTACAAACCTGAGGAATTATTTGACGGGACCGGCAGACTCATTCCAGAACTGGCCGAACTGGCTCCGCACGGCGAACGGCGAATGGGGGCGAATCCTCATAGTAACGGTGGCTTGCTGCTCAAAAATCTCAAGATCCCTGATTTTCAGAATTACGCGGTGGAAGTCCCTAAACCCGGAAAGGTCGTGGCTGAAGCCACGCGGGTGATGAGCGCTTTTCTCCGGGATGTGATGAAAAACAACATGAGCAATCGGAATTTTTTGGTCTTTGGTCCTGATGAAACCGCTTCAAACCGGCTAAGTGCGCTATTTGAGGTTACAGGCCGGCGCTGGGTTGCCGACACCATTCCGGAAGACGATCACTTAGCCCTGGATGGGAGGGTGTTGGAAATACTCAGTGAACATACCTGTCAGGGTTGGTTGGAAGGATATTTACTGACGGGACGACACGGGTTTTTCTCGTGTTACGAGGCGTTTATTCACATCATCGATTCGATGTTCAATCAACATGCCAAGTGGCTGAAAGTCACGGGGAGTGAGATCCCGTGGCGAAGACCCATTGCCTCCCTCAACTATCTCCTGACCTCCCATGTGTGGCGTCAGGATCACAATGGATTTTCTCATCAGGATCCTGGATTTATCGACCACGTCGCAAATAAAAAAGCCGAGGTCATTCGTATTTATCTTCCCCCTGATGCCAATAGCTTGTTATTCGTGACGGATAAATGTCTCCGGAGTCGAAATCGTGTCAATGTTATTGTGGCCGGCAAGCAACCTGGTCTGCAGTATCTGAACATGGATGCAGCCATCAAACATTGCACCGCCGGTATCGGGATTTGGGAATGGGCCAGTAACGATAAAGGGGGAGAACCCGATGTCGTCATGGCCTGTGCCGGTGATGTTCCAACCTTGGAAACATTGGCTGCGGTAGACCTTCTTCGCAAGCAGGTTCCGGACCTGAAGGTTCGGGTGGTGAATATTGTGAATCTCATGAAACTTCAACCTCAGAGCGAACATCCGCACGGGTTGTCGGACAAGGAGTTTGATACCCTCTTTACGACGGATAAACCCGTCATCTTTGCTTTTCATGGATATCCCTGGTTGATCCATCGTTTGACGTACCGGAGAACGAATCATAAAAATCTTCACGTTCGAGGCTATAAAGAAGAAGGCACGACGACCACACCGTTTGATATGGTTGTTCTTAACGACCTTGACCGGTATCATCTGGTGGCGGATGTGATCGATCGTGTGCCGAAACTAGGATATCTTGCGGCCTATGCCAAGCAGGCGATTCGCGATAAAAAGATCGATCATAAAACGTACATCGCCAAGTACGGCGACGATATGCCGGAAATTAAAGATTGGAAATGGCCGTTTTAGTTTTCACGCCCCATTAGGATAACGATGGGTATGCCGATGTATAGCCTGCTCCATTACCATAATTCGACCGCCTAGATTATTGTGGTATTCTCTCTCATGTGGATGCCCTAGATTTCTCGTTTACCCCGATTAATCTTTTAAGGAGTCATGCGATGGACCGCCGAGATATTTATATTACGGAATTCGACCTGAATCGACTCACTGAACTATTAGGAGTTTGGCAAACATTCAAAGGTAGCAAAAGTACCAGCATTCATCTGGAAAGCTTAATGGAAGAATTGGATCGGGCACATATCGTTCTCCCAAAGGATATTCCAGCTGATGTCGTCACGATGAACTCACGCGTCCGGCTATCAGACATGAGCAAAGGGGAAGAGCTGGAGTATACCTTGGTCTTTCCGCGTGATGCGGATGCTGCGACAGGAAAGATTTCTATTCTTGCCCCTGTTGGAACGGCCATTCTCGGGTATAGAGTAGGGGACACCATTGAATGGCCGGTCCCCATAGGGACGAGGAACTTAAAAATTAAAGAGATTCTTTATCAACCTGAGGCGGCGGGAGATTTCCATCTGTAAATTTCTCCTTGCTCTACCCATTCACATGAACCACATGGAATCGTGTTAAGATAAAGACGTAAAAAACCGATTAGCTGAACAGACCGGAGGAATGTTTTATGGATCATGCTGCCGGTCACCACGAGGGATAGAATTTCCAATAACATCTTGCCTGTCGAGTAGATCTTCCGGGACAAATGCGTTGGTTATCACTATGGAAGGTGTCTCATTTATGAAGAGATCCTTGCCCCAGATCTGTTCACAATGGATTTTTTATTCCAGGGCCCGTCCGGTTTGTCTGTTGGATTTGGCGTCTTTTTTCCCATACCTTTATAGCAGGGAGTACTGCCGCTGTCATTAAATCCCTGATCGTGTAGAATCCCTCAGTCAACTTGAATGGGACGGAGGGATGGAATCTTATGAAACCGCAATCTTCGGTTTTTTCGTCTCGCTCACACCCGCATCTCTATGAAATCAATACCTGGGTGTGGTTGCATGACCTCTCTCAGAAAATGAACCGAACGATTCGTCTTGGTGACGTGCCTGATCAGGAGTGGGATGAGCTTCAGGCAAAGGGATTTGATTACCTGTGGCTCATGGGCCTATGGGAGCGCAGTCCTCTTGGCCGGCGGATTGCAAGACAACATGCTGATTTACAGAAGGAATACACCAAAGCGCTTCCCGATTGGCAGGAATACGAGGTCGTAGGTTCCCCTTATGCCATCCGGGCGTATCAGCCTGATCCTGAGCTGGGGTCCTGGGAGCAATTGAAGGACGTATTGGGAAAACTTCATGACCGCGGAATCAAATTGATTCTGGATTTTGTGCCCAATCACACCGCATTGGATCATGAGTGGACCACCAGACATCCGGAGTATTATGTTCAAGGAACCTCCAGAGATGTCACAAATTTCCCTTCCCGGTTTTTTCCCATCGAAACATCACAAGGCATTCGATATCTGGCACATGGCAAGGATCCCAATTGTCCTGCATGGACGGACACCGCGCAATTAGACTACTTCAATCCTGATACGCGTGAGGCGCTGATGCGCGAATTGCAACAAGTAGCCAATTATTGTGATGGCGTTCGCTGTGATATGGCCATGTTGGTGCTCAATGAGGTGTTTGCACAGACGTGGGGAAATCATGTGAAGGGCGAGGTCTTCCCTTCCGGGGAGTTCTGGACAGAAGCCATCTCTCTCCTGCCGAATTCTATGTGGATTGCCGAGGTCTATTGGGATCGGGAATGGGAGCTTCAACAACTTGGCTTTCACTTTACTTACGATAAAAGATTGTATGACCGGCTTCGCCATTCGACTCCACATGAGATCGCCCTGCATCTTGAGGCTGATACGATCTTTCAAAGCAAACTTGTGCGGTTTTTGGAAAATCACGATGAGCCGAGAAGTGCTGTGGCGTTTGGTAACGTCCGTCTCCCTGCGGTCGGGGTCCTGATGGCCACATTGCCGGGCATGCGTTTGTATCATCAAGGGCAACTCACTGGAAAACGTATCCGGATTCCGGTTCAACTCTGTCGAGCCCAGGACGAACCCCCTGATGAAGCGACCGTCGCGTTTTACGACCGAATTCTGGCGATCACCAATGAAGACGTGTTTCACGCCGGGAAATGGGCCATGCTCACTGTGCATTCTTCCGGCGACGATTCTTTCAATAATGTCGTGGCGTATCAATGGACAACCGAGCGGGATTGGAGACTCATCGTGGTGAACCTGAGTCCCATGGTGGCCCAGGCGTATATTTGCCTAAACGGAGTGCTTGTAATGGAATCGCACACCTCCCCCAACTACGCCTTGTATGACCAGTTCAGCGATCTATCCTTTGAGGGTAGACGAAAGGATCTCATCCAAAGCGGATTGTACGTCCGTCTCGATCCTTTCGGATGTCATATCTTTTCTGTGGGAGATGGATCCGTTGAGGATGGAAAAAGTGAAAATAAGATATGAAGTTCAGAGTATATGAACGTGAATAGATTCATTCCGTGACCCCACCCCAAGTTTTCAGGCGAAGGATTTTGCTCCGGCACCCGGCTTTCACTGAAGGCGTCAACTTTTCGAACTGGTTCTTGCAATAAAGCTTGTGATCAGTTGCTCTAGTTCTTTGCTTCCACATGAGGGACATGTTGCGGCCCCGGTTTCATGTTCTTTCAGCGTGAGGGCTAGAAGGCATTCCTTGCCACATTTGAGACATTTGTAATCATACAGAGGCATGACGATCCTCCTTCTTGGGTTCTCCGCACAATCTGGAGAAGTTTATTGCGGGTGTTCGGATGAACCTGTTCATTCGGACTTATTTTCCCGTCCTGGGTCACGGAGGCGTGGAACCGTGGACGGTTTCCAGAGAACGGCGGCCCCCCCACTCTGCGACAATGTGAGCTATTTCACTTAAGCGGTGAGCCGGGCATCCAAAAATGGTTGGGAGAATACTATTGTTGGAGCCAACTGTGTAAAAAGAATTTTTTAATTCGTCCATGTTTTATCAATTTTCCTGGCGAATGTGTGTGAAGGCTGTTTTTGAACCTTGGATCCTCCTCGACGACAATTTTAGATCCTGGGTTGATAGGGGGCTAATTGCCGGATATAGCCGATTACCTCCCGAATCTCCTCTGAACTCAATCGATCCCACCAACCATGCATGGGGCTAAAGACCAAGCCCCAAATAACGCTCGCACGAAGGTCTAACTCGCTTTTGCCTGTGGATTCCGGAGAATGGAAATCTGTTGGGGGCACGATTAATGTGGATGAATCCGGGCCCCTTCCGTCGCCCGCCTTCCCATGACACCGGAGGCAATGCAGACGATAAATGGTTTCTCCCGCAGAGATCATAGTGGTCTGCTGAGCCCGGACTTCTCCAAGCCATAACACGATGCAGACACAACTGATAACGGATATGACCAGACTGAGAAGGCCTTGTTCTTTTTTCATCGGGTGAAGTCAGTACGTTTCATGGAAATGCGATTTTGTCGCATCTTGCAACACCCCTTCCCTTTTCCATGGACCCAAATTGCACCACTTTTCGTGTGCTCAATTTTGACTTAGTCTTTTTGCTCTAATCCCAAACCCACCCATGCCCGTAAAAGATCCTGCCGGGTCAGGCATCCTATCACCACACCATTTTCCTCCACTGGAAGTACCAGAAAATGATGGTCTTTCATGATTTTGACAGCCTCCGCTAATGTGGTGGAACTAGGAATGGCAATAGGGTCCCGCACCATAATCTCCTTTGCGGTTAATTGGCTGACATCCCGCCCCGCTTCCAGCACGGCCAGCACATCAAATTGGCTGATGAACCCAACGCAGTGCCCGTTAGGATCGACCACCGGCGCGCCTGGCAAGGAAGATGTGAGAAGTTCTTGTGTTATGGCCAATCCATTCTGATCGTGGTGAAAACGGAAATCATGGAGTGTGGCGACTTGTTGGATTGTTCTGAGGCCGACAGTGGCGACCGCATGAAGACCCATGTGTTCCTCCTCTCTCTTTCACTCATAACCCCATAAAAGTCTTTTCACACGGATGGAGTGAATGAAAATTTAAACGGTTTGAGACGAAATCAGGTATGACTTCCATCCCGAATATACAATCCTCCAACCTCCAGAACTGTTCCGTCACTTAAGGTGATGGATAAAAACTCTTGACTCTTCATGAGAGATTTGACTTCACCCGACCATCTGGATGGCTCAACAGACACGATTGTTTTTCCACAAATTTTTACCTTTAGCCGTTCTACGTTATCTTGTTTCATGTGTTGGCCTCTGTCTTGTGATGGTTGAAACGTGTGCATGGGATTGTTTCCGTAAGGACCATGAAATCCGAATCTTTGCTTCTCCCTGATTTGAAGCAAGCCTCGTGCCTTTATGGACAACCTCTCTCTCGTCATCCCGCCGGTTATCAGCGGTGAATCATCCCCAATGAAGACCTGAGGGATGTCTGATGAATACTGGCGGGCATGACAGACTGTTTTCCTTTTCCCCGTCAGTCGTGAAGAAAGGTATAAAAGTTGCCTTTTCATTCCCTGGACATTATTCACGCTGTTTGGGATGGTTGTTCATGGAGATGTGTGACCGCGGATGAAGGGATGAAGAAAGTAGACCAGTAATTTCCTCTTTGTTGATAAGTCAATAAATGGGTGTTTCACCCAACAATTACCAGGAGGAAGGGTGTATGAGTTTGGAAAGAAACGCAGGATCAGCGTGACCGCCCCATGTTCCATGGTGAAATGGATTTCTCTTGGAGTTCCATTTGTTTTGATGGCTCTTACTGTGGCGAGTGTTACCTTGGATGTGGAAGCTCCTACTGTGGTGGTCAGAGGCACCATCGATGAGATCATCAGACTGGTGAGCGACGAAGGTCTCAAGACGCCGGATCAAGCGACCCATCGTCGGCAATTGTTGGAGGAGATTATTGGACAACATTTTGATTTTGAAGAGATGGCCAAACGATCCCTGGCCGCACATTGGAGAAATCGAAGTGAGGCGGAACATCAAGAATTTGCGACATTGTTTCAATCGCTTCTTTCGAAAACCTATGCAGGCAAAATTGAGAACTATTCCGGAGAAAAAGTCCAGTATCTCAAGGAACGGCTCAAAGACTCCTTTGCAGAAGTGCAGACCACTATTGCGTCAAACAAAACGGAAATCTCTCTTGATTACCGGCTCCTACTCAAAGATGGCAACTGGCGGGTGTACGATGTGGTGGTCGATGGAGTGAGTCTCGTGAAAAATTACCGGGTTCAATTCGATCGCATTATTCGGGATTCCTCCTACGAAGAATTGGTGAAAACCTTGCGAGACAAGTCCGGTGACATTACCGCTCCCTGAGGGATTCCTAGGATGAAGACCCGTATTCTGATTCATCAGGCACCAGCCGTGCCGGTCGACGCGCAACCTCTTGAAATTGTCGAGCGGAAAGGCAAGGGGCATCCCGATACGATTTGTGATGCCCTTGCTGAAGCCGTGTCCATTCAACTGTCCAAGGTGTATCAGGAAACCTTTGGTCGTATTTTGCACCATAATATCGATAAATGCCTGCTGGTGGCGGGTCAGGTGAAATTGCATCTGGGCGGTGGTCGGGTCACCCACCCGATGCGCCTGATCCTTGGGGACCGGGCTTCCTTCGGCGTTCCAGGAAAAACGATCCCCGTGTCTGACATCGCCGTTGAGACGGCGCGAACGTGGATCAAGAGCCATTTGCCCAATGTGAATCCCGATACCCACATGAGGTATCAAATTGAGTTGCAACCGACTTCTGCTGAACTCGGGGCGATTTTTGAACATGGATCGGGGGTACTTCCCGCGAACGATACTTCAGCCGGGGTCGGCTATGCTCCGCTGACTCCCACCGAACGATTGGTGGTGGATCTTGAGCAGTATGTAAACGGGACCCGGTTTAAGCGGGCGTTTCCGGAAACCGGTGAGGATGTCAAAGTCATGGCCGTTCGAATGGACTGGATGCTGTCACTGACGGTGGCCATGCCGTTTCTTGCCAAGCGGATCACCACAGAAAAAGCTTATTTTGCTCGAAAGGCGAAGGTCCTTCAGAATGTGCAGCGCTTTATTAATGAGCAACCTCATTCCTGTAAACGAGTGGACGTGGTCGTGAATGCGCTTGATCGCCCGGGTCAAGGACTGAAGGGCATGTATTTAACACTGTTGGGAACCTCTGCGGAGCAGGGAGATTCAGGACAGGTGGGACGGGGGAATCGCATTTCAGGGGTCATCGCGCTGAATCGACCAATGAGCGGGGAGGCCGCGGCCGGGAAAAACCCTGTCAGTCATGTCGGGAAAATTTATAATGTGTGGGCTCGTGAACTGGCCCTGAAGGCATATGAACAAATACCAGGGGTCCGCGATGCCACGGTATGGATGGTCAGTCGGATCGGTGCACCGGTGAACGAACCACTGGTTGTCTCAGCTCAGGTCGGGGTGAAGAAGGGATTTTCACTAAAGCGGATCTCGGGGGAGGTCCAGGAATTGATCAAACATGAGCTGGCCGACATGGAAAGTTTTTGTGATAACTTGGCCAAAGGGCAATTCGGAGTCTACTAAACAAAATAAATCGCAGGTCCGGAGGGATGAACGGGGTAGATCCACTTTCGTATTTCATGGAATTCAAATAACCGGAATGAGTCAATGGTGATAATAATGTCAAAGATAACAAGGGTTTGATCCATTGAGAATAGAATGGAAACAGCTCGCATTGAAGACCAATTAAAAACTGTGTGATTTGCCGGAAGAGAAATGGGGCATTTTCCCTCATTAAGGAGCACCATATGTATTTCCTGTGGTTTTCAGAGCAAAGATTAGCCTTCAAGGTTTCTATTATTCTTTTGTTTTGTTATAGAAGGATTCATACCTTCTAATTTTTGCAAAGTAAATGCAACAGAACCTCGATATTAGCTCGCTGCCGCGCGAACAAAATAACCTCCGCATCATGGCCGATAGGATGCCCGGCATGATCTGGATTGCGGGAATGGATACGCGCTGCACGTATTTCAATACGTCATGGTTAACGTTTACGGAACGAACGCTTGAGCAAGAGCTGGCGATGACGTGGACAGACGGGATTCATCCCGATGATCGCCAGCGATGTCTCGACACGTACTTGGAAGCGTTCCACGGCTGGCTGAGCTTTCGAATGGAGCACCGCCTGCGCCGGGCGGATGGCCAATATCGTTGGGTCTTACATAGCGGCGTGCCTTGGATGACAGAAGACGGCGACCATGGCGGATACTTGGGGTCGTGTGTCGATGTCACTGATCTCAAACGATGCAAAGGGGCTCTCCAAGCTCAGCATGAAGATCTCGGGCACCTCATGCAGGCCCGCACGGCCTCCCTGCTCGTGACCAATGCCCGCCTGCAACAGGAGATGGCTGAACACAAGCAGGCCGAGCATCAGCTGATTGAACAGCAAACTCAACTTCGTGTCTTGGCGGCAGAAGTCTCGGTGGCCGAAGAACGGGAACGGCGGCGAATTGCCATCGGTCTGCATGACGACATCGGGCAGGTCCTGGCGCTTCTCAAGCTCAAAGCAGGTGAGTTGACGGAATCGGAGGCCGACGGAAAAACCGGGCAGCTCCTCAAGGATATCCGCGACTTGGTGAATCAAGCCGCTCGGGCCACCCGCTCAGCCACGTTTGAGTTGAGTTCCCCGGTTCTCTACGAACTGGGGCTGGAGGCCGCCATCCAGAGCCAGGGTGAGCAGCACACACAACAAAACGGCCCCGCATTCCATTTTAAAACCGATCACCAGGTGACCATGCTGATTGATAACACGCGCGTCGTGATTTTTCGTATCGTCCAGGAACTATTGCGCAACATTCGGAAACACGCGTGCGCATGTAACACGACAGTCTCCATCTGTCGTAATGGGGAACACCTGCAACTGACCGTGGAAGATGACGGAGTGGGATTCGATGCGTCCCGCATCGGTCACAGGGTTGGTCCAAAGGGTGGGTTTGGTCTTTTCAGCATCAGGGAACAAGTGAAGGGCATCGGGGGGCGCTTCAAGATCATGTCGTCCCTGGGCTGTGGGACTCAAGTGCTCATTGTCGTTCCGTTAGGGTAAGTCATCGCTGTGTGGTTATCCGCGACCATGCTTCATGTCCAGACGATGAGTGGTGCACCGCATACACACAGGGAGACCGCACATGAATACCCGAATTCTTCTGGCCGATGATCATCAGATTATCCGTGAGGGTCTTGCTTCTTTGTTGGAAAGGCAATCTGACATGGAAGTAATCCAGCAAGTCAGCGACGGGCTCCAAGCCGTGAACTTGAGCCGCGACTTGAGACCAGATGTGGTCGTCATGGATGTGACCATGCCCGGGTTGAACGGCATTGAGGCAACCCGCCTGATCACCAATGGCGTTCCTGCGGTGAAAGTGCTCTGTCTTACCGTGCATGAAGACACACGGTTCATTTCAGCCGTGCTCGACGCCGGTGCCTCAGGCTATGTGCACAAGGACTGTGCGTTTGAAGAACTGGTCACGGCCATTCATACCGTGATCGGGCACCAGATATACCTCTGTCCCCGAATCGCCGGCACGGTGGTGGATGACTACAAGGCCCGCCGGCCTGAATCAGTCGCTTCAGTCTTCTCGCAGTTGACAGAGCGAGAACGGGAGATTGTGCAGCTGCTCGCAGAAGGGCAAAGCACCAAAGCGATTGCCGATCGGTTGTGCCTGAGCGTGAAAACAGTCGGCACGCACCGCGAACATTGCATGGCCAAGTTGCAGCTCCAAAACCTGGCCCAGCTCACCAAGTATGCCATCCGGGAAGGCCTGACCTCCGTAGACTCGTAACCCGTCGACACGAATAGTGCTCGAACACCCCTGAAACCCTCAGGCAATCCCCTCGCCATCCGCCTGTTAATGACTCACAAATACCGTGACTTCCGTGTCCCTCCCCTTTGAAAGGGGAGGTGGGGTAGGGTAGAAACCCCCAAAACAAACACTCTCGTTGACTGGTAGGCGCCCCTCGCGGTGATGGTCTACTTCCATCTCAGGTTTTTAGCACCTCAATCTCAGCAATTGCCTGATTGTCGATAGAGCACAAGATTGTCAACAATATGACGTATTCCCATGCGACCGAACCATTCTAGTGACCATGAGAATGTAACCTCTATTCGACCAAACGAGCCCAGATAGCAGGTGAAATGCTGAACGCGACTGTGTGCTCCTCCGAACAAGACCGAACCAGAACCATGAGGAAGACATGAACGCAGATAAGGAATACCGGCATGGCCATCACCATTGTCCTGGCTGACGACAACCGGGCATATCGTGAGCACCTGCGGAACAAGCTGAATCAAGAACCGGACATGAGCGTGGTGGCCGTAGTGGAGAATGGTCAAGCGGGGGTTTGGGCGATTCAAGACCTGGCACGGCAGGGTCAGGCCCCCGATCTGGTTATCGTGGACGTCACCATGCTCCCCATGAATGGCATGGAAGCCACCCGCCAAATGCTGTCCTCGCACCCGAGGGTGAAAGTATTGGCGCTCTCCATGCACGACAACAAACAATTTGTGGAGGCCATGGTCCGGGCCGGTGCGTCCGGCTATATGCTGAAAGACGACTCCTTCGCCGACCTCACCCGCGCTATCCGCACCGTGGCTGCAGGCCATACCTATTTCAGCCAAGGCCTGAACCTCCCCGGCTCCGGCGGAAAACCGCCGGCCACTCCAGGGGTCGGGCCCTAAGATCCGCCGACCTCACGCTGCATAGGTGGCCGTTACCCCAAGCTCCACCTCGCCCCTTGCCTCAACCTACCAACCCTTAACTCCTGACCCAGACTGCCTTATCCCCTCACATTGTTCGACGCCTCCCGCCCGGTCCCAGGGGTGGAGGCTCGTATCCATCGGCGGGCCTTGTGTGAGCCCTTCGACAAGGCTTGTATGGTGTCTACAGCTCAATTTTTGAGAAGCTAAGGAGAACTGGGGTGGAGGGACATCGACTACCATCTGCCGCACAGCGGACAGACTCCCTGAGAACTCTCCCACCCACACCACAAACGTCGATGAAGAATCTCGCGGCAGGGACTCTGACCGCCGATTTACCTGCAAGCTCACGTTGGTGTGTGCCACCCCAGTGTCATTCATTCATTTCTTTCTAGGAGGCTACGATGATACAACCCGCTCTGAATGTCGGCGTGGATGTGGCCAAAGACGCCGTTGTAGTCGCGTGCGCTGAGTCACGGTTTCCGGTCCAGAGTATTTCCAATCAGCGGGCCCTCTTGCGGGCATGGCTGAAATCTCTCCCGGCAGGCAGCCGCATCGGCTTGGAATCCACTGGCGATTACCACGAATTGCTGGCGGACCTGGCACAGGCCCTAGGGCATACCGTCTTCCTGCTGAACCCTTTGGAGACTCGGCACTACGCCAAGGCCATGGGCAACCGGGCCAAAACCGACCGGGTGGATGCGGAATTAATCGCCAGACTCATCGCCCAAGAGCATAGGCGCTTGCGCCCCTACACGCCCCCCACGCCCAACCAACGCAAGCTGGACCGGCTCATTCGCCGGCGCGCTACGATCGTCCGCCTCAAAGGCACGCTGAAGCTGAGCATGCGTAATTTGGGCGGCTTTGCCGCCGAACTCAAGGCCGTGGTGAGCAAGCTGGAGGCCTTGATTGCCAAGATTGATGCGACCCTGTCCGCGCTGGCTGCCGGCTCACCTCAACACCAGGAGGCGCAACAGCGGGTGCAAACCATTGTGGGCGTCGGTCCTTTGGTCGGCATCAGCTTGACCAATACGCTGCAGCGTGTGCCGTTTCGCAAGGCGGATGCCTTCGTCGCCTTCACCGGGTTGGATCCGCGTGCGAATGACTCGGGGCGCAAAGCGGGGCGCCGCCGCTTGTCCAAACGCGGCCCCGCCGAGTTGCGCCGGTTGCTGTTTAACGCCGCGATGGCGGCCATCAAAACTAAAGTCTGGAAACCGATCTACGAATCGTACCGCACGCAAGGCTGGAGCACGACAGCCTCGTTGGTGATCATCGCTCGTAAAATCGCCCGGGCCGCTTGGTCGATTCATCATTACCGTACAACATTTCATCCAGAGCGGATCACACAAGGTTTGACATAAACCATAGAATCTCAGGGCAGGCTCCGCGAGTTGGCCTGCCTTCTCGTGGCTCCCGTCCGCCCACTCTTGATGTGACCAGGCGGGGCGTCACTGGTTTTGGGTCCTTTTGCCTAACCAAAAGGACCTGGGCTGCCGGGACGAAATCCGGCATTTATCGTACCTGTTCATAATCCCCCGTTTATGTCATTGAGTAATACCAACCCCCTGTCCCCTCACAGGGCCTCTCTCAGGTTTTTTGAACCCCAAAATCAGCAATGGCCTGATTGGCGGTCCCTGGTAAAAGGATTACCCTGCGCACGAATCACGCAGTCGACCCCCACCGTATGATTCAGGACTCAAGGAACCTCGCAATCGTAGGGGAACCCTATGCAGTCTGACGCGTCCGGCCCAAGAACTGAGCGCCCATGGCGCGGACCGTTATATATATGAGCCGATACCACACCCGGCGATGATGCATGGCAAGACCTGACCTTTCATATGCCCTTTCATACAAAGAAAATAGCCTACAGCTAATTATCTAATCATCCAGGAGATTTATGATGTCCACCTTGCGTCTACCGCCAGCCCAGGAGGCTTTGCAGCAATTCCGGGAAAATCACCCCGAGATGAATTCCATTCAGCAAATCGTCAGCATCCCAGAAGACGAATTTGTGAAACTGTATGGAAAGAAGCTGGCAGGCGGAGATCGAGAGGCGAGACAAATTCATAGAACAGCGGCCAATCTTCAGGAAAGTGCTGCGTTGCTTTGGGTAAATATCAAAGATGCCGTTTCTCCCTATTTGAAACAAACACTATTCAACAATCTGCCAGAAAATCTGCCGGAAGCATTCATTAATCAGCAGGAATCAATTCCTGGATACAATCGGCTATTTGGCAATCTGGATTTTATTGAGTGTGATCACTACCGCTCTATTTTTGGTCCGGCGGCGTATTTCGTGGATCTGATGCGGTTCGTTGAGCAAAATATTACTCAAAAAAATCCAATTCCGTCATGGTGTTCTTTGGAAGAGCGTAGACCTGATTTAGCTCGAATTCGGTTGGATGCGATCAATACCAGCGATCTGATTCCGTATATTGATCTGGTTAATGAGTTACTGGAAGCTTTTGTAAAAACAGGGGGGGGCGCCGATCGTGACACCTACGAGGTGGTCAAGGATGAGATCTTCCCAATGTCCCTGCCATTCGATTTGCCGTTGGCAGAAATTCGGAGTTATTTGAAACAACTCAAAACCAGTTTGCATCAGATCTATCAAACTTTTGAACCGTCTCTGGGTCAGAACGAGACAATAATCAAACATCTGATCACCAGAGAATTTCTGGAGTTATCGCCCAAAGAGTTTAGTGTAATCATTTCAGAAATTTCGCAACCTGCTGATTTATCCCAACGCTATGGGGTTGTTGATGCCTCATTACCTGGCAATGCAGGGTTAGAAAATGTGGAGGTGTTCTTAGCGCAAACAGGGTTGACCCGCAAACAACTGAATGAATTGATCTTTCAGGATTTAGATCGACATGAGGTGAATGCAGGGCTGTCTCGGTTATTATTTATCAACAATGTGAATGATGGGTTGGGGTATCTGACGATCGCCCCCAACACACCAGACCCCGAATATCCCAACCTTCTTTTTGACAAATTGCTCAACTTGAGCTCTCAAAAGCTGGATCGCATCTATCGATTTTTGCGGCTCTCCCGCAAGTTGGGCTGGTCGTTTGCAGAGCTGGATTGGGCGCTGCGATCGCTAAGGTCCCCCTATGTTGCCGAAACCGCTCTCCGATTTGACGGTATCAACGATTATGTGGCCTGCCGTAATGTGAGCCAAGTAACGGGCAAGGAGTTCACGGTTGAAGCCTGGATCAATCCATCCCGCGCTGGCAGCCACGTGATCTTGAGTAAGGGGAGTCAGGCGGACCAGCAACTACACTTTATGGTGTGGATTAATGCTTTCAACCAATTATCGTTTTATGGGCGGACACCTGCCAACCCCTTTGAAATGGCGAGTCTTTACACGATTCCCAGCGATGCCTTTACCCATATTGCGGTGATGGTAGCGGAGAAGACCGTCCGGTTTTATATCAACGGCAGACCCGATCAGGGTGCTACCTTGACGACACCGCTGGAGGTGGTGGGCGAAGATCTCAATATTGGGCGTGACCTGACCGCTAAATTTTTTGCCGGGGTGCTTAAGGAAGTCCGGATTTGGAAAGTTGCCCGTACTCCTAATCAAATCGCAAACGACCGCTACGGCCGCCTTGCTGATGAAACGGAGAACCTGATCGGCTACTGGCCACTAATCGAAACCGTTGATCACTCATTAACTGACCTATCTGGGAGTGGCAACCACGGCAAGCTGGGCGGTGAGGGATTTGCTGCCCAACCTCAATGGGTGCGTCGAGACCTGGTGCTGGATTCCCCACAGCAGCTTCAGTCCCAAGCTTCTGTATACTTTCCCCAGGACTACACATCGCAGCCTGTGGAGGCAATGCGCCCGTTACCTTCCCCGCCGATCCTTACTCGGGAAACAGTGCTGCATCTGGACGGCGATAATGATGTGCTCGTGATTCAAAACGCGAAAAACTGGGGCTTGGGTCGGTTAGATCGGTGGACCCTGGAATTGTGGTTCAATGCCACCGATCGCAAGAAGCTGGCTAATCGTCAGCAGGTGCTTTTTACCCAGGGAGATAAGGAAGCTGGCCTGAGCATTTACTTGTTTAAGGATCGACTCTATGTGCTTCAGTGGTGCAACAACTTTGAGCAGACTGAATTCCGGTCGTCCCTGCTCCTCACGCAAAAAAATCCTAAATTTACCTACGATCACTGGCACCATCTGGCGGTGACCCATAACGAGTTTCCGGCCACGGACCCACCGTTGCCCCTTGATGTGATTGAAGTTCGAGCCTTTTTGGATGGGACCCCCCTCACCACCGCAGACCAGACGACCGAGGTGGCTCCAGGATTTCGCCTGAGCCCGGTGGGCGCTGTCTGTCTTGGGGGGCTGGCGGAGGGAATGATCACCGGGTTTGATGACGGCCCCACGAAGCCGGGCACGGAAGATCAGCACTTCTTTGCCGGGCAGATTACCGAGCTGCGTCTGTGGCGGACGGTCAAATCGGCGGAGGAGTTGAGGCGCGATCGCATCGTGGCCCCCATGATTACCCCCGATCTGTTGGCCTATTTGCCGTTGGATGAAGGTACTGGCTGGTTAGTGCGCGATAGGGCGGGGGCACAACATGGCAATCCGTTTACGGGGACACTGCAACAGCGCCAAATTGCCCTGCAAACTACCCATACCGATACCGAGCTGGTGAATATCTATTCCCATTACGACAAGCCAGAGGCATTGGCCTGGAAGGATTACTTCTACGCGGGAAGACTGCGGATTGCCAACAAGAATGATGCCGTTGGGGTCACGTTCCTGAGTCGTCATCCTGACGGTACTGGTACAGATCAGTACTACCGCCTGAGTCGGGATGCCGATCACCCCACGTTCCATCTGGTGGCCCATCCGGCTGGGGTACAAGCTCTAAAGAGTGCTGACCCGGCTAGCGACAAGACGGTTTCCACGATTCAGCCCAAGGCGAATGTCTGGCATCACTTTTTGATCCGGGTAAAAGACACCGGCACCCGAACCACCATTCAGGCGAAAATCTGGCCGGCGGGCAAGGAGGAGCCCGCTGATTTTCAGATCGAGGCTTACGACGACAACCCCGATATTCGGATCACATCCGGCACGGTGGGTGTATGGACGGTAGGCAACAATACTGATTCACGACGACAGTTCGACAACTTGTGCGTCTGGCCGACGACTAGTACCAACCCCAACCCGGCTGATCTGTGGCTAGATATTAATTTTGAGGCCCAATCGCAAATGCCAGAGCCAGAACACTGGCGCGACACAGGCGATCGCATCATCCCCCTCGGTAAAGAACGTCTATTTAGAGAGCTAAAGATCACTGGCAGTCCTGGTCGTGCCGCCTTCGGCACGGACTCCACCCTGAACAACATTCATGCTCACTATCATAGGCCGGAGGTCGATGCTTTCGCCTGGCAAGACTATACCTACGAAGGTCAGATGCGGATCACTGAAGCCAACAGCGGTATTGGTGTCACGGTCCTCGGTCGTGATCCAGAAGCCATTGACCAATACTACAGCTTACGACGAGACGCCGAGCACCGCACCTTCCATCTGGCTGCTCATCCGGATGGGGTTCAGCCTGTCCGTAGCCTGAACCCGCAAACCGATCAAACCGATTCCGGGATCGATCCGGCGCCTAACACCTGGTATCGCTTTAGCCTGCAGGTCATGTCTAAGCAGACTGTGAACCGGACCGAAATCCGCGGCAAGGTTTGGGAAGTAGGCACCCCTGAGCCCCCGGCATTTCAGATGATGGCCTATGACGATAGCAGCATTCGCCTCCAGTCGGGTACGGTCGGGGTCTGGGCAACCGGCCCGGGCTCAAAATACTTTGACCAGCTGCGTGTCATCCAAAAGCTGCTCCTCTCCGAGTCCTTTCAGACCTATGCCCCCGATCAAGATCCGCTCAACTGGAGAAATACCGGTAAGGACAATAGCCGTGAGGAAGACAAAACCCTCTTCAAAACGGCTCAGATTGATACCACTATTGCATTTCGTACCGTCTCTACAGACACGAATATCCATTCCCACTACGTGGCTCCCGGTGTGCTCGATTGGGGCAACTACATCTATACGGGCAGGCTGTACGTCACCAACCCTAACGCGGGGATTGGGGTGACATTTCTCAGTCGCTATGCCGATGACACGGTCGAGCCAGGCAAACATGACCATTATTACCGCCTGAGACGCTATTCGACGAAGAAACCCGCCACTTTCCATATCTCTCCCCATCGAGGCGATGGGAAAACCTCCGATGAGCTGATCAAAGGTAAGGCTGACTCTGGGATCAATCCCAAGTCAAACACCTGGTATCGGTTCCACATTGAAGTCGAAGACACGGGGACACGCACCAATATCCGAGCAAAAGTCTGGCAGGATTCCGAGCCAGAGCCTGCTGACTTCCAGATTGACGCCTATGATGATGCCAAGGATCGCCTCAAAACCGGCACGGTCGGTCTTTGGGCATTAGGCCAAGGCGCTAAGTATTTCGACGATTTGCAAGTGTTTCAGCCTCTCTTACTGTCAAGCAAAGTCAACCCCGAGCACTGGTCGGACACACCGTCACGCGATCGCCACGAGCTCAACGACACCCTATTCAAGGCCATTGATATCCAGGACAACCAACTGCAGTGGACAACCATCGATGCCTTTCCCCTACTGCGCCGTCCGCTCGCGCAAACGGCGCTGGAGTTTAATGGAAATGGCCAATATCTAGCCGGTGAGCTGGAATCAGAGCGAGTCCTGACCGAATTGTCGGTAGAAGCCTGGGTCAAGCCAAGCGGAACCAGACCCAATCCCATCCTTAGCATCGGCGAAATAGCAAACGGCAATACCGCTCTGACTGCGTTTGGCCTCAATGAAGATGGGCACCTGACGCTGACTACGGACGGGACAGCGCTAGCAGGATCCACCGAAATCAACACAACGGAATTTACCCATGTTGCTGTGCGGGTGCAGGCAGCCAGCGTGACCTTCCTGGTCAACGGAGTGGCGGATGCGCCACCGTTGAAGCTGACTACTCCGTTCAAGCTGAAGATGACGGGTCTCGAAATTGGCCGGAATGGGGGTAGCCAGATCCTGCAGTACTTTGCAGGGCAGATCAAAGAGGTGCGGCTCTGGAACATG
Source organism: Candidatus Nitrospira neomarina (assembly GCF_032051675.1). NCBI lineage: Bacteria > Pseudomonadati > Nitrospirota > Nitrospiria > Nitrospirales > Nitrospiraceae > Nitrospira > Candidatus Nitrospira neomarina. Next base: position 112,047 of record NZ_CP116968.1, read on the forward strand.
GCCCGCACCAATGAACAAATTGCAGCTGGTCGGTATCAACGTCCGGAGGCATCGGACGCGCTGATGGGATACTGGCAGTTGGGAGGTAAGACCGGCAATCAGATCCGCGTTGGCTCCCCCCAACAGCCGACACTGAAACCGGGTATGCCAGCAGCACCACCGGCTCCGATTGGGGTCAACCTGCCGGATACCGGGTTCTGGAGCGCGCAGCGGAAAATCCTCACATTCAACGGCAGCCAATCGGTGCACTATGCCGATCCGGGTGATCCCCATGAACGCCAACAACGAACCATCGAAGTCTGGTTCCAGGTTCGAAATAAGACAATTTCTCACCGCAAGCAAGTGATCTATCACGAAGGCGATGGGCAGCGGGACTTACTCCTCTATGTCTACGACAGTGAACTCTATTTCGTGGGATATAACATGCCCACTGACGAAAGCCGGTGGGAGACTACGCATGAAGAGAATTGGTGGGTGAACCCGGTCGATCTACAGCGGGTCTGGCGACTTAAGACCGACCGGATTGAATCGGGCCGGTGGCACCATGCCGCAATTGTTTTAGATGGTAGAGACGAGGTGCGTCCAGAGTCGCTACGGGGCTACCTGGATGGCAAGCTGGCCGTGATGGGGCCGGGATCAAAACTGTGGCAGCACAAGACCACCTTCAGCCTAAGTCGTGCCCAGAGCACAGTGCAGTTTCATGATGGCGAAGGCCAAGGGGTGGACAGCTCAGGGCTGAGCGGGGGCATCTTGCAGGTCCGCCTTTGGAACCGTGCGCGTACAGCGCAAGAGATTGCAGACAACTGGTCTCAGGATCTGGATCTCACGCTCCCCCCACCGGATCTAGACTTGCTCTGGAATCTGGATGAAGCATCGGGCATCCAAATTCCGGACAAATCGGGCAAGAAACGCTTGGGCAGCTTCGAAGAAACAGAGCAATTGCAATTCCTGCGGCAATCCCTGCAAGACTTGCCGGTGAGTGCCCTCACCCCGGTCACCTTAGACGAAACCGCACTCCACCAGATTGCCGATATCAAGCGCCTCAAGGACGAACATCACTTGTCCATCGATCGCTTGACGGCACTGTGGTCCACCCTGAAGCATGTCGGGCGAGAAGACAGCTCCACCTTATTTGATCAGGTATTCAATACCCAAGGTGATAAGACAGAACGCTGGGATTATCACCTGGATCGCCCCATTCGCTGGGATAGAACCGGGCAGGAGAGTCGCAACCGCGATCGCCAGACCCGTTCAAAACTGATGGCATCTCTGCAAGTGTCCAGTCAGGATCTGGATGCGCTCGTCAAACACTTGAGCGGTGCCGAAATCAGTATCGAACTGGACACCCCATACCTGACCCGTCTCTATCGACTGGCTCGACTCCCGAAGCTATTAAGACTACCCGTGATGGAATTTCTGGAGTTGCTGAAGACAATGAACCAGACATCTATTGAGACCCTGTCTGATGTCTTGAGGTTGAGGGATCGGGTCGCCTGGATGCAGCGCACCGGGATATCGGTAGCCGAGCTGATCTTTTTTGGCAAGGCGGTGACCACAGAGCATGCGGAACTTTTCTCTGAAACCGATCTGCGCACCCTGGCCAAGCAATTGGGAGAGCAAGCGAAAGACATCCTGGTCAGCGGGGAGTCGTTTGCCACGACCGAGATCAGTCAGGCGCAATCCATGACGATTTTTCAATTTCTGCAAGACCACGCCTTGGTAGAGGTCATCAATTCAGCCGAGTTAGTCAAGGCAACCGAGTTAGTCAAGCTCACTGCCATGCAAAAACAGATACAGGCACTCGCGGCGGTCAAGCCCGGCCCGGCCCTGAGTGATCTGAGCGGGTTGACCGAGTACCTGGCCACCACCGAAAACTGGATGGGCGAGTTTGACACCCTGAAAACAGAACTCGACTTTCTCCGCAAGGGCCTGGGCGACCAAGTTCGGGAAGCGCTCATGGCTCAGAACCTGCTGGCCGACAATGGATTGGTTCACCGTCAGCAGCCTGATAGCTTCAGTGATGAAAAGTTATTGAAACTGTTGCCTGCACCCGATCAAAAAAAACCTGCCATTCTCAAAAAACGCGCTCGAATTCGAGAGTGGCTAGAGCAACGCCTCGATCGGCAAGAGCGACAAGAGCAGATTCAGGGCACGGTTCACGAGACCCTCACCCGGTTGCGAGCGGCCCTATCGGAAGCATTGTCGCAGGGCTTGACTGATATGTTTGAGGAATCAGGAGATCTGGTCAACGTCGTGATTGACTATTTAGACGGCCAAGAAAATGCCGTCGATGCGGTTGCCTTCATCAAAGAGATCTACACCATTCAGGCGGCCGACTCGCCCATTCCGGGCAACCTGTCGATATACCTGGCCAAGTTCGTCAAACTTCTCTATCTGCTGGCTAAATTTGAATTGAGTGTGAAAGAAGCGAAGGCGTTCTTAAAAAAACCAGAGATGGTGTTCACGTGGGCAACGACTCCCCTGGCATTGACAGACCTCCTGCAACCATCCTTAGACAACCTCGATCGCCTAGCCCAGTTTCAGCAGCTTAAGACGGCCTTTAACGATGAGGACGGTCAGCTGATCGGGGTGTTGGGTCTGGGAGCCATCGACCTGTCGGAGCTTAGTGCCAACGACGAGAATGTACGGCAATTGACTGCTCTGACAGGCTGGGAACCCCCCCAGCTGATAACATTAGCTAAATCCTTGGGCGGCAAAAACCACAACCAGGTGGAGGTGTTGCACCGTTTGCAGCAGTGTTTTGCCTTGGCTCAATCAATGGGAAGCGATGTTGACTTCCTGATTCAATTATCCAGCACCCAGCATCTGGATTTTGCCTTCTATAGCCGGCAAGCGGCAATACTGCTCAAGGTGTTGCGGGCTAACTATAGTGCGGAAGAATGGGCCAAAGTCTATAAGCCGATCCGAAACCAACTCGCCGTCCAAAAACGGGATGCCCTGCTGGCGCTGGCCATGAAAAAACTGGACGCTCATCACTACGAAGGGAGAAAAGATCCGGATATTCTGTATGAATACTTCCTGCTCGATATGCAGATGGGCAGTGAAGTCGAGACCTCGCGCATCGTGCAGGCCACAGCCAGCTTACAACTCTATGTGCAGCGTTGCCTGATGAATCTAGAAGCGGGTGTAAATCCCGCTACCATCCCGCTAAAGGAATGGGAATGGGTCAAAAACTACCGCGTCTGGGAAGCCAATCGCAAAGTCTTCCTGTATCCGGAAAACTACATCGAGCCGGAACTGCGCCGCACCAAAACCCCCTTGTTTAAAGAATTAGAGCAAAACCTCCTCCAGGCCGACATCAACCAGGAGGCGGTTGAAAAAGCCTACATCAGCTACCTGGATCAATTTGCTGAACTGGCCAAGCTCAAAATCGTGGGCAGTTATTTGCATCGCGAATTAGAGGGTGATCCCAATTCGGGCGATGAAACCCTGTACCTGATTGGGCGGACCGATACCCAGCCACGCATGTACTATCTGCGCAAACACATGAAAACCGGGCAAGGAGAACGCTGGCTCCCCTGGGAAAAAATTGACGTGGCGATCAACTCGGACTTTGCCACGCCCGTCTACGCCTTTGGCAAGCTGCTGCTCTTTTGGACCGAATTCTCCAAATTAAAGGAATCTCAGGATTTAAGACTCAGCGATCCTTATCTTCTTTCATTTCCTGTGGATTATCTGCTGGAAAGAAGTCTTAAGGAGCCAGGCCTTTACTCCGCCAAAAAATTGGAAAAGGAACTTTCAACAGAACAAATAACCAAGTTAAAGGGACCTGGACCTGATTGGACCATCGATAGTGAGTACTATCTGTTCGATAATCGCATTGTGGGGCGGGTGCAGAAAAATGTGGATGTCTATAAAACGGTCGTGAAATACTCGTATTACAACTTTGGAAAAACCTGGATCTCGCCCCAGACCCATCTGGAAACCCAACTGTCCGAGGAGGAGCGCAAGCAAATCAAGTGGCAAAAGCTCTATGTGCAACGAGCATTCAAGTTTAATCTTCCCTCGACCACGGTTGAGCCGGAACCGATACCAGAACCGATACCGGATCCTAATCAAAAGTTTTTGCAGATTGATGAAAATACAAAACTGTTCCTTACTCTACCCCCCTTTGATATGAAACAGCTCACCTGGTCGTTCTGGGTAAAATTTGTCAAGGAAGAGAAAGAGGTGAAATATAAAGGGTCTATTGCCAAAGATCCGAAGGAACCCCTAAAAGAGCGCACACCCATCTCTCAGGAGAATATCAATGATCCAGCTTTCCGAGAGACGCACAATCTAGATGCTCAAGCCCAATTGCTGACCCTGCTGAATTATGACAATGGCAGCTTCCAGATGACGGCAACCAACTATTACACTGCGATTCCAGGTGCCCAAATCCGAGAAAATGATGTCAGTACTGCTGTGAACCTTACCGAGAAAGCGCTTAAGCTGAGTCAGGAGAATAAGTTTAGAGAGGCTGCTAAAGAATTAGCCAAGATTCCAAAAACACCGATTGCAGAGATCCCCACCGATGCAATCGGTAAAATAGCCTCTGCGATTAAGGCACAGGAGGATGCCATTGCCTCCCGGACCGAAGCGATGACTGCTCGGAACGAAGCCACTAATGCACGGGCAGCCGCAGAGGCTGCAGATGCTGACAAGAAAAAACTTCTGGAGGCCACGGCGACCCAAAAGGAAAACCAGGCGGCCAAAAAAGAAGCTGAAGCGACTCAAAAGGAGCAAGATGTTTCGACCCGACAGAGAGATGCCGTGGCGGCAATTCAAGCTGCCCATACAGCCTCGACTAATCAGCTCCGGATTGAGGTGGAAGAACCTAAATGGGAGTCGAAGACCCTGAAGTTGAGTGTGCGATTTGGCGATGCCAATGAAGAACTCACCACAACCGCGGCCTGGAATGTCTGGCGACACGTAGCCGTAACCCTGGAAAAAACGGTTGATGGATATCAGGTCAAACTGATTCAGCATGGGCAAGATGGCGCAGAAGTTGTAGAGAAGACTACACATCTAAAGAGTAAGCAATTGGCTCAGGGGGAACTTCTGGAAATTGGAAGACAAACCGTTGCCAGCGAGATCTTCACCACCCATATGGCTGAATTTCGACTGTGGAATCAGCTCAAAGACACAGCAACGATTCAAGAAGAGTTGTTTCTGCGCAAAGCCGAGGAAGATGGGTTGTTCAGTCTGCCCCTGAATTCCCAGGTCCCAGAGTCTCACATGACGCTCGTCGAATCCGAGGAGTTAACGTTTACGATTCCCATTGCCTTCCAGGGCGCATTATCAGAGCATCTTTCAGAGCGGGAGCGCATAATTATTTTCTATGGCGATACCATCAAGAGCATCCGCAATAATCTTCTGGAAGAACAAGGCTTTAAACTAGAATTAAAGCAACCTACGAGCAAAAACTATGATGTTGGCCTCCGAAGTCATCAGCCAACCAACGCTCCTCGCGAAGCTAATCTGAGTTTGATGACGACCGATGGCCTGTTTGTGAATGATTTTGCCACCCTAGATCACAGTGCCATCCTTAAGTCCACTAATACCGGTCGCTTGATTATCCAGAAATTACAAAGTCAGGAGGTCTCTTTTCTTGACGTCCACAATCGCCCGGGTTGGTACATTCTGGATACCGGGGATGAACAATTTTTGATCAAGGCCATCTTTTTAGATAAAAAAAACAAAGAACTACCGGTGCTTACCGCTGCAGAACTGATGCAGGTCCGGTATGACAATGCCAAGAACACGTCAAATATTAAAGCCCAAAATATTTCGGTTTCCTTTGACTTACAAGAGACCCAGGCCCCGGTTGTGTCTGCTGTCAACAAAGTCGAATTTCAGTTTGAGCGGTTGAGTACGTATGCGATTCATCAACTCAGTCAGAACCTGTTTACGGGTGGAATCGATAAATTCCTCAGTCCGGCTTCGCAACGGGCGAAAGAGCTTGATTTCTGGCAGATCTATCGCCCCGATCCAGATCTTGTTCCTGAAGAACGCAATCAGATTCCGGCTGTGATTGATTTCCAGGGCAGTTACCGACTCTACTATGAAGAGATGTTTTTCCATATCCCCTTCCTGATTGCCAACCAACTCAATGCCAATCAGCAATTTGCGGACGCGCAAAAATGGTATCACTACATTTTCAATCCCACAATCGCTACCCCCAACGACTCACCCCCTAATCCGAACGATCGGTACTGGCAGTACCTGCCGTATCGGAACCGGACGTCCAAGAGCTTGCAGGCGGTGTTGACCCAGGAGGAATCTCTGACGGTCTATCGGGAAGATCCATTTGACCCCCATGCGATTGCAGCCCTGCGCCTCACCTCCTATCAGAAATCGATCGTCATGAAATATATCGATAATCTCCTGGATTGGGGCGATTCGCTATTCACCCAGGATACCCGCGAGTCGATCAACGAAGCCACGATGCTCTACATCTTGGCGTTTAATCTGCTGGGCCCTAGACCCAAAGCTAAGACCGTGAAGCGCATGGATGCAATCGGCACCTACAACGATTTTGTCCAAGACCGCAACGCGGCGATCGAATTTTTAACTGACGTGGAAAAAATACCGGTGCCGACGGACAGCGACGATGCCATTGGCCGCAGTCCCCACAGTCAACTGATTACCCACTTCTGTGTTCCTGAAAATGAGAAATTTATAGGGTATTGGGATCAGGTCGAAGATCGCCTTTACAAAATCCGCCATAGTTTGAATATTGAAGGCATCTTCCGGCAACTGGCCCTGTTCCAGCCGCCCATTAACCCCGCGGCTCTAGTGCAGGCCGTTGCTGGCGGTGGAGGGATAGCCGGTGCCTTGGCCGATCTCAGTGTTGCTGTCCCCCACTACCGGTACGCTCAGGTGTTGCAACAGGCCAAGGAGGTCACCTCAATGGTCAGCGACTTCGGTTCAGCCCTACTCTCGGCGCTTGAAGCCAAAGAAGAAGGACAACTCACCCTGTTGCAACACATCCATGAGCGCAATCTGCTCAACCTCATGACCACCGTCAAGGAATATGAACTCAGTGAGGCGAAGGAAGAGATAGAGGCGCTAAACATTACCCGCCAAAATATTGAGGGCCGTCAAGAGCGCTATCGAGCTTTGGTGGAAGATGGGACCGCAGGGCTCTCCCTCAATGCTGCAGAAGGGTTTGCAATGACCTCTAAGAATATTGTCAAAGCACTGAAGGTTGGTAAGGGCATTACTGACGTATTGGCAAAAATGGTGAAGGTCACTCCTGATATTCAACTTGGAGCTAGTGGTTTCGGGGGAAGCCCTCTTGCTACTACCACCCTGACAGGAGATAACCTGGCTGCTGTGTTGGAAGCCCAGGGAGCCATTGTGGATGTAGTCGCCGATGGTTTGGACATTGCGGCTGAAATGTCTCAGGACATCGGGGCGTACCAGCGCCGATTGGCGGAGTGGAAACAGGAGGGGAAAACAGCCGAGTTTGATTTGCAGGCAATTGAGAAACAAATGGCCATTGCCGGCATTCGCTTGCAGCGGATGGAATTTGAGCAGACCATTCACGAAAAAGAACTCCAGCAAAAACAGGAGGTGGCTGACTTTTTCCGCATTAAGTTCACCAATGGCGAGCTGCGCAACTGGATGGTGGGCAGATTGTCCGGGCTATACTTTCAGGCTTACAAACTCGCCTACGACCTGGCCAAAGGTGCCGAGAAAGCCCTCCAATTTGAGCTGCCCTCCACCCAGACCTTCATTACCCCGGGTCACTGGGACAGCCTCAAGAAGGGGTTACTGGCGGGAGAATCCTTGACGCTGGAACTCAACCGGATGGATAAGGTCCGTCTAGATCAAGACAGCCGCTTCCAGGAAATCGAGAAAACCATTTCGATGAAGCGGACCTTCCCTGAAGCCTTTGGAGTTCTCAAACAGACGGGGGGGTGTGAACTTTCCCTGAGCGAGCGATTGTTCAACCTCGACTTTCCAGGACACTATTGTCGCCTGATCAAAACCATGGCCATCTCCGTCAAGACCGCTGGCGAGATTGATGCCTTCGATGGCGTGCATGCCTCGCTAAGTCAGACCAGTAACAGAACCCTGTTGGTCCCCGACAGCAATGCTGTCAGCTATCTGATGGGCATTAGTGATGACCCGCAGGACACCAGCACCCTGCGGGTCAACTGGCGCACCAACCAGCAGATTGCCATCTCCAAACCATCGGAAGACCTGGGTATGTTCAATCTGAACTTCTTTTTGGATGACCGCTACTTCCCCTTCGAGGGCACGGGCGCTGTCTCCACATGGCGGTTTGATATGCCGCTGGAGAATAATCCTTCGCTGGTTAAAGACGGCAAGCCCCCCCAGTTGCGAATCACCGATGTGATTATCCACCTGCGATACACTTCAAAGGTTGATCAGGGCACCTTCAAACAAGCGGTGCAGGACTTGTTATAGGAGTGAACCCTAATCAGTGAGGGGCGGGGTAAAGACTGGAACCGCTGCGAGATCAAGTAACGTGACAAAGTAGTGACAGTGGCATGCGTAGCGATGGCACGGTTATGGAAAGTTTTCCATAACCGTGCTTATTTCTCACGTCTGTGGTCTGAGTGTCCGGAACGGACACGCGCTGCAGGTATTTCAATCTGTTCTGGCCGCAGGTTACGGGGTGAACCCTGGAGCGAGACGACTGTACAGCGTGCCACAAAATACCTATGAAATCCTTATCGGGCGTTGAGGCGAGATGAATACAGCTCACAAAAGTAAAGTAAGGTGATGATGGGATTTATCCTCCGAGCCGCCGCCGTGTGTCTTGTGCTGGCCGGCAGCGCCCAAGCGGCCGACTTGGCCGCCATCGATGCCGACGCCATGTCGGGCGATCCGGAGCGCATCCGCAAGTCTATCCACGCCTACGAGTTGCTTGAATCGGATGATGCCGACGTGCTCTGGCGCTTGATCCGCGCCTATTACAACTACTACGACGAGTTCACCGAACGTGACCGCTCCACGCAGGAGTGGGCCGCTAACCGAGGCTATGCATTGGCGGAGAGGGCCCTACCCAAGTTTCCCCATAAGGCTGAAGTCGTGTATTACGGCGCTACCATCGGCTTGGCCTACGCCGAAGTTCACCGTTTCAAGGCCCCTTTCCTCATCGGCGATCTGTTCAAGACGCTCGAAGAAGCGTGGCGTTTGGATCCCGCCATCGACGGCGGTGGACCCGACCGAAGGCTCGCTTTCCTGTACGCCTTACCCTGGCCACTCGGCAAATGGGACAAAGAAAAAGTCGTAGAGCATCTGCAGAAAGCCGTGGTGTTTGCGCCGGAAAGGGCATCGAATCGGCTCGGTTTGGCCAAGGCGCTTGCAGACCTCAAACGCTACGACGAGGGGTGGCCCCATGTGCAATTCATGCGCGCGGGCAACTTCTGGGCGGCCTCCGATCATTGGAAGACGATTTACTTGCGACGCACCGAAGAGGTCGCCGCCGAATATCCCCAGAACCGGAAGTAGACAGACCGCTTGGGCAGGCGAATCGCGACCTGTTTGTGTATGCACTGTGCGGAGGCCAAGGGCAATGATTGATGAGTTAGTGGCGGATCGTATGAACTATCCGGAGAGGGACGAATGTCGAGGAGCACACCAAAATGATCTATGAACGCCTACGCGTATTCGTCAGCTCAAGAATGCAGGAGCTGGCGCTGGAACGCGCGGCTATAAAGGCCGCACTTGATGAGCTCAATATAGACGGGTGGGTGTTCGAGGAGGACGCCGGGGCGCGGGCGCAGGCGATTCAGCAGAGCTACAAGGAAGAAATCGACAGCGCTGACCTGTACATCGGACTTTTCTGGCGGGACTACGGTGACTACACCATCGACGAATTCGAGTACGCCGCCCAACGCAACAAAGACCGTCTGATTTACGAAAAGCGTGCGGGCATCGATAATCAGCGCGATCCGAAATTACAAGCGTTTCTGGATCAAATCGGCAAGGTCGAGACGGGACTCACTGCCCGGTGGTTCAACACGCCTGAGGAATTGCAGGAGGGGGTCAAACAAGATGCCGCGCGTTGGCAGACCCGAAAGATCCGGGAGCTGAGAGAGCTCAACGTCAGTTACCAACCCAGCCCTCTGGATGCAGGCGAACAACGGGATTTAAAGATCCTGCTGGGCAAGGTCAAGCACTTTTGGGTTGAAGGAGTCCTGGAACAGACGATCCGACGTGCCGGCCTGCTCGAACTCGGCAAAGACACCCAACCGCAGGCGGTGGGAAATCCCTGGGAGGCCGTGCTCGAGTTTCCCTTCGAAGGCACCCGGGCCGTCGCTCCGGGAAAAAGCATTTCGGATGTATTTGACGACGTGGAGCGCTCCGTCCTCATTCTGGGTCAGCCGGGTTCTGGCAAGACGACGACCCTGCTCACGTTGGTCCGTGAACTCGTGACACGCGCCGAAAGAAATCCCGCCCAGCCCATTCCGGTGGTGTTTCATCTGTCCTCATGGGTCGACCCGAAGCAGTTGTTGGATACCTGGTTGGTGGATGAACTGAGCGACAAGTATCAGATCCCCAAGAAAATCGGCAAAGATTGGCTGGAGCACCAGCGGTTGCTCCTGCTTCTGGACGGTTTGGATGAGGTCATGGGTGAGCATCGTGCCGCGTGTGTTGAAGCCATCAACCGGTATGGCAAGGAGACCGGGCTGCCCGGCATGGTCGTGTGCTGTCGCCTGGAACAGTACGAAGAGTTGACGGTCAAGCTGACGCTGAACGGGGCCATTTGCCTGCGGCCGCTGACCGACGCACAAATCGACACGTACGTCGAGGAAGCGGGCGCCGAGCTGGCCGGACTGCGAAACGCAATCCGACAAGACAGCGTCCTCCAGGAACTCGCCCGCTCCCCGCTGATGCTCAACGTGATGTGTCTGGCCTATCGGGGCTACGGGGTGGAGAACCTGGCAGGGCGTGAGACCCCAGAGGATCGGACCAAGCATCTCTTTACAACCTACATCGATCTGATGTTCAAAAAACGGGGTAAGGCCGCGCTTGCCTATCCACAGGAGCGGACCCTCGGCTGGTTATCCTGGATCGCCAGGAAATTGTCAGAACGTAACCAGGCAATGTTTCTGATCGAAGATCTGCAACCGGGCTGGCTGACAAACGGCGCCCAGCGCTGGATGTACCTCGCGGGGTTCAGCCTCGTGGTGGGTCTTCTGTTGGGCTTCGTAAACATTGCGTATTACGGAGCCGGGTACTACGGCCGCTTCGACGCTTCGACACAAAAGTTATTCCTTCAGCCCGGGGAGTGGATTGCCTGGTTGACGGCGCTGCCGCTTTGGTTGCTGTTTTTCGGATGGATCGAAGGCCTTGGCTCCAGTTCGGGCCGCCCTCTTCTGGAACGTGTGGCGCCCGGCATCCAGCGCGCCGGGGTGAAGGGCCTCATAAGCGCGGGCCTTTGGTCGCTGGTCGCCTGGGCAGCAGTAGCGATCCTATGTTTTTTGAGGGAGCTCCCATTCGACTTGGTGTTGCTACAACATCTGCTCTGGAATGGTGTGGCATTGGCCTTGCTGGCAGGTGCCATGGGGCGCAATCGAAGCATCTACTACAGCATCAACACAGTTGAATCTCTTCGTTGGTCACTCGGGAATGCTTGGCAGGGCGCGCTACTCGGGCTCCTTGGTGGCTTACTCGTCGGATCCGCTTTGCCTTTCATTTCATCATTGGGGGATCGGTGGTGGATCCCCTTTCTTGGCTTCGCGATCGTAGGCCTAGGAATCGGGGGAATTCTGGGCGGTCTCAAGCCCCATGTCCTACAGACAAAGACGGTGCCGAACCAGGGAATCAGGCTCTCACTCAGAATGGCCGTCCTCGTGGCCCTGAACGCCGTGTGGCTCGTTGCGATCGCGGTGGGAATCGCGGCGGCTGGCGGTTTTGTCTATCATCCCGCGTTTCGTGTGGGTGACTACTACGTGCCAGGTTTGGGTTATTTCACGGCCACGGTTACGACCCTCTTCCTCTGGTTCGGCGGACTGGATGTGATCAAGCACTATGTCCTGAGGGCCGTCCTGAGCGCGAGCGGGCAGACACCATGGAATCTTGCGCGCTTTCTCGAGCAAGCCCGCGGCCTCAACTTGATGCAAAGGGTTGGCAGCGCCTACATCTTCGTGCACCGGCGATTGCTCGAGCACCTGGCGGCCTCCGGGCAAGCCAGGTAACGGCGCGAGAGAGAGGGACGAGGCAGCTGTAGTAGACTGGAGAGCCAAGCTTGAGTCGATTCCCGAATGTTCTGGGGCATGTTGTTAGCCTTCGACGAAATGTGGATCGCTGAAGGGAGCATGGTGTAACCCAATCGCCCCAGAGAGACCCCGCGATGCCAACCAGATATGCGCCGTGCTCAGCAAGCCGGGACCCGTTCTCGGCGCACCGTTCTCCCGTCTTCCGGGTGATTGCCAACCCCAATGGCGAAACCGAGCACCTCAGTAAATCACACCCCCGCGAGCTGAGTCACTGCCACTCAGGTTTTTTGAACCCAAAAATCAGCATTTGCCTGATTGTCAGCCCTCGGCCAAGGCGCTAGCCTGATCCGCGTCCTATTGATCAATTCCAGCAGTAGCCTCCGAGATGATCCCCAGGATTGGTTTCCTGGCGGCGATAACCCTTTCTGGCAGAAAGGCCGTATGCCGACGTTTAACAAAGACCTCTTCATCAGCTATGCGCACATCGACAACCAGCCACTGACACCCGGGGATAAGGGCTGGATCACGCGGTTCCATGCGTCGCTGGAGGCTCTCCTGAGCATGAAACTCGGCCAGACTGCCAGGATCTGGAGAGACGACCATCTGCAAACCAACGATGTGTTTGCCGATGAGATCGTCGATCAATTCGCACAGACCGCTGTGCTCGTTTCTGTGCTGACGCCCCGCTATCTCAATTCGGAATGGTGCACCAGGGAGGTCGCTGAATTCTGCAAAAGGGCGGAACAGCGTGGCGGAGTTACGGTCGAGAACAAATCGAGGATTTTCAAGGTGCTGAAGACGCCGGTCGACACGCAGGAGTCGTTGCCGTCTGCGATGAAAGGTGCCCTCGGGATTGAGTTCTACACCACTAAAGACGAGGTACCGTTGGAACTGGACGCGGCCTTCGGTGAGGAGTACGCACAGGCTTATAACCTGAAGGTCAACAAGTTGGCCTATGAGGTCGCACAACTGCTGAAGAAATTGGCGACCGACACTGGCGACAACGCTCAAGATGCACAGGTCTCGGCCAAGGCGACCGTGTATTTAGCCGAATGCAGTTATGACCGCAAGGAAATCAGGGAAATCCTGGAAGGCGATTTACAATGCCATGGTTATACGGTCCTGCCGGACCGGCAATTGCCGCGGGATGAGGCCGATTATATCGCAGCCGTGCAAAGTTTGCTGGAGCGCTGCACGCTTTCCATCCATCTCATCGGCGATAACTATGGTGCCGTGCCCGATGGTCCCCGCCAGAAGTCGGTGGGTGTACTGCAAAATGAGTTCGCTGTTGAGCGCAGCAAGAGCGATGCTTTGCAGCGCGTGATCTGGCTGCCCGAAGGAACAACCTCAGAGCAGGCGCAACAACAGGCATTTATCAAGGCGCTGCATGACGACGCCGATGTCCAGTTCGGGGCGGACCTGATTATCGGGGACGTCGAGACCCTGAAAACCTCGATTCACGCCACCTTGAAAAAACTCGAAAAGCCTGAACCTAAACAACTTGAGGCGCAGACCGCCAGCGGGGACGGCACCAAGCTGATCTACCTGATCTGTAGCGAAAAGGATCGCAAGGCTACAGTGCCCGTGCGCAAATTTCTCCGGGAGCAGGGTTTCGAAGTCGCCACCCCGGTTTTCCAGGGCGACGCGAGCGTGGTGCGCGAAGCCAACCGGCAGTCCATGAGCCACTGTGACGCCGTCATGCTCTTTTACGGTACCGGCGACGAGGGATGGAAGCACACTCAAGACAATGAGTTAAAAAAAATGCCGGGCTACCGCGACGAAAAACCCTTGCTGGCCAGCTACACCTACCTGGCCGAGCCGAAGACGGCGGATAAAGAAGACCTCATCGAGATGGAAGATATGAAAAAGCCCACCATTGATGGCCTCGAGGGCTTCTCGCCGGTGGCGATGGCCGAATTCATGCAGGTCATGAACGCAGCCGGCAAAACCTCATGAGCGCCTCGACGACTACTCTGCATACCAATCCCTTCCCGGGCCTGCGGCCGTTCCACGAAGACGAGGTCCACCTGTTCTTCGGCCGGGAAAGCCAAGTCGACGCCATGGTCGACAAGCTGGCAGCTACCCGTTTTCTCGCCGTGGTCGGCACCTCTGGCAGCGGCAAATCCTCGCTCGTCAACTGCGGGCTGCGCCCGGCCCTGCACGGGGGCTTGATGGCCCGCGCCGGCACGGCCTGGCGCATGGCACAGTTCCGGCCCGGCAGTGACCCGCTGCGTGAGATGTCCCGCGCGCTGGCCAAGGACGGCGTCTTGTTTCGCGACTATCAGGCCGGCGGCTTATCGCTGGCCGACATCGTCGACACCACCTTGCGCATGAGCAAGCTGGGGCTGATAGACATTGTCGAGCAGGCGCGGTTGGGAGAGGGCGTCAACCTCCTGGTGGTGGTGGACCAGTTTGAAGAGCTCTTTCGTTACCGGCAACTGGGGGCTGGCGGCGATGAGAAGGACTCTGACATCAGCGAACAAGCCACCGCGTTTGTGAACCTGCTGCTGGAGGCAGGGAATCAAACACAGCACCCGATCTACGTCGTCCTGACCATGCGTTCGGACTTTTTGGGCGACTGCGCGCAGTTTCCCGGCCTGGCCGAGGCCATCAACGCCGGGCAATATCTGGTGCCGCGCATGACCCGGGACGAACGCCGTGCAGCGATCAGCGGGCCGGTCGGCGTGGGCGGGGCAAAGATCTCGCCGGTGTTGCTGACGCGCCTGGTCAACGACGTTGGCGACAACCCCGATCAGCTCTCGATCCTGCAGCACGCCCTAAACCGAACTTGGGCCCACCGGGAAAACGGGGGCAGTGGCGACGGGCCGCTAGATCTGACGCATTATGAAGCCATCGGCAGCATGGCCCATGCGTTGGATCAGCATGCGGAAAAGGCCTATGCCGAACTGGGCACCGAACGACAGCAGCAAATCTGCGAAAAACTCTTCAAAGCGCTGACCGATACAGCGACGGACCCGCGAGGAGTCCGGCGTCCGACGACCCTGGCCACTCTATGCGCCCTGGCCGAGGCGACGGAAGCGGAGGTCACAGCGGTGATCGACGTGTATCGCAAGCCGAGCCGGTCCTTCCTGATGCCGCCGGCCGGGGACGCGCTTGAGGCGCATACGGTGATCGACATCTCGCACGAGAGCTTGATGCGGGTGTGGCAGCGGCTCATTAGGTGGGCGGATGAGGAAGCCCAATCGGCCGCCACTTATCGCCGCTTGGAAGATACCGCCAAGCGATGGCAGGTCAACGATGAAGCTTACTTGCAGTCTCCGGGACTGGACTACGTTCTCAAGTGGCGCGACGACGAACAGCCGACAGCCACCTGGACCCGGCGATACGGCACGGATTTCGAATTGTCCATGCGGTATCTCGAAAAAAGCTGTGATGAGAAAAAAAGATTGGATGCCGAGGCGGAAGCCCAGCGCAACGAATTGATTGGCGAGCGAGCGCGGGCGGATGCACAAGCGCAGACGGTCGCGCGTTTTCGAAAGTTATTTGCCGTGATCAGAGTTTTAGCGTTGCTCTTTGCTTCTGTCGCGGTGGGCGCGATCATCTTGGCTCTTTATTTGCGTGATGCGACGGAAAAAACGGTTAAGGCACAGACCCGTGTGGAAGCAAACGCCCTTCTACTCGAAGATGCGAAGCAGCAAACGGCGGAGGCGGAGACCCGCGCGGAAGCAAAAGCCCTCCTACTTGAAGATGCGAAGCAGCAAATAGCAGATACCCGTGTAGAGCTGGAAAAAAGCTGAGCATCAGCAGCGCAGGCCGAAAAAAGCTTTAGAAAAAGCTATGAACAATACGAAAATGGAAGACAACTAGAATCACAATCGCGACATCAGTTGCGGCTTTTCGATCAAAGCAAAAGGCAATTGGTTTTTCGTCCACATTGTAACGGGAGATGGTTACATGAAAATTCTTAGCGCTTTCACCATGATATTAGTTCTGACCATTCCTGGAATCATGCACGCGCAACAGAAAGATAAGACGCCCGTGTCCTTTCAGTTGATGGACTTCGAGGGGAATAAAACAACCCTGAAGGAACTGCTCGAGATCAAGGATTTTTCAAAACCGGGCGTTTTGGTTTTGATGACCGAGGAGCCTGATGACCAAGTGTTATCTCTTGTCAGGACGCTTGCTCGCGTTGTCAACAAGAACAAAGAGGAAAAAGGAACGCGTGGTGCGGCCATTTTTCTTTGGAAGGACGAGAAAGCGATCGCAGTTGTAAAAAAGAAGCTGACAGGCGTTAAAGGTATTCTGAAGAGCGGCAATGCTGGCGAAGTCCCTGATATTTACAAAATCTCGGATGCTGATCCGGTGAATGTGGTGAAGGTGGTGGGGTGGAAGAATTCGGAAGTTAAATTTGACGAAGAGAAGACGGCTACAGAACTCAGTAGCGAGGATACCTTAACAGACATTCTTGTACTGTTTCTTGATCTACTTAAATGATTGACGTCTGGCTGCCGTGGTGGCCGCTACAGCTAACACTTGTCCTGGCAAAGAAAAGGGGACTTCAAGCTGCTACGGTGATCCACAGGGTGGCTCTCACGTTTGGTGCGTTTTTTCATAGCTTAAGGCAGAACCGAGTTCAGCCCAGGCGTGTAGGCTGGGAAGTACTCTAAATGGAACCGCAAACGACTCGCGCCCAGCGCGCATAAAAAAGAAAGGTGGAAGAAATGAAGAAAAAAGATCTGAAGGCGCATTTGTTCGGACCTGGACCGAAGCGGATTCTCGCCCTCGATGGCGGAGGCATCCGGGGCATTCTGACCCTGCAGCTCCTCAAGGAGATCGAGGCACTCGTCCGCAAGCGCACGGGTGACGACTCGGCGGTGCTCGCCGACTACTTCGATCTAATCGGCGGAACCTCGACCGGTGCCATCATCGCCGCCGCTCTCGCCCTCGGCTGGAAAGTCGAGCGCCTCGAGAAGCTCTATCGCGAGCTCGGGAACTCGATCTTCGAGTCGAGCTTCTTTCGCAAGGGTTTGATGCGGCCCAAGTTCTCGGCCAAGCCGGTGAAGGAGGCCCTGGAGCGCGAGTACGGCGATATCCGGCTCGGCGGACCCGAGCTTAAGACGGGTCTTGCCGTGGTGGCCAAGCGTCTCGACACCGGAAGCCCCTGGGTGATGCACAACAACCCCAAGGGGCGCTTTTTCAATCCAATGCCTGGCAGCAACTCTACGCCGAACAAAGACTACCTGCTGCGCGACGTGGTGCGGTCGAGCACGGCGGCGCCCACCTACTTCGAGCCCGAGAAGATTCGGGTGGCCGACGACGTGGAAGGCGCCTTTGTCGACGGCGGGGTCAGTCCGCACAACAACCCCGCGCTACAGCTCCTGATGCTCGCCACGCTCAAGGGCCATGGGCTGTGCTGGCCCACCGGCGCCGACCAGCTCCTGCTCGTCTCGCTCGGAACGGGCTCGAAGACGCTCGCGCTCGATCCAAAGGTGGTCATGGACATGAAGGCGGCGGAACTCGGTGTACGCGGGCTCGCCTCGCTGATGGAAGACGCCTGCGCGCTCAACGAGCTGTTGTTGCAATGGATGTCGTCGAGCCAGACCGCGCGAGAGATCGACGGCGAGATCGGGGATCTGAGCGGCGATATTCTCGGCGGAGGCCAGCCGCTGCTGACCTACCTGCGCTACGACGTTCGATTCGACGATGAATGGCTCAAGGACAAGCTGAACCCCGAGCAGCTCATGACGATCGCAGACATGGACCGCCCCGAGAACATGGACAAGCTGGTGGAGATCGGCGAGGCCGCCGCGGATCGAATCAAGGACGAGCACTTCGGGCGAGGCTTCGACCTCGCATAGCTCGCGGTCGCCTCACTAAGAGATGTCGTTTCATCAGGAAATCGTTATGACGAAAATCTCAAGAACGTCGACAGCGCCCAAGTTGCCCGCACAAGCCGGCAAGGGCGGGGAACGGCAGCTCACCTGCTTCGTCGTCACCGGCTTCGGCAACAAGACCGACTACTCGACGGGGCGCGTCCTGAGCCTCGACAAGACCTACGAGCAGCTCATCCATCCGGCTTGCGACGCGGTCAATGTGAACTGTTTTCGGGCGATCGACGCCAACCTCACGGGCAGCATCGATTCGATCATGTACCGCTGGATCTACGAGGCGGATATCGTCATCGCCGATCTCTCGACCTTGAACGCCAATGTGTTCTACGAACTCGGGGTGCGGCATGCTCAGCGGCCGAATACCACGATCATCATCGCCGAATCGGTGCTGATGCAGAGAATTCCCTTCGATCTGAGTTCGTTCGTCATCCACCAATATGAACACGGTGGTGAGGAGATCAGCCCTAAAGAACAGGAGCGGTTCGTCAACCATCTGTCCGACGTCCTGAAAAAGATCATCGCGGTCGAGCAACGCAGGCGGGAGGCGGCGCCGCAAGCCAGGCGTGAGTCCGACAGTCCGGTTTTCAAGTTCCTCATCGGCATGACGCCACCGGCCTACGACGCAGAGTCCTACGTGGAGCCGCCCGCCTTCATACCTCCGGCGCAGCGCGAAAAGAAAAAGGTCAAAGAAGGGGAGTCCCTGGCCAGTGTCATCGATGCGGCAGAAGCGGCCAAGAAGAAGAACAACTTCCCGGAGGCGGTCCGCCTGTTCGGGAGGGCCATTGCGATGCAGACCGAGGGTCAGCCTGACAAGAAACCGGATGTGTTCCTCGCGCAGCGGCTGGCGCTGGTGACCTACAAGGCAGGCGAGAATCGGGATGCGGATGGCCATATTGACAAGAACACGGCCATCGCGGCGTTGAACGAAGCCGAAGACATTCTGGCGAAATATTGCGCGCCGAAGATCTCTACGGATCCGGAGACGTTGGGACTGTCGGGGGCGATTAGCAAACGTCTCTTCGAGGTGACTGGCGATCTGGAGTACCTGGATCGGTCGATTTGTTTTTACGAGCGCGGCTTTTACGTGAAGCAGGATTACTATAACGGCATCAACGTGGCCTACATGTATACCCAACGGGCGAATCTGCTGTCAGACAGGTTCGACGCGATTGTCAGCTACGGCCACGCCAACATGATCCGTCAACACGTGGTCGAGATCTGTCAGGCGCTGATCGAAGACGAGAAGGCCTTCGCGAGCCGCGGCGATAAGCAGTGGGTCTACACGACCCTCGCCGAAGCCTATCAGGGATTAGGTCGGACTGCGGACGAGCAACGACTCGAGCCCAAGATCGACCGCGAGGCGAGCAAATTCGCCAAAGCCACCTATCAGGAACAACAAGCCAAGCTCTCGGCGGCGATGGACGAGTTCGAGCGCCGGGTGCGTCCCGCCGAGCTCAACACAAAATCTGCCACAGGCGGCGCGCAGCCGATGACCCAGGCCGTCCAGGCGGAGCCGTCCGGAGGGCAAGTTACGACGAGGCAGCAATTCCGCCCTCCCGTCTCGTCAGCCCGCAACCCCATCATGGTCGATGCCGACATCGTGCGAGGAAAACCGATCAAGTCGATCGAGGTCAATTGCAAGATTGAATACCAGTAAACGGGGCGCGAAGGGAATTCGCTATGGCCATGGCAGAAGCCGAATACCTCGAGCAGCGGCTCGACGATCAGATCAATTGGTATGGCAGGAAAAGCGCCGCCAACCAGACGGCATACAAGGGTCTTAGATTGATCGAGATCATCGCGGCCGCCGCCATTCCGTTGCTTGCGGGGTATAGCCAAACATCAGGGTATGTCGGTATGACCATCGGAGTTCTCGGCCTGATCGTCGCCGTCCTCGCGGGCATCGTGAGCCTGTACCGCTTTCAGGAAAACTGGAACGAATATCGCGCGGTCGCCGAGTCGCTCAAACAGGAGAAGTTCTTATACCTCGCCCGGGCCGAGCCATACCGCGGCGATCAGCCCTTTGAATTGTTGGTGCAACGCGTCGAGACAATCCTCAAAAGTGAAACAACAGGTTGGGCACAGGCCATGCGGGCTGCCGGCGCAGCGGACAAAGCCGCACGTGAGCGCCAAACCAACCTGACAGAGTAACCTGTGGGCGAACGCTGTCAGGCGACTAGGGTGAACGCCGTGTAAAGCCCGCGTTCGGGACCGTACCGGTTTTGAGTCGGATTTCATGGAAACCCCCGCCGCATTTTGAATAACTGTACCGCGGCGCGCGGGATGAGTTGGGAACCGCGGACGGCGAATCTACATTTTAAGGGGGAAGATCATGAACGCAGCGCTGATTATGTTCGGGATCGAGGCGGGGGTAAAACTGGGCACCAAACTGAACGACGTCCTCGTGGACGCGACGGTCGAGAAACCCATGCTGTTGCCCGTCGGCGAGCTCTTCGGAAGCGTGAGAGAGAATGATGCGATCGAATTTTTTGACGAGCACACCGAACTCACCGAACGCGGGCAGCCATACCACGGGCTCTCCCGCGCGGACAAGCTCAAGGCCTACCTAACGCTGAAGCAGATCGACGACCGGGCCGTGGGATCGGGCAGCGTCTCCAAGGAGGCGATAGAGATTGTCTCCAACCTGCAGAAGCTTCAGCAGTACAAGCAGGGCCTCGGTTCCAAGCCGGCCCTGCAGCGGGTGGTCGGCACACTCGTCGAAATCGGAATCGACTATTTCGTCACGCATCCCGAGGCGATCGGCGCGAAGTCCAATGAGCGCAAGATTCTCCAGGCTTTCATTAAGAGTCTCGACGAGGTCAATTTCGCCGAGGGTACGCACACCGAGATTGTCGCTGACGTGGTGGTGTTCGCGCTCGACACGCTGAAGGTGAACACATCTTTGATCATGGATGACGCACGGCTACAGGCGCTCGTCGGGGGTGTCACGAACTCCCTTCTCATGGACATCCAGGCTGCAGGATCCAGGGGAGCGATAACGCGACGGGAGAATTTCGTGCGCCGGATCGGCTCCAGCATCTTGAAAGGCGGGGCTCTGGCTTTCAGCCAGAACATTGACCTGTTCCTCCCGAAGGAAAACTCGGAAGCCAAGCAGCTGGTCAGCTCCACCCTCACACAACTACTCGACGGGACACATGGCAAGGAAGACCTCTTTACCAACGAGTCCCTGGAGCTTCTTTTCCACAGCGCCCTAAGGGCCGTGGCGGAAAACCCCAAGGTATTCTCGGATGATGCGGTTTTGCAGGAACTGATCAGCCGCACCGTCACGGCCATGACGGATACGACGGGCAGGAAGGTGTTTTCCTCGGAAACGGTCACAGCGGTGCTGAACCAAGCGCTATTGGTCGGCGCCGAGAACATCGAGACGCTCATCGATCCGGCCAATCCTCAGAAGCAGCTGCTGGCGAACGCCACCCGGGCTGTCGCGCAGAGTTTGAGCGGCTCGCTTGCCGGGGGAGGGACGGTGAAGGACCTGCTCTCGCATCAGCAGCTTGTCTCGCTCATGGGTGTCGTGTTCAAGGAGATCGCAAAAAATCCTGAGCAGCTCCTCGGAAACGCGTCACTCGGGGACCGCAAGGCCGCTCTCGCACAGATCATCGGCTCGGTGGCGCGCGCGCTCGGCGACGAACCCCGACGATTTGTGAACGGCAAAGGCTTCGTGCTGCTCGTCGAGACCGTGATGCAGACGGCTGCGAAGAACGCCGACAAGCTACTGAACCTCGATACCACGAGCACCCGCGACAATGTGCTCTTCGCGGTTATCCAGCAAACGGTCGACGCGATACTTGATAAGGGAGATCCCCGGGAGCTCCTGAACCGGGAGGTGTTCCTCCACTTGGCCGGGCAGATCCTTCCCGTCGTGTCCGCGAACCTCGCCGGACTCGAGGAGGCGCCTGAGGCCGTCCGTGACGCGGTCGGCACCGCGCTCGGCCTCGCGCAGGGTGACTTGAAAGGGCGCATCAACGGAGAGAACCTTCCAACCTTGGTTGTCGGGCTCCTCACTGAGGTTCTATGGAACGAGCTCGATCTCACCGAGGCCACCGCCGTGCTTCAGTCCGCCACCCGCGCCCTCAAGGCCGCTTAACCTTACAAAGGAGCCGGATATGCAACACAAGATCTTTCAAGCGGTCTTTCACGCTGCATTATTGGTGACGCTCGCATTCGCATCTGCCTGCACCACGCTCGATTACCGGAGCGTTCAGGGTGAATTCGCCGATGCCGTCGCGGCCGACAACGCCTGGTCGGTCTCGCCTCTGGGGGGCAACGCGGCGGATGGGCTCTACGGGAGCATTCATACCGAGCTGACCGACATGTACATCGCAGGACTCGACGCCCGGCTGCGGCCGAACGCCTGGTTGCTGCGTGCGGTGTCCGCCTGGCGTCTTGGAGACTTCTCCGACGCCCGGACCTCGGCGGTCGCGGGCATCGACAAGCTGTCAGAAGTGCAGCGAGGGTCGCGCGACCACGTGATGCTGGCCATGCTCGACGGGCTCATCATCGACTCCGATTTGCTCATCAAGTTTCGGGACCGCGGCAATCGCGTCACAATAAATGACTACCAGTCAATTTTCTCGCCGGACTTTGACACGGGTTTGAAGGCGCTGGACGATGGCTTTGCGCAAGCGGGGCCGGCGACCCCTCCAGAGATGGGCTGGTACTACCACTATCACCGCTGGAGGTTGTTACAAAACTGGCGCACCGTCGTCAATAGCATCAACGACCAGGACCGGGCGACTGCTAGAGCGGACTCCGAAGGCAAGGTCGGCCAGGATCTGCGCCAGGCCATGGAGGAGGAGAAGGGAAAGATCCCCGACAACCATCCCTTGCATCTGCTGATCTTCGCACACGAGAAGAGCTGATCGGGTCACGATCATGTCGAGAGACAATGCTGCGCACGGTGCTCCTGGTGAAGATCGCCAGGGCGCCCGATTGCGGATGCCTGAGAGAACAGGAGAATGCACCCGATGACAGAACGAGAGACGCTGAAGTACTTGATCGACGACGGCACGGTCGCCACGACCCTGCGCAAAGGCTCCTCGGCACGGCACGCCATTGCCGCGCTCCAGACCCTTCTCCACTGGCTGGGGTTCGACCGCCAGCTGAAATGGGAGAAATTCGGCGCCGACGGCGACTACGGCAAGGCGACCACCGCCGCCGTCGCCGAGTTCGCCAAGCGTAATGGTAGCAGGGCGAACGGTGCGCGGGTTACAAGCGCTCTCGCCGAGAAGATTCTGGTCCGCTATGACTCGCTGGAAGAGCTGAAGCAGCTTGCCGAGGACGTCGAGAAAAACAGGATCGAGAGGTACTACAAGAAAGGAGGAAGGGATCGGGTCCGGATCGCCACCCTCCAGACCCTACTGCAGGAGCTGGGCTTCGCCGGGGAGTTGAACTGGAAGAGGTTCGGCGCCGATGGAGATTATGGGGTCTCAACCGCCGCCGCAGTAGCCGCCTTCGGAAAACAGGAAGGCGTCGAAGGGGACGGGAAGGTGCTGCCGATGCCCCTGGCCGAGCGCATCGTAGCCAGGTTCAACCCATTGTACGGCGAGAGCTGGCATGACCCGGCGCACAAGGCGACCCCGGCGCCGGGATCTCTCAGTGTCAAATCCATTAAAAGGAACAACAACCGCCAGTACCTCATGGTCTCCGACGGCGTTCACCAGAAGCAGTTCAGCAAGTTCCGGCTCGGCCTGTTTACGACCGGCAATCAGACGCCCGCCGCCTTCGTGGAGACGCACGCGAACAAACTGCTTGCTCTCAAGGTGACTCAGTCGGAGATCAACGTGATGATTGCGGTGGCCGAGAACGAAGGGAACCTGGACGCCATCAACACCTGGGATAACGCGTTCCTGTCATTCGGCCTGTTCCAGTGGACCGCAGGACAGGGCAGCGCCAAGGGGGAACTACCGGCGCTGCTGGCGCGTATCAAGGACGAGGACCGCGACCTGTTCGACAAGTACTGCGGCCAGCACGGCCTCGATGTGGTGGGGGTCACACCCGGGCCGGTGTACGGCTACTTCTCGCTCCGTGGAACCACGATCAAGACGCCGGAGACCAAGGAGCAGCTACGGCAAGCGCCCTGGGCGTTCTATTTTTGGCTCGCAGGGCAGGACGCGGCCGTCCAGGCAATGGAGATCAAGCACGCCCTGGGCAGGCTAGACCAATTTTATAGCACCGAAGGCTACACGGTCGACGACAAGTACCTGGTGTCCGAACTGGTGACCTCGGAATACGGCGTTGGCCTGATCCTCGACAACCACGTCAACCGGCCGGCCTACGTCAAAGCTTGCCTGGCGAAGTCACTCGCGCAGACCGGGCTGCGCAATCCCGGGGGATGGGGCACCGAGGAGGAGCGCACGCTCATTGACGCCTACCTCCAGATCCGGTTGACCCACGGCCGGTCCCCGATGACCGACGCCGAGAAACGCGCCCGGGTGACGAAGAAGTATTTGACGGCTGGCATCATCTCCGACCGCCGAGGTTCCTTCAAGCGCTCTTCCTCCTCCGGATCAATTCCTTGAGTGTGCAACTACAGATGCCCCTTAATCCTGACCGATTGCAGTGCGATGCGCCTGGCTTGGATTGACGTTTCCACCTGGTTAAGATTGGGAGCGCGGCGCTCCTACAAAACTCTCGCACCGTCGTCAACAGCACCAACCAACAAGACCAAGCGATCGCTAGCGAGGACGCCGAAGGCAAGGTCGGGTAGGGTCTGCGCCAAGCCATGGACCAGGAGAAAAAAGAGATCCCCGATAACAACCCCCTGCATCAATTGATTCTCGCACTCGAGAAGAGCTGATCGGGCGATATTGTCTACTTAAGCCGAATTGGGGAATTAATCTACGTGTGTAGCAAAGAACCTCATTCCTGATAAATCAGTGGTTTATTGTCCGGTGCGTTGTCTGCTCAGCGTTGGATTTTCATTAATTTGACATTGCCGATCCTTTTTGCACTGATGTCCCGTCGGCCGGGATTTCACCCTGAGTGTCCTTCAACTGCAATCAAATATTTCCCATTGGACAAGAACGTGACTGAGCTCCCTCCCAAGCAGACAGACTCCCCGAAAAGGTCCCGTCGGATTAGCGGGTTTACGGCCACGTGTGTGCTGGTCAGCAGTGTGATCGGAACCGGGATTTTTACCACGACGGGTTTTATGGCCCGGGACCTTGGAGATCCGTGGATGATTCTTCTGGTATGGGGAGCGGGCGCGTTGCTGGCTCTCATGGGGGCGATGTGTTACAGCGAGTTGGGTGCCGCATTCCCTTTTGTCGGGGGAGACTATGTGTATCTTCGGGAAGCCTACCATCCCTTTTTCGCATTCCTGAGTGGGTGGGCTTCATTTACCGTGGGCTTTGGAGCCGCCATTGCCGCAGGCGCCATGGGATTTGCCTCCTATGTGGTCCAACTCGCCCCGACTGAACCGTATTCCATTTTCCTGATCAAGGGATTTGCCCTGGCCTTGATTTGGAGTCTGACTGCGGTTCATG
This sequence comes from Candidatus Nitrospira neomarina, assembly GCF_032051675.1. Lineage (NCBI taxonomy): Bacteria > Pseudomonadati > Nitrospirota > Nitrospiria > Nitrospirales > Nitrospiraceae > Nitrospira > Candidatus Nitrospira neomarina. Next base: position 137,607 of record NZ_CP116968.1, read on the forward strand.
TGGCAGGCGTTGGCCCGGGCGGTGTGCTTCAGCAGCTCCTCACGGCCTTAAAGATTGGAGCAATTCTGCTTCTCATCGTTGGAGCCTTCACGGTAGGTCATGGTGATTGGCAACATTTGGTTATGACCCCGCGAAAGCCGGATGTCGGACTGGGAACACTGGTGGTGTCCTTTATTTTTGTGACCTATGCCTATTCGGGATGGAATGCCGCAGGGTACATTGCAGGAGAAATACTCAATCCGACCCGTTCTATTCCCCGAACGATGATAGGCGGGACTCTGCTAGTGGGCACGGTCTATGTGGTGCTGAACCTGGTATATTTCTACGCGTTACCGATTCAAGCTTTGGCCGCACCTCCGCTCATGCCGGTGGCGGAAAAAGTCGCGGTAGGAATGTTCGGTCAGGCGGCGGCTCAATTTGTCACCATCATGTTGTGCATTTCCATCGCCGGTGCGGTGAGCGCCATGATATGGACCGGGCCACGGGTCTACTATGCCATGGCCAGAGACGGGTTTCTGCCTGGCTTTTTTTCAGATACGGAACAGCATCATGGCACCCCGGTTCGTTCCATTGTGCTCCAAAGTCTGTGGGTGACGGTATTAGTGCTTTCAGGAACCTTTGAGCAGTTGGTGATTTACAGCGGAATGGTGATCACCGCCTTCACAGCGTTGACAGTCGGGGCCGTCATTATTCTTCGTCAACGTCGTCCGCAACTCGTTCGTCCCTACCGGGTTCCCTTCTATCCTGTCTTGCCCGTAGGCTATATTCTGGTTGCCGGAGTGATCATGCTTTTTCTTAGTGTGGAAAAACCGGTTGAAACCCTTTGGGCCTGTCTGACCCTGAGTGCTGGTATTCCCCTCTATTTCCTGATGAGAAAGCATAATGGAGGATCTGGGGCCACATGAACATAGCAATCACACCGAGGAGAAAAATACATTCACTTGCCTTCTTTGTGATACTTGGTGGAGTATGGTTTATTCTGTCCGGATGTGGAAATGGAAATCAGGCTATGACCCAACAAAATAATCACTCACGACAGGTTGAACGGGATTCGATGGTGGATACCCAAATCGTGGCGGGGGGTGTCACCGATCCAACCGTTGTCGCGGCCATGCGCCGGGTTCCACGGCACCGGTTTATGCCTGAGTCACATGCTGAAGATGCCTATGGAGATTTTCCACTCTCTATCGGGTATGGGCAGACGATTTCTCAGCCTTTCATTGTCGCGTATATGACGCAAACCCTGAAGTTGAAGCCTGAGGAGAAGGTCTTGGAAATAGGCACGGGTTCCGGGTATCAGGCCGCCATTCTGGCTGAATTAGTTTCAAAAGTGTTTACGATAGAAATCGTCGAACCACTCGCTGTGGAGGCAAAAAAGACGCTGGCAGAACTTGGATATGACAATGTGATTGTACGGGCTGGTGATGGCTATCAAGGATGGCCGGACGAAAGCCCGTTTGATGCGATCATTCTGACGGCAGCGCCGAACCATATTCCCGAACCACTCTTAGAGCAACTGGCAATCGGTGGACGTCTCATTGTTCCCGTCGGAGACTACCCTCAACGTCTTCTCTTGATCCGTCGCACCGAGGAGGGATATCAGGAAACCGAATTGTTACCGGTGGTGTTTGTGCCCATGACGGGCGAAGCCTTAACGAATCCTCCCGCAACCGAGCCTTGACGGACTTCACTTCCGTTGACCACCTTCTTTACTCATAGATGACAAATCCGCCCGCAGGAAGAGTGAGCACGACGGCTTTACCATTTCTCGACTCAACCGTCGTTTCCTGACCGATCTGTCCCGCATTCGTTGAATAGAGACACGTAAGTGTTTGGCCGGTGTGATGCAGTCCGTCATCAATCGTCACCCAGGCGCTTCGGGGAGCAGCATAGTCGGTATTCATCGCCAGGAGAATTTCCCGGTCATTGAAGATTCTGGACCAGGGAATTACTGAACGAATCTGCCCACCCAGCATGCGCGGCAGCCCGAAGTCGATCCCATTTCCGGAAATTTCTCTCAGATATTGTCGACCCCGCCGTAACGCAAGCTTGTTGCGTCGAAGGCCTAGTAGGATCGAGAGTTGCCGGTACGCCGGACTTTCTTCATTGAAGAAATGCCGTTGATGGCTTTGAAAGGCGCCGAATTCTCCTCCGAACATACATTCGCGAATGTATTGATCACTCTGCCCGCGCCCGTCAAAATACTGTTCGCTGCCATAGTACATGCAGGGGATGCCCATCGTGAGGGCGTTCAGCGCAAGGACATTCAAGAGTCCGTCCGGCCCGGCAGGATCAGCACAAAACCGGGCTTTGTTTTCTCCCTTTCGTACTTGATCATGATCATCAAACAGGGTCACCACCCGGTTGCGAAACCAGACGTGGGATTCTTTCTGAACCAGGATGGAATTCCGGAATAACTGGAAATACTCCTCCGGATTGCGATAGCCCTTCACGAGGTATTCCATTTTGTCCGGGATGTCGTCGACGCCAAGTGCGGCATCCAGGCCGGTGGTTTCGAGTGTTTGAAATGCGCGGGTTCTGCCTCCGGTAATTTCGCCAATGAGGTAAAAGTTTTCTTTGCCGATGGATTGGGTGAATTCATGGATCACCGAGGCGAAGTACCGGCTGGCTCCCAGGTCCATATGTTTGACGGTATCAACCCGATACCCGTCGACGTCCGCAAAGGCAATCCAGAATTTGTACACCTCGGCCAGAGCCTTAAGGGCATCCGACGGCTGATACTGATCGACGTCGCCCGAACCGAGTTTGATATTTTTCAGGTCAAAGAAATCCCCCTCAAGGAATTCCGGTGAAAAATCCCAATTGTTGATATGGCCTTTTCGGGTAAAGGCCTGAGGGTCTTGGAATTCCTGTGGCCAGATGGCACCGTGCGGCCAGGCGGCAGGATGGCTTGTGATGTCGAGTTGTTGGAAGGGGAGAGTCGGTTCTCCGAATTGATCATGGAACCCTTGCACGTCATATTGATTGCCATCCCAGCGGGGGTCGTTGAAGATCTGCCCGTTATGTTCGGTCCGATAGCGGTTGGGATTGTAGCGAAATACATCTCCCGTGTGGTTGAGGATAATATCCAGAATAACGTAGATTCCGTGAGCGTGAGCGGTCCGGACAAGGGTTCTCAGGTCTTCTCGTTGACCAAAATGCGGATCGACACCCAAAAAGTTTTGAATGCCATATCCATGATACGTGTCTTTAAATTTCACCTGTTTGAAAATGGGACTGATCCAAATGGCGGTCACGCCGAGACGTTCAAGGTATCCCAGCTTGGTCGTCAATCCGGATAAATTCCCTCCGCAAAACTTCTGTCCCGCTGCCTTCCAATGAGATGCATTCGCATTGCCCGCATCAGTTGGCTGAAAGAGGGGAGTCGAGCCACGCCGGACGACGGTCCCGTCATTGCTTCTGTAGCCTTTTTCATGTCCGTCCGAAAAACGGTCGAGCATTAAAAAATATAAAACCTGATCCTCCCAGGCGGCGGGAGAAGGAAAAAACTTTCGGTCACTGAGTGAGGGCAGATCCACCTCTTGAAGATTCTTTTCTGTCATGAAAGACTCCTTTTTTTAGATCTTCAGAAAATCGTGTGGGCGAACCCTCAATCCGGTTCTCAATCCCCCTCCTTTGTAAGGAGGGGGCAGGGGAGGTAGAAACACCATATCGCAACTGTTGACCAAATTTTCCTATTGCCAGCAAGATGCCTAAAGATCCGAGACTCTACCTCACCTTAGTCCTCCCCTTACAAAGGGGAGGAATGACCGGAAGCGTTTTTGGTCGCAAATACGTGACAGAATGGCTGACTCACACAAAACCCAGAAGAGCATCTTCTTTTATTCACGATGGTTATGGCCAATCATGGCTGAAATATGGCCCGAATTCCCGTGTCGCCTGTCGGATAGTTTTGGTCATTCACCAAACCGAAACCCTCGATAATGGAAAAATTTTTCTCAGGGCGGGGTTCTTGATTCACCATCAGGCAATGACCCAAACGGCAAAGCCCTGACCTTTTTTGGCCAGCTCTTCGCCCACATGGTGATGAAATATTTCTTTGAAGCTGGAGTACGTTTCCCGTCCAACGACGATGGTTCCGCAATGCTGTTTGTGAGCTGTCCCGATCAATTCACCAACAATATCCGGCCGGTGGATGGATTGAGAAAACACGACGCTGACCATGGCGGGTAGTACCCCAATCCGATACAGAATCGTCTTGGCGTTATCTAAGATTGGTTCGGCATCCTTTTTTGCCTTCTCGATCCATTGAGCCTGCTCTTTTTTTAAAGTCTCATCCAGCTTTTGTTCGGTTGCCGGATCTTCAGCGCCCCCGAATTCCAAAAATTCGGGAGGAATCGGAGGGAGGATATGAAAGAGCACGACATGAAAATCTTCCTGGTCCCCAATCATTTCAGCCACGTAGGAGACGCTTCGAATGGAAGAATCGGAACCGTCGACACCGACGAGTAATGTTTTATCCCTTACCATAGATTACTTCCTTCATGTGACGTGAATGTCGCACCCCCCTAACCAGGATCGTTGGCGGCTTTTGTTCATCCGAAGGGTATTCTAAGAAATCACCTGCTGGACTGAGCGAGCTGAATGCCTTCACCACATTATTCCCTTAACGAGGTCTTCCTCAACGCCTCCCGGTTTTGGCTACGACTGGGGACGATTGTTTGACCAGAAATAAGTTGTCCACCAAGACACTGTCGCCTTAGACCTGGGCAAACAGGATTCTGAGTATTGAGAAAACCGGTTCAATTCTACACGGGTTAGCCTATGAGGTGAAGGGCTGCACAATATTGTAAGAGCGTAGACCATTCACATGCGGATATCCTCGTGAGATCTGGAGTGCTACAGTTCATGCGCAGAGGTTGGGAAGGAAAAGGAGCAAACGCTTCACAGTCTTTGCTCAAGACACAAATGGGGTTGTGTGGGGATCACTCAATTCTTGAATAGATTGGGTGTGTCGGGTTTCTTTAAGTGGCTACGGTACCTACAAATTTGAGTTCAGCGCGATGGAATTGATTGTATGAGTACAGTCGGCATTAAAGAGCTGAAGAACCGTCTCACCCACTACTTACGCCTGACCTAAAAAGGGGAGGAAATGATCGTGACCGATAGGGGAAAACCTGTTGCGGTGATTCACCAAATCAACTCAGATCAATGGGTCCTGACCCGGGAAGGACGGCCGGCCCAATTAGCTGCACAGGGTAAAATCTGCTTCAGCAATTGGTCGGCGAGCCCTCCCTATTGGTGTCTTCCGATAGTCAGCTGCTTCAGGCGGCCACAGCCGAGAACTTAACTGTCCGTCATATTGCTCTCTAGGCATTTACTGATCAGCCCGGTTTGTGAGCTTTTAATCTTGCAAAACCTCCGGGTCACGAAATAACCCCATTCCCATCACAGTTTCGAAAATGTTCCTGGTTTCTTTATATGGCATCTTTGAATAAAGAGCTTTTCTTGGACCTGAAAAGAATCCTGTGAGCTGGAAATTACTGTATTGGATCCTTGGGCTTATTGTTCTCCTGCCATTCTTCAATTTTCTACTGGGCGTGCATCCGCCGAGATTTCAAACGGATGATGACCCCAAGCGCTACGGGTTGGACTACGAGTCGGTTTCATTCCCCACCTCCGATGGGTTAACCCTGAGAGGGTGGTTTATTCCCGCAGCCTCTGCATCACGGGAATCATTGCGCCAAGGAGGGATGGCATGGAATACGTGCGGGACTGTTCTGGTGGGCCATGGCTATCCTTTTGATAAAGCCAATATCCTTCGGCACGCGCTCTTCCTGCATCCCCGCTTTCATCTTCTCCTGTTTGACTTCCGGTATTTCGGTGAGAGTGATGGTGCCTATACCACGGCCGGTCTATTAGAAACCCGTGATGTCCAGGCCGCCGTTGAGTATGTTAAAAGTCGGAACGATGTGAATCCGAAATCAATCGGGGCCCTGGGATTTTCCATGAGCGCGTCAGCTTTCATCATGGCGCAGCATCCCGATGTCAAAGCCATTGTGGCCGATAGTCCCTATGCCACCCTGGAAGGACTCATTGCCCGGCAGTTTTTTTTCTTTCCGGGATTCACAAAATGGCCGCTTGTCGCACTGACAAAATTCTATTCCCGGCTCTTCCTGGGTGTACGAGTCAATGATGCGGCCCCGGCCGAAGTCGTGCGGAATCTCAACACCCCTTTGCTGGTCATCCATGGGGATGCCGATTCGCAGGTCCCTCTTGAGCATTCGCGGACCATTTACGCCAACGCCGATCCCGAAAAGACAGCGCTCTGGATTGTCCCAGGGGCCGACCATGGCTTTGCCCACGGGCTTGAGGGTCCTCGATATGAGTTGCGGGTGAGAGAATTTTTTGAGCAGCATTTGTGCCCCGCTGCACATACCTAAAGGGTGTGTAGCGCGGGTGTATTGCGTGATATCCTGGCTTCTCCGCTCATTCCTCCCCCGTCACTTCCTGTCATCCCGACAGTTGTTATCGGGAATCCATCTTGGTTTGTTCCCTTCAATATCTGTTGGAACATGGGGTATGTGTTGAGCCAACTGTAGTGTCCAAGTGGTTGCGGTAATACGGAGGACGTCTCGGCTGGCAGGCTAAATCTCTGGGCACTGAAGCAGCCCTAAGGTTGCGGTATCTCTTAGCTCACAAGAGGCAACCAGGGTCTTTCCCGGTCAGCATTTTTGGGCCTCCTCGTGTGAATCGTAAGCATGGGAAAAGGCCACTTCATACAGTCCAGGCCATTTTTAAATTTCCTCCTCCCGAGGTAAGTTCCCCATTACCTGAAGAAGGGCAGTGTGATAAAATCCGAAGTGATGCCATAAGGAGGAGACCCCATGTCGAATGTAGAATCCTTCAAAATTGAACTTGAGCAGGAAGATGACGGGCGATGGATTGGTGAGATTGCCGCCCTGCCGGGGGTGATCGCCTACGGGACAACCAGGGAAAACGCATTGGTATCCGTACAGGCCTTGGCTTTGCGTGTGTTAGCTGACCGATTAGATCACGGCGAGGTAGTGCCGGACGAATTGATGAACGTCTCTTTTGTTGGCGCATGAGTCAATGGGCATCGACGTCAGGAAAACGGGTGCTGGCGGCACTCCTCAAGCTCGGGTGGCGCATCAAACGTCAAACCGGGTCCCATAAAATACTCACACGGGAAGGATGGCCAAACGTCGTGTTTGCCTTTCATGATGGCGAAACACTAGGACCAAAAATGTTGGCTCGAATTGCCAAAGCCACCGGGCTGCATCCTGAGGATCTCTAGCTTCATCATCGAAAGCCTCAAGTTCAGACGGTTCCTTCCAAAAACAAAACGACTCCTCAAAGCGGCATAACCCGACGAATCCCTCTTTTTTCCCCTTCGTGATTTTCAACACGTTTCATCTGCTGGAGTATGGGGCATGAGTTGAGCCAACTGTAATGTCCAAGTGGTTTTTGGTATTGCCGGGTTTCGCCACGGCCACCATGGTTTTGGGTCCTTTTGCCGAAACAAAAGGACCTCGGCTGCCGGGACGAACACCGGCACAAAAAGACATCAAGAATGCACACGGTTCATTTTTTGATTCAGGTCATCCTTCCCATGAGAATGGATCCGGGAACCGATCCGTTTGGGACCAACGAGACCAATGAAAGGTGATGAACCGCGGTATGGGGCACGATTCCTTAAACAGCACGAGTCGCTCTGTGTAGCAAAATGTCTCTGGCGAGTGGTGATCGGCGGAAAAGAGGACACCAAACCAGTCCTCTATATGGCACGAGAGAGCTGAAATGAGGGGGCCTTCAGATTCCTCAAATCCCACCCATCCCACCAATCCTTTGGTGCACAAGATCTGTTGAATTTTGTCCTAACCCATGTGCAACAAAGACCCAAAATTCCTCACTTGGGAATCCTATTGTCTGTTCAACCAGGCGTGTGCAGTGAGATCATCCGGCTTGTGAATAATTATCTTGTTGATTGTAAAGCCATTAATTCATTTGGCCTTATTGTTGCTTCAACCTGCTCCGAGAGAGGGAAGCAGTATTGAGACGTGCCCAGCACTGGAAGAGGGGGAAATAAATGCTGACCATTGTAGCCAAAAATTTTCCATCCCATTCATGAAGGGGAATCGTATTAAATTTTGCCAAAGCTCGTCTAAAGCTCGTGTAAGGAGATTTTAAGATGAAAGAAAAACGTGAGACGGAAAATTTTATGAATACCCCATCAGCACACAAAGGGTATACGGTCTCTCGCTCCTATCTTGCAGAAGTTTTTCTGGACAAGCTGTGGGAACAAAATTATCGATCTGAAAAACTTTCCAAAGCTGATCGTGATTCACAGGCTGATTCCCGAATTCCAGGAAAAAATTCCTGAGTGTCATCTGGAGAAGGATGCTCAAACATTCATGTAGGATTTGGTGCCGAACCCTAGGCTTGGGCGAACGTTCCTGTCCGGCAGAAATCCAGGATTCGAAGCCGGCCATGATCAGCCGCGAAGCGTTCGCTTTTTCAGCGGGAGGGATGGGCAATATGTCGAAGAAGTATTGAAGGCTATGTGGTGAGAGGCGGAAGAAATCTTCGTGTTTTTTGAGAAACGGGGAGGTGTGATGATGAACATGACGCTCAGTGTAATCAAAGCGGATATCGGTTCTATCGGAGGACACATATGCCCGTCCAAGCGCCTATTGGAAACTGTTCAATCATGGGTGGAGTCCAATGGCCGAAATCTTATTCAGGATCGGTACATCAGTTTTACTGGGGACGACATTGCCATTGTCATGACGCACACGAGGGGAGTCGGCAATGAGGACATTCACAAGATGGCATGGGAGGCTTTTCTTGCCGGGACGCAGGTCGCGAAGGAACAAGGACTCTATGGGGCGGGACAGGATTTGCTGAAAGACGCGTTTTCGGGCAACGTGCGCGGGATGGGGCCGGCAGTGGCCGAGATGACTTTTGAGGAGCGGCCCAATGAACCATTTTTGTTTTTTGCTGCCGATAAGACAGATCCCGGTGCGTATAACCTCCCCCTTTACCTGGCATTTGCGGACCCGATGAACACGCCGGGCCTCATGCTCGCGCCATCCATGTCGGAGGGGTTTAAGTTTGTCATTATGGATGTCAACTGTACTGATGGGGATCGCATCATTGAGTTGAACACCCCGGAAGATTTATACGATGTGGCCGCCTTGTTGCGTAATCCGGAGCGGTATGTCGTGGAGTCGATTTGGACCCGGGCCACAGGCGAACAGGCCGTCGCCGTCTCGACGTCACGATTGCACAACATTGCCGGGCGCTATACCGGGAAGGATGATCCCGTTATGCTCGTGCGTGTGCAAAAAAACTTCCCGGCGACGGGAGAGGTTCTAGCCCCATATGCCATCGGCCCATTCGTGGCAGGCGGGATGCGGGGATCTCATAATATGCCCTTTATGCCCGTTCCCCTCAATTCCAGCATTAGTTATTTCGATGGTCCTCCCGTCGTCAGTTGCGCCGCCTTTGCCATGCAGAAAGGCAAACTGACGGAACCGGCGGATGCCTTCGCTCATCCATTTTGGGACCATGTGCGAACCCGCGTTTCGGAAAAATCCATCGACATGCGCCGCCAAGGATTTTTTGGGCCGGCCATGCTCCCGATGGCCGAATTGGAATACACCGGCATCGTGGAGAAGCTCAAAAGACTCGATGGCAAGTTTGCTATCAGAAACTAATGGCTCACTTTTGCCAATGGTAAGAGAACGTTGTTCGGATGCCTCATCCATAACGGGAGGCTGTCTTCATACGTGTAATCCTGGAGTATATTACCGCTCTGATTCAGAAAGAGTGGTTTTTTCAGGTTATTGGCCTCTCAATGCGAACATGGTGGTCATTGGGAGCTGCTCCGGGTGAATCCTGGCCCCTTCGTCGTTGTAGTCCCAAATTCCTAGCAATCACGGATATGGACATTTGAAATGACAACCGATGTTGAGTGGGGATGTTGGTGGGTGTTCTCACCTGAATGAATCTACGCAAACGGAAAAATCTGCTTTCTCTCTCTCATACCTCTCAAAAGCCAACCGGACAGCAGTGCGCCTGGTATTTGAAGAAACGAGGATGGCCTCCTGTCCTCTTATGCGTCGCGTTTGTCCTTGTGGCGGTGCTTGGGCTGTCCGGGAAACCGGCTGTTGTTCCGGAGCAGGCTGAGAGTGATCTTGAAGTGTTTGTTCGCCAGGGATGCCTGCATTGCGAAAAGGCGAAAAGCTACCTGACCCGACTGAAGCAACAATATCCCCGGCTCACCGTAACCCTTCGCGATATAGGGGAAGATCCCCAGGCGTTTCTTCGATTAAAAACATTAGCCGCGAAATTCGGCCTTTCGCAATTGGGAGTCCCGGCCTTCTATGCGCGAGGAGTGCTGCTCATCGGTTTTGAGTCTGCGGAGACAACCGGGAAGCAACTGGAAGAACTCTTAGGGCGACCACCCCCGGAGGCAGGAACGTCTTCTGATGATGCCTGTCCGGTTGAACCCGATAGGCCCTGTCCCCCGGTATCCACGCAAAATAATGTTGGGGGGAAGAGTATTCAGGTTCCTTTTTTGGGTGACCGGACTCTTCCAGAACTCGGCCTACCGCTTTTTACCGTCTTTCTTGGTCTTCTTGATGGATTCAATCCCTGTGCGATGTGGGTGCTACTGTTTTTACTGGCGTTGTTGGCCAACCTCCGGGATCGACGCAAGATGTTTCTTCTGGCGGGAACATTCGTCCTGGTCAGCGGAATGGTGTATTTTGCGTTCATGGCGGCCTGGCTGAATATCTTCCTGCTCATCGGGTATGTGCGCATCATTCAGATTATGATGGGCGGACTGGCCGTCGGAATCGGCCTGGTGAACGTCAAAGAATTTGTAGCGTTTGGACAAGGCCTCTCCCTTGCCATTCCCGATTCAGCCAAACCCGGACTGTATGCACGAGTCCGGAAAATTTTAGCGGCGGAACATATGAGCCAGGCCATGATCGGCATTTTGGTATTGGCCATTTTGGTGAACATGATCGAGTTCGTCTGTACGGCCGGGTTTCCGGCCCTGTTCACTCACGTGTTGAGCCAACAGGGTCTCACCACGTTGGAATATTTTGGGTATATAGGTCTCTACAATCTGGCCTATGTTGCCGATGACGCGGTGTTGGTGACCATCGCCGTGGTCACCCTAAGCCATCGTAAATTACAAGAACGAGAGGGCCGATGGCTGAAGTTGATCAGCGGATTGGTGATGCTGAACCTGGGATTACTATTGCTGTTCGCTCCAACCCAATTATTTTAACGTGAGCCTGTCCGAAGCCAAAGGTTTCAGCGCACTTGTGATTCCTAAGTAAGAGTTCTACAGTAAGAGCGTTCCCACAAGTGAACAAAGATTCTCCCACGAATGTCCGTATGACATTGCAAACAGAAAAGGGTCTCAAAACGTTCCCTGGAGAGTTTGTGGAGGGTCCGTGTTGGCTAAACACGAACACGATCTCTTGTATGGGCAGCAGATAGAGCAACTCTATGCCCTTGCACCGGTTGGGATTATTGCCTCTCTGGTTAATGGCTCCATTCTGACTGTTATCCAATGGAACGTAATCTCCCATGGCCTGTTACTGACCTGGTTTGCCGGCCTGTTCCTGCTCAACGGGGCATGGACCCTGCTCTGGTATCAATTTACAAACGCATCTCGACATCCGCAAGATTCCCATCGCTGGGGGCGGAGATTTCTAGGCGGGACCCTTGCCTCCGGCATTCTTTGGGGGACAACCGGTGTCGTACTCTTTCCTGAAAGCTCCATTCCGCATCAGATTTTTTTGGCATTTGTGGTAGGAGGCATGATTGCCGGGGCGACCGCAGTCTATGCGCCCTTGCAAGGGGCTTTTTATGCCTATGTTCTCCCGGCCATGACCCCGCTCATCGTTCATTTCTCTCTCCTGGAGGATGAACGGCATATGGCCATGGGAGGCATGTGTCTCCTTTTCGTGACCATGATGTGTGTCACCGTACGACACAACCATTCCGTCACGATGGCTTCAATGACCTTGAACCTCGAATTGGGCAAGTCCAACCAAGCCCTGCAACGCGAAATCGGTCAGCGTGAACAAGCAGAGGTGGCTCTTCGGGAAAGCCGGGAACAGTTACTTTCGATTGTGCAATCAACCGACGAGGGGATCATCTCGTTGAATAGTCAGGGGAAGGTCATGTTGTGGAATACAGGAGCGGAAGCCTTGTTTGGGTTTTCGATGGAGGAGATGAAAGGTCAGACGTTAGAGTGCATTATTCCCGAACGGTTTCGTCTGGCTCATCAACAGGGAATCTTGCGGGCCTCGCGAGCGGGGAGAAAGACCGTTGAAGGAGAAATGTTTGAGCTGATGGGACTTCGACGGGACGGCAGCGAATTCCCTCTTGAACTGTCTCTGGGATATTGGCACAAGCACGGAGAGATCTTTTTTACGGGTATTGTCCGGGATATCACGGCACGCAAGGAGGCAGAACGGGCCCTCAAGCACAGAGAGCGGGAACTCGAGCAGAGCCAGGAAGAGCTCCGGGCTCTTGGTGCACAACTCATTTCTGCTCAGGAAGATGAGCGCCGCCGTCTCTCTCGTGAATTGCACGATGATATGAATCAACGCTTAGCCATGCTCTCCCTCGAGATAGACTCTATTCAGAGGTCTCTGCCGGAGTCGGATCCGATGCAGAAGGCTCTTCACCACCTGAATGATCAAGTGTCTAGGCTTTCCGATAGCGTCCTGCATCTGGCCTATCAGCTTCATCCGTCGATTTTGGATGACCTGGGGTTAGTCGTGGCACTCCAGTCTTCTATTAAAGAATTTTCTCAATGGGAGAACATTGCGGTCATGTTTCAACCCCGGGATGTCCCTCAGCTCCTGCCTCAGGATATTGCGTCATGTGTGTATCGGTTGACGCAGGAATGTTTACGAAATGTGGCGAAGCATGCGGAGGCGTCGCAAGTGTCTGTGGAAGTGAGAGGGGTAGAGAGTGGCCTCCAACTTGTCATTACGGATAACGGTAAAGGATTCATCCCTGAGTCTGGCTTGCGAGGCACTCGCGGGTTAGGGCTGATTGGAATGAAAGAACGAATTCGTGTGGTGCAAGGCACCTTTGAGGTCAAGGCCACCCAGGGTAAAGGCACCACCGTTACTGCCTGGATTCCACTCTCCCCAACAAGTTAACTCCAATTGAGAAACTTTGTCTTTCCTTCCAACAAATCTCTCCCTTCATTCAAGCCTATCTTTAAAATGGCTGAAATCTTTTGGCAAAAAATATTCATCTTTACTCCTGAGAGAAACACGACAGCAAGGGTTGTGCTCAAAGGATACAACATTCAGGACTCAGGGTTTTTCGGAGAATTTTGAAAATAGATAACATCTCAGATGTAGCATTTCGCGCCACTGTCCCCAATGTGGAAGAAATATCATTTTTGGTAGGGTATTGAGAGGTGATTTTAAGAAAAACATCCCCAGTCCGGGGTTCTAATATGGTTTTTCAAGAAATCACCATACGGGAGAAAAGTTTATGGCGCTGTTCATATTTCCAGGCATTCCCATTGCCGTTGGTTTGCCCTAGAGAAAGGACGCAAGACCCGGCTTTGGTTCCCAAAGCCTTTTGGTAATCTTCTCACGCAACTTTTCCGGTTACCTATGACTGGAACACCTCAAGATAGAGAGCCTCATGTCCTCATCATGGATGATTCCATCATTCGTTGTGAAGGGTCATGGATCATACCTCATCTCACAATGCTGAATACGATACTGACGGAAATCCAGTGGCCGCTGGTGAGAGATCTGGTTTGGGATGTGGTGAATATTCGGGCCATGGATACGGGTGGTGCGATTGTGCTGTATCGGACGATTATGGAGCTTCGTTCCAAAGGACACCAAGTCTCGGTTGAAGGCCTCCGTCCGGAGTTTGAGGAACTGATGCAATTAGTCTCGAGCCATTGGGATCGAGTTCATCCCGCATTGCCTGGGAAAGAGCATAAACAGAAAAATTTCATATGGTGGGTGTCCCGGCATGCCGGACATATGGTGAACGCGCTCGCGTTTGTCGGAGAGGCGACGGTTCATATTTTCCGCTCACTCCGACGACCTTCATTAATCCGATGGAGGGCGTTGTTCCATAGCCTGGACCGGGATGGTTATCATGCGTTGCCGATTACCGGGTTACTCGCTTTTCTTATGGGTGTGGTGATTGCGTATCAGGGTGCCGAACAATTGCGTCAGTTTGGAGCCAATATTTTTGTGGTGGATCTCGTCGGCATCTCATTGTTTCGTGAAATTTCTCCCTTGATCGTGGCCATTCTGATTGCCGGGCGTTCGGGATCAGCCTATGCCGCTCAGATTGGAACGATGAAGGTGACGGAAGAGTTGGATGCCGTCAGGACCCTGGGACTTTCGCCCATGCAATTGCTGGTACTTCCGCGGGTCTTTGCGCTCGTCATCGCGGTTCCCCTTTTGACGGTGTATGCGGATATTCTGGGAGTCATCGGAGGGGCATTGGTGGCTTCCAGTCAGCTGAATGTCAGCGGAGTGGAGTTTGTAAGTCGATTTGAAGAATCCGTGGCGCTCCGGCACTTTTTCATTGGGATTGGGAAAGCCCCCTGTTTCGCCGTGATCATCGCCATGGTCGGCTGTTATCAGGGGCTTCAGATCAGGGGTAATGTCGATGATGTGGGAAAGAGAACCACGATTGGGGTGGTTCAAAGTATTTTTCTGGTTATCGTGTTTGATGCGGTGTGTAGCATTGTCTTTAGTTGGTGGAATATTTAACGATGGCATCAGAAGCTATTCATCACGCAAATCCTGTTATTGAAGTGAGCCACGTGTGTACCCGGTTTGGTGACGCCGTTGTTCATGAGGATGTCAATTTAACGATTATGTCTGGGGAAATCTTTGCCATCGCCGGTGGCAATGGTTCAGGGAAATCCACACTTCTCCGGGAAATCATTGGATTACATACACCGGCCGAGGGGACGATTCGTCTTTTCGGACAAAACGTGTCAGGGATGGGAGAGCGGGGGGCACAGAATGTGTACCGGCGTTTGGGGGTCATGTTTCAGCAGGGCGGTTTATTCAGTTCGCTGACGTTGGCGGAAAATGTGGCCGTGCCGTTAAGAGAGCATACGGATGTTTCAGCGGAATTGATTCGCGACATTGTGGCCGTGAAAATTGCCACGGTGGAATTGCCTATGGACAGTGCCGATAAATTCCCCAGTGAATTAAGTGGGGGTATGCGGCGACGAGCGGCCTTGGCACGGGCGATTGTCATGGATCCGGAACTCCTTTTTTTAGATGAACCCACTGCCGGTTTAGATCCCATCATTGCGGCCGGATTTGATGCCTTGGTCCTGCAGTTGAAAGCGGTACTAGGATTAACGGTGGTGATGGTCACGCATGACCTTGATTCTCTCTGGCGCATCGCCGATCGTGTCGCCGTGCTCGGGAACGGCACCATCCTGGGGGTAGGCACGATGCACGAACTAGCGGAATCACGCGACCAGATTATTCATGAATATTTCCATGGTCCCCGGGGAAGGGCGGCCCAGAGTCAATATGAGGTTTCATGATGGAACCGCGAGGGAATTACGTCATTGTCGGAGTGTTCGTCTTTGTGCTGGGTGCAATTGCGGTGGGAATGGTGTTGTGGTTGGGGAAATCAGATTACCGCGGTGCATATGACCAGTACCATGCCTACATGCGGCAATCCGTGTCCGGGTTAAGCGTCGACTCGACGGTGAAATATCGGGGCGTGAATGTGGGGCGAGTGAAAGAGATTGCATTGAATCCGGATAATACCGAGGAGGTGCGTTTGACGCTTGATATTCTTCGGGGCACACCTATCAAGACCGATACGGTTGCGACGTTGGAGACGCAAGGATTAACCGGATTGGCGACGATGAATTTGGAAGGAGGAAGTCGCGAGGCACCGAGATTGGAACCCGAGCCGGGTCAAGCCTATCCGGTCATTCAGACGAAACCCTCGCTCTTCTTTCGTTTGGATATGGCCATTTCGCGTCTCCTCTCAGAGCAGGGGCTTTCCAAGCTTTTGAGTAGCCTGCATGGGTTGAGTAAAAGCACTGCGGCTTTCATGAATGAGGAAAACCGGTTAAAGATGGAAGGTATTCTGAATGACCTTGCCAGGGTGTCTCACATCTTGAGTCGGCATCAGGAAACCATCGTCCAGGGAATCGACCGGGCGGCTGAAGCTGCCGAGAATCTGGCCATCCTGACCTCTACCGTGAACCAGGACATGCCAAGACTGGTCGCGCGAATTCACCAGAGTGTCACAGCGGTCAAGACGGTGGCGGAAGAATTGGCCCGAACCGGAAAGACGTTGGAGTCCATCGTTGAGGAAAGCCAGCCGGAGATTCAGCAATTCACGCGCGAAACCTTGGGTGAAACAGGGCAATTAGTCATCGAACTCCGGCAGCTGACAAACACGTTGCAACGAGTGGCTCATCAAATCGAGCAGGAACCCGATTCGCTGATTTATGGTCGACCATCTCAACCCAGAGGTCCCGGTGAGTAAAGACATGACAGCCATGTTCCTGCTGGCGGCCATCATCCTTTCGACAGCACTTTCCGCTTGTGCCCTTTCTCGAGGGACGGATGAGCCGGTGCGGTCATATGTCCTGGAAAGAGTGGAGGGTGGGGAAGGCCGGGGAACGGATAGATCCCGTCCATCGAATTTGCCAAGTCTTCTTGTTTCGCTCCCTCAACCTGCCCCGGGATATGAATCGCAACGAATGGCCTATGAACAGGTTCCCTATGAAATTCGCTATTTTGCCACCAGCCAATGGGTGGATTCCCCCGCTCGAATGCTGGCCCCGTTAATCATGAATGCACTCGACGGCAGTGGGGAATGGGGTGCGGTGATTCAGCTGCCTTCCGTGCTTCGAGGGGACTATCGCTTGGACCTCTCCCAGGTGGCGTTGGTTCAGGAATTCACACAACAGCCGAGTCGAATTCGATTGGCACTGCGGGCACAACTGGTGACCGTTTTTGACCCGCGCGTCATTGGAACGAGGAGTTTCGAATTTTATGAAGTGGCGCCCAGCGAAGATGCTTATGGCGGCGTGCAAGCTGCTCAGAAAGCGATTGGGAGGTTGTTGGTTGAGCTGAAACACTGGTTGCAGGTCTGTCTCCAAACAGGTCAACCGCACTGCTAAGTCTGCATCTTCCGGGATGGGACAGAGGGGGCTGCCTCCACTGATTTCAAAGAACCGTTTCCTTCATACAATTTATCGAACAACACTGTCAGCGGTGTACGTGAAACGCATCGTATGTCATTGAGTGAAGTTCTCAAGAAGGCTGAACAGAAGAAGACTGCTCTTTCTTTTCGGGAGCAGCACTCACATTGCTGCTATTTCTGGAGCCTGGGTTTTAAAAGTGTCAGCGCTCGCGGGAGGATTATCTGGATGTTGCCTCCCCTGGTCCACGGCGTTCTGATTTCCAAACACGGTTAAATACCATTGGTGGTAATGTCTCATCTCCCACCGACATCCTTTAATTCGGGGGAGCAACCCTTTCCCTTTAATTACATTTTGGACCTCACGGGTTACCTCTGAACGGCATGCATGGAAACTTCCACCCTTGTCTAATGTTTGCGTGATTGGCGGTTTTTTTGGGAACGCAAATTGAATATTATTTTTTGAGAAAAGGGGGCATGGGCTTCAAAAAGCATCTATTTAACGGTTAGTTTTGGGAAATTTGTAGTTGAGCCCTTATTAATTGTGGGATTTTGCCCCAAGGGATTTTTTATAAGTGTTCCCATTATGGACAGAAGGAAAAGACAAACAGCGATTTATTTTGCTCCGGAGAGTGAGTAGGGATAGTTTCGCCTGGAGAAAATTTAAGTAGTTAATTCTGTCGCCACGGGTTGTCGCAAAATGGATAGGCGGAAACATTCGACGTTCCTATGATCGGAGAACTCTCTTTCAAGTAAGAGTTAGGGCAGAAGATTGTCGAAAAAATCACAGAGTGAAAAATGCCTGAACAAGAAATGACTCAACCTATTGATTATGTCCAAATGATTGCGAAGTGCGCTCCCGTCATGATGTGGATGGCCGGAACGGACAAACAATTTAATTACTTTAACAAGGCATGGCTTGAATGTACCGGCCGCACGCTGGAACAGGAAATGGGAAATGGCTGGTCAGAGGGGGTCCATCCAGATGACCTCAAGCAATGTCAGGAGACCTATACCACAGCCTTTGACGCCCGCCAAGATTTTAAAATGTCCTTCCGACTCCGTTGTCACGATGGGGCATATCGTTGGATCATGGACACGGGTGCTCCCCTGTTTACTCCCGACGAAATATTTGCCGGTTACATCGGATCCTGTGTAGACATCTCAGAAGTTGCAAAGGCGAAGCAGATCTTACATGAAGTTACTTGCCGGATCTTCCAAGCACAGGAAGAGGAACGGCAGCGGATTGCCAGAGAATTGCATGATGATTTCAGTCAGCGGTTAGCCCTCATGGCGGTCGAATTACAATTACTCACAAGGAAGGGGGCAGACGGTCAGGAGGACCTTGAGCACGCCGCCCGACCGTTGACAGAACAGATCAAAAGGCTCTCATCCGATCTGTACCATCTCTCCCACCATTTTTATCCCACGAAATTGGAGAAGTTGGGATTACTCCCAACCGTGAAGGGATATGTTCGAGAATTGAAAACGCTGTGCTCTTTTTCGGTAAAGGTGTTTGAAAGCAATTTTCCAAAGGTCTTGCCGAAACACATCGATCTCGGCCTGTTTCGAATCATTCAAGAAGCCTTGTGGAATGCTAAAAAATATAGCCAGGTTTCTCAAGCGTTTTTAGAGTTACGAGGCACAACACACAAGGTCTACGTAAAGATTACCGATTGGGGGGTAGGCTTTAAAGAGCATACCATAAAGGAAATGGTCGGTCTCGGGCTTCTCAGTATGGAAGAACGGGCTCGAATCTTGGGAGGAAGCATCACGGTCAAATCCAAGCCAGACAAAGGGACGCAAATTACGGTAGAGATCCCCCTCCCTGGGACGGATTATTACCAAAAATAATTCATTCATTGTCAATTCAAGTTACCCGATCTTCGAAAGGGAAACGCCATGCTCCTTCATCGAATCCTCCTGGCGGATGATCATGCATTGCTGTTGGACGCTTTTTCCAAATTGCTCGAACCTGACTTCACGGTTGTGGGCAAGTTGCAGAATGGCCGTAGTGTGCTGCACGAAGCACGGAAGCTCCGGCCGGACATCATTTTACTGGATATGCACATGCCCTTATTGAATGGGCTTGAGGCGGGTCGGCAAATTAAAAAATTGATGCCGGAAATTCAACTCGTGTATTTGACCGTGGATGAAGACCCCGAATTGGTGAATGAAGCCATACAGGCTGGAGCCTCCGGGTATCTCATCAAAAATTCCGCTGCCTCTGAATTATTCCATGCGCTACGGGAAGTGGTGCAGGGTCGAGTGTATATTACGCCTCTCCTGAAGCAAGCCATGGAGAAAAAATTCGTTCAGGGGACCGGAAAAAGACTGATGACCCAGAAGCTCACTTCGCGACAGCGGGAGGTCCTACAACTGCTGGGGGAAGGCCATTCCATGAAACAAATCGGTTCGATCCTTCACGTCACTCCCCGAACCGTCGCTTTTCACAAATACCGCATGATGGAAGACCTTCGAATGAAATCCGGTGCCGAACTCATCCA
This sequence comes from Candidatus Nitrospira neomarina, assembly GCF_032051675.1. Lineage (NCBI taxonomy): Bacteria > Pseudomonadati > Nitrospirota > Nitrospiria > Nitrospirales > Nitrospiraceae > Nitrospira > Candidatus Nitrospira neomarina. Next base: position 157,310 of record NZ_CP116968.1, read on the forward strand.
TCTGGCCATGCAAGAAGGTCTTCTTGCAAAATAACCTCCATCCTCCTCCACCGGTTTGTGTGCACCTGTTAAAAGTAACAGTTCCTTCTCGTCTGCACCTGCCTATACTTCCACCATCGCAAACATTTAAATGGTCACTCGCATGGTGATCGGCCATTGACATGTTTCCTCAACACTGCGTGACGACACTGCATCTGTGAAAACCTTTTATGAAATGAACCGTGTATGGAGCGCATATCCATTTTGCTAGCGGACGATACCGTGGAAATGCAATCCTTCGTTCAACGCATTCTCAACCCTGCATACACCTTGGTGGAATCAGTGACGGACGGACAGGCTGTCTTAGAACGGGTTCCGGTTCTAAAGCCTGCGGTGGTCCTTCTTGATATCTCCATGCCCGGAATGGATGGCTTCACCTGTGCCCGCCGCCTCAAACAAATAGCTGGTAAGACAAAAATCATATTCCTGACCGTTGAGGATGATCAGGAAATTCTTCATGAAGCCCAAGCCATCGGTTATCAGGGATATGTCCTGAAAGCTTGTTTAGCGACGGACTTGAATATGGCCATTCATGAAGCTCTGGAAAATCGATGTTTTACCTCCTCTTCCGAAGGCCTGAACGACAATTCGTAAATGGAGTCCGGCTTTAAATATTATTCTCAAATACTCCTGCTTCTCATCCCTCTGTTGCATGTGTTCAACGCCGGACCGAAGAACCAAAACGCGTTGAGGCCCTCAACAGCCAGTATGAATGACACAGGTAATGAATGCCGGATTGGTGGTTTTTTTTGCTGAACGGCTTTACCTCCGTTATTCTGGCGGGGTGCCAGGTTAATACATGAGTGGCACTCCAGGACCACTCGTCCCATGATCCTTCAATGTGCCTTTTCTTTCTCAACCCGCCCGGGCATCCAAAAACACTGTCATTTTTGACAGTAGGAAGGTATGACGCCCTGGGCTATAAAAGACTTTGGTTCTTTAATTCGATATTCATCATATTTCCACTTCTAATAGGATAAAGGAGGGTGGGTATGAAATGTTTTCAACCGTTCAAAATTCTGCTGGCCTTGGCTTTCATTTTGGCTATGGTTTTACCCGTTGGGGCACAGGACAAACCGAACATCGTCATCATCTGGGGGGATGACATCGGGCGAAGTAATATCAGCGCCTACACGAAAGGCATGATGGGTTATCAGACGCCCAATATTGACCGTGTAGCCCATGAAGGCATGATTTTTACGGACTATTACGCGGAGCAGAGTTGCACGGCCGGCCGTTCGGCCTTCATTACCGGGCAGAGTGTCTTCCGCACCGGGCTGAGTAAAGTGGGATTACCGGGGGCCGACCTCGGTATGCGAAAGGAAGATCCCACGATTGCCGAACTCCTGAAACCGCTGGGCTACGCCACCGGCCAGTTCGGCAAAAATCACCTGGGCGACAAGGATGAGATGCTTCCCAGCAACCATGGCTTTGATGAGTTTTACGGCAATCTCTATCATCTAAATGCCGAGGAGGAGCCGGAGCTGCCTGACTATCCGAAGGCCTCGGACTTCCCTAATTTCAAAAAGAAATACGGTCCACGCGGTGTGATCCACAGTTTTTCCGATGGCAGGATTACCGATACCGGACCATTGACGAAGAAGCGCATGGAAACCATTGACGACGACATTGCGGCTCGAGCCAATGAATTCATCGAGAAACAGCACAAGGCGGGTAAGCCGATGTTCGTGTGGGTGAATTTCACGCACATGCATTTCCGGACCCATCCGAAGTCGGAAAGTGTGGGGCAGGCCGGTCGCTGGCAGAGTCCCTATCATGACACCATGATCGACCATGACAAAAACGTCGGCCAGGTTCTCAACAAGCTTGATGAACTGGGCATCGCCGACAACACAATTGTGATGTACGGAACCGACAATGGACCGCACATGAACTCGTGGCCTGATAGCGGCATGACCCCTTTCAGGAATGAAAAGAACTCCAACTGGGAAGGCGCCTACCGCGTTCCTGCCATGGTGCGGTGGCCGGGTAAGATCAAGGCCGGTTCGATCTCCAATGAGGTTATGTCGCACATGGACTGGATGCCTACGCTGCTTGCGGCCGCCGGAGATCCTGACATCAAGGGGAAACTCCTGAAAGGCCATAAAGCGGGTGAAAAGAATTTCAAAGTCCATCTCGATGGCTATAACTTTCTGCCGTTTCTCACCGGGCAGGAAAAGAAAGGCCCACGTCAGGAATACTTTTATTTCTCCGATGATGGGAACTTGACCGGACTCCGTTACGATAACTGGAAGGTGGTCTTCGCTGAGCAAAGGCAACGGGGTACCCTGCAGATTTGGTTTGAACCTTTTACTCAACTGCGTGCGCCCAAACTCTTCAATCTACGGATGGATCCGTATGAACGGGCGGACGTGACCTCAAACACCTATTGGGATTGGCTGATTGATCATGTGTTCTTATTCGTCCCGGCACAGGCCATTGTGGGCGAGTTCCTGCAGACCTTCCAGGAATTTCCGCCACGACAAAAGGCGGCCAGTTTCACGGTCGACCGGGTGCTGGAGAGTTTACAGACGCCCGCGCAGGGGAGATAACTTCGGTAGGATTCCGGTTTAGAAAAGACCGCGCTTGGCCATGCGCCGGGCGCGGTCTTTTTCGTTCCAAACCCGAAGGACACAGTTTTTTTAAAACGAAATCCCAATAATACAAGAGGGAATCATCATGCTTAGGAAAATTCCGAAAGTTCGATTGTGGTTTATTGGATTGCTGTATTTCTGTTTGGCCGTATCCGCTGACTATGCCTATGCGAAAGATCCACTGCCGTCTTGGAATGAGGGAACCAGCAGGCAAGCGATCATTCATTTCGTTGAGCGAACGACCACGGAAGGTAAGCCTGAATTCGTGCCGGTGGATCAACGCATGGCGGTGTTTGATAACGATGGTACCTTGTGGTCTGAGCAACCTGCCTATTTCCAACTGCTCTTTGCCATCGATCGCATCAAAGAATTAGCCCCAACGCATCCTGAATGGCAGACCCAGATGCCCTTCAAGGCGGTCCTGGAAAATGATATGGCGGCACTCGCCGCTTCCGGTGAAAAAGGGTTGATACAACTCGTCATGGCTTCGCACGCGGGAATGATGACGACGGAGTTCGAACAGATCGTCACAGACTGGCTGGGTATGGCCAGGCATCCCCGCTTCAAGCGGCCGTATACGGATCTCGTCTTCCAGCCGATGCTTGAGTTGCTAATGTATCTTCGGGCCCATGACTTCAAGACCTATATTGTGTCCGGGGGCGGGATTGAATTCATGCGGCCCTGGACGGAAAACATTTATGGCATCCCCCGCGAGCAGGTTATTGGAAGCAGTATCAAGGTGAAGTTGGAGTTACGTAATGGGAACCCAGTGCTTGTTCGTCTCCCTGAAATTGACTTCATCGACGACAAAGCAGGCAAGCCAGTGGGCATTCACAAGTTCATCGGCCGCCGGCCTATCGCGGCGTTCGGCAACTCCGATGGCGATTTGCAAATGCTCCAATGGACGGCAGCAGGGAAAGGGCCACGGTTCATGCTGTTGGTCCACCATACGGATGCCGAGCGGGAGTGGGTGTATGACCGAAAGTCTAAAATTGGTCATCTTGACAAAGCCTTAGATGAAGCTCAGAAGCGTGGGTGGACAGTTGTGGACATGAAGAAGGACTGGAAAGTCATTTACCCTTTCCAGAAATATTAAGCCAATTCATAAATTTCAACCCCAATGTGTGGATGGTTTCTGTGAAGCGGATGAAAACTGGTAACGGACCCTAATTTTTTCGGGGATGCGGCTATGGCTAGTGCCAACCTTAGAGTTTGCGGGAGATTATCACCATTATGATTACCGAACATATCCAACTTATTTTATTGGTGTCGGGTGTGGCGACCATGGGTGCCAGTGTGCAATTTTTGGCTCCTCGCCTGATTCTTAAGCTGCTGTATGAGGTGGAACCTTCCGAACCCACAATCCTTCTCCTGGCCAAGCATTGGGGATTGCTGATCTTTTTGGTTGGCGCGTTGTTGGTGTATAGCGCCTATGATTCAAGTACGCGTGATCCTGTCCTTGTCGTGGCCACTCTGGAAAAAATAGTCTTTGCGGGTTTCATCTTTCTTGGTCCCGTCAAAAAAACATCCGTCGGAACATTCGTGGCGGCTGGCGACACGTCTTTTGTGGTGTTGTACCTGTTGTATTTCCTGGGATTCTAGAAAATAGGATAGAGCCCTGAATGACTCTATTTTGCTCCCTTCGCCCGTCGACTTTGGAATGACAAGGCACAACAATTCCGCTCTGATGGTCGCGCTTCGCACAGACCATGAAAAAATCTGCCTGAAATTTTATGCCTCACCTGTCAATTTTGACAGTGTCACGGTTACCAAGAACGCTCATAAAATAGAGTTCGGATGGTGTTACGGTTGGAGGGAGGAGCTGTGTGGTGTTCCGTATTGTGACAAGAGGTAAATACCTTCAGGAATTGAATCGGGCTCTGACCCGGGCAGCCGGAATGCTCATTCTCTTACTGGCTATCTTCTGCGCCCCGCTCGAGGCTATGGCTGCAGCCGATGAATCCGAAGATCAGGGTTGGCAATTCATCGTGACACCATATGTTTGGGTGGTGGGCCTCGAAGGAGATTTGACGATTAAAGGCCGAACGGCCGATGTCGATGCGAGTTTTCTCGATATCATTCGAAACTCCGATTCCATCTTCGGATTTTTGGGAAATTTTGAGGTACGCAAGGGACGATGGGGAGCGTTTGTCGACGGCACATATTTAGACTTGGAATCTGATACGGTCCGCTTTGGCCCGGTTTCTTCGGATGCGAAGGTCAAAGTTGCTCTCATTTCATTCGGAGCCAGTTACCGCCTTGCAGAATGGTCATTGGCGGATGCTCCTGGTGGTGATCCTTCCTATGCGGGACAGAAGATGGTGGTGGATTTCTACGCAGGCGGGCGCTATACGTCGCTGGACGGTACGCTTGATGCCAATATTAATCTGACGCCCGGACCTTTGAATCTCTCCGCTGGACGAAAATTTAAGGGGTCCCCGGACTGGGTTGATCCGATATTTGGCCTCCGAACCACCACTGAGGTGTTTCCAAAAATAAAGCTACTTCTCGCAGGCGATATCGGCGGCTTTGGCGCCGGTTCGGATTTTACCTGGCATGCGGATGGTTTGTTGGGCTATGACTTTTCATTGTTCTCGAAAAAGTCAACGGTCTGGGCCGGGTACCGGGCACTGTATCAGGATTACGAGACTGGATCAGGCCGGAACAGGTTTGAATGGAAGATGACCATGCACGGTCCCGTGACCGGATTGAGCATTCATTTTTAAATGAGATCTGGCATAGGACGGCTAAGACGAGCATGGAAAGGGCCTTTCCCTTGTCGTTCATTTTTTTAAAAAATAAAAAAATGAGAGAAGCATGAACATGCAGAAACTTTTGACACTCTTGATAGTTACTTCGTTGATGGTGGCGGTGGCTGTCGGATGTGCCAAAACCAAACAGGCCGGTGGCTATGGAAAAGCGGAGCCTTCCGGGTACCTCGGGGATTAATCGATGCTGAAAGAAGGTGAAAAGGGGCAAGCGACGCTGGTGTACATAAAAGAGGATCCGGCAAAATGGAAATCCTTCGATAAAATTTTGCTCAAGCCTGTCCAAGTGTGGCGAGGTGAAGAATCAAATGCCAAGGACATGGATAAAGAAGATGCGGAATTGCTAGGCCGGTATCTTTGGTCAAAACTCAATGAAGAGTTGCAAAAGGACTACCAGATGGTAGACAAGCCTGGTCCGGGTGTCCTTGTATTCGAAATGGCAATCACGGAAACCGGAAAGTCTATGCCTATACTGGATCTAGCCACCAATCTGTATCCCGGGGCGCTGGTGCTTTCACAAGGTAAGCGCCTGGCCCTTGGAACGAACTCCTTTGTGGGTGAAGCTTCTGTCGAAGCGAAGGGGACCGACGCCCAGGACGGTACTTTAATGTTTGCTGCCGTGGATCGGCGTGGGGGGGGGGAAATATCTCACGAAAAATCGATTTGACCGTTGGGATGATGTGGAAGAGGCCTTCTCCTACTGGGCCAAAAAAGCCCGCTGGCGTCTCTGTAAGCAGCGGGATGGTGCCAACTGTGAAGAGCCATCGGAGTAAACATGACAATTGGCTGCTCTGAAGCCATTTTGCTCCCAAGCGGTAACCGATAATGCATGGAGTTTCCCAATGGACTTGATCCTATGGTTGGTCTTTGAACGATCACAAACGTGTTTCCGACCTTAAGGTTAGTCCTCGCAGGTGTCGGGGGCGGTTCGAGTTATACATGGCATGGGAATGTAGGAGCATTGGTAAATATCATTATCTATCTACAGCGGGGTGTGACGAGAAGATATGGAGTAAAGTTTTTATTCAAGGATTTTTGTTTGTGTTTGTCATGGGGTTACTCAGCGTGTGTGGCGCCACGCGTCAGGCCCGATCGGTTGAGCAGGCCTGCTTTCAGGTGATGCGTATTCGCAGATGCGGGAAGGCGAAGATGATGAAGCTCTCATGGGACATCCCATACCTTCATCGCCTGCCATGAATGCGATCTCCTCCATCGTGTTCACTCGTTGCGCGTTGTGGAGCCATATTATGCAGGCTTTTGCACTAACGACGTAGAATCCCAACAAATTTTTTTCATACTCGCGGAGGATTTAGCACGTGCGGCACCGCCTTCGAGTTCACGACACTCTACGACTCCCAATAAGGCTTCTGCATTCCCAATTAACAAAAGTGATACACCGTTTCTTACAAAAATAAGAAAAATAGTGCTCAGGATTATGATTCGGAAAACCTTGAAAGGGTTTTGATGTATCAGACGCTCGCGATCCTGGCGGTATTTATTCTTATTTACAGTTCCGTCGCCGGCGGCATGGAGCGTACGCCGATCAGTGGCCCGATAATTTTTACGGCCTTTGGGGTGCTTGTCGGGCCGGTAGGGTTGGGCCTCTTGGCTCTGGAAGTGACGGCCGAAACTATTCGGATGCTTGCGGAATTGACCTTGGCACTGGTCTTGTTCACCGATGCCGCCGCGGCTGATCTGGCCACGCTACGCACAACATGGCGGTTGCCCGTGCGCCTGCTGTTATTGGGTTTACCTCTCACCATATTGGTTGGTTTCGGGGTGGGGAAAATGTTCTTTCCTGACATGTCCGGTTTCGAAGTGGCGCTGCTGGCGACGCTGCTCGCCCCGACGGATGCCGCCCTCGGCAAGGGTGTGGTGACCAACCAGGCTGTCCCCAAAAACGTTCGGCAAAGTCTCAGCGTCGAGAGTGGTCTCAACGATGGGATCTGCGTCCCGATCCTCCTGGTGTTCCTCGCGCTCGCCATTGAGCAGCATGGGGATAAAAGTACGGGTTCTCTGGTGTTCAGCTTCCTTGTCAAGGAAATCGGCATTGGCGTCGTCGTCGGGCTTGTCCTGACCGGTGGGGCTGTCAGCCTGCTACGCTTCTGTCATCGCCGCCAGTGGATTTCCGACATCTGGATTCAGTTACCGGTCATCAGCCTGGCCATCGGATGCTTCGCGATGGCGCAGCTATTCGGCGGGAGTGGATTCATTGCCGCGTTCGTGGGAGGACTGCTGTTCGGTGTTCGACTCAAGGAGTACCGTAAAGAGCTGCTACGCGCCGTGGAAGGTGAGGGTGAGACCTTTGCACTGCTGACCTGGGTGATCTTCGGCACGGCAGTGGTCGGCAAGGCCTTCCAGTATTTTAGCTGGCCTATTCTCCTGTATGCCGTGCTGAGCCTGACCCTTATTCGCATGGTGCCGGTCTTTGTCTCACTCACCGGTCTCGGAGTGAGTCTCGAGGGCAGATTGTTTATGGGCTGGTTTGGTCCGCGGGGACTGGCGAGCATTGTGTTCGGCGTCATCGTGTTAAATGCCCATCTGCCAAACAGCCGCGTGATAGCCCACGTGGTGGTCTGGACGGTGATTCTCAGCATTCTTCTCCATGGCGTTACCGCCAATATCTGGGCCCGGGGATACGGTCAGCGCTGGCAATTAGCGCAGGGTGGTAAGAGCGGGGAAAGCTGACGTTAAATAAGGAAGGAGGCAAGTGGTTTATCCCCGATTATATAAACGACATGAAGAGAGATAAGAACATGAACATTCCCAATGGCACCCGCAATTCTGAACATATCATGGTTTTCCATATGCTCCGCCCCTGCGATGGCTAGAAAAACGTCCTAATTGTTAACCCCACACGCAGGAGATCCGACAGCCCTTTTCTGGGCGGTCTTTGAAAACTTAATAAAAATCCTGTTTTGCAGGCCTAGCCCGGGCAGGTCTCTTGACCTCAACTTTTCACCATGGTTAGGATGACAACTTTCCGGGTCCTCTACGATGATGTTGTGTTCTCATTCTGTCACTGGTTGTCATCCACTCGCCCCCAAGGTGCTGACTCTATCTCGCTCAAATGCCTCTTCCATGATTCACCAACACCAATAAACGACAAGTCACATTCACACCCAGCATCAGGTTGATGGCCTTCTCCATTCACTGGAATGGTGTGAGGCGGTGAGTGCCCTCCTACTCTCTCCCATTGACAGGATGTCACCAAACGCGATTATGCAGATACCCAAAAGTTCCTACCAATGGTTGTCATGGCTTCGTATCTTTTTGGTGGTCGGCGTTCTGGCCCTTGGGGCCGTGGCCGTTTCCCTGCTTGAAAATCAAACTGTGGAATCTGCCGGTAGAAGCCTGACTCAGGTCGCGGCCGATATTGCCTATAAGTTGGACCTGCTCCTGTTTGAGCGGTATGGGGATATTCAAACCATGGCCCAATCAGGTGTCTTTCATGGCCAGGACGTCCAGGCGATGAACAATTATTTTGATTTGCTTCAGGAAGCCTACCCTGTCTATCGATGGTTAGCGGTTACCGATGAGCAGGGTAGGATCATTGCCGCCTCCGACCGGTCCAGTATTGGGGGAGACCAGAGTCATAAGCCCTGGTTTCAAGCTGTGCGGGATAGGGGCGGTATTCATATTCAAAATGCCGAGCCCTCCCCTGAAGTCGGCGGGGTGATGGCCGTAGCCTTCTCGGCTCCGATTCTTGGCTCTCCAGAAGAGTTTTTGGGTGCCGTGACCGCACGGGTCGGGCTCCCTGATCTCCAACAGGTTTTCGACCGGACCGTCATTCCTATTCAGATGCCTGAAGGCCCTTCTGCGATGGGTGAGTGGCATTTGCTGGACAAGGATGGCAACCTCCTTGCCGATTCGGTTCTACACGAAGAGGGAAAAGTTAATCTGGGAGACCTCGGAGTGCAGTCCGCTCTGGTGAGTGCTTCGGGCCCGCCCGGCTATGTGGAAGAATGGCATAAACGACGAGGGGTCCCAATCCTGAGAGGGTATGCCCGCACCAAGGGCATGGGCGAATTTCCGAGTCTGCATTGGACGGTCCTCGTCAACCTGGATCGCAGTGTGATTCTGGCACCCCTGCACCGGATCGTCTGGAATTTGGGTCTTGTCGGAAGTATTATCTTTTTCCCCTTGATTGGGCTGTTATATTGGCTCTCCTATCTCTTGAAACAGGAATCGGGTCAGGCTCAAGCCGAGGCGGCTCGTGCCTTGACAGCCGAACAAGATTCTCGCGCGGCGCGGGATCAGCTGGCGGATGTGCTTGACCATGCACCCGATCCCATCTTTTTTTCCGACACAGAGGGGAACATCACGAGGTTTAGTCGTGGGGCCGAGAGAGTATTGGGATATCCCGCCGAAGCCATCGTTTCGAAGCCCGTAACAGAACTGCTTCTGGAACCGGATCAATGGAAGCCAATCCTGGATGAATTACACAACAAAGGGGAGGTGGTTGGTCGTGAGGTGGAATTCCGGAATCCCGATGGCCAACCGGTGATCATCAGTCTCACGCTTTCAGTTCTTCGGAACGCAGGCGGGGAACCGGTCGGGACGGTTGGCTTGTGTAAAGACGTCACCGCCGGAAAGCGAACCGAAGAATCTCTTCGAATCAGCAATCAGGAACTGGAGCATTTTGTCTATGCCATTTCCCATGACCTACAAGCCCCCCTCCGGGGCATGCAGGGATTTGCGGTCCTGCTGTTAAAACGAGCAAAGGAGCGGCTGGATCAGAAGGAACGGCATTACCTGGAGCGGATTCAGAAAGGCGCTGAGCGCATGGAGGAACTCATCCGGGATCTGTTAGATTATTCCCGCATCGAACGCATTTCCCATCCATGGGAACTCGTGCCCATGGAGCAAATCATTCATCAGGTGCGTCTGGATATGGAAGACCGTATCCGTCATACCCACGCGGACTTCAAGGTCGAGAGTTCATTCCCATGGGTGTATGGAGACCGGGTTCGGCTGGCACAACTCTGGGCCAATCTGGTGTCTAACGCCCTGAAATATGCCAAATCGGGGGAGCCGCCGGTCATCCATATCGGATGTCAGGAGGATGGCCAACACTTCACTTTCTTTATCCGGGACAACGGGATTGGAATCCCTCCTGAATTTCACGGGAAAATTTTTGGTATCTTCAACCGGCTGCATACACACGAACAGATTGAAGGCACGGGTATAGGGCTGGCCATTGTGAAACGCATTGTGGATTTCCACAGAGGAAAAATTTGGGTAGAGTCCGAGGAGGGAAAAGGGAGTATGTTCTTTTTCACGCTTCCCAAAACGTCTGGAGGATACGGGAAAAAAGGACGGCCAGTATCTCCCTCACCAGAAAAAAGCGTCGAGGCCATTGACGGTCGCGAGACAGAATACTCATTGAGAACATCGAGTTCCATCCCGTTGTCGGGGGAGGAGAAATAAATGAATGTCAATCCGGTTGAGATTTTGCTTATTGAAGACAATGAAGACGACATCGAACTCACGAGGGAAGCCTTGGATGCGGGAAAGATTGCCAATACCCTCACCGTCATTCGTGATGGGCAGGAGGCGATTAAGCACCTGTTTGAGAATGTGCAAACGCCACTCACGCCGGACCGATATCCAAAATTGATCCTCTTGGATTTGCGATTGCCCAAAGTGGATGGCATCGAAGTGTTAAAGCGGATCAAAGAGGAACCTGTGCTCTGTCGTGTTCCCGTGGTGGTGCTGACCACTTCGAAACGGGACGAGGATATTGTTCGATCCTATGATCTGGGAGTGAATTCCTACATTCAAAAACCCGTGTATTTTGATAAATTTGTCGAGACCATCAAAACCCTGGAACTCTATTGGGTCTTGACGAATATCCCGCCTCCCTATTTGTAGTTGTTGTGTCCTCCGAAGAATCTCGAAATTTTCCCTCAAGTGTGGAAGCGTTGGAACATTCTATGGTGTGGACTCTCGTGTGTGAGGAGTAAGCTTTTGGTCGGTCGGAGGGCGGAGACAGGGGATGCTGTTGCTCAAATATGAACCTGGAGGAAAAGAGGTCGGTTGGGATGCTTGATAAAAACCCGCAACGATTTTTGATCATTGACGACGATCCCGATGATGTAGAGCTGGCCAGTGAAGCTCTTTGGCAGAGGTGGCCCGACAGTATTATCGAAGGAGCCGCAACAGCGGAAGCAGGATTGGAAAAAGTCAGAGCTTCCTGCTGGTCATTGATTCTTTTAGATTACAAGCTTCCCGGAAAAAACGGACTGGAGGTACTCAAGGAGTTAAAACTTCTTTCTCCCGAGACCAGCATCATCCTCCTCACGGGACATGGCGATGAAGCGACAGCGGTTCAGGTGATGCTGGCCGGTGCCGATTATTATCATCGAAAATCTACAGACTTCCTGGTTGACCTTCCCGTCGTGGTTGGTGAGGTGCTGGAAAAGCGTCATTTGCGCCTCATGGTGAAGCATACGGATGAGCGCTATCATCGTCTCATTGCCAACATCACCGACATCGTATTCGAATTGGATGCCGGGGGCTGCTTTCAATATGTGAGCCCCGCGGTATTCCACATACTTGGCTATTCCCCCGAAGATATGAAGGGATTCCCAGTCTCATACTATCTCCATCCCGAGGATCTTTCTCGTTATGCCCACTGGTTCAAAGAGGAGGGCATGAAAAGCCCGGGGCCCGCAGAATTCAACGCCCGTTTCATGCCCAAAGCCGGCGACGCCCGCGAGATCGAGATGAAAGCGACCGTCATTTATGATCAGCACAATCAGATTTCCGATATCGTGGGTATCGCACGGGATGTCACGGAACGTAAAAAGGCGGAAGCCTCACTGGCGCGACTCCACTATCAGTATGAACTTTTGTTGAACTCAGTTCACGATGGGATTTTTGGGGTTGATCTGGAGGGAAAGGCCACCTTGGTGAATCCGGCCGCCGCGCACATGCTTGGGTATTCGAGGGGCGAATTGCAAGGAAAAGCTACGCATCCCATTTTTCACCATCACAAAGTTGATGGCGCTCCCTTCCCGGTTGAGGACTGTATTATCTATCAGGCCTTTCGGGACGGGAAGGTCCATCATGTATCGGAAGATGTATTCTGGAAAAAGGATGGGACGCATTTCTGGGTGGAATATACCAGCAATCCTATCTGCGAAAACGGCAGCATCGTGGGCGCCGTGGCCACATTCCGGGACATCACGGAACGCAAAAAATCAGAGGAGCGTTTAAAGAAATCTCATGAACAATTACGCGATCTGGCTGCGCATCTGCAAACGGTCAGGGAAGAGGAGCGAACACTGGTCGCTCGTGAAATTCACGATGAAATGGGTTCAGCGCTCACGTGCTTGAAAATGGACCTGGCCTGGATGGCCAAGAGAATCCCGCCGACTGATACCAGTGTGGGCTCAAAGCTTTCAACAAAAATGCGTTCGATGTCAACGCTCCTGGATGGTATGGTCCAATTGGTGCAGAAAATTGCGACAGAATTGCGCCCGGGAGTATTGGACGAGCTTGGCCTGGGGCCGGCCATTGAATGGCAAGCGAAGGAATTTCGGTCCCGGACCGGAGTCATCTGCGCATTGGATATTCATCCTGAGAGTCTGGTCGTCAGCGGTGATCGCGCCACAACGATCTTTCGAATCCTTCAGGAGATCTTGACCAATGTAACCCGTCATGCCAAGGCCACCAGGATCAGCATCCAGATGAGGAAGTCTGGGGGGCACCTGGAATTGAAAGTTGCGGATAATGGTTGCGGCATTACTCCCCTGCAGATTTCCAGCCCTAAATCCCTGGGCCTGGTCGGCATGCGTGAGCGCGCTCTTCTTTGGGGTGGTGAGATGTCAATCATCGGTGACCCGGAGAAAGGCACAACGGCCATCCTACGGTTGCCGCTTCATTCTGAAGCGTAAACAGCATGGACGATATGGAGATCCACCCGTTGATCGTCCCTTATTCATGAATGTGGGTGACAGGTTTTGAGGAACGATATGGTAAAAATTCTGGTTGCCGACGATCACGCCGTGGTTCGTCAAGGTGTCAAGCAAATTATCACCGACGATTTCGACCACGCGATCATAGGTGAAGCCTCCAATATCCATGAGGTGCTTGACCTCGTGGGGAAACGAAAATGGGATATTGTGATCCTGGACATGACCATGCCAGGCCGAAGCGGCCTGGATGCGCTCAAGGATCTGAAACAACTTCACCCTAAACTGCCGGTCCTGGTTTTAAGTATGCATCCGGAAGATCAATTCGCGGTGCGCGTGTTAAAGGCGGGTGCAGCAGGTTATCTGACGAAGGATAGTGCCGCAGAGGAATTGGTCACCGCGATTCAGAAAGTGTTGCAGGGCGGAAAGTATATCAGTTCCTCCCTCGCTGAAGTTTTAGCCATGTCTCTATCAGATGACCTCGGAAGCCCACCCCACCTCACCCTGTCAGACCGGGAATATCAGATCCTCAGCTTGATTGCCTCAGGTAAGACTGCCCGGGATATTGCCGAGGAACTGTCCCTTGGTGCGAGCACCATCAGTACGTACCGCTCACGTATCCTTCAGAAGCTGAAAATGAAGAATAATGCGGAATTAACCCGGTACGCCTTTCAGCATCAGTTAGTCCCGTAATTCGACGGTCAGGCAGGGATTTTTGTTCCTGAGGGCATCGCCTCCGTCATTCCCGTCTCTGTAGTACAAACCACGACAACGCAATCGTAAAAAATATGATTGGAAAATCATCGTATTGGTGATTGTGGCGCTTTTGTCACGTTGCTATACCTCTATCCACAGTAGGAAGACGATGAAGGAGTAAATCATGCAAGGATCGTGTCTCCGATGTGGGGGATGGATGATCGAGACCTTTGTTGAAGGTGAAGCGGTGTGTCGGGATGATCCGGGGGGTATTTGGAAATGTGTGAATTGCGGCGAGGTGATTGATTCGCAGATTCTCGCTAATCGCCAGACCGGGAGTCACAGGCAAAGCGAAATCTCTCTACGGAGGCATGGTTCTGCCACTCTCAGTCGAGTCAGTTGATCAATCTATGGAAAAGACGTGTGTGTCAGGCGCACCAGGAAGTTGTCGGGTTTGTAACGGTGCCGTCTGGTGCCAGACGAGGAGGATGTCGTGAAGGATTCACAAAGACAGCATGACGGGGTCTGGTCGATTGTGTTGGCGGGAGGTAATGGGGAACGGCTTAAGCCTGCAATCTCTCAATGGTTTGGCAATCAACACCCGAAGCAATATTGCACGTTTGTGGGGACACGTTCCATGTTGCAACACACCATAGACCGTGCCGATCGCTTGGGGGCATCAGACCGTCGGGTGACGGTGATCGCACAGGCCCATCAACATCTGGCGTGGGAACAAATGGAAAACCGATCATCCGGCACCGTCATCAGTCAACCCCTCAATCGTGATACCGGTCCCGGGATCTTTCTCCCGCTCACCCATGTCCGTGCGCGTGACGCGAAAGCTACGGTGGTGATTTATCCGTCGGATCATTTTGTGTGTCCCGAGGGGCGATTTTTGGACATCGTAGGGCGAGCTGTTTCGGCAACGGAATGGTTAACGGACCGGCTTGTGATGCTCGGGGTTCCACCTGACCGGCCGGAAACGGATTATGGGTGTATTGAACTGGGAAAGGAGCTTGGGTGGGCCTCCGGTCACCAGATCCGGGGTGTGAAATCATTTATAGAAAAACCCTCTTCTTTCGTCACTCTGACCAAAAGCCGGTCAGGCATGTGCTGGAACACGCTGGTGTTTGCCGCCAAAGTGGAAACGCTGTGGAAGTTGGGATGGCAGTGTATTCCTGAAATGATGCCGTTATTTGAAAGGTTGGGCCACGCGATTGGCACCTCATATGAAGGAACCGTGTTGGAATCGATCTATGGCGTGATGCCTGCCTGGAATTTCTCTTCACTCCTGCTTTCCCGTGCGACAGCCAATCTTGCCGTGCTCCAAATGGCCGGGGTGTCATGGAGTGATTGGGGAAGTCCGGAACGGATTGCAGAGGATATTCATCGATTTGGGCTGCAGCCGACTTTTTCTTTGGAAAATGAGAGCCAAATGAGGAAATCTCGACGGTTAGATATTCAGCCGGCCAACGCCTTCCAACCCTGATGAAGTGATTGGTCAACATGAATCAACAGGAAAGATCGACGATTTGGCTCTGAGGCTCAATTAGAAAACGTCCCTGTTTTCAAGAGAAGGAAATCTGATGAATCAACTGGGTTCACTAGAAACAGGCAACTCCGTAACAATGAAAGAAGAGGCGCTGCCTGATAATCAGCAGCAATCAAGAGAATATTCTCATGCCATTCCGTCAGACAATGGTAGGGGAAAGGTTCCGAAGCGGTTCTTAATTAAACGACATGGCAGAGCGGGAACATGATCGTTCGAGCGCAGGGTGATGGTCTGACTCCATGACGGAGTCACGCTGTTGCTGTCGACTCTTGCGAAAAATTGGACAAACGTGAAGGGCATTATTGCTGTTGCCCCCCTTAGGACAGAGGTCAGAGCGAATGATGGCGAAAATCCTGCGGCAGGGAGTTCATGCCGCTTATCACGACATGATGGGCTCCAATACACAAACTCGGTAATCGAATGGAATGGGGGTCGTGAAGATGTCTGAGCAAATTCTGGTTGTTGATGACGAGACAAGCAGTGCGCGAATCATAGCCGATGCGATTGCCTGGTTGGGATTTTCCGTGGTGACTGCCTCCAATGGGCGTGAAGGGCTCACTGTGCTTGGTACCACGCCATTCGATGGCATTTTGCTGGATTTGGAGATGCCGGTCATGAATGGGTGGACCATGCTGGATGAACTGCGATGGCAGGGCTACGACGTTCCGGTCATTGTCATGTCTCAAGAAAGTAATCAAACGAAACTCCGGGATTTACTTCATGAGGGTGCCCAGGATTTTTTGGTGAAACCATTCAATCCCTATCTCTTGCTGCAGAAATCACTTCGTCATTTTTCGTGTCGAACGTCACTGGAGAAAACACCGGTCCGGGAAAACAATGGTGCCTGGCAAGCCGGTCTCTATCAAGCAAAAGGAATCCTTGTCGCATAGTGAGGGTTTTGATTTTTGTCAGAAAACATGGGATTGGAAGTGGATCTCATTCGCATGCGTGATCATGTCTTTGGCCTTGGCATTCCCCGTGTTCTTTTCTCACGTGATGTCAATTGCTCTAACCGCAACCTTTTAGGAGGAATGGTATGAATTTGAAAATGTTTGTGGGTGGATTGCCGTTTGCTATGACGGACGCTCAATTACGCGAGCTGTTCGCTCCTTACGGCGTGGTAAAGTCCGCTCAGGTGATCATGGACAAAATGACAGGGAGGTCTCGTGGCTTTGGCTTTGTGGAGATGTCTACGGACGAGGAGGTGCAGGCAGCGATTGCCGCTTGGAATGATAAGGTGTATGAGGGGAGGACCTTGCTCGTGAATGAGGCGAAGCCTCGGATGGCTCGCACAGGCAGTGGCTCCGCTCCCCGGTGGTAAGGTCGGTCATACGTGTACTGTGACCGTGGGAGTCAACAGCGTAGAGATCCGGACCCGACCCGACTAAGCCAACAACGTGTTGGCGGGCGAAATAGAAATTCATGGTGAACTTATGGCAAGCATACACACATAAAGGAGAGTTATGAGATCTCAAAAATCTGACAATGAAGAGAGTCCGTCAAAGGGATCGGCATCCCGACTTCCCAAATCCAAGATGGCGGTTCCCACGACGAAACCCAAATCCGGGAATAAAGGGAAATCACACTCGTTGGGCCAACCGGTTGAACCGCAGAATGGCGCAGGCACCATGCACTTCCCGACAGAACAATCTGTTGGCCCTTCAGAATGGGAATTGCAGGAACGAATTGCCAAGCGCTCCTATGAATTGTATGAACAACGAGGGGGCCAACATGGCAATGATCAAGCGGACTGGTTTCAGGCGGCAAAAGAGGTCTTGACTCTGAATGGCGTGGGGGAAAAGGAATGGTTTGAGAGAGAAAAATCCGGCTCTAGGGTCAACAGGGCGCGTTGAAGAATAGCGGATAACCTATCGATGGAACGGGTTTTGGGAGTGTGAGCCGGTTCAATGTCCAGGGTGATGAAGCGGCTTCCCTTCTTCACGGAGATCCCTTGGATACTCGGTTCATTGCCCCGGACATGCAGAGGTCGACATGGTGGCCATCTTGTTGATGAGTCGGATTGACTGCTCGCACTGACAGGTTTCTTTCAGCCGTTCCATCATGTCTTCTGGCACTTGCACCTGAAGCGGGCTTGTTTGCCCAACTCCCCCTTGGGCAGAACCTCCGTGTTCAGCTTGTCTAACTTCTATGGCAGGGTCTTGCCTTCCTCTCCCCCACGAGAAGCCTTGGCCCTCACATGCGTCACATCCCCCAACGATGAATACTTTTCTTATCGATCTGCAAGGGTTGAGCGGATTCAATATTGTGGTAAACGGATGAGAGGATTAATGCATGTGTAGACAGGGAGTGACAAGGCTGTGGTCCGGCCTAGGCCAGAACAAGGTCAATCCCCAAACCCATTAAGCGGCCCGAGGTTTTTTCAAATGGCGCAGGGTTAACGAATCAGAAAAGTCCTCGATGAATTGGAGGAGCAGGTGATAGGAATGGGTGGATGGGGAGGTCAATGGTGCAGAAGGCAGTAGAAAGTTCGACAAATCCCCCTATTTTTCAACAGGCCCAAAAAAACCGTGAGCCGGCCTTCAGTCGGGTCGGTCATCAGGGTAGTGGATTGGGTCGTTTACCAAGAGGGGGTGACCTGATGTCCAAAAAAACACTGATTGTTGATGATGATGAGATGAGTCGCCGATTGCTCAGGCTGGTCCTGGAATATGATGGATGCCATTGCGTGGAGGCGGAGAATGGGGCTATGGGGTTGTCTTTAATTGAATCGCAGCCTTTTGACATTATTATTCTTGATAATGCCATGCCCGTCATGACAGGCATGGAGTTTTTGAACCGATTACAACTACGACCACAAAGTCAGGATGTCCCGGTCATTATGGTTACAGGATTGCTCAACGCAGAAATCCGCGATAAAGCCATCCGCTTAGGCGTCTATGCCATCATTGGCAAGCCGTATGATTTTGGGGAGTTGCGCTCCATGGTCGCCCAGCTGTTGTGCTCTTAGCCTGCTTCGTCACAACCTCTTGAATTTTTGTCGAAAAAAGCCGGGCACCTATGGCCTTTATGATGTAGGCCATGGATGAAAGATTCCCCCAGTCCTTCCCCTGAATATTGACCCGTATTGTGATGTTCCGACAACCTGTTCAACGCATCACAAGATCCATCTCCCGCCTGCTAATGCAGACGTCTTGCTTTTTTTTAATATGTCCATTATTCTAGACATATGGAAATTAATGACGCTCTTCTGGCTTTTAATGCTTTATCTCAGGAAACGCGGCTACGAGTCTTTCGTCTGCTGGTGGAATATGGTCTGGCAGGGGTACCCGCCGGGACGTTGAGCGAGGCCCTGGCCATTCCTCATAACACCCTCTCCTTTCACCTATCGCACATGAGCAATGCGGGACTGGTCCGTTCTCACCGAAAAGGCCGATCAATTATTTACAGCGCCAACTTTGATTTTTTTACCGATCTGATTCGCTATATGGTCAAAGACTGCTGCCGCGAGGATATGGCCAGTATCCGGGACAATAAGAAAAAGAAGTGCAGCATTATTGAACTCTCGAATTGTTGCCAACCCACTCACAAGGAGGCTCATTCATGAAACGTCTTCATATCCATATCGGCGTCGAACAGTTGGAAGACGCCATCGGGTTTTACAGCAAGCTGTTTGGAGCGGAACCGGTTAAACGCAAACCGGACTATGCCAAATGGATGCTTGACGATCCCTGCGTCAATCTGGCCGTCTCCACCCGGTCATCCACGAAAGGCGTGGATCACCTGGGCATTCAGGTTGAGGAGAAACAGGAGTTGGACGAGATCAGGCAACGATTTCAAGCCGGGAATCTCGCGGTAGCCGAGGAAGGCGAGACTCTGTGTTGTTATGCTAAATCGGATAAATCCTGGGTAGTGGATCCTGCCGGAGTCCCGTGGGAAGCCTACCATACGATGGAAGACGCGGAAATTTTTTCAACTCATTCGGCGAACACGGATTCTGCCTGTTGCGAACCGTCCTTTCTGGCGAGTCCCGAGGCGAACATGCCGGTACAGGAATCCAGCGGCTGCTGTACCAATGTCTGATGAAGCCATAAAAGTTCTGGTTCTCTGTACAGGTAATTCGTGCCGCTCCATCATGGCCGAAGCCCTCATTAACCACATGGGCGAGGGACGATATCGGGCGTGGAGTGCAGGAAGTCATCCGGCCAAATACGTCCATCCGGGTTCCGTCTCGACCTTGAAACGGCATGGAATTGATCCCGGCCAGCCGTACAGCAAATCATGGGATGACATGGTTTCACAGCCTTTTGACCTGGTCATCACGGTCTGCGATCAAGCGGCCGGAGAAGCCTGCCCGATCTTTTCCGGTCACCCGCGTAAGCTGCATTGGAGTATTCCTGATCCGGGCAGGGTGATCGGTACGAAAGAAGAAATTAACGCCGCCTTTGACCAGACCTTTTTCCTGCTCAAGTCACGAATCGAAGAGGTCCTGTCATGACCGCGTCCGCCCCACGCCGTTTATCATTTCTCGACCGCTATCTCACGGGGTGGATCCTCCTCGCCATGGTAGCCGGCGTCACAATCGGCTCGGTTTTCACCGGGGCACCGGCATGGGTGAATAGCCTTACCCTTGGTACCACCAACATTCCTATCGCCATTGGCCTCATGCTCATGATGTATCCCCCGCTGGCTCGTGTGAAGTACGAAGAGCTGCCCTTGATCTTTCGTGATTGGAAAATTCTCCTCCTGTCGCTGGTGCAAAATTGGATTATCGGCCCCTTGCTCATGTTTGGGCTGGCCGTGATATTCCTCCACGATTCACCCGAATATCTGACCGGGCTCATCCTCATCGGGCTGGCGCGGTGCATTGCCATGGTGCTGGTCTGGAATCAACTCGCCGAAGGCGACAACCAATATGTGGCGGCCCTGGTGGCCTTCAACAGCCTCTTTCAATTGATCTTCTTCAGTGGATTGGCCTGGTTCTATTTGGACATCCTGCCTGCGGTATTAGGTCTGGCTGTGGAAGTCGTCGACGTCAGCTTTCAGACCATTGCCGAAAGTGTCTTCATCTATCTGGGCATTCCCTTTGTGTTCGGATTCCTTTCCCGCTGGATCGGGATCAGGCAAAAAGGCCGCGAGTGGTATGAACGGGGGTTTCTCCCGAAGATTGCTCCTCTTACGCTGATGGCACTGCTGTTCACGATCTTTGCCATGTTTACGCTCAAAGGCGGCATGGTGCTCAGTCTCCCCGGGGATGTGGTTCGCATTGCTCTACCACTCATTCTCTACTTCGTCATCATGTTTCTTGTCAGCTTTAGTATGGGCAAACTCATCGGGGCCGGTTATGGCAAAACCACGGCGACCTCCTTCACGGCAGCCAGCAATAATTTTGAACTGGCCATCGCCGTGGCCATCGCTGCATTCGGCCTGGGATCGTCCGTTGCGTTTGCCACGGTCATCGGACCTTTAGTTGAAGTGCCGGTACTCTTAGCTCTCGTCCATGTCGCGTTCTGGTTAAAAAAGAAATGGTTTGCCCGAGACCAGGTCTCCGTTCTCCTTCCCTGAGCCATCAAGTCCATACGGCCTGTCCGGCCATTCGTTGATTGCCTAATAATTTCAGACATGCCAACATATGCACATCCGTATGCAGATGAGACTCTGGAACGCGTCATCGAGGGTCATCCAAAGAGGAGAACCATGGTGTATCGACTCCACCAAACAAGCACATTCGTCTTTGGGCTGATCATGCCACTGGTTCTTTCCGGATGCACCAATCATCCCACAAAAGCCGAAGCTGCCTCCCTCAAGCCGGTGGAGATTAAAGAATGGCAGGTGCCTTGGGACCAGACGAGACCGCGTGATCCGTATGTGGATCAGCAAAATCGCGTATGGTTCGTGGGGCAGGGAGGAGATTACATTGCCGTGCTGGACCCTGAGCTCGGGCAGTTTCATCAATTCACACTGGATCCCGGCACCGGTCCGCACAATCTGATTGTGGATAAGGAGGGTCAGGTCTGGTATGCCGGAAACCGCGCGGCCCACATCGGCAAACTCGATCCGGGCACCGGAAAGATCATCAAGTATCCCATGCCCGATCCAAAAGCCCACGATCCCCATACTCTGGTGTTTGGCCATGATCATGACATCTGGTTTACGGTACAACAGGGGAATTTCGTGGGGCATCTGGATATGGCCACCGGAATGATTCAACTCATGCCGCTCCCCACCCCACAAGCTCGCCCCTACGGCATGGTCCTGGATCCCACCCATTCCCCATGGTTTACTGAATTCGGGACCAACAAGTTGGGGATGGTAGATCGAGCGACTCAGACCGTTCGAGAAATTCCGCTTTCACGGACCGAAACACGACCACGACGCCTGGCGGTGACCTCTGACGGTGTCATTTGGTATGTGGATTATGCCGAAGGGTATCTTGGATCTTACAACGCCAAAACAGGCGACATTCAGGAATGGTTGGCGCCGGGAGCAGCCGATGCCAAACCATACGGGATGACTGTCGATAATCAGGACCGGGTGTGGTTTGTGGAAACCGGCGCGCATCCTAATCGCCTCGTCGGATTCGATACACGAACCCACAGGTTCATGAGTCTGACGGATATCCCCAGCGGGGGCGGAAGCGTCCGTCATATGGTCTATCATCACCCGACCAAATCCATTTGGTTCGGGACGGATGCCAACACCATCGGTCGCGCCAAGGTTCCCTAGACCAGTCACCGACATTTAGCCAACATGAGAACACCCAATGATGCCATCATACGATTGTCATCCTGAGCCTCCCGGCGAAGGATCTGTGCCAGGATGGAGTCGCAAAGGTTGAGCAAAATCTATAGTTTCCCTGCACGGATGCATATTATGAGAGGTTCCCCATTTAGCAGACTGTATGTGATAGGCGAGCCTCAAGCATTGATCAAGATCTTGCATGCAAAAATGATAAGGTGAAAAAAGCATCATTAGCAGAGCAATGACGGGCCGCCGTCATTAACCAAGGAGTTGGCATGTCCTTCAAGTTGTATTTGTCGAAATATGCGCCGGGACGATCCTGTCTCCGGTACTTCCTCATCGCCATCTTCGTCATGGCACTTCCCCAGTTAAGCCTTGGCGAGATGGACGACGCGTCGTCTTCATTGGAGGAGAGTGCGGCATTCGGTCAATTGGGAAGTATTGAATTTCCCGCATCAGGATCTACAGAAGCCCATCCCCATTTTCTACGGGGTGTCGCGGCCCTGCATTCGTTCTGGTATGAGGAAGCCATCGATGCGTTTCGTCGGGCGACCACGATTGATCCAGATTTTGTGATGGGATATTGGGGTGAGGCGATGGCGCATAATCACCCCGTCTGGAGTGAAGAAAACGTTGAAGCGGCACAGGCGGCGCTGGGGAAAGTTTCCGATACGGCGTCCGTAACCGTCAGAGAGCATCAGTATCTCCAGGCCGTGAACACATTATTTGGTGAGGGAGACAAGTTTGCCCGCGACCAGGCGTATGCGGCTCGAATGGAAAGCCTTGCCAGTGAGTATCCCGAAGATCTGGAAGCCACCTGCTTCTATGCCCTGTCCCTGCTCGGGTTGGCTATCCATTATGATGAAAAGCCGGACCTTCAGGAGAAATATCGCGTCCAGGCTGGTGCCTTGGCCTTAGGGGTGTATGGAGTAAATCCCAATCATCCGTGCGCCGCGCATTACACCATTCATGCATTTGACGATCCGATCCACGCCATCCTGGCCCTTCCTCAAGCCCGTCGGTATGCCAAAATTGCTCCGGAAGCGCATCATGCCCAACATATGCCGGCCCATATATTTGTTCAACTGGGTATGTGGGACCAGGCAGCGGCCTCCAACAAAGCCGGATGGAAAGTTTCACAGTCCTGGGTTAAGGACAAGCAGTTGCCATTATCGCTTCAGGATTATCACAGCCTGTACTGGTTGCAGTATGCCTATCTCCAACAAGGCCGATACAACGCCGCCGCAGCCCTGATATTGGAGAAACAGCAGGATATGGCGCAATCGTCTTCCGGCGAACAGACACCGGTCCTTGGCTATGACCGCAAGGTCTGGCGGAATTACGATCAGATGGTGGCTGCCTTTATTATAGAAACCGAACGATGGGAGCTAGCAGATCAGGCGTGGAACGTGAATGACTATCGCTTTGGGGATGAGTCGCCATCGATGGCCGTCTATATCCGCGAATTCGCGCAGAACATGGCCACGCTGAGAAATCAATCAGTTGCTCACCGGGTACACCCTGGTTTAGGTTCGCCGGTCCCCGAGCCTTCCACGCAGTCAACTGAACCGGTTACCGGACAAATTTGGAAATTGCAGCTTGCCGCGTTGAAACATCTCATCAACGGCGACCATTCACAGGCCGTACGCATGCTTGATCAGGCCACCGCCCTGGAAGAATCCCTCCCGCCTCCTTCCGGCCCACCCGATCTCATCAAGCCCACCCATGAATTGTATGGCGAAATACTGTTGGGCATCGACCGGCCCAAAGAGGCGCAACAACAATTTGAACGATCGCTCTTATGGCATCCCAATCGGGCACGTTCACTTCTGGGTCTGGCACGGGCGGCAGCTCAACTGGGCCATATTCAGGCGACTCGTCAAGCCTATAGCAATTTTCTCAACATATGGAATCAGGCCGATTCGGATCTCCCCGAGGTGAAGGAAGCCAGGCAGTTCATTCAACAAGCTGTCCAGCAATAATCCTTGCATGGGTCATTCCCGACATTTGCAATCGGGAATCAATCGTCTCTGACTGAATCATGCCCGCTATTCTCTGGCGGAAAGGTATCTAGTTATCGAAGAAATGGGAACATAAGACTGGCGACTGTTTGTAGGATGCGCCCTGCGACTCTAACATGCTGGTCCACGTGGGCACTGTCTGTGGAAGATGGTCGATGGGTTCTTAAGAGTGATGGCCAGGAATGATGGGGATTTTCATCGCTTTGTCCTTCCAGGTTGAGGTATGATTCTTTATGGTGATGAAACGACTTTCTCTCGTATTCCCTTTCCTGTGTGGAATCTTTTTTCTTATCGGGTGCACTTCTCTTCCGGCTTTGTCTGTTCAGCCTGAGTCGCCGGAAGTTCTGCTGGTCAATATCACTCCATTAGACGCCACGATGTTTGAACAGCGTTTGCAAGTTGACTTGCGTGTTCGGAATCCCAATGATTTTGATCTGGAGGTGACCGGCCTTGATTTCACCCTGCACCTTAATGATCAACGACTGGCCCGTGGCCTGACCAATAAGGCTTCGACTATTCCGAGACTGGGGGATGCCGTCATTTCCGTCGAGACCACGACCTCCACACTCGATGTGATACGACAACTCCTTCAACTCTCACAACGTCAGGAAGTCTCCTACCAGGTCGACGGCGTTCTCTATAGCCAAGGTACCCGCTTACCCTTTGAAAACAAGGGAATGTTGCTTGACACCAACGAAATCTCCGGCTCATCTCCCGGTTCCTGAATGAGCATGGTCTCTCCCCTTACGGGGATCGCCTCTCCTGAATTTCTATAAGCCAGCCTATTTCCCACTACCTTCAATACGTGCGACATCAGAATTTGAAGTGAGGATCGAATTTCCCGAACCCCACTTAGTAAGGGGAGTGTTGAATAATAATTTTCAAGGACATAGTGACCCACAGGCACGTTGCCTATTAGAGGCCCCGGGGCGGTTCAAAAAAGTTCGTCCAGCAAGGCCGCAGTCATTTTGGCGCGCGGAGCGTACTTCCAGTACGTGAGCACGGAGAAATGGCGAGAACGCCGCTGGCGGCTTTTTTCAACCGTCCCTAAAGAGGAAACACAATTTTTACCCACAATTGCTTGTGGTCTTCCTACTCGGGCACAATCTCTTTCGATTGCCATGACATTTATCCCAAGTCAGGGAAAGGAGATAGACCATATGAGTCTGTTTGTTGATCGGATGGTACGTGCGGCTAAACTCGATGTTCATCTCTATGAAGAGGTGGAAGCAGATAGACGTTCGATGGGCCAGGCGATGGGCGTCGTGCTGTTATCCAGCCTGGCCGGTGGTATCGGGTTTATGCAGGAGGCCGGTCTGGTGGGACTGGTCATTGGTACGGTCGGGGCCCTGCTCGGATGGTATGTGTGGGCATTCATGACCTACCTCATCGGCACGAAACTTCTTCCCGAACCGCAAACCCGCGCGGATCATGGTGAACTCCTACGGACGATCGGCTTTTCCAGTGCCCCTGGCCTCATTCGAGTGTTCGGCATTATCCCGGGCCTGAGCGGGTTTGTGAATCTTTTGGCCGGTGTATGGATGCTCGTGGCCATGATCATTGCGGTGCGACAAGCCTTGGATTATCAGAGTACCTACCGCGCCATTGGGGTGTGTCTTATTGGATGGATTATTCAGGCAGTCCTGCTTGCGGTGCTAGTGACGACGCTGGGCGGGGTGCCTGAACTCATGCTGGAGCAACCGTGATCTCTCTTAATAGATCTTTTGCCAATGATTGGCTGTCTCGAGGTGTGTGATGACATGCACCTGGTCCCATACGAAGCCAAGGCTAGCTATGTGGCGATTCTACGGAGGCGCACTCGCCGGCCTGACTCTCTGGCTGGGCTGTGCTTCGTCGCCGTCCGGAATTCCTCCAGTTTCCTGTGAGGTCCCTCACCTACAGACGGCGGATCTTCCTGACCGAGGGATCTCCGCTCACCGCGGGGGGCAGTTGGGATGTCCTGTGAACACGAACGGTGCTTTTCAGCGGGCAATCTGCCTTGGCGTTCACCAGATTGAACTGGATGTGCGATCCACTGCGGATGCCGTGCTTGTTGTTTCACATGATGACCGCGTGACAGACGGGCAGGGGCGAACGCTGCGCATTTCCAAGTCGACTCTCGGCGAAGTCCAGAGCCTGCAGCTCGAGCCGTGTGCAGGCGAGGAGGCCGGACAGCGTATTCCCACATTTGAAGAGACTCTTGCCATGATGCCGCACAATATCTGGATCAATGTGGATATCAAACAAAACGATCCCCTGGTCGGGAGGCTCGTTGCCGAGACGGTCGCCAACGCCCAACGCTTCAATCAGGTTATTTTCGGCGCGCGTGACCATACCGGTCCGGCCGTGCGCCGCGTGGCAGTGAAGGCCGACGAGGAGAGCTGGGTCGTTAATATGAGCCGGGAGATCTTTCGCTTCCAGTATGTTGACACCACTATTCATTCCTGTGATGAGTTCATCCAGCTGTCCTTTCTTCGTGGGCGGCCCGGCGTCGAGACCATTGATCAACTGAAGCAGGCAGGAATCCGTGTGAACTATTCATGGCTCCGGGATGAAGACGAAAGGGAGCTCCGACAAGACCTGAGTGATCTGTTCGTCCGTGGGGTGGATTTTGTATTGGTCGATCATGTCGGGCAGGCCATGAAAGGGGCATGCGCTTTGGGAATCACTCCGATAGTTCCGCACTGGAATGGTACTACTCCCTTCACCTGTAGCGAGCCTCCTCGCTACGCACCCGAATGATGATAATTCCCCCTCTTACTGTGGATCATCCCATTCACGTTCTTCAAGAGCACTTCCATTTCTTATTCACCTGACAGCACAGGGAACATAATGAATCAATCAACCCGATTTGAAATTCCCGGAGCGGACTCTAAACGCATTGTCGGTGACCGCCTTTCCGGGCAGGAACGACAATTGCTTTTTGTGACCGGTTTTCTTTCCAAGCGGTGGGGCAATAAAAGCAAGGCTCTGGCCGATTTGTGTAAAGAGCGAGGCTGGGGGTTTTGCTGTTTTGACTTTCGTGGTAATGGCGAATCAGAGGGCGGATTCGCCGACTATAGTTTGTTTGATTGGCTTGCAGATGCGCGATGCGTGACAACGATGTTGGCCGATGGTCCGCCCGTGACCATTATCGGATCATCCTTAGGTGGCTGGCTGGCATGGCTCCTTGGACAGGAATTTTCTCACGTGCAACAATTGGTGCTCCTGGCTCCGGCGTTTAATATGATGGGAAAACGCGCGCAGGATATTTCTCCTGAACGACGCCAACGCTGGCAGGAGACCGGATGGATGCCCTGGGATGATGAGGCCTTGCATAAAGACTTTCCGCTCTCGTGGAAATGGGTGGAAGAAAGCGAGGCGTTATGGGCCGGACGATTGGATTCACCCAAGAGGGTGCCCACGCGCATTGTGCATGGACTTCAGGACGTGGTAATCCTTCCAAAAGGCAGCTGGGAATTTACTGAACACCTGCTTACACATGATCCTCAATTTCCTATCGAATTGCTTTTGAAGACCGGGGATCATCGGTTTAGCAGCCCTGCTAATCTTCAGACATTCCTGGATGTTGCACAACAGCCTCAGTAGGAAGCCGGATCATGCTTTTTTTACCAACAGAGATTGTCTGCCACCGCTTTTCACCGCTGAGGCTTCTGTCGGAATTTTTAAACCCAGGAAAGGAATGATCACCATGACTGCGCAAAGCCATCCTCATGCCATTACCATTACGCCCAATCCGAATCGGGTTAAGGTGACCTTTAACGGGACGGTCATTGCCGATACCAGGCGAGCCCTGACATTGCGGGAGGGACCTGTGCCACCGGCTCAATACCTCCCGCGTGAAGATGTGACGATGTCCTGCCTTCGCCCCACGACTCATTCCACGCACTGCCCTTTTAAAGGGGACGCGTCGTATTTCAGCGTGAGCGTGAATGGCAAAACTGCCGAGAATGCCGTCTGGACGTATGAGACGCCCTTAGCTTCTGTGGCCGACATCAAGGATTACGTGGCTTTTTATCCAGAGAAGATGGATGCCATTGAGGAGCTTACTCCCGCCTCATAATGTTTAAGGATTAAACCCTTTGGGATAGAATGCGGTTTTTTCCATACTACAATGACATCATGTTCCCAAAAGTCGCCCGTGGTCTTTGCCAGGCAATGAGAGCAAGGCTGTTTTTTTTTGTCTCTTTCAATTAGGATAGTTGTATCTCGTCTCCAGGACAGAACATTTTCATCAATATTCACTTTTTCCGGGGAGGTATATCATGCCGATCTATGTGAGTTTAGTGAATTTTACCCATGACGGGCTGATGAC
Organism: Candidatus Nitrospira neomarina; assembly: GCF_032051675.1. NCBI lineage: Bacteria > Pseudomonadati > Nitrospirota > Nitrospiria > Nitrospirales > Nitrospiraceae > Nitrospira > Candidatus Nitrospira neomarina. Next base: position 185,913 of record NZ_CP116968.1, read on the forward strand.
CATGAGGGCCAAGGGTGTGCAGCGGTCGGATATGGTAAAGAAAAATGTCGAATCCTTGGGCGGGAAAATGCTGCATGCCTTTTATTGCCTGGGGGAATATGATGTGGTGGCCATTTTAGAGTTTCCTAATAATCGCGCCGCCATGAAGGCCGGTGTGCTGAATGCCTCAATGGGACATATTCGCATTAAGACAATGCCGGCCGTATCCCGCGATGAGTGGAAATCGGTCCTGAGTGAAACGTGGGGCAAACCCAAAAAGAAGAAGCGAGGGTGACCTGCTCTTCAACTCATGTGGCATCGAGCCGGGCAATACGTGATTTCTCTGATCTCCAAGGGTGAGGCCTAGATTGCCTTCCATTGCGGATCCGTTTCATGGCATGCTCGTGGTTGAGCAGCGAGGCCTTTTGCCCTCACTTTCATGAGACCTTGAGAGCATACTTGTCGGTGATCACCGTTGACGAACAGATTCATCCTGTCGGAAGGAGGTATCTTATGGGGCCAACGAAAGCTGTCGTAAAGGATTGTGGGATCTATGATGCGAAAACCGGGGATTTGATTAAGGATGGGTTTCCTACCCCTGAGTCGATCCAGGATTATGCTGCTCATCATTATTTAGTGCTCCCTGTGGTCAATAAAGACTGTCAACCGTGGTTGCTTGATGGCCAACCGATTTTTTGCTTACGTGGCACCCGCTATGAAAACATTAAGGACGAAGTATTGCATCTGGCGCGATGTCCGGACTGTGGCGGTATGGGTATCCGGGATGATGAACCGGTCGTTGAATCCGATTGCATCCGGTGCGTGTCTTGCGGCCATGAGTTTGATACCCGCTTGGAGATGATGGAAAGTTAGAGCGAGGTGTTCGTCCGCGATCCAGTAATGGTTCCTAAGTGTAATCTGATTTCGCCCGGGACGATCATGTTGAATTGCGATTGCCATGAAGGTCACAGGAGACCACTTCGTCTCAGACAATTCGCCTTTGGCTTGATGAGACTCCCGTCTGTTCAATTCTCTGATGATGCTATTTCCCTCCGAACGTGCATTCAGCCAGGCCCTCCACATTTTCTCTTGGATATGACTCACACTGATCTTTGGTGGAATGCCAGTCCTCTCGGTAGATTAGCGGGTATCTCGAATGTCCGGAGATATAACCGCCCCATCCCATTGCCGGAGAAAAGATATGCCCAATGCGAAACGGGAAAAGCCCTGCTATTTATGTAAAGAAGCAGGGTCGGAAAGCCTGAGTTATTTGGTGTGCATACAATGCTCCCGGCATTTTTGTCGTCTTCATGGTGACCCGCAAATGGATGAATGTATTAAATGCCTTGAAGGCAACGAAGAAACCTAGAGGGGGCAGTTGAAAAAAGCCGGGCTTTCACCATAGCTGGACCTGAAGAGGGCTTCGAAAAGTTTGTGGTGAGCGGGGCAGGGTGCGCAGTACGAACAGGGGTTATACCCCTAAGCCCGTAATGCAATCTGACATTAGAGGCGAGCGTCCCGAGTTTCCGGCGTCTCCAGGCTAATCCGGCCCAGCGTGCCATTGCGGAATTCCGTCAAGAGAATTTTCGCCGCTTTTTCCCGATCCAATTCTCCGCCCTTTCCTTTCCGCAGACAGCCGCGTTTTGTGGCGATGGCTTCCAGGACGCCCGTACTATCCAGTCCGTCTGTGAGGAAGCCATAGCGTTTCGTCAGCAAAGTCGGGTAGCGCGCGAGAAGGATGGTGACAAGAAACTCGGCGATTTCTTCCTCGACCATCACCTTGGCGGTGACGGCATGGATGGTTGCGAGCATGAGGCCCACATGGGGGTCTTCGATTTTTGGCCACAAGAGGCCGGGTGAGTCAATGAGCGTCATGTGGTCGTTCAGGGTGTGGCGTTGCTGGACTTTCGTCACGGCAGGTTCGTTGCCGACTTTTGCGAGACGGCGTTTGAGCAGGCTATTCATGAGCGTGGATTTGCCGACGTTGGGGATGCCCATGATCAGCATGCGAAGCGGCTTGCTGGCGCTGTGACGATGCGGGGCCAGGAGCTGACAAAGCCCGGGCACTTTGGCGGCCTGGCCGGCCTGGTGACAGGAGAGGGCGACGGCATTGACGTCTGGTTCCCGGTTGAATTCGTTCAACCAGGCTTGAGTGACGGCGGGGTCGGCGAGATCGGCTTTGTTGAGCACCTTCAAGCAGGGACGCTGGCGGTGCAGCCGCAGTTCCGTGATCAACGGGTTGCTGCTGGCGTCCGGCATGCGCGCATCCAGTATTTCGACGAGGACATCGATGGCCTCCATCGCTTTGGCCGCTTCCTTGCGCGCGACATTCATGTGGCCGGGAAACCATTGTATGGACATAGGGAAGGGGCTTCCTGGTAAAAATGACCTCAGAGCGGATAGATCTTATGGACCCATTGCATGACTTTATGGAGTTCCGATTCGGTCATGGCGGCACGGGATTTCCGAAACTTCGAATAGACGGCCCGATTGACCGTCCCATGAGACAGTTTCCGCGATTGCTCGTGCGCACGGACATGCTGTTCGATTTTTTTTCGCAATCGATCTAATCGTTCTTTCGGGGTCTCCTGGTGCATTTCTGTTTGGCCCTGTGTCGCCAGGTTCGCCCACAGCCCTTGATTGCGCATTTCAAGAACGCCGGACCGTAGGGGTTGGATACTTGATTCCGCCCGCTCCGTTGGGAGAAGGCCCTGGGCATCGGGGTATGTCCCTTCTCCGGGGACCTGTGTCGATGAGGGGCTGTCGGCGATTGCGGTTGTGCGTTGGGCCAGAATGTATCCCAGGCATTCCCGGAATGGCCGGTCGTCCGGAGCGTAGATATAGGCCCGTTGCTCGGCATAAGGTCCCGCCAGCGGATCCATGCGTGTGGCTCGATGAACGACCTGTTCGATCCATGGCTTGGTCCGGATATGGGTCAAGCAGATAAGATGGGTAATGGCCGGCACATCCAAACCTTCATAGGCCATGGCCACCGTAATCAGGCAATCCACGGCTCCGCTACCCTGTCGTTTAAACGCTTTGATGGCTTGATAGGCTGCCGTGGAATCCTCACTCGTGGCAATTCTGGCCGGCACACCTCGTTCCTGGAGCCAGGCCGTATACTTTTGCGCCTGCTCAATGTTCGCGGCCACCACCAGCAGCTTCGAGCGGGAATGGGTGGTGCGATGTACCTGCCAGTCTTTCACGCCCGTGCTCAAGAGTTCCAGGGCTGCTTCCGTCTTCAGCGCCGTCAGGAGTGCTGCTGCCGTCTGCTTTCCGGCGTGCGCCAGACTTTCGACATGGTGCTCGGTTCCCTGAGCGTCCAACCAGGTTGCCTGACAGTTCGCGTAATGGACGGTCAAATCAATACAGGCATGTTCCCGCAACGCATCGGCTAAGGTGTAGTGGATGACGGCTCGGGATTTCGTGCTGTCCCAGTCAAGCCGGTTTCCCCGGTCGGTGGTGGAATACGGCAGAAAGGCTATCGGTGTGCCTTCACCACGTTCGAAGGTTCCGCTCATCAACACTCGCAGAACCGCCCGGTCATAAAGGGGCTGAATCGCCTCATGCCATAGTCCGCCCTCTTCGAGATGATGCGGTTCATCCAGAACGAGGATATACCGCTTGCGGCGGAATTCTTTGGCGTTGATCTTGCGGGTATCGGCAGCCAGGGCCTGATAGGTTGTGACATAGGCCGCACATCCTCTTGTTGGATGTTCCTGGTTGGTGGTCATCATGGCTTCCAGCCGATGGCCTAAGAGAGCCCGGTGACTGGGATCCTGGAAACCTCGCGCACCCTGATCCTGTAAGACGCTACGCGGGACAATCCAGCATAGGGCGTCGGCAATGGCTGGAATCAAGCGGGACGCCAGTATCTGAGGCAGCAGGCTTTTGCCTCCACCGGGTGTAACAGCACAGACAATGTCTGTCAGTCCTCGCCCGCTTAAAATGTGGTCGCAGATGTCCGCTAATTCCTTCTGGTGCCGCCGTAGCTCCATACTTATCCCTCGGCCATCTCCAATGGCGTCCTGGGATGCTCAGGGATTCGACGGGCTTTGTTGCCCTTTTGGGATGGAGGAACCGGCGATTTTGAGCGATTACTCGCACTCACGGGATCCTCAATGTTTCCGCATTGGAGGCAACGGTCCATGAGGACTAACTGACTGCTGCCCTCTCTATCATAGACGGACTCTTTCACAATCAGTCCACCGCATCGCTTACAGGCCATAAAGAACTTCCTTTCTTCAAAAAAAGACATGTGTTGTGACAGGGTGGTGCCTCATGTTGTTCGAGTCCTTCCCTGAGATCTTCCCTGATCTGATGTCGGGCATTCCCGACGACTGAAGCCCGAAATCACTCCTAATTAAGAAACAGGCGACCGGTACCAAGGGACAAAGCGGTACCGGAAGGTTTTCTTGTTCCCCATTCCTCTGTGAATCATTGAGAAAATTGCAATTGATGCTTGTGAAATGCACATGGAGAGCGAAGCGGTTTTCTCTCTCTTAGGGATCCAACAGTTGATGGCATGAACCCGGAAATAATGGGTCAGTGTCACGCTCTTTGCCGGCATGTGGCCATACTCATAAAGGCCACCGTAGGGGAATTACCTGATCTGTAGCAATTTCTGCCTTTGCCTTTCGTGAATATTTTTAAAATAAGTAAGAACTTTTCCAAACAGGGACCATTTCAGGATGGGTAGACATACCCAAAATGTCGACAATTTGCAATCGAATAATGACGCGCTGCCTGAAAAATTACGCGATCCGTAGGATCGCAATCCCACATACATTCCGCAGAAGGCCAGAGATGCCTTTGGGGGTAGGGGTCAGATTGTAAACCCATCCTCTGCAGGAGGCCAAGACCCCTGGGAATTTTCCCCCTCCATCCTGTAGAAGGAGTAGAAGTGTCAAAGGTTCGTGAAACATTGCCAGAGGGTTCGATCATGCGGTAGGCTCCCCCTCCCTGTTACGGATCAGCGTCCGCTCCCCTCGTCATTGCGAGATGCACGCCCTCCCTGACATCCATGTCAATTGTATGAAGATGGTCTAAGGCCACTCTTGGCCAACGCACTGAAATCCTTGGCGCCGTGTCTGTGTCTTCCGCGCGTGGCTTGTGCGCCCGATGTCTTGAGATTCTTTGAAAAGATTGCCCTGTAAGGAGAAGATTGATGCCAAAAGCGAAACGAGAAAAGAATTGTTATGTGTGTGAAAATGCGGATTTAATTCGAATGAGTTTTATGACCTGCCGGCAATGCGCCCGTCATTTTTGTAGCCGTCATGGTGACCCAAAATTGGATGAATGTACCAATTGTCTTGAGGGTGATGAGGAAACCTAGACTGGTTTACCAAGCGATAAGTTAATGTTGAATCTCATCGTAACATTATTCCTCAGATGAAAAGTCCGGGGCCATATGCCCTGGCACGGAAGGTCTCGCCTGCGAGCTGAGTTTTTTTTGCAAGTGTTCAAAATTATGTGCGTTTCCCCGGTGTCCTGAGGGGGCGAGGCCCCCCCTGGCATAGATCATCCGGTTGATCTACAATAAAGTTCGCTCTCAGTTGGGAGGACGCCGTGATGGTCGCTCCCGTTTATGTTCCCCAAGGCGGTGTGGCTGATGGCCGCTTGTTTGCGGTACGGGGATTTCCTATAGCCTGCGTGCCTCTTTCAGTTCTTTCTCTTTTCCTATTTTCAATTTTCCCCTGTTTCCGATCTGCTTCTCCGACGGTTCTCCGCACAATCCTCAGACTCGGTCTCCTGTTAAGTCTGGGACAGGTTTTCCTGTTGGTGCCTGGCAATCTCCAGGCGACAGAATTCTTTCCCAATCTTTCGCAGGCTCATCTCGAGCACGGGCAGCATCTGCTAAACCGCGGAAATCTGGATGAGGCCCTTTCGGCGTTTCAGTCCGCCATCACCCTGGCTCCTGATAATGCCGACGCACACTATAACGCGGCTTATGTGTTGGGACGAAAAGGCTTTACGGAGAGTGCCATTCATGCTTACCGTGAGGCGGTCCGGTTACTTCCCGAGGACTCCCGTTCTGCTGATGCCTATGTCAATCTGGCCTACGCGCTTGAGCAGGCTGGTGATCTTGACCAGGCCATTCTTGCCTGGCGCTCCGCATTGCGATTAAATCCGGCACAGGTCCCTGCTCAACGCAATCTTGAATTAGCCCTCAGGCACAAACACCAGGTTGACCGTGTTGTCGCGGCGTGGCAGGAGACGGCCAGGTTACACCCTGACGAAGCGCTGATTCATGCCAGCCTTGGGACGGCGTTAGGGCAATCGGGAGATGTTGAGGGGGAAATTCAGGCATGGCGGGAAGCGATTCGTCTCCAACCCGATCAGGCCATGGCCTATGTGGGCCTCGGCATCGCGCTGGGACAGAAAGAAAATCTGACGGGAGAAATTGCCGCCTATCAGGAAGCGATCAGGCGACAGCCCGATGACCAGGATATCGCCCCGGCATATTTTAATCTGGCCTATGCCCTTGGGAAAACCGGTCGATTCGAAGAGGCCGTCAGCGCCTGGCGGAAGGCCATTCAACTCAGGCATGGTGCCGAGGTTCATGGCCGGCTGGAGTGGTTGATCGGAAAGCGGGACTTGGTCGATCACATGATTTCTGCCTGGAAGAACGTGATCCGTCAGCGCCCAGACGATGCCGGAGCATGGATGCGCCTGGGGCTTGCTCTCGGTCAGAAAGACGACCTTGAAGGGGAGTTAGCGGCTTATCGCCATGCCATCGGTCTGCACCCCTCCGGGTCCATTCTTGGTGAGGCCTATGGTTATTTGGGTGATGCCTTGACCCGAAGCGGGGCTTGGCAGGAAGCAGTCGAAGTCTACCAGACACTTGTCGACCTTCGTCCCGATGATTCCCATTCGAAACACCGCTTGAGTGCCGCTCGCCGACAGTTGGGTCTCGCCTTCCTCAAACACGGGGCCTTGGACCGGGCAATTCAAGAACTGCGATTGACCTTACAACTCAACCCGAACGATGAACAGGCGAAAACAGCGCTCACCGATGCATTAGACAGGAAGGAGGCTCATCGGGACTGAGTCATGTCTCCGTGACCGGTCTCAATGCCAAAAAACTTCGAGCTTTCACCTCACCCCTGAGTTCAATCGTCTTTCCTGCCATATTTTGTGCGCCGGGAGCGTTGAAAAAATTTCCCCAGCGGCGTTTACTGCCTTTGCCGGATTGGCTAACCGTAGGCAGGTCGCCCGTGTGTCATATTCGCCCATTCACCTGTACGATCCGGCTACCAAAAAGTGTCGCCTCTAGCGAACGTCACAAACAATATTGCGGCCTAGTTGGACGAGCCCTTTTTCCCCCCTCATTGCTCTTTATGACCATGCCATAATATAGCTGGGCTTAAAACTGATGGAAATTTGAATTATTCAATGGTTCCACACTCAAATCGTTTCCTGACTCCCGTCTTTGATCTGTTCTATTCTCTCAGCTAGAGAAGGTGAAGTGTACAGCGCTTCTATGAAGTTCCCCATCGCATGGTCAATTCTTTTAATCTGTAGGCGTAAACACAAGGGTAGTCAGAACACTTATGGCAAAAAAAAATAGACGGATATCTCAACTGTCTTGACGGATTGTGGTAGTCGGGTTTCCCTGATCAACACAGATTGTGTTTAAAGGGGGGAACATTTACAATGACCGCGCTTACCCCATTGGAAAGGTCACTGGGCATTGTTTCAAGATCACCTGATCTATGTGCCTGTGACAATATTCTGAAAGGACATTTCCGGAGTACGGCCAGGTTCCTGTAGGAAGCATAAGCCATGGATTGTACTCTACAGTATTTCCTCTCTCTCCAATTCTGGCAGTCCTTCACTTCCCATTTTCCTAAAACATTTGACTCTTTCTTGTCATTATTTGCCGGACGTATCGTCTGGGAAAGTCTGTCGAGATGAACCCGTACAAGCTCCCGACTGTAAGGGCCAGGTTTGCCCGTGAGTGAAGAACATTTCCGCAAAATTATTGAGGGAGTGGGAATTTCCATCTGGGAGGAAGATTTCAGCCACGTCAAAATGTTGGTCGATGCCCTTGCTGCCGAAGGCGTGCGAGATTTTCGTCGCTATTTTGTTGAACATCCGGATGTGGTGGAACGGGCCATTGGGCTTGTTCGCATTCTTGATGTGAACCCGGCTTCGGTCAGGATGTTTGGTGCGACAAGCCGTGGGGAACTTTTGCAATCGCTTCATCAGATTTTCCTGCCGGAGACCCGCCAGGTGTTTTTTGAGGAATTGGTCAGCATTGCTGAACATCAACAGTTTTTTGAATCGGAAACGGTCCTGAAAACGCTACGGGGTGACCGTCTCCATGCCTTGCTCACCATCACCTTCCCTCCCCCCGATCAATCGTTTGATCGCATAGTGGTAACCCTGACGGACATTACGAAACGCAAACGTGCGGAAGAAGCTCTGCGCGAAAGCGAGGAGCGTTACCGCTCGCTGACGGCGGCGATCACGTCTTTAGTCTGGACCACCGATGCCAAGGGCCGGTTTGTAACCCCTCAACCGGGGTGGACTGCCTATACCGGCCAGGCCTGGGAACAATTGCGGGAATACGGTTGGAATGAGGCTACTCATCCCGATGACCGGGAGACCATTCAACGCGTCTGGAATGCAGCCTGCATTTCTGAAACGTCCTTTGAATTCTCCGGGCGGTTGTGGCATGCCTCAAGCCATGCCTATCGTCATGTCGAAACACGGGGTGTGCCGATCCGGAATGCGGACGGTACGGTGCGGGAATGGATCGGTAAATGCCTTGACGTGGAAGACCGTACACAAGCCGAAAAAGCCCTGCAGGAGAGCGAACATCGATTCAGCAAATTCATGCGACATCTGCCCGGCCTAGCCTGGATCAAGGATTTGCAGGGACATTATGTATACGCCAATGAGACTGCGGAACTGGTGTTTCAGACTCCGCGGGAGCGGCTCTATGGAAGAACCGATAAGGAAATATTTCCTCAGGACGTCGCTGACCAATTTAAAGAAAACGACCGGCAGGCGTTAATCAGCGAAACGGGTGTGCAGGTGGTTGAGACGCTCAAGCATCAGGATGGGGTGCTCCATCATGCGATTGTGAGCAAATTTCCCATACTGGGGGCCGATGGGCGACCGGTCCTGATCGGCGGAATGGCTATTGACATTACCGCGCGGAAGCAGGCTGAGCAGTTGCTCCTGGAAAGCGAAAGTGAGGCGCGCCGTCTTTTAGCGCTGAATCAGACAATCATGATGAATATGGGGGAGGGTCTGTACACCCTCGACTCCCAGGGTCTCGTCACCTATGTGAATCCGGAGGCAGAGCGATTATTGGGATGGACGTCCGGAGAATTACTTGGTCGCTCGATGCACCAGATGGCACATTACCAGTATCCGGACGGTTCACCATTTCCGATAGAAGAATGCGCGGGTTTTCAAGTTTTACGCAACGGCAAAGTCTTGAGAGACTTCGAAGATACCTTCATCAGAAAAGACGGGAGCTATTTTCCGGTGTCCTATTCCTCCTCACCCCTGCGTGACCAGAATGGCAAGATTGCAGGTATCGTCATCGTTTTTCAGGATATTTCCGAGCGGAAGCAGGCTGAGGAGAATTTGCGACGTTGGAAGGATGAATTGGAAGTCCGTGTGCAAACACGAACCGGAGAGTTGCTGTCTTCCAAGAATCGCTTGCGTTCATTGGCCGCTCAACTCAGTTTGACCGAAGAGCACCAGCGTCGAAAACTGGCGAGAGATTTGCATGATTATCTCGTTCAATTGCTGGTGGTGGGAAGAATGAAATTACATGAATTAAAGGAGAATGTGTCCCTCCCGCCTGAGGCGGAGGTGCTGACCGGGGAAGTGGAGGACGTGCTGCAGCAGGCCTTGACCTATTCGCGAACGACCATCGCGGAATTGAGTCCTCCCGCCTTGCATGAAACCGGTTTGGCGGAATCATTGAAGTGGCTGGCTGAAATAATGGAAAAACATGGTCTACGGGTAAAGGTCCACACCAGTGACTATGAGGCTATCCCTCTGTCCGAGGATCGGGTAATCCTGTTGTTTCAGTCGTTACGCGAATTATTATTTAATGTGCTCAAGCATGCCGGCGTGGATGAGGCGACAGTTCGGATGTCCTCGGGACAGGTCGGCAAGGTGTGCATTGCGGTGGAGGATCACGGAAAGGGACTGCAAGTTGGGGCGATGCAGCAAGCCATGGAACCCGGCCATCTGGGTTTGTTTGCGGTACAGGAGCGGATGGAGGCGATGGGAGGGAGAGTGGAATTCACTTCGGCTCCGGGAAAGGGCACTTCTGTCCGGTTGGTGTTGCCGATTCACGGGTCTCCAGGAGAGATTGACACGGAATCGCCGCGCGAAAGAAAAATTACACAGTCGCCCGGATCGGAACACACGGCCGTCAATCCACAATGCGAAGAGGTCGCTAGCATCGGACAGACTACAGTACAACCACGGATCCGGGTGATGTTAGTCGACGACCATGTGATGTTTCGAAAAGGAATGCAGAAATTACTGGAGCGATATCCGGATGTCGAAATTGTGGGAGAGGCCAATGATGGAGAGGAAGCGGTGAGGGTGGTCCCTCAGCTCATGCCGGATGTCGTGGTGATGGATAACAATATGCCCAAACTCAACGGCATTGACGCCACAAGACGGATTTGCCGCGAATGGCCGGCTATTAAGGTCATTGGTTTGTCCATGTACGATGAGAAAGAGATTCGGGCGGCGATGCTCGATGCCGGCGCGGTCGATTATCTGCAGAAAAATGGCACCGTCACGGAACTGTACCAAGCTATCTGTGCTCTGTTCCCACAGCCGACATGACGCGTTGGATGAGCTGAATCCTGGTGCAAAGGCCATCAACGACAACCTTACCTCATGGTGGTTCTCACCATCGTTCACACCGGCCTCCTGCTTGTAGTCCACACTCGGTAATCCTCTTCTATCCAGGTTCTTTTCGCCATGAATGGACCGCTGGTTCCCCCTATACGTAGGCGAAATATCAAATTCTTCATGAAATGTCTGCCGGTATTCATGGGGATCATGATGTTGTCAGGCTGTAGCCTGAACTCAGTTCCCACGCCTGATCATACCGGGAACGTCGATTCAGCAGTCATTGTCGTACCCGGCTATTATGGGACGCAGTTGGTTCGAGAGTCGGATGGCAGTCTGGTGTTTATTACGCTCAGCCAGGTGCTGTTTGGAGATCAGTCGTTGACCATTCCTGTACCCGGCTTGGGCTTTCAAAAAACGATTGATCTGCAACCTGAGGGCATCTTTGAGGCATTTCGCGTCGTCCCGCTTGTCTATTCCATTGATGTGTATGGCTCCCTCCTGGACCGACTACGGGTTTCCAAACCTAGGGGCGGGGAGGTAATTCCCTTTACCTATGATTGGCGGGGGGACCTCATGCATGCCGTCAGAAGCTTTGATGGCCTTATCCGCAGACTTCGGGATCAAGGCAAGAAAGATATTTCTGTTGTTGCCCATAGTATGGGTGGCCTGATTGTCAGCTACTATTTACGGTATGGCACACAGAATATTGACACTGCCGTGGAGACCTGGGAAGGAGCAGGGGAGATCAGCCGCGTGGTGATGGCCGGGGTGCCATTCCTTGGAGCCATGAACTCGTTTCGAAACATGAACTATGGGGCGACCTTCGGTTGGAACTCCTCTCTGCTCAGCTACGAGGCTTATGCGTCTTTCCCGGCCAGTTACTATCTTTTACCGATTGCCGAGTCTGATGAACTGCTTACTCCGGAACTGAAGCTCTTGCACGGGGTGATAAGAAATGCCGGACAGTGGCAACAGTCCGAATGGGGGCTGCTCAAGAATAAACAAACCTTATCCAAAGAAGTCATTGATGGGCGGGCCGCCTACCTGTCCTTTTGGCTTCGTCGATCGGAACAGTTTTTGGAACGGCTTCACGCACCTCTCTCTACGCCAAGCCCACATCAACCCTCCCTTCTGTACCTGTATGCGACAGGCACATCGACCTTGGCCAAAGGGGTGTGGACGGGAAACCCTGGGAAGGGCCCTGATTCCCTGTTGTTTGAGGATCCCGACTTGGTAGCCGCAGGTTCTGCAGGGAATCATCCCACTGTCTATGCGGATGGAGATGGAACGGTGACGGTGTCATCCGCTTGGCTTCCGGCAGCCTATCGTCAGAGCTTTCAGCCCACCATACGGGACTATGAAGTTGGACATACCGAATTGGTCACGACCCCGGATATCCAAGACGATATCATAAAATTCCTCGATAGACGGTAAAGGCAAACCTCCCCCTGAATAATAGATGCAGGGCTCATTATTGTGTGGTTGAGTATGCGTGGAAAAACTTTGTGACCAACTGAGAATTCTCAAACATAACTTTTTGGCATAGGAATTATTCGTGGCCTTGTATCTTTCTCTGGATCCGAAACCGGGGGCTCCCTTACGGGCCTTCTGGCTTTAGCTGTCGGAAGCAGGATTGCGGGTAATCTGATGATGCTTGCTGCGGCCAGGAATGTGATGATTCCCAGCGGGCGGAGCAAAAAGGGTACACCTTGAGTTTCAGGACTTTTGCCTGGATCGAAGTGCCGTTGACGATTCTCCAAAGGCTGGTCTATGCCGTGTATGTTGAATGGGGTGTGGGGTAGGAGAGTGTTGCAAAAAACTCCATCACCCGCTTCATGCGTTACAGCGATGCTGTGCGGCAAAACGTTTACGGTGAGAGTGCACGGATGTAATGCACCAGGTCCAGGACCTGTTCATCGGTGAAGGTGTCCGCCCAGCCATGCATTTCGCCTCCCCCTTTTTTGATCATAGAAAAGAGTTCCTGGTTGGATTTGTTCTGTGTCATTTGCGAGGTCAAATTGGCAGGATCCTGTTCCAGGAAAGGACGTAGGACGCCTCTCCCGTCCCTCTGAGGACCATGACAATCTTGACAATATTGTTGGAAGAGCGCTTTGCCGGGTTGGGCCTCCTCTTCCATAGCTAGAGCCTGGAGAAAGGGTATCAGGCTCATGATCGTCGAGATGAGGATCGCGCCCACAGATGAGTGTAAAGGTTTCATGTGGATTAAAATCAAGATAAAGGGTTCAGAGCCCCACATCTTTAAAAACCTTAGGGGCCTATCCATCGTCACCCCCCAGTGGCCTCCTTGCCATTTGGCACCTCTTGTTCCACCGGGAACCTTTTTGCTGTTGATCAATACTGATCCGCTGCGTTTAGGGTCTATTCCTTTTTCTGGATGAGCACCGCGGACCGTACCGCACCGCCACCGGTCTCCACATTCACAAAAATTATTCCTGTGGAAAGGTTGTCGGGCGCCGTTGCTTCTATTCTATCATTTCCCTTGAGGGTGAAATCCTTCGCATTTTCGTACCCGAATGTGACCGAGTGCAGGCATTCTTTTTTTTGCCCAAAATCTTCTCCAATGATGACCACTTTAGCACCTGCCTGAAATTCATCGGGTTCAATTTTTGTAATTTTTGGCCGGCGACTTGGGTCGCAAACCGGATCCGCCTTGATTGTTTCTTCACTAGAGACCGAAGGTGATTCGGTGGTAGCCATTTGGGAGGGAAGGCCTGATTGGGCTTTTGCTTCGGTCATCCAGAGGATGTCGAATCCGGTAAGGGGTCCCATCATGATAAGGAGTAGAATTGTAAGTCTCATAAGAATTCCTCTCTGGTATAAAAATGAGAAACAAGCCATACCTACTTCAAGGATGGTGTATTTAACCCTGAGTGAATCCCCTAAAGCTAGCCCTCTCTTAAAGATTTAAGGCGGTCCTTTTTCCACCAAATTTTAAGGCACCGGAGGTTCATAAGGCGCCAGTCGTCTGATGTAGGCGGTGACCGCGCGGATTTCTTCGACACTGAGCTTGTCCCACCACCCGTGCATAGGACTGAAGGCCAATCCCCAGATGATTGCTGAACGAAGGTCCGTCTCCGATTTGGCCCGGGATTCCATGCGTTGAAAATTAGCGGGCGGGACGAGGAGCCCGGAAGCGTCCGGTCCATCGCCTTTTCCCTGGATACCGTGGCACCTCACGCAGTGGGCCTGATACACAATTTCGCCTTGCAAGGGATCGACTTGCGGTTCCTGGGCTCCAGTGGGTATGGCCCACCCGATCAGCAGTAATAAACTCCAAACCATGATGCGAGCTTTCATGAGATGTCTCTCCTTGTGAGTGTCCATAAGGCATAATTCGGGTGGGACCCGGGATGCGAAAGCGGTCCTCATTTTTTTTTAATTTGTGATGTCTTGGGTTTGTGGCGCGGACCTTGTGAATCCATTGCTTGTGTGACGCGAATCCATATAATTGATAAATCCAAGATTCATGCCGCCGTGTGTGATCGAATCTTCCAGTATAGGAAAGAACGAAAATGTCACCCACAAGAAAAATTTTGGTGTAGTTGTCTATTTATTGTATGGGAAAGCAGGTTGAAAATGTCCCATCCTGCCACATAACGAAAGCGTTGATCCGTCCCACTTTGCCCCAATCCACATAGTAGAGGTGATGATTTTTCATCTCAGGTTTGTTGAATTCGGGAAGGGAAATGTCCCATCAGGCAGCTTGCCAAAGGCGGGATATTGCCCACAGTCGGTTTAGATTGCAGACTTTAGAATGTCACGGGTGGCGTGAAGTCACGGGGTGAACGCTTTTGTCTGGGCTTCGTGGGAGCGGCGCTGATATATGAGCTGTCTTGCTTGGGGAGAAAGAAACAATATTATTGGATCAATGTCTCATTCACGGTTGAAAAAAGTCGATTAATCAGTTCGCCCGATAGAGAACCGACGGCTGTAGCCACCAGGGCTGACAATAGGATGCCGATGAAAATGATGAAGAGAAACCTCATGAAGGGCTCCTTATTTTGATGATGGCCGTGCCGTACGGCTTGATTGTTGGATGGTCTCATTGAGCTATTCCATTATTTACTTGAGTGCCAATAGACCAGGTAAAATTCAAATGATTTTCGATTCAATGGAGCGCTGTATTGGCTACAATGTATAGCTGGGGTGAGACTGACATGAATATGCCTCAAAAGATGGGGAATTAAGGTCTGGTGTGTGTCGACTAAAAAGTCCGGAGAAGTTTCGGCATTGAGGGGGAGACAAACCGGATAGAGGTTTGGGACATTCCAGGTAGAAACTGACAAAGAGAAAAGTGAAGAGCCGGATTCCCTTCTCGGCTTGGTTTCTTAGATGATTGGCCACACCGGTTGGCGCGGCAATCGCTCTGTATTCATATTCGAAATATACAAGAGGGCGGGGAGGAAGACCTATCGTTCTCTGATCGGCGGTTAGGGTGGGTGGGCTAAGTGAGTCGATCTTAAGCGTTGTTCTCCAGAACTAAGGCATCGCTGGAGTCTACTGGTTGGAAAGATTGTGGATCTGTTGTTCCAGTTCTTCGATGCGGTCTAACAATTCCAAAGCCACGCTGACTCCCGGCCAGTTAATCCCTAAGTCTCGATGTAACCGGAGCCCCCGGCTTAAGCGGTCAATGGCGTCTTCGGGAAACAACACCATCCCTTCCGGGTCCGGTTCCGGTGGTTGAATAATTTCCCATTGCAAACAGACCTCCAGCATGTCTTCACCGATCCCTAATCGGGTACAGACTTCTTCACGGCGTATTCTTCCAAAGGTGATGATTTCCGCGGTAACCTGTTCTAAGGATGGATCCGAGTCGTCAGTCATTAGCGGCCTCACGAAGAAGAGTTGAACGGGGGTCAGGATGATCGAACTTCGCTAATTGCTCATAGAGTTGTTGTTCCTCGGAGGAAGGAGTCTCAGGGGTGACGATGTCCAGAACCACAAATTGATCTCCATGCCCTCCTGTTCGTTTGGGCAGTCCCTTGCCCTTTAATCGCATTCGTTGTTGGGATTGGCTCCTGGCGGGAACTTTCAGACGGACTGTTCCTGATAACGTGGGTACCTGAATGTCGGTGCCCAATACGGCCTCCCACGGCCAAAGCGGGAGAGTGACCACAATATCTGAATCTTTGCGTTGAAAGACGGGATGAGGGGCAATTTGTACATGAAAGAATAAATCCCCTGGTGGCCCTCCTCCGCGACCGGGCGCGCCTTTTCCTTTCACCCGAAGACGTTCGCCATCGCGAACTCCGGCTGGAATGCGAACTTCGATTGAGCGAGGGGTTCCCCCGGCATCAGAAAGATTTAAGGCGCGGCGCGTGCCGGTAAAGGCTTCCCGGAGTGAGATCGGCAGATTGGCTTCCAGGTCGGCACCCGCCATCGCGAAGCCGCGAAAACCGGCCCCTTCCCGTTGAGCCCCCTGCCGGAACATGTTCTCAAAAATATCACTGAAATCAGCGCCTCCCTGAGTAAATCCACCAGGTCCTCCACCCGGATACGCCCCACCGCCCTGTTGGCGGGCCCGTTCATAGGCCTCGGCTTCCTTCCAGTTCATGCCGTATTGATCATATTTTTTTCTATTATCCTCATCCCCTAAAATTTCATAGGCTTCATTCAGCTCTTTGAATTTCTTTTCCATTTCCACTTTTTTTTCACCGGGATGTAAATCCGGATGATATTGGCGTGCCAACCGACGATAGGCGTTTTTGAGCTCTTTGGCGTCAACGTTTTTTTTGACCCCCAGGATGTCGTAAAGATCGCGTTGTGCAGATGCCATAGATAAAAATCCTTGACTAGGTTAAGAAAGGACCAAGCTCATGGAAAACAACAAGCCTGCTTAATCTGTCAAGCTAACGTGTTTCTACAAAAGAATACAATAGACAACTTTTCTGAAAAGCATTCTATCGCATTCATGAAGGAAGCTGAATACACATCGGTGGTTTTATGGACAGTGAAGGCGATTGGTGTGACGAATGAACTTCGGGGATGAAAATTTCTCATTGTGGAATGTGAGGGCGAGGGATGTCATACCAAGGAGAATCTCTTCTCATTTGACCGGAGATTGCTGTAGTGGCAGAGCACTACGTTGTCTGTGGGCTGGCCTTATTGGGTAATTCCGTATCGCCAATTTGGACGCCTATTTTTAAAGCTGGTTTCCAGCTATCGCCAATACGTGTCGTGGTCCACCTTTAACTTTGGAACGACCACAGGAACGTCCAATTTGATCTCCCGAATCTATAAAATACTCATAACTACGTTCTAGGGAGAAATGGAGAAAAAGATCGTGCTTCGTCCGCGTTGGAGGAGCAGTAAAACTCTATCTTTGGCCCCGAGTTTCCCTGTTAACCGTTGAAAGTCATCCGCATTGTCGACGGCCTTACGGTTAATTTCAAGAATAATGTCACCTTCCCGTATGCCGGCCCTGAACGTGGCACTCTCGGGATCAACCTTTGTCACTTTCACACCCTTTTCCCCTAAGGGCAGGGATTCCACGGTGATCCCCGATAAGGCATGATGTCCTCTCAATTCTCCTGTCGAGGCAAGTGCTGTGACATCTTTAGGCATTTCGGAAAGGGTCACTTGTACTTCACGGGGGTCTCCATCCCGGAGGACATGTAATGTTACGGGGGAATTTGGCACACTTTCCGCCACCAAAGATCGGAGATGCCGAGTGTCGGCCACAGTCTGCGAATCATATTTCCGAATGATATCTCCGCGCTGGATCCCGGCCTTTTTTGCAGGGCTGTCTTCCAGCACTTCGCTGACCAGGGCCCCCTGTGTATCAGGAGTATCAAATTGGGCTTGGAGATCTGGGGTGAGGTCCTGAATCGACACGCCCAGCCATCCTCTGACCACCTTCCCATGTTGAATAAGGCTGGCCTGAATAGACTTGGCCATGTTACTGGGAATGGCAAAGCCAATGCCCATATATCCTCCGGAGCGACTAAAAATGGCTGTATTGATCCCGATCAACTCTCCCTGGAGATTCACTAAGGCCCCACCAGAATTGCCGGGATTGATCGCCGCATCGGTCTGAATGAAGTCTTCATAATCCACAATCCCCACATTGGCCCGACCCACCGCACTGACAATTCCCATGGTGACGGTCTGGCTCAGCCCAAATGGATTGCCAACGGCCATCACAATTTCACCGACCTGTAATTGATGGGAATCTCCCCATGGCAAGACAGGCAGATCCTTGGCCTCAATTTTGAGTAGAGCCAAATCCGTTTTGGGATCAGTTCCTATGACCTTGGCTGAAAAGGTTCGCTTATCGGATAACAGCACTTGAATGGCATCACTATTTTCAATCACATGATTATTCGTGATGATATACCCATCGTCACTGACAATGACCCCGGAACCTCCAGCTTCTTGACGGGGCGAGGGAGGTGGTTCGAACCGCCGTTCAAATTCATCTCCGAAAAATCGCCGGAAGAAGGGATCATCAAAAAATGGTGATCGCAATGTTTCCGGGGTTTTGGCTGTGCCGGTTGTGGAAATGTTGACCACAGCGGGACGCGCCAATTTGGCCACCTCAATCAGGTTGGTGCTTTGAGCCTGGGCATCTTGTTGCCCAAAGGAAAGTCCACCCCTCAGCACGGGGTGTGTTGAGGAATCTGAAACGGGCGTAGCGGTAACCTTCAATTGTGGCGAGAGTCCTGGCAGGAAACTTGACTCCCCGGCGATTCCCAAGCCCAAATATATGCCAGCGATCAGCAGCGCTATACCAATGAAGGTGAAAACGGTTATTCGCCGTCCATTCCATTTTTGACTTTGTTGCGATTGACTCATCATTGGACCTCACGAAGACAATTCGACTCTGTGAAAAGAATCCTCCTACAAGCAATCGTGTTTCCCATCAATAAGGACAAAGCCTTAAAGCTCTAAAACATTCAAACGTTTGTGTGTGTTTCCTGGTTAGGTCATTCAAAAAATCCAATGAACCATTTCAGAATCAGCGCATTGATAAATATGATCACTCCAATACACGCAATGATAAGCAATTCGAACATGGGGCACCTCCTGTCATTTCCCGCGTAGGGAGTCGAGTCAATAGGATGCCGGATGCCGCGCTGTTGCACCAGTGAAACGCTCCTGAATATTTCTGAAATAAGACCAAACAATCCTGGAGTCAAGAGACCGACGTTATAGAAATCCCGTTATCCGGAAACGTTCTTGATCCATTATCCGGCTTCAAGGATAATTGAACGAAGAGCGTATTCGGGGATTCCCGACATTGAATTTTTTAGGATTAACTTATGAAGATAGGCCGTTTGAATTCATCAAGACTGGGAACCCACGAAAAGAAAATTATTCATGGGGAATATATGAAATTCCCATAGACGGATCTGCGATTAGGAGGACAGATAGAGTAACTTGACTTCATAAGAAAGCATGATTATTTAAACACTTAAAGCCATCATATAATGGGTAATTGGCTTTTTAATAATTAATACGCACGTAACCCCAAGAATGTAAAAGGGAACTTTGGAGGTCAAAAGTATATTTTGAAATAGGAGTCCATGTGGGGCTATTTGCGTTGAATCGGCAGTGGGAAGAGGGTTGAGGGTTACGTTTGGGAAATTGAAAAGGTGTCTGACGATATGGACAGCCTTTGGTCGCTATTTCAATGCTGCAGGAAATATAAATGCTGGCGCTGGATGAACCTTATTCCACAAGGGACAATTCTTGTGGCCACGCCTTTTATTTATGCGATGATCATCCCTTTGTTGGTTTTTGATTTCTGTGTGGAATTGTATCAGCGGGTGGTTTTCCCTTTACTCGGACTCCCGCTCCTATCACGTCGAGAGTATATCCGGCTTGACCGGCATCGTCTTCCCTATCTGAATCCTATTCAGAAAGCCGGTTGTTTGTATTGTGGCTATGCCAATGGATTACTCCAATATGCCTCTCGAATTGCAGCCGAAACAGAAAAAGTGTTCTGTCCCATCCAACACCAGAGGGGCGGGAAATTTCATTCACCGTCTCATCACATCGATTTTGCTCCTTATGGAGATGCCAAAGAATTCCAAAAAAAATGGGAATCTAACGGACATGCAATGCCTTGATCTCCAATTCGATGTGATTAACTGAGTCCGGTCAGGGGAAACACCTCCCTCACGTGACCTTTGGCTTGTGCTCCGGCGTCTTTGTATTTTCTCTACTCTCTCAGGAGGCTTTTGAGGAATTATTTGGACCAACACGAAATGGTTGGGAAAATTGGAGGGATATACGTCACGAGCTAGATGTGGCTACAAAAGCCTTGTTTTGGATAAGAGTCGTGAAATTGCCTGAACCATTCTTCAGTGAGAGATTCCTATCCGATGGATTGGCTTAATTATCACCACCTTCTGTATTTTTGGGAAGTGGCTCGAAAGGGAAGCATTAAAGAAGCCTGCGAAGAACTGCACGTCACGCAACCCACGATCAGTAGCCAACTGCAAGCATTAGAAGAGTCTCTGGGGCAACAACTTTTTATTCGACGGCCGCGTCGTCTTCTTCTCACGGAAGCCGGTCGTCTGGTTTTTCGCTATGCGGATGAAATTTTCTCGCTGGGTCGTGAGATGACCCAGGCGCTGAGCGGACACCCGCCTGATCGTCCGATCCGGCTCATGGTGGGAGTGATAGACTCCCTGCCCAAAATGGTCGTCTATGAACTTCTGGCGGCGGCTTTCAAGTCAGAAAGTCCGACTCAGATTGTTTGCGAAGAAGGAAAGCTTGAACGCCTCCTGGCGGATTTAGTCATTCATGAACTTGATGTGGTTCTGGCCGATACCCCGATTCCTTCGACTCTTCGGGTTCAAGCCTATAATCATCTTCTTGGCGAATCCGGCGTATGTTTTTTTGCGACGTCAGAATTGGCCAAGGTTTATCGAAAGGGGTATCCGAAGTCCTTACATTCAGCACCTTTCTTATTACCCAAAGCCAATACCGTCCTTCGCCAGGATTTAGAAAATTGGTTTGCTCTTCATGATGTTCATCCGAAACTGGTGGGAGAGTTTGAAGATAGTGCCATGCAAAAGGCCTTTGGGCAGGCAGGAAAGGGGATTTTCCCCGGTTCCTCCATCATGAAGGCTGAAATTTGTCGCCAGTACCAGGTGGAGGTGGTGGGAGATGCGGGTCAGGTTAAGCAACGATTCTATGCGCACACAGTCGATCGCCGGATTAAACACCCGTCAGTGCTAGCGATTTCAGAATTGGCCAAACAAAGAACATTTGGATTGGCTGGAAAATAAGGGAATGATGGGAAAGAGCCGGACCGGTCATGTGATAATTTACTTTTGTGGAGATGACGTTGTCCTTCTTGTCCCAAGAGAAATGCTCTGTTCATAACATGAGGTCCGGCTCCCTCCCTCATCCGACTATGCCACTTTTTTTCTCGTATGGAGGGACCCGGGTTTATGTTCGGTATCCTCCTTGAAGGAAGCCCAAATTGCGGCACTCCACATCACAAACATGAGCGTCAGCATGGCGATGATTGCTTCTCCTAACATGCTCATCCTCCTTTCGATTTCGTGATGAATCCCACTCCTCCGTTTTTGAAAAGGTACTCTCCAGTCATTCCAATCGATTTCTAATACTCATTGCAATGAAAGCCATTCTTACTCACAACCCATTCAGACAATCCACTTCATCACCGTTTATTCATGATGGACTCTCACTGTGCGAGCGTAAGCGAGAAGTATCACGCGAAGTAGGGGTCGTGTCTTCTAAATCAGAGGGACTGCCTTGAGGCACCTGTTCCTGAGCCGCCAATCGTGAGGCTTCATCTCGATGCCAGGCCACTTGATCCTGAAGGGCACTAACCTTTTGTAAGGTTGTCCCGATAATTCTCTTGAGGCCATCCCGGTGAAAACCCTTGGTATCCAAGTAGGGCTTCTTCTCGTACTTGGCGACTTTTTGATTCAACTCCCTCACTTTGGCCGCCAAGTCTGCGGCTTCTTGTTCGAGTTTTTGAGCCTGGGTCAGGTGAAACTCGGCCGTATTAGTTGGCCATTTTATGGAATCAGCCTGAAACGAAGACTTCGTCGTTCCAGCATACGTATAGCCCACCGCTCCAACCGTGAAGATCAGTGCCGCGAATAACATTATGATGTGCTTCATCGTTTGACCTCCTTCCTTTGAGTTGAGGATCTGAATGCTCAATTTTCATTTCCCATGCCATGTCTTGCATCATCGGTTCGACTACTCTTTTATCATCCCTTCTACAAAATAAGATAAGCCCTAAAAGCATAGAGACAAATTGAAAAAAATTATAAATAGAATCGAAAAAATCAATCCATGGTTCCCTATATTGGCCGTTTAAGTCCTACGGCAATGAACGAAAAAACTCCTTCTGGAATAATTGAAAAAGGAGGCAATTACATGTCAGGTAAAACTGAACGATATGGAGTGGGGCCTATATCTGAGAGCGGATCATGCAATAATGCCCGTTGATGCCGGAAGAATAATGATCAGGGGAAACTATGTTTGCCATATTCGGCAGTGGGCGTTGTCCTGCCCACTGCCGGGCCACAAACTGAACCAGGGTGGAAATCCTTACGTTATGGCAATTTTACGCACAGCCGGTTTTGCGCCTGGATCTTTGGCGATGGTGATGGTCAAGACGCCATTCTTAAATTTTGCTTCGACGTTATTTTCATCCGCATCCGTTGGTAGAGACAGCATCCGTTGAAAGGAACCGTACGAACGCTCGACTCGGTGATAGTGTTTATTCTTGTCTTCTTGCTCAGATCGCTTTTCGCCTTGAATCATCAGGGTGCCATCCGCGAGCGTCAGATGAATATCCTTCTCGGCAACGCCTGGCACTTCCAACGTAATGATGTACTCCTTTTCTCCTTCCCCGATATCCACCTGAGGTAAAATCAAACCACCACCTCGATTTCCGTTTTCTTTTCCTCCCGCCCATAGAGGGAATCCTTGGAAGACGTTGTCAAACAGTTGGTCGAGGTCGCGATGGAACCGAGCCAGAGGATGGTCGGTCGACCTGGATACGTTCTGGCTTCGTGCTGATTGAGATTGTTCTTCCTCTTTTTTGAACCAATTCCAGGGGGTTAGAAGATTTTTGAGTTCCATAATTCAGGTCCTCCTTTCGTCTAAAAGAATTTCATTAAAGGTGTTTCTTTACTGCCATACCGGTTATAAGCTCATAATCAAATATTGAGACACGGGCATCTGTCATGTGTTCAGTACCACTAGCTTATATATAGAGAGCTAATTCATCTTTCATCAAAGTCAAGTTTTTGGGCGGGGGTAGGATATCAGGACCTCAAAGTCCAGTAGGGCATAGAGTGCACCATTTTATCTCTCTTGACTTTTTGGGACTTGAGATTATTTAAAAAGCGACCATAAGAAATGATTAAAAAGTTCCCATGAGAAGGAGGTGAATGTTATGGGTGGTATTATTGAAGGCGTGCTTGCCATTATGGGACTAACGGCGGGTGTGATCGTAGCCCTCACAGCTTTGTTAGTTGGAGATGCTCCAAGCTCATCAGAGCTGAAAGGGGCTTACCGAAAATCCCGTACCATTCTCCCCAGTGATGAGCGGGTTGCTGCCTAACGCAGATTTTCAGGCCCGCTTAATAGCGGGCCTTTATTGATTTTCTTTCTTCCTCGTTCCTGTTCCTGCTTCGGCCAAGAGAGAAAGGAGGATGTCAATTATGAAAAGATTTATCGTCGTTGCAACAGTTGTGATAAATATATTGTTGAGTGTGTCACTGGCATTCGGAAATCCCGGTCTACTTCCAAAGCATCCGGGCTATCCCATGGGTGATTTCAAAGATCCCGTTTTAGGCATGCCGACGGCGAATGACCCGGGACAGAGTCCACCATCACCTGAAGAGTCATTGAAACAAGCCGCGGCGTTTCATGATGCTCATGCCACCAACCCCATGAATGAGACTCGACCAAATATCGTGTATGACGTGCAGAAGACTGTCCCTATGGGATCTGCTCACAATGATAAGAGTAAAAAGTGAATGACGGTATGACAAGTACCCATGTCACCATCAATCTGGAGTCAGGAACAGGGGTATTGAAAGAGGGGATCTTTTGATCCCCTCTTTTTATGAGGAATGGTCAAAAGGAATGAGAAGCTGAAAGATTTCCGTTGGCGAGGGCATGCGGTACACCCACCGGCTAAGGGGTCAGAAAAGCCCGGCGAAGGGCCACCAGAAATTCATTAATGCGCGGTAAATCTCGTTCATTTCCGCAGCCAGCAATTAATTGCTCTGCCTGTGCGGTGAGTTCTTCCCCCCAATCCATCACGTCTCCTAATCGGTATTGTCCATTTTTGATGCGAGACAGCCGTTCTCCTGCCGATGTGTCCGTAATGCGGATGTGAAAGCTTCCTGATTTGAGCAATTCACCCAGATTGTAGAGAACCCGGATATAGGCGGCTGCATACTTTGCCGGACGTCCATCTTTCTTATCCAGCAATTTGGTGCGTTGATTGTTGGCATAGTTGGTAAAGGCCTCGAAGGCAATTCGGGGCGACCAAAGCGCCGGCAGCAGCATGCGCAGTTGTTCTCCCCATGCATCAGCTGTGATGACGGGGGCCACCAGCGTTTCAAGAATCAGGGGATGGCCTTGTGTCCCCAGCAGAAGAAATTGTCCGACCTCCCAAGCCGTTTCATCACCATCACCTTTCGTCCACTGCGAGCCGGAATATTTAAATCCCAACTGAAACATCTCCTCCGTCGGAATGACATAGACACGACGGTAGTCCCGGTCGCTCTTGTCGGATGCCAAGCCATGGGCATGAGAGCCCACGAGAACTTTGAGAAGAGTATGTGTACGGTCGTCGGTGTGAGGATTCATGACCTTTCGTTTCGACTCTCTATCGTTAAGGGTGTGTGAACCCAAAGACGGTCAGGATCAGACCGCCGGTTATCAAAATGGCGATCATTCCAGGCGCCACATATTTCATGAGCGGTTTTCCCCCAAACCATCCTGCTAAAAGAATTTTCAGGATCGTATTGGTCATGGCTGCCAGGGTGATGGCCGTGGCGGCTGTCCAGGCCAGCAGTCCGTCCTGCTGTAACCGGACGATTGACAACATGATGGCATCGACGTCGGTGGTACCGGCTAAGAGGCTGGACGCATACAACCCTTGATCGCCCAGGTAGGTCTGGGCGGCTTTCGAGATGAACAAGACTCCGGCATACAATACACCAAATCCCAGGGCCGGACGTAATTCGAATGGATTGCGGTGGGAGACGTCCGGACCATCCGCGGGTGTACGTTGCGCTTTGCCATATAAGATGAAACTCATGACATACCCGCAGACGGCCATGCCCCCCAAAGGCGCGAGCAGCATCAGGAACAAATCCGGTTGAAGGAGGCTCACGATCACCAGCATCCTGGCAAACATAGTGCTGGATGCCCCGAGGATGGCCATCGCTCCAGGCAGGGCCAGTCGCGGATGGTCCCCCGCTTGTGTGGCCATGCTGATGGTGACGGCGGTGGATGAGACGAAGCCTCCCACGATGCCTGTCGTGGCAAGGCCTTTATTTGAGCCGATGATGCGAGTGCAGAGATATCCCAAAAAACTGATGCCCGCAATGAGCACGACCATGATGCCGGTATGAAAGGGGTTGAGGACATTCAGAGGACCGAATGTGCGGTTGGGGAGGAGAGGCAAGACGACGAGGGCTAAAATGACAAATTTGGCGGTGGCATAGATATCATCATCGGACACTTGTTGCACCACATGATGCAGTCGTTCTTTTAACGACAACAAGGCCATGACGACTCCGGCGCTTCCGACGATGAGGAGATACCGATGGGGGGCGTCAAGCGGAAGGGCAGGGAGTAAGGCGAGAACACCCAGGAGAAAGGTGATCAAGGCTGCCAGTGGAGTAATGATTCCCGGTGGCTCCTTCCGACCCCATTCCTTTTCATACGCCACAGCCAGGAGCACGCCAAGAATCAGGAGAGCGGCAATAATGGGCCATACGCCAAGGGTTTGGGAGATAAACGCCGACATGGCTCCGGCAAGGGCAATTAAGGGAAAGGTTCGTACGCCGCCGATGCCGGTTTTGCGCTCTACGCTCAGATCCTGCTGACGTTCCAAGCCAATCAAGGCCCCTGCGGCAAGGGCTATGAGAAAGCCGAGAAAAGATTCTTCAATAGTCATCACGTTCAGATCTTTTTGAAACAGAAAGTTCAAAGAAACAGAATGAGAACTCTCATCTATTTGCTGTTCATCCAATACTCACTCAATAGGATGTGAGAAGCAAGAAACGGGCTCAAAAGAAAATGCCTCGGCGGCGATGAATGGTACCTGGGCGGGTGAATGGCCCGGTTTTGTTTTCAGAACTTTTCAAGGTATTCTGAGATCCGGTTCCTCCACAGACCTGAAGGTTCAAAGAAAGATGGAGGCACCCCACCATTCCTCGTGGTTTTTTATTGGCTCTGTGAAAGGTATCAAAGACTTTCCGGCATGCTGAAGTCCAAGGTTCCCCACATGAACACTACACCTCATTGGGCACTGGCAGGTAAGACATACCTGGCATGGATAGTGTGTTTTTGTGTGTTGGTGGGGAGTGTCTTGGATGACGGGTTGGCGCAAGATACACCCATCTTTACCCACCGGGAAATCTTTCATCCCGTCTATGCCGAACATGGAATGGTCGTCAGTCAAGAGGCCATGGCAACCCGTGTGGGTGTGGACATATTAAAAGCCGGAGGGAATGCGATTGACGCCGCAGTCGCAGTGGGATTTGCGCTGGCTGTCACGCTTCCTCAGGCCGGGAATCTCGGGGGAGGCGGGTTTATGCTGATTTACGCAGCAGAGAAGCCTGTCGCGATGGCCCTCGACTACCGTGAAGTCGCTCCTGCTGCCTCATCGCCACAGATGTTTCTTGATGGAGAAGGCATGGTAGACCAGTCACGCCTTCGCTACAGCCATCAATCTGTCGGCGTTCCCGGCACGGTCGCGGGTTTGGTGGAAGCGATTGAAACATATGGTACCCTTTCTCTGCAGGCCGTGCTGGCTCCGGCAATTCAACTTGCCAGGGAGGGGATCATCGTCTCCGCTGATTTGGCGGCAGCGATGCACGAGCATGCGACACAGCTTTCTCGGTGGCCCTCCACTCGCCGCATTTTTTTTCAGCCGGATGGGACGATGTACCGGTCCGGGGATCGGTTGATCCAGAACGATCTGGCGTGGTCGCTTCAACAAATTTCCGAGCAGGGGTCAGATGCATTTTATGACGGTCCAATCGCGGAGCGTGTGAGCGCCGAGATGCGTGCCCACGGAGGATTGATGACCAAAGAAGATTTGGGTCGCTACCGTGCGGTCTGGCGGCAACCGCTGAGGGGAACGTATCGCGGGTATGACATTGTGTCGATGCCTCCGCCCAGTTCCGGGGGCGTTCATTTGATACAAATGCTGAACATCCTGGAACACGAACCACTCAAGATATTCGGCCACAATAGCGCCAGGACTATTCACTGGCTGGTTGAGAGTATGAAGCTGGCTTATGCAGACCGGAGCCAATGGCTGGGCGATCCTGAATTCGTCGAAGTGCCCGTGCAAGGTCTGATCTCCAAGGCCTATGCGAAACATTTACATACTTCCATTGATCCGCAGAAAGCTCGCCCTTCATCAAGTATTCGGTCCTCCAACCCTTTGCCTTACGAGGGGCGGGATACCACACACTTTTCGGTCATGGATAAAGAGGGTAATATCGTGTCGAGCACCTATACTATCAATTTCAGCTTTGGCAGCGGCATTGTGGCCGAGGGAACCGGAATTCTTTTGAACAATGAAATGGATGATTTTGTGGCGAAGCCGGGAACGCCCAATGTCTACGGCCTGATGGGTTCGGCGGCCAATGCGATTGAACCCGGAAAGCGCCCTGTCTCCTCAATGACGCCGACCTTGGTTTTACACAATGAAAAACCCTTCCTGGCCACCGGAAGCCCCGGAGGAAGTCATATCATCACCACGACCCTTCAACTTATTTTAAACGTCATTGATCATGACATGAACGTGGCCTCTGCCACCGCAGCGCCCCGTGTCCATCATCAATGGATGCCCGACGAAGTGCGAGTGGAACGCGGATTGAGTCCGGACACCCTGATCCTTCTTGAACAATGGGGTCACACCATTACGATCGGGGAAACCATGGGCGGGGCTCAAAGCATTCTGAAGGGGCCGCAGGGGCTCTATGGGGCATCCGATCCTCGCAAACCCGACTCTCTGGCCGCCGGGTATTAAGCTGACAATGTCAATTTAGGGGGAGTACAGTATTTATCTCAATCACCCTCAACGCAGGAGGTGGGTATGCTTGTACGTGAAGTGATGTCCACAGGAGTGTTGACGGCGTTTCCGACGGACTCGGTTCGAACGGTTGTGATAAAAATGTTGAGTCGGCATTGCGGGGCGATCCCAGTCATTGATCAACAAGAGAATCTGGTCGGGTTGGTGGCTCTTCGAGACGTGATATTACCGCTTTTCCCGAATTTTGGTGACTATATCCATGACAATGTTCACAGCCGGGATTTCACCGAGATGGAGGAAGGATATCCGGAAGCCCTGAAAAAAAAGGTTGAAGAGGTGATGAGCCGGAATCCTATGACCGTCTCGCCCTCCATGCCGATTTTAGAGGCCGCTTCCTACATGGGCGTGAAGAATTTCAGGAGAATCCCCGTCGCGGAAAACGGCAAACTGATGGGAATGGTCAGCATCGGCGATATCAATCGTGGCCTGTTTTTCGAGCGAGGGTGTTAGGAGCCTTTCGGACTTAGGAAGAATCGGCTGCAACAGTGTCTCAGCTGTCCATATTTCACCGCTTTCTTGGCCCATAGTCACCACTATGGGCCTGCGAAATCGTCAAAATCTGGCCTCGCTCAGCCGCTGTTTCGCTTTCGATCCCCTAAGTCCGACAGACTCCTAGGGCTTTACAGCACATGTAAGACTCCCGCGCCCTGGATGGTTCCGGCCTTTAATTGTTGGAGTGCCAGATTGGCTTCCTCTAATTGGAAGGGAACCGTGTGGGTGTGAATGGGAATGGCAGCGGCAGCCTCTAACAGGTCCAATCCATCCTGGCGGGTGTTGGCAGTGACGCTTTGGAGTGTCCGCTCCTGAAACAGATCGAGTGTATAATCCAAGGATGGAATGGGGGTCATGTAGATGCCGGCCAAGGCGAGTGTGCCGCCTTTTTCCAATGCCCGAAGTGCCGGAGGCACCAGCTCACCCGCCGGGGCAAACATGATCGCTGAGTGAAGAGAGTTTGGTGGCATCTCTGAGGCCGTCCCGACCCACACCGCTCCCAGTTGACGAGCCAGGGTGCGATGTTCTTCCCGTAAGGAACAGACGTAGACTTCACAACCCCAATGCCGGGCGATTTGAATTGTAATATGGGCGGAGCCACCGAATCCGTACAAGCCCAGTCGCTGTCCGGGTTTCACC
Source organism: Candidatus Nitrospira neomarina (assembly GCF_032051675.1). Classification (NCBI taxonomy): domain Bacteria; kingdom Pseudomonadati; phylum Nitrospirota; class Nitrospiria; order Nitrospirales; family Nitrospiraceae; genus Nitrospira; species Candidatus Nitrospira neomarina. The sequence goes on from NZ_CP116968.1 coordinate 215,176, forward strand.
TGACTGCGGCGTAAGGCACGAAAGCCGATGATGCCGGCACACAAGAGCGGGGCGGCCTCTTCGTCCGTAAACACGGATGGAATAGGGTAGGCGAATTGTTCAGAGACCAGTGCGTATTCGGCATACCCACCGTGGACGTGATAACCGGTGAAGGTGGCCTGTGCGCACAGATTTTCCCGCCCTGCCTTGCAGAATTCACAGGCCCCGCAGGTTCCCTGGAGCCAAGCGATTCCTACTCGATCACCTTCTTTGATCTGTTTGACTCCTTGTCCCACTCGATCCACGATACCGACGGTTTCATGTCCAGGGACAATGGGACGCATAGACGGGGGCAGTTCGCCTTCGATGACGTGCAGATCAGTGCGGCACACTCCGCAGACATGAACCTTGACGCGAACTTGTCCGGGACCCGGCGCAGGTTTGGGGATATCGCGAGCCCGTAAAGGACCCGTCGCGACATCGGCGTCCTGTTCGAGGATCATGGCATTCATCATGCACTCCTATGCGGTGAAAATGTAGATTGTCCCATTCAGGCATTGGACGAACTGGTGATGATAATCTATCCAGAATTGTCATTCTGAGCCAGCGGCGAAGAATCTGTGCCCAGATGAAGCCGCCGCATCAGAATACAAAGTCGTCTTTGTGGATCGAGTTCTGCATTCCTTTTCCTTCTCGTCATGCCCCACTTTCGTGATCGGGAATTCATCTTGACCCTAGCTCCGAGAGATCACGGCCAAGGACCCGGTGATGACGGCAGAGTTGTTGTTCTGAGCAAGTGGCGGAGAATCTGTGCCCGGGTAGAGCCACGATATCATAAAACACAATCCGGTCCGAGTTTTACCTCACTCGTGTTTGTGTTAGATGTGATCGCACTGTTTCGAGAAATCATTGGACAACTGTGTCGTTAAATTGATACGTACTTCGGGCATCATCGAGTCGGTTCTGTCTACCAGGGCCTCATCATATCGTATCCGTCGAGACAGGTGAAGGGCAGTTAAGAACACAGCATGAAGCGATCAAGGTCGAAAGCCACAAAAACCCGTCGCCCAAAACCTCTCTGGAATATCGGTTCGCAGAGAAAGCCTCGTGTTCGGCGATTCCGGTGGATTCGTATCATTCCATTTAAAGCGATATTTATTATTCTCGGCCTTTATGTGTTATTTGAGATTCTCACCTTTCCGTTTCTCTCGATCGCCCGGTTGCCCACGGAAAATCCCACAGAGTCCGCGTTGATGCGGCAACGCATCGACGAAGCACATGCTCAAGGCACCACGCTGAAAATCGATTACCGATGGACGCCGCTCTCAAGCATTCCGCGTCACGTTCGTATGGCCATTCTGGTATCCGAGGATGGAGCATTTTATTCTCATACCGGCGTGGATTGGCATGAGGTCCTGGAATCTATTGAAACCAATTTGGAGAAAGGACGGATTGTTCGGGGGGGCTCAACCATAACCCAGCAATTGGCCAAGAACTTATACCTCTCGACCTCCAGGGATCCGATTCGCAAAGGTAAAGAACTTCTCATTACCTGGATATTGGAATCGACCTTGAGTAAAAAACGTATCCTTGAACTCTACCTCAATATCATTGAATGGGGACCAGGCGTGTTTGGCATTGAAGCCGCTGCTCAACGCTATTTCCATAAACCGGCCTCGCGGCTTTCTATGGATGAGGGCGCCCGCCTGGCAGCGGTTATTCCCAGCCCCCTTCGGCACCAACCCACGGAGACCACATCATACGTGGAAAAGAAAAAAGAACTCATCCTCCGTCGTATGTCAGTGCGATAACTAGACAAGAATTTTCGAAACGACCGTGGGGAAGGCACGCCATGGACTCTGACGGCGGATTTTTAGTAGTGGAAGCGCAACTGGGCGATTAAGAGTGCGTCTCCCTCTATTCGATAGACCATGCGATGCTCATCAGTTATGCGGCGGGACCAGAATCCTGAAAGTGCATGCTTCAATGGTTCGGGTTTACCTATACCTGTGAAGGGATCGCGTTGTGTCTCCCGTATTAATTTGTTGATTCGTTCGACCATGCGTTTGTCCTGCTTCTGCCAATAGAGATAGTCTTCCCATCCTTCGTCAGCAAATATCAGCTTCACTTGGCCAACTTCCGCTCAACGCCCTTGCCGGCGTTCAATTGGGCGGCGGCCGAAAGGAGGCGTTTGGCGTTGGCGGGCGTACGCAAGAGATAGGCGGTTTCCTCTAACGCCTTATAATCTTCGAGCGAAAGCATCACGACAGACTGCTCTCCGTTGCGGGTGATGATCAAAGGTTCATGGTCGTTGCACACTCGGTCCATGGCACTGGCCAGGTTTGCACGAATAGTAGTATACGTCACGGCATCCATAGTTATGTTCCTCCAATATGTACAGGTAACTGTACAGTCAGATGAAAAGTTTGTCTAGAGTGACAATTCGGTTGGTCTATCGGGAAGACTTTTAAGTCCCTGAGTATAATCAAGGCGACTTCATAAAAACTTTCGTTTTCTCTCCCTGTTTTGCTGGCTCGGCTTTCTATGTATGAGTGCGCTCGCATAGCATGGGTGATTCACAGTCCGCTTCGGCACCTACCGAAACCACGCCATATGTGGAAATGAAAAAAGAGCTGATCGTATGGAGGAACTTCATTATGTCTAGCGGGTTAAAGGCACGTCCAAGGAGTAGAACGGGTGCTATCCTTTCCCACACAGGACAGACCAGGAAAAGATTATTCATACCGTCCCAGACCTTACTCTGGCTCTCCGTTCGATCGTCAACGATATGGGGTCTATGGTGTCGTAAATTGCGTAATTTTACAGCTTGGTGAATCGGGTAGAAAGGGCATTCCTGGACGGAACTGCTCGGCGCATTGCTTGATTGCCAGTGCAGCATCAGCAGTCCCTTGGTCAAAGGTGATCTGCCCGGGCGTCATCCAGATCGGCGATGTGGCGGAGTGTGGATGCTTATTATCCTGTGAACGGGCTGTGGCCTTGATACCTAAATCAAGCGCCGTGCCATTGTTCCCGACGATGCCGGTGTTACTCACGTTGTTGACCCCCATGCGATGACAGCCGTTGCATTGATTGTCGCTGACCTCGACCTTATAGGCTTTCCACGAGGCGAAATCAGCGCCGACAAAGGAATAGGGCTCGGGGTCGCTGTTGAAGGTGATATCACCCGTACCGGGCAGCTGGTTAGGGCCTGATATCTGGGCGAGATACGGGGATCGGATGATTGGCCCATTGTCATGGCAACTGACACAGGGGAATTTGCTGTTGACAATTTGTGAGGGTGTCATCCAGAAAGCTGGATTGCCCACCCCCTTGGAAGGCGCCTTGACCTTCCCATCATGGCTCAAGTGAAAGCCTTCTTCCAGTGCCCCCTGATAGAAACACGTTTTGCCATTGACTTTATTGTGCTGGATGATTGCCACGTCGCCATACTGCCCTTGGGATAGGCCCATCTTTCGAGCATGCGCCACCACATAGGCGTCTGGCGTATTGATCAGCACCCGAAAACGGCTCCCACGATCGCATTTTCCGTTTAGCACGTTCGGACGATCACAGGTTCCGTCTGGATAGGTCGCGGTAGCCGGAGTGAGATGATCGGTTGGAACCGTTGTCCCCAAAGGGCTATCGACATCAAAATCGGGAACAGACACGCCGATGGCCTGATCGCATTCCCTGGCAAAGGCTGCAAGGACATCCGTTCCTCCCGGTGTGGTTAGGAGGCCTGGCCAATTCCCGGCAACAGGCGCAGGATAGCCGAATCCTCCCCCACTTTGATCGTCGGCACGATCAGCCACAACGTCATACCGCATATACTGATTGCCCTTAAAGAAATAGACAACCGACTTCCCCTCGATCTCCGTAGGCCAGGCCACCGCACCGTCGATTCCACCTGGAAACTTGAAATTTGGCCAATTGCCCGCAATGGGCTTCGGGTAGCCCGGGTCAGCCCGATGTCTCTTCACATCAAAGCGGATGTACTGATCATCCCGGAAAAAGTACGCGACGGTCCTGCCGCTTCTCGGGACAGGCCAAACCACAACGGCATCCACCCGATCTGTCCAGATCCCAGGCCACTTCAATGAGATCGGCTGAGGGTAGGCCCGGCCGGCGCCATCCGCCGCATCAGCCCGATCAGCATCCACGTCATACCTCATGAACTGATGGCCTTTGAAGAAGTAGGCGACCGTCTTGATTTCTGCTCCCCCCGGAGGCGGCGCAGGCCAGAAGACTGCCGCGTCCATGTTCTCCTCAAAAAGTCCAGGCCAGATGTTCCGGATGGGGCGAGGGTACGCATTGCCACTGCCATCGTCACTGTCCGCCCTGTCTTGGGCGATGTCGTATCGGGCATATTCACTTCCCTGGAAGAAATAGACCTTGCCGTTATTCCAGACCACCGGCACCAGTTTTCCTGAACCGGTCAACTGAGCCCAAACGTCCACTGTCCCACAGAAACTCACCGCGATGAGCATTCCGCAGAGCGTTGACAGGAAAATTTCACGAGACATTCTCATAGCGTGATCCCTTTCTGACCTTACTTATCCATTGCGCACATTCCGCTCATTTCCTCATTCCCAAACATGCTCTGTGTTGCTCGAATAAGCAAAACCCATTCCCCTCAAAACGGGTGTGCGAGAGAGACTCTTCCGGTATCTGATTGATAGCTCCTACTGCCACCAGACTTCACATCCTTGCTGATACGTCTGCTCTCAATTCCACATGCGTTGCGCGTATCAATGACGATACACGTCGTATCGAATCAGATACCTATTCACTTATGGGCGACCGCCCTTGAATTTCAAAAATCCTTGCGCCCAAATTTCTGTTACTCATGTGAGTTTTATTTACCCTTAGAATTTAGGGGAGGCCGGAGGGAAAAGGAGGGGTCAGATTCCGTTTTTGTCGGTCTGGGGGGAAGTCTGTTTTTGAGAGTTTGGTGCAGGATAAGGTGGGCGGAAGAAAGATTAATCAGATTTATCAGAGTTAGCGCGGAGGTTCACGAGTCGTGAGCCTATCTATGGGTATCTACTTTTTTCTCTTTTGAGGTTTTCTTGTTTTCTTTTTTTTATTTTCCTCTTCCTCCTCAATTTCTTTTATCAGCTCTTCCAAGCTGAGTTCCCCGCTGGGATGTGTCACCGTAAAGGCATAATCCTTTTTTGTAATTTTGACGACATCGATCTCTTGATCTAAAAACGCCTGAATCTCCTCAAGTCGGACCTTTTCTTCTTTGCTGCAGAAAGAAATCGCAATCCCCTTTTTGACGCCACGCCCGGTTCTACCCACACGATGCACGTAGTTTTCTGCCTTATCCGGCAGGTCATAGTTCAACACATAATGAACATCCGGAATGTCGATTCCGCGTGCGCTGACATCTGTGGCGATTAAAACCTGACAAGCCCCTGATTTAAAAGCGTTCATGACCGCTGTCCGGTCACGCTGATCTTTTTCCCCATGAATGGTCAGCGTTTCTCTTCCGACACGACCCATCGCCTTGGCAACCCGTTCAGCGCGCACCCGCGTCCGGACAAACACGATGACCCGGCTTTCAGGATTATCGGACAGGAACCGCTCCAGGAAAAACCGTTTATCATCCATTTCAACGAACATCACATAGTGAGAGACATTTTTAGAGACACGATTGTCCGGCGAGATTTGAATCCGGATAGCCGAATGTCTCACCTGAGAATACGCCAGTTTTTTGATCTCGGCATTAATGGTTGCCGAAAAAAAGAGCGTTTGATGGTTGTGGGGCAGCTTTTTTTTGATCGCATGAATATCACCAATAAATCCGAGATCCAGCATGTGATCAGCTTCATCCAGCACAAGGGTTTGGAGCCGGTCCAGCAGAACATACCCCTGACTGATCAGATCAAACAGCCGGCCGGGTGTTGCAATGAGCACATCAATGCCATTCTGAAGTGTTTGTATCTGCGGGTCCTGCTCCACGCCCCCATACATGGCAAATGCCTTGACCTTGGTCTGTTTAGAAAGCTGGGCAAAGACTTCTCCAATCTGCATCGCCAGTTCGTGCGTCGGAACCATGACAATACATTGGATCCCATTGGAGCGTTGACTCCTTTTCCACTGGTCAATCTGATTGATGATCGGGATGGCAAATGCTGCCGTTTTCCCCGTTCCTGTTTGGGCGATGGCCAGAACATCTTCCCCCGCCATGATCGAGGGCATGGCTTTAAATTGGATGTCCGTGGTTTTCACAAATCCGAGTCGCGACAGGTTGTTTTTCAAAGCTTCTGAAATGGGATATTTTGCAAACTTCATGGTGTTTCAATACCTCTACTTCTCATCAACTCCGGCGCAACAAGTGTGAATTATTCTGATTTTGGACTGTGCCCCAGTCTACTCGGAAATGATCAGACAGGCAAAAAAACATTAGGGAGAAGAAAAGTGCTTGGGATCAGATCCTGCCATGTAACAGCACATTGTTCCGCCTGAGGATAGTTGAGTGAAGCCCAAAGGAGATTTCGTCATATCCAGGCATTTCCACATTTTCCCTTTCAGCAATGTGCTGATGAATAGCATGCTCTTTAGCTGATTAAGTAGCCCCTCTCTCACTCCGCAACGATGGCTTCCGGTTCATTCGGAACTTTTACGGGGGAAGGCGAGTTGACCGTAACGGTGAACATGCCCAACACATCCTCCACGACCAGATAGAGACAGGGGATAAGCACGAGCATGATGGCGGTGGCAAAGAGAATTCCAAATCCCAATGAAATGGCCATGGGTATCATGAACCGGGCCTGACGGGACGTTTCGAAAATCATGGGACCCAATCCGCCGAAGGTGGTGAGGGTGGTCAACAGAATGGGCCGGAACCGGCGGATGCCTGCCTGGCAGATGGCCTCAAAGGCATTATGTCCTTCCCGCCGTCTGGTATTGGCATAGTCAATCATGATTAAGGAGTCATTGACGACCACTCCGCCAAGCGCAATGATCCCCATCATACTGATGATGCTGATGTTGTAACCCATGATCATATGCCCGATCACCGCACCAACCAATCCGAACGGAATGGATGTCATCACAATGGCCGGTTGAAGGTAACTTCGAAACGGCACGGCAAGCAACACATAAATCAGGATCAATGCCAGTGTCGAACTATAGAGAAAACTCTGAAGCGCATCTCGCATATCGGCCTGGCGTCCTTCGAAGCTGTAACTGAGGCCGGGATAATCACGAAGCAGGGCCGGAAGCACGTCGCTTTTCAGTTTATTCAGGACAAGGTTGGTTTCCTTTGCGGGTTGGACATTCGCGGTAACGGTTACGGTGCGGTGTCCGTCCCGACGGGTGATTTCCCGAAACGCCCGGCCTTTTTCGACCGTCGCAACCTGATACAACGGCACGTGTGGACCGGCAGGCGTTCGAATCACCAGATTTTCCACGTGGTATTCGCTCGAGCGCTCCGACTCCGGGAATCGCACCAGTACTTTGATCTCGTTTCGCCCTCGTTGCTGGCGAAGGGCTTCCGATCCGTAAAACGCGTTGCGGGCTTGGCTGGCGATATCTCCGGCGGTGAGGCCGAGGCTGCGGGCCTCCTCTTTGATGCGAAAGTCCAGTTGGGGTTTTCCTGGATAATACCCGTCGTCCACGTCTTTCACACTGCCGAATTCAGCCAGACGGTCGGCCAAATCGGTGCTCGCCTTATCGAGCATGGCAATATTCCGATGGCTGAGTTCAACACTGATCCCGGCACCGCGCCCGGGTCCCCCGCTATCCGCTTCAAACCGCAGGTATTCCACTCCCGGGAAATCCGGAGTGTGTTCCCTCCAGAGTGTGGTCAATTCGCTGGTGCTGAGCGGACGATGATTCGCATCCGGCAAATAGGCGCGAACGTCGATGGTGTTTTCCAGCACCAGCGCAAAGGTGCCGTTGGTAATATGTTGTCCCGGATACTGGTCGATCACCTCTTGCACGGAACGGATCAACCCGTCCCGGACCCGGATCATTTCCTCGGGAGGACTTCCAAAAGGAAGCGCGGCTGTGGCCTTGGCAAAATCAGCCTCAACGGTGGGCATGAGAATAAAGCCCATGCGTCCGCTAAATGGATAGGCCAGGACGATGGCAAAAATCCCGAACCCGATGGCAATCGTCAAGTAGCGGTGAGTAATGGCCCGGCGGAGAAAAGGACCGTAGGTCCGTTCGACGAATCGGGAAAACCATGCACTGAACCGTTGTTGGGTGTGATGCAGGGTTCTGCCGATCGTGCCGGTCGGATTGGTACCGGAATGTGCCAGATGGGCTGGAAGGACGAATAAGGCTTCGACCCAGGAAATAATGAAGGCGGTCGAGACCACGACGGGAATCACAGCCCAGATTTTCCCGAAGGATCCGGGCATAAACATCAGCGGCAGGAAGGCCACGATATTCGTCAGAATGCTGAAGCTGATGGGAATGGCAATATCCCGTGCTCCCAGGATGGCTGCTTCACTGAAGGATTTGCCGCGTTGCCGGTATTCATAAATGTTTTCTCCGGCAATAATGGCATCATCCACGACAATCCCGAGCGCAATAATGAATGCAAAGAGGGAGACCATATTGATAGACACGTCCATGGCCGGCAGAAAGAGCATGGCCCCTAAAAATGACGTCGGGATTCCCACCGTCACCCAGAACGCCAGTTTGTATTCCAAAAACAGGGTGAGGATAGCCAGGACCAGTAACAATCCGAGAAATCCATTCTTCAGCAGAAGCGTCAGGCGTTGATAATAGATTTCCGACCGGTCTTTGAGAATGGTGTAATGGATGGAGTCCGGCAGATCAGGAATAATACGGGCCATCGCCGCGCGTGCGCTTTCCGACACACCGATCGGAGTTTGATCTCCCACTCGATAAATTTCGATGCCAATGGCACGTGCGCCGTTAAATGTGGCATACGTTTCGCTTTCCTGGAATCCTTCCGACACGTGGGCGATATCTCCCAGACGCAAGAGCGTTCCCGTTTGGTTGGCAATGATAGGAATGTCGGCAAAGTCTGATGCCCAATCACGTCGTTCCTGTACCCGCAATAGGATTTCGCCACTGGAGGTTTCCACGCTTCCACCCGATCGATCAAGTGCGGTCGCGGCTATGGTTTGTGCGATGTCCTCCAATGTCAGTCCATAGGCCCGGAGGTCTTCTTGAGGCACCTCCACATGAATTTCATATGCCCGCGCGCCTTCAAGGTCGACTTGCGTAATCCCGGGTTCTTGTAAGAGACGGTCCCGAACCTGCTCGGCGACTTCACGAAGCGTCCATTCCGAGACGTCGCCATACAACTGAAGCGTCAGGACGTCGCGACGACGGGTGTCCAAGGTCACACGCGGCTTTTCCGTATCTTCGGGAAAGGTGACGATGCGGCTGACCGCCTGCTGAATGTCCTGATAGACTTTTTGATTGTTGGACTTGGCCAGGAGTTCGACGACGACCGTTCCCTGATTTTCCGCGGCCGTGGCCCGGATCTCGTTTACGCCCTCCAGACCACGCACCCCTTCCTCGATCGCCAGGATCACCCCGTGTTCGACTTCTTCGGGACTCGCGCCCGGAAACGGAACGGTGATGGTGACGGTGTCTTCTTCAAATTCGGGAAAGACCTCCTGCTTTATGTGGGAGGCCATAAACAGTCCACCCAAAAGTAACGTCAACATGAGCAGGTTGGGCGTGACCCGGTTGTGCACCATCCAGGCCAGAGGGCCGGATTCCCGCTGAGGTGGAGACCAGGAAGGGTTAGGTTCCATGGGGAGTCACTGATGTGTCCGAACGGCTGGTATTCAGGCGAATGGGCATTCCATTCGTGGGGGCGGAAATGTCGGTGACCACTAAGCGGTCTCCCGTTTCCAGACCTTCAGAAATATAGACCGCATGTTGGCCGCGATAGGCGATCGTCACCTGACGAATTTCCAGTGTATTGTCGGTATTCATGAGCCACACGGTGTCCTGATCATGGATCCAGCGACGATCCACCTTGGCCAGCCGGCTGAGTTTCTCACCCTGAATTTCAGCGCGAAGATACGAACCGAGCAGCACGCGAGGCAGCGGCGCATGCTGTGCTTGAAGATTCAAAGGGTCTTGAATGGCCACCAGCAGTCTAGCCATTCGCCCGTTGGGTTCAAGATCGGTCAGCAACCGGACCACCCGGCCCGTCCGAAATTTTTCTTTTCCCCACACATTTTCCTGGAAGAGTTTGACGGCGGACCCTGGTTCATCAGGGGTGCGAGGAATCGTGATCCAACGTAATTGAGCCATGGGGATCGCTAACTCAACCCAATATTCTTTCGTCCCCGCAATTGTCACGAGATCAGTGGTGGTGGTCACATAGGTCCCGAGATCGACGTGATGGCGAACGACGGTTGACTCAAACGGGGCTTTGATGACGGTGCGGGCCAGCGCGAGCTTTGCGGATTGCAGGGCCGCCGCGGCCGCATCCACGTCGGCTTTCATCGCGCGCAGTTGCGGGAGGCGAAGGACCAGGGCTTTTTCCTGGTCGTTGATTGTTGCACCCAATAAATCGAACTCTTGCTTGGCAACGACCTGGTTGCCCTCTTCGAGGAGAAGAGCCACGCGGGCCTTCGCCAGATCGGATTGTCGTTGGCGGACAGCCAGCGCATAATCCGCCGGTTCCAAGCGAAGAATGGTTTCCTGTGCGTTGAATCGACCGCCGGGAACGAGTTCAGGGTTGACGGAAATGATCTTCCCGTTCACCTGTGACCGGAGTGTGATTTGATGAACAGGCTGGACTTGTCCCCAAGCCTCGATGGTCAGCATCTGTGTGGTTACATTGATTTCAACGGTTTCCACCAGACGGGGCTGCCTGGGTTTGGGATGACGTTCAGGTTGTGGGGCGGTCTGGACGATCGAAAACGCAATGCCTCCAGCCAGCGCCAGGATCAGAACAGGCAGGACCGCCTTCACCAGGATCAGTCGTATGTTGGAATGGGATGGGGGTACCATGAGTCGGGCGTTTGTCGGGAGGAATCCCTATCCGGTGGAAATGGTTAATTGACGGATTTCAGGTTTAGTCATGGGCCACCCGCCGGCCAGAGCCTTGGCCAGATCAACCCGAAAATCTATGAGCGTCCGCCGGGCGGTCAGGATCTCGCGTTCAAGCTCCTGTTGACTGTTCAGGGCATTGAGCACGTCCAGATAGGCGGTTGCACCATTCAGATACCGGGCTCGCAAGCGTTCGATGACCTGGGTGGCGATGTGGAACTGATCTTCCAGGCTGGAGGTTTTTGCCCGTTGTTGTGTTTCACGAATCAGGGCATTTTCGACCTCCTGGAAGGCTTGAAGGACCGTGAATTCGTAGTTGTGAAGGACTTCAGACCGAGCGGCTTTGTTCAGATCGACTTGCGCCGCCCTCGCCCCCGCATTAAAGATCGGTGCGACGATTTGTGCCGATACGGTGGCTAACCAATTGGCAAACAGTCCTCCCGGAGCGGCGGCAAAGGATCCGCTGGTCAGGGTTGGGGTGAGATTGGTGGTTATCGACCCGGCAAGATCAATGCGCGGGAAACGTTCGGCAATGGCGGCCGCAACACGCGCATCGGCGGCCTGTACCTGGTAAAACGTGGCTTGCACATCAGGGCGCCGTTGAATGAGCTCACCGGGTAGGCCGGTACTCGGCAATGGGGGAAGACGTATCAGCGCCTGATTGTCGGGGATCTCCAGAGACTTGGGCGGTTTCCCAAGAAGAATGGCAAGTTGATGGCTCAGCGTTCCAATTTGCGCGCGGACATCTTTGGTTTTTCCACGCGTTTGTTCCACTAATTGTTTCTGTCGCAGGACGTCGGCCGCTGCGGCCACGCCCTGTCGGAACCGCAAGGTGACTAATTGCAGGACTTTCTCGTTGGTCGCTATCTGTTTCTCCAGCAACGCCAGTTGGCCTCGTTGTTCGAGCAGGTTATACCAGGTTTTCGCCATTTGACTCGATAAGGTGATCGCGGCGACGGTTAAATCGGCCTGACTGGCTTGTGCGTCGAAGTTCGCCGCACTTCCGAAAGCCCGGACCCGTCCCCACAGGTCCAGCTCATAGGCCACCGATACTCCTACAGCAAAACGATCCGTTTGCGTGCCTAAATCCGTGCGGCTCCGGCTGGCGGTGCTGTTTCCGTTTAAGAATGGAAAGCGGGGGGCTCCATCACGCACCGCAATGGCTTCCGCCTGTCGCAGGCGGTCCCAGGTGGCCAACAGAGTGGGGTTGTCTTCCAGCGCACGTTCAATCAACCGGTCCAGGGCCTCGTCTTCAAAGGCTTCCCACCATTTGTCCGGCAACGCCTGCTGGCCGGAAAGGGAAAAGGAATCGGGCGGCTGAATTTTCAATTCAATGGGTTGTGGGTCGAACAGACATCCGGTAATCAGCATCAGGAAAATGCCTGTGAGGATGGCGCGACCATATTGGAGGGTATTCATACGATGTTGCGGATGAGGAGGAAAATATTTTCTGATCCCTTTATGCCTTTATGGATGATACTTGTCTGAACTTCATGTGACCGAAGATGAAATACGTCTTTTTGTTTGGTCTTGATGACGAACACGATTCATCCAGATGAAAGCCGTTTCACCCCCATGTTTCCTTGTTCGGTCAGTATACCCAGGAAATTTCTCTGAAATTTTTCCTTATCCTTCTTTTTTGTAAGAAAACCTGACAGAATTCTGTTTTGACAAACTTTGATACAATTTTTTTTCCCCCACACCCGGTACCGGCGTCATAATAATGACGAAGGGTGATCTTGAGGAGCCATATGGATTCGTTACCGCATCTTCTTGTCGTTGACGATCAGCCGGATATCCGCAATCCGCTTTCAAGCTATCTCACGCAAAAAGGCTTTCGGCTGAGTGTGGCTGGAAGCGCGGCGGAAGCCCGGAAAATTCTCGAGACCAGCGCCATCGACCTCGTCGTGCTGGATATCATGATGCCGGGAGAAGACGGTCTCTCTCTTTGCCGTCATTTACGTGAAACAAAGGACATTCCCATCATTTTGCTCACGGCCATGGCGGAAGAAACGGACCGCGTGATCGGGTTGGAAATGGGTGCGGATGATTATGTCGTCAAGCCGTTTAATCCCAGGGAATTGTTGGCACGAATCAAATCCGTGCTCCGGCGGGCGAATAGTCTGCCATGGAAGGAACGGCGCATTGCGGAAAAAACCATTCGATTCGACCGATGGGTCTTACAGATTTCGCAACGGGAACTCATCGGAGAGGATGGCGTGGCCATTCCGCTCAGCACCGGGGAATTCGTGCTGTTGAGGGTGTTCCTGAATCATCCACGCATGGTGTTGACTCGTGATCAATTACTCGACCTCACCCGCCATCGCGCGGGCGATGTGTTCGATCGCAGTATCGACAATCAGGTCAGCCGGTTGCGAAAAAAGATTGAAATCGATCCCAAGCTACCCTCCTTGATTAAAACGGTGTGGGGAGGGGGATACACATTCACCGCAGAGGTCACTGTACATTGAAACCGGGCCTGCAAGTTTTCAGGCGTGTGTTGCCGAAACGGCTGACCAGTCAGATGATTGGACTTCTGCTCGCGGCTCTCGTCATGGCGCAAGTGGCCAACTTCCTTATCTTTACCGATGAACGTCGTGCGGCGATTCGATCTGTCGAGCGGACTCAAATTCTCGAGCGAACCGCTTCTCTCATTGATCTCATTGAACACAGTCCATCCGGTTTGCACGATCGCATGGTCCAAGCCGCCAGTTCACGAAAATTGTACTACTGGTTGTCGGATACCAGTCAGATTCCTCAAGCCATGCAACAAGGCGACCATGAGTGGATCAGCCGTCTTACGGATTTGCTCAGCAAAAATGATGTATCTGAGCTGCGGTTCATGCTTCCCCCACAGGACGGGTCATGGAAAAAGACCATAGGGGAGGCGCCGGAAGGCGCTCAGAATTCCATCCTGCGCAATAAAACCTCCGGCCCGTCCTTTCCTCTTCCGCTCTCTGAATTTGATGCCCCGGGCCTGCTGATTTCTGCGCGTCTCCAGGATGGCCGGTGGCTGAATGCCGGCATGGGGATCACCCCATCCCTGGGCCGTTGGGCGCTACCGACACTCATTTCGATGGTCCTTGCCGGTGGTAGTATCTGCCTGATTGTGGTGTTCATGGTGCAACGCCTTACGCGTCCGCTTCAACAACTTACAGAAGTCGCGGAGCGGGTTGGTCGCGGGGAATCCATCACGCCCATTCCGGAAGACGGTCCCGTCGATATTCAGCAGACCATCCGCGCGTTTAACCGCATGTACGAACGACTTCAACGGTTTGTCCAGGATCGCACGAGAATGCTGGCGGCCATCAGTCACGATTTACGCTCTCCCATTACCTCTCTTCGACTGCAAGTGGAATTGATGAAGGACCAGGAAGCCAGAGGCAAGATGCTGGATACATTGGATGACATGCAACGGATGACCGAAGCCACCCTGGCCTTCGCCCGGGACGAGGCCTCGACGGAAGTATCGCGTTCGGTGGACCTCAGTGCCTTAATCGATAGTCTTTGTCAGGATCTGGCTGATATGGGCATGGATGTGAAATTCGAGAGTGCGCAGAAAACGCCATATACCTGCCGCCCCATCAGCCTCAAACGGGCCCTTCGGAATCTCATTGAAAATGCCGTGAGCTATGGAGGACGGGTCGAGGTCAAGCTTCGACAGCACGACACGGAATTTCAAATTATGATTCAAGATAGCGGCCCGGGAATTCCGGAGCAGGATTTTGAACGGGTTTTTCAGCCGTTTGTGCGGCTGGAGGAATCCCGCAATAAACAAACCGGAGGCATCGGTCTTGGCATGGCCATCGCTCGATCCATCGTTCGCAATCATGGCGGGGATATCAGTTTGGCCAACCTCCCGGGCGGTGGCTTGACGGTGACGATCCATCTGCCGACATCGCCCCTTTCCCAAGCCGCCGATCAAACCTACGCCTAAGCTTGCAATGAAATATGTTCCGTGATGGACGTATCGAATCGTTCAAGTACAAAGATTTTAACATTCCCCGCCTCCGATTTTTTTTGTCCCACATCTTGACTTATTTTATCGGTTGAAGAAGAATTCGCCGCTGATTTTTTCTACTGCAATGGTTAACCATTTACTTCATACACTGGAGGTCATGACACCATGAAGCCGCAACCCTTTATTGTCTCACCCGATAACTACGAACCCGCTTTGAATGTGATTGGCACGAAGGTGACCGTGCTTGCGTCAAACGACGCAACACAAGGCTATGAGATCACTCTGCAGCAGGGCGATGAAGGAATGGGTCCGCCCCTGCATAGTCACGCCTGGGACGAGTCCTTCTTTGTCCTTAAAGGGCAGATCGAATTCAGTTATGACAACAAGACGGTCATGTGCCTGCCGGGCACGCTGGTGCATGTACCCGCCGGTACCGTGCACGGCTTTCGCTACGGCCCGGGCGGCGGAGAGATGTTCGAACTCACCGGTCAGGGCAGCATGGCCACCCGAATGTTCACCGCCTTCAACAGGGAAATTCCTCCAGGCCCTCCAGACATTCCCAAGGTGTTGGAGGTCCTCAAGCAAAACGGCGTCACCGTCGCAAGCCAGGTGGAGGTATAGCAGAACGAAAGACTGAGAAGTACGCCCAAAGGCTGGATGGGTTATCCGACACACCCGCACGGGCGCGTATTCACGTTCGGGTTGAGCGTTGAGCGGCCGGGAATACTGGGGACGTCAAACCTGCTGGCGAGGGTGTTTCTGAGTTACGGATTGATTATGGTCCTGATTACCGGGTGAATTTTATAAAGCGCGGGAGTCAGCTGGTTCCTGAAAGGGAGCGCGATTTGGGATTCTTCTTTTGCCGTCTCACAACTTGACTTACTTCTTTGATTGCCTAAAAATCCTCCAAGAACATTTCAATCTGATGTTTGGGCCTTGTGGCCGGCGAAGCGGATGGTTTAACTCATCCGCATTGAATGGGCCGGGTAAACCATCCGCTAAAGATCGTCCGTGTCTGGAACCGCTTGTCAGCTACCTACCGTGACCGAAAGGTAGGCTCGAATCCATAGGCCTCCGATCCGCCGCTCAGCCGTGGACTTTGTGAGGGCTTTTCATGCGTCAAATATCTCAAAGCTCCATATGTGGCTTTCCCTCCATGGTCGTCATATTTCTGGTTTCAGAAAAGGAGAACGGCACATGAAACAAGCCAATGCCGGTTTCAGTCTCATAGGGGTGCTGGTTGTATTGGCGATCATTTTTGTGATCTTTGCCGCCATCGAGACGTATTCGCTTACTGGAGGGGCAACTCCCGAGACACTGACCATTGACGGTCCTGAAACATTGGTTGACGGACAAACCGGCGTATACACGCTCACCGTGGATCTCGACGGTAAACCTGAAACTCCGCGGGAATTTACCATTCGAATTGATGAAGATGACTTTTTCGACGATACGTTGGACGAATTACTCGTAAAAGTTAATGTTGCAGATGATACGGAATCCGTACCTTTCGATCTCACTTGCAAGGATTTGACGGTCAGCCGTAGGAGTTTTAATCTCGTTGGAGACAAGGGCACATCAAACAATGAGGCGACCCACGGTGTCCACGCCGAATACGGACGGGGTACGCTATTCTTCGATCTCACCAGCAAGGAGAACTTCGATATTGATTGCGTGCTCACCGAGGAAGAGCTCGAGAGTGGTTCCAATGAAGGTAATCAGTAGCGGTTGAGTTGCACATACAAGTTGGATTTATGAAGCCCCTATAAGGCAAAAAATTGCAGAAAGAAGAGGTGATGGAATGCGTGCGTGGTTAATGGATGATTATGAAGATGTTGAAAACTTGCGGCTCGGCGAAGTGCCGGATCCACAACCGGGTCCGGCACAAGTGGTGATGAGGGTGAAATTTGCCGCACTGAACCCGGCTGATGCATTCCTTGCGCGAAAGATGTACCCGGCCAATCCATCGCTTCCTCACATTCTTGGGCGTGATGGGGTGGGAGAAGTGGAAGCGGTCGGACCAGGCGTAGAAAACGTGCACGTAGGCGAGACCGTTGGGATCTTGCGTTGCGAGGTGGGTGTAGAGCAGTGGGGAACGCTTGCTGAGAAAGTGGTGGTTCCGGCCAAAAGTGTGACTCGTACCCCTACCGGCTGGTCGGATGAAGAAATGGCCGGGGCTCCGTTGGTCTTTTTGACCGCCTGGCAAGCGTTGACTCAATGGGCCGATCCCCCGGCACCGCCATCTGCGAAATCTGTCCTTCTCGTGACCGGGGCCTCCGGCGGTGTCGGTGTGGCATCGGTGCTGCTAGGGAAATCGATGAATCTGACGGTGGTGGCCCTCTCGCGTAGCGCGAAAAAGAGAGCAAAATTGCAAAAACTTGGAGCTGATTTCGTGTTCGACCCGATGGACGGCAATCTCGTGAAGTCTGTGACGGCGGCATTGAACCCGCGCATGGTCGATCTCGCAGTGGATAACGTGGGAGGCGCGCTGCTTCCTCAGGTGGTGGCTTTGCTTGGGTATGGCGGACGGATCAGCGTCGTCGGCCGGAGCGGAGGAATGGTGCCGAAGTTCAACACGGCGACCCTGTTTTTTCACCGTAATCGAATAGGCGGAGTCTCGGTTGGAGACTATACCGCTCCGGAAGCGCATGAGGCATGGGAACAGATCGTCGGTCGATTGGATGCCATGGGGCAGCGGCCCCAGGTGGACACCATTGTCCCTTTCGAAGAGGTGAAGACGGGGTTTGACCGATTGGCCAAGGGTCCGATGGGAAAAGTGCTGGTGCAGGTGGCTGACTAAGGACGAAATGGCTACATCCCGGCCGCCGTCTGTGTGAAACACCGGCACCGAAGATGTATGTCGAGGCGGTCTCTACCTTTCTCCTCGGTTAAGCGTAAAATACTATATCGTCACGGCCATTATGCAACCGATTGGCTCTGGATTAAGTTAACCCAAAATAAAAAACCACAGGGCCAGACGATCAAGGATAAGATGAGAGAAAAAAAGGAGATTGACGATTCCAATTGAAGATCTTTAGGGAGGCTCTACGCTCCTTCCCTTCCAATAATCCTGTTCATTTTCCCTTTCCTCCAACTTGCTTTATTTCGTCGATTGAATAAGAATTCGTCCGGTTATGCCAGGGTTCGTCCCGGCAGCCGAGGTCCTTTTGTTGTGGCAAAAGGACCCAAAACCAATTTCCCCCAGGTCGGCCTCTTTTGATTGTGCGGACGCAGGCAACGGAAGGGCGGCCCAATTCGCCAGGTTAAGACAAGGTCCGCCTATTGATTTGATCATCCGCCCGGTTGGCCGATCTGCAGGGAGTGGGGGCATTGTAGATAGTCATTGCTGTCGATTCCATAAGGAGGAGGCCATGAATATCTTGATCCTTGGTGCCACTCGTGGTATCGGACGGCAACTTCTTGAGCAGGCGTTGACCGCCGGGCATACGGTCATCGCCTTGGTTCGCAATCCCCAAAATCTTTCTTCACAGAATGAGCGGCTGAGAGTAATCAAAGGCGACATTCTTGATCCGGAATCAGTCGGGCTTGCGATGGCTGGTCAGGAGGCGGTGTGCTGCACGATTGGCGTAAAAGTTCCATGGTTCCGGGTGACGGTTTTCTCGGAGGGAACCAAGAATGTCCTTGGGGCCATGAAAAACAGCGGGGTCAAGCGTTTGATCTGTGTGACGGGTATTGGTGCCGGAGAAAGCAAGGGACATGGTGGCTTTTTTTATGACTCCATCTTTTTGCCTTTCTTACTTAGAACCATCTACGCCGATAAAGATCGCCAGGAATCACTGATCAAAGCAAGTTTAGTAGACTGGACGATTGTCAGGCCGGGTTTTTTGACCAACGGGCCTTTAACAGAACGCTTTCGCGTGTTGACTGATCTGAGCGGAGTCACGGCAGGCAAGATCTCCCGTGCTGATGTGGCCCACTTTATGTTGAAAGAGCTTCAGTCCAAACACTATCTCAGACAAACACCGTTATTGACTTATTAGCCGGAAAAAAGATGTGTTGCCGATACACATAAGCTGTGATAATGAATTCGGAATAACGGGACCAACAGGTTTCATAGTAATCAAAAACACAGAAAAATAAGGCCGTATGCAGCAAATTGTTTCACCCGATAATGTCACAGTTTCTTATGAGAGGTATGGTAGCGGCCCGCCGTTGGTTCTTGTGCATGGGTCCTTCAGTAAGGAGAGTTGAAGGCTTAGGTAGGCTGGGTACATATTAAAAGAGAGGTGGCCATGGGTATTGTAACAGACAAATTACTTGAAGAAGCTCTTTTGCTTCCGGCTGACGAACGGGCGAGTCTTGTAGAAAAGCTTCTTTAGAGCTTAAATCTGCCAACTGAAGCTGAATTTCATCGGCTGTGGATCGAGGAAGCAGAACGACGGGTTTCTCAGATCGAAGCAGGTGAGGTTGAAGTCATCCCGGGCGAACAAGTCTTCGCAAGGATTCGAGCGAAATATCAACGATGAGGTTCAGCTTTCATCCTGAAGCGGAAGCTGAATACGATCAAGCAGTTGCCTTCTATGCAGCCAAACAAAGCGGACTTGGTCTTAGCCTTGCCGATGAAGTTTTAGTGGCCGTTATCAGAATTCTTTATTCTATAGTGGGGCATTTCTTGCTCCCCAAATACCCTCTTTTAAACGAAAAACGTCAAACAAATTTTTTCGACAATTCCCCGGTCTGTTTTGCAGATCTACAACTTGACTTATCCTCTCAATGGACCAAGAATCTCATTGTATTATTCTAGCCGGTGAGTGAAGTGTTAATGCATGTGAAAAGAGGGTGATGTGGGGACCTTCTATTTACTCATGTCCTCTAGATACATTAATGGGGTGATGTCATGAAACTTAAGGTAATTATTCATGAAGCGGAGGAAGGAGGCTACTGGGCGGAAGTTCCCTCCATTCCAGGGTGCGCGACTCAGGGGAAGACATTCGATGACCTTCTCCGAAACATCTACGAGGCGGTTGAGGGATGTTTGTCCCTTGATTTAAAGGAGGTTGAGATAACAGAAAAAGACATAGTCATGGAGAATTGCGGTGTGAAAGCCGTTTCAGGGAAGACTTTCGCAAAGCTCCTTGAGAAGTAAGGTTGGGAATCACGAAGAACAAAAGGAAGCCATCACATTTACGTTAAAGAAGGAGACCCTGCCAGAATATCGGTTCCTATACATGGAAATAATGCACTGAAAATGGGTCTGCTAAAACACCTTATGAAGATTGCCGGAATTGACGAAAGCGAGCTGTAAATTTCCCGATTTGCTGAGCCTTCGTAAATGTGTGGCCTTTCCTATCCCGCCACGACACAAACCCGAAAACATGTCGTACCAGGAAAAGAAAAAATCTCATCCTCCGCCGTTTGGTCACCCGCTAACTCGGGAGATCAAAGGAATCTTTGAGTGTTTCTGTGGTCAGGTCTTGCTAGGTGACAGCGAATGGGCACGCTGTGGGATAGTTGAGTGAAGACGAAACCGGATTGCGTGATTGCAAAACCTGACCTCAGAAATCTAACCCCCTTTTTTAAGATCCATTGGGGGTGATCTTTTATGAAACGAGAAAGGTTTAAGGTAAGGCGAGTTTTCATTTTTGGTGCTGGCGCCTCTCATGGTGCAACAGCAGGTCGGAGTACGGTGGATAGAATCGCTCCGCTTGATAGGGATTTTTGTAATAGAATCGACGGTCTGAATATTCAAAGGCCGCAGTGGGTTAATGAAGCTCGCGATTATGTTTTAAAGGAGTGGAGGGATCATTCGAAGTTTTCTGACCAGGGTTTAGAGTACGCTATTCAAATTCAGATTTCACACCTTGAATTTATTGACGCGATCCATCCACGTCGGCGGAGGAGTTCCGTTGATCCCAAAACCTATCTCAATCAGCTTTCCCACCTTATATGCTTCGTTCTCCGGAAATGTCGAGAAAAAAATGGTGGTCCATATCAAAGGATAATAAATAACGTGGTCGGCTCGGCGAAAGACGCATCTAACGTTCAAGATCGGTTCATTACTTTTAACTATGATGATTTAATTGATATTCAGTTGTTAAAGAAGTTCAATGTCGCCGAAGTTTATTTCGATAATTTGAAAAGAAGCAAAACGGAATCAAAGAAAAGATCACTTAAATTTGATGACCCACTTTTAATCAAACTTCACGGATCTATCAACTGGCGGTGTTCGCAAACAGATTTTGAAAATTTAATTGGTGCATTATCAAATAGTAGCGGCTCTTTCGAAATTCCAAAGGTTTGGTATGCTAAATCAGGAACGCCTACACCAAAAGAAGATTCTTCACCTTTAATTATGCCCCCGCTTCCAATTAAGCCAATTACCCACATCAAGTTGTTTTGCTTCTTATGGACAAAGGCGTACGAATATCTGCACGAAGCCGAAGAGTTAATCATTTGTGGGTATTCACTCCCAGAAGCCGATCGGTTGGCACAGTCGTTGTTTTCTGGGTTTACAAATCAGAAAGTTAAGAAAATTACAGTTGTAGATCCAAATCCGGCCATTCTTAGTAAGTGGAGAAACCTACTTCGCCGAAAAAATGTAAATTCAAAATGTGAATGGATTTATTATGAAAATGTTGATGAGTTTGCTGGGCGTCTATAAGATGAGAGGTTTGTGTGTGAGCGAGAGAAGATAAAAGGCTAACCTCTCCCGAATTTCATGGGCATTCTTAATTCCGTAGTGTGAATGTCTACCCGAGGGGTGGTTTCCAATGCTTAAGAGATATTAAGACATGACGAACACCATCCACCAGATTGGTGTGATCACCGGAGATCCCAGACTGGCTGATCCGACGAAGCGCAATGCGCAATATAATGAGGAGGATACGGCGACGCACAATGCGATGAAGGCGGCCTTTCAGGAGCTTTCCAACTATACGTTTTTGTTTTATGACGACCATGCCCGTCTGTTTGAGCAGCTTCAGCAAGACCCTCCGGATCTAGTCGTCAATTTTTGCGATACGGGGTTTCGCAATGTGCCCGCTCAGGAACTTAACATTCCTGCGTATCTGGAGATGCTGGGGATTCGGTATACCGGCGCGCCGCCCTCGGCCATGGTTATCTGTTTTGATAAAGCGATTGTCCGGCTCGTGGCCCAATCGCATGGCGTCCCGGTTCCGTGGGAGTACTTCATTGACTCTAAAAACTCGCTCGAAGCCTTGCCGGATTTTTATCCTGCGCTGATTAAACCCAATGCGGCTGACGGGAGTGTGGGCATTACGAAGGATGCCGTGGTCCGGTCGCCGGAGGAAGCGCGAACGTATCTGGACTGGTTGCGCTCGACACTTCCCGGCCGTGATGCGCTGATGCAGGAATATCTCCCCGGCCCGGAATACGGCATCGGCGTCATCGGCAATCTTGAAAATGATTTCTGTATCCTGCCTCCCCTGGAAGTTGATTTCTCGCGTCTTCCCGCTGGACTTGATCCGATTTTGTCCTTTGAGTCAAAGGCCTACCCCGACTCGCCCTATTGGACAGACATTAAATTTAAACAGGCTGTCCTCGATCCGGGTCTTGAGGGTCAGATGAAAGACTGGGTGCGAACCTTGTTCAGGAGGTTTGGGCTGCGCGACTATGCACGGTTTGATTTTCGCGTCGGGTCGGATGGTATGCCGAAGCTGATGGAGGTCAATCCGAATCCGGCCTGGGCTTACGACGGAAAGCTGGCCTTTATGGCGGGTTTTGCGGGAATCAAATATGGAGAGATGTTACACACGATTCTTCAGGCGGCCATCAACCGGATGTCTGTCGCAACCAGTTAGAGAAGCGACCGGGGGATTGCCAGCGCCCAGTCATGTCGTTTGATGAGTTGATCGCCATGATAGGCTTCCAATTCTCCCGCAAACTGAAAGGTTTCGGTCGTGGCGGTGAGCCGTGTCCGACACTCCAGCCAAATCGACCAGTCCCGCCGTTTCAAGTGGGCGGTCTGTGTTAATTCCGTCTGAGCCGACAACGCATCTGTTTCAAGAATGCGATACCGTTTAAAGAGGGTGTACCCCACATCGAGATCGATCTCTTCAATCCTGGCGTGAGATGCGCCGTCAAATTCTCCCCCGTCACTCCGTAATGTGTAGACCATTTCGTTGCTGGCGAGATCGATCTCAATGGTTCGCCGCATGCTGAGTTGCCGGAGTTTTTTATGCGGGGTGCCGGGCGCAGCTTCGGGTGGCCCGAACGGCCGTAGGGCTTCGTCTTCCTGGCGGGGAGGTCGCACAGGTAGAGTCACATTGCTCATCCCGGTCCGGACGGTCATTGTCACAGGAAAGGGTGGCGGCCAGGCAATCGGCCAGTAACTGGTGGACAGAGCGAGCCTGATCCGGGAGCCCGGAGGGAACGCATGGGCGAAGTCGTTGAGTTGCACACGTACTTGATACCATTTGCCTGGCTCCAGGGGTTGGGGTGTTTCATGACTCTCGCGATGTGTGAGATTCAACAGCCCGTACGTGACACGCAGAACGGACCCGTCGGGAGCGACTTCTCCGAGACGGACAGCGATCATCGCAACCGTTTGATTGACGCACAGATCCAGTTCCACGACCGGTGCGCCTAAGACCTCAAGTCGTTCAGTGAGGGGATCACTATCGAAGACGAGCGACCCGCCATCGTCGGGTCGTTGATCCCGCGGCATTTCTCCATCCGCGCCGAATCCGCACCATTCTCCGGACCGGACCCCGGTTGTCTGGGGTGAGCAAAACGACAACTCCGTGGATTTCTCAGGAATAGGAGAGAGATGTCCCGGTTCCAGAAACCACCGTTGTTCGCTGATGCGAGGGCTCGGCCAGGTCTCTTCCGCTACCCATCTGCCGGGCCATACGGCGTATTGGGGTTGCGGCGTCTGACTCTCTTGCATCCATACCCGAAAAGCGGGTTCATCCATGATTCCTGTCTTCTTCCCCTTCAGCCAGTGGTCCCACCACCGGACGGCTTCCTGCAAAAAGCCGATGGCCGGGCCGGGGACGCCGTCCTGCGGAAAGACATGGGCCCAGGGACCGATGAGCGATTTTTTCGGACAGGAGAGATGGCTCATCAATCGGGGGATGGCATTGGTATAGCCATCGGCCCAGCCTCCGATGGCATAGACCGGGCAGCGAATGGCGTCGTAGTTTTCGCACACCGACCCGTGTTTCCAATAATTATCTCGCGCTTGGTGTCGCATCCAGACCACGGGAAACGGTTCGAGATTGTTTAATCGTTGCTGCCACATCTCCCACCATTGGTCGCCGACAATTTCCGGATCGGGCGGCAGTGCCGAGTACAGCGTCAGCATGGAACCCCATTGCATATTTTCGTTCAGGAGGCAGCCGCCCATATAATGCGCGTCATCAGCGTACCGGTCATCCGTTGAACACAAGGTAATGATGGCTTTCAAATGAGACGGATTTCTGGCGGCGACCTGGAGCGCATTAAATCCGCCCCACGAAATCCCCATCATCCCGATCGCGCCCGAACACCAGGGTTGTTTCGCGATCCAAGCAATGACTTCCAGTGCGTCGTCATGCTCCTGATGGGAGTATTCATCATGCATGATCCCTTCAGAGTCCCCCGAGCCTCGAATATCCACCCTGATACTGGCATACCCATGCGCGGCAAAATACCGATGGATGGGCTCGTCCCGTGATCGCATAAAGTCCCGTTTGCGATAGGGGAGGTATTCAAAAATGGCCGGAACCGGCTCCGTATCTGCTGACTTCGGCAACCAGATGCGTGCGGCGATCCGGCATCCGTCCGACATCGTAATCCAGGTGTTCTCGATTTCGGTAATGCGGTCGAGGATGGTGTAATCGATGAGCATCACAAATCTCTGAGTTTTTCGACAGTCTGTTTAATGCCGTTCCGCAACCGAGTCGCGGATAGTTTTGGGAGCGGGGAGGCGATTGGGTTGAAACTGATGGGTGGACCAAAAACTCAGCGCCAGCTTTTTTCTGACTTCGAATCCCGTTTCAAGATCCCAGCAGTTGACGATAGCCAGACGAAATCCGCCAGGGGGCATGGAGTGATCTTTCGGAGGTTTTTCTTCATGGAATGTGATTTGAATGCTGGAGACCTGTGGTGTTTGGCACAATTGAGCGATCACGTCTTTGGGTGGATGCTGATAATGGACACCATGGGCGCCAAACAAGACGACACTGTACCCTTCCTGTCGTTGGGAATCATCGAAATGCCATTGTTCTTTGGCATACAGCCGCACGAGCGATTCAATCCAACCGGTCCCGTACAAATCCGGCCATTGGTCTGCGAATCGTAAATGCACCTCGATGATTTTGCCGCCGATCGTCTCAAAGTTGATCATGCCGGTGTACCCGGCCAGATGCCGGTGCAGCCAGTCCCCACAGTAGGCTTCGATGGTTGGAAATGGCGTTGCCAACACCGTCCAATAATCGAACATTCCTCCTTCCAGCGGTTTGCCGGTGGCATGTCGCCACCAATGGGGTTCGCCCTCCACCACGGCGACGTCGCTGGACACATGATCCCCCTGAAGTAACGGCATCCACATGTGCCCCGGTCGTTCCAAATGTTTGTATTCCTTTAACGAGCGTAAGACACGGCTTCCCGCACCCATGCCTCGCATGTTGTAAATCGGTTTTGAAAACACGGGAAAGAAGGATGGATCCAACCCGTGCGGAGCACACGGCAGGTTCTGGCTCTCGGCAATCATCAGTTTGTTATAGATCCACTTGTATTGTGGGTACCACGCCCAGGCGTCGCCGTCTTCGGTAGGGATGTTGACTTCCGGCGGGCATGGAATGCCCTCGAAATACTGCATGCGCCAGGGGTCGGCTTCACAAATCGGCATGCTCGTTTCATCCTTTCATAATGTATCCGACATGGAACCCCTACCATACTAATTGAGATAAAGTCATGCAATACAATTGTTTGCTTCCGTCGGAGGCAGGTTCATCCCATTGGCTTATTCCCGGGAGATTCTCTTTTCTAAGCTTTCAACCATCCCCCACAACTAATCTTTTGAACAATCGCACAGCTCTCCGGTGACTTCTCCTGCCAGATCAGCCACAAATGGAAATAACCCAACAACCAATTTTGTTCATAAGGGTCCTCAGATTTTTCTGCGACCAGACGAATCCCCGGTCGAAAAGAGAAAAGTATCCATTCCAATCAGAATGATAATGTTTCATGATGTCAGGAGTCCTGTCCAAATTTTTTGAACTCTCAGGTAGTTCGAAGAAAGAATCGATAAATCTGAGTAGGTCATCGGAATACATCCATTCTTTTACCCATCATAACGATCACCTTTAATAGAGAGGATCTCCCATGAGTTTTTTTAGCAAAATTCTAAATAAGCTCGGTTTCAGCGGTTCCGAAGCACAGGCTGCTCCTGCCCCAGAGTCACCTGGCCAAAAACCCCCGGCTCCGCAGGCCGCCCCGGCTTCTCCTGCTCCTTCACCTGGAACCACGGAGGTGGATGTCAAAGGAAAACTTGAAGGTCTTGCAGCCTCAAACCCCCAAAAGCTTAATTGGAAAACGTCGATTGTGGATCTGCTCAAGCTCCTGGATCTCGATAGCAGCCTGGCGGCTCGTAAGGAACTGGCAACCGAACTTGGGTGTCCTGCAGACAAGATGAAGGATTCCGCGCAGATGAATATGTGGCTCCACAAGACGGTGCTCCAAAAACTTGCCGAGAATGGGGGCAATATTCCGAAGGAACTTTTAGACTAGTGGCGTGAGGAACTAGAAGAACGAGACCTGCCTATGGAGGCATTTGCTGAAATCGAAGTCGGTGAACATCCAGTGCAAAGGATTTTGATTCAGCTGGGGTCACTAAGGAGTCTGATCTGATGGCCGGGTAAGGCATAGGATGCCGTGGAATCCCCACTTCATCTATGAGCACCGCCATATCGGTAAAACTTCCGACGTTCGTGATTATTTTTGATATCTGGGATGTGACGGTTTTCGTCGATTCACTAGAAGCTGCGCCGCCTGAGATGGATGCAACTCACCGGCTTCTTTAGTCTACCCCCTTGCCAGGCTTGAAAAGTGATGCAGTGCAAACGCGCCACACTTCTTATTCAAGAGGGATGGTGGGGATGATCGATGATGCGGAATCGTATGTCACCGCTGTGAGACGTAAAGGTATCAGACGTGGACAAGGCCGGCATCGATATGCCGTATGAGACGCAGGTCCAGCTATTTCATGATCAAACGGAAAGTATGGACGGTGATCGCGCTACGCAGCGCCAAGGATGGCCTGCACCCAAGGACGGAACGACCCAGCCAGGCTGGAAAGCAGAGGCAACGCAGCGAGAGGCACTCACCATAAAATCATCGCAATAAGGCGCAAACGTTTTCGCCAGGCCACGAGAGTCGCCACCTATGTCCATGATAGACCGAGGGGGAGTACAACTAGGCAAGCCCTCTGAGGTAGAGATCTAAAATCATGTTAGTCCCACGGAACGAGGAAAAGAGAGACGAATCAAAATGACTCCTCTTGAAGCTGTGGGGTATCGAGAGAAAATTATAGAAATCTGGAATTATTTCACGAATATGCCATGAACCTAGCAAGGTCCTTGGCTCCAGCAAAAAGGAAATAATGGATACTTTACAAGTGCAAACAAAGAACCTCAAGGATATTGTGGATCTCACTCCGAAACTGAATAGGATCATCCAAAATGCGGATTTTCAGAATGGCTTGTGCCACGTTTTTCTCCCTCATACCACTGCGGCCCTGACAACTGGAGAAATCGGAGAAGGCACGGAAAAAGACTTACTCGAAGTCGCCGAAAAAATCATCCCTCAGATTAGATTCCGTCATGCCCATGATCCCTCCCATGCGTGGTCTCATATGGCGGCCTCCCTGATCGGAGCGTCCCTGACTTTGCCCGTGATGGATGGTGAGTTGCGTGTAGGCACCTGGCAATCGGTGTTATTGGTAGAACTCGATGGCCCGCGGGAACGCCAGCTCGTGGTGGGCTTAGCTCCTACAGCGGGAAGCCAATGACATTGAGAATTCCAGGTTGAGGGGAATGTGAAATGGCCTTCATGCGTGAGCATAGTGGCCCAGGGCAAAATCATGGGTTACCGGATTCCTAACATCCAGGATCTGTCCTGGAAGTTTTTCAAGTCCTCAACTGCTTGAATTCCAATCCTCATTGCATCATGAAGCAGATCACGAAGTTCCGTGGTCAATTCCAACAAGGCAGGCCTGTCAATGTCCTTTGAGCCTGTCGTGATGTTGTCCTTCATCTCCTCAAGGGCATGGATATCCTCAATAACGGATTTCGCTTTGGTGTAAAAATCTGCAACGGCAGCACTCCGATCTGTCAGCAAACCGATTTTATTCGCTAAGCTATTAAACACCGGGAAATAATTTTCGGAAATTCTTGGTGAAAAAATATCGTTGGCGGTCAGCTGATGGGCCGGGTCGGAAAGTTTCTGAATGATTTTTTCAAGATGTTGCAGGTACCGTCGTTTTAAGACAATTTCGATGATGGCGGCGATCTCTCCCTGTATGGCAAGGGCGATGCCTTTGCCTTCTTTGAAGGTGGCGTATCGCCTGACGGCTGCATTGATGACGCCCCCAAGCAGCGCTCCGAGGAGAAGCCAGATCACAGCATTGTCTCTCATGCATTCCTTTTTTTTATGCGGAGAAGAGTTGTCCCGGAGGGTTTTCCTCCCGGGTCTTCTTAAATTAGAACTTTACGGGACTTTTTGCAAGATTCTGCCGGGAACGGTTAGATGCCTCACTGCCTTTCCCATCTTTCCAGATCCACAACTGATCGTATTCTCCCAATTAAGAGGAACCCGCTTTTGGTCTTCTCACCTGGGTGCAGATCATCCCTTTGTTCAGGATGACCCTCCCATCGCAGAGAACCCCATTCACGGGTTGTTCGTGAAGGAGAAAAAGGGATTGAGTGATATCTCATGCTGCAATGGTTCGGAATTACTTGTTCCTGGGAAGAGCCTCTTAGTCGACCGGGTTGATCATTACTGTCGCTTGCCAGAGTCGTTATCTCACAAGTGAAGAAATTTTTCTGAGGTCTGGAAACGGTTCAATATGAGGGCTGGAGATGGCATGGGAACAGACGAATTTTCTAATGGAAATGGAAAAGTATCCATTTCAATCCATTGAGAACGTCATTTTATAATGTAAATGCCGGGCAACGTCTCTGAGGTGTTAAGGCTTAACGCATTGCACTTCAGGATTAATTGGGCATAGAGGGCTGAAAATCGTGTGACAGCTAAGGCATCACCTGCACCCGTAGATCATCCGATTATTTCGGCGAAAGCTGCCGGACTCCGCTATGTCACGGACGAGTGCCCGGGGTTGGTCCGAAAACGAACAGGAAAAGGATTTCGTTATGTCGCACATAATGGCAAACACGTCCGTAATCCTGACGTATTAGGGCGCATTAAGGCTTTGGCCATTCCGCCTGCCTGGCAGGATGTGTGGGTGTGTTTGCACCCGGACGGACACCTTCAGGCGACGGGCCGGGATGCGAGAGGCCGTAAGCAATATCGATATCATCCGCAATGGCGGAGAATCCGGGATGAGGTTAAATATGAACATTTGACGGCTTTTGCTCAAGCCTTGCCCCGAATTCGGAGGATCGTCAAGCGGGATCTTTCTCAAAAAGGTTTACCGCGAACCAAAATTCTGGCGACGGTCGTCCGGCTTCTTGAAACTTCTTTAATTCGAGTCGGGAATGAAGCCTATGCGCGTGACAATGAGTCCTTCGGATTAACGACCATGAGGGACCGGCATGTCAATGTGAAGGGCTCTACCCTCACATTTCAATTTAAAGGGAAAAGTGGTATCGATCATGCCGTCGATCTTACCGATCCGCGGTTAGCGAAAATTGTCAGGCAATCGCAAGAGCTCCCCGGCTATGAACTCTTTCAATATCTCGATGAAAATGGTGCCAAACAATCCATCGAATCAACCGATGTGAACGCGTATCTCAGGGAGATGACCGGACAGGATTTTACCGCCAAAGATTTTCGCACGTGGGCAGGGACAGTCCTGGCGGCCAGAGCGCTTCAGGAGTTTCAATCGTTTGACTCCCAGGCTCAGGCAAAACGAAATGTGGTACGGGCCATCGAGTCTGTGGCCAAACGACTGGGTAATACGAAAGCGGTCTGTCAGAAATGTTATGTCCACCCTCAAGTGCTGAATGCGTATATGGAAGGCACTCTCCTTCAAACACTTCGCAAACGGGTGAATCGGGAGCTTTCTCAATCGCTTCGCGGTTTACCTGCGGAGGAAGCGGCTGTTTTGACGTTGCTTCAACAGCAATTAAAGTCTGAGAAACGGCCAAACAAGAACACATCCAGGAAGGGAAAGGTGTAATGCATCGCCGACTGGTTGTCCTTATGTGTCCATTCTCGAACAAATACTCCCGGGGCTCCGACAGATCAAATTTTTTACATGATCAGGAGAAAGTTTAAATGATACGAGTGGTAATTTTTGATGTTGATGGCACGCTTATGGATACGAATTATTTACATGTGGAGGCCTGGGCCCGTGCTTTTTCGGAAGTCAAGCATCCCGTTCCGCGTGCCGCAATCCATCGTCAGATTGGTAAGGGGTCGGACTTGATGCTGGGTGCGCTTCTTCCGGATGAGGCCATCCACGGACGGGCTAATGAATTACACAGCCAATTTTTTGACGAGTTGAAGGATCATACCTATCCTTTGCCTGGAGCCAAAGAAATCCTTGCGACCCTCTCATCGCAAGACATCGGCATCTGGCTGGCGACGAGCGCGAAGTCTGAAGAATTGGAACATCATGTTCAAGCACTTGAGGCGAAGGATAAGCTGGCCGGGCTGGTGTCTTCGGCGGATGTCGACAGTGCGAAACCCGCACCGGATATTTTTCAACTAACTCTGGAGCGGGCTGGATGTTCCCCGAAGGAGAGCATTGTGGTCGGTGACACGATTTGGGACATTCAATCCGCTCAAGGTTGCGGGCTTCAGACGATTGCGGTCAGAACAGGAGGAGCCTTTAGTCGAGAGGAACTCCATGCGGCTGGAGCGGTGGCTGTATACCAGGATTGTGCAGAGCTTCTGGCATCCGGGTTTCCCATTACATTTGAGGCGAGGTAGGAAGTTGGGGGCTTTCTGGAAACATCACGAGTCAGTGAGGAAAAAAACTGTTCCCGACGATCGGGGGAACATCGCTGACGTCATGTGTCCCCACGTCGGGTAATCGCCCGATAAAGCCAGAGAAACAGGATGGCCCCGATCACGGCCATCACAAACCCGACGGGATCGTCCTGCCCATACATGCCGACCATTCGCCCGAGCATCCCCCCGAAGAGCGCCCCAATGATACCGATTGCGACAGTGGCGAGAAATCCTCCAGGATCTTTGCCGGGCATTAAGAGTTTTCCCACTACTCCCACAATTAACCCAAAAACGATCCAACCGATGACACCCATCCTTCACCCCTCCTATTTAATGATTGGATTTGCCGGTTCTTTTGGGTGTCCCGATTCTGCTTTAACCAAAAGGCCGACCTGTTCCTGATAATTTTCACGATAAATTTGGAAGACCGCCAGCGCGATCCCAAGCAGAATGGGACCCAGAAACAATCCGATGAAGCCGAAATACGCGAGGCCTCCTAATGAGGCGAAGAAGAGAAACAGAACGGGTAAGTCCGCTTTGGATCCGACGAGAAAAGGTTTCAGTAAATTATCCATGAGACCGACCAATCCGACCCCGATTCCGATCATGACGATGCCTTTCCAAATGGGACCGGTCCATAATAGATACGCGGCCACCGGGGCCCAGACTAATGCCGTTCCGCCAAAAGGTACCAGAGAAAGAATTGCGCTCAAGGCTCCCAGAAATATGGAAAACGGGACGCCCAGGGCCCAATAGGCAAGCCCTGCCGTGAAACCCTGTGCCAGAGCCGTGAGAATGGTCCCTTGAACGACGGCGACCATCACATTGTCAAGGCGTTCCATGATGACGGCTTTATAGCTTTCTTCGATCGGGAGCGCTTCGTAAAATGCACGATAGAGATGATGCCCATCGCGAAACAGGAAGAACAGAGTAAACAGGATCACAAAAAAATCCATGAAGAGATCAAGGGTATTTGTTGCCAGCCCACCGACACTGGACAGTACGACCCCGCTGACAGCTTTCCCTCCTTCAACCAGGTTCCCCTTAACGTCCCCATAGGCCAGAATCAGTCGGCCCAACAATTCTTGAGACACATTTCCTATTAGAGGCAGTCTTGCGACAAGTTCAGGCAGTCTTTGCAGTCCACCCTCTTGCACCCATGTCATGGCGAGCTGATAGGCGTTAATGGTCTCTGTCACCACGAGGAAGACCAAATACGCCACAGGCAAGACGGCAAGTAACATGACACTCAGTGTGCTGAGAGCCGCCGAAGCTGTTGTCCTGTCTCCCAACTTGCGGGTTAGCCACTGATAGAGAGGATAGAAGAGACGAACCAAGAGCATGGCCCACAAAATGGGTGTCATGAAGGGGGCAAAAATTAAGCCCAGCACGTACAGCAGGAGGGAACACAACAGAAGGAAGGCCGCTGAAAGAACTTGTGGAGACATTTATGTTGATGCCGCAAAGGGTGAGGGTATCGACACACCTGAAGCCGTCCGCTTGGTCGAGGAGGAGGACACAAAGTTCATAATGAGGAATACCTGCATGTTGTACCTCTGCAGTGTAACACTTACCGTCCGCCTAATATTTGCATTTTAGAAAACTTCTCAGGTTGAAAGGTAGTCAGGCCACTCTCACTCCGATTTATGATAGGAACCGGCCCGTTAATTTATTATAGACAAATCACTAGGCTCAACTTCTCAAGTATCCACATCCCTATTCGTAGACCCATCAAACACAGAGAGCGTTGTTGACGGATGTTTTCAGATGGCACGACCTGAATTTGTCTGTTGAAACATTTATAGCGATTAGTGAAGTATAAAAAACAACCTCAACAAGCCGTAAATCATTATCCTTTCGCAAATTGGCGATTTTGCTGAGATTGTTCCTAATTTCATGTTTGTTTCTTTTCCCCAGTCGCTTATTGCATCACAGAAAGAAGTTGTGTCCTCCTCTACCCAATGTATAATTTCTTTCTCGATTGGAGCACCCCTTTTTTAAATCGCTGGATACATTCGGGTCTCGACTGAGACGGTGTTTGTACTTTTCCGGAGTGGTCCGGCAACCTGTTAGTCGGACCCTCAATGAATTAGTCAAAGATGGGAAGGACAGGATGTAATGTTAATGCACTTCAGATTTTATCCAGTAATCCTCGTATTCCTCAGCATTGTCTTTTGGAGTGCGCGGGTTGAACCGGTCTGGTCCCAGGAGCCTGTGGATAATACAGAGGCTCCCACAGAGTCACGACCCACCGATACACCAGAGGAAATTGCGGTTGGAGCAGACAAGGTTGAAGACAGCCTCATCACACAACGGCTTGCGGAGGTTTTTCAGAATTTGCCGGAGCTTGCCAATGTCGACATCGCTGTGAAGGCGGGGGTGGTACGGCTGACGGGGCATACTTCCACCAAAGAAGCCCACCAACAGGCTCTTGAACTTGCCGAACGCGTAGATGGTGTGGTCAGCGTGACAGATGAAATCACACAAAAACGGGAAGTCCGTGAACGGTTGACCGTCGTGCAGGAAAAAATGGTTGACCAACTCAATAATTTTATCTCCTATTTGCCACTCCTGATCATCGGCTTCACGGTATTTCTTCTATTCTGGTTCCTCGCATCCTTTTTGACCAAATGGGATAACCTGTATGAAAGAATTACTCCACATGCGTTTTTACAATCCTTAGCCAAACAAATCGTCAAAGGGACCGTCATATTTATAGGCTTTGTGGCCATGCTGGAAATCCTGGACGCCACAGCTCTTTTGGGAACAATCGTTGGTGTCGCGGGAGTCATGGGCCTGGCCGTCGGTTTTGCCCTCCGAGATACGGTGGAGAACTACATTGCCAGCATTCTGCTGAGTATCAGACAGCCCTTTCGGCCACTGGACCAAATTGTCCTGGAAAATTATGAAGGCTTGGTCATGAAACTGACATCGCGGGAGACCATTCTCATGACGCTGGATGGAAATCATGTACGCATACCCAATGCGACGGTATACAAAGGCATTATTCTCAATTATTCCCGGAATCCCAAACGGCGTTTTTCCTTTGAGGTCGGTATCGACACCGCTGTCAAAATTGAGGCGGCGTTGCAACTGGCTATAAAAACTTTAGAGCAAACCGTCGGGGTGATTGCTGATCCTCCGGTCCGGTGTACGGTAGAGAAATTAGGCGATTCGAATGTGATCCTAAAAATGTTCGCATGGACGACACAGGATCAATACGATTTCGGAAAGGTCAAAAGTGAAGCGATTCGGGCGGTGAAAGAGGCCTTTGATCTGGCCAATTATGAAATGCCCGAACCCATCTATCGTCTGAAAATGCAGGGAGCTTCCCCTCCCGATGACCAGCCCGTATTTGACCATTCCGAGCAAAAACGGGATGCTCCAGCACCTGCTGTGCAGTCAGGTTCTCAGGCCGATGTTACCAAAGATAATCATATTGTTGAGCAAATTTCGAAAGATCGAGCAGACATTAAGGAAAGGGATTTACTGAAATCATAGATTCGAAAAACATTCTGCCCGCCACACTGGCGGGAGCAATTACTATATGGTCCACTTTTTTATTTCATTGCGCTTGAAACACATGAGGAAAAAATATGAACAAAAATCGGCAACCAGAAGTTGTGGTCATCACAGGGGCTTCTGCAGGAATCGGTCGGGCTACCGTGCGGGCTTTTGCTCAACGGGGTGCGCATCTGGGTTTGTTGGCTCGTGGTCAGGAGGGGTTGGAAGGAGCTCGTCAGGAAGCCGAAAAGCTTGGGGGACAGGCGATCGTGATTCCCACGGATGTTGCCGACCACGATCAAGTTGAGCGAGCCGCCATCACCATTGAGGAAACCTTTGGGCCGATCGACATTTGGATAAATAACGCCATGGTCTCAGTGCTGTCACCGGTAAAGGACATGACCGCCGAAGAATTTCAGCGGGTGACGAACGTCACCTATCTCGGATATGTGTATGGAACCTTAACGGCACTCCGGCGTATGCTGCCCAGGAATCGTGGGGTCATTATTCAAGTTGGCTCCGCTCTGTCTTATCGTGCGATCCCGCTTCAATCGGCCTATTGCGGGGCCAAGCATGCAGTAAAAGGATTTACAGAGTCGCTCCGATCGGAACTGATTCATGATAAGAGCAAAGTCCGCATCACCATGGTGCACCTGCCGGGAGTGAATACCACACAATTTGGATGGATTAAAAGTCGAATGCCCTATCATCCTCAGCCGGTTCCACCGATGTATCAGCCGGAGGTGATGGCGAGGGCCATTGTTTGGGCGGCGGATCACGATCGTCGTGAATTATGGGTTGGCATGCCGACGGTCAAAACCATTGTCGGAGAAAAATTCATTCCGGGACTCCTGGATCATTATCTCGCCGACGTGGCCTATAGTGGACAACAGACAAATGTTCCCGTTGATCCCCATCGTCCCAATAATTTATTGACACCTGTTGCGGAGGACAGAGGTGCTCACGGCCCATTCGATCATCGTTCGAGGTCATCCAGTCTTCAGCTCTGGGCTTCCATGAACCGGGGGTGGTTGGCGGTGGCGGGGGTCGGATGTCTTCTTTCCCTGGGATGGGCCCGAATGCAGTCACAGGTGAATCGATCGCGACTGAATGATTGATCCTCAATACAGCCGGTCGGAAAGCTGATCTGCCTGATGCAAGAACAGCCTCCCGACCTGAAGGCCCCATCCCTGGGCATTGACGATGACAAAGATTAGCCTGCCGCGGCCTGCTTTTTTGCCTCCTGAAACTCTTTTCCCATCTTTTGTATTTCTTCCTTATCCAAGATCTCCTTGGCCTTTTTAAAGATTTCGCCTTCTTCCTCCTTCACATGGTGCAGAACGCTTTTTTTGAGCTCCGCAAGTTTTGA
Organism: Candidatus Nitrospira neomarina; assembly: GCF_032051675.1. Taxonomy (NCBI): domain Bacteria; kingdom Pseudomonadati; phylum Nitrospirota; class Nitrospiria; order Nitrospirales; family Nitrospiraceae; genus Nitrospira; species Candidatus Nitrospira neomarina. The sequence continues at coordinate 251,085 of NZ_CP116968.1, forward strand.
GCTCCATTCCTCGGATTCTGCCCCCATCGCCTCAAGGTCTTCCAAAAGGTTTTCGACTTCGGCATGCTCTTCCGTGGCTTCATTAATCAGGTCTACCATCTCTGCATTTTCTCTGAGGGCAGGATAGAAGACGGCCTCCTCCCCATGGGAGTGAGCTTCAAGGTCATCTTTTAACTGAGAAAATAATTTTTCACGGCTTTTCGTCGCACGTGGACCGGTGGTTTCCAATTTTTTGAATAAGTCCTTTGCCGTTTGGTGATCCTTCTTTAAAATTTGAAAAATGTCCATTCCCTGCTTCCTTTCCGGTCAATGACCGATGATGACTCTCTGAAAAAAAATGATCACTTCGATTGCTTGATGAAGAATAATCCTGTTCCTTCACACACTGAACTAGTAAGAACCCTGGAACGGGCAGGGAATTGCGAATTGAAAAGCAAGAAACGGAGTGCACTCTGTCCCCGACTTTTGAAAAGATAGGCATCCGGAAAAGAGCCATGTCAGGAGGGGAGATTTTTTGGTAAATTATGCTTTCAATTTTAGCAGTTTGTCACAGGTAGTGGTCATGAGGAATACAGCAAACCAGGAAAAATGTTCCGTTACAACGCGCCATGATCCCCGGTGGACAAGCGTGGCTTCCCGGGACCCAACAGCCGACGGTACCTTTTATTATTCCGTCACCACCACCGGAGTGTACTGCCGCCCGTCCTGCCCATCTCGCGTGCCGCGGCCTGAAAATGTCCGGTTCCATGCTTCATGGGAAGATGCCGAGAAGGCTGGATTTCGTCCCTGTAAGCGTTGCACGCCTCACCAGCCCGGATTACAGGAACGGTATGCGGAGAAAGTCGAAGCCGCTTGCCGACTCATCGAGAATTCGCACCATGTGCCAGGCCTCAAAGAGTTATCCAATCATGCAGGACTAAGCCGGTATCACTTTCATCGGGTGTTCAAGGCGGTAACGGGATTGACCCCGAAAGGATACACGGCGGCGCATCTGGCAAAACGGGTGAGGTCGCACCTCAATCATAAAGACACGGTGACGGAGGCTATTTACGAAGCCGGGTTCAATTCCAACGGCAGGTTTTATGACACATCCGATGCTGTTCTGGGTATGACACCTTCCTCATATCGTGCCGGTGGTTCCGGAATAGATATCCGATTCGCCGTGGGGAAATGTTCTCTCGGGGCTATCCTCGTTGCCAGAAGTGAGCGCGGTGTGTGTGCGATTCTTCTGGGAGATGACCCTGAGCAACTGACGCGCGATTTGCAGAAGCAGTTCTCTCAGGCTCATTTCATCGAGGGTGATGGTGACTTCGAACACCTGGTTGCCACAGTGATCGGTTTTGTCGAAGCGCCGGAGCGGGGGTTAAACCTGCCGTTGGACGTGCAAGGTACGGCGTTTCAACAACGGGTCTGGAAGGCATTGCAAAACATTCCCGCCGGCTCGATGGTAAGTTATGCTGACATCGCCGCGAGCATCGGTGCACCGAAAGCGATTCGAGCGGTCGCCATGGCCTGCGGCAGCAATGCAATTGCTGTGGCGATTCCTTGTCATCGTGTGGTGCGCACGAATGGCGAACTGTCGGGCTATCGTTGGGGCATCGAACGGAAACGAGCGTTGCTTGAACGTGAGTCACACACATGAATGAGAGCGGGCAGTCAACATCTCCCGTCGCGTTGCCTGCGACTATACTGGAACGGGTCAACGCGATTGATTGGGGACAGGTTTCAAGCGATCTTGACGCTGAAGGCAGTGCCGTGACCGAGAGGCTCCTCACTTCGAAAGAATGTGAGAACTTGGCCATGGTGTATTCCCGCCCTGAGATATTTCGTAGCCGCATCGTGATGAGCCGTCATAATTTTGGCCGTGGAGAATATCAGTACTTCCGGTATCCGCTTCCTGATCTCATCGAACAACTTCGAAATGCGACATACCCCCATCTTGTGCCGGTTGCAAACCGGTGGAATGCGGCCATGGGCATTGAGATTCGCTTTCCAAAGAGGCATGAAGATTTTCTGGCCCGCTGTCATCACTCCGGTCAGGATAAGCCAACACCATTAATGCTCAAATATGAAACTGACGATTACAACTGCCTGCATCAGGACCTCTACGGCGAACACGTGTTTCCGCTTCAGCTTGCCATTCTTTTATCTGACCCTCAGAAAGACTTCACGGGTGGTGAATTTGTTATGACCGAGCAGCGGCCACGTATGCAATCCCGGCCGATTGTGGTACCGATCCGACAGGGCGATGGTCTCATTTTTGCGGTACATCATCGCCCTGTGCGAGGAGGAAGGGGCTGGTATCGTGTGACCCTCCGGCATGGGGTTAGCCGCGTTCGCTCCGGGCAACGCTATACGGTGGGGATTATATTCCACGACGCCAAATAAACCGGATGGAGAATCCCCAGCAAAACGGGATTCTTTGGCCCGGACAGGGAATATCCTTGCCGGTTCTTAGCCGCCGGCCATGGCCCCGACAATCAGAAACGGTTCTTCTCCGGTTGTGATCGCGTCGGGTAACCGGGCGTCCGGTGGTTCATGGGACAGATCCTGCCCGCAGGCAAAGTACCTGATGAATGGTCGGCGTTGTTGTGTCACCTGGTCACGAATTGTCCCCCGCAACATCGGGTAACGGGTTTCCAGCGCGTTGAGCACGGCGTGTGGGGTGGAAGGACCCTCCATCTCCAGGTTCACCTCACCGTCGATACGTGCAAGTGTCCGCAAATGGGCCGGAAGGATCACTCGAATCGTGCTCACGGTAACGCCTGGACTTCGACTGATAAGACGGGTGGAAGATCCCGGACGATGGGCATCCAGCTGTCTCCCGAATCGGCCGAGGCATACACCTGTCCACCGGTGGTGCCCACATAGATCCCGCAGGGTTCGAGCGAGTCGACAGCCATGGCGTCTCGCAAGATATTGACGTAGCAGTTCTGTTGCGGCAATCCTTTTGTCAGCCCTTCCCATTCGTTCCCGCCTGTTCGACTGCGGTAGACGCGAAGTTTCCCCTCCGGCGGATAATGCTCAGAGTCGCTCTTGATCGGTACTACATAGATGGTCTCCGGCTCATGGGCATGCACGGCAATGGGGAATCCGAAATCGGAGGGCAAGTCTCCACTGATTTCATGCCATGACTCGCCTGCGTCATCGCTACGCATCACATCCCAGTGCTTCTGCATGAAGAGCACATTCGGGCGCGACGGGTGTTTGGCGATGCAATGCACACAGTGGCCGACTTCTGCGGTTGGGTCGGGAAGTTCATACGGGGATTTCAGTCCGCGGTTGACCGGCTGCCATGTCTTGCCTCCGTCCTCGGTTCGAAACGTGCCGGCTGCCGAAATGGCGACGAATATGCTTTCCGGATTGCCAGGATCCAGAAGGATGGTATGCAGGCACATTCCCCCGGCACCCGGTTGCCACAGATGCCCTTTAGCGTTGCGCAGGCCGGGAAGCTCCTGCCATGTCTGTCCGCCATCGGTGGAACGGAAAATGGCCGCATCCTCAACGCCCGCGTAAATCGTGTCTGGATCGGTCAGCGATGGTTCCAGATGCCAGACACGCTTGAACTCCCAGGGGTGTTGCGTGCCATCGTACCATTGATGGGTGGTGAGTGGTTGTCCCGTTTCCGTTGAGCTGTCATACACGAACTTGTTGCTCTCCCCCTTGGGCGTGCCGTCCGTGGCGGTGGTCGGCTCGCCGGGTGGTGTTCCCGGTTGAAACCAGGTTTTGCCGCCATCATCCGAGCGTTGAATGATTTGCCCGAACCAGCTGCTCGATTGTGATGCATATAACCGATTCGGATCGGCTGGAGATCCCTTTACATGATACAGCTCCCATCCGCCAAAGTGGGGACCATGAACGTCCCATTTCTTGCGTGTGCCATCCGATGTCAGCACGAACGCACCTTTGCGTGTTCCAACAAGCACTCGTACTCCACTCATACCTCACTCCTTTCGGAAAGTTAAAGCAATCAACGTATCAATTTTTCACTATTCGTGAGGGGCAATTCCGTCCCTATATCAATCGCGTTTACCGTTGTGATCGAGGCGTCGTGACCTACTATTGTTCGTAAGCCTCCTGTAGGCGTTTGATGTCAAGTTTCTTCATTTGAAGGAGAGAACTCATGACTCTATTATTTTGTTTTGAATCGTGGCTTTGCATCATTTCGCTCAGCACAGTGGGAACAATTTTCCATGACAGCCCATACTTGTCTTTCAGCCAACCGCATTGACCTTTTTCACCACCTTCTGAGAGTTTTTCCCATAGCTCGTTTACCTCTTCTTGCGACGCGCAATTGATAATAAAGGATATGGCTTCCGTAAATGTGAAGTGCGGTCCTCCATTTAAGGCCAAAAATTCTTGCCCGTCGAGCTGGAATGTGATGGTCATCACTGATCCCTTGGGTCTACCCGAAACCTTTGCGCCTTCCTCCTCATAATGGGTGATATCTCCTATCTTGGTATTCTTGAAAATCGACACATAAAATTTCACCGCCTCTTCAGCCTGGTGATCGAACCACAAACACGGGGTAATTTTCTGCATCATGGTTTGCGCCTTCGCTGAGCGTGAATACGATCTGTTTGTCAATTTCGTGACCTGCCGGATGCCATTGTACTCTTACCGGAATGTCCCTATTCCGTTGGCAAACCACCGATCTCTAAAACCGGTCGGATTTCGACCGTGCCCACCCGGGCACCCGGGATTTGTGCGGCGATGTTCATTGCCTCATCCAAATCCCTGGCTTCGATAAGAAAGTAGCCGCCCAGTTGTTCTCGTGTTTCTGCAAACGGACCATCGGTGATGAGCCGTTTGCCGTCTCGTATACGGATGCTGGTCGCCATCGTGACAGGATGCAGAGGAGCGGCCGCCAGAAAATTCCCTTCAGCTTTGAGCCGGTGTGCAAGCTCCGTAGATTCTTTGTAACACTTCTCACGTCCGGCCTCGTCCCATGCCTGATCGGTTCCGTAAATTAACAGCATGTATTTCATATGAATGCCTCCACTAGAACGAATGAGTATTAATGTTCCAATGACCCTCAAGCCGTACTAGACAAAATGGCGACCGATGCGACAGATCGCAACGGAAGGTTTTTTCGTCCCGCTATCTGTTCCGCTACTGCTTTCTGGTATAGGTGATCTCCATGATCTTCATTTCTTTGCCGCCGTGATGAGTCCCATACATATCAAACGTCTGGGTGTTTTGGTCGATAATTTTCCAGACCGCCCGATGCGACATCTGTCCACCGCCCGGCTCAGGATGCGATCCTTTCAGCGTAATGGTCTTACCATCGTCGCTCGCCGTCCCTTCCATGATGAAAATCCCCGTCCCCATCGTATCCATCCAGGCCGTGACATATTTCTTCGTGATGTTGTCGTAGGCGTCGATGCCAATCCCTGAGAATGGTTGGCCCATCATTTGACCAGTGTAGGCTTGGTAGAGAAAGCGTCCGTCCAGCAACATTTTCATCTCTGCCGTGCCGGTCGATTCTGTGGGAGGCTTGCCCGGATCCATCCATTCTTTTAATTTGGTCGTCCAGCTCCCGGCAAGGCTGGCAAATAACTTGTGCGGTTCTCCGGGAGTGGCCAGCTTCTTGTACATCTCCATCATGGCTTGTGGGTCCATCTGCTTTTCTTTGTCTGTGGCGATTACTGGAAGGGCCGTCAGGACCATACAGAGACAGGTGAATGTGAAGGTTGTAAAACGCATAGATGCCTCCTTGTGGTTTGATCATGAACACGGTTGAGATAAGTATGTCATGCTGTGAGTGACTGTTCACAGGTTACTTTTATGAAGACAATTGTTTACGCAGGTGCTCCTCTTGCTCCTTCAGCTCAGGCGTGAACTCCGGTCCGAAGTCCTCCGCTTCGAAGAGTCGACGAATCTCAATCTCGCCTTCTTTGTCATCACCTGCAGGATTCGGACAACGCCTGACCCATTCGATCGCCTCTTCTTTCGAATTCACCTGCCAGACCCAATAGCCGGCGATCAGTTCCTTGGTCTCGGCAAAGGGTCCGTCGATCACTGTCCGCTTGTTTCCTGAAAACTGTACCCGTGCGCCTGTTGAACTCGGGTGGAGCCCATCTCCTGCCAGCATGACGCCGGCGTTTATCAGTTCTTCGTTGAATTTGCCCATGTCAGTAAGAAGTTGCTCGCTCGGCATCACGCCGGCTTCTGAGTCCTTGGTGGCTTTGACAATAATCATGAATCGCATCACCCAACCTCCTTGGCTTTATTACATGGAACTGAATTAAAAAATAGACTTATCCGGATTTTCTTTATTTGTCGAACTGGGGCTGGTGAAATCGACATATGGAAATACCCTTTCGTTGTCGCTCTGCCACCATGTGTTTCTGATCCTAGAGCCACAAGGCAGCTTGTTCAGAATTGAAGCGGGGCCTTTCCTGATCATCAAACATTCCTCAGTCGGCGGGCCGGAAATCTCATTCATTTTGCTGAATGCGTCCTCGTCATGGTGAACCAACAACAAAGATTTCATGGCTCCCGGCCTCCGATTAAGATTAAATGCTATCGACATAACTCCGGGGGATGGCCAAAATTGGCGACCAACCTACTGTGTGGGAATCGTCCAACCCCCGATCCGGCAGTTCCCCAACTGTGGCACTCCGCCGCTCCGGGCGATGGCGTTGTCGGCCAATAGAGTTTGTCGGCTCCGTGAGCTAATCGGTACCATAACGATCGTGGTGGCGGACCCATTCCATCGTGTACTCCAGGTGGTCCTCGTCGCGGCCCTTCGGTGTGAGGTCGAGCAGGTTATAGGTGCCCAACATCACCTCCACACCGCGTCTGTAAGTCGAGTACGTGTGGAAGACATTGTCCGCGTCGTCCTTGAAGAACACGCTGATACCGGGTAATTCCTCACACTCAAAAGGCTGCATGACGTAGTTGTAATAAACCTGTCCCTTGGCCTCTTCTTCCGGGGTGAAGCTCACGTGAAAGTCATGGTTGAAGTCGCTGCCGTATGACGACACCCACCTGAACCGCCAACCCATACGTCTGCGGAAGCGTTCGATCTCGACCAGCGGCGCGCGCGAGACAGCCACCAGCGTGACATCGCGATGTGCCAGGTGCACGTTCATGCCGTCGGTGTGATCGGCCATGAATGAGCAGCTGGGGCAACCTTGCTCCCACTCCGGCCCAAACATAAAGTGCTGTACCACCAGTTGATGTCGGCCCTCGAATAGTTCAATGAGCGTTTCCTTGCCGTGAGGTCCGTCGAACATGTAGTGCTTCTCGACTTTCACCCAGGGTAGTCTGCGCCGTTCGGCGCTCAACTGGTCTCGCAACCGGGTGTATTCCTTCTCTTTTCTCAGCAACTCCTTCCGGGCCACTATCCATTCTTCCCGCGATACGATCTTGTGGTTTGGTATTGATGTTTCGATTATGTTCATGGCTTGACCTCCTTTGATTCGGGTTGTCGATTGATACGATTCTTATGGAGCTTCTTCATGACGAGTGCGGTCACCCCTCCCGTCGACGTCGCGCTGGCCGAAATCAGTGCAAAAGTTGTAAGGCATGCTGGACACATGACTGACTCTTCACTTGCAGCGGCTGGCCGGCTACTGCCGGTGCAGGTCTCTCACCGGCCGAACCTCCATACTCCCGAGACGCACTGATGGAAACTTGGAAGCGATCTGAACAGCCTGGTTGATGTCTCTGGCCTCGATCAGAAAGAATCCGCCGATCTGTTCCTTCGTTTCGGCGAAAGGGCCATCGGTGAGAGACACTCCGCCGTTGCGGACCCGCACGGTCATGGCCAACTCGACCGGTTCGAGGGGGTTGGCCAAAAGGAGTTGGCCGTTCTGGCGCAGTTCCTCGCAATACACCATGGTTGCCTGTATAAGATTATCCCCCTCGCTCTTTGATAGGGAGTCCCACTTTTTTTCTTCCATGCAACAAAAGAGAAGAGATTTCATGGCTGCCGACCTCCAAACTAGGTGATGAATTGGTTTTGTTATCAGTTAGTCGTTCGGGGGGATCAAATTCGACAACGGTCATGATGAATTTCGGCGGCGCGTTGTGCACGCTAGGAATTGAGATCTTCCCAATGTTCCCAACAAGATATTGTGGGTGCCCATTGATCTGTCACAAAAAATCGGAAAAACTCTGGTGGTACCTATTGGTACAGAAAGGGAGGGGGATTACTTGCGATCCTGCAACCCGGCCAGCCGTTGTTCAAGAAATCGCCGTTCGGGCTTCTGCTGAGTGAGGCCGAGAGCCTGTTTGTATGCGGCCTTGGCTTCTGCAATTCGGCCCAATCGCCGGCAAAGCTCCGCCTTCGCCGAATGTGCCAGGTAATAATTCGTGAGATCCCCCCGTGCGAAAATTGCGTCGATGAGGGCAAGACCTGCCAGAGGACCGTCACGCATGGCCACAGCGACAGCGCGATTCAGTTCCACCACAGGGGAAGGAGACGCCTGCATCAACAGATCGTAGAGTGACACGATTTGAGGCCAGTCCGTGGATGTGGGATGTGTGGCTTGGGAATGGAATCCGGAAATCGCGGCCTGAATGGTATAAGGGCCGATCTGGCGTGAAGCAAACGCTTTTCCTACCAGGGCAACCCCCTCCGCGATCTGGTCCCGGTTCCACAACGAACGATCCTGGTCCTCAAGCAGAATCAGATCTCCCGTCCGGGAGATGCGTGCGGCGCGGCGGGAGTCATGGAGCAGCATTAAGGCCAAAAGTCCCATCGCTTCCGCGTCCGGTAATAATTCCATTAATAATCGCCCCAGTCGGATAGCCTCAGCCGAGAGGTCACGGCGTGTGAGAGATTCCCCCGAAGAGGCAGAGTATCCTTCGTTAAACACGAGGTAAATCACCCGCAGCACCGCATCCAGACGGTCGGGTAATGCGGTCTCAGAAGGCACCTCATAGGGTATGCGTGCTTTTCGAATCTTCGCCTTGGCGCGAACGATCCGCTGAGCCACTGTGGGCGGGGATGTGAGAAAGGCTTTCGCGATTTCTTCCGTCGTCAGGCCACAAACCTCCCGGAGTGTCATCGCCACCTGAGCTTCTGATGAAAGAGCCGGGTGGCAACAGGTAAAGATCAGACGCAGCCGGTCGTCGTCGATACTTTCATCCGGATTTTCTTGAGCATCATTAATGCGGGTTTCCAATTGCGTGGCGAGTTCTGCGAGAGAGGCATCAAACCTGGTCCGTCGCCGCATCCCATCGATGGCTTTGAAACGGCCGGTCGACACGAGCCAGGCTCGCGGATTGTCCGGGATCCCATCCCTGGTCCATTGTTCGACTGCGACGGCAAACGCCTCGTGCAACGCTTCTTCAGCCGCATCAAAGTCGCCGAGCAGGCGGATTAATGTCGCGAGAATCCGACGCGATTCAGTGCGGTACACTTCTTCCACCACCTCCCGCACCTGTTTGGCCGGTCTGTCACTCATGATGGAGAGGGCCTCACATTGAGAGGCACGGAGAGACTGCCGAGGTATGAGGCACGCGTTCGGGGTAGCGATCGCCTCTGCGGAGGGATGATGAGAGAGGATGTTGTCCGTTATTCTGCTTCAACCGTGACCTCTGTTGTCACCGAATTGGCAATAAAACATTCGCTGTGAGCGTGCTCATGGAGAGCGTGTATCTGTTCCTGGGTCGGTAGAGTCGACCCCCCGAATATCACTCGAGGATGTAAGATGACACGTGTCATCGCCAGCTTTTTGTTCTGATTTTTTTCCAACAATCCAACAGCATGATCACTATAGCGATCGACAACGAACCGTTTCTTGGCTGCCATCGCCAGGAAAGTCAGCATATGACAACTCGACAGGGCCGCCACGAAGGCTTCCTCAGGATTCACATGAGCGGGATTCCCCCGATAGGCCGGTGCGGCGGATGCCGGCACGTGAACACCACCTTCAAAGACCAACTCGTGGTCTCGAGTATACGACTCGTACGAAAAGTCCTCTGATTCCCTCTTCCATTCCAGCGTGATCTTATGCTCAGACATTGATCAACCCCTTTCGAAAACGTGACAATCTTTGCTTAATGAAGCGAACATACCTGTGCGCGGACGATCGCAAAGGCATCCGGGAACTTATGCGCATTCGCGGTAACAGATTTCAAGGCGATTGCCGCTGGGATCTTCAAAGAAAACAGCATAATAGCCATGGTCTTCGTAAACCGGCCCTTCGACATTTCGTGCGCCGGCCTGGATGGCAATCGCAGCCAGCTGATCGACCTTGCGGTGGCTGTCGGCCCAAAACGCGATCCTATTTTCATTGGGAACGTGTTGTGGCGATTCCGTCACCCCGAAAAATTCGGTGACCCCATCCGTTCCGGCCGCCTCATACGTCACCCATCCCTCAATGCCGGTCTCTTGCGTGAACCCGAGCGCCGGCAAAAGTATTTCATAAAACAGTTTAGCCTCGGCGAGGTTCCGTACGCGAAGATCCACATGATCAAAACAGCGTCTCATTAACCTACACCCTTCATTTCGCAGTAATTGCCGCCGTTTTCCGCACTCGGGTATTTTTCCTTATTCATCGATCAACTATTAATGATGTGTAATTTGTGCATCCAAATATGAGGCCGTCCGTCTGAAGAACGTGTCCGCCAGACAATCTTTTCATTGTACCGCTGCCTGGAGGTTCCATGGGTAGCTTGTCGGGTTCTCGCAAGCGAGCCGCTGGCTCTGTTTTCAAGAATGCATTCATAGTTTATTTTACCCGAATGATGCTTACTTCCGCTCAGCCGCAGAGTCGGCAACGGCAATCGCTTCAATCTCAATCATCGCATCGGGAGAATAGAGTGAGCGGACTTCCACGATGGTGTCTGCCGGATATGGAGCCGTAAACCGTTGACCGCGAAGTTCAACAATTTTATCGAAATGGGTCATGTCGGTCAGGAAGATCGTCACTTTGATGACGTTCCGTAGGCTTGATCCTCCCGCATGCAATACCCGCTCGAGATTATCAAAAGTTTGTTTGGCCTGGACATCAAAGTTGCCTGCGCCGACGATTCGACCGCTCGTATCGATGGCAGTCTGACCTGAGATAAAGAGCAGATCCCCGACCCGATACCCCTGTGAAAGCCGATAGGGCTCGTAGGGATCCGGATCGATCCGGATTTGTGTGATGTTCATCGTACCACCTCCTTATTGCTGTCGAAAAAGACCTCAAAAAACGCCCTGGCGCTGTGATTGCCCGTTCATGACACACGAAGATGGTTCAGTATATCTAATCGGAGGCTATTCATTTGGCCTGGTATCGGTGCGTCGAATCCTCTCACAGTTGAAGACAAATCCAGAATTTCTAAACCGACCTGATTATCCCTCGAGACGTCCGAGACCGAGAGGTCTGTGAGTTGTTGTTGAGGGTCACTCGTTGCTCCTTGATCCAACACCTGCTAGGTGTGTGTCAAAATTCTTTGTTCAAACGAGTTTTATCGGGAGCCTCGCAAATATGATTCCTTAAATGATTGAAAATATCACGCAGAAGACCCCTTTCGCATAGTGTATTTTCAGTCCTCTGATGCGTGCAGGTCCATTGGATTTGTTTGACAAAGCCGAGATTAATTATTAGGGTAAGTTTTCCTATCCTCTGGACATTATCCCCGTTCACAATGGGCCAATTCTTAAAAAGATTATCCCTGGTGAAGATTTCCTTTTCAAAGGGGATGAGCCAGGGATGCTCGTATTTGTATGTGATCGTCGACAATCACATGTGCGATAAAAACATTTCAAGATAATAAAAAGGTTGATGAGCAGATGTGCGGAATTCTTGGACAAATAAATTTCTCAGGGTGTCCTGTGGACCCCAAAGACTTGATGGCCATGAATGCGACTATGGGCAGTCGTGGTCCTGATGGCGAGGGGTTGTACGTCCAAGGGCGATTGGGATTCGGGCATCGACGCCTCAAAGTCATTGACTTGACCCAGGCGTCCCAGCAACCCATGGTGGATTCCACTTTAGGGCTTGGTATTGTGTTTAATGGGGCGATATACAACTACAAGGAATTGCGACATGAGCTGGAAGGGAAAGGCTATACCTTTTTTTCCCAGGGAGATACGGAAGTCATTCTCAAGGCCTACCATGCGTGGGGAGAAGGCTTTATTCACCGCTTAAATGGGATGTTTGCGTTTGCCATTTGGGAAAGAGATTCAGAGCGGGTTGTGCTGGCGCGTGATCGATTGGGAATTAAACCGCTCTATTTTACTGAGACATCTCAGCAGTTTCGATTCGCATCGACCTTACCGGCTCTCTTAGCGGGGGGAAACGTCTCCACGGAGTTGGATCCCGTGGCGCTTCATCACTATTTCATGTTTCACGCCGTCGTTCCTGCCCCTCATACCTTGCTGAAAGGCATTCGAAAATTAGCGCCCGGCACCATGATGGTCATCGAGCCAACCGGAGCACGACGACATCATCACTATTGGCAACTCTCTTTCGAACCGCGTGATGATGAAAGGGGATGGAAGGAACGGGACTGGCAAGACCGGCTATATGAAGTCCTGCGTTTGGCTGTCCGCCGACGGTTGATTGCGGATGTGCCCGTCGGGGTCCTCTTGTCCGGTGGGCTGGATTCGAGCCTTATCGTGGGCCTGCTAGCGGCTGAAGGCGCCACAGGCCTGAATACCTTTTCCATTGGGTTTGAAACGGTGGGAGAGGAAAAGGGGGACGAATTCTTTTACTCCGATATCATTGCCAACGAATTTTCCACCCGTCACCACAAGCTGCCCGTTGATACGACGCACGTTCTGCCTAACCTGCCGGGTTGTATTCATGCCATGTCTGAGCCAATGGTCAGTCACGATGCCATCGGATTTTATTTGCTCTCTAAAGAAGTGTCCAAGCATGTCACGGTGGTCCAAAGTGGACAGGGAGCCGATGAAATTTTCGCCGGTTATCACTGGTATCCCCCACTGTTGAACAGTCAACATCCGGTTGAGGAATATCGCCAGGTGTTTTTCGATCGCGACCAGAAAGAATTTCTTCGAGTCATTCATCCACGGTTTCACGGAGACGATCATAGTCAGCGTTTTGTGGAGACGCATTTTTCCCAACCGGGCGCTTCGCGACCGATTGATAAGGCCCTCCGGCTTGATACAACTATTATGTTAGTCGATGATCCTGTCAAGCGTGTCGATAACATGACGATGGCGTGGAGCCTGGAAGCGCGAGTGCCGTTCTTAGATCATGAAGTCGTCGAATTAGCGGCACGAGTGCCGGCGGAAATGAAAATTGCGCAAGGGGGGAAAGGTATCCTCAAAGAAGTGGCCCGCCGGGTCATTCCTTCAGAGGTCATTGACCGGCCCAAAGGGTACTTCCCCGTCCCCGCCTTGAAATATCTGCGGGGCCCTTATCTGGGCATGGTGAAAGAGGCGCTTTTGTCACAGACCGGTCAGAACCGCGAGATCTTTCAGCGGGACTATATTGATGAATTACTAAAGAATCCGGATGACCATCTTACGCCTTTACGTGGGTCAAAGCTTTGGCAGCTTGGGTTATTGGAACTGTGGCTTCAGTCCCATGGCATCTAAGGATCGCGATGTTTTGAAGGCCACGCAAGCTCTCCACATGACGAGCCCCCGCCAACGACCGATCGGGCCGACGGTTAAAAACTGGGAAGTCGGGCCGGCGACCTACCAGGGCCGGCGAGTGAAGCCAAAAGTGGTCCTGGATTGCGGTTGGGGGCGCCTCATTTTTGCCCACACTTTTACAGGGCCCGAAGAGGTGGCTTCCACGCTGATGCAAGAATGTCCCGGGCACCGGGATATTGCCTTTTATTTACGGGATCCTCATGTGGTCCTGGCCCTGCGCCCCCACAAACTGTTTCTGGATCCATCCCATACATTTCGATTGTGGTTGAGTGATTATCAATCCGTTGCCAATCAGAAATCAGGCATGGTGATCACTCCTATCCAGTCGGAGGCTGATGTCACGGCTTTGAATCGGATCTATGCGGCACGGGGCATGGTTACGGCCGACAGCGATCTCCTTATGAGGAATCGCCGTTCCAAAAAAATCTGCTATTTTCTTGCGAAAGACCAGGCCACGAATGAAGTGATCGGCGTCATCTTAGCTGTGAATCATCGCCTGATTTTTGACGACCCCGAAAAAGGCAGTAGCATCTGGAGTCTGGCCGTTGACCCTCAAACCCACTATCCCGGAGTGGGGGAAGCGTTGATTCGTCATGCGGCCGAACGGATGAAGGCCCGGGGGTGCAACTATGTGGATCTCTCGGTGCTGCATGACAACTATGAAGCCATTGCGCTGTATCGGAAACTGGGATTTGAACGAATTCCTGTGTTTGCGGTGAAAACGCGAAATACCATTAATGAAAAACTGTTTGCCGGCCCCTCACCGGATCAGCGACTCAACCCCTATGCCACCATTATTGTCAATGAGGCCAGACGCCGAGGCATCGACGTGGATGTGCTGGATGCCGAGAATGCCTACTTCCGCTTGACGTTCGGGGGCCGGTCCATTACCTGTCGAGAATCGTTGTCCGAATTGACCTCCGCGATTGCGATGAGCCGTTGTGCGGATAAGACGCTCACCCGGCGCGTCTTGAAAGAAGCCGGCTTATCCGTTCCAGCTCAGATGGTGGCCGATGGGCGGAAACTTAATGGACAATTTCTTGAGCAGTATCGATCTATTGTTGTCAAGCCGGTCATGGGAGAACAGGGAGCTGGTGTGAGTGTGGATGTGCGTCGGGTTAAGGAAATGGAGTCCGCAATTAGCCTTGCCGGCAAATATGGTGGTCACGTTATTCTGGAACAATATGTGAAGGGCGAGGATTTACGCATTGTGTTGATCAATTATGAAGTGGTTGCCGCTGCCGTTCGACGACCACCTCGGATCACGGGGACAGGACATCATACGATTGCCGAATTGATTGATCGGCAGAGTCAGCGACGGGCACGATTGACCGGCGGGGAGAGTCGTATTCCTCTGGACGGAGAAACCAAGAGATGTGTTAAGGAAGGTGGCTATACTCTCACAGAGGTTTTGCCCAAAGGCAAAACCATCACGGTGCGAAAGACGGCCAATTTGCATACCGGAGGAACGATTCATGACGTGACAGGAAAACTTCATCCTGATTTAGCCACTGCGGCGGTGGTTGGTGCCAAGGCGCTCGCTATTCCGGTGGTGGGATTCGATTTTATCGTCACGACGGGTTCTAATCCACACTATGTCATTATTGAAGCCAATGAGCGACCCGGTCTCGCCAATCATGAACCGCAACCGACGGCGGAACGATTTATTGACCTGTTGTTTCCTCAAACCAAAACGCCCACAAAATTGAAGTAATCTTTATGGGGTGATAAGGGATTGTATGATCGATTCAAAAATTGACACTCAGTACCTCCTTCATATTCTCCAAAAACTATTGGCGATTCCGAGTCCGACCGGCTATACCGATCAAATTGTCCATGCGGTGTCCGGTGAACTGAAACAATTAGGGATTCCCTTCGAACTCACGCGGCGCGGAGCCATTCGAGCCACCATGGCAGGAAAAGTCAGTACGCCCGATCGAGCCATTGTGGCTCATCTGGATACGCTGGGGGCTCTGGTCAAATGGCTCAAAACCAACGGCCGGCTGGACATTGTGCCAATCGGAACCTGGTCCAGCCGATTTGCCGAGGGTGCCCGTGTGACCGTCTTTTCGGATACCAGTATGCATCGTGGCACCATCCTGCCCCTGAAAGCTTCCGGGCACACCTATGGTGACGAAATCAATACGCAACCGGTGTCGTGGAAAAATCTGGAAATTCGACTTGATGAAACTGTGACGGACGTCAAGGGACGTATCCAACCCTTATCGACCGAGCAGGATCTCCAGCGCCTCGGGATTCATATTGGTGATTTCATTGCCATTGACCCCGCGCCTGAAATCGGACCCAATGGATTTATCAACTCGCGGCATCTGGACGATAAAGCCGGAGTGGCCACCATCCTGGCTGCTGCGAAATCCATTCTTGAGTCAGGGGCCACGCTTCCTGTGGATTGCCATTTACTGTTTACGATATCCGAAGAGGTTGGGTCAGGGGCCTCGGCTGTCTTGCATGGTGATGTGGCAGAAATGATCACAATTGATAACGGCACTCCCGCGCCCTTTCAAGCCTCGAGCGAATTTGGTGCGACGATTGCCATGGCCGATTCAGCCGGGCCTTTTGATTATCACTTGGTCAGGCGGCTCATCGCCTTATGCGTGGAACATGACATTCCGTTTCAGCGCGACATTTTTTGCGACTACCGAAGTGATAGTGCGTCGGCCGTAGAGGCCGGGAACGACATTCGGACCGCTCTTCTTACATTTGGGGTCGATTCTTCTCATGGCTATGAGCGAACTCATTTGAATGGACTCGAGGCCATTGCGAAGTTATTGGTCGTATATATGCAAAATGAACCGGTGTTTTGGAGAGATCGCGATACGTTAGGGTCCGATAATGATTTTCCTACTCAACCGATTGAAGAAACGTCTTTCCCTCACACCCTCGAGGACATGGTCCGACGCCATGGTGAACCCCAAGATAACCCATAGCGCTGCTCCGTTAAGGATAGACGACAGGATGTTCGATGCACCCCCTCTGGGGATGTTCTCATCATTTCTCTGTCTGGTTTGATGTCGTCTCATCCTCCCACCTCTGCTTTTCCCCCACCCAATACGACTCATCCACAGTTGACGCTTCGTGCCATTGCCACGGGGATGGTCTTAGGAGCGCTCCTCACCCCCTGCAATATCTATAGCGGGTTGAAGATTGGCTGGACATTTAATATGTCCATCACGGCAGCCTTGCTCAGTTATGCGTTTTGGAAAATATTCGAAACCACCGCTCAAACCGAGCGCTGGGGGCTTCTCGAAAATAATATCAATCAAACTACGGCCTCTTCGGCTGCATCCATTATCTCGTCAGGGCTGGTGGCCCCGGTTCCCGCCTTGGCCATTTTGACGGGCGAGCAGTTACCTTGGTCCCTGCTTTCTGTCTGGGTCTTTTCTGTCAGCCTGATTGGTATTGTGGTCGCGGTCGGTCTCCGGCAACAAATGCTTATTCGTGACCGATTGCCGTTTCCCGCCGGCGTGGCCACAGCGGAAACCGTGAGGGAAATCTATGGGAAAGGGGGGGAAGCCCTGGCTCGCGTGAAAGTTCTCCTCACTGCTGGCGGGATTGCCGGAATCATAAAAATTGTCAACGAAACTTTTCTGCCCATCCCTAAAATGGCAACGGGTCTGGCCATTCCACTTAAGGGAGCGCTCAACAAGGCCGGGTTATCCACTGTGTCTTTTTCAAATCTTGGATTTGTTCTCGATCCCTCGCTTTTGATGGTGGGCTTTGGGGCCATTATCGGGCTTCGCGCCGGACTCTCCCTGCTGATAGGAGCGATCCTTGCCTGGGGCATCATTGGTCCATGGGTCTTAACGCAAGGCTGGATTCCTGCGAAAAATCTGACGCCGGACGGCTATTGGTTCGGACCCCTGGTGGAGTGGTTGCTCTGGCCGGGGGTGACCCTGATGGTCATGGCCTCGCTCACGTCGTTTGCCTGCTCCTGGGGGACAATGGTGACCGGCACCATGCTTTCTCGAAAATCCCCGTCATCCGTTTTTACCCCGAATGATCCCTTTGTCATTCCACGTCAATGGTTTGTGATTGGGCTGTGTATTGCTTTGGTCTTTGCGGTGGTGACGCAGATGACGTTATTCAACATTTCAATGGGGATTGCGATTCTCGCGGTCCTTCTCTCCTTTGTGTTGGCCATCGTGGCGGGACGAGTCTCGGGAGAAACCGGGATTACGCCAATCGGCGCTATGGGGAAAGTTACACAACTCACGTTTGGTTTTCTCATTCCGGGGAATGTCACGAACAATTTGATGGCGGCCAACGTCACAGGTGGAGCGGCCGGTCAATGCGCAGATCTCCTCCACGACCTGAAGACTGGTCTGCTCCTGGGCGCCTCGCCGCGCTTTCAAGCTCTGGCGCAAATTTTCGGAGTGTTAACCGGCTCTCTTGTGGGTAGTGCAGTGTATCTGGTGCTCATCCCTGATCCTCAATCCATGTTGTTAACCACCGAATGGCCGGCGCCTGCCGTGGCAACTTGGAAGGCTGTCGCGGAAGTCTTTCAACTCGGTACCGAGGCTATTCCTCCAGGAAGTCTCTTAGCCATGAGCATTGCGGGTTTTCTAGGCGTGGGAATGGTGGTTCTTGGTCAATCTGTCCCACCATCCATCAGCCGATGGATCCCCAGCGCCTCGACGATGGGACTGGCGTTTGTCATTCCTGCCTGGAACTCTCTGTCCCTTTTTCTTGGTGCCCTTCTGGGAGCCTTTTTGATGAGGTATGCGAAAACCTGGGCGGAACGATTTGTGATGGCACTGGCCGCCGGGCTTGTTGCTGGGGAAAGTCTCGCAGGTGTCGCCAGTGTTCTGGTTAAAATATTATTTTGACCTGATCCAAATAAAAAGCCAATTGAGATGTTTAAAAGTCGTTATGCCCTAGGTGTGGTCCTACAACCTCCAAGCAGCCTTCTCATTTTTCTCCAAAAACCAAACCTGGTCATGTCTGAACATCCCCGGCGGATATCTGACCTCCTTCTATTCCTCTGGACAGGTTCTGTCGAGAACAAAATAGACAGGGCAAAATCCAGTGAATCCGCTTTGCAACAGTGTGACTCCAAGGATTCCCGGAAGTAACAACCATAAAGGATTCACGTAGTATCCGAGTGCGACGCCTGCCGTAATGAGCGCGCCGGCGATTCCGTCATGGAGTTGGCGTTTTCGCTTCATCTTCTCTCCTCCTGTTTTGGTGAAACATTCGTCTATGGTTTTCCGAGTTTTTTTTACCGGAGAAGATTTTTTCCGGGTGGTTATCAATTCGTCTCTTTTTTAGTCGTTATGGTTCTTGAAATAAGAGCGCATGGGAGGAGTTTAACTCCGTGTGCTTTTTTGAAAAATACGTATTTTAATCTACTTTTTCTCGTGAATTTAAAGTTGATTAATTGGTAGGCAATTCATTGTAAATAATGAAGAATTTCATCATTTACCTCAGTAGATCTCCCGTCTTTTCCGGCAGGTTCAAGGGGTGCTACTCTTTGGGGTGCTTTTAGACCTTCACTAAGCAGAATGGAGACCAAGACATGCCTTTCGGCTATTATCACCAGCTCAACGCCAAGGCGAAGCGGATCTATCGGGCAAGCGACAAGGTGTCGGATTTTCAATTGCCCAATGTCTCTGTCGTTCGACCGGTCCTACGAAAAATATTTGAAGCTTTACAGGCCGAGAGTCATTTGCGCACGCAAAAATGGACTCAACGCCTTCTGAATAGGTTAACGAGCCAACTCCATATTCGGCCCATTCGATTTGAATTGTTGGATATCCGACCTTCCAATCCCAGGATGGAACTGTATGGCTTGTATTATCCCATGGAAGGACGGCGGATCCCGCGTATTCAAGTGTGGATGCGCACGGCCAAGCGGCATCAAGTCGTCGCTTTTCGCACGTTTTTGCGCACGTTGCTGCATGAACTGTGTCATCATTTGGATTATGATTGTTTAGGTCTGAAAGACTCTTTTCATACCAAGGGCTTTTATGGTCGTGAAGCCAGTTTAGCCTCTCAAGTCTTATCGTTGGTCGATACTGCCGCTTGGGGAGCAGGTCACCCGTCCAAGATGGGTAAAACAAAACGAAAGATCTGACGATGCCTGGTCCCTCTTCAGCCGGTCCCACTTCCCTCACCCCATCCGTTGCCTGAACAGGTCTTCATCTGTTCTTTCCCGCATTCGTCCCGCCTCTAACTGTCTATCTCTTTTACGGTTTACGAGGGTAGAATGGGGTAATCGGGCCGATTGCAGAGGTGTTGCACGTCCCTCTAAATTATAACGAATACATCTTTTTCAGCAATGAGGAGTAGAGACGAAGCTATGTTGCAGGATATTCAACCCATTCAACCCTTGTCCCATCTCACCGGATCCAGCGAGAAGCTTCATACCCGTTTGTGCCGAATGGTAGGACAGGCCGTGGCCGATTTCAACATGATTGAAGCAGGTGATACGGTCATGGTGTGCCTTTCCGGTGGGAAGGATAGTTACGCAATGTTGGACGTGTTGATGTCCATGCAGTCTCGTGCTCCGGTGTCCTATAAACTGATTGCGGTGAATTTGGATCAGAAACAACCGGGGTTTCCTGAACATGTGCTTCCGGATTATCTTACGAGGCTTGGTGTACCGTTTCATATTGAGGAACGCGATACGTATTCGGTGGTGAAACGGCTGATTCCCGAAGGCGAGACGACCTGCTCGCTTTGTTCACGGTTGCGTCGTGGCATCCTGTACGGTTTGGCGGAACGGTTGGGCGCGAACAAGATTGCTCTTGGCCATCATCGCAACGATATGATGGAGACCTTGTTGTTGAACATGTTATTCAACGGAACCCTCAAAAGCATGCCGCCCAAACTGAGATCTGATGACGGACAACATGTGGTGATCCGCCCATTGGCATATGTGAAGGAATCCGAACTGGCCCGCTATGCGGAATTGAGAAACTTTCCCATCATTCCCTGCGACCTGTGCGGTTCACAGGAGAATTTGAAACGCAAAGAAGTGAAGGCCCTGCTTCAGGAATGGGATACCCGGTATCCCGGCTCGGGTGACAGTGTGTTTGCGGCCTTGTCAAAGGTCATACCCAGTCATCTCCTCGATCGGCGAATATTTGATTTTGAGACTTTTCGCGAGCCCGAATCGTAGATGGGCCTGACAATGGTTCCTGTGCGGATGATGAGACCCCTGCCAGATCCCATTCCATCGTGTGTCTTTCCTCGCCTTTCCTGTGTGTGCGGTTTTTGCCGGACATCATAATGGTCTATCTCCAGGCTTTTTTGTTAATTATGGCGGCCAATGCCGCCCCGATCTTTGGGCGACTGCTTATGAAAGGGCGTTGGAGTGCTCCTCTTGATGGGGGAGCGACCTTCTTCGATGGGCAGCCGTTGTTGGGGCCATCGAAAACCTATCGAGGTGTGGCTTTCTCATTGGTGGGCACGGTTCTGGCGGCGGATGTTCTGGCTATGCCATGGGAAATAGGCCTGCTGACTGGAGGGTTAGCGATGACCGGCGACTGCCTCTCCAGTTTTATTAAGCGACGGTTGGGTTATGCCTCAGGAGGGATGGCCCTGGGCTTGGATCAAATTCCGGAAAGCCTTTTTCCCCTGTTGGGGCTATGGGGACCCCTGTCGTTATCGGCGATTGGCATAATGGCCACTGCGGGTGCGTTTATGGTGATCGAACTGTTTATTTCTCCGATTTTATACAGATTCCGGATTCGTAAAAATCCGCATTGATTCATTCTGTGTTCCCGCTGCAGAGTTTATTCCTTGGAAAGATTTTTGGTCTTGGGGAGGGTAATTCCCAATTGACCAAGTTTCCGGTTAAAGCCGGAAGGTGTGTTGAGGGTATGGATTAAGCGTCCATCCGGCTGTTCGTAGGTAATAAGGCCACCATCTTGTAGCGGCCAGACGAGTACTCGATCTTTGGCCTGATGGCTGGAAAAGGCTTGAGGGGAACATGGCATGCCGAGTAGCATTTCGAAGGAAACGGGAGGCTCCAACCTGGGGAGGACAAGCCGCCCCGGACAATTTCGAATGGGCCGCCAATGCCAACGGGTTCGTAATTCCTCAAAGGTCATAGGAGCGCTTCCTTGACGAACTCCTTCCACTGCGAGATGGACGTATTTGGCAATCTTAGTGGAAGAGAGGATGGCTCCGGTATATGCTTCATGTCATGGTCCATGGAATGAGGCCTGGATGTATCAGTGACAGCGAGGCCACCGTACTGAGATCCCGGTGTGGAAATGAATGTAGATCCCTCATCTGAAGAAGCATCTTCAGGCAATTCCCGAACACCCCTCATGTCGATCGGATTCGCGGTTTTCGCCGTTCTCATCGTGCCGGTTTTTCTCTATTCCATGGGCCCGGATGGGCCTGCCAAAGTTGGTGACGTGGTGTTTGCCACGGATCGCCATCGTGTACGGATAATGGGTTCCGGAAATGAGGAGATTGGAACGTATTCGGCGATGTGTGTTCTCGAGCCACGGGTACAATTAGTGGTTCAGCAAATGGGCCCTCCCTCAGAGGGGGGTATGATTGCGGAACCGGTTGGCCTTGAGAAGACTGGTCCACCCTTTTGCGTTCCGGGGAAACCGGTTATGGTGTATTCCCATCAGGTGACCTTACAACCGGACCTGTGGGGTGGCCTGCAGGACACACTTTTGCAGCTCTCCTCTGGTCGCTGAGCAGGACGACCCCTACGCCGTTTATCTCCAGGCGCTCAGGAGGGTTTGAGCTTGTCTGAAAAGCGTTGCCGGAACTTTGCCACTTTGGGGTTAATGAGGTAGGCACAGTAAGGTTGTGACGGGTTCTGCACAAAATATTCCTGGTGATAGGCTTCGGCCATGTAAAAGGGTGACGCAGGTTCCACCTGGGTCACAATGGGATCGTCGAACAACTTGGCTTCCGTCAGGGTGCGAATGACCTCGTGTGCGATCGTGTCTTGTGCTGAGGAATGGGTGAAAATGGCGGAGCGATATTGGGTGCCCGCATCATTCCCTTGTCGGTTGAGGGTGGTGGGGTCATGGATGCCAAAAAAGATTTCCAGGAGTTCCCGGTAGGTGATGATGCCGGGATTAAAGGTAATTTGTATCACTTCGGCATGCCCCGTGTTTCCGCTGCAAACAGCCTCATAAGTTGGATTGGGACGACTACCGCCCATATAGCCGGATTCTACGGACTCGACACCCTTTACCTGATCGAATACGGCTTCGAGGCACCAGAAGCAGCCGCCACCGAATGTGGCGAGTTCTTTTCCTGTTGAGGAGGCTATGGCCGAGTCAGACATGCGTTACTCCTTTAAATGAGTCGTCATATAAGTAAGAAGAGAATTTTTCTCCCACAATTTCCAAATCTGGTAGATTTTCTGCGACAGCTTGATAGTTGGTACAAGAAGCAAAAGACTGAAGCCGTGCGATCGATCTGTCCGGTCACAGAGTTTATACCATGCCCTGTTTTTTTGGGCCACTGCTGGTTGGACTGGTGGCTAGGTGAGAGTGGATTTTTCCCCTGAAATTTTCGCTTTACTTTTTGTTCGGCCCCTTTATAGGCTTGGAGGATTTTCTTTTAGACTGTTGAGTGGTGTGGAGAGGAGCAAGTTATATGCGGGTAGTGTGGGCCACGGACATTCACTTGAATTTTCTGGATGTCGAGGGACGGGACGTATTTTTTTCGTCCGTTCGTGCTCAACAGCCGGACGTCGTGTTTGTGACCGGAGACATTGCTGAGGCTCCATCGTTAACCCAACTGCTCCATGAAATGCATCAAGCCATTCATGTGCCGTTGTATTTCGTCCTGGGGAATCATGATTTTTACTATGGTTCGATTTCCCAAATTCGAAATGATGTGGAATGCTGGCGTCAGAGTCAGCCTGGACTCACCTATCTTTCGACATCGGGGTTGGTCGAATTGACGCCGACGACGGCGATGGTGGGGCATGACGGATGGGGAGACGGGCGCTATGGGAACTATCATCTGTCCCCGGTTAGGCTCAGTGATCAGGAGTTGATCGCGGATTTTCAGGATTTAGATCGGGAGGCGGTGTTACGCAAACTCCGTGCGTTGGGAGATGAGGCGGCTTGCTATTTACGGGATCGATTGGATGAGGCCTTGTCATCATATCAGCGCGTCATTTGCCTGACGCATGTCCCGCCATTTAAAGAAGCCTGCTGGTATCAGGGGAAAATGGGAAACGATGATTGGCTTCCATATTTTGCCTGCCAGGCAGTTGGCGAGGTGTTACTTGACGCATCACGGGAACGGCCGGATTGTCAAATCACCGTCTTGTGTGGTCACACCCATCATGCGGGGACCGTTCACCTGCGGCCAAATCTGCGGGTTCTGACGGGTTCTGCCGAATATGGTGCTCCGTGTATTCAAGAGAGCCTCGACCTTGAGGAACTGTTTCCCCAATCAATGTTGGTAGAAGGCGGTGAGGGTGAGGGAGGAGCGGTCGGTAGCAACTGATGCCTCCGGAAGGCCATCAGGTCCCGCTAAATAAATCTGGTCCGTTCGTTTGGAGTGGGTACGCGGCACGAGTCGGATTTTCCCATCCACTGATAGCGATGCCGGGCGATGAAACTGTACACCATATCGCGAAGTGGCCGGGGAATGATGATGAAGGCATACAGCCAGGGCCAAGCTCCGGGAAGGCTGCGAAAAATTTTGAGAGCTGCAGTGGATTTTGTGAAGACCTTCCCGTGTTCCAGCATTAAAAAGGTTTCATAATCCTGAGTCGAAAGATGAAGGTGAGACAGAATGTCCTGCGCCGGTTGGGATTGAAGCGTTCCGAACTTAAATAATCCTCGGGAATCCCGCTCGAGGACAAAATTGACAAACGCATTACAAAAATTACACACCCCATCAAAGACAATCACCTTTTCGTGCTTGTCCCAGTCATGGGATGGTAAGGAAGATCCTTGTTTCACGTACGTGCTCTTTTCTCTAATTGCGCTTTACGTTGTGTCGGCCAGGCGGCAATGAAAAGCTTTCCTTCCATTATAATACATGAGAACCATACCGGTTTTCTAAGGTGGTAGTGCCTAACCAGCCATGGAAGGCCGACGTTTGAAGAATCGCCATGCATGGACTTGGAGCCATTGATGGATGGGAACAAGATCGAAAAAAATGAGGTAGACAAACGGGATTAACAAAAAATTGACATCCATGAGGATAAAGGAGGATATGTGGAAAATGACGACGCCGGACAGAAAGAAGGCCCGCAGCTTGACCGATTGAATGAAGAGGATCAATGGGAATCCGAGTTCGAACGCGAGTACCAGATGGGAGAAAATCTGAATAAGGTCTGGGCGTTGGGCCAGCTCGAAGCTTAAGCTGTTTTTGACCAGTTCCCCTTCGCCTGTCATGCCCCATCGGACAGAGCGTTTGATCAGCACCTCCTGGATTCGGCCTTCCCCGGAAAACCATTCCCATCCGCTGACCCGCACTTTGGCAATGACACTCCAAAAATAAAACAGAGCGACATAGAGTTGCATCATTTTAATGGGCCAACTGGCCTCCCATTCCTTGAGGGGAGGGTAAGTGTGATGGCGTGAGTCACGAGAATGGACTTCTCCGCACCTGGAAAGCAGAAATAGGAAAAGCATTTGCATGGGAATGATATAACGATGATGGACGTCGCCGCTAAAACTATCTCTCACGCCCTTTAAATAAAAAATACAGAGGATAACGACAAGAATGGATGTTCGGGTCCATTTTCCCATGATCATACCGACTGTGGCGGTCATCAGGAGTGCATAGACGATAAACGACAGGGCAGGGATATGGTATTGAATCCCAAGCAGATGAAAATACCAAATGGGGTCCAGGAAATAATTTCTGGAGCCGATGGGGTTGAGGGTCAGGACTGTGGCGAATTGATAGGTGTGGAAAAACAGCAGCCCGCATCCAATATACATCCGCAACAAACCAAGGCTTTCTCCAGAAAATCCTCTAAAGAAAAATTGATTCCAGCCCCGGCTGATGAGGTTACAGAATGCCATGTTCCCACTTTGGCAGCCATTCGTCATGCCATTCGATCAAGGACTTTCGAGTGTCAATTTGAATGTTGTTAAGGTCCTTACGCAGTAAATCTTTCTTTCGATACACACGTTTCTGATGGTCGGCCTCTATCCGAATGATAAATTTAGGGTCGGAAGGTTCATGCCCTAAAGTTTTGTTGAGGGTCCAAAACATTCGCCATTCCCAATCAACCTCAAACCGAGGCTCATCTTCCTCTAATCCGCGGACCCATTGGTTGAGCGTTCCCAATTCAATATTTCCCTGTTTATGTTTAGGGGGGGCGGTGCCAAACATTCTCGAATAATATAATCGTCGAAAATTCGGTTTGGGAATATTGAGATCCTTATAGGATACGTAACCGGTTGATCCGTCCCGATAAGTTACTTTGAGGCCTTTTCGATATTTGTCTTTGTCCCATACTTTGACTGAAATGGTTTCGCGGGGTTCGTACACGCTATACATGGGGACCCAGGTTAATGGAAAGTAATCGATTCGAAAGATGACTGCTGCCCAAATGATGATCAAGTAGACAACAAGAATCAGGGTGATGGTCCGCTTGCTCACGCAAACCTTCCATGCGAGTTCTTGAGCGGGGTATTCATGTGGGTGTCTCCCCCTTGA
The DNA here is from genome assembly GCF_032051675.1 of Candidatus Nitrospira neomarina. Classification (NCBI taxonomy): domain Bacteria; kingdom Pseudomonadati; phylum Nitrospirota; class Nitrospiria; order Nitrospirales; family Nitrospiraceae; genus Nitrospira; species Candidatus Nitrospira neomarina. The sequence continues at coordinate 277,291 of NZ_CP116968.1, forward strand.
GGTGAAGGTCCAAGTGACGGGCAAGCCCATTATCTTAAGAAAGGTGAGAGAACTCAATAGTGAGAAGTTACGAAAAAATTTTTGTCCGTGTGATTAGCGAATGGAGAGGGAAGGGGATTGTTGTCGATTTTCTCGGTGTATAAAAAGAAAGAAGCGCTAATCCTCAGATAGTCTGGAATCGAACGGTTGAGCAGTAGGAAATTCGCGAGTCCTGCTGTCCGGATTTCTATCGCGCTGGAGTCGGTTGGCTCATTTTTAGTGTGGTCTTTAAGGTTGGGATTCGAAATTGAACGATTTGGGACTGTGTCTTGGTTGACTTGTGCCGTTGGCGATTTCTATGTTAAAGACGTTATATCGCAGGAAGATGGTGCGTCCTCGGTGATCTGCTCTAGTTGTTCCTGTCGCAATGTTTTCTCTAGTTAAGTGGTGCTTCACCTCAGGTTGGCCATGGATCCAATGTGTGGATTGAAGTGGGGCTTTGCCCTCGAAGCGTCCAGATGTGCGGCCAAACTCACAAAATAGAAGGAGTGAGACTTTATGACAGTAGGTGTGTTCATTGATCGTCTCGAAGAATTTCGACACGGGGTTCTCCAGTATAGGGAGATATCCGGGCCGGATCAGGACCTGACTCGCAACGGCTCGGTTGGGTTGGAATCATCACCGTCAAATGCCTTACGGGATACCCTTTGCCGGCAGTTTCATTTCATAGATGAGTCTGTAGGGAATTTTAGCAGAGGTCGCTATCGCATTCATTTAGATTCCAGGGGTCGAGAAGATATTTATGTTCGTGCGTTATCTGAAGAATGTCAGGCAGAGCATCTTGACCTTATTCTGAGTGATCTTGAGCACATGCTGGCTGAGCTACAACAACGGCCTCGTCATTCTCTTCTGGGCGCACAGAAGGAATGGCCGGATAATTCGGGCGCCAATTCTCAGCCTTCCTTCGGCTCGTTGGGACACCTCGGCTCTTCTTCATCTGCCGCATCCTCTCAAACGCTGCACGCCGCGTTGAATACGGTGGCATGCGTCATTCATCAACGAGTTGATCGATCCCCAGACCAGGAGGAGCTTTTGGCCCATGTGCAGGCCATCCTAGATCATCCTAAAATCACCCACCTCCTCTCCTTCTCCCCTTCCCACTAACTGTAATCCTCGGTTTCATTCAAGCCCTGGGGGTTCCACCTCCCGATCATGATGTGGTGGTTTCAGAAAACCCTGAAGGGTATTGTGAAAGATCGTTTCTGAGCTTTCCTATTGATGGCGATCACTGCGATTCCTCTCCCTTGTAAGTCCCATTTCCCTTTTTCTTGAAATCTATTGATGGGAATCAAAAACGCATGGTTGGGCGATGGGAGTTGCGGTGCCTGAAGACTCTCAGGACGGCATTCGTCATAATGGGTCTGTTGAAAAAAGCCGCCAGCGGCGTTCTCGCCATTTTTCCGTGCTCACGTACTCAGGATACGCTCCGCGCGAAAAAACGGCTGCGGCCTTGCTGGGCCGACTTTTTTGAACCGACCCGGAGCCTTTGATGAGTCATCTTATCCTGGGTAAATTTGCCCTTGAAAATCTTAATTGTTCAACACTCCCATAATGTACCCATCAATGCGCCTCAGTTATAGTGTCCAAGACGAATTTCTACAGAATGGCGAAATCTTCTAAACAGTTTCTTCACTGGTCGATCAGCCGGGTGGTGCCGGTTGACCGGGATGAACTCCCTGCGCTCCTCTGGTCGTTTGTCTATTTTTTTTGTGTGCTGGCGGCCTACTACATTCTGCGACCGGTTCGCGATGAAATGGGAGTGCTCTCGGGGGCTCATAATCTCCCGTGGTTGTTCTCAATGGTGTTCATCACCATGCTAGCCGTGATCCCGATGTTTGGATGGGTCGCGGGGCAACTTCCGATTCGTCGATTATTGCCAACGGTCTATGTGTTTTTCATCCTGAATCTTTTGGCATTTTTTGTGGCTTTGCAAAGTGGAGTCGGGTTGCAAGCCTTTGGGCCCATCTTTTTTGTATGGTTGAGTGTGTTTAATTTATTCGTCGTGTCGGTGTTTTGGAGTTTTATGGCCGATGTGTTTTCCACTGATGCGGCTCGGCGACTCTTTGGTTGTATTTCCGCAGGAGGCAGTCTTGGCGCCATGACAGGGCCGTTTATCACCGCCATGGCGGTAAAAGGGGTCGGGGTTTCCGGGTTACTCTTGGTGTCAGCGATCTTCTTATTGATCGCGGTGGGATGCATTATGGCGTTGTTAAAATGGTATCACGTCCATCACGGGATTGATCTGGGAAACCGACACCTTTCTTCCATCAGGAATCCTGAAGGCACTCCTCCCAGCTTATGGGTAGGAGTGGTATGCATTGTTCGCTCGCCCTATTTGAAAGGGATTGCCCTCTATCTCATGTGTTATTCCATTCTGTCCACCTTCCTGTATTCGCAGCAAACCATATTAATTCCGCAAGTCATGCCGAGTTCGGAGGATCGCATGCAATTGTTTGCATCGGTGGATCTTGGGATCAATGTGTTCGCGTTCACGCTCCAGTTTTTCGCGACAGGCTGGCTGTTGACGCGGTTTGGCGTCGTGATCATGTTGGCTGTCATGCCCCTGGTATCATTGATTGGATTTGGGGTGTTTGGTTTAGTGACCGTCCTGCCGGTCTTGATCGGATTTGGTGTCCTGCGGCGTGCGGGAGAATTTTCCATCACCAAGCCGACGCGAGAAACCCTGTTTACCGTCGTTTCCCGTGAAGAAAAATATCAGGCGAAAAACGTGATTGATACGGTCGTTCATCGAGGTGCCGATATGGCGGGGACCGGGATTGTCTCCGTCTTTCATACCTGGGGAATGACTTTGTCCCACATGGCATTTGCGGCTCTGCCCATTGCGGGTCTATGGTTTGCCACGGGTGTGTGGCTTGGGCGACGACACGAAGCGATCCGGCGACGATGAGGTTTGTAATGAAAGAAAGCCCTACCTTAGACCGATCATCAGAGTTCATTCGATTGGAGTCATGAGATGAGTGATGCCTTGTTTACCTATGGGACGTTGCAATTTCCCGAAGTGATGGAAGCGGTGACGGGCCTGGCATTGCCATGGGTGGAAGCGGAAGCGACGGGGTTCGCCCAGTTTCGGTTTAGGGGCCGCATTTATCCGGGAATGGTGGCCCGGGAAGGCGCTCTGACACAGGGTCGCGTATATACCTCACTGAGTCATCAAATTTGGGAGCTTCTGGACCGGTTTGAAGACCCGGTCTATCGCAGAGAATTGCTTGAGGTTTACCGTGCAGATGGCTCTAAAATAACGGCTCATGCCTATGTCTTACCGGTCGCACAGCAACATTTGCTTTCTTCAGAACTGTGGCAGATGGATTGGTTTAGCGATGTCCATTTGGATGGATATGTGAGTCGGTGTCGCGTGTTTTATGAAACGATCACTTCCCAGGGCTTACCGGAACGCTCTAAGCAAACGTTGTGGAAGTTGACGGATTCTTCGCAGAACTCTCAGGCATGATGAAGTATTCCAATCGACCGTTCCTGCTAATGATGCTGGTGACATTGGTTGTGTTTGGCGGGGCCTTGGTCTATTTCACAATGGAGTATCTCTCACAGGTCACCAAGCCGGATATCACACTTGCGGAATCCACGGGTCCTCAACTCAGGATGTTGCTGTTGGTCGTGACCATGCTGGCAGGAATGCCTGCAGTGGGAATGGGCGCCTATGTTATGTACCTTGGGTCACGAATTCGTGTCACTCAGCAGTGGCCTCCAGCGGGGATGGGATTTGGGGCAGAGACGCCGGTCATGTTAGGCGATCGGGCCACGTTCGTCGGATGGGCTGTGACGGGGCTTGGATTTGTTCTTGTGGTATGTGGAGTAACGTTGCCGGTGGTTGGTTGGAAGTTCGGGAACCTTGTTCAATAGACTGAATGCATCTTTTTTGACAGCACACCCAATCATGATGAGCCATAAATTATGACTGGATGGGATTGGGCGATTCTTGCCGTTTTTATTCTCTATGCCCTGCAAGCAGGGTTTCGAGAGCGAGCGGTCGCATCCCAAAATCTGGAAGAATATTTTCTTGCAGGACGCAGTCTTTCAGGATGGAAGGCCGGATTAAGCATGGCGGCCACGCAGTTTGCGGCTGACACTCCACTTCTTGTTACAGGGTTGGTGGCTACGGCCGGCATTTTCGCGTTGTGGCGCTTGTGGATTTTTGCCTTGGCCTTTCTCCTGATGGGGTTTCTCCTGGCTCCGAGCTGGCGGCGGGTAGGGGTGCTCACCGATGCCGAGCTGACGGAGGTGCGATATGGGCACGGTGCGGCGTCGGCGCTCCGGGGCATCAAAGCCATTTATTTCGGCACCATCGTCAATTGCACGGTGCTCGCTATGGTGCTGTTGGCGGCCACTCGCCTCGCTGAACCATTTCTTCTTTGGGATCAATGGCTTCCTGCCGGCTTTTTTGATGTGTTCGTTCACATGGTGAAATGGGGAGGGGTACCTTTTACCGTCGGCGGATTGGAGGCGGACAATGTGTGGGTGCGTTCGGCCAATAACCTTCTGTCGATCGGGGCTATTGTGTCCGTGACGGTGTTGTATTCCACCACCGGCGGGCTACGAAGCGTCGTCGCTACGGATCTGGTGCAATTTGGAATCGGGATCATTGCCAGCGGGGCATTTGCCTGGGTAGTGGTGGATCACGTAGGAGGCCTGGCGTCCTTGACTCAACACATTCAAAAAAAGTTTTCGGTGGCGGTTGGGTATCCACTAACCGGGAATGAGATTCTGGCTTTTACTCCCTTTGGTGCCAGGGATGCGACCATGATGGTGTTGTTGGTCTATGGATTTCAATGGCTCTTACAAATGAATGCGGATGGGACAGGATATTTGGCTCAACGGTCCATGGCATGCCGTACCGATCACGATGCGCGAGTCGCTTCGGTGGTGTTTACCGTGGCCCAAGTTGGGCTTCGGAGTTTGATCTGGTTGCCATTGGCCCTGGGATTACTGGTGATTTTTCCACCCCCACCGGGAATGATAGGCCCTCAGTTCATTGCGGCTCGCGAATTTACCTTTGTGCAAGGCATTCATGAACTGTTACCGCCAGGAATTAAAGGGTTGATGGTCGTCGGAATGTTGGCGGCCTTGGCCTCCACCGTCGATACGCATTTGAATTGGGGGGCGTCTTATTGGACTAATGATATTTATCGCCGGTTTATTTGTGAGGGTTGGCTCAAGCGCGAACCTTCGCAACGTGCCCTGGTTTGGGTTGCACGTATCAGTAACCTGCTGATTCTCTTGATTGCCCTTTGTATTCTTCCGTGGTTGTCATCGATTCAAACTGCTTGGCAAATCAGTTTGTTGCTGGGAGCGGGAATGGGCGTAGTGTTGGTGCTTCGGTGGATCTGGTGGCGAATTACGGCATGGGGCGAATTAGCCTGCATTGCGGCTTCTGTGCTTATGGCCCCCCTGTTACTGTGGGCACTTCCAGGACAGCAAGAGGAAATGCGGTTGTTGATCATGGGTCTAGGAGCCGGTGCCATTGGTGTCGTCGTGTCCTGGTTCACCGGCCCAGAAGATCTCGATCGTTTGGAGACCTTTTACCGGCGTGCACGTCCTCCGGGATTTTGGGGACCCATCGAACTGCGGGTTCAATCTGGGCAGCGAAATGGAGTTCGGCGATTTTGGCGGGCGATTATGGCCATGGGGCTTACGGCATTGTCCATCTTCTGTTTGCTCACCGGTATCGGAACCTGGCTGGTGGGAAGTCCTGCCCCCGGATGGATGCCCTGGCGTGAGGCGTGGATTACCGGACTCTTGCTGCTGGGAATCCTCTTAATTCCCATTTGGATCAGGGTTGGTTTTCGTCAATCTGATTCTGTGACGCAGACCCAATAGAGTATGCAGAGGAGCAATCCATAGTTGTGGCTTCGAACGACATGAAATAACGATCGTAGTCCGTATTCCGGTGAGTGGCAGATGGAGGATAACTCGTGTTCTGAAGGAACAGCTATGCCGGTTGAAATTGCAGAAGGGGTTGATGGTACCAGAGAAAAATGGGATCTCTGGCCGGACGAAGCGAAGAGAAAAGAAAAGAAAAGAAAAGAAAAGAATGTTATAGGGAGTCTTCAATGAGGGTTTGAGCATCCGCCCATACCATCCCATCTGGAAGTCCCTTCATCCAATCTCCGGTTTCATTTGCTGGACGGTACGAATATTCTCTGCCAATTTTTTTGAGGATAATTTCTTCGCCATTCACCCAGGTTTGAATCGTATCCATTTCATCTATCCACATCACTGCCTCCCGGTTTAATATTGGTTATTTGCCAGATTACTGTGGCGGAGGGATGCGCTCCATTCCTCAAAAGTCGTGTCCAATATTTCTAGATGGCTTATGGGTCTGTTGAAAAAAGCCGCCAGCGGCGTTCTCGCCATTTTTCCGTGCTCACGTACTAAGCGTACGCTCCGCACGAAAAAACGGCTGCGGCCTTTCTGGACGGACCCTTCGGGAAGACTCAGGGAATGCTTTTTTGAACCGACCCGGAGCCCTCGAGGAGTAATCTAATCTTGGGCAATTTTGTCCTTGAAAATCTTAATTATTCAACACTCCCCTTATATCCAACCGGGTGAATAACGGCACCTATCCAGAAAGGATGTCCAGCGACGTTGAAGGATTTCATGCAACGGACAGCAGGAAAGGTAGGGATGTCGTAGTTAGCAGCTAAAGCGGACTTTTGTCTTTTGTGACGTGGGGAATTTTTGACGCTCTCCTGGAGGAGGCAGAAGCACTTTTTTAATTGTTGGCCCTCTGGATGTTTTTATGGAGTGGGAGTTTTCATGTCTGGGTTTTCTGTAGAAACGGGAGGTTCAATGATTGTCCCTCTGAGTAGATCCGGAGGATCGGTTTTATAGCGCTGTTCGATGGTGTGAGTCACGCAGAATTGTAGCTGCCTGAGTTGCATTTCATTAAGAGATTCTGGATTTTCTGAAAATTCATGCGCTAATTTTTGGCACTTCGGCTCCATGTTTTCACCACCCTGGGCCAGAGCAAATACCGGGAAAAGAATTAGTCCGAAGAATGTTAAAAGGATTCCTGATTTCATACTGTTCCTCCTATATATAACGGAATTCTTTTGCAAATCTCATACTCTTGGGTTTGAACATATCAAGCAAGGTGTTGCAGAAGGATTGCTGTTAGGAAACCCGTACAAACGAAAAATATAAGAGATGGTGCCGAAGGCGGGATTTGAACCCGCACACCCCGGAGGGCGCTAGACCCTGAATCTAGTGCGTCTGCCAGTTCCGCCACTTCGGCACGTGAGTGCGATTATCATCTTTTATAGAAATGCGGTCAAGTTGTCGCTATTCCGTTGTTGAGGTTCTTTTGTGGGAAGCCGACCCGAGCCATTCTTCCTGAATGAGACCTCAGTGGAAAGTATTCTTTGTAGAGCTATCCCACGCTGGTAGGTTGGGGTGAAGGACCCAGAAGGGTTTCCAGAAAGGCTTGTGGCCAGCGGCCAGGAGAAGATTTCGTCCCTGGTTCTCCAGGTAGCAGGTCGGAGGTGTCACCACTGAGAATGATTCGCTCACGAATGGTACCAGTGGCAGCAAGCAAAAGAGATGCAGGGATGCGTGGGGCATCATCAATAACCAGTAAATCAAACGGGACTTTTCGGAAGAGCGGGTCGGTAAGGATGCGGCCCGGGGTGCAGGTCATGATACGTTTGTTTTGTGCGAAGGCTTGGCGGTTGGTGCCTTCTCCAGCGGCCAGCATTTCCCGAATTTTTTTAGTGCCGCCCAATCGTTTGATTTCTTCTTTTAGTTCATCGTATTCCGGTCGCAGATTTTTAGGAACGGTCGCTTCGGGGATTAATTCTTTAATTCGCGTTTGGGCTATTTCGACTTCTTTCATGAGTCCAAGGATTTTGCCTTGGTAAATTTCCCGGTATTCGGCCAGAGTCTCGATATTCTTGCCCGCCACCTGCATACTCATCCGTGTCCAAATGGGAAGTGCCTCATAGTCCCGGACAGTTTTATCGATATTTTTGACTTTCCCTTGCCAGTCACTGAGCTGTGTGAGTAATCGCCATTCCAACAATTTTACTTCGTTCAGATCTTTTTGCTTGTCGCGTTTGTAGGCCAGAATTGGAGTTAGTTCCCTGAACCGGTCATATTTTTTTCGTAAGGAGACTTTTTTGGCGTTGGCCTTGGCAAAAAAATGGGACATCTGTGCTTCAAAGCCAAAGTCCTGGAGAAGCATCCCTCCCGCATCTTTTACTAAAGGTAGTTCATACCGGCAGAGCAAACTTCGGTAGGGCAAGGCCGCCATTTTTAAGGCGTGTGCAACCGCACCAGTTAATTCATCAACTGTGTGATGATCCGGAGCCACCAAGAGAATTCGTTTATTTTTCCGAACCTGATCGACGATTAACGTTGTCAACTTTGTCCAGCGTGTTTGCCGTGTGTCTCCCCAGATAGTCGTCAGCACTGTAGTCGGAATGCTGTCTCTTGCTGCCGTTTGATGGGAGAGCGGTTCAGGGTCCAGCCAGGGCACCAATCGTTCGGCAGGCCCAAGTGTAAAGGAATCAGGTTTGCTGGCCATGTCGGCCAACCGTGTGGCCCCGGTTTCGAGGAAACCCGATGTGTCGGGAATGAGGGTACACCGATTGAGGGTATGGCCGACGTGATCAAATGTTTGGAGTATGAGCGATCCATTTTGCCACCCCAGAAGATAGCCTTCGGTCGGTTCCATATCGTTACCCGGCAACAACGTCACCGGGATGTCGGGTAGGAATGTACTTCCAGGGGGAACATCACAACTATAGAGGTGAAGGGAGCCTACCGTGCGGAGGTGTCGGGCTTGGGCAATCTCCAACGGTGCGTCTAATCCACGGCTCATGGCGACTTCCCGTTCGCTGTTGAGTTGGACTGTGACTAAATTGAGAAGATCGTAAAGTTTCATGAAAATTATTGATTGAGTGCTGACAGTTCCAGGAGTTCCTTGATACAGAGGGCGAGACATCCCAACCCTCCGGTAAGTGGAGTTCGATCAGCCTCACACCCTCGATTGTGTGCACATTCAAACAGGGCGGGTAGCTTGGGATCAAGAGGGAGAGGCTCAAGTAAATAGAGGATGAGCGCCCCGGAGGTATCGGTCGAGAGGACGGCGACCCGTTGTCGGTGATCATCCTCAAAAATTACCGCTTGTGGGCTCGGAGCGACAAATGGGCGGGCGACAGAGAGTCCTGTGAGTGGAATGGTTTGGACAATGAGTGAGTCAGGTGGGGTGAGCGGCCGATTGGAAAAGCGAAGGTTGAGATCCGAGAATGGTTGGAGTGCGAGTCCTTCTTTGTCCTTCATTCCTTCTTCGGCAATGGTTAATGGAGGAAAGACTAAAAGACCAAGGGCAAATAGGGTGAGAAGGAGAAGGTTGAAAAGTATGTTGGTTCGAAGCTGACGTGGGTTAAGGTGGTTCATCATCTCACTATTCCGACGCCGAGAGTATGGCAAATGAAAAACCAATCTGATCGTTTACCTTGGCTGTGATGTGTCGATTAGGGTCAGTTTTGAGCCTGAACAATCATGGTAATGCTTAAGTGTTAATGTTTAGTAAGTATGGAGGAGCATAGCATATTTTCGAACGGGTTGTTTCAAAATTCTCTATGGAATTGTCTGGTTATCGTAAGCATGTCTGTTGGTTGACCACCGATTATGAAGTAGAAGCATATTCTATGATATATCCGGCAATTACATTGACTTTTTCTACACCCAGTCTTAAGATGTTTCCCTTATTCGCAGGCTAAGGAGACGTGTTTTATGAAGGTTATTTTGCAGGAAAATGTAGAAGGTTTAGGGTATTTGGGTGATGTGTTGACGGTGGCCAAAGGGTATGCACGGAATTATTTGCTCCCGAGGAAAAAAGCGGTCGTAGCTGAAGAGCGACAGGTCAAATTGTTGCAGCATATCAAGCGGCAGATCGACCAAAAGGCCAAAAAAGAATTGGAGTCTTTAGGCGAGTCGGGGAAGAATCTTTCAAAAATCTCCCTGACATTTGAAGTGCAGACCGGAAAGGATGACAAGCTGTTCGGGTCTGTGACATCCAAAGATGTGGCCGAACGATTGGCTGCTCAAGGCGTTGAGGTGGACCGAAGAAAAATTCACTTGCCACAGCCTCTCAAGGAGTTGGGGACCTTTTCGGTTGCCATTAAGCTTCATCGGGATGTGGTTCCCAAGATTAATGTGACCCTGGTGAAGAAAGCTGCAGAAGAGGCTACCCCTGAAGGGGGATCAGAGAAAGATCAGGCCGATGAAGCGGTCGACGAGTAAGCGATGAGACATTCCGTCGGAACACTCAAAGCGATCCGTGACACTGATTATGAGGTGTATGCGGCTATTCGGGCTGAAGAAAAAAGGCAGCGGGAAAACTTAGTTCTTATTGCCTCAGAAAATTACGCTAGTCCCGCAGTCCTGGGTGCCCAAGGCTGTTTGATGACCAACAAATACGCGGAAGGGTACTCCGGCCGGCGATATTACGGCGGATGCCAACATGTGGATACGGTCGAAGATTTAGCCATTGCGAGAGCCAAAGAAATCTTCGGGTGTGAGCATGTGAATGTTCAACCCCACTCGGGTTCTCAAGCCAATATGGCGGCGTATCTTTCGGTTCTAAAAACAGGAGATACCATCTTAGGGATGGATCTGGCTCATGGTGGGCATCTTACCCACGGTAGCCGTGTAAGTTTTTCAGGAAAACTGTTTCAGGCGTTTTCCTATGGAGTAGATCGGGAAACTGAGGAAATCAATTATGATGTGGTAGAGCAGCAGGCTCAGGAGGTCCGTCCTCGTATGATTGTTGTCGGGGCCAGCGCGTATTCCAAAATTATTGACTTCCCTCGTTTTCAGGCCATAGCGAAATCGGTTGGTGCGTATCTTCTTGTTGATATTGCCCACATAGCGGGTTTGATTGCAGTCGGGTTGCATCCAAGCCCGGTTCCCTATGCTGACTTTGTCACCACCACGACCCATAAAACATTGCGGGGCCCACGCTCCGGCATGATTATGTGCAAAGAAGAGCATGCCAAAGCTGTTGACAAAATGGTGTTCCCTGGAACGCAGGGTGGGCCGCTTATGCATGTCATTGCAGCCAAAGCGGTGGCTTTTAAAGAAGCCCTGTCACCGGGATTTAAAACCTATCAACAACAAGTGCTGGCGAACGCCAAGGAGTTGGCTGAGGGCTTTTTGAAGCGGGGATATCGAGTGGTGTCTGGTGGGACCGAAAATCATTTGTTCCTCTTGAATCTGACATCCAAAGGCGTGACAGGGAAAGAAGCCGAAGCCGCACTCAATGCCTCCGGCATTGTGGTCAATAAGAATGCGGTGCCGTTTGATGAAAAACCACCGGCTGTTGCAAGCGGCATTCGTATTGGCACGCCGACGGTCTCAACTCGTGGCATGCAGAAACCCGAGATGGAGCAGATTCTCTCCTGGATGGATGAGGTCATCCAACATTCTCAGGAAGCGTCCCTTCATAAACGGATTTTGCGGGATGTCAAAGACCTGTGCTCACGATTTCCGATCTTTCATCCATACTAACCTTCCTCCACCGCCTTCCATCCTTAAGGTAAGGGCCGCTCTTTCGTGAAATGTCCTTTTTGTGACCAATTAGAAGATAAGGTCATTGATTCGCGGACCGCACGTGAAGGAGAAGTGATCAGGCGTCGTCGCGAATGCTTAGGCTGTAAGCGGCGGTTCACCACCTACGAACGAATCGAAGAAAATTTGCCGATGGTGGTCAAAAAAGACAATCGGCGAGAGCCGTTTGATCGGGCCAAAATTCTAGCAGGACTCAAAAAGGCCTGCGAAAAACGGCCGGTCAGTATTGGAGCGTTAGGTGCGGCGGTTGATCGGATTGAAAAACGTATTCAGGACCTTGGAGAAACAGAAGTTCCAAGCCGAACCGTCGGAGAGGAAGTCATGCGGGCCTTAAAAGAATTGGATCCCGTCGCGTATGTTCGATTTGCCTCGGTGTATCGGGAATTTAAAGACATTGATCAATTTATGGATACCATACGGGCTTTAACCCAAGACACCAGGATGTCCTGAGTTATGCTCATTTGTCTGTGGCGGATAGCGAGTCCCCCTGTTTTGTCCGCGTCATAACGTGACAAGGGTAGGGATCTTCTCTTCGAAAAGATCTTCAACCTATTCCGATCATGAAAGTGGATATCTATGCCATCCCCCAAGCCCTCCTCCCGTTCCCCACGCATCACCAAACGTAGTCCACGGCGACCAAAGGCAAAAGTGACCTCCAGCCGGGTGGCGATTATTGGTGGGGGCCATGGTGGTACTGCACTCATGGAGATTTTTGCGGAGGATCCCTTGGTTACCGTGGTGGGGTTGAGTGAAATCCGTCCGCATACCATGGGCGTTCGTCTCGCTAAAAAAATCGGGATTCCTGTCCTTCGCCGCTATCAAGATTTGCTCAAGATCAAAGACGTGGATCTGGTGATTGACGTAACGGGCGATCCCGAAGTGGAGAAGACCCTGCTTGAGTCGCATGCCCCACACTTGGCGTTGGTGGGAGGCGCAAGCGCCAAGTTTATGTGGCAACTGATTGAAGCCCGGATCCGGGCCTCTGCCGAAATTGAAAATACCCTCACCCGGTATCAATCGCTGTTTCGTTTGTATGTCAAAGAGGAAGCCGAAGGAGCGGTGGATGAGGAACGGACGCGCATTGCCTGTGAGATCCATGATGGTCTGGTGCAAACCCTGGTGGGAGTGAGCCTGAAGATGGAGCGTGTCCGTGAATTGGTGGCAGAGGATCCCCCCAAATGTTTGACGATGCTCAATCAGACGACCGTGCAATTGAAGCATGCCATTCAGGAGGCCAGGGAGGTGGTTTATAATCTTCGCCCGGGTCAATATGATCATTTAGCCTTTATTCCCGCGTTGTCAAATTATCTGAAGGCCTATGAAAGGGAGCACCGGATACGGACTGAGTTTGATGGGAGTGGGGATGAATCCCAACTTGATCCGAAAGCGAAAGTCTTTGTTTTTCGCATGGTCCAGGAAGCATTAAGCAATGTGGCCAAACATGCCGGAGCGACCAAGGTGATTGTAAAAGTCGCGCTCAAGAAAGATGTCTTGAAAGCCACCGTTTCTGATAATGGCCAGGGCTTTGACGTCAAGGCAGAGGGGCAGAATCCTGAAAAATGGGATCATTTCGGAGTAAGAAGTATGACGGAACGGGCGAGAATGTTAGGTGGAAACGTGCAGTGGGTGTCGAAACCCGGCACCGGCACGAAAGTTGAAATTTTCATTCCTCTGGTATTAAAGGAAAAGGTGCCTTATGCCCAAAACGACTAAAGTCCTCATTGTTGATGATCATCGTGTGGTGCGTGAAGGATTATGTGCGATTCTGGAAACAAAGGACGATATCCAGGTGGTGGGGGAAGCGAAAGATGGAGGAGAGGCCGTCGAACAGACCCGACAGCTTATGCCGGATGTGATTCTCATGGATGTCAGTATGCCCGGAATGACGGGGGTGGAAGCCACGCGAATCATTAAACGGGAATTTCCTCACATCGGGGTGGTGGCCCTGACGATGTACGAAGAACAGCAATACATTTTTGATCTGGTGCGAGCCGGAGCCACTGGATATTTACTTAAAGATAGTGATTCGGCGCAAATTGTGGCTGCTATTCGAACTATTGCCCGTGGCGAGTCTCTTATACATCCATCGGTCGCCAGTAAGATTCTGGTCGAGTTTTCTTTGTTGTCTGAAGGCAAAGGCAAAAAACGGGGAATTTTGGAACACGATCTCACCGACCGTGAAATCACCGTGTTGCAATTAGTGGCGGATGGAAAAACCAATAAGGAGATTGCGAACGTCCTGGATCTCAGTGAAAAGACGGTCAAAAATCATGTCCGCAATATCTTTCATAAATTGCATGTGTTTGATCGAACTCAAGCGGCCATCCTGGCCATTCGCAAAGGCATCATCGAACTCGAACCTCGCAAAATGTAAGGCGCGCCGCACGTCCATCCTGTTGTCTTCTTTCACGTTGTCCTCTCGCGGCGCGTGAATCGCGGTTTCTTCGTTTTACCTTGCCCGCCTATTTTCTTCAGTGCTAACATGCCATCATTGGGAAGATTATCAAGGAGGAGTGAATGCAATGGCGAATGTGACCTTGTTGGTGTCCAAATCCTGTTCGGCCTGTCCTAATGCGAAAACGCTGTGGAAGGGCATGCGGGTCAAATATAGTTTCAGTTACCGGGAGATTGATATCACATCGGAGGCCGGTCAAGAACTCGCGGAGCGACATGCTATTCGTGCCGTGCCCGCCACCCTGATCAATGGACGGTTGACCTTTATCGGAGTTCCACCACGGGAGAGTGCGGAGAAAGCGCTGCAAGCGAAGGCGAAGCCAAAACCTAAAAAAGAGGAAACTGAGGAATAATCTCAGGATTTTATCACTATTAATATAGCTCCTCATATACATGTTCTGAGGAGATATCCACCGCGAAGGATACACGAGGTTCACACATGCCCAATGAAGATGAAGACGAAATAGAATTAGATATCGAGTTGCCCGTCCTTCCCAGGGTTCCTTCCGGACCTCCTCCGGAATGTTCCTTCTGTGGTGATCCCATGTCCCTGATTGACGGGGATTGGAGTTGCCCTGATTGTAATGGCGAGCTCATAGGACCGGAAACCGGCTAGAAATCGGCAGGAATCGGTCTTATAGCCTACCTCCGATCGAACGCAAAAGTCCGGATGTTCACGCTTGTCAGCGGCCCATTCTCTCCTTACCTCGAATCAGCTCTTGTTGAAACGGTCCAGCAGATCAAAGCGGCCGATTCCCGTGCGCCGCTGGCCATTCTGGTGCCTTCGGATTCATTGCGAAGGAGACTCCAGTGGTTATTATGCGCCGAGCATTCCTGTGCGCTCTTCGATCTCCATGTTCTGACGTTCCATCAGTTCGCTCTCCATCTTCATGCCGAGCAAGCAGCATTGGGTTCACTGGAAACGAAGGTGTCTTCGGTCGAACTTGTCGGCGACTTTTTCTATGAATATCTTCTAGCCGTAATTTTTGAAAAGAGTGGGCAAACTGTCGGACCCTTTGCCGATCTTCAAAGTTCATCAGGTCTCAGGCAGGCCGTGTGGCGGAGCATTCGGGATTTGCTTGAAGCGCAAGTTGAGCCACGCCTGGCTCTCCGTGCGGTGGAAGAGGGGCTGTTCGATGAGATTGCAGTCACTCGCCTAGCGGGCTTACTGAAACTTCAGGAGGCCATCGTGAATGTGAGCCGACAACTAGGGGTGGGATTGCCTGAAGATTTGGCCAATTCCGTGATTCCCTGGGTTGGGGCGTCACCGTTTGTTGCCAAATTCCCGACGATCATCTATTACGGTTTTTACGACATCACGCAAGTTCAGCTTTCGCTGTTAGAGGAAGTGGCTCGTACGAATTCCGTGAAGGTGTTCTTTCCCCTGACTGATCAACCTGCCTATCAATTTGCGCAACGATTTCTCGATCGACATTTATTAAAAGCCGGAGTGGTGTATCAACCTCATCAGGTTGGGCACAAAGCGTTGGAATTAGGGAATCCGACGGTATCATCCCCCTCCGTGCAGGTGGTAAACGTGATCGGGGGTCAAGGGGAGCTGGTTTTTACCTGCAAAGCCATTCTGCATGCGGTGGAAACGACAGGGCACACGTTTCATGAGATTGGGGTGGTGGCCAGAACTCTCGAGCCATATGGGCTCTTTCTGCGGCGGGTGTTTGCGGAGCATCGAATTCCCTTTTGCACCACAGCGACCTTGCCTCTGTTGGAAGAACCGTACGCTAAGCTTTGGTGGCAGCTTGCCGGCTTGAGGGAAGAGCGGTACCCCTGGCAGGCACTGCTGAATGTCGTGACCTCTCCTTATTATCGAAACCCGTCGGTCAACGGATGTTCCACTCATGCACAAAAGCCAATCTGGAGCCAGGCCATTCGTCATTGGCGTCTTATGCAAGGTCGGGATGATTGGGAACGTCTTGCAGCGGTGGCGAAAGACCCGGAAGCAATTGCTGCCTGGCAGCAGAAGATCGGAATGCCTCTGGAAGAGGCCTCTTTCGCTATACAAGAGTGCGCGGACGTCGTGGGCCGACTGGTGGCCGATTGTCAGGCTCTTCCGGAATCAGGCTCGATTGGTGAGCTAACCCTCGCCTTTGAAGCACTCGTGAATACGCATCTTTCCTTGCTTCAAGAAGAGACATCTTCTCACATGGAAGAGCGGGATCAGGCGCATCGGGCAAGTCTTGCACAAGCCTTTGAACAGGTCATGACGCAGTTAAAGCAACTGGATCGGGTCGGTTCTCAAGTAACCTGGGGTGCATGGGTGGAGGTGTGTCGAGGAGCCCTGGAAGGAACAAGAATGCCTATTCCTGGGCAAAGCCCCTTAGGCGTGCAGGTATTCGATGCTATGGCGGCGCGAGGCCAATCCTTTAAAACCGTGTTTATTCTTGGAATGAATGATCAGGTTTTTCCACGAGTGGTTCGGGAGGATGCATTTTTACGTGACGGGGATCGAAGGGTGTTGGCGGAAAGCCTTGGATATAAAATTGATGAAAAAATGCATGGGTTTGATGAAGAGGCTTTGTTGTTTGCGTTGCTTCGGCACTCAGCCAGTGACCGGGTGTATCTCGTCTATCAACGTGCCGATCACAAGGGGCGTCCGCTGTTGCCGTCTCCTCTCCTAACGGAATACGTGAGAGATGTCCCGGGCTGTTCTGAAGAGGTGATGAGTGTGCCATTGCGTGTGGCTGAGCGGGTGAGGCTCCCATACTTTTCCCCTGGTGAAGAGACCGGACAGGAAACGCGCCTGCGGTATCTGCTTCAGGGGCGGGCGATCCAAACAGCTTCTTTGGAGCCATCGTTCTGGTGGATATTGTTTCGCCATGGATTCAGGTCCGTGGCTGCTCTTGAAAAAACGTCCACAGGGGCAGGATCGCATGATGGAATGATGGCCGTCGAAGGGGCCCATTGGCAGGAGCTCTTGTCCCGGGGGTTGTCACCGACAGCGTTGGAACGCTATGCCCAATGTCCTTGCCGGTATTGGATGGAACATGCCCTGCATACACGGAATGTTCGAGAGCCTATTTCGCGGGAAATGCCAAGCCGGGTTTGGGGAGAGTTGGGGCATACCATTCTTCGACACGTCTATCGCTATCTCATCGATCATCAATGGCCGGTCTGTCCAATAGAGTCCGTTTATCTCTCTTCCTTGATTGCTTCGACCATTGATCAGGTATGCGATACATATGCGACGCACTATGGCAAAGGGTATGTGGTCCTGTGGGAAAGAATGAAAACGCAATTAGGTGCCGTGGTAGTTGCGATGATCGAGCATGATCAACAGGAGTACGTCGATCAGGCTATGGTGCCGGTGGATTGTGAGATAGGGGCCGAGGGAGAAATTGGAAGCGGGGTGCCGGGAGACTCGACCTTGCTGAAGATTCATGGACGAATGGATCGCGTGGACCGGCAGTCGGATGGCCTAAGGACTCGTATTGTGGATTATAAATTTTCTGGTGGTTTGGCGACTCGAACAGACCACCCCGATCTCGTCAATGAAGCCCTGCGTGGTCGACGGTTACAACCTCCTTTATATTCACTGATGTCTTCCTTGAGCCTGGCCGGCCATTCCGGAGAACATTCCAAAGAAATGATGTCGCCACATCCTGCGATGCATTCCGTGGAATTCCGGTTTATCCGTCCATTGCATCCTGCTCCTCTCACCTTCTCATCGTTTCCCAGTTCGATCTGGGCAACGCAAACGGGTGACCAATTATTGCGGACCATTCGTCGTTGGATCGAAGGCATCCGCACAGGGCAGTTCTTTATTCTACCTGGTTCCTATTGTCGTGACTGTGCGTGGTCGGTGGCCTGTCGGTTTCAGCATCATCCCTCGTGGGTGAGGGCGTATGGAATTCCCTTGGCGAAGGAATTTCGGCAAGGGCGAAAGCAACGGGCCACCCATGAGTAATCTCGAACGTCTTCCCGATGCCGATGCGCGACTGATGGCGGAAACCACGTTTGATCGTAATGTCGTTGTGCTGGCCGGGGCCGGTACGGGTAAAACAACGCTGTTGGTGAATCGATTGGTTCATGCGCTTCTGAGGGAACCACACCCGTTACGCGTGACCGACATGTTGGCTCTGACCTTCACGAATAAAGCGGCTAATGAAATGAAATCGCGGCTCCGCGACCGGTTGCATGCGTTGCTGGCTGCTTGTGAGGCGGAAGCCGGAAGTGAAGATTCCGATGGCACAGGCCTGGAGGAGATCAAACAACGCTATCATGTGTCCACGGCGCATGTGAGAGGGAAAATTCAGGTCGCCTTGCGTGATCTGGAGAAATCGCAAATTGCCACGCTCCATAGTTTTGCCGCTCATGTTCTTCGTCTGTATCCCCTAGAAGCCAGGGTCGATCCTCATTTCCATGAGGATGAAGGGATGCAATTTCTTGAGACATTTCAACATGCGTGGGATGCCTGGTTGGAACAGGAATTAGGTAGGCAAGGTTCGGCGCATGCCCAGTGGCAGGACCTGCTCAATCACATGGGTTTGCATGAAATTCGATCCTTTGCCTTTTCGCTCTGCCAGGATCAGATTTCTATTCCTGAATTAGATCAACAAGTGTGTGCCGAAGGTTCCTCTCCGGCCTTTCTGAAGTGGCTACAGAGTAAACAGCATCAGGTCCGATCATTGCTATCAAAATACGATCGCGCCAAACCTCGAAAAGTTGAGAAGCTCTTATCTCTTGCTGAACGCGTATTTGATCGGGTGGCCGATGGGGAACCACCAATGGACTGTCATTTATCTGACGAGGAGAAAGACCTGGTTGATAGCACCATTGGCAAGGCCCCGGGAGAGTGGGATGCGTCGGATTTTCAAGATGCCAGGCGGGCGATTCAAGCTGCGCAACAGCTGTTGCAGGTCAATGAAGTCCTGTTGGGAAAGGTCCTTCATGTGCTTGGGCCATTTGTCGAACGAGTTCGCCAGGATTTTTCGGCGAAGGGATGGATTCGATTTGATGGGCTCTTGATCCTGGTCAGAGATCTCTTACGGGATCATCCCATGGTCAGAGAACAATTGAAGGGGACCTATGCGGCCATAATGGTTGATGAATTTCAGGATACTGATCCGGTTCAATATGAAATTTTACTTTATCTAGGTGAATGCACAAATGAGTGCGGGAGGTATTGGCGGGATATCCGGCTTATGCCGGGGAAGCTGTTTATTGTGGGTGATCCCAAACAATCGATCTATGCCTTCCGGCGAGCTGATATCGAGGCGTTTGATCAGGTCGTGGAGAAAGTGACGCAGGATGGAGGGATCGTATGTACTCTTCTGACCAATTTTCGTAGTGATGGGACCATTCTTGAAGCCGTCAATGCGGTGTTTGATCGGTTATTCATTCCTCAAGCCAATGTCCAACCCCCCAATGTCCCCCTGGCGGTTGGACGGATGCGAGAGCCGGGCTCCGGCTCGACAGGAATGGAGATCTGTGTCATGGCCAATCCTCAAGGGGAGGACGAATGGGATGCTGAGGGGGCCACACGGGTGGAAGCCGAATGGTTAGCGGGGTGGATTGAGGAACAATTGCTGCCGGGAAGTCAGTGGATCATGGAGAAGGGAGGGAGAACCTCCTTGCGTCCCGGGCATATCGCGGTGTTGTTAAGAAAATTTACCAATGCGCAGGTGTATCTCGAAGCGTTGCAGCGCCACAATATTCCCTGCATGGCCGATGGTGAGCGGCATTTTTACCGGCGTCAGGAAGTGATTGATGTGGTGAATGTGCTTCGCGTCCTGGATGACCCCACCGATGCTCTGGCCCTTGTGGGCATTCTCCGTTCTTCATTAGGCGGGCTGACGGATCGGGAGATTATGGATGTGATGAAGCTTGGCCCGTTGGATATCCGGCAGGCTCAGAGACTTGATACATGGGAGAGTGCCCGAAAGGCAGTCATTCAAGGCCTTTTTCAGCGGCTGGCCTGGCTTCATGCCCAGGCAAATCGACTCCCTCTCCCGGAATTGCTTGATCATTTGTTTCAGCAACTTCCTCTCGTGGAATTGGCCGCCGCCTCGAGCCATGGTGAGCAGGCGGTGGTGAATGTCTGGAAGCTTCGCGACCTTATGAGTGAACAGGCGGCCATCCCTTCTCTATCGTTTTCTGCCTGGGTGGAACGATTGGCCGATTCCCTTATGACCCATCCTTCAGAGCCGGAGGCCCCTTTGGCCGAAGAGACGTTAGACGCCGTCCGTGTCCTAACGATTCATAAGGCCAAGGGGCTCGAATTTCCCGTGGTGCTGTTACCCGGGTTGCATCAGAAGGCTACGGGACTGGATCGCGGGGCACAGATTACATTTGACTGGATTAGCGGCTTATACGGTTGTACGTTGCCACCTGTATGGAATGCAGGCCAGGTGCCTCTGTGGGAAAAGCAACGGATCCGGGAAGCTGCCGAACAGCGACGTCTGCTCTATGTGGGAATGACCAGGGCCAGGGAGCGGTTAATTTTATCAGGGGGCATACTCCCGAAAGTGGGGGGGGAGAGCCTGTTGAGTCTTATTCAGGGGATTGTTGAAGGAGAGTTCGGGAATCCGGAACTGGATATTGTGCGAGTGGGAGGAGTCTCCATTCCTCACACCGTCGTGACGCCCGCGGTGTTAAAATCCTGGAACCCCCCACAGCACCATTCTGATCCTGAAGGTAGCGGTGAGGTGATGATCTCCACGCCACAGTGGGACACACGTGAAATGAGATGGCAACAGACCAATCAGGCGGAGGCGTACGTCAATCCCTCCATGCTGCATCAGGCGAAATCGGCCCAGGAGCCGGAAAAGAGGGGGCAAGGTTCACGTGGGACCGGGCAGCGCCTTGGGATTTTGATGCATCGGGTGCTTCAACGGTGGAATTTTCAGAGTGAACCTGGAAGGGTACAAAGTGCGCTTGTCGATTTTTGCGAACGCCAGTTACCAGGCCGGTCAGGGTTGGACAAGAGTGAGGTAGTCAAAGAACTTGAAACGCTCTTTGATCACTTTCTCGGTTCACCGGGCTATCGGGAATTGCAGAGGGCAACTATTCTTGGTCGGGAGGTTCCATTTACGATGCCATGGCCTGTCGGGCAACATGAGTCTTCCTTGCCACGGACCTGCGTGATGGAAGGGGTGATGGATGTGGTCTATGAAATCGATGGCGACGTATGGGTTGGCGATTATAAAACGGATCGCGTATCCTCTCGCATGGTGGAGCAGCGCGCGGAGACTTACCGGGCACAAGCGCAGGCCTATGCGCGGGCCGCACGCCAATGCTTGGGTCCTGCGGTCAAAGGGTGTAAACTCTTTTTTCTTCGTCTCGGTGAAGTGGTCACGGTGACTGTAGGAACCGAGGAAACGATGTTTCAACACGAACAATAAATGACAAGAAGGAGGGAGCGATGAGGAATTGGAGGATGAAGGTATGCGTTGGGGTCTATTTCGTCATGATGGCGGCAGGAGGGTGCGCATCGGACAAACCCGCGCCGTTGACAGCCTTGGCCCCTCCTTCAAATGTGGATACCCAGGTGCTGCAGGTGATGACCGAAGGCAAGCGCTTATTTGACGAAGGCCGGTGGGAAGCGGCACGTCAACAATTTCAGGTTGCCGTCCAACAACAAGCCGATCTGGCGGAAGCCCACTATAATCTCGCGTTGTGCATGGACAAAATGGGCGATCAAGCCGGCGCAAAGAAACATTTCATTGAGGCTGCCAACCTTGCTCCCGGTCATAAGGTCATTTGGAATTCCCCGCCGCTTCGACGGTATGGCAATGTTCCCGATGCCCCTGCGCAAGCTACCTCGGCTCCGGTCATGCCGGGATTCGGTGGGGGAGCGACTCCGGGCGGCGGGGGTAGGGGGTTTTAAGCTGCTTGATCGGGATTTCTGGGAATCTGATAAGCATGCGTGAAGTGGGGGAGGGTTATGCTTGTTTGTAGCCCCGGACAATCATGAAGACGCCGACCGCAACCATCGGGATACAGAGTAACTGGCCCATCGTAATCCACTGGAAAATAAACCCTAAATGACTATCCGGTTCACGGAAAAATTCTACAATAAATCGAGCTACTCCATATCCGCAGATGAAGGTCCAAAACATGGTTCCCGGTGGAGTTGACCGGCGGTTGATGACCCATAAAAGAACAAAGAGTGCAACGCCTTCCAGGCCTGCCTCATAGAGTTGCGAAGGGTGTCGGCACTCCGGGCCACCATGGGGGAATACCATGCACCATTCGACGTCGGTCGGCCGCCCGAATAATTCTCCGTTGATAAAATTCCCCATCCGTCCAAAGCCCAACCCGATTGGAGCCGCTCCTGCGGCTAAGTCGGCGATGGGCCAAACAGGAAACCCGCGGGTTTTGCAAAAGATCCAGATCGCGATACATGTGCCGATCAGCCCGCCGTGAAATGACATTCCCCCTTCCCATACCGCAAAAATTTTGAGGGGATGGTCCAGATAAAAGGGAAGGTTATAAAACAACACATATCCCAAGCGCCCCCCGAGAAAGACGCCAAAGGCGGCATAAACAATAAGATCGGATAATTGTTGTGGTGGGAGAGAGACATTCCTTGTGGCGGCCCTGGACTTGATCAGCCAATAGGCTCCTGCCAAACCCAGGAGGTACATAAGACCATACCATCGAAGTGCCAGGGGCCCGATACGAAAGAAGACCGGATCAATGTCCGGATAGGGGAGCCGCGCAAGATCCGCCAAAATGGAGACAGGATCGAGGGCCATCATCCGGTAATGTGCTTCACTTTACGACCGAGGTGCCCGGAAGACGTTTGTGGTCCATCTAAAGGGGAACCCTCATTTGGGAACCAAATGGGAAGATGGCGTACCGCATGCTTCATCATGGGCGAGCCAGTTGGGAAAACCTCGTTCTTCTTGGAAAGTGGCAAAATGTCTATCGGCAAGGGTTTGTGGAGCAGAATAGGGTTGCCTTACACTAACAGGGACGGGTCCGGTCACATTGTTCGGAAGACTTCACATCATCTTCCTACCATAAATGCGGATGAAAGAAAAGGCGTGTTGGCTGTAATCGGAAGTCGGTATCTTGACGAGAGGCATAGACATCATGGCTGAAATGGGATCATTGTCTCGTTCGAATGGTGCAGAAATCATTCTGGATTGCATTAGTGACGGAGTGATTACGATTGACCTGCAGAAACGTGTGACCTTTTTAAACCGGGCGATGCAGAAGATGCTGGGCTACAACGTCGATGCGGCGGGGACACTTTTGGCCTGCGATGTCCTGATCCAAAGCAATATCTGCTCGACTAAGGAATGTGTTTTGGAGCGGGCGCTTCAGGGGGAGCGGGTGTCGAATTTTGAAGCGATGGTTCGTCGACGTGATGGCGTACATATTCCGGTGAGCATCAATACCGACTTTTTATTGGACAAGGAAGGCAAGCTGATCGGGTTAATCGAAGTTATCCGTGATATCTCGCTGGTTCGCGAGTTGAGTGCCAAGGTGGAAGAAGTGTCGGAGCTCAAGCATCGGCTGGGAGAGCAGACTAAGCTGGATAATATGGTAGGTCGATGTCCTCGCATGCAGGACATCATGGCGAAATTGCCGATCATTGCCGCTTCGAAATCCTCCGTTCTCATCACCGGAGAAAGTGGAACGGGCAAGGAATTAATTGCCTGTGCGTTACACGCCCACAGCCCGAGAAAGGATGCCCCTTTCGTCGTGGTGAATTGCTCAAGTCTATCTGAGGGTATTCTGGAGAGTGAAATATTCGGTCATGTCAAAGGGGCATTTACCAATGCGTATTTTGATAAACCGGGCCGGTTTGAAATTGCGAATGGTGGGACGATCTTTCTTGATGAAATCGGGGAGATGAGTGTCGCCACCCAGGTGAAATTATTGGGAGTGCTTGAGCGGGGACAGTTTGAGCGGGTTGGGTCCAATGATACGGTTTCGGTGGATGTGAGGGTGGTCGCGGCCACGAATCGGAATTTGGAAGAAGCCGTTCAACAAGGACGGTTTCGGGAAGATTTGTATTTTCGTATACGAGTGATTCCGGTTGTGCTGCCCCCCCTACGGGAGCGAACGGGAGATATTCCCCTGCTCGTGAATCACTTTCTCGAAAAATTTAATCGCGAAATGGGCAAGCATATTGTCAGCTTGTCTCCGCAATGTTTAGCGGCACTCAGCCGGTATCCATTTCCCGGCAATATCAGGGAACTGCAGAATATGATTGAGCATGCCTTTGTGTGCTGTGAGGAGGATACGATTCAATTTGAGCATCTTCCAGCCGACCTCCATCGGTACTGTTGGGAGCATCGGGAATGGACCGACTCTGAATCACTGGAGGCCCTGGAACGACAAGCCATTTGCCGGGCGTTAGAAAAGTCGGGTTGGCGGCTGAAGGAAGCTTCTCAACAGTTAGGGATTGGTCGATCGACCTTATGGCGGAAGGTCAAACTATTTGGAATAACTCAAACAACTTAAAAGCGTTTCATTTTGGGCTACATTGTTACCTAATTGTGCTATTTGCATTAAAATGATATATTTTCAATATCTTATGTATCTTTAATTCATGATATCTAATTTAATTGGTTTCATTTTGAAACATTTGCGGAGGGTGCTTTATATTAATTCCTTATTTATCAGGTGCTTGTGCGAGATTTATTACGGCATATGGATTGCTTTTCATAGACAATTAGATACGCATTGATTTTATTATTTTTTTCCCGGGAGAAGGAGTGCTTGATATGGATTGTCCGCGTTGTCAGGGAATCATGATTCAAGATAAGTTTGGTGATGTGGCTGATGAATCCGGGGCCATATATTTTTCGGGTTGGCGGTGTATTACCTGTGGGGAAATTTTGGATCCGGTGATTTCTGAAAATCGCCGGCACCATCATGAACCCCTCATCGGTCGATCGCGTAAAAAGTTTGCCACGCAACTAGGGTAGGTGTTGCTGCCCGTCGTTCTGCTTTTCGTACCCCCTATCCCAATTGTGAAGGTGTGGTGAGAGACCCGAAATCCTCTTCAGTCCATGAGGGTTTCGGGTTTTCTTTGATTCATGGTCTAATGTTATGGTGAGGAGAGGTACTGGTATCGCGTCGCATATGTGAAATTTATTATGAGTGTCTGTGACATAAGGAGATTATTGAATGGCTGCAGAACAAAACCCGGCCGGTCCCGCGACCCCACCCAATCAACCTGAAGGCAATCCATTGCCGGGCGTGAAACACATCATCGCAGTGAGCAGTGGCAAAGGCGGAGTCGGCAAATCCACGGTCACCGTGAACTTGGCGGTCGCGCTTAAGCAACAAGGTTATGCGGTAGGATTAATGGATGCGGATGTGTATGGACCGAATATTCCTCTGATGATTGGGGTATCCAAAGAGCCGGGAAAGGATGGGGACAAAATTCTGCCCGCCGAGGGACAGGGAGTGAAAGTCATTTCTATGGGATTTTTCGTGCCGGAAGACACACCGGTGGTGTGGCGGGGACCCATGGTCCATTCGGCGATCCAGCAATTTTTTCGTGATGTGGTCTGGGGGGAACTCGATTATTTACTGATCGATTTACCGCCCGGGACGGGAGATGTGCCCTTGACGTTGTCGCAATTAGTGCCGTTGACCGGAGCGATTACCGTGACCACTCCGCAGGAAGTGGCTCTACAGGATGTGAGAAAAGGCATGACGATGTTCAAAAAGGTGAATGTCCCGTTGCTCGGGGTGATTGAAAATATGAGTTATTTTGTCTGCGGGCATTGTCACGAACGGACAGAAATTTTTTCGACAGGCGGTGGGGAACGTGCCGCTCAGAAATTTGAGATTCCATTTTTGGGACGAATTCCGATTGATCCGGCCATCCGCGAGGGGGGAGATAAGGGTACTCCAATTGTCAGCAATGATCCCTCGTCGCCCCAGGCCCAGGCCTTTCTTCAGATTGCAAAAACCCTGACGGACAATGTTGACCAGGCGGAAAAAGGTAACGGGGACGCTGCGCCCTCCGTATCCAGTTTACTCAAAAAAATTACCGATCCTTTGAAGAAAACTTAAATAAAAGCATATTCATGTTGAGGAGAACCTATGTCGGAGTTAGTGTGTATCGCGAAAATCGATGAAGTGGAAGAGGGAAAGGGAATGGTGGTGGAAGCCGGTGAGAAATGCTTGGCCGTCTTTAAACTGGATGGAGCCTTTCATGTTATCGATAATACCTGTCTCCATAGAGGCGGTCCTTTAGGTGAGGGAGATGTCGAAGGGGAAACGGTGTCCTGCCCCTGGCATGGGTGGGAGTACAATGTGAAAACCGGACATTGTCTGACGAATCCCTCCAGTCATGTGAGATCCTACCCGACCGTGGTTGAAGATGGAGAAGTGAAAGTCGATCTGTCCTAGGCATAGAAAAGGCCATCTTATAGTCGGCACGGTGACCATGAGCGGCTAAATGGCGGGAAACTTGCGGGTTGTAGTGAGGCCTCATGCGCCCACATCTCCATCATGTGTTGCATTCTCCTCATGAATCAATACGATCTTTTTTCATGCCTTCCTGGCCCGGTCAGATCCACTCATCCGAACGTCTGGTCCTGACCACCATTTCGTATTTCTTCCCCTTTCCCATGTTAGATTTTAGAAAGCACTTTTCACCTCCGGTGTCATGATTTTTGGTTTACAATCAATCAGGCATAGCATCCCCTTTGGGTTCTTGATAACATTGAGTCATTACACTGTGTTGTGTTGATGTAGACTTCTATGTTTGTCAAACGTCTTTTGCTGTTCATCCCGCTGACCCTGATTATTTTTCTGGTTCAATCCTATTTTTGGGTCCCAACCTATGAGCACCAGGCCGCCGGTAATCCGGATCGCTTAGTGACATACATTGAGGCTTCCAGTGGGGATGCCAAGATTCTCAATCCCATCCTTAATGCAGATTCAGCTAGCTCCAATATTGTGAGCCACGTGTTTGAGGGGCTGCTGGATTTAGATGAAGACTTGAAGCTTCGAAGCCGGTTGGCCACCGATTGGCAGATCACCGAACGGGCCTATGTGCTGGTCAACCCGTATCACCGTTTTCCGGATGGAACGGAAGTAACAGGGGATAGGCTCTTTCGGAAGATTCATGAGGCTTGGAAGGCTGGAACCATTGAGGGGTTGCAAGAGAGGGTGGAATCCATTGAATTATTACCTTCCAGCCAACGATTGGAATCCATCTCACTCCTGCTGCCCAATGCGGAAGGCAAGCCTCAGCTCGAAGACATATCCGTGACCATTGACGTACCGGAGCGAGTGGCGTTGACGCTCTCGGAGGTGGACCAGGATTTATTCGACCGCTTAAAGGCGGTTATCGGTGAGCGGTACTTTGAGCACTTCCCTTATGACGAACTGATTCATCCTCAAGAACCGGTTCCTAAAGAATTGGAAGAACCCCTCCGTGCGAAATTCCCGGATATCCTTCCCGTTGGCGAGCATAATCCCACCATTCTGTTCCATCTTCGTCAGGGGGTGCAATTCCATGATGGGCATGTGTTCGATGCCGGAGATGTCAAGTTTACCTATGAAGCCATCATGAATCCCAAAAATTTGTCTCCACGGACTCCGGACTTCGAGCCAATTAAAACGGTAGAGACCGTGGATCCTTATACGGTCAAAATTATTTACAAACGGCTCTACTCCCCGGCCATCAATGCGTGGACAATGGGGATCCTTCCCGAGCATCTTCTCAATGAGGGGGCTTTAACCCGGGAGAAGCAGGAGCGTGGATTGTCGGAGGAGGCTCAAAAGACATTCGGGATGCGAGAGAGCCGCTTTAATCGGCATCCGATCGGCAGCGGGCGTTTTCAGTTTGTCGAATGGCAGGGAGATGAATTTATTCATCTTCGACGGTATGAGGACTATTGGGAACGCTTGGCTGAATACCATGAATATTATATGCGTATCATTCCCGAACTGTTTACGCAGGAGGTAGAGTTTCGCACAGGCGCGGTCGATTTCTATGCCGCTCAGCCCCATCAGGTTGACCGGTATAAAAGTGATCCGACCTACCAGTGGTTTAGCAGTCCGACGTTCGCATACACCTACATCGGGTACAATAATCGAAAACCGCTCTTTACGGAGCCGAAGATTAGAGCGGCGCTGGGGATGGCGGTGAATGTTGATGAAATTATTCAGTATCTCGTGTATGGAGAGGGCCAACGGACCACCGGCCCCTATCCCAAAAACACAGAATGGTATGATCAATCCATTCAACCCTTACCCTACGACCCTCAAGGTGCCCTCGCCATCCTGGAAAGTGCCGGATGGAAAATGAACAAGGACGGTTGGCTCGAAAAAGATGGGAAAATTTTTGAATTTAATCTCATCACCAACAACGGAAATCCCATCAGAAAAAATCTCATGACCATCGCGCAGAACGCCTGGAAAAAAATCGGCGTCAAAGTCAACACTCAGGTATTTGAATGGGCGGTGTTTCTGGGTGATTTTGTGAATACCGGTGACTTTGATGCGGTCGTGTTGGGATGGAGTATGGGCATTGATCCCGATCTCTATCAGATCTGGCATTCCAGCCAGGCCGGCCCCCAGCAGCTGAATTTTGTGGGATTCGACAATTCCCAGGCGGACGAACTGATTGTGCGGATCCGCCAGGAATACAATCGTGATCGCCAGAAAGAATTGACGCACCAACTCCATCAGTTGATTCATCAGGAGCAACCCTATACGTTCCTGTATGCGCCGCTCAGTACACGAGTCCTGGACAAAAAAATCGTGCTGGTGGAAAAGGGGCCGGACGGGAAAGAAAAGTATGAAAAAATCTATCCCACCAAAAGTGGCGACATTACGTTTTATTTCCATAAATGGCGGAAGCTCGAATCCACGCCGAAATTTTCACTTGATGGGTAACGACCCCATATTCTGACGGCTGGTCACTATGTGGAATTTTATTGTCCGTAATGTAGCGCAACGGCTGGTGCTGCTGATCATTGTGTCCTTTCTGGCGCACTCGTTTATTCATCTGGCGCCAGGGGAGCCCAGCGAGGTGGATCCCATGAATCCCCGGATGAAACCGGAAGATATCGCCAAGATTCGGGCCGCCTTTCATCTGGACGATCCGCTGTATGTGCAATATGCCTATTGGATTCGCGACCTGTTCACCGGGGAATTGAAATCGTTCAAGGACAGTCAGCCCGTCCTTCCGAAAATCTGGGACCGGTTTTTAAATTCACTGCCCTTATTTATTATGGGTACCATTTTGGTGTGGACGTGGGCCTTTCCTACCGGGATTTATGGGGCGGTCCATCGAGGAAAGGGGTATGACCGGATAACCATATTTTTGTCCTATGCCCTCATTTCAGTTCCAGGGTTTTTCCTGTCGTTTTTAGCCATCTTATGGGTGGTGGGGTGGCTGGGAGTTCCGGTTATCAGTATTAAAACCTTCGGAATGGAACATGCTCAGCCTGTCTATCAGATGATGGACCGCGTCTGGCATTTAGTCATCCCGTCCATCATGACCGCGATTGGCGGCATAGCCATCTTATCCCGTTATGTCAGGTCCCAAATGCTGGAAGTGTTGGGTCAGGACTATGTCCGGACCGCCCGGGCGAAAGGGCTTGAGGAAGATACCGTGATTTATGGCCATGCGTTGGGGAATGCTCTGTTGCCCTTTGTGACCATGTTCGGCCTTCTGCTCCCGGGATTGATCGGCGCGTCCGTCATCTTTGAACAGATATTCGCCTGGCCGGGCTTAGGGCGTTTAGGGTATGAAGCGATCCTTTCACGGGACTTTCCAATTATTATGACACTGAATTTTATCGCCGCAGTGTTGACCCTCTTGGGCACCTTACTTTCGGATATTTTATATGCGGTCGTGGATCCGAGGATCCGTTTGCATTAGTTGAATGAAGTGACAAAGCCATGAATCAATCGAAGGCGGGAGTTCCACTCAGCGTAGGGCAGGTCAATCTGGACACGGAAGGCCTGCCTCCGCCGGAGACGCCGTGGGAAGAATTCCTTCGGATTTTTAAAAAAGACTACCAGGCCGTGTTTGGATTCTGGGTGCTGGTGTTTTTATTAATCACGGCCTTGGCCGGTAAAGTCTTCACGGAATGGTGGATCTTGTTTGACCCGGAAGTGGTTCGGCTCACGGACAAATTTCTTCCTCCCTTTTCTCAGCCCTCTCCCGACAGTCTTCCACAGGATCAGCCGTTTCTGGGATTCTATCTTATGGGGACCGACGAATTGGGACGGGATGTGTTCGCCAGAATGTTTCAAGGCTCTTTTGTGTCGTTATCCATTGGATTTGTGGCAGTCGCCATTATGCTGGGTATTGGTATCTTATTAGGAGGGCTCTCTGGTTTTTACGGGCACGTGAAATTATGGTTTATCACAGTGGATACCCTGATCATGCGATTTACGGATGCGATGCTGTGTTTTCCAGTATTTTTTCTCATTTTGACAGCCGTTGCCCTTTTCCCTCCAAGTATTTATAACATCATGATCATCATCGGATTGTTCAGCTGGATGGGAACCGCCCGTTTTGTCCGGGCTGAATTATTGGCCATTCGAGAGCAGGATTATGTGACAGCTGCCAAAGCCCTGGGCATACCAGAAGGGCGGATTATTTTTCGTCATATGGTGCCGAATGCTCTGGCACCCGTGTTTGTCTCCGCCACCATCGGCGTCGCTTCCGCTATCTTAGCCGAATCGGGGTTGAGTTTTTTGGGTTTCGGCGTGCCTCCTCCTGACGCCACCTGGGGCAATATCCTTTCGGATGGCAAAGGATTCGTATTTGATGCGCCCTGGTTATTTTTTATTCCCGGGATGGCGATCTTCATTGTGGTGCTGGCCTTTAATCTTGTGGGAGAAGGCTTGCGTGAAGCATTAAACCCGAAACTGCGAAGCCGGTAGATGGAATCTCGCGTCCACCCACTCTTACAGGTATCCAACCTCCGTACCTCATTCTTTACCGACAAAGGAGAAATCAAAGCCGTCGATGATGTGAGCTTTTCCATTCGAGGCGGGCAGACGCTGGCCTTAGTGGGAGAGTCCGGTTGTGGAAAATCCGTGGCGGCACTATCGATTATGCGACTCATCTCTTCTCCGGGGCGTGTGATTGGTGGCACGATTCATTTCAAAGGTCAAAACCTGTTGGAACTGCCTGAAAAGGAAATGCGGAAAATTCGGGGGAAATCCATCGGGATGGTCTTTCAGGAACCGATGACCTCGCTCAACCCGGTGATGTCGGTCGGTAATCAAATCGGCGAGGTGTTAAAAATCCACACGACACTCTCGGATCGTGAAATCCGGAAAGAAGTCATCGGATTGTTGGAAAAGGTTCGCATTTCAGCTCCTGAGCGCCGTATCGATCAATATCCCCATGAAATGTCAGGCGGGATGAAACAACGTGTCATGATTGCCATGGCCCTGGCATGTAATCCCGACCTGTTGATTGCGGACGAACCCACGACGGCTCTGGATGTGACCATCCAGGCACAAATCCTCGACCTGTTGGCTGCGCTCCAGAAGGATATGGGTATGGCCATTCTCCTGATTACGCATAATTTGGGGGTCGTGGCCCAGTTTTCCAAGGATGTCATCGTCATGTACGCGAGTAAAATCGCCGAACGGGCGCCGGTTAAAGAATTATTTCGCAATCCCAGTCATCCGTATACCAGCGCGCTTTTAAATTCACTGCCCCGGCCGGGAGAACGGCAGGTTCGATTGGAAGCGATTCCCGGAACCGTTCCTTCTCCCTTACAGTATCCACCCGGTTGCCATTTTTCTTCACGGTGTCCGGAAGTGATGGAGCATTGTCCCATTCAACATCCTCCGACCATTCAGGTAGGAGAATCCCATGAAACTGTGTGCTGGTTATATGACGATCACAAGGCATCAGGCAAAAAACTGAGGCCTCGTGAGAGTCAGTCAGGAGAATCGTAAGACTTCGGAAGAATTCGCCGTTCAGCATGAATGACTCCACCACACCATTAGTCGATGTCCGGGGATTAAAAAAATATTTTCCCGTTCGAAGCGGTCTGTTCTCAAAGGTTACGGCCTGGGTGAAAGCCGTCGACGATGTGTCGTTCCACCTTGGTCATGGAGAAACCCTGGGGTTGGTAGGGGAGTCCGGCTGCGGGAAAACCACTGTGGGCCGGTCCATTCTCAGATTGATGGAACCCACAGCAGGATCCGTAACGTTCGAAGGTAAGAATGTCCTGGCCTTATCATCGAAAGAGTTGCGGCAGACACGTCGTCGAATGCAGGTTATTTTCCAGGATCCTTATAGCAGCCTCAATCCCCGCATGACCATCGGGTCCATCGTCTCAGAGCCGTTGAAGATTCACAAGATTGCCAAAGGGAAAGAATTGCAGGACCAGGTTGATCAATTATTCAAGCGGGTGGGTTTGCGGCCGGAGCATCAATCACGATATCCACATGAATTTTCGGGTGGTCAGCGCCAGCGAGTGGGCATTGCCCGTGCCTTGGCCCTCAATCCGAAGTTTATTGTGTGTGATGAAGCCGTATCTGCGTTGGATGTGTCCATCCAAGCGCAAATTCTGAATCTCCTGCGCGATCTGCAGCAGGAGTTTCATCTGTCCTATCTTTTTATCACACACGATTTGAACGTCGTGCAATATCTTGCCGACCGCATCGCGGTCATGTACCTGGGGAAACTGGCTGAAGTGGCTTCGGCCAAGGATTTATTCAACGATCCAAAACATCCGTATACTCAGGCCCTGCTCTCCGCCAATCCGGTTCCCGACCCGACGGCCCCGTCCAAGCGAATCATCATTCCCGGCGATGTTCCCTCGCCGCTCAATCCGCCCAGCGGATGCCGGTTTCATACACGTTGCCCGCACGTCATGGACGTTTGCAAGACGGTGGAACCCCACCTGACCCAGATCGGCCCTCCCGAAAAAGGCCAACAAGTCTGGTGCCATCTGTATCCTTAATCAGGCACCGGCTCAGTAGTTTCCAGTCTACTCAACCTCCCGATGTGTGAAAATTTATACTTCAACACTCCGACATTGAACCCATACGTGATGACTCATTGAAGCCTTCTCCAAGTTGTCATCCTGAGCTCATAGCGAAGGATCTGTGCCCAGGTAAAGCAGCCAGGATTATCTTTTTCATCATTCCCGACATTTTTATCGGGAATCTATCTGGGTTTTGGGGGGATGGATCCCAATTACCAACCGGCGGGGATGACAACACCGAGAGGATGTCAGCCTATAACGCCGGCATGACACCTGATGTTCATTGGGCTTAGACACAATGTTATCTGACAATGTGTGGTAACGGATGCACGCGGTGTGACAATGTGGGATGAGCCTCCCGCCATCCGCTGCCCCAGGGACTCATCATTCTCAGCTAACATGAAACTATGCCGTTCCGTATAGCACGCCGCCGCTGCGCAGTTGTTGATAGCGTTGACAATGCCAAAAATCAATACGACAATCAGACAGAAATTTGCAGGTCGGGACCTGCAAGCAATGCGGATCCATATACTCAATAGTTTGACGGACAAAGAAGAGCTATGGCAGACGACCAGCAGCAGCGTGACAGGCTTCTCACGCTTGGTTTCGTAGGTCCAATTAAACGTTCCACATTTCAGCTCCATGTACCAGACCTCGAAGCCGAGGCCCTTAACGATGTTTTCCATTGGTCATCGGCCACCCGCTTCCAGGCCGACCGCCTGAGGAATGACGTAGCCGAGGAACTCGCCACCCTTGGTCGGAAACGGCGGCATGCTGCGCGCCGTATGTT
This sequence comes from Candidatus Nitrospira neomarina, assembly GCF_032051675.1. NCBI lineage: Bacteria > Pseudomonadati > Nitrospirota > Nitrospiria > Nitrospirales > Nitrospiraceae > Nitrospira > Candidatus Nitrospira neomarina. The sequence goes on from NZ_CP116968.1 coordinate 311,092, forward strand.
CACTCTTACTTCCACTGATGAGCATCTATTTTTAGTTGCAGGGGCTAACCTTCGTCGCGTTCTTATTAAGGTCCCCAGACACCTGCGAAAGCGGTTATGCGTCACCAAGGATTTCTATCGTGTCGTGGTGCTTCTTAGAAATATCTACGAGCACTGGAATGAATTAAGACCTCATATTCGGGCTGGCACCAACGACAGCAAGGGCACTATTGCTAAGCTGCGCAAGGAGTTTCCGGCGGCGGAACCCTGGTCCTTCACCATTGATCGTGACCAGAACGAGATCATTCTTGCGAATGTCGTTAACCTCCGCTCCTTCACCCATGACCTGAGACGACTCGAATCGCGTGTACTCCGTATTGAGCGTTCCCGTGGTCGCGCCTCGACCACTATGACCTCCCAGAAACCTTTTTAGGGCACAGAGGGATGAGTAAATCGCCTAAAAACTTGATCCGACTGCTCGGCATCGGCCACTCAGTCGCAGACTTAATAAATGGAAGGGAATGATGAGATGAAAAAAGTCATTTTAACTACTTTTTGGGTCATCTTCTTTACGGGAACCGCGTTAGCACAATCAGTGGAAAGTCAAATTCGAGAGTTCGCCATACGGGAACATCCTAACGACCCGAGCATGCAACAATTTACCTATGAAAGGCAGTTTGCGGCATACAGATTTATGCTTTCGGTCGAGGATGGGGATGTGAAACAAATAGCCATTCAAGAATATCCTAGTGATTATGCAATGCAAAAGTATACCTTCTCCAAACAGCTTTCGGCCAAGCATTATATGGAAGCCGTTACTGATCAGGAGGTGAAACAAATTGCCATTCGGGAATACCCGAATGATTACGCGATGCAAAAGTATACTTTCGACAAACAGCTTTCGGCCAAGCGCTATATGGATAATGTTATTAAATAAGAAATGAAGAGATCGCCTTGAAATATTGGAAAATGCTAATTCTGCGAATGGTTTCATTGAATGCTTGAACGGTTAATCTATAATGTTTTCATGGATTAAATATAAATTTCTTGTTCTCTGTTTATAACCTCTTTATCCGATATAATTAAATAGTTGAGAAAAGATTTGGACATCCTCCATTGAATAACTCTTACACTATTGGCACGCTTCTGCTGGACCGTCTGTACAAGCTGGGTCTGCATCATATTTTCGGCATTCCCGGCGATTATGTGCTGACACTTTTTAAGCTCATTGAAGAATCGCCTATCCGGCATATTGGAACGACGCGGGAAGATTGTGCGGGCTTTGCAGCGGATGCCTATGCACGTATACATGGGATTGGCGGCGCATGTGTGACCTATTGCGTCGGTGGTTTGAATATGGTCAATGCCGTTGCCTGTGCGTATGCCGAGCGGTCGCCGGTGGTGTTGATCTCCGGCTCACCCGGGTTGAATGAACGAGTCAATAATCCCTTCCTGCATCACATGGTCCGTGATTTCTCGACCCAGCGTGATGTCTTTGAAAAGATTACCGTGGCTTCCGTCGTGTTGGATGACCCCCATACTGCCGAACGGGAGATTGACCGGGCCTTGAAGGCGTTAATGCAATTCAAGCGACCCATCTATTTGGAGATTCCACGAGACCTCGTGATGACTCCCGTGCAGGTGGCCTCAACAACACCACCGACAGTCACGACCTGCCAGAGTGATCAAGCGGCGCTCAAAGAAGCCGTTGCAGAAGTTCGCGGCATTCTGTCCGGTTCCGAACGTCCGGTTATTCTGGCCGGCGCTGAAATCCATCGATTCGGCCTTCAGGACCAATTGACTGAACTGGTCGAACATATGAATGTGCCTATCGCCACCACCTTGCTGGGAAAGTCCGTCCTTCGCGAAGACCATCCATTGAATATCGGGGTGTATGGTGGACTGGTGGGGCGGGAAGAAATTCTCGAGTTCGTGGAAAATGCCGACTGTTTGCTGACCTTAGGAACACTGCTCACCGATGTTGAGGACGTCAAAGCGCATGCCACGCTTCTGGCGGCAGGCCGGACCGTTCATGCGACGGCGGACTCCATTGCTATCAAGCATCATAAATATGATGATGTCCGTTTTGAAGATTTTATCCAAGCCCTGGTGGCCTCCCCCTTGCCGTCATTTCCTGCACGAGCGCTCCCGCCACGCGATAGCGTTCGTTTTGATCCACCTGGTCCGGAAGCGGCAGTGACCCTTCGCAATGTGTTCGGATATTTGGATGGGCTGTTAAATGAAAAGACGGTGGTGATTGCCGATGTCGGGGAGTCGCTGTTTGCCGCTGCGGATCTGCGTGTACGAAAAAGTGCGGAGTTCCTGTCTCCGGCCTATTACACCTCCATGGGTTTTAGTGTTCCGGCCGCTCTCGGTGCGGGGTTTGCTGATCCCGGACTGAGGCCACTTGTGTTAGTAGGTGACGGCGCATTTCAAATGACCGGTACCGAATTGTCCACCTGCATTCGCTACGGGCAGGCCCCCATTGTGGTGGTGCTGAATAACCGCGGCTATGGGACGGAACGGGAAATTCTCGAAGGTCCGTTCAATGACATCCATGAATGGCAGTACGAGAAGATTTGTGATGTGTTGGGCGGAGGCGTGGGGCATCGAGTGGGCACCTTCGGGCAGTTAGTCCAAGCGTTGAGTATTGCCGTTGATGACCAGAAGCAGGTCCATGTGCTGAATGTCCTGCTTGATTCTCGTGACCGATCCACCGCCATGAAACGCGTTGCCCAGCGATTGGCGAAACGGATGACGGGAAAAAAGCTTTGATTTTCTCTGGATTCTGAGCCCTGCCTTATCATTACGAGCTGTTTAAACTCCTTTCATTCTTCGCTTTCACGATAATCATCAAAACCCCTTGTCCTGATTGGTTGCGGGCTTGATTCATGCGCCCGTATAATGGTCTGGTTTGAGACAATTTTTTCCTTTCAGCCAGGATAGGACCCTTCATATGAGTACCGAGACCGTCGAAAAAGATTCCAAAAACTACCCGCTTTTGCGGAATTTGCAATATTCCCCGCTGAAGCAGGGGGAAGAGCAATACATTGTGTTGTGGGACCCTTCCGGCCTGTCTTCTGAAAAGCTGGTATTGCCTCTGAATTTTTTCTATCTGTTTCAATTTTTTGATGGAGAACATTCCCTGGAACAGGTTGGTGCCGAGTATCTCAAGAAGTATGGCGAATTTATGATGCCGGATCGCCTTACAAAATTGGTGAGCGATCTGGACGAAAAATTGTTTTTGGAAGGGGACCGACTGAAGCAGGTGCAAGCGCAAGCCTTTGAGGCCTATAGAAAGCTTGACTCAAGGCCGATGGCGTTCGCAGGGCAGCAATATGAATCCGATCCGGCCAAATTACGAGTGCAAATCGATGGGTTTTATTCCTCCAAAGAAGGTCCGGAAAAAGGGAAAGCGGAATGTGCCGGTCAGACGATTAAAGGTCTTGTCGCCCCGAATTTTGAATTAAAAGATGCCGGGCCTATTTACGCCTGGGGTTATCAAGAGTTACGGGAAGGCCAGGTCCCGGATGTGTTGGTGTTGATCGGCACCTGCCATGCCGGTCTCGAAGGGGGAATTGCCTTTACGGATAAAGATTTTGACACGCCGTTTGGGACCGTGCCGGTTAACCGTGCGATTATCGACTTAATCCGCAAAGAAACCGGTGAAACTTTTTTTGTGGAGGATATTGCCCATCTTCGAGAGCATAGTCTGGAATTGCAACTGCCATTTCTTAAGCATGCGCTGGGTGAAGGGCGGGAGATTTCCATTGTACCGATTCTCGTGGATTTTCCTCCTGAGACATTGACGGGTGGGGAGTATCAACAGCTCTTTCACCGCATTGATCAATTTCTCACGATTACTAAACGTGCGATCCAGGCCAGCGGGCAGCAGGTCTGTGTCATTGGCAGCGCCAATTTGGCGCATATCGGGATTCGCTATGGAGATAAAACTCCTCCCACTGATTTTTCATTTCACCGATGTATGCAAATTGATTTGGAAATGTTGAAGAAGGTGGAAGAAGCGGACCCGGAAGGGTTCGCAGAATTTATCTTGAAGGAGGGGAATCAGCGGCGCATTCTAGGATTTGGGGTTATTTTTTCCCTGATGAAACTGCTCAAGCGCGACGGGGAGGATTTCAAGGGGCAGGTGCTACGCTATGATCGGGGTATTACCGACCAGTTTAATTCGACGGTGACGTACGCCAGTATCGTGTTTGTCTAAGACCCGCATCTCCTTTACAGGCCCTACGGCTGGATTACCAAGGCATGAGGCCAAACATCATTACTTTGGTTCATCAAACGGCGGCCAAAGGGGCAAATCCGTCCATGTTCTCGTAAACTATGGCCCGGATGGAGATCATCCAAGTCAAATTCACAGGCCTCACAACCTAACCAGCCCTTTCGTTGTCGTCGCTCTGCCTTCGTGGTAGCATCTCAGTACGGATTGGAATCGTACCCTCAGTATCCTCTCTTGAGATCAGAGGAGGAGGTCTTTATGCTCAACCGTTATTTCGCCCGATCACCTCTCTGGCTGACCGTAATCATGTTGGTCCCCGTAGCAGGCTGGGGAGCTGACTTTCCAAACGGACGTATCGAAATCAACGGTAACTATCGTTACGCCCAGCACCATTCAGAGACACTTGCTGAAGCAAAATCGCTTGCCTGTCGTGAAGCTTGGCGACTGGCTGTTCTGAACTCGTCGCTCTATCGCGAACAGACCGTATCCGTGATTGACTCTCCACTTCTCCGAGATCTGGCCTATACCCTTGCCTCACGCTTTGTGCAAGACCAGCAAATAGTCGAGCAGACTGAACCGAAGCGCATTGTCTCATGCGGCGTCCGAGGCTTTCTCCCCCTTGAAGAAAGCAGACGCGTGATCCGGACACAACTAAGTGGGGACCCACCATCCTCGGATGCGTTCGATCAGAATCGCGCGTTGCGGATTCTCAGTGTGCGCGAGGAAGGTAGTGGCAGCCTCATCGTGCAATATCAGGCGTTGAAGCGCCTAGATTGGTTGGGCACACACTACCAGGGAGGACTCAGAGAAACAGCCGACATCATGGTGGCCTTTTATGACCACCAGGACTTTTTGATTAAGACCGACCGATACCCGGCCAGAAAGACCCCGTCCGGGGATGACACCATGAACCCCTCTGCTGTGGGTGTGCTAAAAGTCGTTAAGCCCCCGGAAGCCAAGATCTATCGCGTTTGGCTGGTGAAGTAGGCAAGAAAGTCACCCTTCGAGAGAAGCAGGAGTGGTCCCTTATCATATGCCGACTTTTTAATTTACGTTCTCAAAAAAGAACCCTGCCGAATTCACTGGCCAGCGAGCGGCGGTATGTTGATGCCTACGCGCTCGAGTCCCATGATAACCGTCAATGCTGTCGGGGCATGTTGGACTATTTCCTTCTGCACTTCGATGCGCCGCAGGTCGACAAACTCTGGGGCTGTGAGTCCAAGTGATTCCCGATAGGCCCGGTCGGCGATCCCCCGCTGCATTTCAGCTTTCTCACGCGCTTCCTCCGCCTTTTGGAATTCTACCATGGTAATCTTGCGTTGTTCCTGGATGATGGTCTGTGTCGTCTGCTCGACCACGCCTTTGGGAGGAAGGATGCTCCCGACGACAACACGATTTAACCGCACAGGGAGGTCCTGCTCTTCAATTAGCTTTGTTTTGACCTCCTGTGCAATAGCATCCTGTAACTTGGCTCTTGTGGTCGGGTCGGTTGTCAACTGAAAGAGCGGGTATTTTTGCACTTCTTCTCGTACGAAGGTCCGGAAGGCTTCTTTAACGTTGTTCTGATACCAGTTGGGCCCATACTTTGAAATCAATTCCGGCGAACGGCCTTGGACGACATTGGCGATTAGAAATGCATCAAAAGACACGGGGGCATTTTCGGCCGAAATGATATCGAAATGTTCCGAGTATTGAATCGGACGGATGTCGACATTGATGACTTTCGTTGATGGTGAAACGGACACTCGGCCGGTTGTGGTTGGTACAGGATCCACGCCACCATGGCCGAAGAAAAATGGTTGCTCGACTAACACCCCTTCATGCCCTGCTTCGATCGCGACACATCCAATGCTCGAAAGTACTATCGAAAAGACTCCGACGATCCCCAAAACACGACTCATGTTGCGGGTCATAACCCCCTCCTTTCCTCACGCCATTCAGCCAGGGAAAGTCAGGTTGAATGGCCGGCGTCTATTGACGCCTGAGCTTCCGCACACATTCCAATGTCATATCTTAAGAAGCGGTCTGACGGAACGTCAAACCGAGGCTGCTAAAACATTCCAATGATTAAAAGGATTATGAAGGCGGGAGAATAGCGATCCAATGGAATGAAGTCTCCGGGGAAGGGATTTAGAAGGTATCGATTAATTTCTGGAAGACCAAGCAAATTTTGATTGGATGAATGTTTTCTGGTTTCCTTTCGCCCTGTCTACTGACTGCTGCGGCGCATCGATTCAGCACGATGAGACTGATTCAGATATTTCGAAGAGTTCTCGGGAGGTTATTTCGAGGGAAGACTGATCGTTGTTTGTCGGCAGTGTGAGGAAATTGTGGGCGGAAGATTGTCTCCGTGTGCCGCAGGGTGATCTCTCAAATAAATCCAGGCACGGACTGGTGTCAACGAGTGACGGACTCCGTCACTCGCTACTCTTCGGAGCGTACCTTCATCTTCACTGGCTCAAGCGGATTGTCCCGGCTGTCGCATGGCAAGGCGGCGATCTGATCCACCACCTCCATACCTTTCACCACTCTGCCGAACACCGTATACATGCGATCAAGACTGCTGGTGTCCTCCACGATGATATAGAACTGCGATCCGCTATCGGAGACATCACGGGTGGCATCCGGGTTTCGTGGAACTTTGGCCATGGCAACCGTCCCGCGACGGTGAGGTCGATCACTCGGTTCGGAAGGGAGGCTAAACCCCGGTCCCCCGGTGCCATGGAGTTCCCGGTCAGGATGTTTGCTTAATGGGTCGCCACCTTGGATCAGAAATTTCGGCACGACCCGGTGAAATGTCGTGTCATCATAAAATTTCAGCCTGACGAGATTGAGGAAGCTTTCCACATGTCGGGGCGCGTCGTCCGTAAAAAAGCGGATTTCTATATCCCCGAATTTCGTGGAGATAATGGCCTTGGGATTTTTCTTTTTGAATTGTAAGTGAGGTGGTGTGGTCACAGTTCTGGCACTCTACCAAGGGTTTGCAAAGTTCATCAAGCATCACGAACGTTTGGGTGAAGAAGAAACTCAGAAATATGTGTTGACAAGAGACAATGTCCGCACTTCAGTCATGGTAAGGCTCTGAAAACGTCACATCATTCGGAATGTCGTTTCGAGCAGATGACAACTTTTTTCAAGGTGATCTTCTCCCGGAAAATAGTGCGTGAGGCTCAGGCACTGCCTTTTCACATCAGAAGAGCTGAGCAGGGTCTGGAGCCCCGTGGCAATGTTGGAAGCTTTGAACCTTCGTTTTCGAATGATCCTGCCCACCCCTAATTTTTCAATCCGGGCGGCATTATCAAATTGGTCAAACGCCAGGGGTTGAATCACTTGCGGAATGCCTGCTCGTAAGGCCTGTGAACAGGTGCCGATGCCTCCATGGTGAATGAGGGCCGCGGCATGCGGGAGGAGCTGGCTGAGGGGCACATAGGAAAAGTGCGTGATCCCCTTCGGGAGAAACGGAGGAAGTTGTTCCGGGTATCGCGTCAGAAAAATCGCCGGCCGTCCCAGTTCCTGGCTGGCTTCGGCCGCCTCCTTAAAAAATGATCGGCCATGTTTATTGGCCGAGCCGGGGGTATAGATGAGGGGTTCCGGGTGTGCATCCAAAAAATTCTGTACGGTTGCAGGAAGGACACTGTCCGGAGCTTCATCATAGAGGGGAAAGCCGGTGACATGCGTTTCCGGAGGCCAGTCAGGTTGGGGAGCGGCAAACCACTCAGGAAACAGACCCAAGACCAGATCGGGTGAATGCAGCCAGTTGTGGAAGATCCGTGAGACTGGTGGCAGGCCGAGCTGACGGCGAAAATCATTGAGTTGGGGTTTCACCATAGGATCGATGAACGTGTGATCCAGAAATTTCCATATGCCGTCTTTGATTGCAACGGGCAACCAATCCGGAAGAGTCAGGCCGGGAATTTTGGGAGCTTGGTAGGCCGAGTGGAAGACACCTGGTGAAAAATGGACGGTGGCGTGAGGGATGTGGTGGGTTTCTTGAAGAAGACGAGCGGCAAACCCCAGGGTGGAACTGATCAAAAGGGTATTTCCCGGGATGATCTTTGACTTAAGGAGCGTATAGGTTTCTCCCAAGGCGCGCGAGACGATCTGTTTCATGAGGATCCGCCAGCCTTTGTGGGGATGCCACAAAGCAGGATTGTCGGCTATCGCGTCATAGTCATCTGCCGTTCCCAACGCGATAAATGCCACTCCCGCTTTGTGAACCAGTTCTTGGAAATGAGCACTGGTGAAGATTGTGACCCTATGCCCGCGTTGCAGGAGTTCTCTGGCCATCCCCACCAGGGGTAGGACATCCCCGTAACTTCCCACAGCCAGGATAAGAATCGTCATTGATGGTGACCTGGAGTTACCCTTGGAATTCCTCGTCTGCGAATGCGAGATTATTCGTCTGCCACCGTTTCAACCGGCAAAACCCCCAAGGCATATAGATTCCAAAGGTGATGATCGTGAGCACCATGATCAGGAGCCAGGTCCCAAAAAATCCTAAACCCGTTCCGTGAAAAACGAGTTGGCGATTCCCGATGAAGGTGTGTTCCGAAATCCACCGCTGTTGAGCAGAATAGGCCCACGGAAAAAATAATCCAAATGTGATCACAGTCAACACCCACGTCCAGATAAATAACCATAAACAACTGAATCCTGTTCCGCGAAAATCAAAACGCTGATGATTCATGGGCTCCCTCATAAAAATGTGGAGAATTCCCCACAGCCTACCATGGGAGGGCCCGATGGTGAATGAAAAAAATAAATACATACATAAGATTTTTCTGCCGGCGGGTTGGGAACTGAGAGCTTAGAGGAAGCGTGATGTGCTATGAGAGCATCCCAAGAAGTGGAGTGCACGGAACCTGAAGAGAAATTTAGAAGATCCAGAGATTGACCTTCATCCCGGAGTCATACTAGCGTAACACCTATCACGAGATACCGGGACAGTCCGGGTTGGGAAGGCTGTCCTTTCTTCGGTCTTCAGGGAAAAGGAGGAAATTATGAAAAAAGTCGCCGTGATTCTTTCAGGTTGTGGGTATTTAGATGGAGCTGAAATTACCGAAGCCATTAGCACGCTCATTGCCATCGGCCAAAACGGAGCGGCATATGAGGTGTTTGCCCCGAATAAAGATGTTGAGGAAACGAATCACCTCACTCAAAAACCCACCGGCCAGAAACGAAATGTCTTGCAGGAATCCGCCCGGATTGCTCGCGGCGAGATTCAGCCGTTAGAACAACTCAAGGCGAAAGATTTCGACGCTTTGGCCTTTCCTGGAGGTTTTGGAGCCGCGTTGCATCTCTGTGATTTTGGAGAAAAGGGAAGCGGTGGGCACATTGATCCACAGGTGGCCAGAATCGTGAAGGAATTCAGTGACAGCCAAAAACCTATCGCGGCCATTTGTATCGCGCCGGCGATCATGGCATTGGCTTTTGGAAAAAAAGGCGTCAATGTGACCATTGGAGATGACGCCGGAACCGCATCTGAGTTAGAAAAAACCGGTGCTAAACATCAGAATTGCGCGGTGGAACAATATGTGGTGGATCATAGCAATAAAGTCATCACCACACCCGCCTACATGTATGGATCAGCCAGGCCCCACCAGATTTTTGCCGGTGTCAGCGGGGCGATTGCTGAATTGATGAAGATGGCCTGACGGCAGGGGTCGAGTCCAGATAAAACATAAAACTCCGGTGCCAATACAGACAAGAAAAATTGTGAGGAGAGTCGAAGTAGGAAAAAACAGGAGGGAGCACCCGAAAAATCCAATCATGAAAATCGTTGCCGTGACTTTCGTGTTCTGATTGATACTGCCTTCATGGTGCCAATTCTGAATCATCGGACCCAACAGGGGCTGACTGAGCAGCCATGAGTGCAGACGAGGGGAACTTTTGGAGAAGCACGAGGCGGCCAGCAGGATAAATGGCATGGTGGGCAGGAGTGGAAAAAATAATCCCAAAATCCCGAGAGCAAGACTGCCCCACCCTATGACCAGCATGATAAATCTTACGGCCAAGGCTGGCATGCTTGTGAACCCTAATGGGGATGAGTCATGACCGGCGAAATTTTCTTGTGATTCCTTGTGAATGTTATCGGCCTATTCAGCGAAAAATTGAAAGAAGCATTTGGGAGGAACGAGACGGTCAGTCCACGATGATTTTGCTATGGGCTTGTACGACCACAACACGAGTTGTGGTCGCAAGAGGCAACCTGATTTCCAAAGGGTGTGTTCACATGTAAAGGAGGTGAAGATGGGACCTACAAAAGTCATTCCCAAGGAAGGTGCACTTTACGAGGTTAAAACCGGCAAACTTGTTCAAGACGGTCTTCCGACGCGAACCGAGCAGGAGGCCTATGTGGCGCAACATTATCTGGTCCTACCGGTTATTGATAAGGCGGGGAAGCCATGGGCTCTTGATGGCCAACCGGTGTTTTGCCTTCGCGGAACGCAATTCGAAACCGTCGACGATCAGAAGGTCCATTTAGCCCGATGCCCGGATTGTGGGGGAATGGGGATCCGGGATGACGAACCGTTGGTAGAATCCGATTGTATCCGATGTGTCCAATGTGGGCATGAGTTCGATACCCGGCTCGAGATGATGGAGAACTGAAAAATGTAAGAAGTCCTCTCCGGGTCTAGAGCCAAAAGGCAGCTGGAAGAAAAGGTACGGGTTATTTCGGAGTAGCGTTCTCAGGGGACGCCATAACGGGCACCGTCATGTTGGCAGAAAAACAAAGAACGTGAATGGAGGATGAGGGAGAACACGGTTCTTCGTGGGAGGCGATGAGGATGCCTCCCACGAAGAGATGTTCGGGTCGAGTAGTATGCACTTGACTTACTTTTGGGCAATTTTTTCCGTGGCTTTGGGACCCACCAAAGGCATCAGCGCCAGATCCTTGGCTTCATCACTCACTTCAAGAAGAGCAATGGCTCCCGTGAGCGCATCCTTCAGTGAGTGGGTGACGATCGGATAAACCCCTTTTTGTTCCACCACGACATCCAGAATGGCTCCATCTGCCGCTCCGATCACCTGGGTCTGCACCCCTTGCAGGCGGTTAGCCGGATTTCCGCTGGGCCAGACATCATCCCAGATTTCTGCAATCGGATGAAGTGAGGAAAAATTATTCGGCCCGATGTTGACGAAGTAAAACCGTACCCGGTCACCCGGCTTGGCGGTGAGAAACTCTCCTCCCTTTGCTGCATGAACGGGATCATACTTAAATATCCCGCCGTTGAAGACGACATGGTCATTTTTCGCGTCCATCATCGCCGCGACATCATCAGGATCTTTTGTGAATAACTCCGATTGCACCAGCACATATTCCCGGTCAGCCTTTGGCATCGCACTCGCATCTTTGGGATCCACAATAACGGCCCCGAACATGCCACGGGCAATATGTTGAATCATCGGAAACGCGCCGCAGTGATAGGCAAAGACGCCTGGCCGCTTCGCGTCCCAGACATATTCCAGAGACTCTCCGGGGTTCACGTCACGATAATTCGCAAGGAAATCCGTTTCCGCTGCATGAAAGTCCATGGAATGAGGGCGACTATTGTTCTCGTGGTTTTTGAGGATGAAATGCACCTGGTCACCCTCAGTCACGCGGACGACGGGACCGGGAATCTGACCGTTAAAGGTCCATGCTTTATAAATGGTGCCTTTACCGTCAATAATGACTTCCGTTTCCACGGCGGTGAGTTCCACCTTCACCTTTTTAGCCTCGACTTGTGGCGTAAAGGTGAAAAGACTTCCGGTCATTGCCACTAGCGCAATTCCCAACCCTATTCGGCCTGAATGGCGATTCTTCATTCTTCCATCCTTCCCAACGAATATAAATGTGATTAATGCGAGTGATGCCTGACTATATTTGCCAATAGATGCAACATATCCTGCTTGTGTTACTAGCATATACTGTGCCAAATGCAATTAATATATAAGCCATTGATTTATAAATAATTATTTGCATGTATTACAATGTGTTATCAACAATATTTTGTTTTACAGCAATATTTTGCTGCTATACAGCAAAATATTGTTTAATGTGAGAAGAAATCCAAATCCTGCATGTTTTTCCATTTTTCCACACTCTAATACGGAAAATAGAACCGATGAGCAATACCGATGGCAGTTATCTGGCGGAGATGCGGTTTCGGGCCGTAGCGCAATCATCGCACGATGCCATCATTATCGCGGATCAATCAGGGACCATCCTGTTTTGGAATAAGGGGGCCAAAGACATCTTTGGCTATGAAAGCGAGGAGACCGTCGGCCAGCCCCTTACTATGCTTATGCCGGATCGCTACCGCCAGGCGCATCAAGCCGGGCTTGAGCGATACAGCACCAGGGGAGAAACGCGAATTCTCGGAGAGACCGTGGAACTAAATGGTTTGCGAAGAACGGGAGAAGAATTCCCTCTCGAGCTCACACTTTCGGCCTGGAAAGAAGAAGAGCGCCTCTTTTTCAGCGGAATCATTCGAGATATTTCTCAACGAAAAGAAGCCGAAGAAGCCCTTCAGCGATCGGAAGAAAAATATCGCGCTATTTTTAATCAGGCGGTGGAAGGGATCTATCAGGCGACACCTGCCGGTGCCTTTCTCAATGCCAATGCGGCCCTGAGTCATTTGTTGGGGTACGACTCCCCTCAAGCCCTGATGGAAACCGTCAAGGATATCGGTTCCCAACTCTATGTCGAGCCAACGAAACGGGAGGAGTTTTGCCGGGTGCTGGAGCACCAGGATGTCATCACGGATTTTGAGTCCCAGGTCTATCGGGCGGACGGAACACCAATCTGGATTTCAGAAAATGCCCGTGTAATCCGCAACGCGGAAGGAGCGGTGCAGTGGTATCAAGGGTTTCTGGTTGATATTAGCGGGCGTAAACAGGCAGAAGCCCTCCTGGAACGGCAAAACCGCTTGCAAGCAGAAAACCGGTACTTACAGGAAGAAGTCCTCGAAGCCGGGGCTTTCGGGGATCTTGTGGGACAAAGCCCGGCCCTGCACAACGTGATCCGTCAAATCGCTCTCGTGGCACCCACGGAGGCAACTGTGCTGATTCTCGGTGAATCCGGAACGGGGAAAGAATTGGTTGCTAGGGAAATACATAAACGCAGTCAACGGAAAGACCGGCCGTTAATCCGCGTGAATTGTGCCTCCATTCCGCGGGACCTGTTTGAAAGTGAATTTTTCGGCCACGTGAAAGGGGCATTTACCGGCGCGGTCAAAGATCGGGCCGGGCGATTTGGCGCGGCGGATGGGGGAACCTTGTTTCTGGATGAGGTCGGCGAAATTCCCCTGGACCTCCAAAGCAAATTCCTGCGGGTCCTGCAGGAGCAACAATTTGAACGCGTGGGCGAGGAACGCACTCGTCATGTGGATGTCAGAGTGATCGCTGCGACAAACAAGGACTTAAAACTGGAAGTTGAACACGGTCGGTTCCGGCAAGATCTGTATTATCGCCTCAATGTTTTCCCGCTTGAAATGGCCCCGCTGCGCGAACGGAAAGAAGATATTCCGCTCTTAGCCGAGTATCTTCTCGGGGTCACCTCAAAAAAGCTCCATTGTGCGCAACCGAAACTGACGAAAGCCCTCGTGGGGCAATTGCAACGTTATAATTGGCCGGGAAATGTCCGGGAATTGCAAAACGTCATCGAGCGGGGTCTGATTCTTTCCGAACGACAGGGATTAGCATTCGATATCCCTAAGCCGGGAGGAGGACGAGCTTCTTCGCAGCCTCAGGAGTCCCATGCGTCTCTCATGGCACGGAGTGTGATGACAGAACGAGAAATGCGTCTTCGGGAACGGGAAAATATTTTAACGGCCCTTGAACAGGCTGAATGGAAAATTTATGGAAAAGGCGGCGCGGCCGAACGACTCGGTATTAAACCCACCACTTTGGTTGCCCGCATCAAAAAAATGGGAATCGTGAAGGCAAGGTGAATGTCGGAACCTCGTTGCTGCGGATCGCCACGCAATAGACACCATTCTTTTACCTGTCCCTCCGCACCCTGATCGTAATATTCCTCTATCTCACATCAATGCTCAATCTTTACATTTGAGATGTGGAGTCGTGTGTCTGATCTCTGACCGCACATCGAACAAACGCTGATTTGCCCGTGCTGTCTCGGCTAGACAAAGCTTCATGGTGGCTGGGAAGATACATGCGGAAACCTGACATATGAAACCATACTCGATTTATCTGGTCATTGGCGGATGCGGTATGGCCGCGTTGATGATGGGCATCGTCCTTCCGGAGGTGTTGCCGGGGTGGCGTTGGGCCCATGAACCCCTCCATTCCACATTGGAAACTGTCGGTGGATTGGCCGCCATTTCCATGGGAATTGTGCTACTTCAAAGGACCACTGACCCTACCAGGCAGAAATTCTTTCCCCTCGCCGGTGGCTTTCTCGGGATGGGTACTCTTGAAATTTTTCACGCCGTATCAGTACCAGGGAATGGATTCGTGTTATTGCGGGGCCTTGCGAGTTTGTTGGGAGGTTTGGGATTCGGGCTGATGTGGCTCTCTGCGTCGGGAAAACACCACCTAACGATTAAATGGATGCCGTGGGTGATGACCGGCGTAGCCCTTGCAATTGGCTTTTGGACGATTGGATTTCCGGAATATTTGCCGGTAATGGTGCGTGAAGGGGCATTCACGCCAACCGCCGTTGCTCCTAAAAGTTTTGCGAGCATGCTGTTTTTTGCCGGATCGCTTCGCTTCTTTTTGGATTATCGAACCACGGGTCGATCGGAAGATATCCTGTTTGCCTCATTGGCCCTTATGTTCGGATTTGCGGAATTGATGTTTACCTATTCCGTGATCTGGGGCAGTCGATGGTGGTTCTGGCATTTCCTCCGGTTGTTGGCGTATTTCTTCGTTCTGGGGTATATCGGGCGAGGGTATTTGGCCACCGTCTCGGAGTTACGGTCATCATTGATTCAGACGAAACAGGCCGAACAAGCCAGTCGGCAGAGTGAACAACAGCTTCGGACAGTCTTGGAAGCCCGGGAGCGTTTGGCCCAGGATCTTCATGACGGCGTCATTCAATCGACATTTGCTTTAAAGCTGAATTTGGAACGGTGCCAGCGACTCATTCCACAGAATCCTCAAGAAGCTCTCACCGGCATCAGCGATGTCTTAATGGAACTCAAATTGGTGATTCAAGACCTGCGCAAACATATTAGCGGTCTTGAACCGGAATGCCTGAATGGACGGCAATGGGTTGAAGAGATGCGCACCCTCGTGCATAGCGTAGAAAAATCACAGAAGCTGCCCTTTCACCTGCAGATCGATCAGGAGGCGGCCGACCTGCTCACGCCGGAGGAAGCCACCCATCTGCTGTATGTGGTGAAAGAATCCATCAGCAACAGTGTGCGACATTCACATGCCACGTCAGGCACGGTGTCGCTTCAAGTGCGCGAGGGGACGGTTTGTTTGGAAGTGATGGACGATGGTCTGGGATTTGATCTTGAAAATACCCATGAGGGAGTTCACGGATTGAAAAATATGGCCGCACGCGCGAAGCGGTTGGGTGCGCACTTTCAAGTATGGTCGAAACCTCACCGTGGAACTCGAATTTTTTTTGAGATTGCACAGAAAGGAAGCCATGCCCAGGCGTAACACAAACCCTATCCGTCTCTTACTGGTCGATGATCACGAGGTGCTTCGCCTGGGCCTGAAAACGCTGTTTACCGAAACCGCGAACATTCAGGTTGTGGGTGAAGCGGGTACCAGGGCCGCGGCGGAGTCCGAAGCTGACCGTCTTCAGCCTGATGTGGTGCTCATGGATGTCCGTCTTCCCGACGGGAGCGGTATTGAGGCCTGCCGTGAGATTCGGAATGCATCTCCTGAAATCCGGGTGTTGTTTTTGACGTCCTTTGCCGACGACGAGGCGGTGATGGCGACCATCATGGCAGGAGCCAAAGGCTTTCTGTTGAAAGAAATCAGCGGGGAGGAGTTGGTTCGTGCGGTAACAACGGTGGCTGCCGGTCAGTCTATTCTCGATCCTGCGATCACACAACGGGTTCTCACCAAAATGCAGCATCTCTCTACCTCTTCCGCTGATGGCAAAAAAGAATCGTTGGCTCCTCAGGAATTGAAGGTGTTGACACTGGTGGCCGAAGGAAAAACCAATAAGGAAATTGCCGTAGCACTTGACCTGAGCGATAAAACTGTCGGCCATTACCTTGAAAATATTTTCCAGAAACTGCAGGTGACCCGCCGCTCTCAAGCTGCGGCAGAGTTCGTCCGCAGATTCACCTCATAGCAAATGTTAAATATTTCAATGTACTGCCTTTTCATTAGCATATGAGTTCCTGAAACTTACACCGGAAAAAATGAGGGAGTGTTCAAAAAGGCTCGTCCAGCAAGGCCGCAGCCGATTGGACGGGCGAAGCGTACGGACGAGTACGTGAGCACGGCCAGGCGGCGAGAACGCCGCTGGCGGCATTTTTCAAAACTCCCATTAGGGGCGATTACCCCTATTCGCATACGGGAAGAATAGTTGCCCGGCTCCTGGTGTTCGCACCTACCGCTTTCCTCTCAATTCATACACAATAGCCTCAGACGATGAAGACTCCCAAGCGGAGCCTGTTCTCATCCACTGTTCAATCCAAGGAGGCCGTCATGCCCAATTTCATTTCTAAACGATCCCTGATGCTCTCGACACTGTTGTTTGCTTGTGTGTACGGACTTATTTTGAGTCCCGGTTTGGTCCAGGCAGATAAGACATCGGGCCAGGACAAAGTAAAAGTGTTGTATCACCTAAATAGTAACGACCCGGCTCTCGCCAAATACACGATGGCCTTGATTAACAAACACATCGAAGCCGAAGGCGGACCGGACAAAATTGACCTGGTGCTGGTTGTGCATGGGCCGGCGCTGAAGTTGTTTGAAAGCGACACGGTCGATCAGGAGTTGAAGGATAAATTGAAGGCGGTGATTGACAAAGGGATCAAGGCTGAAATGTGTCAGGTCTCAATGAAACTATATGGGACACCGCTGGAGAAATTAGTAGCGGGGTTCATACCCACCGAGCATCCGGTAGCCGTCAAGCGGATTGCCGATCTTCAACGCGCAGGATATGTGTATATCAAACCGTAAGGAGAAAATATGCGGATGAGATTCTGTATCTCGATGAAAGAAGAAAATACCGCATCCAGTGGGAGCCTTCCAGGCTCCCACTGGGGACGGTGGTTCGGGACAATCAGAGGCGGGGTGGCCGGATTCATGATGGTCACCCTGAGTCTGCTCTTCGGAGCCTTGGCAGCTACCGCCGCTCCATCCGTGCCGGCTCCGAAATTTCAGCTCCAGGCATTTGACGGGCACACCTACAGCAAGGCTTCTTTAAAGGGTCGCCCCACCCTTATTGTTTTCTGGGCGCCATGGTGTCGGTATTGCCAAATGGAATTACCGATACTCGCGAAATTTTATCAAGGCAACAAACCAGATCAGCTCCAAGTTTTGACCATTGCCTTCTCAGACAGTCTGGCCCATGTGGAAGAATATGTCACATCCAACCCTGATACCTTTGTCTATCCCACGGCCTATGATCGAAACAACGTGGTGGCGCAAGCTTTCGGTGTCAATGCCACCCCGACATTCGTGGTGATGGACGCAGAAGGGAACATGATCCTTGCCCATCGTGGCGCAGGGATCAACCGGAATCCCCAGTACCAGGAGTTTCTCAACAGTTTGAAGTAAGAAACCGGCCCGTTAGAGGGCCATTCGGTTTTTCACGGACAGAACGCTCATGATGGAATCCGTCACACATATTTCTCAGATCACCTTGTTGGCAGCATTTGGAGCCGGGCTCTTGTCATTCGTTTCCCCTTGCGTGCTTCCTCTGGTGCCGTCCTACGTCTCATATATCACGGGACTTTCCATTGACCAACTCAGAGCTCCCACGGGTCAGCACCACGTTCGGAAGACAATCATTGTCAATTCCCTGTTATTTATCGGAGGGTTTTCAGCCGTCTTCATCGCGTTTGGCCTCTCGGCCAGTCTGTTCGGCCAATGGCTGATCAATTATCAGGACCATCTGCGAAAGATCGGAGGAGGGCTAATTGTCCTGTTTGGTCTGTATGTGTTGGGGCTGTTCAATTTTGGTTTCTTGTCTCAAGAAAGGCGTCTCCATTTTCAGAGCCGCCCGGTAGGCTATTTGGGTTCTTTTCTCATCGGGGTCACCTTTGCCGTAGGCTGGACCCCCTGCGTGGGTCCTATACTCACGTCTATCTTACTGTATGCCGGCACCACGGATACCGCTGCTGATGGACTGGCCCTCCTCGTATTCTACTCACTTGGGCTTGGACTTCCCCTGCTTGTCACCGCTGTATGGCTCGATCGGTTCTTAACTCATTTCCGGCAGATCCGGAACTATATTAGACCGCTCTCCATCATGAGTGGATTGTTACTGGTGGCAGTCGGCGGTCTCCTCTATACCAATTCATTCTTTCTCCTGACGAGCTATTTGGAACGTTCGGGTATTGGATGGTACATCGGCCAATAGTTTCTATTCGGCTGTTGTCACTGGTCATCAATATCTCTCCTGCCAATGTGCGTACCCCGTTGCTCGTGCATCATGGTATCGTTTACCCTTGGGACAGATTGAAGGCGAGGTTCCGCCTTGCGGACCTGCGCAGGTGTCTTTCAAAAGTTTTGAAGATCCATTTAAAAAGGAGAATGACCGTATGGCGACAATTGCGCCCTTCCGAGCTGTGAGGCCCAAATCTGAATTAGCCAGTCAAGTGGCGGCCCCTCCCTATGATGTGGTCTCCTTGCAAGAGGCGCGTGATCTAGCGAATGGAAATCCCTATTGCTTCCTTCGCATTGGTCGGGCCGAACTTGAGCTTGGTGATGAAGTCGATCCATATTCCGCCGAGGTTTACCAACGAGGGGCCGATAATCTCCGGAAGCTCATGAAGGACGGGGTCTTGGCCCAAGAGCCACAACCACTCTTCGGTGTCTACCGACAAAAGTGGGGTCAGCATGAGCAGACCGGCATCGTAGCGTTGGCATCGGTCGACGAATACGACCGGGGCATCATCAAAAAACATGAATATACCCGGCCGGTCAAGGAAGCTGACCGGGTGCGGATTATCGAAACCCATGAATCGCAATCGGGGCCGGTTTTGCTCTTTTTTCGCCAGACGGCCAAAATTGATCAGTGGTTAAAAGGGGTGACGAGCACGAAGCCGGATGTACATTTTGTCGCTCATGATAAAATTGAGCATACGGTCTGGAGCGTGCGAGATCCATCCGCCATTCAAGAAGTCATGAAGAACTTTCAAGAACTCCCGGCCTTATATATCGCCGATGGGCATCATCGGTCGGCTGCGGCAAGTCGGGTTCGTTCCTCACGTGGCCCGGCCGGCGCACAACCTGCTGGAAAGCATGAAGAAGGTTTTTTGGCAGTCATCTTTCCACATGACCAACTACAAATCCTTCCCTACAATCGGGTTGTTCGGGATTTGAATGGGCTCACTCCCCAGGAATTGCTTGAAAAATTATCTCCACATTTTGAATTGGAGATGACCGCTCAACCAGGGGACCCACCTGCTGCCGGTTTCGATATGTATCTGGAAGGACAATGGCATCGCGCGAAACCCAAAGAGAATCCGTCCCTGAACAGTCAGCAGGACCCGGTGCGTGCGCTAGCCGTTTCAGAATTGACGGAACGGGTCTTGGATCCGTTGTTAGGCATAAAAGACCAACGGTCAGATCCACGCATAGATTTTGTGGGCGGTATTCGCGGAACCCAACAACTTGCAGCGTTAGTGGACAGTGGGGACTGGGCTGTCGCCTTCTGGTTGTATCCGACCACGGTTGAGGAATTGATGGCGGTGGCTGATGCGGATCGTGTTATGCCCCCCAAAAGTACCTGGTTTGAACCCAAACTCCGTGATGGCCTCTTCATCCACATGCTGCAGGACAAATAAGGCACATTTTTCCACTAGCCAAAACCAATTTGTCTCCTAGCAAAAGGGAGAGGTAAGGCTCTAGATTTTTTTGTGTTGTTCTTCATGTCATGACCGTCAGCAAGTGGGAAGTCACGACGTTTCAGCATTTGACTGTCCAACAGTTGTATGACGTATTGCAGTTGCGGGTGGATGTGTTTGTGGTGGAGCAACAATGTGCGTATCGGGAATTGGATGAGTATGACCGACATCCGGAGACTCAACATCTTTCCGGCCGCAATGAGGGTGGAGAACTGATTGCTTATGCACGGATTCTCCCCCCTGGACTCTGTCATCCTGAGGTGAATCTTGGGCGGTTTGTGGTGAAGGCCGAGTTCCGTAAGCAGGGGATCGGGCATCAACTGTTACAAACCGCCTTGCAGGAAATAGCCGGTTGGTGGCCTGAGATGCCTATAAAAATGTCGGCACAAACGTACCTACACAGATTTTATGCGCTGTATGGTTTTATTCAGGTGTCGGATGGCTATCTCGAAGATGGAATCCCTCATGTTGAAATGGTGAAAAAGGCTTAAAATTTTTTGCGGGTCTTTTTTATTTTTATGTGTAGATGGTTTTCAACGTTTCTACCCCACCTTTATCCTCCCCTTACAAAGGGGAGGGAATTTAGACAATAATTATAATCCCTTATGCAAAACTTACCGTTGGGCGATGTATCGCTTGAAACATTTTTAAGTGAATATTGGCAGAAGAAACCGTTGTTGATTCGGCAGGCCTTGCCCGGGATCAAGGCGCCGATTGCGGCTGATGAATTGGCCGGTCTCGCTTGCGAAGAGGAGGTCGAATCAAGGCTGATCATTCAAGATCCCGCAAGCGACCAATGGGAACTTTTTCATGGTCCGTTTACGGAGGCAACATTTTCCACCCTGCCAACCGTGCATTGGACCTTGTTGGTTCAGGCTGTGGATCATTGGGTGCCGGCCGCCGCTGACTTTCTTGCGCAATTTTATTTTATCCCCAGTTGGCGTGTTGATGATTTGATGATCAGCTATTCCGCCGACAAAGGAGGCGTCGGGCCGCATTATGATAATTATGATGTGTTTCTGGTGCAAGTCAGTGGCTGCCGTCAATGGGAAGTCGGGGGTATCTATGATGAAACGTCTCCTCGTCGTTCAGATGTTCCGGTCAAGATCCTGTCCGAATGGAAGCCGGAGCAACGGTGGATATTAGAGCCGGGCGATCTGCTGTATGTACCCCCGCGTGTCGGACATAACGGGATGGCCGTGGGTGAGGATTGCATGACCTGTTCGGTGGGATTTCGCGCGCCGTCTCATCGGGATATCTTGCTCGACTATTCCGAGTCTGTTGGAGAAGCGCTGAGCGAAGAGGTTCGCTATGCGGATCCGGATCTGGTTCCTCAAGCCAATCCCGGCCAGATTACTTCCGAGGCCGTTGAAAAAGTTCAAAAGATCTTCACCCGGTATGTTGAGGATGATGACAAGCTGGCTCAATGGTTTGGTCGTTATATGACCTCTCCGAAATACCAGGATGAGGAGACGGCGCCGGAGGAACGACGTCTGGAAGATGTTCGTACTCATCTTTCGAAGGGAGGAAAACTTGTCAGAAATGAAGGCTCACGTTTTGCGTTTCATGAACATGGACAGAAAATCTGGCTATTTGTTGACGGACGTCAGTACACCTGCAGTGGGCTCATGACAGATCTGGTGAAAACCTTGTGCGCCGAGCGCCAAATCGGTTCGGAGCACTACGTTTCCTCGGAAGGTCATGATTCTTTACTCCTCGATTTGTTGAGCCATGGCAGCCTTTATCTTTCTGCCTGAAAAACATGTGCCCCGCTTTCCTCGAAAGAGAGGCTCCCTTTCAGGCCAAAGGACCTGACCGGCCCCCTGTTTGATCGCCATCATCTGTGAAAAATTAGAGTTGTGTGGCGCCTCCATCCACGGTGAGGTCAATCCCTGTAATGTAAGATGAATCATCTGATGCGAGAAAAAGGGCGGCTGTGGCAACTTCATGTGAGCTTCCCATTCGTTTCATGGGGTTTTGGTCACCAAAGCTGGCTTTCATGCCTGGAACTTCTTCTGCAGGAACGCCCACTTTCTCAAAAATAGGGGTATCAATTGGTCCAGGAGCCAGAGCGTTCACCCGGATTTTTCTCTCAAGAAATTCAGTCGACAAGGTTCTGGCCAGATTCCGAACGGCCGCTTTGGTTGCGCCATAGACACTGGAATTGGGAAACCCTTTCTGGTCCGCGATGGACGAATTGATAATGATCGAAGCTCCTTCATTCAGAAGCGGCGAGGCTTTTTGAATATTGAAGAACAGGCCTTTGAAATTGACATTGACCATCCTATCGAATGTGGCTTCGTCTACGGTGTCAAATGGGCCAAAGATCGCAATGCCGGCATTGAGGAAGAGAACATCGATCCTTCCCGCCGTCTTGTGTATCTGTTGATACAAATTCTTGATGTCATGGAGATTCCCGGTATCCGATACGAACCCGGCACTCGCTCCTCCGATCTCCTTCACTGCCGCTTCCACAGCCTCTTTCCTTCTTCCCGTGATGATCACCCTGGCGCCTTCAGCCTGAAATAATTTGGCTGTGGCCAAACCAATCCCACTATTGCCACCCGTAATGACGGCCACTTTGTCCTTGAGTCTTTGAGACATAGGAATTTTCCTTTCAAGATGGATAGAGAACATTGCAATCGTGTGTCACTCCAGTAAAACATTTTAGAATGAAATTTTCATCTCTCTTCCAACAACGCATTGCTGAATGGTTTTGAGGTGTTGGTCGTGAGACAACCCATCAGAGATCATTGTCATCTTCTTCCCATTCTCTCTTAATGGCTGCGGCTCGCTTCCTTTGCCTGGTAAACGCCCAAAAGGCCAGAAGGGTGATCGCGAGCCAGACCATTCCGGAACTGGTGGCCACAGGGATCCAGCGATTCCAGAGTGTCTGTCGACTCCAGAACTGCTCTTCTGCTTCTGTGAGTGTCATGAAGGTAGTTTGCGCAAAGGCTTCAGGAAAGGACATGCCTTGTTGGATTTTTGCCAGAATACGTTTGGGGGTATCCTGTCCTGTGTGCTCCAGGAGGTCTCGCGTAAAGGCGTAAGCCAGCACATAGGCCCGTCGGACCGAGGTCTCGTCTTTGCTGAAGAGGGTATTGAGTTCATTCAGGGAAACTTGCGTATCTGAGACCATTGCCCAGACTAATCGGGCTCGGTCCTCCAAATCCCACCTTCGGGCGGCCATCATCGCTAATCCCTCATCAAACCATCGGGGCAAAGGCTGTTCTCCCGCCGCCCGATGGGCAAGGATATGGCTGATTTCATGCAGGAAGACTTCGTTGAGTGAATCATTCGGATAGGTCAAACTCCGGTCAGTGAGGAGCACAATTGCGGAAGTCTGACTGACTGCGTAACCAGACACCCATTCCGGCGCTTCCTGTGCGAGGGGCGATTCCTTTGGCGCCAGGATGACTCGAATGGGAAGTCCGGGATGTTCGAGCCCCATAAAGTCCAGCATACGTTGAAGGGCTTGTGGGTTGCTGTCCTTCAAGTGGGCAGCTAAGGGTTCCAAGGATTCCGGGGCTTCAATGATGAATTGCGGGGAGACGGCTCCCATCATTAGTCCGGGGTGCGCCAGCATCACCATGATCGTCAGAAGCAGGAGTTGGAGTCCAATTTTTGCAAGCTTTGCAAAATGACACTTGGATTTGCGAAATCGTTGTTGGATTCTGCAAAAACGCATTGTTTAGCCGATGTGTGAGGGTTTTCAGAGGAAGGCTTGAAGGCCTGGATGGTTCCCAATTCCTGGATTCAAGTCTCTGCATTCAGGTGGTCAAGCAGGTAGTCAAGGATGATGCGGGCGTCGGTGATGGGATCCGTGGTCATGGGCAATTCTGTCTGTTCCGTCACTTTGGTCAGAAGTCGTTGCGCGGCCGCTCGCACCGATGGTGGAAACGTGGGTTCTGCTTGGACCTGCCGAAGATGATGCATGGCATCTCCCTTCCAGGTTGCCAGATTTTGTTGCTCCGCCCACTGTTGAGAGGCCAATGCGACGGCTCGTCGTGCGCATACTCTGGCCAAACCATCGTTCCCATTCTGGAGTCCCCTGGCGGCCTTGGTGAGTTCCTGTTCGATCTGTTCAGGCCGACTCATGAATCCTGAGGTGCGGTGCGATTGGCATACAATTCTCGCCTGGTCGCAATTCGATGGATGTGGACGACATGCTCGTCCGGGTCGATGGAGTAGAGAATGCGCCAATCTCCCACGGCGTATTGGACGAGACCGGGAAGATCCTCGTGCAGGGGTTCATGTCGAAGGTTGGCGACATTCGAGGCCAACCACTTGGTCTTATCCAACAGGCGCTGGGCCATACCCTGGTCGGTTGATTGAAGGTCGTCCAGGATTGCAGGCTGATAGGTGACGCGATACCAGGCCATGTCATCTCACCACTTGAGATCTAGTCGTTCAGCGACGGTTTCTCCCGTCACCCGCTCCGGGGAATTCAAAACTTGTTTTAATTGCGCGCGCACCTTGTCATCCAGAGCCAGCCCAAGATCGGGGTCGCCCAGCAGTTCACACAACCGGTCATCCACCATGCTATTCACCAGTTCTTTAAATTCTTTCTGAGAGAGGTCGGAGATGTTCATTGTGAAGCCTCCATGCGGATACGTACCTGATCCTGTAATGTGTGATAGTTCTTCTACCTCATTGATGAGGCTGAAGGGGATATAATGGCATGTTGGTCCTTTCGCTGCCACAAAATAATCATGCTCTTCAAGACGCATCAGGCAAATTCTCAATTTCCGGACTGAAGCCCGGTATCTCGTCCTTTCAAGGAAAATTTAGAAAACGACGTTTAGAAACTTCCCGCTTCTACGACATCATCGAGGCTGTTAATGTCCAGCCAATGTCCGACGGTGTAGAGCACCCGAATCGGATAGTTTCGTCGTAATAACTCCTGGAACAGGATGGCCATTCCTGCTTTCCTGTGATTCGGGTCGGCAAGAAGTTCGGTAAGGACCTCATGTAATTGTGTGACACCTTGAGCCGAGACTTTAAAAAACCCCATCCATACGCCATGAATCATGTCCGAAGGCACTGCCCGGCCTAATTGCTTGAGATGAATCTGGGCGTTAAAGGCCTTTCGGGAATTTGGAGCGCTACATTCGGCAAATCCACCAAGCCTCGTGTAACTCGTTTTTTCCTGCCAGTGGCTATCCACAAAAATGACAAAGTCATCCTTTGTTTGCAGCAATGCCTGAGGAATGTACGTGTTAAACAAGACATCGCCATAGGATACGATGGTGTCGGGGAATCGGGCGTCTTTTGATTGAAGCGCTTTCAATAAGGAATCCAATTCTCCCGTTTCCGCGAAGGCATCGTTATCGACATAGGTTAAATTGGGAAGATTGACGGCCTCTTTTCTATACCCCCGGACCACAAGAATTTCCTTGATGCCCACACTGTTGTATGCGTCAACGATATGAGCAAGGAGGGGGACGCCACGAATATTCACCATGGTTTTTGGTTTGTCTTCGGTGAGGTCCCCTAACTCATCTCCACGGGAAGCGGCGAGGACAATAGCTGATGCGCGGTCGGCACTTTTAGGAAGGTAGCGTTGCTCGGCTTCCATGAGTTCATCTGCACCTTGCAGACGAAAAACCTCAGAGACCGGCACAATGTTATCCTCGATGAATAAAAGATTTTCCTGTTCCTTCAGAACGCGAGCGGTCGTTTGCATGGTGGCGACTGCGGCGCGGAGCATATGATTCGCCCAAATCACCATGGAAAAGCCATGCTGCCGGAATACATCGGTGGGAGTGGAGTAATATTTCGTCGGCACAATCACCACGGGGGAGCGATTGCTCCATTCCCGCTTAAACGCCAGAATCTCATCCGGCACCGCCAGCGCACTGTGAATCAGAATGCCATCCGCCCCGGCCTGGCGATACGCCTCTGCCCGTCTCAAGGCCTCCGTCAGTCCCCATCCGCAGATGAACGCTTCAACCCGGGCGATGATGCAGAAATCCGGATCGGATTGCGCATCTTTCCCGGCTTTGATTTTTCCACAAAATTCTTCCATGTCGGCCATGGGCTGTGTGTCACCCTTGAGAAAGCTATTCGTCTTCGGAAACAACTTGTCTTCAATGCACACGGCCGCGATATGCCGTTGTTCCAGTTTGCGAATGAGACGCTGCATATTATTGAAGTTGCCGTATCCTGTATCTCCGTCGAGGAGAATCGGAATGCGTGCCGCGTCAGACATAAATTCCAGATTGTCCAGGACCTGGGTCCAACTCGCCTCGTTGTTATCTCGCACGCCGAATTGAGCTGAGATCGAGAGTCCGCTGGCCCAGATGCCATGGAATCCTGCTTCTTCTACAATCTTGGCGCTCAATCCATTGTGAGCCTCGCAGATAAATTCAAGCTGGGAGGACAAGAGAAGCTTTTTGAATTGCGTTGATTTTGGCGGCTGGGGTTCGCTTGGCATAATCAATAAATGTAAAGTGTTTCAGATCGTTCAATGAAGTACTGAAGTCTACATCAAGGGGAATCTTGCTGCCAAACCTTTCCGTATCTGATTGGGAGGCCGGGAAGACGTTTGGTTATGGAATCTGTCGGATGTATGAGTGGGAAGAATGATTGACCCCAAGGCTGGTGACAGGTTTTGAAAATGATGGGGTCAGGAAAAGGGCATAGCCACGAACCATGCCCTTGTCCATATGAACAGTGAACAATTTATGGAGTGCGGCTGGTGATCTCAAGAAGATGATAACCGAACTGGGTTTTAACCGGGCCGTGGACCTTGCCGAGTTCCCCGCTAAACACAACCTCATCAAATTCTTTGACCATTTGACCGGGGCCGAACTCGCCCAGATCGCCACCTTGTTTGCCTGATGGACAGGTGGAATGTTCCTTCGCAGCGGCAGCAAAATCTCCACCACCCTCAATTTGTGTTTTTAAGTTTTTGCATGCTTCTTCTGTTGAAACCAAAATGTGACGGGCGCGCGCTTTCGCCATGAGCAGTCTCCTTCTAAGCTAGAAAATTGGACAATAGTTCTTTTCTCATGATTGACCAGTCAAGGTCAAATTTCATGAGAATCAGCCGGCGCAACCCGTGAAATCCTCTTGTTCGTAACGTATTGTGGAAGGACGAAAGTTTTGGTGATCAGGAACGGGTCGGTTGGACGAAGCCCGTGTTCGTGTGGGACTGAAGGCCGGTGAAAGGAGGAAAGAGTCGTGGTAGAAGAGCGGGAGATTCGCCGGAACGAGAGGCGGGGATGGAGTTGATAAACTAGTTGTCGGGATTCATCGCCAGGTAATCACAAATAAAATCCAAAACCAATTCGTCAAAATTGTTGAATATGGTTTTGACCCCACCCGCCGTCACGACGCCTTGTTCCCAGGTGATGGCGTGTCCTGTGGAGGAGTTATGAACAAGGGCGACCAGTTGGTGGACTTCAAGGTCGATCCGACAGGCGTAACGCTTTGGGCCCAAGGGAAGAGCCGCCATATTGACATATAAATACGGCTCTCCGGGCAATTTGGCAGCTTCGAGTTCTTTGACCAGACGAATCCCCGCCGTTTGCAATTGTGCCTCCACTCGTTTGCGCACCTCACTTCGGTTTAATACCCCCCTCAGCTCCGGACCTAAGTCCTCAACAACCACATAGATGCCATGTATCCCCCTTAGTGATTCTTTCCTCAGCATAGGATCATCAACCTCTCCGTCAATTCGTACAAGACAATAACACGCGTTCTGCGTCTGCTCAGAGATTGTAGACTGATTCCCTAAGCCTTGTCCTCCTTCGCCTTGCGCAAATAATCACCGAGGATTCCCCGGCTGTGTTCATCATCGTGGCAGTATACGCAGAGGTTCTCCCAGTTCGATCCGTCCGGTGGATTGTTGTGGTGATTGCCGTCCTTATGGTGCACCGTGAGCAGATGTCTGTTCTTGAGGTCGAATTCTCTGGCGCATTTGGCACAAATGAGCCCGTGAATCTTCAGTGACTGTTCCCGATAAGAGCTGTTGCTCGAGGCTGAAGGCTTGGGTCGCAGTCCTTTGAGGAGTTCGTCAATGGGTTTGTCGACAGCAGGTTTTTGGAGCCGTCGCAGTTTGTGACGACCCCGGTATGCATTCCCCATGATGTGCGTCCTTTCAAGTGATGGCGTCGTGATGGTGGCGCCAGCGATGAATAGCCGCGTGGATTCACTGCCAGGATTCTCAAAGTTTTTCCGGTCTTTGTCAATGCGATTTGGACGGATACCTGGTCGAGCATGCCTGATGTGGTGTCAACCCTTAGATGAGGCCTTCGCGATGGTTGGTAAGGAATCGTGTGGTGTGAGGCCTGCGAGCCCTATGAGGTAAGTGCTAGGATGATAATAGGTTCTGCGGATAGAGTTGGTCTGTCATTCCTTTTATAGGCACCCGCTTCGAGACGGGTGCTCTTACCAGGAGGGTGCCATGTTTGGTCCTATAACACTTCCCTTTGGGGCGAAAATGTTGTTTAACACCGTCAAATTGAAGCCCGGGGTTTCCTTCGATCAGGTAGAGCTGGCCGTTGGAGAGATGTGCATGGTCGTCAAGGAAACCTATGGCGGAGACAAGGGCGGCTTCATTGCCGGGCAGGTGTTCAAATTTTCCGGTTTCGTCTCTGACGAAGGGTCCTTAAGTGAATCAAAAGCCGCAGATGACCATTACGCGATTGTGACCTATTGGAGTTCATTTGCGGATCACGAAAAATCTCATGCCGATGAACTGTTCAATAAGACATTCGCCGCTTTGGCTACCATGTGTTCTGAGACGAAAGAACTCGGCTACGATATGCTATGGCAAGGGGCGGCGAAGACGGCCTGAGCTTTTCGACAGAGAAAGATCTCCGTCGCCCATCTAGCCAGGCATCGGTCAGTTTGGCGCGTGTTTACAGAGAATGAGGTCATGCCGGGACAGGAGGGCGTCAAACGGACGCGATAGGGAGTCCCATGCTGATTCAGGCGTTTCCACAGCATTTTTTATACTTTTTCCCGCTGCCGCAGGGGCACGGATCGTTCCGTCCAATTTTGGCCTCGCTACGCACGACGGTCTGAACTCCAGGACTTTTGCCGTCGGTGAAATACCAACTCCCCTTATGTTTCCGAAACTCGCTTAGCTCATGATGGATTTGAGGGCCCTCTTCGGTCTCAAACGTGGCCTTGAATTCGACGAGGCCCGCTTCGTCCTCTATTCCGCCCTGTTTCGTCGACAGAATTTCTAACCCCGTCCATTTGGTAGTTTCTGCCCACTTGCGATTGGCCTCAAGGTCAATATCGTGTTTGGTTTTCGGGTCATGGGTCTTTTCGATGAAATCCATCTGGACTTGCGTATAGGCCGAATATCTGGCCCGCATAAGCTGTTCTGCAGTTTCTGCCTGTTTCGGTCCGGTGATGATGGGCTCACAGCATTGGTTGAAGGTTTTTCCGCTCTGACACGGACACTGCATATGCGACTCCTTTTCTAAGTGAAGGCAAATGATGATTGACTCTTGTACGTCGCGAGTGACAGAAAAGTCAAAAGGCCCGGCATCTCATTCCTCTCGAAAAAAATTGGTGAGTCCCGGCTGCAGTCTTCCCGTTATTTAGCTCTTTTCGTCCCTCTCTTGAATAGCTGGTCCGTTTCTGTCGCTCAAGCCATGCCCGGGCGACATTTTTTAATGCCGCGTACCCAGATATCGGCACCCATATTGCGCATCATGCATGATTTCATCGGGAAACAGGTTCAATCAATTTTGATTGCTGTACGAATATCATTTCTAATTTTTACTGGATTTCGTGGTGTTGTGGGGGTGAAGCCAGATGAGCGAATTGGGTCATTGAGGAATGTGTGGAAGTTATTTGTCAGTTGAGTTAGGCTTTTTTTGCGAATCTGACTGTGCCTCGCTCCTGATAGAAAGAAGTTTTGCGTCAAAACGATGAAATGGAGCAAGAATTGAGCAGGCCAGAGACTTTCTTTTCATGCGGATCCGGGTTCGGATCACCAGGAGAAATATTCTACACATGACGTGTTTCCCACTTGATAAGGCGCAGCAGCAATCATTTCATAGATGGCTTTATTCCTAAAACTCATTCAGGGTTCTGGAGGAACACACATGAAAATTTTCAACCAAATGGTCACTGCGGGCACAATCGTCCTCATGCTCGTATTCCTTGCACCCCCTACCTATGGAGCGGAGACGGCCCGAGTCAGTGTCAGCACCGGTAATCTGCAAGGCAATAACAATAGTTTTCTTCCGGACCTTAATGAAAACGGCAGGTTTGTTACCTACTATTCCTTGTCGACTAATCTGGTGCCCGGTGATACCAACGGGGTACGAGATATATTCGTGTACGATCGGCAAAACCAACAAACTACGCGCGTGAGCGTGGCGACGGGTGGAGGGCAGGCCAATGGTGAGAGCCTTGAGCCTGCCATAAGCGCCAACGGGCGTTATGTGGCATTTCGGTCGGATGCCACGAACCTGGTTCCGGGGGATACAAATGGCACCACTGATGTGTTCGTCCATGATCGGCAGACAGGCATCACGAGCCGGGTCAGTGTTGCGACGGGTGGGGGACAGTCCAATAACAACAGTTTTACTCCAGCCCTGAGTGCTGACGGCAGGTTTGTGGCGTTCCACTCCTTTGCGAACAATCTGGTGCCGGGTGACACCAATGGAGTGTTAGATGTGTTCGTTCATGATCGGCAAACAGGGGCGACGACACGCGTGAGTGTGGCCACAGGCGCAATCCAGGGGAATAATACCAGTCGAGCGGGATTTCTCAGTGCGAATGGGGGGTTGGTGGCGTTTGAATCCGATGCGACTAACCTGGTCCCGGGCGATACCAATGGTGTGCGGGATCTGTTCATTCATGATCGGCAAACAGGGGTGACGACGCGTGTGAGTGTGGCCACAGGCGGAGGGCAGGTCAATGGTGAGAGTGTGGATGCCGAATTGAGTGCGGATGGTCGCTATGTCACATTTCAATCGGATGCAACGAATCTCGTCGCTGGCGATACCAATGGAGTGGGTGATGTGTTTGTCCATGACCGTCAAACGAACACCACCACGCGCGTCAGTGTGGCAAGTGGCGGTCTCCAAGGAGGAGGAGAGAGTTCAGAGGGGACCATCAGCGGGGATGGACGTTTTGTGGCATTTCTTTCTTTTGCCACCAATCTCGTTCCGGACGATACGAATGGAGAGGGTGATGTGTTTGTGCATGATCGTCAGACCAACACGACCACCAGGATGAGTGTGACGACCGGTGGAGTGCAAGGCAATGATTTTAGTTGTAATCCGGCAATCAGTCAGGATGGTCGGATTGTCGGATTTTTCTCAGATTCAACCAACCTGGTTCCGGGTGATACGAATGGAATCCGGGATATCTTCATTCATAATCGCACGGCGAACTTTGATTTGGATGGAGATGGCAAGGCTGACATCGTGTGGCGCAATATCAATAATGGCAGCACGGCGATCTGGTTTATGAATGGAACGGCAATTGCTTCCTCAAGTTTCCCGGGCGGTGTCCCTCCAGCTTGGGAGATTACCGGTATCGGCGATGTGAATGCGGATGGTCAGGCTGATGTGATTTGGCGCAATAGCACCAGTGGTACGGTGGCTGTGTGGTTAATGAATGGGAATACCATTGCATCGGTAGGCTTCCCGGGCACTGTCCCTACCGGTTGGGTGCTTGAGCAACTTGGAGATGTGGATGGGAATGGCACGGCAGACCTCGTTTGGCGAAATACCACTAGCAAGGTGGTTGTCGTGTGGCTGATGAGTGGAGCGACCATTGCCTCATCCAGATCGCTCGGTGGTGTCCCGGGTGAGTGGAAGATTGTCGGAATGGGCGATGTCAATGCCGATCGCAAAGCCGATATCATCTGGCGGAATAGCAACAGCGGGGCGGTGGCCGTGTGGTTAATGAACGGCCTCTCGGTCCTGTCAATCGGAGTCCCAGGGAATGCCAGCTTGGTGTTTGAGGTGGCCGGGGTGGGGGATGTTGATGGGAATGGGACCGCTGACCTGATCTGGCGTAATACCGGCAGCGGTGCGGTGGCGTTCTGGCTCATGAATGGACTCACGATCGGGACCACGGGTGCCCTGGCAGGCAAGGCTTTGGAGTGGGACATTGCCCAGGTCAGTGATCGGGACGGTAGCGGGAAAGTAGATTTGACCTGGTTCAACACCGACACCGGTGAGGTCGAGGTGTGGCTGATGAATGGGGTCACTGTTGGTTCAACAGGTTCACCGGGGACCACCTCTTCGAGCTGGGAGATTCAATAGCAATGCCTTTGGCCTCTTTCCCGAAATTCAATCAGAGTTACAGGTTTGGCCAAGGACTGGGGAGAAGAGGTTTCTTAACTGACTGGGGCGGGGGAAAGGAACTCTACCTGAATGGTAGAAAGCTGTGGAAGATCACAGGGGGCTGGTTTTGTCAAAGACCAACCCCCTTCTTTCGTCGAACAACAAAGGACCATCCTATCAGAGGAAACAGGCTTTTCATCGCAAAATGGTGGGAATGGGTATGGGTAAATTAAAATGACTCATTTTTCCAGTGGCGGCAACACCACCTGTTTTTTGTAGAAACCGCTCCATGACTGTATATTTATTTCATTTTGGCAACTCATCCGTCTATAACATTTCTGCGTCAGATCTGGTGAAATGAAGGCTAATCGGAATTTTCCTGATAGGATTATTGGATTTAATATTTTGCAGGAGTAAAAGGAACAAAACCCCTATGGTGCGACACTCCCGAAAATTTGAAATTGCCAAACATCTGGCGGAAATATTAGACCGGCGTTTTACGATTCCAGGAACCTCAATTCGTATCGGGTTAGATCCGATCCTGGGACTGATTCCAGGTGTGGGCGATGCCCTCGCAGGTCTGGCTGGATCAGTCATCCTTGTCGTGGCGGCTCAATCCCAACTTCCTAAAATCGTCCTCATCCGTATGAGTCTCAATATCGCGATTAACAGCGTGGTCGGTGCCATTCCCATTCTCGGTGATCTGTTCTCTGTCTGGTTTAAAAGTAATGTGAAAAATGTTGAGTTGTTGGAGCGATATGCTGTTGGGGATCGTCCAAGGTCCACTACAGGGGATTGGGTTTTCGTAATAGGGTTATTGTTAGTCGTGGCTTTGGTGATCGCCGGAACGGTGGTAGGAATCCTTTGGCTTCTTATGCGTATCTGGGAAATCCTGCAAGGCATGCAATAAATCTTAAATCTAAGACCCTGCCGGAGAGAATGCTGATGATGGAGGAGCGACGGTTTATGGTGGATCTTGTGGAATCTGATCGGAAGTTTTAAGCGAACGGCTACAGAGATGGGGTCTACCCTTTACGATATTCCCCCTTCCATCCATGCAAAAACTTTAATGTGTTTGTGAAAGCCACTCATTTTGACTCCCTCCCGAGATGCTTGTAGGGGACACATTAATTGTTGAAATTGACTTCAAGTCGCGCGCCTACCACGACGGCGTTATTCCTGCCGGGAACCGTCCCGGGATTAATGACGTATTGAAAATCCGGTTGAATGACGAGGTTTTGATTCACAAAGATGGAATACGTGCATTCCAGCGTGATCTCCGTATTCTCAACCCGTTGTCCTGCCCGCCGTTGGAACCGTTTATACTCATGGCTATTCACTGCGGCTGCCACCCCGAACGCGGTTCGGTCAATGTTTCGCCCCGGAATTAATCCCTTATAGATGAACCCGCCGCCATAATACTGGGAAATGCGGTTCACATTGGGGTCAGCCATTCCGGCTCGGCCAAAGAGAGTCAAACCTTGATCTTTGTCGTCTTTTTCATAATATACATCATATTCCGCTAAGCCATATATCCCGTAAGTGCCATTTTGTTTTACAGGTTCTCCCGAACTATTGACCTTGTTGAGTTGATCCAGGGAAGTGGTGTACCCCCAGAATCCGAGGGCAACTTTTGCTTCATACACGAGAGGAGCGGATCTTCCAATCCGGCGGAAGATCAGACGACGAGGGAGTTCATCGACCGTTTTTTCCTTTGTTTGTATTAAATCAGCCGTGTTGTATTTGTAATATGCCAATTCCATGGAACCGAACAGGCCATCATCTTTTTTTAAACGAACATGAGTACCTCGAGCATTATTGGGATCCCCCGGAATGCCATCGGCGACCACGGCGCGAACCATGAGAGAATCGGTGAGGATGGCTTGCGTCCTGATTCCCAGAGAGGTTGCAGGAAAGGTGGACAGGTTGTTTCTGCCGCCCGCTCCAAGTTCCGCTCCAGTCCCGAAGGAGCTATTCAGAAAAAGTGTCGACGCGGATACAATGACATCAAACTCGGAGGTGATATCATACAGGCCGGCAAGCAGAGAAACGCGTTTAAAAATATTGTGCTGGTACCAGGCTTCGAACAGTTTCCATGTATCTGGTGCCGCAATGTTGCTCACCCCTTGGATGTCACCGACATTGTTGCTTGGATCGCCCCCATACAAGCCCAAGCCATACAGAAAAACCGTACCCCTCCAGCTAGGAACTAATTTTTTTATATCGACGGTGAGCAGGAGATCCAAATCGCCGGTGAGAGTGGTTTTTCGATGAACGCCGCCGGAGATATTGGAGAGGATATCCATCGTATTGGTGACTTCCAGGAGGAGTCCCTGATCTTTTAAACTTTTTTGGGCAGCCTTTGGTTTTTCGATGATCTTTTCCAATTGTTCAACGGCCTGACCTTCTTCGGAATGGGCTGGCACCGGAATCAACAATACCAAAAGGAAAAGTCCATACAAGGGTGAGAGAATCGTGCTTGTCGGGGAGAGTCTCATGCTGGTTAATCAGGCCCCCTGGGTTTGGTTGTCCGGGGATTTTCCGGTGAGGGCAATGCGGGCAATATCGAATTTTTCGTCATGTCGCGCATCTCGTTCAGGAGATTAAACAGAGTCAGCACTGGTTTATGGGCTGCCACCATTCCCCATGTGTGGTTCCCGGTCTCTAGTCTTTTGCATCCTTCCGTTTGACCAGGGTCGTGAGATAGTAATCGAGGTGTTTGGCGAATAATTGCCGATCCCGTTGACTCAAAGCCGACGGCCCTCCGGTCTCGACGCCACTGGCCCGGAGGGTCTCCATGAAATCCCGCATCATCAGACGGGCTTGAATCGTATCGGAAGAATGCATCTCCCCGCGCGGATCAAGCGCATGGCCACCCTTCGCAATCACCTCAGCGGCAAGCGGAATGTCGGCGGTGATCACCAGGTCGCCGGCCTTGAGTCTTTTGACGATTTCGGAATCCGCGACATCAAATCCATCGGCGACTTGGATGGCCGAAATATAGGGCGAGGGCGGAGTATACAAAAGGCGATTGGCCACAAGCGTCACCTGCACTGCGGTCCGGTCTGCGGAGCGGAATAATATTTCCTTAATTACCTTGGGGCAGGCATCGGCATCAACCCAGATTGTCACGGTGGACCTTTATGGTTGAGGGATGAAAGAACCGTGTTCTTTGGATATTGTAGACGTCCATCTGGATTAAGAGAAGACGAGGGCGATCTTGTTTCATAAGAACAAAAAGTAATGGTTCACTCACACTTTGTGACCCAGACCCCGACATGAAGCGTTGAGCCTGGGGGCCCCACGAACGATCCCTCGATGGGCGGTACGGATTCGGGCAATCTGGCGACGGCCACGGCAATATGATCGGTTCCGGCCATGGTTCCACCAGTGGGATCAAACCCCTTCCACCCGGCCCCTGGCAGGTAGACTTCGGCCCAGGCATGGGTGGCACCATAATCGGTGGCTGATGGTGGTGCGTGGAGATACCCACTGACAAATCGTGCGGCAAGACCCAAGCACCGTGCGGCTTCCATATAGAGCAAGGCAAAATCACGGCAGGAACCGGTGCCGTATTCCAGTGTCTGCCCCACCGTTTGAACGCCAGGTTCTTCCCGCACTCGATAGGATAGGGTTTGGTTGATGTGGGTGCCTAAGCGCTGCAGGAGTGTATACGTCTGAATCGGTTCTTCCGGTTTCCAGAAATTTTTCATCCATTCAGTCAGTCGATCTTTGGTGTTTTGCTCGGGATATGCCATGTAGGGCAACAGCATGATCCGGTCATCGGATTGATAGGTAAACGGGTACGCGACAGCGTAGTCGGCGACGAGAAAGTCGAGTGGAGCCTCATTGAATTGCTGGATGATGACTTCGCTTTCAACCGCTAGTTGGTTGGCGGGCACATCGAAGGTGGCTGTGGCCACCGAATTGCCTTCTACATCCCGATGCCATAGCAGGTTGGCCGGCGGTGTGAGCTTCAGGTCTAACGATTCAATGTGCAGGTCATAGTCTTCTCTCGGACGCAGGCGCAAGTGATGGGGTCCAAGTGTCACCGCACCCGAAAAATTATAATACGTCCGATGAAGAATTTTATAGCGCTGCATGGTGCATCCTACTTTTTAAGGAATGTCAAAAAAGTCAGGCCCCCTCAAAAAGGTTCTAATTAGAGGTCTAAACACAAGGGATTGTTTTGACCTTCTAAACGTCATAAAAATTTTTAAGTCAAGGGCAGGGATTCGGGCGTTTAATCCCAACCGGCAATTTTGTTTTCTCATCAACGCAAGCTTCATCAATTTGTGCTTGGGCGAGGCCCTGAGACCCACTTAGGTCAACATCGAAAAATTTAGTTTTGAAAAATTTTACCCCTTCTAAATTGGTCTTATTGAAATTCCCAAATCGAAAGACAGCATTGGAGAAATCGCTGGTACCCTCTTTCGTCTTCTCTATTACCAGGCTAATCCCAGGGCTTTCAATGCTTGCTTGGTTGTCAAAAATTGGGTAGGGGCCAGAGAAAATGGCCTGCTCAAAGTTTACGGCATCAAAAATCGCAGATTCGAAGGTTGTTCCTGCCAGAAAAGTTTGAGAAAAGTCAGCATTAATTATAAAGGCCTTCCCAAAGTTGGCCCCTCGAAAATCGGCCTTCTTATATTTACCGCCCATCCGAACATTTGCAAGGTTGGCCCCTAATAATTTTGCGTTTTCCAGTGTAGACAGCATAAGGGCACCAGTTAAATTTGACCGAGAAAAATCCGCCCCTCCCAAATAAACTGCCATCAAAAATGCATAGCTTAAGTCTGCTCCGTTGAAACGGGAGTTTGCCCAAAATCCCCCTTCGGCATAAAGGTGGCGAAGATTTTTACCCCTAAAATCGGCACCCTCAATCTTTGATATGTGCTCAAAATCTTGTGGCCAACTCTCGGGTGGCTGGGTAAGGTTTTCCCTATAAAATTTGGGATAAGTTCGAAGTCCAAGTTCTTGGAGAAATTCTAATAGTGCATAGTTAATTTTTTTGCTCCAGGCTAAGTTGCTGGATAAATATTGATCCATTGGGTGTCTTGGTTCAAGGGAGTATGCATCAGTTTTTAGATAGAATGGCCACCACTCAGAAGTTGTTGTTATGTTAACGGCTGCTCTTGAAACAAGAACAAGAATAAGCAAAGCAAAAAGGCATGCCGAAAAACTTATTCCAAAAATTCTTGGTCTTTTGAGGGATTTGTCAAGTGTTAGGCGAGCTAGAGAAAAAAAATAAATGCCAAATCCCAGGGAAATTGAAAATATGGAGGCCAATGTTAATATAAAAGTCTCATCATGTGTCGGGATAACTCGGACCCAAAACTCACTAAGAATAAAAGGTACAAGACCCCATGCAAGAACTAATGAGGCAATAAATTGTAGGCCAAACAAATCCGGGAGGTTTGTCTTTAATAGAGGGATATAGGCTCGAATAAAACCGCTAAGGAGCCATGGGAATACTTTTTGATCCAAAGCTTTCCCATCAGGGAAGATGGCTGGCAAAGCTGCCATTTCTTCCCATAGGCGTTGTAAATATAGGTGAAACCAAATGTAAATGCCTAACAATATTAGAGGTGCAACATAGAAGAAAGGAGTGATGGGAATTGCGGTTTGAATTATGGGCAGATCATAATATTTTGAATCTAAAAACAATTGGGAGTCAGTAGTGGTGGCTATTGTGAGCCATGAATACAAACACCCTACCAACATTAATATAAAAAGTTTTCCAGCCTTTTTAGAGAGTTCTTCAATCCTAGCTAGGCCTTCAAATTTCCTGATATCCTCAGAAATTTTGGCACCAGAAAGATCAGTGCCAGCTAATTGGCTGCCAAGAAGTCCAGTAACTTTTTCGAAATTTGAGTCTTGAAAATTGGATTCATCAAGCTTCGTTCTTAGCAAATAGGCTTCTTCGAAATTACTTTGGGGGAACTTCGAATTCTTTAAATCACTTCCGGCAAGTTTTGCCTTCTTAAATTGGCATTTTTCAAAAGTTGAATTGCTAAGGTCAGCGTCAAGTATGAACGAATTATTGAAAGAACAGTCATAGCAATTTGCCTTCACAAGGGTTGATTTATTTAAAATGGCACTTTCAAAAGTCACTCTTTTGAGATCTGCCCCAATCAGCTTAACGCTCTCAAGATAACTGCCTGTGAAGTTGACATTTTCTATAAATGCCTTGGAAAGGTTTTTACCGTACAAAGAAAAAGAAATTCTATCCAGGTGGGTTTTTGTGAGATCAAGGTTTTCTAAGATGGCTGGATTACCCTCGTGGCCATTTGAATTTAGCCATTTCTCATGATTGTGGAATATGGCTTCAAGATCCGCTTTTAAGGGTTTTGTGTAGGAAGGCTCTTGCTCTGACATAACAATTGATAGGAGATAGAATGCGAGAAAATTATATTGGTTGCCGATTTGATTCTGTTCGTTGATGACTAGAGCTCATGTCTGAAGAATTGTGGGCTTCGCTTAGGCGAAGCCCACCACTTCCCTTGAAGGAAATGCCTCAGCTATTTCTTTTTATCTTTCTTTTTCTGTTGGTCGGCTTTTTGCTTCTGAGCTTTGTCTTTATCCTTTTTTCCGCCTTTGTCTCCCATGGTGTACCTCCTTTCTCTTTAAAGTTGACTACCTTTCCTTGAAGGTTTTGTCCCGAATATTTCCGATTCCGTGACTGCCTATTTTCGTGACCCTCTGAATCAGCGATTTAGCTTACCATGATCCAGGGATAAGAGAACCGTTTAGACGTCCTTTCAATCCATTGTGCCGATTTTTAGACTATCCTTTCTTCCGTCATATCCCTCACCTTTTTTTATGGCTGCGTATCCAGATTTTGAGCGCAGCGGAAACCAAGACCTAAATCTCTGTTGGTTGGTGAAGCATAAGAGCGCAATGCGGCTCTCAAATATTCGTCCATTGCGTTCCAAGTTCCACCCCGTATGACTTTGCGTGAACCCGCGGGTATTTCCTCCTCATTACGGTCTAAATTTCGTGATTCATTCCAGTTATCTGCCGTCCATTCACTCACATTTCCGGCCAGGTCATACACTCCATAGGGACTTCTATCCTTTTCGAATGCTCCGACCGGAGAAAGTTTTGATAATTGAAAGTCACCAAATGTTGCAAAATTTGTGAATTCCCTCGTTGGTGGGTCATTGCCCCATGGATACATGCGTCCGTCTGTTCCTCGCGCGCTTTTCTCCCATTCATCCTCGGTAGGTAATCTCTTCTTGGCCCAATGGCAGTAGGCTTTGGCCTCCGGCCAGGTCACCGCGACGACAGGGCGATTGGCATCCTGAGGCATTTTGATGTGATCCCAATATTCCGGCGCTGTTCGACCGGTGACGTGTAGAAATTTCTCATACCGTTCAATAGTAACTTCATATTTGTCGATGAAGAATTCTTCGACATAGACGGTATATCGATTCCCTTCGGTCATGTTCCCGGTCCCTGAGCGTGATTCTATATTCGTTTCAAACTGCCCTGCAGGGATCCGAATCATCGGCGCACCGTCTGCACCTGAAATCTCCAGTGATAATGAGTCGCTCCCCGATGGTTCCACATGCCATCCTTTCAACGCGATGGCCAAAACGGGTGTGGGTACTGCATACCCCAGGCGTCCCTGAGCGTCTGTCACGACGCCGATCACTTTGCCATCAAGCAAAAGGGGGCCTCCCGAATGACCTTCCTCCACTAACGCCTGAAACATCAGGTGTGGGCCTTTCCTCCCGCTGATACTTCCGG
The DNA here is from genome assembly GCF_032051675.1 of Candidatus Nitrospira neomarina. Lineage (NCBI taxonomy): Bacteria > Pseudomonadati > Nitrospirota > Nitrospiria > Nitrospirales > Nitrospiraceae > Nitrospira > Candidatus Nitrospira neomarina. The sequence goes on from NZ_CP116968.1 coordinate 351,321, forward strand.
TTGAGACAGTCCATGGAGCCAGATTCGGTGGAAATCCGATGAAGGTAATGGATTCTCCCCCGGATGCCTGGGTGGTCTGATCGAGCGGTAGCGCCACGAGTCCATCAGGAATGGGATGTGAAACACGCAAAGCGGCCAACCCATTCTCATTGGTGCCATCTAGCCCTAACACCTGTGAGGCAAACGATTGATGAGGAAGAGGAAAGAACCACACCTGTGGCTTGCTATCCCCAGAAATTACATGTGCGGCAGTTACGATATAGGCGGCGTCCTTGTCGAGCCTCACGATAAATCCCGTCCCGACATTGAGTTGCCCATTGACGAATGCAGTAATTTTGACGACGCCCTTTTTGAACTCTTTAATCTCCGTGGCACAAACAAGACCGGAAAAGAGCAGAAAAATAGAGAGGGACATGATGCCGCCGATAAACGGTACCCGTATCCATAAATGGCTCCGCACCCTATTGGACGATGTCAAGGTTCGGTGGTTCTCGTCTGTTTTGATTGTTGGGACAACCGTTGGGTTCACCGAAAATTTTCTCTTGAATCGGGAGTGCCTCGGCTACCTGCGCTCTTTTTTTCTCCTGCCGCACCGCAGTTTACCATGATCCAAAAATAATAGAATCATGTCGGTGTCCGTCTGTATTGTGGACCGTTTAGACCCGCTCACGCTCGATCTCCCGGCTTGGGGATGTTGAGCCCATGTTCTGGTTGAATAAAAATCCAACAGAGTCCCCCGAGTAAGGCGATGCCGAGGGTTTACGGGCCAGCCGACAGACAAGATCTACAATGAAATTGAAGTTTGCGGATAGGGACGGGTTGAGTTGCAAGGGTTAGACGGGATGTTTGACAGGTCGTGCGGGAAGGCCTTCGAGCATTCCGATAGCGCTAATGTCCTCATCAACATCAGGCCAATGCACTCCATGTCCATTTCCAATAATTTGGAAGTTCTTGCGTTGTTCAGGAGTAGCATTGGTTAATCGCCATGACCATACCAAGGGCACACTGATCTTTCGTCCGTCGGTTAACTGCGCGGTGATGGTCTCATCTGAGACCTCTATCGTGGATATTCTGGGTTCATTTGTGACCACAATGTTCCTCCCAGGCTTCGATCATTTTGTCTATCCGGTCGAGCAGGATTTTTCGGATTCGATTTAACTCATGTGGCGCAAATACATCATTAACCTGCCAAGAAAATTGGTTCTAGCCAAAATTTGCAGATATGGCGCTCTCGTTGGACGTGAACATGTTTGGGTTCATTGCAGTCAAAACTATAAAAGAAAAATCGGTAAGGTCCTTCAATCCCTCGAACATATGGCACGATACTTCCAATTTTCCTTATCGAACTGTTGTTGACTGACAGTATACGAAAAAAGTCAATGAGACTCCACGAGGGGAGAGAAGAGAAGTACTAAGTGGTTATAGCAAGGCACCTGAGGTCTGACTGCTATTAAGATCTTATTCCCATTCCCGGACGAATGCGGATCCAGCACAGTCCACCGAGTAGGGCAATGCCGGCGGCGATGCCGAGGGAGACCGACCAGCCGAAGGTTTCGGCCAGCCAGGGCGTCAGTGTTGGCGAGAGGGTCCCACCCAGGTTGGCGCCCGTGTTCATGAGGCCCGAGAGCGTGCCGGCATAGGGTTTGGATAAGTCCGTGGTTGAAGACCAGAACGGGCCGACGGTGAAATACAGCCACCCGGCACCGAGCGAGAGGAAGCCGATGGCGACATAGGGCGCTTCGATGTTGGCGCCGATGATGATAGAGAGCGCGGCCAGAATCATTCCTGCTCCTCCCACGCTCGCGCGACCACGATTGATCCCGTATTGTTCGGTGAGACGATCGGTCACCCATCCTCCCAATGGGCAGAAGATAGCCATCGCGATAAATGGTGCCGAGGCGAAGAAGGCGCCTTGGAGGATGGCAAAGCCTCTCACGTTGACGAGGTAGAGATAGAACCAGGACATATAGACATAGGCGACATAGCCGAGACAGGTGTAACTGAAGGTGAGCCACCAAACAGTAGGTGTGGTGAGAATGGCTTTCCAGGGAACGGTGGTCGTCTTTGACTTCAGAATGGGCGCTGGTTCGCTTTTCTTTCCTGTTCGTAGTGGAGTGGGGGAGTTGGGGTTGTCCTTCTTCCCACCGGTCCCGTTCCCCTTTGCCTGTGAAGCTGAAGGCCGTCCTTCACGTGTTTCGAGTTCGGTGAATACATCATGGACCGTTCCCCAGGCCTTACCGGATCGTCCTTCCAGGGGAGCAGGAGGGTCGGGAAGTGATTCCGAACCTTCGATCAATTCGGCCTCGGCGGTGTTGACGTGTGCATGTTGCCGGGGATGATCGGTTGCGTACCAGTACCATAAGAAGGCGATGCCAATACCCAATCCGCCTGCGACATAAAACGCCGTCTGCCAGCCATAATTGACCATGATCCAGGCGGTGATAGGTGGCGTGAGGGCTGAACCCAGGCCGATCCCTCCGATGGTGATGCCAATGCCTAAGCCCCGTTCATTCGGGGGATGCCAGTTTGCGACGGCTCGATTGAAATTGGGCAGCGCGGCGGCTTCGCCGATGCCGATGAGAAAACGCACAACCATGAGTGAACCCATAATCCCGATCAGGTTGGCCAGTGGGATAGTGGGAGCGATGGCCGTCAGCGCTGTAAAGATCGACCACCAGATGAGGGCGAAGGTCAATACGCGACGTGGTCCCCAGCGATCGCCCAACCAGCCACCGGGAACTTGAAAGAGGGCGTAGCCAAAGACAAAGGCCGAAAAGATCTGACCCATTTGCAGATCGGTGAGCCCGAGTGCGGGCATCATTTGGCGGGCGGTTACGGAAATATTCACCCGGTCGACATACGTGATGATGCTGATGAGGAGGAGCAGAAGAAGAATTCGCCAGCGAATTCGAGAGGGTTGGGGAGGCGATGAAGGCTGGTGCATGGGGAATGAAGAGAATGCTTGCCGGGAGAACCAACCGGAAGGTTATCCACCGCCGCCTTTCCTTGCCGATGAAGGGGATTTGGAGCGGCTTCCTGAAGCGGTTTCTTGCGCAATGAAGGTTTTGGCCAGGCGATATTCATCTTCCTGTGTGGTCACCAGGCGATCCAGTTTGGCTTTGAAGATGCGATCGAGCACCCGGCGATAGGCTGGACCTTTGGGAAGGCCCATGTCCTCCAGGTCGTGGCCGGTTAAGGTGATGGCGGTATGTTGGAACGTGGTGAGATAATCCCGGATCCGTTCCGTGGCCGCATGAATCGCCGGCTTGCTTTGCGCCTTGGCCATGAGAAATAACACGAGTTCCTTCGGCCATGGCGTGAGGAGATCGTAAATTTCTGACGGAGCCAGATGCTTTCGGTTGAGAGTCCTTATCAAGGTGGACTGGGCCTGTAAGAATTCTCCCACCGTTGCTGTGTTTCGTTGCGGGAATCCCAATCGTTTCCAGGTTTTGACCAATTCGGATTTGCCCAACGATTCGAACCAGGCCAGGGCATAGAGCAGCCATCGCTCGGTTCCTGATCGGGTACTCTCCACCTCATGCCAGGCCAGAATTTTTTCTCCGGATGCAAAGAGCGTCGGAGCCGGTTCTTTCCATTGCAGCTTGGGATGAATAAAAGGAAAGAGTTTAAATTGATTCAATCGCTGAATGCCTTTGGCCGGCTCGGGTTCCTCTAGAATATGGATCAGTTCATTCCCTAATCGTACGCCGGAAAGCCGGTGAAACAGTTCCATGGTTTGGGCTTGTTGAATGAAATGCTGGGTTTCTTTACTAATCTGGAAACCAAACCGTTGCTCGAAGCGAATGGCTCGAAAGACCCGGGTGGGATCTTCCACGAAGCTGAGGCTGTGAAGGACCCGCACGATTCTGTCCTTGATGTCTCGCCGCCCCCCGAAATAGTCCAGGAGTTCACCGGGCGTCCTGTTTAAGCGAATGGCCAGGGCATTGATGGTGAAATCCCGCCGGTAGAGGTCTTTTTTTATTGAACTGCGTTCCACAGTCGGTAGTGCGGTGGGATATTCATAATATTCCGTTCGTGCCGTGGCAATGTCCAGATGTTGCATCTGTGGAATGTGGAGAGTCTTGGGGATGGCGATCGAGACGGTGCCAAATCGCTCATGGATGGTCCATTCGGCCTTGAGTTCCTGCGCTAACGCTTTGCCAAAACGAATGCCGTCTCCTTCGACCACCACATCCAAATCGAAATTGGGAATGTTCATAAGGAAATCCCGGACGAATCCGCCGACGAGAAACGCGGCCACCTCCTGGGTATCGGCGAGTGTTCTAATGGTCTGGAGGAGGGTGAGAAGTGGCGGAGGTAAACGGGTTGCCAATTGTTTGTGAAGGTTTGACGTACGCAAGGTTGGCGTGGGAACGACGGTAGCTGAAGGGGCTGCTCCGGCAGAGGGCTCGGCCTTTCCTTCCTGAGGCGGGAGTGCCTGGTGCATAGCCCGAAGCAAATCGGTCCGGCTGAAAATGCCAACGACTTGGTCGTGATCCAACACCGGGACGATCCGCTGATTCCGTTCGACCATATGCTGTTGGACCTCGTCAAATGGTGTGCCGGGTGTGGCCAGAAAGATATCCCTGAGCATGATGTGCTCGATGGGGTGGGTGGTCAGTTTATGATAGAGGGCTTTTTGTACGGCTTCCCGCGTGGCTAACCCCATGAAACCGCCCTTAGCACTCACAACGGGTAGGGCGTTGACTTCGTATTGTGTCATGAGGCGTTCGGTCTGTTTGATCGTGGCGGTGGGTTCCACCGTCCTGACAGGTGTGGTCATGAGCCGTTGGATGGGGAGCCAGGTTTTGGCTTGTTCCTGCAAAAGAGCTTGGATTTTCTGTTCGACCTCGACGATGGTGAGTCCCTTAATGCTGGCGGCGGCAGCCATAGTGTGCCCTCCTCCGCCAAAGGCTTTGGTAATCTGATTCATATCCATGTCAGGATGGCGGCTGCGTCCGATAATTTGTACCTTGCCCTCCATGGCGACAGCGGCGATGACGGCATCGGCACCATGTAATTGCGCCAGTTGTTGAACAACCTGGGCCATGTCCTGCACATAATCCGGCCAGGTGAGGGTGGTGAGCAGAATCCTTCGATGTCCGAGGTTTAATGTTTGCGCCGCTTGCAACAGTGCATGGAATAATTCGAGTTGCGGCGGCGTCCAGTGCCGGGCAAGGTACTTCGTGACCAGGTTTAAATCGGCTCCAGTTTGCACAAGGACCCCGCCGATCTGGAAATCACGGTGCGTGGTATTCCGGTAGCCAAATTGACCGGTTTCCTCATAGAGGGCTATGGCAAAGAGTGTGGCTTCTTCGGGTGTCCATGTGAGTCCTCTGGCCTGAAGTTCTTCGCAGAGGAGTGTGATGGTGGCCCCGACTGCATCCACTTTGCAATAGTCTGCCAATGGGAGCAGAGGATTGGTGGTTTCCAAAGGATGATGATCGTAAATATGGACAGAAATATGTTGATTTTTAAGAACTTTTTCGAGTAAACCTAAGCGATCCTGATGTTGGGCATCGACTAAAATCAGACGGGTGATATCCGGAAAATTTAGTTCCGAGAGTGCCGTAAAGGAGAGGGGATATTCCGCGAGAAAGTCCCGCTCGCGGGATTGGACTCCCGCCGGGAGGACGAGGCGTGCCTCCGGGTAGAGCTTTTGAGCCGCCACCATTGAGGCGAGGCCATCGAAATCCGCCTCGAGATGCGTGGTAATAATTTCCATGGAGACCCGATTCTAACAGGGATGTTGAATGACCGGAAGTTAACTGAAAAGGCAAAGAATTTCCTTCTTGAAAATCTTCTGTTGCTTGAGAGGGTCTCTCCATGTTAGATGGGGGCAACTCAGGAGACGATCCATCACAGATGGATCATTTGTCGATCACATAATCAGGAGGGTGACACATGGCTGCCATGGCTAAGCCCAAGTCAAAGGCCAAGCCCAAACAGAAGCCGGCGGGGAAGCGAACCACTCATGCGAAAGCTCAACCGAAGACAAAAGCCAAACCAAAGAAGTCTGTGAAGCCTCAACGATCACCGTCTACCAAAGCGAAGTCCAAGAATACGAAGGTCGGCTCCAAGGCTCGGACCAAGGGCCCCGTTAAGTCTCAAGCCAAAAAGAATAAGAAGGCTCGAGTAAAGGGGACATCCAAAACCGTGGCTCAAGCGCACCCACGATCAAAAGCGACGCCGAAAAAGGCGGTGAAAGGGAAAGAGAAGAAGTTGACTACATCTGACAATGTTTCGAAAGCGACAACTGCGGCGAAAACCGGGGCGAATCGTACCAAGTCTGCTCCCACCACCAAATCGGTGAAGAAGGCGGCGCCGTCTGAGGCCAAAAAGAAACCGGGAAGGCCTAAAAAAGAATCGCCTGTGGTAAAAGACCTTGATGCCAAAAAGAGAAAGAACGCCTTCCCCGTTGATGCGGATGCGGAGGATATTCTTATCCAGGGACCCGATACGGATAATGAGGATACGTCTCTACCGGACGATATTGATGCCGAATTGGATATTGAAGTGGAAACCGATACCGATATCACTCTGGATTCATTGACCACTGAACTCGATGATGTCACTGATCCCCTGGATGTGGATGACCTTGCGGATGATTTTGATGATGATGAGTTTTCCGAGGACTCCACCGATGATGCCGATGAGGATTTGGATTTGACGGAAGACTTATCAGAAGAATTGGGCACAGATAAGTTTTTTCGGGATACCGAATCCAATCATGAGGATGATGAAGAGGAAATTCCTCGCTCCTGGTAATTCTGGCCGGTTATAGGGCAAGGTTGTGCCAGGGTTATTCACTTCACATCTCGATAGTTTTATTCGTATTCCCGGTTTTATTTAATAGATAAGCCGGGATTGCTTCCTTCGCCTGCGGCGGAGGGGGGTAGTCTTGCCAACTGAAGGAGGTTTCATGTCGGAAGAACGAGGGTTGCCTCGCATAGGGGATCATGCACCGGACTTTTCCGCGGTGACGACGCAACAGACCGATTTTAATTTTAGCGTGTGGCAGGAGCAGCATTGGGTGGTATTGTTTTCTCACCCGGCGGATTTTACTCCGGTGTGTACGACGGAATTGATGGCCTTTGCCCAAGCTAGTGAGCAATTTCGTCAGCGGGGGGTGAAGCTCATTGGTTTGAGTGTGGATAGTGTTCATGCTCATTTAGCCTGGCTTCGCAGTATTCACGAGAAAATGGGTGTCACGATTCCGTTTCCTATGATTGCCGATGTGGATATGCGTGTCGCGAAACTGTATGGCATGATCCATGCTAATGCGAGTTCCACCGCGACGGTCCGTGCGGTGTTTGTTATTGACCCGAAGCGGGTGATTCGGGCCTTGCTGTATTACCCCCTCAATGCCGGACGCAATGTGGATGAAATCCTTCGGTTGGTCACTGCCCTGCAAACGACCGACCGCTTTGTTTGTGCGACGCCTGCCAATTGGCGGGAAGGGGACAAGGTGGTGGTGCCACCCCCTAAGACCGTTCAGGAAGTTGATCAAGCCCTGGCTAAATCAGAATATGAACATCGGGATTTTTATTTAGCACTCAAAAATGTATCCCCGGTTGTGACCCCGAAGCCTGTGGAAGTGAAGGAGCCTCAACCTGTGGAAGCCGAGGCTCCCAAGCCAGCTCAACCCGACCCAGCTCAACCTGCTGAGAATACCTCTTCCACCTAGGTGCTGTCCGAAATGAGACGGACGTATACGATTGTGCAGGATTTGGTCGGATTCCCTGGTCCTTTTGTTCAATAATTCCGCTCTCCCCAAACGATCGAATAATTTGACGTAGTCCAACACAACCTCGTGATGATCGCCTACCTTCAACAGTCTCTTTGCACTTGCGCCCGAGCGGAGGCAGTTGGTTTACCTGTTTGCCATATCATGCTCATGTGACGTGGGCATAAATGAAACTTTGGGGAGCAAAATATTCTCTGCAGCTCGGCGTGTTTGTCCTGCTGGGCCTGTCTTCTATTCATGCCGAGGCTTGCCGTCTTCTGCCGACTCCTCCAGGAAGCGAAAATGTTTTCTGGGTGCATGTTGAGGGGCCCTGTTTGCCTGGAGAAGAGGCAGCCTTGGCCGTGAAGGGGGCTGATTTGCTGGAAGCGCTTGTGCAGGGCAAGCGGATTGATCTTGATCACGTGGTGGTGGTTGATCAGGTGATGCTTGATCTTCTGCCCCAACAGGCCATTTCGGAATATCCCTCCATTCCCCCGTCAGTGCTAAAACCCCTGAACGAGAAAGGGATCACTGCCGTTCGCGTCATCCCAGAGACAATTTCCATCCGGCATTCTCGATTTGAAAAAGTGCTTGCCACCAATCTGGTTGAAGGGGCTCTCCTGATATTGGGGACGGTAGATTTCACGGGAACCGTCTTTCAACAATCAATTGATCTTTCTAAGACTGTGTTTGTGGGCCCGGTAAGGTTTGCAGACGCGCGGGTTGATTTTGAGGGGTTTTTTATTGGTTCTCAATTTGCCCAAGGCGTGGATTTTTCTCACGTCAAATTTGGAACGCATTCCCGGTTTCACCAGGCTCAATTTCGTGATCGGGTCACCTTTTCGGACGCTCATTTCACCGGAGTTGCTGAGTTTTTGGAGGTCGACTTCCAGCAGGCAGCAGATTTCTCCCGAACGGCTTTTGCCAGTGGGACAGGCTTTTCAGGGTCGTTGTTTAAAGGCCCTGCCGATTTTTCAGCCATCTCGGTCGTTCATGAAATCTATTTTCGGTTTACCGAATTTCGAGAGTCGGTGACGTTTGCCCAAGCACAATTTCATACGGTGGTCGATTTTTCGAACGCCAGGTTTGATGGAGCCAAGGATTTTTCCGGAACCGAGTTCCGCACCATGCCGGAATTAACCGGGAGTAACCTCCCGCTTGATGTGGTTTCGGTTCAGAATGGTCGGAGGCTCTATGGCCAGGTCGGGATCTTTTTGGGGCTGGTGATTCTGGTGCTGAGTTACCTCTGGCTTTCCAAAGGGAAGAAGAGGGCTTAGAGAGACCTCAACCACTATATTTGGTTAGGATATTGCGGCTTTACACAAAAGATGGTATACCAATTGAAATATCTGCACTGTGGAACCCAGTCGAAAGGCACTTGATTGGAATCCGTCCCCTCCCTGATTGTTTCTGACCTTGAAGATGACGATGCATATCAGGTCAAACTTGAGGCCTTTACCGGCCCCATGGATTTGCTTCTCCACTTGATTCGGAAACACCAAATCAACATTTATGATATTCCGGTGGCGCTGATTGCGCAGCAATATTTGGAATATTTGTCCATGATGAAGACGTTGAACCTGTCTCTGGCCGGGGAATTTCTGGTCATGGCAGCCACGCTGCTTTATATCAAATCCCGGATGCTCCTTCCCAAAGAGGAAAAACCGGAGACAGAAGATGAGGAAGGTCTGGATCCTCGTGCGGAATTGGTCCGGCAATTGGTCGAATATGAGCGTTTCAAGGAGGCAGCAGGGAGCCTGGTTATTCGCGAACGTCTTTGGCGGGAGTCCTTTACTCGTGATCCTCTCCCCTTGCCAACTGAGTCAGCGGTCGAGGAGGATATGGCTACGGAGGATCTCCAATTATTTGATCTTCTGAGTGCATTCCAGGACGTTTTGGATCGAGCTCCAACTAATGAAATCGTGGAATTGTCAAGGGAAACTTGGACGATTCAGGACCGTATTCAGGTCATCCTGGAGCGGTTGGAAGCGGAGTCGACCGTTCCTTTTGAGGGTTTATTTGAACACCATTGGTCCAAGCCATTGGTCATTGCTACATTTCTGGCTTTGTTGGAACTGGTCAGGATGAACCTGGTTCGATTGTTTCAAGGAGAATGGTTAGGTCCCATCCAGGTGACCAGGCGTTTCGTTCCAGCCGGAGGGGCTGGTTCTACTGGAAGTTTTCCTGTGGATCCATTGTGACACGTATGTGCCGGATGATATTGATCGGAGGACGCATGGGGGGATGGAAGAATGGCCTGCGGGAATTATGCATGGGGCCACGTGGGATGATCGGGTTCAGTCCGCAGAGGAGGACTCAATAATTATGGATGCACTCTCCAATGGAGACCAACCTTCGGACACTTCCGATGCCGAGGTGACGGAAGACCTTACTTTAAGCGAGGCCTCAGAAGTCAAAGATGAAGGCCAGGACGCAGAAGAAGCAAAGGATTCCGGGATTGTAGACCAGGAACCGGCGTTGGACCTTGGTGAACTCAAAGCTGCATTTGAGGCCCTGCTTTTTGTTTCGCATGAGCCTCTGAGTCTTGAGAAGCTGGCGCTGGTTCTCGAAGGGGTCCCTAAATCTTCCGTTAAAAGCGCAATGCAGGATCTTCAAGCCGAGTATGAGACGTCAGGCCGTGGCTTGCAGATTTTGGAAGTGGCCGGCGGATATGTCATGGTCACGCGACCTGAGCAGAGTCTGTATATCAAACGATTGACCAGTAAGTCCAAACCGGCAGCCAAGGTTTCCCGGTCGGCACTGGAAGCCCTGGCAATTGTGAGTTATAAACAGCCCATTACCAGAGCAGATATTGAAAAAATTCGAGGCGTAGAAACCTCTGGTGTGTTGCGTACCCTCCTGGATCAGAAGTTAATTCGAATCGTTGGACGGCAGGATATCCCGGGCCGACCGATTTTGTATGGAACCGGCAAACAGTTTCTTCAGCGTTTTGGACTGCGGGACTTACGAGATTTACCTCCGCTGAAAGAACTCAAAGAGTTGGGTAGCCCGGAACAATTTCCTATGGAGCTTCCTTTTGCCCCTGAGGAACAGGAGGGAGAAGCCCGGGTGTCCGATCTTTCTGCTTAAATCGACCGTGAGGCCACGCGTCCTGCTGTGGTCTGTGTGTTTTCCTTCCTGTGTTCTCTCTGACAAGGGTTGTGCGTCATTCTCATAGGGAGCAGAATGAGTTCCTATGCCGTTGTTGTTACCTGAAAAGAAATCTTCTTTGGGGCCCGATTTAGCCAAAAAATTGGGCCAGGATAAAGTTCGGTGGGATTGGGCCACGCTGAAAGCCTATTCCGTCGATGCCAGTATCTACAAAATTCCGCCACAGGTTGTTGTGCTTCCTGAAACAGAGGAAGACATTGATGCCGTGATGGAGTATGCCGTCAAGGTTGGAGTTCCTCTGACTCCACGGGCCGCCGGAACGAATCTGACCGGATCAGCCATTGGAGCCGGCATTATCGTGGATATCTCCCGAATGAATCGATTGCTGGAAGTGAATCGCGACGAGCAGTGGGCGCGAGTGCAACCAGGCCTGGTGTTATCCGAATTCAATAAGCAGTTGGCCCCTATGGGGTTGATGTATGGGCCGGATCCTTCAAGCGGGGATATGTGCAAATTAGGTGGTATGTTGGGCAACAATTCGGCCGGTCCGCATACGCTTCGCTATGGATCGGTCAAGGACAACGTTCATTCTCTCCGGATTCGGCTGCTTACTGAGGGTTGGCTTGACGCTCAATCTGTTTCTATTGGAGGCCCGGCTCATGCATCCTTGTTGAAAGGGTTTCCATCCCTAAAGGCGGTGTGGACCATGATGCAAGAGGACCAAGCGTTGATCCGCGCCAGGCGTCCGAAGGTGAGTAAAAACAGTTCCGGCTATAACATCTTTGATTTGGTCGATGGACTGGAACGGGGCGTATTGGACGTTCCAAAATTATTTATCGGGAGCGAGGGAACACTTGGCATTATGAGTGAAGCAACCGTCAAGTTGGTTAAACGCCCTGATGCCACCGTGACGGGTCTCATTCATTTTCGACATCTGGATGGTATGGGCGAATCGGTTCCCCACTTATTGGAGTTGAACCCCAATGCCTTGGAGGTGATGGATGGAAATTCGTTAGATTTGATCGGGCGAAATCGCTATGGCATTCCATCGGATGCAGCGGCGACACTGCTCATTGAATTTGATGAAGGCGGAGGCGCAGACCGTCGTCATCGTTTGATGGAGATGTGCCAAAGATTTCCGATCACCGGGAAGGTGAGGTTGGCGTCTGATCCAGCCCAGCAAGGGGAATTGTGGAAAGCCCGCAAGGCATTGTTTCCGATGCTCTATCGATTTGATCCTCAAAAAAAGCCCATCAATTTTGTCGATGATGTGGTCGTGCCGGCCGCACGCACCGGTGAGTTGATCCGGTATCTGGAAGAGTACTTTGGAGGACGATCGGTGCCGGTCGCCATATTTGGACATGTGGGAAATGGCAATGCTCATATTGTGCCGCTGCTTGATTTGCACAATCAACATGATGTTGATGCCATGGTCGAGGCTCACCGGGAGATTCACCAGACTGTCTTAGACCGGTTTGACGGATCAATTTGTGGAGAGCATGGAGACGGGCGTATTCGCGCCGAGACCGTTCGCTTGATGTATGGAGAAGAGGTGTATCACATTTTTGTTCGAGTGAAGCAGGCGTTCGATCCACAGGGCATGATGAATCCCGGTGTGAAAATCAGTGATACCTCGTTTACGGAACATATTGATGTGGAGCGCATGGGCAAACCCTGTGCAACGTGCGCAAAATGTAATTCCGTGTGTCCGGTGTATGATGTGTTTCAGTCTGAAGATATGAGTGCGCGCGGATGGTTCGAGATTGTAACGGCTTCGGATTACTCGTATCTTCAATCGGAACGGGTCGTCGACGCCTGTTTGAATTGCAAGTCCTGCCGGACTATTTGTCCGGCCGGTGTCGATGTGTCCGAACTGATTCTGCAACGACGGGCGGAGCATCCCAATGGGCTGGCCGCTTGGGTGTTTGCCCTCCATGCCCGTCAATGGATTTTTCATCCCCTGTTGAAATTTATGGCATGGACCCAATCTTTTTGGGATCGTCCGGTTCTTCGAGGCATGTTGGAAAAACTGACTGGCCCGGTATTGCGAAAGTTGGCTCCCACGGCAAAGATTCCCCGAGATATGGTTCTGCCGACGTTTGCTAAACGGCATTTACGTGATCGGTATCCTGAACTGTGTCATTCTGAACATCTCCGGCAGGCCTCAATCGCGTATTTTCACGGGTGTGCGGCCAACTATTTTGAGGATGGAGTGGGGGATGCGGTGATCGGGCTTTTGGCTGACTACGGTGTGAAGGTCGCTCTTCCACCTCAACGATGCTCGGGGACGCCGATTGAAACCTACGGGTTACGGGATTTGGTAAAAGAAGGCGCGCGAGAAAATCTGGCTCACCTGGCACCGTATGCCACCGTGATTACCAGTTGTGCATCGTGCACGTTAAGTCTGAAGGATTATGCCAGGCTGTTTTCTGGAGAGCCGGAGGAGGCCGCAGCTATAGATCTATCCAAACGGGTGAAGCATATCTCTGAATTTCTTGTTGAACAGGGGATGTCGTCACCCAATATGCACTCAGCCCGGGTATCGGCCGATGGGAAGTTGGAGAAAGTGACGTACCATTCTTCGTGCCATCTTCGTGCCGCGGGTGTGTCCCAGGCTCCCAGGGACTTGTTAGCTTCTGTGGCTGACCTTGAATTTGTCGAAATGCAGGATGCCGATCGGTGCGCGGGCGGAGCGGGTACGTATATCGTCAAAAATTATGAAACCTCTCAGAAGATTTTCCAGCGTAAGAAGCGGGCTATTCAAGAGAGCGGGGCACAGGTGGTGGCAACGAGTTGCCCCGCATGTATGATTCAATTAAAAAATGGACTTCGTGGGATAGCGGAGGTTAAGCATATTGCGCAGGTCATGCGGGAGCATCCAGGGAGGAAGTAGAGGTATAAGATGGGGTGCTCTGGCGGGCTATCATTGTGATAGTTGGAACCGGGATGGATTTTCATTTTTGCATGAGGAACATCGAATGGTAAAAGTATTGATATTTGGCCTTGCGCTTCGTGAAGCGGTTGAAGACCCGGAAGTTGAAATCAGCTTGGAAAATGCCACCACAATTCGGCAATTGCTAGAGGATTTCCCCGATCACTTTCAAGGATTAATGCCTTTCCTCCAGGCCAATGAACTCATGTTGACAATTAATCAGAAAATCTCCACGTTGGAAGCCAAAGTGAAAAATGGGGACACCCTGAAAATCACTCACCAGGGAGGAGACAACCTTGCGGACGGTGCGATGTGGCAAAATCCTTAAAAGAGCACGGTATGCGATGCATCCTTATGTCTGGCAGGAGGAAAGTTTATGGACGAGTGAAAGTGCGGTTAGGTTGTCTTTTGTGAAGGAAGGGATGCCTCCTCGTCACATTTTTTGCAATTGAGGATGGTTTTGAGATGGGCACGACGTCCTTCTGGTGTCTGAACCCATGGGCGATAACTTAGGGGAGGTTGGTGTCGAACGTGCTGACCATGGCCGCAGGCCAGATCTGCCACCCAATCATCCGCGTCATCTTGATGAAACCCGATAATGGGCTGGTTCATTTTTCTCTCAAGTTTTTATGATGGGGACTATGATGGATCGTAAATTATTTGCCAAAGACATCCTTGAGTAAATCTGTAACGCGCGCTGCAGGGTTAGTCCTGATTTTTTGCTCTTCCTGGGCTAATGTGTGAAACAGCCCGTCCAAACTTTTTCCAACCACATAATCGTCCAGATCAAATGCCGGGACTTTGACAAACGGTAGCATCGTATATTGTCCCACCAATTCCTTGTATTGCGTGGTGACCCCGACTTGGCTCATTGTCTTCTCCACTTCAGGTTTAAACGCCTTGGCAAGTTGATCGCGTGTTTTACCTTGGAAATAATCAGTCGCAGCGGTATCTCCTCCATCCAGAATTTTCTTGGCATCGTCAAAGCTCATGTTGGTGACCGCATCTTTGAATATGGGTTTGGCCAAGGGAGCGGCCTGCTCGGCGGCCCGGTTCATACTAACCACCAACTCATCAACTTGGGGCCCGAATCCGGCCAGTTGAAGCGCTTTATCCATGGATTGAAGTTTTTCGGGCAGTAAGATTTTTATAGCTTCATTTTTTAAAAAGCCGTCTGTGTTACCAGTGAGTTTCACCGTATTTTCCGTTCCGACGATCAGAGCTTCTTTAAGGCCAGAAATTATTTTGTCATCTTCGAGGGTTTTTGCACCAGGCAGAGACAATTTATCGATCTCATTCAGAAAGTCCCCAAATTGTGCGAAGGCGATCTGCGGAAGGAGCAAGAGGAGAACACTCATGATGACGGGAGAAATGATCATTGTTCACTCCTTTTTTGAAAAAGGAAGAATGGACTAGGAGGGTAAATGGAGTAAAACTGGAATCGGGGGTAAAGAATATCAGAAGCGATGCATCTCATTCTCTTCCTGTGAGATGGGACCCACAAGGAAGAGGGGAGACGCTTGCGCCCTGGGATTATCCTGGGGAGGATAGACTAAAAAAACATAAGCAGTCTTCAAATCTCAGAAGGCAAAGTCCAGCTCTTCCTCGTGGGTGGGTCAAAAGCACCCTAGGAGTGTGAGATGCCTTAAAGTTAGGCTATAGGAGTACAACTCATCCCGGATCCCCTGCCTTTATTTGATGATGCTAAGGGCCTAGAGAGGAGTGGACGGGTTTTCTTTTTCATCGCCTCCCGTTGAGGGTTGAGGCGATTTTCCAGAATTACGGGATCAATGACTTCACCGCATTGCAGGCACCGTTTGGTCAGGATTTCCATTCCACCGGCATCGTAATTCACATTCATGCACCAATGGGAGACCATAAATCCTCCACATCGTGTACAGGTGTCCGAATGCCTTGGATCCACCGTTTTAGTGCTTGGAGCGGAGTGAGCTTCTTCTCGCTTAATGGGACTTTTCCCAAGTGTTGGGGTCTTTTTCTGTATTCCGAAATGTCCCATATGTATCTCCTTTTTACTGTTTATCATAACATATGTATTAAAACGTCTTGTTGATAGATATAGCTCTTTGATCTTAAGTCAAGATTAATCCAATATTAAAAAATTCTCATAATTGTATAATGAGAAACATCACTAACTCCCATAAATGTGAATAAACCTTTAATAATTATAGAGATTGAATATTAATATAGTACTAATTATTAAGTTAATTAATTTAAGTATAATTATCGTAAAGTAAAAATTTAATGAAGATGGTCCGAATGGGGCGTGGCTTTTAAAAGCCCCATAGGTGGGGGCCAAAAAACGTAAGATCAGGATGATTCCCAGATGAGAAAAACCGTCTTACCGCCAACGAATGTGAACAGGAGTGGTCTTTTCTCCAGATAGGGTAATGCTTTTTTCAATAGTGGTCCCACCTGAATCGGTTGCTTTGACAACATATTTGCCGGGAGAAAGATTGAGGAATAACCAAGGACCTTGTACCTCTTCACCTGGAATAGATACCACGGTCGTCTGATCGGAGTTGAGCACCTCAACTGCCACACCAGCTAAAAAAGCGCGTTCGCCTTTCACAAATATCAATTTAAGGGAATAGGGTGGGTAGGACAGGCTCCGTTCCTCCTTACCTAATCCGGCGCTGAAATATTGAACAGCATTCTGCTCATGGAGAGGGAACCTGAGTTTATCTGGGATGCTTCCGCCTTTCAGTGGAATTTCTAAAAACTTGGCGAGAGGTTCCGAGCCTTCACCTGCAGCGGCCCAGGTTGAGGTTGAAAGGGTTACCAAACTTAGGATCATCAACAGACATGCACCCAATCCTAACGTCACAGACAACTCTTTGTTTTCTGCTTTTAAGCCTTTTTCCGAATCTGTTGTCGATCTGCCGGTAATTCCTGGTCTCACGGGCCACACCTCATCATTTCCAATTAAAGGTTAATTCTTTAATCAAACCCTCGAATGACTATAGATAATAACAATTTTTGGGTATTTGAAAATAGCGCTAATAAGAATTGATCAAACTTTGTCCCCAGGGGATACAGACAGGCAGTAGAACTGAGCACACCCGATTCAGGCATAATCCTTTTGTAAAGGATTACCGAGGTCATTTGAAGAAAGCATGAGAGAAAATGTGCTCTCAACTTATGACGAGGCGGGTGGAAGGTCTTCGGGGGTAGGTTCCATTTCCCCAGGCGGTCTTGGCATGTGCCCGACGGATTTGAGGTCCATGAGGTCTTTTTTGGGGCTGATTCCAAGGGATTTGAATTTTCTGGCCGTGGGCCAGATCCGATTCTCCAATGAGGTGACCGTCGCATTATAGGATTCGACGGTCCGACCTAACGCTTGCCCAATTCTCCCAAAATGTTCTGCCAGAGTGCCCAGTCGATCAGCGAGTTCTTGTCCGAGGATACTGATCCGTTGGGCCCCTTCCGCCACTTGTTCCTGGCGCCAGCCGTAGGCAATGGCCCGCAACAGGGCAATAAAGGTGGTGGGTGTGGCGATGACAACTTTTTTCGTTAAGGCCGACTCGACGAGGGAGGGGTCGCGTTCGGCCGCGGCAGCTAAAAACGAATCATTGGGTATAAATAAGACCACAAATTCCGGAGCGGCTGGAAATTGATCCCAATATTCTTTTGAGGCTAATTGGCTGATATGGCGTTTTACCTGGCCGAGATGTCGATTGAGGGCGGCTTCCCGGTCTTCGTTCGTGTGGGTTTCCAGGCTATCTAAAAACGCACTGAGCGGCACTTTGGAATCGACCACCACATCTCTTCCTGCCGGGAGTTTGACGATCATGTCGGGACGCAAGCGCCCGGTTTCGGTGGAAACACTTTCCTGTTCAAAAAAATCGCAGTTTTCTGACATACCGGCCAATTCAGCGGTCCTTCGAAGCGCAATTTCTCCCCAGCGTCCTCGAACCTGGGGTGATCGTAAGGCATTCACCAATTTGGATGTTTCGGCTTGGAGGGTGGTCTGGGCGAAAGCCAATTGGCGTAACTGTTCGCCCACAACACTGAGTTCACGAAGTCGCTTATCTTCTAAGGCTTGCGATTCTTTTTGGTAGGTACGTAGGGATTCGGTCAGCGGCTGCAACAAGGATTCAATGGAGGTCTGGCGTTGGTCGAAGGAAGCCGTCGCTTCATCCTTCAGGGCTTTGAACTTTTCCTCGGCCAGGGTCAAAAACCCCCTATTGTTTCCCGCCAGGGCTTCCGAGGCTAAAGAGCGAAAGGTATCCGACAAGGTCAATTTCGCATCCTCCAGCAGGGCCCGCTGTTCGGCTAGGTGTCGTTGCGTATTTTCGAGGTTCGTTTCGGCTGACACTTTGGCCACTTCCATCAGACGAAATTCTTGATAGACTCGTTCACGTTCCTGCTGCAGGGTGGCGAGTTGGGCGCGAAGTTCTCCTGCTTGGGCTTGGGCCGATGCCAATCGGGTGGTGGTCTCTTGTAAGGCTTGGATTTTCCTTCCTCGATAGACAATGGAACATATGGCCCACGCGATGGTCCCTCCGACCAGCAGGCCGGCCAAGAGAATCCATAATAGCTGAGGGTCGTAAGAGGCGATCATGCTGGAGAAGAGAGAATTCAGACGGACTCCGAACGTGCCTTACAGCACATAGACTTGGAAGAGATCCTCACGGTTTTCAACCCCTGGCCGACATACGAACGGGGCGGATGGCAAGGTTTGCCGCCGGGAATAATTGATCAGGGAAGAATTTTGACCCATTTCGATAGACGTATTTCTGATTCTTGGGTACAGTAGGATTATGTTCACTTCATGCGATTCAGGGTCACGCAGGAACAGAGGTTAGGATAGCAAATATGGAAAAAAAATATCGCGTCTCTATTTGGTATTTCATTATTGCATTCTGGGGACTCATTATTCTCCAGGAAATGTATTTTGCCGCCCAACATATGGATGAGGTGCCTTATAGTCAATTTAAAGCCTGGGTTCAAGAAGATAAGGTCGCCGAGATCTCCATAACTGACAAAGTCATTCACGGAAAATTAAAATCTGAAAAAGGGGGAGAGGATCCCCACTGGTTTCAAACGGTGCGCGTCGATGATCCTGAGTTAGTGTCCTTACTGGAAGACAAACATGTGGAATATGCCGGTGTGATCGTCAGCACGCTCTGGAAAGACGTGGCTTCCTGGGTCGTCCCTATTCTGGTTTTTGCCGGGATCTGGTTTTGGATTTTGCGAAAAATGGGACAAGGGGCGGGTGGCGGGTTTATGCGAATCGGGAAATCCAAGGCGAAAGTCTATATTGAAAGCGATATCAAGACTCGTATGAGTGATGTGGCCGGAGTCGATGAAGCTAAAGTGGAACTCATGGAAGTTGTCGAGTTCTTAAAGACGCCGGAAAAATTTACGAGGATCGGGGGACGGATTCCCAAGGGTGTGCTCTTGGTGGGGCCGCCCGGCACAGGGAAAACCATGCTGGCGAAAGCGATTGCGGGAGAAGCCGGTGTGCCGTTTTTCTCCATTAGCGGATCGGAATTTGTGGAAATGTTTGTGGGAGTGGGAGCAGCCAGGGTGCGGGATTTGTTTGAACAGGCCATGGTTAAAGCACCCTGTATCATTTTCATTGATGAGTTGGATGCACTGGGAAAGGCTCGGGGAACAGGGCCCATGATGCACGAAGAACGGGAGCAAACCCTCAATCAATTGCTGGTGGAGATGGATGGGTTTGATCCTCGTGTGGGGGTCATTATGTTGGCCGCAACCAATCGTCCTGAAATTCTTGATCAGGCCTTGCTCCGTGCAGGCCGTTTTGATCGACAGGTCCTGGTTGATCGCCCCGATCGACCTGGAAGAGCCGCTATCCTTGCCATACATGCCAAATCCATCAAGCTGGCTCCTGACGTCGATTTAGACAAAATTGCCGCCATGACTCCGGGAATGGTTGGGGCCGACCTAGCCAATGTGGTCAACGAAGCTGCGCTCCTGGCCATTCGACGAAGTCGGGAGACGGCCGAACACAGGGATTTTGAGGAAGCTGTGGAACGTGTCATTGCCGGTTTGGAAAAGAGAAACCGCGTCCTCAGTGTGGAAGAACGGAAACGAGTGGCTCATCATGAGGTCGGGCACGCGTTAGTGGCAATGTCCTTGCCCGGATGTGATCCCGTCCAAAAAATCTCGATCATTCCCCGTGGCATTGCAGCCTTGGGTTATACGCTACAGCTCCCGGTGGAAGACCGGTACTTACTCACCCGGTCTGAATTAGAAAATCGCATTGCCGTGTTGTTAGGGGGGCGTATGGCGGAAGAGTTGGTCTTTGGAGAGGCCTCCACAGGAGCGGCTGATGATTTGCAAAAAGCCACTACCATCGCCAAACGGATGGTCAAAGATTATGGGATGAGCGATAAATTGGGAACGGTGGCCTTAGACGAATCCGTCCAGCCGACGTTTTTAAAAAATATGGAGTCACATGCGACCCCGACCTATTCGGAGCACACCGCTCAACAGGTCGATCAAGAGGTGCGCCGACTCATTGAAGAACAAGGCAATCGCGTCCGGGAATTGCTGACAAAGCTTCGGCCGGTCCTGTTGAACGGGGCTGAGACCTTGTTAAAGGCAGAAGTTATGACCGGAGAAGAGTTGATGGCGCTTCTTCACGTCAAGGAAGCAGAACCCATCCCAGGCTAGTTTCAATCGACAACATGAGGTTTTCGTTTCCGAATACCTCCACCCTGACATTTCCAATTCATTCCTGCCAGGTCTGACGTTCAGACCCGGCAGGAAAAACACCATTCCAAAACATCCCGCAGTGTCAATCTCCTCGTCTTGTTCGGGAGAAGATCAGGAATTCATCTCACCCAATTCCTCAAGAAAGCGGGTTAGCCTCAGTGTTTCATGAAAGGGAGTGTTGAATAATAAGGATGTTCAAGGGCAAATTTGCGCAGGATTAGATTACCCATCAAAGGCTACGGGTCGGTTCAAAAAAGTCCGTCCAGCAAGGCCGCAGCCGTTTTAACGCGCGGAGCGTACGCGTAGTACGTGAGCACGGAAAAATGGCGAGAACGCCGCTGGCGGCTTTTTTCAACAGACCCTGAAATAGAGGCGGAAATCGTCAATTCATCAATAGTTCGATGTTTTTCTGGAAGATGATATGATTTCGGTGCCTGGGAGGGATGGGCTTTCCCCGGATCCTGAAATAAAGCGACCAGCATAACCGGAGGACTGAGGATGTTTAACACGATCATTGAACCCTTTCGTATCAAAATGGTCGAACGTATCCGGATGACGACAGAAACCGAACGTCGGGAATTAATTGCCAAAGCCGGTTACAACGTCTTTCGACTGCACTCTGAGGATGTTCTGATCGATCTCCTGACCGATAGTGGCACCGGGGCCATGAGTGCCAAGCAGTGGGCGGCTATCATGCGGGGGGATGAAAGTTATGCGGGAAGTCCATCGTTTTACCGGTTTGAATCTGCGGTACAGGAATTAATGGGATTTCCGCTCGTCATACCGACCCATCAGGGAAGGGCGGCGGAACGCATCTTGTTTTCTACCATCTGCAAGGCCGGGGACGTGGTTCCCAATAATACGCACTTCGATACCACCAGGGCCAACGTGGAATTTTGTGGAGCCCGGGCAGTAGATGTGCCCTGTCGCGAATTGGCCGATCTCTCCAGTGAGTTTCCCTTCAAGGGCAATATGGATGTTGAAAGTCTTCGCGCGGTTTTTCAAAAAGAAGGGCGCGAGCGTATTCCGTTGGTGATGATCACCGTCACCAATAATTCCGGTGGAGGGCAACCGGTCTCGATGGCCAACATGAGAGAGGTGGCCGAGGTCTGTCGCGCTTTTGACCGACCGTTATACCTGGATGCCTGCCGGATTGCAGAAAATGCCTATTTCATTAAACTGCGCGAACCGGGATATGGGGACAAAATGGTCCGCGACATTGTTCGTGAAATGTGCGATCTGGCCGATGGCTGTACGATGTCCGCAAAAAAAGATGCCATTGTGAACATCGGCGGATTTCTCGCTACACGCAACGCCGAGTTGGCCCAACAAGAGCAAAATCTGTTGATCTTAACCGAGGGGTTTCCCACTTATGGGGGATTGGCCGGACGTGATTTGGAAGCCATGGCCGAAGGGTTAAAGGAAGGCGTGGAGGAAGATTATCTCCAGTATCGCATTACCTCCACTGGGTATCTGGGTAACCATTTGCATGAAGCCGGTGTGCCGACCCTGCGGCCGCCCGGTGGACATGCCATCTACCTGGATGCGGCCCGCTTCGCACCGCATCTTCAACCGCTCGATCTGCCAGGTATTTCGCTCTGTGTGGAGTTATACGTGTTGGGAGGCATTCGAGCCGTGGAAATCGGCACCGCCATGTTTGGCAAGCGCAATGCCGAAACCGGGAAAGAAGAGGCGGGCCCTCGTGAACTTGTTCGGTTGGCGATTCCCAGGCGGGTCTATACCCAAAGCCATGTAGATTATATCGTGGAAGTGGTGGAAGAAGCGTTCCGGCGGCGTGAGGGTTTGAAGCCGTTTCGATTTCTGGAACAAGCGCCCTTTCTCCGGCATTTCACTGCGCAATATGGAATGGTGAAATAACTTTACAAACGAACAATGCAGAAGTGGGGTAAGAGGCATAATTGCCAGTTGTTTCTTAGCGCTTTCGCCTGAGGTTTGATGCATCGCACAATTGACAGGTATTGGTGAAAGACGAATTGTTTCAGTGGGATCAAAGAGTTCTTTATTTTCCCGGGACGCCAGTCCGGGAGGAAATAAAAAGAAAGGAGTACGGAGATGCGTTCCTTCATTCGCATGACAAGTTTCCCAAAACGAACGGCTGGGAATTTTTCTTTTTGGAAGTCTCCAAAGAAGGCACCAAGATTGCGGATCGGGGAGACAGCGTCGTCAATGTCTCGCAAGGGGTCACGTGCTTAAGTTGTCATCAGCCGGCGGCCAGGTTCGACTTTGTTTGTGAAAAGGGGCACGGGTGCGCTCCAATCCCGTTCGATGATCAGAAGATCGCGGCCATTCAAAAAGCAGACCCCCGCTGTACCCAAAATTAGGGAGGATAGTTTTGAGGTGATGTATGGCTCAAAAGAGGTTTCGAGCCGAATAAGAAACCTCCCGCACCCCTTGGCTCATTTATTTGAGAGCATTAGAGGGGGTGTAAATCGGCACGGCAATGTTTGGAAAATGCAACGTGGAAACCGGGAAAGAAGTGCGGGGTTCCCTAAAACTCATTTCGTTTTCTTAAGCAAATTCCCTTTCTCCGATATTTTGCGGGCATTAGGAAATGGTAGAACGACCTCCAGGACGAAGGTTGGACAAATAAGGCAAAAGGAAAATTTTCCTGCTTTTAGGTAAGGCGATGTTAAATTGGAAGGCAAAATTCTTTATACAATTGCCACAACTTGGGGCACGGCCCTGTGAGGGTTGAGCCATCAGGTACAGTATGGGATGCTGGATATGCAAAAGCAGGTTAATGAAATTCCAAATTTTTTTCTCATATTTTATCTAAGGGACTTTCAAACACCCCTTTTTTAAGGGGTTCGTTAAAATGGCACGAATGTTACGGACGCCCCGCACGTTTCTGCGCTCTCAGCCAACCGTATGATTTGAAATTTTTCCTTTGCAAAAATATACCAACCTTGTGAACTGGCGATTTTTTGGGTGTATTTGTCGAGAGATTCAGTATGTTGCAGCGCGGGGTAAAACAGCTTAGCCAGACACACTACAACATCCTCCCTACCTGAATCCCAGAGGGCTCTAATATAATATCGATCCCCTTCTACTGATCCGGTGGGGAATATAATCCTCGTCTTCATTCCAGCCTGAACTTTTTGTGCCAGGTCATTTAGCTCTGCCTCTGGTCTTGTTGTATGCGTTCGGTTTACCTCTAAAGCTTTCTCTAGAATTTCTTCTGCTCTCTTTTGCTCCACTCTGAACAATGTCTCTTTTGCTACTTGTCGCCTTGTCTGATCCGTTGAGAGAAGGTCCATGGCAACTATCCTATTGATATCAACTCGACTAATGATTTGCTTGGCCTTGCTTGCTAGCTCACGATCCGTGTGTCGAGTTAGATCGAGCATGACCAAAACCCTGGATTCGGTAGGAATTAGAGCTTCAAAGTAGGCTTCAATTTCTTCGTCATTCCATTTTTTCAATTCGTCGAGAGCCGTGATTTTCTCTGCTACATGGCTTGATGGATTTTCGAGCTGTAAGATAGTGACCTTCGAGTCGGAATTGGTCAATGTAAAAAAGGTTGAGTTGAGTAACGTTAGCTCCCTATTCATGACAGGTTTCCAGCCGATTGGATTGAAGGCATATGCTACATCCGTAAATGGATCTTCGGTAAATCTTGATTTCGCTTTCACCTCATAGAGGGGTTTAATGGCAGTTCTTTCAAGAGTTTCATCCCAGGTAATCGCATACTTGGGTTCGGGATCTGGGGTATACTTCAGCTCCAATATCTCTGGATCAGTTCCCCGAGGGTCCTTGCTGTAGTAGAGACTGAAGGTGTTCTGATCATTGAAGGGCTTGTCTTTTATGATGAGAAAGTGCTGGTGGCGGAGTTGTCTGGCCTCTGGGTGTAGCTTTGGAATTAACTCTTGTCGTAGATAGAACTCTGTAGATGTTAGGCGTTCATAATCTTGAAGATTCTTAAAGACACCCTGGAAGACATGTGTAGAAGGTTTTTTGTCTCCGGGCCCACGAAAAAACCACCAACCAATCGATACGACTACCAAAAGTATTCCGAACCATCCACTTAGCCAGAAATAGCTTCGGTAAGTATTTTTTTCAGTCTCCGTGGCGGGGGGATCGGTTCTCATACAAGCTTTTCTATAAATACTGTATGCCCAATTGGTGATAAACAAGTTAAACAAAAGGGCAAATAGAAAAGGGCCATACGAGAATGCGTCAGAGGCAATGTTTCTCAACTCTGGAAAGGAAACAGTAAATTGGTTCATATCCCGTATTCTCTTTCTTGCAGTTATATTAATGAGAAGTACGAAAAATAGAGCGGGATCCTCCCTTCCCTCTTTCTAAAAACCGTGTATGTCTAAACAGTAGGAATTTTCAGACAAGTCATAAATAGAGAATTTGGGAACATTATAATTCGTTGCAAGTAGTGTATTTAAACTTAGAAATACAATCAATTGATTGAGTCCTATCCTTTATAAGACTAAAAAACCTTTCAAAACTTCTGTTGAAGATAAATACGGTACCCCAAAAAAATCTGCCATACCCTCAAAGCAAGCCATCTTTGACAAAAATATTAACCTCTTAGTTGGGATCAGGAGCAAAAGTAATTTGAGACACAGGGATAGGACGTTACAACGCAAAGGCCTAATTGGAAAATTTTTGCATTTACGAATCGGGGAGGATGTAGAAGAGGCAATCGCTTTGGGCGATTTCTGCGTTTGTCGTGACCATCATGAGCCGGCTGGGATGAGCCAATCGAAGTTCGCCGTTGTGCACGGAGAAAATCGCTTTGCTGACGTTTTGTCCCCTCGCATTCTTGGCCCACAGGACATCCAGGCCCCGCGCTCCGACCCAACCCAGAGTCTCCTGTGGAGACCATAGTCCAAAATTCAATCGATCCACATCTGAAGGAAGGGTGAGATCCACTTCGGAAACCGGTCCACCGTTAAAGGCCACGGTGGCCCCTTCCTGCAGTTCCACTCGAATGGGATGATGGAGCACGGTCACCGGTGACGAGATATCTGAAAAATTCTTGGCCATGGCATACCGTGTTAATCCGCGGAAGGCCAGCTCATCGGCCTGTGGATCTCGTGCCCAGCCTGCTTCGATGGTGACGGTCGGCCAGTCATATTCCGTCGCTTCCATTAATGTGCCTAACCGCAAATCGGTCACAATCAGATGATCACAAAAGACTCCCGTCAACGTTTCATGGGTTTCCCGGTTCAGGGTGGTCACACCATATGCCGGACTTCGGCCTGAAGTGTTATGAAAGTCAATCAAGGCTTCAGGTTGGGCCTGATGCAGTTCGTGGAGCATGGCTTGGGCGATGGTCCCTTCCTGTCCCTGAAACGGAGATCGAAAACACCGATTGAGATCTTTTCCTTCTGGTGGGTATCGATGAGAAAACATTGGTCTGGTCAAGGCCGCTCCGATGGATCCGATAAAACAGAGCATATTGACTTGGGGTTGTCGTCCTTCCCGGAACCATCGATGAAGGGCGCGCACGCCTGAGGGTTCATTCCCATGTAATAAGGTACAGACGGCGCGCGTGCGCGTGGTATCCATGCCCGGAAGCCAAAGAAAGGTAGGCTCACCAAGCTTCATCAGGAAATCCTCGACCGTCGGCCCCACGTCTTGTGGTGTGGGTGCTTCCCATCTGGGTATAGGTCGTGCGGGGTTCATTCGGGATTCAGACTCCAGTGTGAAACAGGCGAGCCCGTATGGGCGGATCGCAGATAATCGTCGAGCATGTGCGTGAGAGCCGTGGGACGGTCATGCCCCCGGCTTTCATACTGTTCCAACCGATGGACCTGCCAACGAGCACCATTCATCCGGGTCTCCAAGCGATGCCGGATCACATTCAGCATGGTGTGGATTTCTTCCTTCTCCACTCCGCTCTCCTCCAAGCCCTTCTCGGCTACCGGCAATAATTCCCCGGCCAGGTCACACACGGATATTTCGCGCAACCCATGCCCCGGCTGACCCGGCCATACTAACATGGCCTCCATCCCATATTCGGCAGCCCGATAGAAATTCCGGTGCGCATATTCAAACGGAAACTGATGGAGGAGCTGTTCGATCTGCTGTCGCATGCCTAAGGTCAGCCCTATCACAAACGCCGCATTGGCTGCCATATCAATCGGCGTAGGTCCTGAGGGTAGGGATCGAAATTCGACGCGAAAATGTCCATTGGCACCAGCATCATAGATTGCCCGATTCCAACGCCAGACGGTTCCCTGGTGCAGGCGTAATTCCTCGAGCTGCGGCAGTTGCCCTCGACTGAGGCATTCCATCGGATCTTCGGAACTCATCACCGGCAACAAGGGGGAATGAAGCGCCACGGCTTCCGCAAATAACTCATACGCGCCTCGACGGACCCATCCATGGCCAAACGACACTCTGGCCGGTTGATGCCAATCACCTGGTTGGACTTTTCGACTGTCGATGGCTTGCTTGAACAAGGCCACGCGGGTTTCTTCCCACAGCCGATGCTGCAAAAAAATGGGACTATTCGCACTGAGAGCCAAAGCAACGGGTGTGACCAGTTGCGCCGCATTAAAGACCTGAGCAAAATCCTGAGGATTCACCCGAAGATGAATTTGAAAAGAGGTCGTGGCCCCTTCCAGCGTGACATCCGGACAGGTCACTGTTAAGGGCTCCGGTCCATTGATGTGTATCGCAAATGGACCTTCGCGCAACCGTCGAAGGCCGGCCGAGAGCGCACGATAGCGTGGGAGATCCGACAGCACCGGCGAATCCAGTTCTTCGGCGCAGAGGGTCGGCAGGATGCCAATTGGCGCAATGCGTCCTCCCCATTTTTGCGCACAATATTCCAATGATTGGATGGCGTTCGCTAATTGCGCCCGGACATGGGAAAAGGGATGGCCCGCCAAGGCGACGGGAGACAAATTATATTCTAAATTAAACCGGTCTAACTCGAGTTGGAGGTGTTCATCATGCGCGCAATTCAAAAGGGTCCGGTTAATGGGATAAGCCCGGCCTTCGCTATTGATAATTGAGAGTTCGAGTTCCGCCCCGATGGAGAGAGGACCGACACCAAATCCCGGCTGCTCCACCACATGCCTAAGAGCTTTCAAGCTTTGAATGAGCCGTTGCCCGAACCGGGTAAAATCCTCTTCGTTAAACTGGTCGCGATCAATACATAAACCCATAGGAGTGTTTCATACCTGATTTCCCGGGCAAGGTAAAGAAGCCCGCCTGGACGAACCGTGTTCCGGCTCACGTGAGGGGGCCGGCTTTCTTGTAAGTTATATTCATGAAAGCAATGAATAGTTCCGAAATAGAGGCGAATAGGATTGTGTGAAGTCCCTCAGTGAGGCCTGCCAGTGCTCTGTCGTGAAAACAGGGGCCGGCAGAACAATGAAAAGGAGAACGGAAAAATGAAGCCAGTATTATGGTTGAGGAAATCGGCTGGTGTCCTTTTCGTCCTCATGTGTGGGATCGGCATGGCCTACGGGATGGATCACAGCAGGACGCCTCTAGTGAAAATACGGGCATCCCCGGAGCGGGATGTCGCACCGAGCACTGTGAGCTTGAGGGTGTTTACGGATTCAGTCCCTGAAGTGGAACTGATAGCCTGGGATTATGAAGGCGATGGAAGATTTGACGCAGAGGGGCCTCATCTCCATTCTCAGACGGTCACCTTCTCAAGTGCCGGACACTTTTCCCCTCGGGTGATTGTAACCAATACACAGGGGCAAACCTTTGAAGCGACGACCGACGTCGTATTAGAGAATCCAGAAGACCTCCAGGCTGCCCTCAATGCCCGGTGGTCTGGCATGCTGGCGGCCTTAGCGAAGCAGGATATTGAGGGGGCTGTCGCGTTTGTGGCTATCAGAAGACGTGATGCCATGCGACATGATTGGACCGTGCTGGCTGATCATTTAGGAGAGATCGCGAATCTATTTTCCGTTCCCCTTCAACTGACAGATGGACAAGGATTTCGGGTGGTGGCCAAATCAATCGACCCATTGCCCATGGGGAAAATCCAATTTCCCTTAGAGGTAGAGTTTGTATGGGAAGCAGATCATCAATGGTATATCAAAAATTTTTAGAATCCGGCGTTTTTTCTCAAATCCAATCCTGGCTGGAAATGATCTCTGAAAAATGTGTTGTGAGTTTTCTTTCTTATAGCTCAGCTTTTCGATAGTCGCCCATCGTGTCGGGATCGGCTCTTACCCTGTGAGCAGAGCTTATGGTGTATAGGGCAAATTCACCTGGCTTAAGGCAGGAAAGATTTGCGATCCCTTTACTCTTTGAATTAAGACACCTCAAATCCCCTTCGCTATTTTCTCAGACCCCCCCCTGCAAATTTCCCGAAAAAGGGGCCCACTCAGGCTAGAATAGTCGCCACCCCAACAGACCTCCCATTCTTTCCCAATATTACCGTTAATTTATAATGCGTATCTCAGTCTGGCTGGTGCGGCTATTGGATTAGGTTAAGCAACGGATTTTTGCAACATGAAACCTGTTGGTTTTATTGAGTTTGGAAAATGGTTGTAAAAGGGATACTTTGCAACAAATACTCGATTCCACCATTTCACATTTAATAATTTCTAGCCACCACTGCCAAGGAGAGGCAAGTGCTGTTTCAAAATGAAATTATTAGTTCATTTTTAAGTTCTCTGGTTAAGAGGTTCCATTCCGTTCTACATTTTCCTAACAATGCAAATGACGAGTCTAAATCATCCAAAATTTTCCCGTTTTTGTCGTATGCTTCGATGGTAACGGACCCCAGAATCCCAGCTTGGGTCCAACCAAGAAAATTGATATCGATCACTGCAAAGGAATGATGGCGGGTAAACCATAGGCGGTTCGTGTCCCCATCTGTTGGCGGATTAGAAATATCTCTTGCAGTTATCTTTCTTCCAAGTGCGGAGCTCGTGACCTCAAGAATTTTTGGCTTCAGGCTTTTCTCTGGATAGGGCTGGCATTCGCTGTGATGCACGTCACCGGAAAGCACAAGAACGGGCCCTGGGACTTTATTCATGATTGTATCGAGGATCAGTGCCCGTTCACCCTCTGCTTTTTTTGAAAATCCTTCAAAAGCAGAATTCTTTGATGTAGTGCGGATTAATTGACTGCTAAAAACGACGAGCTTTAATGGAGCCGGACTCTCCTTAAGCCCATCAAGCAACCATTGGCACTGTATGGGGCCAAGAATATGTCGTTCTTTTTTAGCTGCATTGCGATTGCTGTGATACCGACCGTCCGTCATAAAAATGTGCAAAGGCCCCCATTGGAAATCATAGTAGATGTGATTGCCATCGGTTCGATAGGGATGATTCCACATTACCCGGTACACCCCGGCGGCGTTGTCGCGACGAACCCATTCAGTGAGATCCTTATCGTAAAATCCGTCGCAGTTGTTGAAACTAAAGTCATGGTCATCCCATGTACTGAAAATTGGAAGAGAGCGAGCAACAGGCACAAACTGCGGGTGATTGCGCGCCTGGAGTTGCCGCTTTAGCATCTTGGTCACGGAAGCCCAGTCATGTGGATTGTCCGGAGGACCTGGCTCACCCGTTTTTATGGTTGACTTTTCATTAGTTCTGAAATAGTAGCAGTTGTCGCCACACAGGATGAGAAAATCAAGTTCTTTAGTTTGGAGTGCTGAAAAGGTGTCGAGGTCTGTTGCCTGGATATGGTTTGCACAAGAGCCTAGGCCGATGCGGATACGCGCGGGCGTAAGAGGTGATGGCGGAAGAGCGGTCTTGAAGGAAATCTGATCAATCACGCTTTGATCATCGGCTCGAGCCAACTCAACCTGATATTGGGTATTGCTTTCGAGGTGTTTAAAACGAAGGAGCTGGATCAGACTTTTGTCGTCAATACCATCAATGCCCTCACGAATCTCTCCAATTGCAGTGCCGGTTTCGGGTTTCTGGTAATCCGGATTCGTTACCACTTTATGGTTGAGTTTCACAATAATGTCATCAGAGGTCTTCCCCCCTGTCAGCCACAGCCATATTGTGGCCGTATTGCATGCCACATCGCCGATAAATGGTCCCCCGAGCAGAGTAGACAATCCCGGCCAACCTGGGACGCCTCCGTAGGATTCTCGATGCAATAAACCCAAACGCCTGGGGTAGTGAGGGGCAACTTCATTTTCATCCATATCCCAGCGGAGGTACTCCCGCTCCTTGAAGAAATAAATGTGTCCATCTGGCGGATAGTAAAGTGCCGAGTCGATCCCTTGCTTGAATGCATCAGGGAAAGATTCCCAGCCTGTGATCCCAAGCTGACGAATCTTTTGACCATCCCTAGTCCTAACTACCCCTGCATCGGGTTTGTACATGATGTAGTATTGGCCCTTGAAAAAGTAGACATGTTCGGATTGTGGATCATACATTGCTGCATCAATTTTGTAATGAAACTCGTCTGGGAACGACACCCATCCGGTGACGCCGATGGTGCGCATTTTTTGGCCGCCATAGGTCGGTTTAACACCCACACCTGGCTCCCATTTGACATACTGTCCTCCCTTAAAAAGATAGAAAAACCCGTTAGGGTAGCTTAATGCCGCATCGATGTCCGATTTAAACGGCTCCGGCAAGCCAATCCAGCCATCCACCCCAATCCGGCGTACCTTAGAACCGGCTAATGTCTGTACGCCTCTGCCATCTACAAACTTCAAGTATTCATTTTTGCGGAAAAAGTACGTGGCATTATTGCCCGGAGAAAAGACGGCCGCATCGATTCGATCGAACATTTTCGCCTCCATTTTTTAAGGATTCGAAAATGAAATCGCTTCTCATACACTAGAGCCGATTGGAAGCTTAAACAAATCCGCAGTGCGCTGGTGTTCCGATTGCACTGCAATGCTTACCATGCTCGAAATTACGGGGATCTTCCTGTTTGATTTCACCAGGGTAAAGGTTTAAGGCGATGCCGCGCCGTACTGTAGGTTAGTAAGCCCGACGCTCTTCCAGCGACAGCGGCACAGGGTCAGGACGTAAAGGTTGTCATATTCGTTGCTGCCAATGGTGACGACCGGACCGCCAAACTGAGCGATGACCTGCGGTACGGTGTTACTGTGCCCCACCACCAAAACCTTCTGGCCATAACGGTTTGTGCGAATGGTGCTCACAAGGTTCGCCACGTCGGACGAGGCAGCCACTGCCGGCGTGATGCCAAGCAGGCTAGCGGTCGGCGCCGCAGTCTGCTGGGTACGAGCGGCCTCGCTGGTGTAGATCGCGCTAATGCCTGATTTCTCCATAAGGTGCGCGAGCACCTGGGCACGGGCAGTTCCAGCTGCGGTAAGGGCATCCGCTCCGCTCTGCCGATCGGCGTGGCGCACCAGCAGCACAGTGGTTGGGATTCCCCAGCAGAAGTACCAGTAGACACCCGCGATGGCGACCAGAGTCCCGGCGATGATGATAGTATTGCGCCAGCTTAGATCCCGTGATTTCCAGTTGTTCATGGCGACGGCCTCACCCCGTTTTTTCCAGCGGCTTCGCCACGTTGATCTGCACCGCTATCCCGCCAACAATGCGTTTGGCAGCAAGGCTGCGCTGGACAAAGTGTAACCGGATCACCTGGCCCGGCTTAGCGTCGCGCGACACCGAGATCTTAAGCCCTACCATCATCTGGTTGAAGGGCGGCAGGTCAAACGCGAGCCGTGCTGCGCCCTTTGTCGGGAAACCGGCTTCCCAGCTCTGTGGGAAGCGCGCTTGAATCAAGTCGGGCGTGGCTGAGGTAATGTTGCGATTGCGAGAGGCGTACTTGGCACCAGAGATGTGGCCGCCGCACTCCAGCACCACCTTCTCGGGCGTGTGGCCCGGCTGGCTGACGAATGGAGTAAACGGCTTCGGCTTCACCCGGGCGTCGCGAAAGATCTCGGGCATGGTGTGGATCAAACTCGCCGTAAATGGCGCGGAATCGTGCACGCGAATCACCTCCAACAAAAACTTCCGCTTGTAGCGCACATCCCAGTTAGCAATTACCACGGGTAGGATGAGGTAGGTGTTGGGGTGCAGGTCTACCACGGTGAGATTCTTCTGCGCCAGATTGTTGTGCTCCCATACATGACGGCTGGGGACCGGGTTGTCGAAGCGGCTGATCACTGAGGCCAACAGGCAGGTGTGGGTACCTTCGCCTGGCACGAGCGCGCGCGGCCACCGCGCTGTGACAATGCGCGTGGTACCAGGCGCTAGGTCGAATTCCGCGCGCGCAGCGATGCACGGCAGGAAGTCCCCCGGATATTGGAATTGGGTACCGGCGAAACCCTTCGCGTGGAAGGTTACGACGAAGTGCTGCGCCGCGCCTGCGCTGGCCTTGTTACGAACACGGGCGTGGAACCAGTTGTCCTGGCCGTACTCTGGCGACTGGTGGGTAGTGCCACCGTCCTCAGCGTTGCGGATCCACAGGTCCGGTGAGTTCCAGAAGGCACCACCCCATATGTCGGCGCCAGGGTCGGCCGGGTCATCGCGCAACCACAGGTCTGGGGCGGGTGACGGGTTGTCTAGTCCATAGACAAATCGGTGAAAAGCGTCCACAACCTGCGCATTGCCGGACTTACAAAGCAGGAACTCCTCGATCATGCCGGTTGAGAGCGGTTTCCCCTGGTGGGCAACGTAGATATCCTTCATCAGGGCGTTGAGCTGCGCCACGCCCAGCATCGCGGCCATGCCCCGCCAAAAGCGGGAGCCGTCCGAGTAGGAGTTTGTGGGGGTGTGGCGCTGCCAGGGGTCGCGTGAGCACAGAATCACCGGCACAGTGGTGAAGTCAAAGGGCAGGGCGTCGTCGGCGCCATCGTCGTGGAAACTGGTGAAGCCCTCGTCCCACCAGCCGTCGGCCTGGGCAGCGGGCTTGATCCCACGCGCGTACCAGCTGTGGAAGGTCTCGTGGAGCAGTGCGCTGGTAGAGGTGGTGGTGCCGCCCTCATACTCCATCCCGCCGCTGCCGTTGAAGAAGGCGACGAACCGGTTGCCGTGTAGATAGGGGCCATAGGCGTTCTCGTTTTCGGCGAGGAGGGTCTTGAGGGTGTTGAGTTGGGCGATGAGGTTCACAGCGCTGGCGACGGGCTTCCAGGCTTCTAAGGTAACGTTCTTGCCGGAGACTGGCAGCACCGTGGTGTCGATCTGCAGCTCCAGGTTTTCGCTGGCGTGGATCTCTAACAATGGTGAGAGTGCTGTGAAGCGCGCCGGGAAGTTGAGGCGCCAGTGGTTGGCTCCCACTATAGTGACGAGGCCGTTGGTGATGACCGAGTGTGCGGCCACAGTGTTGACAAGCTGAATCTCCAATGAGAGGGCGAACTGGTCGAAGATCAGGTTGGCGGGGAGCCAAGCCTCAGTGTACCGAGCGCGGTTGAGATCCGAGAGGCCGAAAACGAACCGTAGTTTGGGGCCGGACGACCATTCGAACACCGGCAAATAGCTGCCGCCAAGCTGGGAGTTTGGGGTGGTGAGCGGGTATTGCACCCGCAGTGTATGGACGGAACCGGCGTTTTGTACCGACTGGACTATCCGCAGATCGGTGAAAGGACCTGTGCCAAAGCTGTGATGCGCGAGCTGCACGGGGGGAAACAGGACGCCGTCGAGCCAGGCCGTGGTGATGTCTTGACGCAAGTCAAAGATTGGGTTGCCTGCGGTCGGCCCCACCGTGTAGGTGATGGTGGCGTCGGCAGTGGCCGAGGCCGTCGCTCCGTCGAAGACAAAAACTGCGTCGATGGTCTGAATATCAATGGGCACCGCCACCAGCCCATCGACGGTCTTGGGTGGCGGCGCCAAGTGGAAATTGGTAGACATATCCTTGCCTCACTTAAGCAGCTGGGGAAACCATCAGCAGCAGTCGTCCTTTTTGACCTTCAGGCTCACCACGATCTCCTTTACACAGACCTTTCCGATCTCCTGCTTGACTCCCAGACAATCTGCCAAACTTTGTGCCTCATCCAAGCAACCTTTGTCCTTTGGCCGATCAACGTTCCAAGGCCGTGAGAGGTCAGGATCAAGCCGGTATGTCATCCCGCCGATTAGGTTGTCGTTGGCCAGCACGTCGATTCGGATATCTCGGTTTTTGGTAGCCTCCACTGCATCGCGTTTAAAGGGCTTCCCAGGATGCAGTTTGATGAACACCTCACGCTTGGCGCCCGAGGCGAGTGTGAAGCCGCTTCCCACGTCGACAAGCTCCAACCGCCAGCCGAGCTTTGAAAGCAGCGAAGGAAGGGTGATATTAAAGGTCATCATCCCTCGCAGTGGGTTTGGATTGCCTACGCGGAAGCTCACCCCGTTGAGCCCGGCCAATAGCCCCTGCTCTCCGCCCCCGCCTGGCACCGGGTTCACATTGCGCTGGCCAACATTGTTGTCGTTCGGTACCAGCCGCCATTCGGGAATAGTCTCACCTGCCGTAAAATTGTCGACGTTCGATGCGTCCCCGTCTGCGGTGACTACCATCAGCATGCAGTCGTGGCCATAAGTATTAATGTTGGGTGTCCACTCGAATGGCCCAACCATGACCTCCTGCGTGTTATTGGCGTTGACCGTCCCCACGTTGATGGAGGGAGTAGTGAACGCGTCGAAGTCGCCGGGCCAGTTCAGCCCCGCGCCGGGCTTGGTGTGGTAACCGAACACAACAACGTTCTGCGCTTGCTGCGTACCGCGGTTCTTGATCTTGACGTAGGCGTAGTTGGTCGACCCCAACTCTGGCTCCTGGTGGGCATCAAGACCGTCGGGCACCCTGCGGTTCCAGATTGTGGTCGTGTGCCAGTGCACATGCTGAAAGGGGTACTCACCCGCACGTCCGTCATCGATGTACACATCTACCTCCGGCGGATCTCCCGCATTAGTGATCGTCCCATCCGGCGGGATGCCGTTGATTACAAGCGGTGTCTGGTACTCGCCCTGCTTCTCGAATACCCAGCGGATGACTTTGTGGTAGGCACCGCCGAACACGCCCTCGCTTGTCCAGTTGAGCGCGTCCGTTGCCATCAGTGCGGACGCGAAGTCCCGCGCGTACTGTGGGTCGGTTGCCGGTGTCAGATCCCCAATGGCCCGCAGGATCAGGTACATCGCCATGCGCGAGGCAAACTGCCGCCGTCCGAGGTTCGGGTGATCCCCTCCGATTGAACGGTAGAAATTGAAAAGCGTGGTCGCGAGGATTTCCTCAGAACCATATTGACCGTTGTCGCGAAGCCCGTTCCATGCCCAGCCATCAGCCACGTTCCGGTCACACCGACGGTTGAGAGATGGATGCCAGGGGACGTAGGTGAAACGAAGGTCTCCGGGTTTACCCAGCGGGGTGCCATCAACCCCCTTACATTGAGAATCCGGGTCGAAATAGATTAAAGACAGCGAATCGCCCGCGCTGTGGGTAAAGCCCATATTGGGGCTGTCCACGGCCTCGTAAAGGATTCCGTGGCCCAATACCTCATGTAGGTGAACCCGAGGGTCGCAGGCTCGGCCGAGGGGGTCCCCAGCGATGCTCGTATCCATGACACCGTAGCCCGCGTGGTCAATCCCGCCCATTCCGTCGCCTACACAGTGCGCATTGACAATATCGAAGCAGCGAATGTCCACTGGGACCGGAAATACAGTATTAGACATGTAGGTTCCCACATCAAAGCCCAAGTCCTGCAAGGTCCGGAAGATCCGATCGACATGAAAGTAGCCACTGACTGAGGCGAAATTGTTCGTGCGCACGTTGTAATAGAAATTGTTCCCCGCCGGTGGTGTCGGTGGTGGGATGTCTGGACCTTCGGCTTGCGTCACTACGGCGAAGGTCCCTGACAGGGACTGCGTGCCATTCGGTGGATCGAGGTTCTGCAGAATCACGTCGTCACGATGTGGGTTTAACGTCGCGTTGTTCGATGCGCTGGTTGGTGTAGTGCTCCCAGTCTTCGTGATCGGATCTTCCTCGTAGACGTAGCCGTTCACGTAAGCCGACATCGGCCGGAGGTAAAGGATTGAGTTGGTTTCGAGCTCTACCAGGACCCGCCACACGTGCCGGTCGGGACCTACCGCAGCCTCAAAGGTAATCTCGGCGACCATGAAGTAGGCGCCGTCCTTGATCTTGGAGTCGACCTCAGGGATATCGAAGGGTCGGGGCACGGAAAATCCAGGCATCTCCCGTCCGCTCCTCTTTCGACCACGGCGAGTTTTGGAGGAGGCTTGCTCCTTCACGACCGGCCCAACAGGCTCTTCATCCTCGGGTAAGCGCGCTGCGGAATCGTAACGGTATACCCAAAACCGTCCCCGGATCAGCCGTAAGTTAGCACGCTT
The DNA here is from genome assembly GCF_032051675.1 of Candidatus Nitrospira neomarina. NCBI lineage: Bacteria > Pseudomonadati > Nitrospirota > Nitrospiria > Nitrospirales > Nitrospiraceae > Nitrospira > Candidatus Nitrospira neomarina. Next base: position 388,015 of record NZ_CP116968.1, read on the forward strand.
TGCCTCGGACTCACTCCTGAAGGAGAACAGCTTGCGGACGAAGGCTTCCCCCTCGCGCTCGGCCTCGGTATTTTCGCCCGCTGTGGGCACGGTGGCCAGCAGGTCGGTCTGCTTCATGACCGCGCGGCGCTGGATTGTCGCGGTGTTGGAGTTGGTCAGTACCTTTCGGTATCGGTCGATAGCTCCCCTGCCCGGCATTTTGGCATCGACCCCCTGCTGAGTAGTGTCCTCTGAATGGATAACCCGAGTTGGACCTTGCTTAACCGACACCTTTAAGCCAGCACGCCAGACTGGAACGTTCAGAAATGTCTGATAGAAGCCGAAGGTCTCAGAATCAAACTGACGCCGTTCTTCCGACAACCTGTATTCCTCATCTTGCTCGCGCGGATCGAGAAAGCTCACCTTCGTCTCCAGCCGGTCCAACTTTGTCGTCGGAATTTCGTAAACGCTGGCAAATTGGCGCAAATAGGCAATGGCAGTCATTAGGCCGCCACCGGTTGGGCTTTCCCAATACTCTTGGGAATGTCGGATCGCGCGCACGTGGTTGGCCGTATCAGTCACCACATGCGCTTTCAGGTCTGGCCGATAGCTTTCTTTCATGACAGTCTCTCCTTTCCCTCCTTGGCTAAGAGTTTCAGTTACTTCAATATGGGAGATTTAGTCAAAACAAGACTTAGAATCTTTATACACCAGCAAATCTCATACGAGCATATATATTGTGAGGCCTATCTTAACCGTTAATTCTTGAACTTCAATTATTTCAACTACTTGTTATTTCAAGTAAACACCAGTGTTAGTTTTAACTAAAAAAGGTATTGTGAATGGAACGATGTGCGTTATCCAAATGGATACAGTTTGTATCCAAATAGATAACATTCTTTGTAAGTGCAAATGAACCTCCAGGGGCTTACACCCGTCTCTAAATTTCAAGCTTCGTTGGTCCGCTGTCCACTTGGCCTTGCTGTTCAATATATTTGGTATTTGCGGCTTACTGATTCTCCCCATTCCATCCACGGGCTCACGCCCGTGGTATTGCGGAGGTAAGAAAAGGGCACCTCAAAAACTACTGACAATTCTCTCGACTTCTGGCATCAGTTTCCTCCAAGGAGGATGGCTCATGGACACACCTGGTCATCTTGGCTTCTTTGACTTATCTGATCGCTACGATGCCCTCACTCAGAAAGGGGATTCGTTAGAACAACTCGCCACACACATCCCCTGGGCCCGCTTTCGCAAGACGCTGGAGCAGAGTTTGGGTCGCTCCAAGTGTTTGAAGGGTGGCCGTCCACCGTTTGATGCGATGCTCATGTTCAAAGTCCTGGTCCTACAAGCCCTGTATAACTTGTCCGATGACCAAACGAAATATCAGTTTCGGGATTGGCTCTCCTTCATGCGCTTCTTAGGCCTCGACCTGCATCAGCGGATCCCCGATGCCAAGACCATCTGGTTGTTTCCTGAAACGTTGACTCAAGCCGGGGTTGTTGAAAAGCCATTCACCCAATTTGATACGTATCTGACAGGCCAGGGGTTACCAGCTCGTGGAGGTCAACTCATTGATGCCTCACTGATCCCTGTCCGGAAACAACGAAATACCCGCGAAGAAAAGGTCACAGTGAGAGCGGGGGACTGTCCGGCGGACTGGGAAGGCTACGCCGCGAAGCGGCGGCAGAAAGACAGGGATGCGCGCTGGGCAAAAAAGCACGGGCCCAATCACTTTGGGTTTAAGAATCATGTGAACGTTGATAAGCCACACAAACTCATTTGGCGCTATAAAGATGACCGATGCCGGAGGGCCATGACAGTCAAGTCCTCGAGGAGGTGTTGCAGAACAAGGCCGCCGGTCGGGACGTGTGGGGCAATGCCGCCTATCGCTCGGAAGAAATCGAAATCCAACTCAAGAAACGGAAGCTCCGCTCGAAGATTCAGTACAAAGCGTATTGAGGCCCTTGACAGCCAAACAGATCCAAACCAATCAACACCGGAGCGATATCCGCGCCCGCGTTGAACATGGCTTCGGCCATCAGGCTACGGCGATGGGCGGCAAACTGATTCGAACCATTGGCCTGGTTCGAACGTGTGCCAAGATCGGACTGAAGAATCTCACGTACAACTTCCAGCTGTTTCTCGTGTTGAGGCCCGCGGTCGGGAAGCAATCCGCATAATCATGGGACTGGTGCCGCCCATGAAGCAAAAGCAGGATGAGCGCAAGCCCCTTTGGCTTCTGATTTTGATCCCGGCTTCCATGCCCGGACCGTTACGGCGAGTACGAACGAGCCAACCCGCACGTTGTTAGAGGCCAAAATTTAAACTCACGCTGGCTAGGTATAATAATTGCTCCTTGCAAAAACAATTGGTTCATTCATTTTTTTTTCGAGCAGAAGGAAATTATTTTGCGAATACTTCAAACCTTCTCTGGTCATGCCGTTTGCTGGTAATCCAAGATTTATGGCTACAGCATGGATTAAGTTGACAATTTTGGTTTTGTTGAAATCCTAATCCTAGAGGGGGGATGCGTCGATTGAACCTATTTGAAATTATTTTCATTAATTGCACCCTGCTGTCGCGGACGACCATCCCCCTAACTAAATGCTCTCAAGATGATTCAGGGTAAGGCTTCTTGGCAATTATCATGACGTCTATTAACCAATAATCATTCGTAGAATTATTTTATAATTGTGAGTTTAACCTCAAAAAGGAGGTGGGAAATGAGTCTAGGGATTTCAATTATTCACTACCTGTTTATTATGGGTTCTTGTTTTTTATTTTTATTTGCAAATTCGAGAGTATACGCTCAAATAAGTGACCCAGCGCTATTAAGTGAAACACCCAAGGTAAGGAGAATGATTTTGGCTACTGAATCGCCAAAGGCGAGGAGAATCTTTGCTGCTAGAGCACTTTTGTTTAATCTAGAGGATGAATTATCAACGGTGAATCCGGATGATATTAAAGAAATATCTAAGCTTGGAAGACGTCTCCAAGAGATAGCTGATCGCCGTCCTAGAGATTTAATGTTTATTCTTAGGGCATTTGGCAATTCTGGTTCAATGCAAAGACGTAATAAAGCGGTTGATAAAGCACGGGAAATTGGGTTTATACGAGCAGATGATCGAGACCCACAACCAATAATAGGTTGGATTCTTTTAGGCGCCCTAGCAATTTTGGCTGGCTCTGGTTGTGATGCTGATGAACCCTGTGGATGTGGCTCTAGTGGTCCCACCGACCCCGATAATCCAGATGTGGTTTGCACAACTGGAGGGGGAACAGATACAGATTAGAGAAAATGTATCATCACATAAGGAGCAGCCTTAAGTTCGAGCTTACCCCGAAGCCCAATACCAATTTTATAGGTTCTTCTCTATCTATGAGTTGACTCCAGATGGGAGACAATTGGTCGATGAAGCTGAGGAGTAGCTCATTCTAAAATGGAGAATTACCATGAGTGAATCAATAGATCAGGCAATTTTTACAATCGACAATCAGTACGATCCACAGGATATTATCATTCAACTTGCCGAGCGCGGTATCAATGTCCGTCTCCAACTTGATGATCGTACGCTTGTCCTCTACGACATCGGGGGAGATGTCGCTCTCCCTGTCGGCCTTCGGCAAATACAGGATGTCGAGTCCCTGGCAAACAATAAGAAGTCGCTTCTCCTAGATGCTTGGCGCTTTCGTCAAAGCAAGGAGTTTCTTGAATCCAAGCGTCACGTGCCTGAAGCCGACCTTGATTGGGATGACCCGCGAATAACCGGTGTTACTAATGATATTCCTGAACCGGATTTCGAGTTGGTCGAAAGCGCTTTTTTTGTTCCAGCCCTTGTCGCCCACACTGCACCGTCCACCCACACCAGTGAAAGAATGATCAATCGAGTCGCAGTCTCTATCATCATTGTAGATGGGCCCGGCGACCTTGAGCTTGACGAAAACGATCAGAAAAAGATTGTCGCCGAAGTCCAAGAGGGCCTCGATTGGCTGGCCGATCAGGAACCCAGTGCCAAACTAACATGGGTCACCACAGTGCAGTACGCCACGGTGGACATTGAGCCATGGCAAGGTTCCAGATGGCCGGTGCCCAATGAAACTTTCAATCGCGAAATTAGGGCTGCCTTTCAGCGGCCGAGCGACAACCGGATCTTCATGTTTTCGGGGTCTAATTATATCCGTATGAGTGCAAACGGTAATCTCGATTATGGTTATCCAAAGGCAATTTCTGACAATTGGAAAGGCATGCCAGCCAACTTTAATTTAGGTATAGACGCCGCCTTGTGGAGGGAATCAAATGATAAACTCTATTTGTTTAAGGGGGACGAGTATGTCCGATTCTCTGGTATCGATCAGAAGATGGATATCGGTTATCCAAAGAAGATAAAGGATAATTGGCCGGGAATGCCCACTTCCTTTCAAGAGGGTATTGATGCCGCCCTCATGCGCAAACACAACGGGAAAATTTATTTTTTTAAAGGAGACGAGTATGTGCGATTCTCAAACGTTTCCCAAGGGATTGATTCTGGCTATCCCCGAAAAATTGAAGAAGGTTGGCAAGTGCCTTCCAGCTTCGGAAAGGATATAACAGCCGCCCTTTATAGAATTACCAATGACAAGATCTATTTCTTCAAGAAAGGCAGAGTCAATGGTGGACGTTATATTCGTCGGCCAGGTGGGCGAGGTGACATTGATGAGGGGTACCCAAAACCAATCGGGCTCAACAAAAATGAAGCAGAACGATTGTGGAGAGACAAGGCTTTCGCTCAACTTGGCCTTCCAGTTGACGACATCAAAGAATACGCACAGCAACTGCGAGCCAGCCATAACACTGACTGGGCTTTTATTGCAATTTTCACATCACATCCGATTACATGGTTTGCTTATGCCGGTACACCTCGCACGACCATGAGATATGCCCCGAAATCAAACAACAGTTTCAACCGAGTATTCTCCCACGAGACCGGTCATATCTTTGGAGCCCCAGACGAGTATGCCAACAGTGGTTGCATCTGTGGTGCTCTCAAGGGCCGATTTTTCCGTGCGCCTAACGACAACTGCTCCAATTGTTCAGGGACAACCGTATCTTGCATAATGAAGAACAACAGTCAAGCCATTTGTGAATACACACCGAAGCATTTAGGTTGGGGAGCCTTTATGAGATCGATTGATGCTGCGCTTTACCGTAAGTCTAACAATAAAGTATATCTGTTCAGTGGGGATGAATATATTCGTTTTTCCAATGTCGGAGGGCTTAGGGACGATGGTTTCCCAACTCTGATCAAAAACAACTGGAAGGGGCTCCCTGCCTCCTTCAATGAAGGGATTGATGCGGCCTTCTGGCGGGAGTCAAACGGAAAAATCTACTTTTTTAAGGGTGCCCAATACGTTCGAATCACCAATCCGGCAGATGGCCCTGACTTCGGCTACCCAAAACCGATTGCGGACAACTGGCCCGGCCTCCCTGCCTCCTTCAATGAAGGGATTGATGCGGCCTTCTGGCGGGAGTCAAACGGAAAAATCTACTTTTTTAAGGGTGCCCAATACGTTCGAATCACCAATCCGGCAGATGGTCCTGACTTCGGCTACCCAAAACCGATTGCGGACAACTGGCCCGGCCTCCCCACTAGCTTTACCAGTGGAATCGATACCGCCCTGATGCGTTTCGACAGTCACCAGATCTATTTTTTTAAGGCAGGCCGTTACGTACGCTATTCGAATGTATCCAATGGCATCGATCCCACATATCCACGGTGGATCAATTTAAATTGGATGCCCTTTCCCCGCCTCCTTGGTGGTTCGGTTATTGAGCTCGGATAATTTATCAACGGTTCCCACTAAGTTATATTCGAAGGTAGTGCATGGAGTGAATTGAAACCATGCGGCGTCTCGGGTTGAAATGGTTGTTCTCACACATCCACCTTCAACCAAAAGGAGAGACGCCACGATGCAGGAGCGTACCAAAACAGGGGAAGAAAATCGAGAAAAGACCGATGCGCTGACGGACTTGATTCGGAGTGGAGCCCAACAGCTGCTCGCCCAAGCTCTAAAAGTGGAGGTGGATGAACTTTTAGCCACCTATGCAGACCAACGAGATGAGCAGGGGCATGCCCGAGTGGTCCTTAGCGGTCATCATCCGGCACGAGGCATTCAGACGGGTTCCGAAAAGGGTGCAACCAAAAGCCAAGCAGTCGTTACAAGAAATCTGGCGGGCCGAGACCAAAGTGGAGGCGGAGCAGGCATTCGAAGGGTTCCTCAACACCTATGATACGAAATATCCCAAAGCCACTGCATGCTTGGAAAAAGATCGGGAGGAGCGGCTCATGTTCTATGCCTCTCCGACTGCCCGTTGGCCGAGCCTCCGGACACGAACCCCATGCACATGATATTTAAGTTGGGGCAGTGCCGAGAAAACCTGGAGACGATTACGAGGATTTAAGGAGTTGCCCAAAGCATCGCGGGCATCCAATTTACCGATGGGATAGAACTACCAACTACGGACTCAGTCGCCGCGTGAGCAACGCTCCATACACTACATTTGACAATAACTCTTCCCACTCTCCGTATGGCCAAAAAAATTAAGCTTACCCTAACCCGAGAAATATTCAAGGATTTTCAAGGGTGGCTTTTCGATTAGATAAGTTCGGTATTCGTCCCATCCACGCACCCCATTTCTTGCCTCACCTTTACTCTAGGCAGCCAGAAAATCGAAGAATTCTGGTCCTGGTTGGTCAATTCGAAAAGTTCTAAATCGTCCATTAGCCCCAGCCTCCTTTCCGTTTTTATTTGGGATTTGTAGCCAAATTTGCGGAAGAAAGGGTTTTCTGACCTGCTAATTTCGTAACAGTTAAGTCTGAGTAGAGGTTTACCTGTGTTCCCCCAGAGATTGCGTCAGCAGCCCTTGCTGCAAGTTGGCACCTGGCGTCTCTACCTCCCCTTGCTATTGCCTGATGTGTCCGCAGGAACCGACCTCTACATACAAAGGAGGGGTTTTTTCTTGCAGATTTGTGTTGTATGGACAACCACGGGATTTCCGAAAATGATTTGACCATTCGTTTGAAAAGGCCTTATCTTGCTTCGAGAGTATTTGAAAGGTCCTAAAAAAGTCAGATGAAGATTATGCGCCAGCCTATGCATAAAGTTTTCTTTAGCCACCTTCTTTCAAGATTGAGCTTATTTATTTTGGCTTTGACAATTTTCGTACCTCCCACAGCCAGTGCGGCTGAAGATTCTGAGGAAGTGCCCCGGTTGCCATTGGCGATGGAGGTGTTCTTAAAGAAGCCCGGGAAATATCTGTATGAATTGCATGTTCATTTAACCAATATCAGTAATGAACGAGCTGCGGATTGGCGAGGTAAAATACTGACCTAATTAACTCCGTGGGACTTCTACAAACTTCAATTCGATTAACAATTAAAGGTGGGAAAATATAGTCGCGCGATATCTTGAAATTGCCAGACTATTTAACAGCTTCAATTCCCCTGTGGGTCTACGATGAAAGACTCTGGTGTTTGCAGTTGGAATTGAAACAGGGGCGGCGGTCGATAGCTCAGCGCTGACAGAAAGTGCGAAGCGTGTCTTTGCCTCCTCCAATGATAGGGTTCCCATGGGCGAACAGCAGATGATCGAAGGTCTCCTCCTGACAAATCCGGAGGAACGCGGCTTTCAGGCCACGCTTGACGGCGGATGGATTATCGCCAATCAGCGTGTCAGGGACAAAGCCGAGTTCGCCGTCTTCATTGATGATGGCATCACCAATAGATAGCACACCGCCGGCACTTGGGAGCAGCAGAGCCGTCTCTTCAGGGCAGAGTATGCCGATTTTAAGTGCACGGACACCGCCCGGCAATTCGTCGCCGAACCGGAACGCCGTAACGGCCAAGTTCCCGTCCGTAAACTCCTGCAGCCCCGCCTCATGGCACCAGACCATGACGCCAAAGTTTTTGATAAATTGTCGGCAGTGGCGGTCGTGGAGCCGATTGGTCAGATAAATGTGTTGCGGGGCCGGCCGTTCCCTGAACCAGTCGGTCCCTTCCTGAGGTACCAGCGGATCGATGAGAAAAGTCGGGTTCAGGCAGGAGACGTAATAGCTGTCGACTTCAATTTGGATGTCGGGGTGAACAACTCGCCAATGAAAAATTCCAGGTAGTAGTTCGTCCATGAGGTACCATCACCGGTTCGGTAAAATTACGTTCATGTCACCCGCCGTGTGTGTATGAGGTGTGATGCCAGAAATTTGGACATCGGCTCATTTCGACCTCACGCGGTGATGTTGACCATCCACTCAGTTATATGTGGACTGTCAGTTAGAATGGACAGTCTTGAGCCGCATTGAAATAATCTCACATCGTGAAATATAAACCAACCAATGCGAATCTCACAATTGCGCGTTAGGTACACGTAATCCCACTGTAACCCTGGATGGAAAAAATGACCCAACTTCATTTGCTGACCTCATTCCAATTAGGTGCCCTGCACCTGAAGAATCGGGTCATCTTAGCGCCGATGACCAGAGCGCGAGCCGGAAAGGCACGGTTGAGAAATGCCTTAATGGCTGAATATTACCGGCAGCGAAGTTCGGCGGTATTAATTTCCGAAGCCACCACCATTTCCTCCCAGCGAATGGCTGGAATACACCCCCAGCATGTACACGGTGAAGTTGCGGCTTAATGCTGTGCTGATCGAGCCCGCTGATATGCAACATTGGTATTCGCCCCTTGGGGCGAAAAGGGTATATAGACTATCCCAGGCTATCAGAAAAAATGGGATGAACAGGATACCGTCAAATTACCTGGCTTTGCACGCATGTGTGTGGGGAGGAACTCACTGCCCATCGATTACATTGCAGGAGAGTGCTTGCCACCTTAAGGGCCGCCATGATGAGGCATTCGCCATGCACACCTTCCTCCCTCAAGATGAGTTTCTCTACTTTATGAAATCAGCTATTGATCGGGGACTTGATTGGTTGCCCCCTGATTCAGCAGCTTCAGCTGCTGTTGAAGATGACCCCAATGCGTACCTGCCCAATAGAGTTGGCCACAATTTGGGCAACCGGTAAAGTGCGTGTGATGTTTGGCGACAAAAGGAGGCACTCGTGGACCGGCTTGAGCAGGTGGGATATTTTCCAGAATGTGGTTGCAGGCAACGCAGCGACACACCGTCTCCTCGTCAATCGCGAGCCTGATCCCAAGTTCCGTTCGGATTTGCTGTAATTGTTCGGTCACGAAGTCGCTACGAATAAGCGTAAAACGGCCTCGAACGGCTTTCCGTTGGACCAGATATCGATCCCGGGTTAAAAGCCATCGATGTTCATTCAAGACTCGATCGACGATCGCGCCGTCGGCAATGTTCCGCTCATACGCGGTATCATACCCAAGGATACGAAGCCATCGGGCCTGCTTGCCTAGCATGGCATCAACGAAAAATTTCTGTTTCGGGATATGAGCTTGAGTCATGATACAATGAGTTTTTGGAGCATTCCGACATTCGCATGGGTAAATTTATAGGGTGATCGTTCCAGAGTCCCCCTCTTTACAAAGGAGAGGGATTTTCACGCAGATCTGTTTCGCCCGAATAATGTACACGATTTACCGCAGCACCAGAAATGATTTGACCGATTTGGGGACGGCTTAGGGGAGGATAATATTTGAACCGGTTTCTTTGTCTTGTCATAGGTTGTGGTTTTTGGGCTCTGAGCCATCTCATGCTTCCCACACTCGTTGCGGCTGAAGATCCTGAGGAAGACCCTCGTCTGCCGTTGGCGATGGAGGTGTTTTTAAAGAAGCCCGGCAAACATCTGTATGAATTGCATGTTCATTTAACCAATATCAGTGATGAGCCGGTCAGCGTCGATGTTCGGGATTTGCCGTGGAATCCGACGGAAGGTTCTACCTGGCTCTCGGCCACCCGCTTGGATGCGAACAAGAGTCCTATCAAGCAGGACCTTCCTATCGGGAGGTTCGGGTCACAAATAGTTCGGCTTGTGCCGGGCGAATCGATTCAGAATAGGGTCGCATTAAATCCCCGGATTCCTTCCTTGTTAGATGATATTGACCAAGCCGGGGTGCAATTGCAGTGGGATTGTCCTCCCTCTGACCTCAAGTTTGTGTGCAAACCCGGTTCGCCCAAAACCCTTATTATTCCCAAGGGGGATCCCGGCCACCCGGATGTGTATGCCATTGACCACCAAGCCTGTCTGGCTCTGGAACGCCGTATTGGTCTGATCGATATTCCTGAAGGCCATGATGTGCTGTTTCTACTCGGTTCCGAATCGCTTATGACGGATCTGGAAAGCATGAAATCTCTCCTTCTTGAGGTTGATGATTATGTTCAGCGTTGTCATCCAAGTTGGACGAACAGTTGGGCGGTGAGCTTTGTGACCGATAAGAAGTTCGCAGGATTCCTGAGTGAGGGAGAGAATCGGCGTTATTTTGCAGAAGGCCTTTGGCAAGAGGCGAATATCGGGCAGTACTCCAGTCAAATCCGCACGTTATTCCGATTTCAGTGGATTAAGAAGCGAGCGGATACCGTCTACCTTTCTCTTTTTCCCTTCCAACAACAGAACGATACCTAAATAAGGTTAGAGCTCGATTCTTCTGTTGGCGGTTTGACTGCCCGTTCGCCCTCAGCCCGGCTCCGGACAAACCTTTTGACTGCCGGGATGGACGTTGACCTCAGGACGAACGGGTGCTAGTCAGTTTGTCCTGCCCATTTCCGTTTGAGGCTTCCTCGCTGAATTCCAAGAACCCAATTTCTGCAAGCAGGTCCTGAAGCCTTTCCTGATTTTTGGGGAGGGTAACATTGGTTCGGTGGAATTCCCGGCGGACGGGATAGTGTTTGCGAAGTTCATCAAAGCGACGAGGCCGGTCTTTCTGAGGCATCGCCAGCAGTTGTTTCATGCGATGATAATCGGCCTCCAGATCATAGATTGTACTGACCATTTCTTGGATCAACTCTTCATCAGATTGCTCGTGGTAGTCGATGGTTAAAGACGGGACGAGTGGTGCGGGCAGTACCTGGACGGGATTCCATGTGGGGGAGATGCCCAGATGTTTGCACAGTGCTGCGTAGATCATGAAGGTGCCATTAGCTTTGCCATCGAGGGAGTGCCCGGCAATATGGGGTGTGCCGATCGTGGCGGCTTGAAAGAGGTCCCAGTTAATGGCGGGTTCGTCTTCCCACACATCGATGATGGTCGGGCCGATACGATTTTCTGTGATGGCATTCAGCAGCGCATGGGTCTCCACGACTTCCCCACGCGCGGCATTGATGAAGATCGCCGATGGATTCAGCCATTTGAGTGTCTGCTCATTGAGCATGTGATAGGTCGGGTAGGGGCCGTCAGTGGTCAAGGGCGTATGGAGCGTCACCACGTCACAACTGAGGGTTTCGGCTAATGAACGGTGCTCCACTTGGCCCGTTTCTGCCAGGGGAGGATCATGGAGGACCGGGAGCATCCCCAGCGCTTCCACTTTATGCTTGACCAGTTTGCCGATATTCCCGACGCCGATAATGCCAATGGTTTTCCCTTTGAGTGAAAACCCCTGTTGCTTGCCCAGGAATAATAAGGACGCCAGGACGTATTCGGCCACCGAATTGGCATTCGAGCCGGCCGCTGAGGTAAAGCCGATATTTCGGGTTTTGAGGTAGGCTTCATCGATGTGGTCCACTCCTGCCGAGGCCGATCCGACAAATTCGACGGGAGTTCCTTCCAATAAGAAGTGATCAACCCTCGTGATCGATCGAATGAGGAGAACATTCGTATTGTGCAAATCGCTTGATTTGATGGATCGCCCGGGCAGAAGAGTCAGGTTTCCCAGGCTGGCAAACGCTTCGTTGATATAGGGAATATTTTCTCCGGCTACCATGTTGATCTTTTTTTTCATACCTTGTGCCTTTCAGACGATGTTTTCCAAAACTGCAGACTATCGCAACGCGCCGGTTGGCGCTAGCCTTGCTTTTTTATTACATGGACCCGCCCGATGCTAGGGCAGGCAGGAATCATAGGAGAGAGGGGAAAGGGGGGCGGGTCTTGTTTTTTAAGGAGGCGGGTTGAAAAGAATGGGGCCTGACGTATTCAGTCAGGCACTACACGCCGGGTTGATTAGTCCAAGTGGATCCGTTAAGCACACACTTTAGAGATCATAGCTAACTGATCCGTTTATTCCAATCAAGCATATGCATCAACAGCCTTTTTTTCAGAATTGGCGAGCAAGGTCCTTTCCAGGTCCTTCCATATATGCCGCATCAATGCGTTGAATGCGTATTGGCGGTCTGCCCATGCTGGTCGCTCAGGATGTCTTGCGTCTCATGGGTTGCTTGAACATCATAGACCGCTCCTTCTTTTTCCAGGACCTCGGTGCCAAACCGATAATTAGAGAACATCGTATTGTGGGCCATGCGCCGGTCGATCGGATTCTGGAATTCCATTCTGGTCTTCAATGTTTCGTTGGCTAAGATCACCACCTCCATTTTAATAAATCCTCCCATGCCCGGGTGCCAGGCCAAGAGCGAGTAGACGCCTTCGGGGACATCAGGGAGTGTGAAATTTCCTTCTGCATCGGTAATGGCGTAATACGGGTTGTCCACTGCGACTCCCCAGCTTTGCATGTAGGTGTGAAATCCGCATTCCAAGTAGAGGATTCTGCGGCCCTTGGAGAATTCAACCGTGTCGAGCATCGCCTCTCCCGGGTTGTGTTGATGATCCTTAATTCTGTTCTTGGGATGGAACGGATTGAGCCGGAGTGGGCGATGAAGCATGACTTTTGAGCCGAATGGTGCCGTTTCATAAATTTGCACATCATGAATAATGGGATCCATGTTGACGATGTGGAGCTGTTGTTCGTTTTGTACAACCGAGACCCAGGGCGTAAAAAGACAATCCTCCACCGTCACTTTGGCTGCACCTGTCCGGGCAAAGGGTTTACCTTGAGCAATTCCTTCCAAAAAGACGACGGTATTCTGGAGACCACCATCCGGCGCCACGTGAAATTCATCGACGAGACGCCATCCTGTTCCTGTGGAAATTCGCCCGCAAAAGTCCGTATCGGGATTGGTAATCAGGCTGTACGCCAATGCCGGGGGTTCTTTCCCCGCCAAGGACACCTTTCCGGTAATAGTGCCTCCATTGGAGACCGTGATTTCCTCATAACTAAACGCGGGAGCGATCAGGACGATGTTGAGACCTAACGTGAGAACATACGAGATGAATTTCATGGAACGATCCTTTGGTCAATGAGTTCATACGGATGAAGGTGTCAAATCCGAAGGTGTCAAATCCATTGATAAATTGGTCTAAAGAAGTAGCTTAAAAACATTTCCCGATTCCTGAAAAAAAGATGCACGGTCATGAGGATATGCTGGTTTCATGCCAAAGGTTGGTGCCCCGAGGCCTCTAATATGCAATGTGCCTGTGGGTCGATATGCCCTTGGAAATTATTATTTTCCAACACTCCCTTGGTGTATTGCGGTCAGGGCGGACTGAGCGATGTAACTGGGAGCTTTTTTGTCAACGACATTTCTATTACAGGATTGTAAGGCATAAGTTTAAAGTACTGGCATGTCGTAATCACGACAGAGCAACAGTGGCCGGGAAATTTTTCTTGACAAACCATGAAGGTCGACGCCTTCAGCCTGTTGGGTTCCGCACATTTCTGGTTCTCAGGGCTTCGAGGGAAAGTTAGGAAAATCAACGAATTAAGTGATCTTCTGATTCTGGCCTTTCAATTGCTTCCCTTTCCATTAATTGTCCGAAATGCAATATTAAGCACTATCTCCCCCCCTGTTATCTGAAAGTCAGTGTTCGGTGTCTGGAAACACGAGTATGAGTGTTGCTTTATCGGGCATGTTCCATTAGCAACGTTTTTCAATTTCCAGGAGGTTCATTATGGCTGTTCAGACCCTACAGTCCTCCGTGTGGTCCATCGTGTTGGCAGGTGGTGAAGGGGAACGTATCCGTCCCTCAATACAGCAGTGGCTCGGGTATCCGGTTCCGAAACAATACTGCACCTTTGTCGGCACTCGTTCTATGTTGCAACATACGTGGGACCGGGCCGACCAAATCGGGCTGCCCAGGAAAAAAGTGACGGTTGTTGGTCGAACACATCAGCAGAGTTTGGAACATCATTGCACGAGGCAAGATGAAGGCACCTTGATCTTTCAGCCGCGAAATTGTGACACGGCCCCGGGCGTGTTTCTTCCTCTTACGTACGTGAAAGCCTGGGATCCTCACGCGGTCGTGGTCCTCTTGCCCGCTGATCATTTTATCTGTCCCGAAGATCGCTTTGTGTCCGCAGTGCGCCGGGCTGTGCGAGCGGTAGAATTTCTCTCTGATCGAATGATTCTCATGGGCGTTCGTCCGTCTCATCTAGAGCTTGATTATGGATGGATGTCCGTCGGAGGAGTGCTCGGATGGAGTGGAGGGACCTCTATTCGTCGCATTCAATCGTTTGTAGAAAAGCCGGCGGCTGGTGATGGCAAGCGAATGATGTCCGAGGGAGCCTTGTGGAACACCCTGGTGCTGGTGACCAAAGTCGAGACGCTGTGGAAATCCGGATGGTTGTGCTTTCCTGATATGATGGATCGTTTTGAAGGGCTACGTAGGCAGATCGGGACTCCGGCCGAAGGATCGACCCTCCAGGCGATGTATCGGGATATGCCTACACGAAATTTTTCCCGTGATGTCTTGCAACCTCTTGCCGGTCAATTAGGTGTCATGGAACTTCATGATGTCACGTGGAGCGACTGGGGTCGGCCGGAACGAATTGTGGAGACATTGCGATCAATAGGGAAAAAGCCTGCCTTTCCCATGGAGGCCTTTATGGGAGCGGGTGCGCCATCCAATCCCCACATACCAAAGGACATGGGTTATCCCTATCTGAGCTGCTGAAGAGATTTTTCTTGGCTGTCTCGAGGATTTTTCTTCTCTAAGCAGTCATACGAGTGTGCAAACATTCAACGCAGTCCATCCCAACAGGATGTTCCAGGGCTCTGTTTCAAACTAACTTCCCATACCCTTGTTTGGCCCCTTTCCCCCTGAGTTGTCTCTCCTTTCCCCGCTTTATCTTTTTCCCAAAATCCTCTTCTTTTTTTCTCTTATTTAGGTCTATCAGTCTGTCATGGCGGCCAATTTTTCTTCCTGTTCTCCACTCGCTTGTGAGGCAAAAATCAACAAATTGACTGTCTGGGGGTGGTGCGTTTTTCGTCAATGGCCTGGTCGGTGACGGGAGTTATTTACCGCTTCTCCTTTAAATCGCTTCGCGGCCGTATAGGGTCTATTGGCACAGAGGTCGCAAGAGACCTCATGTGAGCCAAAGATCATGATACGGCTCGGTGTCATGTTTTGGAGAATGAGGTGTGGGTTTCTTGAAGGTTAAAAAATCCAGGTGTTAAACAGCAAAGGATGGAAGGCATGAGTGAGCCAGGAGATCCCGAACGAATTATCTGGGAGGGCTATCCCTCGTGGGGACAATTTACGTGGCTGTATTTTTTTAGCCTGTGGACAGGATTGCGAGGTTTCTTCCTTCTACAAATAGGATTTTCAGGATGGGAAATATGGGTTGTCGGTGCAGGAATCTTATTAGGGCTGGTGGTGGTGCTTCGATATTGGGCCAAATATCTGCTCACGTCCAAGCGAGTGGTACTGAGGAATGGGTATTCGGGAAAAGAAATGGCGAGCGTGGAATTCGGGATATTCAAATCTGTCGAAGTTATGCAGGGACCAATAGCCAGAATGTTGGGAATTGGTACTCTTGTTATTCACTCCAAGGATTCAGGCCGGAGTGTTCGGTTCCGTGGCATCAAGGATCCTGAGATCATTGAAACTAAATTACGGGCGCTCCTCCCTCCTTCTTCTCCCGTGTTGACTCACTAGCCTTTCTGAATGATGAATACACCTGCTGTGATGAGAGATGAGAATAATTCTTTATGATCCCGTCTCTTTCCCGTCGAACATCTCTGGTGCTCGGTTTGACTGTTCTCACCGTAGCCGGTGCCCTTTTTCTTGAATTTCTCTTAAGTGTCAGAGCAGACAGGCCCTTCGGTCATACGCAAGTGGCGCACCTGGTTGGGTGGACCGGCCTGGTCTTCATTGGACTGACCTTTGTGTATCCACTGAAACGGTGGTTGTATCCTAATCAGGTCTGGTCACACGGATGGTTTCAGGTACACATCGTGTTTGGCATTATTGGACCCCTGATAATTTTTGTCCATGCCGGTGTGCATTTCCATGCCCTGGTGCCGATCATCGCCCTTATCAGCATGGTCCTGGTGGTGATGAGTGGAATCACCGGGCAGGCCTTGCATTATCTGGCGTTTCGAGCATTGTACGAACGACGGCATGAACTGGCGTTTGAAGGGATGACCGAGGATGCGATTGAAGCGCATCTGCATGGTCTTGCGTTACAAGAGGAGACCCTTCGATGGTGGAAATGTATTCACGGCCCCCTGACGTGGTCATTTGTCTCTTTCACGCTGCTGCACATCGGGGGAGCCCTCTTTTTCGGGGGCCTCTAAATCATGGGATGTCGTCGACCATGGGTGGCGCCCTGTATCTGGGCTCTGACAGGTCTGGTCATTGCGACTCTGGCCTGGGCTTCTCCCATCTACACTGAAGCCTTGTGGGCCCCTGGAGATCTTAGCCGGCATCACACTGACATTGCGGGATGTCTGTCCTGTCATGAACCTTTTAGAGGAGCTACACCCCAAAAGTGCCTGGCCTGTCATACGTTGGAAACATTTCAATCTCGATCCGAACCGGATGTTCGCCAATTGCATCAAGAGGCGAATCAATCCGGCCAAGCTTGTCTGGTTTGTCACACGGAACATCGGGGTGTGTTAACGGCCATAACTATCGGTAGGGTCAAAAATCCACATGGAGAATTGATTTTTCGGGCCACAGGCGCGACGTCCTGCTCTGATTGCCACGTGATAAAAGGCGGCACCGGACAACAGGATGGCACATTACTACACAATTCGTATGTTGAACGGTTAATCCTGAAAGGCGAGGGTGCTCATCGACCCGGGCATTTTGCTAAATGTCTGAAGTGCCATCGTGGGGGACAGTTGGAGGTTGACGATGAGGACAAGGATGATGAGGACGATTAGTTTGAAAATGGAATCAATTTTCCATTGTATTCTCTAACTCATAGGCATGAAAAATCAGATTTCCCTCAGGTTGCTTTAAAAATCCTCAATCAAGTGTAGAAAAAATACACAGGATGATCTCCCCAAGAGTCTTTTTTAAGGCCAAAAGTGGCCATTTTATGCACGAATCATGTTTATGCGGGAGGCCCAGAATTTGCTCAGTATATGTGTATATAAGCATTTTTATAGTTGGCCGCCCGGGAGGTGTGTCATGGTTCCTAGGAGGGTGCGGCAATGTCCACAAATACCGCGCCGGTAAAATACAGCGGGCCATCATGTACCATTCTGGTCGTGGATGATGATGAAGCAATGCGGACCCTCCTTGTGGACGCCCTTCAAGAAAAAGGGTGCCGCGTGATCGAGTCAGAGAATGGGACAGATGCCTTGAATATCCTAAAGGCCGTGGTGCCAAATGTAATTGTGACGGACTTGAAAATGCCGGATGGCGGATTTCCCTATTTGCGGCGCCTCCAGGAAGGAGCCCCGGATTGTCCGATTGTCGTCATGACGGCGTATGGAGACAGTCAGTCCAAAGCGAAAGCGTTAGATTGTGGTGTCAAGGGATATTTCGAAAAACCTCTTCGTATTTCTGATTTGAAGGCATGGATTTGTCAAATGTGTTTGGTGAATCCCTGCGGGAACCTTCCGTTTTATTGAGGCAGTACACGAGATAATGAAATAAAGAAAGGGTAAACGATGGCCGGATCGTTAGATTCTGATTCCGATGTGTCTTGGAGTGCGCGGATCGAAGGATTAAAGTTTCTGGCGCAGCATGTGGATGAGCCGGTTGTGATTTTCAATCCCCGGAAGGAATTGGTGTATGCTAATCCTTCAGCCAATAAAATAGCCAAAGACTGTCCATTAACCCTTTCATCATCCATTTCTTCTTCTTCCGATTCTTCCAACTCACAGGCTTCCAATCAGCCACCTTGTGACCCCTGTCACGCCATGGAACTGTTTCGGTCTGACAGACAAGTTCAGGATACATTTCCCTGTCCTTCCCCTTCAGCTGTCGCCACGCCTGGATGTCCGTTTCCACGTGCGGTGCCCTTGAAAAGCAGGACCGGTATGACCCATGTTGCGATATTGATGGGGGCTCGGGGAAGTGAGAGCATTATGATGGTTCCACAGGAGGAGGATTCATCTGACCCGCCTGCATTGGCTGGGGATTCCTTTCCGGAGACCGTGCCTCCCACCATCATCGGAGATAGTGAGCCGATTCAACAACTGGTGGAAATGGTTCGATTGATCGCCGCGAGTGAGGCAACGGTGCTCATTCAAGGGGAAAGTGGAACGGGCAAGGAATTGGTGGCAAAGACCATTCATGCCTTGAGTCGGCGACGCCTCCGGCCATTTATTGTGGTGGAATGCAGTGCAATGCCCGAAACCTTGCTGGAAAGCGAATTATTTGGTCATGTACGTGGGTCCTTTACCGGAGCGGTCGCTGATCGCAAAGGCTTGTTTGAAGAAGCCGAAGGCGGCACGATTTTTTTGGATGAAATAACTGATACCACTCCTGCATTCCAAGCCCGCTTACTTCGTGTCCTGCAGGAAGGCGAAATCAAGCCCGTGGGGAGCAATGGATCCATCAAGGTGAATGTGAGGGTCATCTCTGCCGGGAATAAATCTCTGGAACATCTTGTGGCAAACAAGTCGTTTCGTGCGGATTTATACTATCGGCTCGCCGTCCTCCCGCTCACCGTCCCGCCCTTGAGGGAGCGGAAAGAAGATATTCTATTATTGGTGAAATATTTTTTGGAGCAATGCGCCAGAAAGCACGGGCGTGAGCCAATGCATCTCAGCCCCGATGCCCAAACGGCTCTCGTGCACCATTCGTGGCCTGGGAATGTCCGGGAATTAGAAAATTTGATTGAACGGGTGGTGGTCACTTGCCCGCATTCCACAATTGAAGTGAAAGACTTTTTTGCGGATCATTCGTTGCAACCTGACAAAAGCGATTTGAGTTCGATCGGGAAAATCGCTCGCCAGGAAGCGGAACGGTCAAGAATCCTCCAAGCCCTCCGGGATGCGAAGGGAGATAAGACCCGCGCAGCGCGGGCCTTGAATATCAGTCGATCCAGCCTTTACAACAAATTGCGGGACTATCATATTTCCTAAACGGCTCCCCTTTTTTTGCCCCTAAAATCCTCATTTTCTCATTTCAATTGTCCAGTTTTTTAGACGGGCAACTGATTGATTTCTCGTCGAAATTTTTCGTGCATTGAAAAGCCTGTCCAAGATTCTGGAATTTCTCACCATTCTTCCGTTGTCTCTTCTCACCTGATTGTGCCCTGAAATTCTTTCCAGTATTGGTTGTTGTGATTTGGAGCATTGATAGGTGTTCTTTGGCACTGTTGTTGCTCAGGCATTCAATCGCCGACGCTGGATAGGGTGTGATGGACCGGCCTCCGGAATGCCCGACCTCCCACAAGGGGCGCCTTGCGTCGGCACAAAAAAAATACGGGGCCGGGCCATTCATTGAAGAGACGAACATCTTGAAATGATTGAGGCGAGTGAGTCGATGGAGTGCCAAAAATGAGGGTTTTTTATTCACAACTTAAATTTAGGAGGCCGGAAAATGTATCCAGGCAAGAGTAGATTTCTAACCGCGTCGATGTTCTTGGCGTTGATGGGAGGAGCGAGCTTTTGGCTTGGCCCATCTGTTGTCGGCGCCGAAAATGCCTCTGCTCCACACGTTCATCAAACGGGCATGGCTCATCAGGAATCCTCAGGTTGGGCTGAACAACTGAAAGGACAAACCCGTGTGGAGGATGCATTGGAAGGGCGGGCAGGTCTTTCTGAAAAAATCGAAGTGCAACATCACCGAATCATGCGGAGACTTGAAGAGCAGGGACAACAGGATGCGCAAGTCCAAGCGAACTCCGGAGTATTTAATAATGTCTCGATGATGCATCAGTACATGGGGCAGGATGGATCCAGCTATTTGTTAGCGGTGGATCCTGATGCGGCTCTGTCCACCGGGTCGGGTGCAAAATGCCCGGCTGGCGTGCCCACCAAACATTACGATATCTCCATGATCGATACGGAGATTACCCTCAATCGATGGCTGGATTATTATGTCGGTTACATGTATGTGTTAACGGACAACATTGATAAAGTCCGCGCTGAAGAGGCCCAAAACAAAGCCGCCCGGGATAAAGATGGGTGGGATCCCGGGGCGGTGACGACGGGATTACAAGGGGATTACATCCAGCCTCTTGCCATCCGGGCCAATCAAGGGGATTGTTTGAAAATCACCCTTCGGAACCAAATGGAGATTGAAAGTGGAAGTCTCCATGTGAACGGTGGAAGCATGGTGATGTCCACGACGGGGAAAGCGGCATCCACTAGCAATCCCGAGACGGTTGTGGAGCCGGGAAATAGTGTGGAGATGGAGTGGTACATTCACCCTCAAACACAAGAAGGAGTGAGAAGATTTCACTCCTATAGCAATGCGCGTGAATTGACGGTCATGGGGCTTTTTGGTGCCTTGATCGTTGAACCGGCCGGATCGAAGTACCTGGATCCGTTAGGAACAGGGCCTGCCCCGGAACTGCAATCAGGATGGCAGGCGATCATCGACAATGGATCCGGTCATGACTTCCGCGAATACATCATTTTCTATCACGAAGTCGGAGACGAAGCATTCCGGCCGGTGAACAAGAAAGGGGACTTTTTACCTCAACGCGATCCATTGACGGATGCCTATCGTCCGGGCGGTCGTGCGCTCAATTATCGTAGTGAGCCTTTCGGAATCGATGAAATGCATGTCCAGCACGAATATTTCGGATTCGAAGATGAATCGTTAGCTTACAGCGCTTATACCTTCGGCGATGCGCCGACGACTATTCCCCGGGGGTACCTTGGTGATCCCATGAAATACCGAATTGTTCACGGGGGATCCGAAGTGTTTCATTCGCACCATCCGCACAGTGGGTCGATCCGGTGGCAACGAAGCCCTCGTGCAGACCAACAAGAGCATTGGTATTTGGGAAAAGACGGCCCGGTGAAATATCCCGTCGTCCGCACAAAATCAGACCGTGTGGATGTGGAAGTGATCGGACCGTCCGAAGCCTTGGATCTTGAACCCGAATGCGGGTCGGGGGGATGTCAACACTTGGCGGGAGACTTTTTATTCCACTGCCATGTCGCCCACCACTATGTGGCGGGAATGTGGGGATACGGTCGGGTATATAACACCCTACAGGTTGGTGATGTCCGGACTGACATTATGGCGGACTTACGTGAATTGCCTGATCGTCAAGGGCGGGTCAAAGTCGGTGTCAGTTCCGATAAATTAATCGGGACCACCGTCGATTGGTTCGGTAAGCAGTTCAAGATTGTTGATAAGAGCCAGAAATCAAACTGGAAATCCAATCCAGCCGTTGTGAACATTAAAGACTGGGTGGAAATGTACCTGCCCGCCATGGGCAAACCCGGCCACACGGATGACGAAAAGGGCCAGGTTATGGCCTATGACGGCACTGTGTGGGATTGGAAATGGGACGGGAATGTGGCGAAAGGGGAGCGGGAAAGTACGACTCCGCATCCGAAATACCCGACTGCTGTGAAGTGGGATGACAGTACTCGGCCCGATATTCTTTTTGATCCGACCACGGGTAAAGTTGCCTGGCCGGTCTTGAAGCCTCATTTTGGAAAGCGTGTGCCATTCTCTGCCAACCATAGCGGGGCTCCCTGGCTGGAGCCGATCCACCAGGATGAAAATGGAGAGCGGACGTCTGAACCCGCTAAGCCGGGTGAGCAAGGGCGCTGGAGTCTCTGTCCGGAAGGTGCCAATGTTCCGAGATTGAATAATATTCACTTCATTCGGCTTCCCATAGAACTGACGCCGAAACAGGGGAACCAGGAATCGATTGTCGACCAAGACGGTCTGATCTATGTGCTTCACGAAGAAGAGCGTTTGACGAGGGCCGACAACAATCTGAAATACCCGGCGGTTCTTCGTGCCAACGTCTATGATTGCGTCGATACCATTCTGACAAGCGAATGGGATGACGATGATTACACCAATTTTCAGTCGTCGAAGATCAATATTCATCCTCATTTCTTCCAGTTCGATACCGGAGCCTCTGACGGTGTGATCTCGGGGATGGAATGGGAAATGTCCGTTAGGCCGTTTACCATGTTCTCGAAGCCGAAGAAGGCCGGTTTGCCGGTTCCGATGAATAGCAAGTTGACCAAGGCCGTCAAGGCAGGGGCCAAATCCATCACCATCAAGATGGCCGAAGGGGCCAGCAAATATCATGTCAATACCGAGTTGTTGGTGGGTGCGGATTGTTTGCAAGCCGACAACGACCCGACGACGTCGTTGAAGCGTGATCGGAGTTGTTCGGAAATCGCCCGGATCAAGGAGATTAAGGGCGAGACGATCACGTTTGTGAAACCACTTAAGCATGATCATCCGACCGGAGATATCGTAACGCCGGAATTTGTCCGGTACCGGTATTGGGTGGATTCGGATACCGGAACGGTGTTCTGGCATGATCATGCGTTCGGGGCAACCACCTGGCCGCACGGCGGGTTCGGTGCCACGATTGTGGAGCCGTTTGGATCCACCTATCATGACCCGAAGAACGGGAAGTTGGTGTATAGCGGTCCAATCGCGGACATTCATACCAACGAACCGGTGGGCTTCGGGGTGAGCGGAAGTTTCCGTGAGTTGATGGTGTCCATCCACGATACCGTGCCTCATACGGTCAACGTCATTCAGGCGGGGAATCCTCCAGGGCAGCCCATCGAGGTGGCGTTGGAAGCCGGGAAAACGGTGTCGTTCCAAATGCCTGAAAAAATCCAAAATGCTCCCAACCCCTTCTTGAACGGGGGAACGCATACCACCGGGAGCGGATTTAACTTCCGGGCTGAGCCGTTTGCGTTGAGATTGAACAATAATCCCGATACCTCGAAATTGTTCAGCAGCGCGATTCATGGCGATCCGGATACGCCGTTGCTTCAAAGTTATGTCGGAGACACCATTGTGTTCCGGTTGTTGCATCAGTTGATGAATGAGTCGCATGTCTGGACGCTGTCGGGCCATACCTTCCTGACGGAACGGTATGCGGGCGACGCCAATCGGAAGTACTCCATCCATGTGGGGATCGCCGAGCGGTATGACCTCGTGACCAAGGCAGGCGGTTTCCAAGGTATGCCCGGTGATTACATTCACTTCAACGGACGGAGTTCGCACTTCGCCGAAGGTGGATGGGGAATCATTCGGGTGTTGGACAAGAAAGTGCCTGATCTGCAGGTGCTCCCGATGGGAACGAATCCGCTCGGAATTCCTCCGGTGCCGAGTTCGTTGTGTCCAGCAGATGCGCCGGTGAAATCTTTCAACGTCGTATCTTTGGATCGCCCGTTGAAGTTGCATCCCAATGCCCCGGACACCATCGAAGTGGACTTTGAGCGAAAGATTGAAATGACCGTACCGGACGGAAAGATTTTTGCACTCGAAGAGGAAGCCACCAAGGTGGCGGGCAACGTGATGCCGAATCCACTGACCTTACGTGTGAATCTCGGCGATTGCATCAAGGTGAATCTGAAGAACAAGATGGCCAAGAGCCGGGCGTCCTTCTTCGCCCCTGGTCTGGCATTCGATCCAAGGGATTCTCATGGACTCAACGTGGGGAATAATCCTGGGGATCAGACGGTGGCGCCAGGTGAAAGCCGGACATACACCTTCTATGCCCATCCCGACAACAAAGAAACCACGTCGTTGGTGTGGGATGGCGGGAATATTATTCTCAATCCGCGAAACGGATTGTACGGCGCCGTGATCGTCGGCCCTAAGGGCTCGCAATATCGGGATCCTGTGACAGGCGAAGATCTCTCACAAAAGAACGCCTGGCGGGCGGACGTGATTATCGATCATACGTTGGTCGAGAACGCCGGTAAGCAGAACTATCGGGATGTCGCCTTGTTTTTCCAGGATGAGGACAACATTATCGGTACCTCATTCATGCCCTACGTGCAGAACGTGGCCGGATTATCTTCCGTGAATTATCGTGCAGAACCGGATAAATTCCGGGAGGAGCAGGGCTGTACGTTGGATAAGATGTTCCAACCCTGTGCGGTCGACAAGCCCGTTGATCCCGTCACGCCTTTAATCGAGGCGCATGCCGGTGATGTGGTCCGGATACACGTAATCGGGGCGAACAGCGAGCAAAACGGCATGTTCCAGGTCGAAGGCCACGAATGGCCAATCGAACCCTACATGCCGGGTGCCGATATGATCAGCGTGGTGGAATTCGGTGGATCTGAGACTCTGGATGTGTTCCTCCGCCAGGGGGCGGGCGGACCTGCAAACATTCCCGGGGATTATATTTGGGCCAATGCCCGTCTGAACTATCAGCAGGCTGGTCAGTGGGGATATTTGCGAGTCCTGCCGACAGGTGATCAGAGAATTCTTCCGTTGGGAGCCACGATGTCGAACGCCAAGCGGGTAGAATCTCAACCTGAGCCAAAAGTTCTGCCAACCGCGATGGTAAGGCCCTAATCATCGTTAAGGGAAGAACGGTCGAATTTGTCGGGAGAGCTGCACAAATGGTGCGGCTCCCCCGGCTCATTTGAGAAAGAGGACATGTCTGAGTGCATCAAAAAGAGCCAGGGTTGGATTGAGAATTCGGGGTATTTCTTTTCGATGGACACGTCCTCCTTTTGCAGTGCATAAGGATTGAAATCCATTCAGGAAAATTTGAGTGAGATCCTCAATGATTCACCCACGCATCTTGGAGGATAGGGAAGGAAGGATTGTCGTGGAGATGAAGAAATCCCAAGAAGTATCGAGCAAGAGTCGATAGTTCAGATCATTCCTGGCCGCTCATGCCTTGAGTCCCGGTTGCTCCTGCCGCTACCACAAATTGCCGGGTTATCATATTTCCTAATCTGCCCAATTTAATGCCCCAAAAATCCCCATTCCAAGCGTTCAATTGTCCAATTTTATGGACACACAACTGCTTGATTTTTAGTTGAAATTACAAAGGTTCGGAAATGTTGGTCCAAGGTGTTGGACATTCTGCCCCGTTGTGCATTTTTCCATTCCTTCCTGACAGTCTCCTGAAGTCCCCCCCAATAAAGCTTTTGCGGTTAGGAGCATGGATGAGTGTTCATTGGCATCGATGTTGCGGAACAGGTTGATGCCGACGCTGGTTTGGGTGTGATGGACCGGCCTCCGGAATGCCCGACCTCTCCAAGAGGATTTCTGGCGTCGGCACTTAACAATCAAGTATCCGGCCGGGCTGTTTTTCGAGAACTTGAGATGCTGGAAACAAGTTGTCTGGTTGAGAGTAAAACATTTGATCTTTATTCACCCCATATGTAAGGAGGCCGGAGCATGTATCACGGCAAGAGTAGATTTTTAACTGCGTCTATATTGTTGGCGCTGATGGGGGGGGTAGCCTTCTGGGTTACCCCAGCCTTTGTCAGTGCTGAAAATGCATCTCCCCCCCACGCCCATCAGACGGGGATGCCGGCGCAATCTCCTGGTTGGGCCGAACAGCTCAAGGGCCAGACGATTGTGGAAGATGCCATAGAAGGGCGGGCCGAACGGGCGGCCCTGGTCGAGCAGCAGCATCACCGCATGATGGAGCAAATGCAGAAGGATATGGAGCATAAAGGTGCCGATACGGGTGCCTTTGATTCCATGTCGATGATTCACCAATATGGAGCGGGGCCGGCGAATGGCCTCCTGGCAAGTACTCCAGGTGTGGAGCCGGTGTCCATGAAAGGAGGGTTATGTCCCAAGACAGCGCCCGTCCGAAGTTACGATGTGTCAGCCATTGATGTGGAAATCAGCCTGAATCAATGGCTGGATTATTATCCCGGGTACATGTATGCCTTGACTGAAAATATTGACAAGATTCGTGAGGAGGAAGCCAAAAATGCCGAGGCTCGTGAGAAGGAAGGGCATGCCGATCCGGGGGCTGTGAAAAACGGCATTCAGGATCAGTGGATACAACCATTGGTGATTCGCGGCAATCAAGGAGATTGCGTCAAGGTTACGTTGCGTAACCAATTGGAATTCGGCGAAGAAGTCAGTTTCCATATCAATGGGTCTGACATGGTGATGAGCAAGACCGGCCAGCCGGCGACGACGACCAATCCAGACACGGTAGCGGCTGAAGGCCAGACCATTGAGATGGAATGGTACATCCATCCCGACACGCAGGAAGGTGGGAAACAATTTCATACCTACAGCAATGACCGGGAACTGACGGTTATGGGACTCTTCGGCGTCTTCGTTGTGGAGCCCCGCGGATCGAATTATTACGAGCCCTTGGGTACGGGGCCGGCCACGGAAGCCACGAGTGGCTGGCAGGTGATGATTGATAATGGGGATGGTCCAGACTTTCGGGAATTTGTCTTGATTTATCATGAAGTCGGGGATGAAGCGTTTCGTCCCGTAAATAAGCATGGAGACTTTCTCCCTCAACGGGATCCACTCACCGATGCCTATCGTCCGGGTGCCCGGGCTCTCAATTATCGGAGTGAGCCGTTCGGTATCAACAATATGCACGTGCAACATGAATATTTTGGATTTGAGGATGAGTCAATGGCGTATAGTTCCTATACCTTTGGTGATGCCGCCCCAACGATTCCCCGAAGTTATTTAGGTGACCCGGCTAAATTCCGTATTGTCCATGGTGGATCGGAAGTTTTCCATTCGCATCATCCTCACGGCGGGTCGATTCGGTGGCAACGAAGTCCACGTGCGACGCAGATGCCGGTCTGGAGTACGGGGCAAAACGGCCCTGTGAAATATCCGGTGATTCGGACGAAGTCGGACCGGGTCGATGTGGAAGTGATTGGGCCATCTGAGGCGTTAGATCTGGAGACCGAATGCGGCTCGGGGCTTTGCCAATGGTTGGCGGGAGATTTTCTCTTTCACTGTCATGTGGCGCATCACTATGTGGCCGGTATGTGGGGCTACTGGCGTGTGTATAACAGCCTGCAAGAGCCAGGTGTGCAAAATGACGTCATGGCGCCTTTGCGGGAATTACCGGACCGGTTAGGCCGAATTCACAAGCCTGTGACTTCCGATCAACTAGTGGGCAAGACCGTCAATTGGTTTGGCAAGCAATTCAAAATTGTGGGTAAAGGCAAAAGTGATTGGAAAGCCGAGCCCGCCGTCGTCAATATCAAAGACTGGGTGGAAATGCAGCTCAGCAATCAAGGCAAGCCTGGCCATAAAGATGACGAGGCCGGTCAAATGAAGGCCTATGATGCGACCGTCATGGATTGGGTCTGGGATGGTTCGAAGGCCATGAGCGAGAAAGAACCGACGCTTGGGGAAAATCCCAAATATCGGCCCGAGTGGCAGGGATATACAGCCGGTGAACGGCGTGCCATTTGGTTTGAACCGTCAACCGGAAAAGTGGCGTGGCCGTGGCTCACGCCACATTTCGGAAAACGGGTACCGTTTTCCAATGATCATAATCCGGCTCCATGGTTGGAAATGATCCGGTTGAATCCGGATGGAACACGGTCGGTCGAACCGGCCAAGGCCGGCGAAAATGGCTCATGGAGTCTGTGTCCGGATCGAGCCGGATCACAGGATTACAAGGTGCATTTTATTAAGTTGCCGATAGAATTGTCGGCTGCCGAAGGAAAAGAGCCGGCGATTGTCGACCCCAATGGGCTTCTCTATGTTGTGCATGAAGAAGAGGAAGAGGTGCGAGCCAACAACGACAAAAAATTCCCGTTAGTGGTTCGGGCGAATGTCTATGATTGCATCGATTGGACGCTGACCAGTGAATGGTTGGATGACGATATCACGAATTTCCAGTCGTCCAAGATCAACACCCATTTCCATTTCTTCCAGTTCGATAATCAGGCATCCGATGGGGTGATTTCAGGATTTTCGTATGAACAGTCTATGCGACCGTTTACCCAATTCGAGAAAAAGTCGGATAAAGGGTTACCGGTGCCGATGAATGCGAAGGTGACGAAGGCCGCCAAGAAAGGTGACAAAACCTTGGAGGTTTCGAATGCCAAACAATATCACGTGGGCATTCCCATATTGATTGGGGCGGATAATGTCAAAGGCCAGGAGGTGCGACGGATTGTCAAAATTAATGGTAATACGTTGACCTTTGCCCAGCCCTTGAAGAATGCGCATCCCGTCAAGGACATTGTCACCGTGGAATATGTGCGGCAGCGGTTCTGGGTGGATGCGGATGTCGGGAGTGTGTTCTGGCATGACCATGCCTTTGGTGGTACGACGTGGCCACATGGGGCGGTCGGAACCATGATTGCCGAACCCTTCGGCTCCACGTGGCACGATCCGAAGACCGGGAAGCGGATTCGTTCGGGTCCGGTCGCCGATATTCATGCGGTCGAGCGTGTGGGACATGATGTGGCCGGCAGCTTCCGTGAATTAATGGTGCATATCATGGATACCGTGCCGCACACGGTGAACATCGTGACCGCGGGCAATCCTCCGGGGCAACCGGTGGATGTGGCGTTGGAAGCGGGTCGGACAGTGTCGTTCATCATGCCGCCGAACGACAAAATTAAAATGACGCCTATGCCATTCCTGAATGGCGGTACGCATACCACCGGGGGAGCGTTGAATTTCCGGTCCGAGCCGTTTGCACAACGATTGGCCAATAACCCGGAGCCGTCGCAAATATTCAGCAGTGTGGTGCATGGTGATCCGAGTACGGCTATGGTCAGGGCTTACCTTGGCGATGCCATTGTGTTCCGGCTGTTGGATGTGACAATGAATGAAAGTAATGTGTTCACATTGTCCGGCCATACGTTCTGGTCAGAACGCTATGCGCAGGAAGCCAATCGCAAACATTCGCTGCATATCGGTATTGCCGAACGGTATGACCTGGTCATTCCGGAAGCGGGTGGCCCGCGTCATCAAGCCGGCGATTATATGTTCTTTAATGGCCGGAGCTCGAAGTTTTCGGAAGGCTCCTGGGGGCTGATTCGGGTCTTAGATAAGCCGGTGAGTGATCTGCAGCCCTTGCCGAATAAAGCCTATGGCAAAGAAGGCATGCCGGAGCGATTGCCGGTTTGTCCGAAAGAGGCTCCGGTGAAGAGCTTCAATGTCGTGGCCCTGGACCATCCGGGGATGAGCTTTAATAGCAATGCTCCGGAAACGATTGAAGTGGACTTTGAACGCAAAATTGAATTGCGTAATCCTGAAGCCAAGATCTATGTCCTCGAAGATGAGGTGCAAAAGGTCGGAAGTGATGTGCAACCCATGCCGTTAACGTTACGGGCGAACGTGGGTGACTGCCTCCAAGTCAAATTGACGAATAAGCTCAAAGAAGGGCGAGCGTCGTTCTCGGCCTTCGGACTGGCTTTCGATCCCAAAGATTCCCAAGGCCTCAATTTGGGGAACAATCCCGGAGACCAAACTGTGGCGCCCGGTGAATCCCGGATGTACACCTATTATGCGGATCCCTTCAATGGCGAAACGCAAACCTTGGTGTGGGATTGGGGAAATGTGTCCATGAATCCCCGCAACGGTTTGTACGGGGGAATCATTATCGGTCCCAAGGGATCACAGTACCGTGATCCCAAAACGGGGGAAGATATTTCCCTGAAAAGTAGTTGGAATGCCGATGTGATTGTGGATCGGACTATTCAGGGCAATGAGAACCGGGTGAGCTACCGGGATGTTGCCTTGTATTTCCAGGACGAGGATAACATCATCGGAACCAGTTTCATGCCCTATGTGCAAAATGTGGCAGGGCTGACCGGCGTCAACTATCGCGCCGAACCCTATCTCCATCGGGAAGAAGCCGGTTGTTCATTGGGCCGTATGTTCCAACCGTGTCAGGTTGACGAGCCGCAGGATCCTGCGACACCGTTGATTGAAGCCCATGCGGGCGACAAAGTACGGATTCACGTCTTTGGCGCCAGCAGTGAGCAGAACGGGATGTTCACGGTGGAGAAGCATGAATGGCCGATCGAACCCTTTCTGCCTGGCGCGGATATGATCAGCACCGTGGAGTTCTCGGGTTCGGAAGGTTTGGATGTCTTCCTGCCCTCGGCTGGAGGCAAATGGTCCCTGGCCGGAGATTACGTGTGGAGCAATGGCCGGTTACCCTATTCCCAATCGGGGCAATGGGGATATCTCCGGGTGTTGCCGAACACGGATCAACGGATTCAGCCATTAGATGGTTCGGCCATGTCTTCCAAACAGGCAACTCTTGATGAACCCAGTGGCGAGCCGCGAATCATTTCTACCGTCACGAAATAAGCCAGATCCTCATTCCGAGGGTTAGCGAATGCGGGGAAGCCACTCTTCGGCTTCCCCGCTTTTTTTTGAGTGGGTGGTTCGATAGAATGTCCATAAGGATGACAATCATTTTATTTTTTGTGGGAGGAGAGAATGAAGGGCCGAAAAGTATGGAAAGGGATCGTAGGGGTTGGGCTTCTAGCGCTGTTCGCGCAAACCGCATGGTCCTACGATGAAATAACCGTGACTGATGGGGGAACCATTCAAGGGAAAGTGACCATTAGGGGCGATAAGCCAAGACCCATGGCCTTTAATCTGGTGACGATCCCCGATCCGGTGTTTTGTGGAACCATCTCTACGGGAACGGGTTGGCGCATTGTTGAGGATTTTATTATCGGGCCTGATCAAAGCCTTAAGGATGTGGTGGTGTTTCTCAAAGATATCGAAAAAGGGAAACCGTTTCACATGCCGAAGGTCAGGATCGAATCAGTCGACTGTGAATTTATTCCCTTTGTAAATGTCTTGCGCGATGGGGATGAACTGACCGTAGTCAACATGGATCCGGTCGAGCATGATATTCAGGCCTATGAAACGGCCAGAGAGCGAGGGGCCAGGGTCTTGTTCAATCGTCCCCTCCCGATGAATCCGTATCACAACGTGGCGGGAATATTCGGCAAGAAACACCTTCCCGGTGAACCCATGGTGGAAAAAATACATTTACGAAAAGGACGGAATGTGTTTGTCATGCAGTGCGGGTTCCATCCCTATATGTTTTCCTGGGGACTCGTGTTGGAGAGCCCCTATTATGCGATTACTCCCGAGGATGGAACCTTTGCAATTACCGACGTGCCTCCTGGAAATTATATGCTGACTGCCTGGCATCCCGGAATGAAGGAGTTTGTGGAACAACCCATCACGGTGACGGCTCAGAAGGCCACGGTGGCGAATTTTCAGTATGAGGCTCCCCAAGGCCGTCGTAGTACGCATGAAATAGAGGAGAATCCCCGGTTTGGATTGGAGTTATTGGAAGAAGGCCTGGAAATTGTACCTTCGATTAGACGCCAGATTCCCTAACGGGCTGTCATGCGTGCCACGCCCCAAGGACCATGGCGAGTGGTCACGCGGCAGACGAGGGAAACTCATGACGGAAAGTCCAAGAACAGGAGACGTCTCCTGAGGTAGCCCGCTCGAAGCAAGGCAACAGGATGTTGGTTCATTCACTGAAGTATGACGGATGAAAGGAGGGCGACCATGGGTTTACGGATATTGTCCATAGGAATCGTGCTTGGGGCAATGGTGTGCACGGGCGGTTGGGAGAGCGCACACGCCGCGGGAGAGGAGGAATCTGAAGTCCGGATGGCACCAGGGACTGAAGTGAATTTCTCTCCAGAGGTTGTGGCCGGGTATATCCATACGGTGATTGCCGCAGACAGAGCGCTCTATACGACACATGTAGTGGATCGCATGCAGGAGAATCGAATTGTCATTGCCGCAGAAGCCTGGAAGCAGCGGAAGGCGCTTCCGCTCCCCGCGCAAATGCTTTTGATGAGTGGACGAGTGGCCGAAATGGGGGGGTCCGGCCTGCGATATCGTCTGGCCAGTCTGTGGCCTATTTATGAGGAAAATGGGCCGAGCACCGCCTTTGAGGAGGCCGGATTAAAAGTCGTGGCCGAGAATCCCGATGAGGTCTATAGTGGAATTATCAAGAGAGGGGATCAACGGTTTTTCAAAGCCATTTATGCGGATCGGGCTGTTTCCAAAGCCTGTGTGGACTGCCACAACGGGCATTTGTTGAGTTCAAAGCGTGATTTTAAAATGGGCGATGTGATGGGTGCAATTATCATCTCGTTTCCGCTGCCTACAGAAAAAAAGGAAACTCCCTGAACGAGCAAAGACCTTCTGTCCATTTTTGAATCCGAAATCAGGAAGGTGGCTGTGGATGTTGAACCCGCAGTCACCTTCAGTCTGCTGTTCGATATATTTCATGATAGTCCTTGGGAAGTCTGTTCTTTCACATCCAACCGATCTCTTAACCAATCTCCCAGCATGTTGGCCGCGAGAACGACCGCCATAAGAGCCAAGCCCGGAAAGACGACCAGGTGGGGAGCTACCAACATGTAGCGGGTTCCGTCGCGAATCATGCTTCCCCATGACGCGGCAGGAGGTTGAACCCCCAGTCCCAAAAAGGAGAGGCCGGCTTCGGCTATGATGGCGCCGGCAATACCAAAGCTGGCTTCAACAATAAGCGGAGCCATGATTAACGGCAGAAGGTGCCGGAGAATAATACGCCAAGGCGGTGCGCCGATGGCTTGGGCAGCCAGCACGTGATCGGCGTGCTTGAGGGCGAGAACCTGTCCTCTCGCCAGTCTGGCGTATCCCACCCATCCCACGATTCCCAACGCCAGAATCACATTGCCGATTCCCGGTCCCAAGGCCCCGGCGAGGGCGATAGCAAGCAGTAGTCCAGGAAAGGCGAGCATGACATCCACAATTCGCACAAAGCCTGCATCGACCCACCCGCTGAGATAGGCACTGGAGACGCCGAGAAGGCTTCCTAGACTCACCCCCAGGGCGACCACGCACAGCGAAACAAAAAACGACGTGTGTGCGCCGCTGATGAGACGGTCGGCAACCGGTCGACCTAATTCATCATGCCCCAACCAGTGTTCCAGGCTTGGCGGGGAAAGAATTTTGGTGAGATCAATCGCATCAGGGGTTAAGGAAAAGATGAAATTGAAGATGGCCAGAAAGGCCCATGCGGCGATGATGGAGAGTGGCAGCCAAAGACGCATCGTTAATCAGTGGTGAATTGAATGCGAGGGTCCAGCCAGGCATATAGCAGATCCGTGAGCAGATTCACCACGATATAGGTCATGCTGATACACAGCACTGCCGCTTGCACGACCGGATAATCGCGCTGTTGAATGGCTTCAATCATCAGCAGTCCTAATCCCGGCCAGGCAAAAACCGTTTCAGTGATCACCGCTCCACCAAGCAAGCCTCCGAGCTGCAGGCCCAAAAGTGTTAAGATGGGTAAGAAGGCATTGGGCAGTGCATGACGCAAGACCGCCCGGGTTGAGGAGAGACCTTTGGCGCGGGCGGTCCGCATGAAGTCCTCCCCCAATACCTCAAGGACGCTGCTCCGAATCATTCTGGCCAGGATGGCCGCCATGGCTGTACCGAGCGTGAGGGCAGGCAGCACGACGGCGTTCCAACCTTCCCGACCACTCACGGGAAACCAGCCAAGCCAGAGCGCGCCGACTAAAATGAGTACAGGACCCATCCAGAAATTGGGAATCGACATTCCAAACAACGCAAACCCCATGGCGCCATAATCCAGAGGTGTGTGTTGGCGGACGGCCGCGACGAGGCCAAGAGGAAGCGCCAACCCGATTGCCACAATCAGGGAGACGAGGCTGAGATAGAGGGTGGCGGGAATGCGTTCAATGAGCAGATCCACAATCGCCCGACCCGAAAAAAGGGATGTGCCCAAATCCAGATGTAAAAGCCCCTTGAAATACATCCACCACTGTTGATGGAGGGGGAGGTCCAAGCCTAAGGCATGGCGAAGGGTTTCTTTGTCTGCCGGTTGAGCTGATTCACCCAGCATCACTTCCACGGGGTCGCCTGGAATAAGGTGAATCAACAGAAACACCAGGCAAATCACTCCCAGGAGGGCGAGCATCGCGCTCAAAATTCTTGTCACCAGGAAATGGGTCATGACGAGACTGGAGATAACGGTGATTGAAAAAAAAGAGCCTGCCTGCCCCGGACATAGTCGCGTGGCATGGTCATGGGTAGAACCGTGCGATGTGTTTGGGGGGAACTGAAGGAGGTCTCATCCACCGGACCTGACTGAGTCCGTCAAAATTGCCATCGGCACTCAATTGATATCCGGTGATAGTGGCGGACGTCAGAGCATAATGGTCTTCAAACCAGAGAGGCACATACGGAAGGGTATCCTGGAGACGAGCTTGAAGGGTGCGATATAAGGCCTGCTGCTCCTGCCTGTTCAGGGTCCGTTCGGCTTGCATCATGAGACGATCCGCCACCACATCGGCAAAGTGACCACGATTGGCGCCGACAGGAGGGATGGCGTCACTATGAAAGGCATACCGGAAAATATCCGGAGATTTCACACCGACCCACGCCAGGCTATACATTTGGAATCGACCGGATTTGATGTCACCGTAAAATGTGCCCCAATCGTGGCTTTGGATGGAGACATCAATTCCAACCTGGTCGAGTTGGTATTGAATGATTGTCGCCAAGCGCAATCGAAAGGGGTCAGTTGAGGTTTTATAGGTGATGGTCGGCCGATGGTCATGATCATAGCCGGCTTCCTTCAATAAGCGTTTGGCCGCCTCCGGATCGTAGGCGTACCCTGATAAGGTGGCATGTCCAGCCCAATGCTCCGGAGGAAAGAGCGCTTGCGCGACCCTGGCTCGTCCTCTCAACACGAATTGAATAATGTGCTCACGATCGATGGCATGGGCAATAGCCTTCCGCACCAGTTCTTGACCGACCACAGGATCTAACTGATTGAATCCCAGGTAGGCAAAATTTGCCCCCTCACGCTGTTGCAAGGTGATGCCTTTGTGGGCGGACAAATACGTGACAAGCTCAGGGGCGAGATCATTTTGTAGGAGATGAATCTCGTTTGCCAAAAGCTTAAGGGTTCGAACGGTCGGATCGGGAATTCTTAAAAATTCAACACGTTGACCATCTGCTCGTCGCTCGATTACAAGCCGGGTGTCATCGGGGCGTTCAAGAAATTGAAAGGGCCCGCTCCCTATGGGATCGTCATGGAAGGGGTGCCCCTTGGCAATAAGGTTTGCGGGGAGAATGCCGATAACTAAATAGCCGGGAAATAATGAATCGGGCTGCTTCAGAAAGAAATCAACCGTATTCTCCGTCGGCGTGTCGATCCGGGTGATAATTTGCAAAATACCGCGATGAGGAGATGCCGTGGCAGGATTCAAAATGGAGGCATAGGTGGCTTTGACATCGTTGGCGGAGAGTCGTGCCCCATTGTGGAAGAGTGGTGTCGGTTCCTGCAACTCGAATCGATAATGGATGGGAGAGAGTTCACGCCACCTGGCCAAAGCTGGAATCGGGATTGTGCCCTCGCCGAAGTCCACTAGGCGCGAATACAGCAGCCGATTGAGTCGAGCCGAAGTGGCATCAGTGGCAAAACGCGGATCTAAATTCGTCGGCGAATTGGCTAACCCAAAACGAAGCGTGTCATCGGGAAGCGCTTCGGTGCAGCCAACAATGGAAATGAGGCCCAACACCATCAGCCATAATCGCCAGTTCACCTGAAAGCCATGAAGGATTCTTTTGGCAGAACCGATAGGGGAACACACAGGGGATCGATGATGGCTGAGATGGCGATGTTCATGGAAAGAAATCCTCATGCAACCTTAGGAAATCGGCGTGTAAGCAAGATGGGAAAATAGCGTGGGGATCTATGCATGGCGATGTTTTTTTAATTTTACAGGGATTATCCCAATTGTAAAAGGGCGAAAGTTGAGGACTCGAAGAACCTCTCCCTCGCCATATCCCCCTTATTCAAGAAATAGACTAATCAAAGGAGATTACGAATGAGTTCGGCTGCCACGATGACATCTCATGGAAATGCGACGACCCAACCTTTGAACGCTCGCTCCTTAACGGCTCCGACAACGATTGAAGAGACCGGATTACCGGAGGAATTGCTTGTCCAGCTTCTGGTCAGAACCCTCTACACCCAAGGAGAACTCACCGAGCGATCGGCTGGAGAGATTATGAAATTGCCTTATGGGGTCATGAGGGAACTGTTCATCCTTATTCAGCGGGAGAAGTTGTGCGAGGTCAAGGGACATGGCGAGTCGCTTGGGGTGTTACTCCGGTATGTGTTGACGGAAGCAGGTCGTCAGCGTGCCACGGCTTTTATGGATCTGTGTAGATATGTGGGACCGGCTCCGGTACCCCTCAATCAGTATATCAACATGATCAAAAGTCAGCCCGTGAATAGTTTAACCATTGACCGGCGAACGGTGACAGCGGCGACCGAACATCTGGTGTTGACTCCTGGCACCGTCGATCAACTCGGGGAAGCCGTCAATTCCGGTTGGGCCATTTTTTTGTATGGGCCTCCTGGAAACGGGAAAACGGT
This sequence comes from Candidatus Nitrospira neomarina, assembly GCF_032051675.1. Taxonomy (NCBI): domain Bacteria; kingdom Pseudomonadati; phylum Nitrospirota; class Nitrospiria; order Nitrospirales; family Nitrospiraceae; genus Nitrospira; species Candidatus Nitrospira neomarina. The sequence continues at coordinate 424,506 of NZ_CP116968.1, forward strand.
CCTGGCTGAAGCCATTGGGAAGATGTTGGAAGCGGTAGGCGGGGGAGAAGTTTATATCCCCTATGCCATGGAGGTCGATGGTCAAATCATTCAAGTGTTTGATCCGATCACTCATGTCAAAGTCGACGCTCCACAAGAAGCGGCCAGATCCCTCATTGAAGCCAAAGTGGAAAAAGATACCCGCTGGGTACTGTGTAAGCGTCCGATCGAGTTTGCCGGCGGTGAGTTGACGATGGCCACGCTGGATCTCTCTTTTAATGCGTCCGCGAAATATTACAAAGCGCCTCCTCATATTAAAGCCAATGGCGGGGTGTTTCTGATTGACGACTTCGGACGACAATTGGTCCGTCCCCGAGATTTGCTCAACCGATGGATTGTGCCGTTGGAAAAGCGGGTGGATTATTTGACATTGCATACGGGTAAGGTGTTCCAAATTCCCTTCGATACGATTGTCTTGTTCGCCACGAATCTGGAACCGGCCAAGCTGGCCGATGAAGCGTTCCTTCGTCGGATCAGAAATAAAATCTACATTGCCGATCCGACCCCCGAACGGTTTACACAGATTTTTGAAGAAGTCTGCAAGAAAAAAGGGGTGCCGTATGATCCGGAAGCGGTGCAGTATTTATTGGATGGTGTGTATGTCAAGTATCAATTGAATATGCGGAGTTGCCATCCCCGGGATTTGATCGAGCAGATCGTCAGTATTGCAAAATTTAACGGAGTGCCGCCGACCCTCTCCAAAACGTTTATCGATCGGGCTTGCCATACCTATTTCTTTGTAGAGGCCGCCGAGTACGATCAGAACACGAGTCAGTAACGTTTACCCTACCGATGCTGTTCGCTATGATGGCCTAACTTTCCAGGGAGGGAGAGTTGGTGTCCCATCTCGCCGTCCGTTCCTCCCATTCGTACCTCACGCATTGACATTTCTCATCAATTGACCAAGAATTTGCCTGGATTCCTACAGATCCGTGGCTGGTGTCGGCGCCAATCTTCTGTGTGTGGAGTGCGCCCGGTTTCCTTCGGGTTCGGGTCTGTGGACTCCACCCTCCAGTAACGGCTTGTACCGCATCCGGCTTCGAATGCAGTAGAGGCTCTTGCCGGGGAGAGCGTTTACGCGCTGGTGTTGCATACATAGGGGAGAGGTGTCGAGGGCGAAAACCAAAAGGAGAGGCTGGACATGAAGATTGGAGTCGGAGCAGATCCCTTTGGCCTGGAACTGAAAGAGGCAGTGAAGCGACATGTCCTGGCACTCGGTCATGTATGCGTGGATGTGGGCGGGACCACGGATGAAGCACGTCCCTATTATGAAGTCGCGCATGAAGTCGCCGGAAAAGTGGGTTCAGGTGAGTGTGATCGCGGTATCCTGGTGTGCGGGACAGGGATGGGCATGGCGATCATTGCGAACAAACATCCGAACGTCTATGCCGCGGTGTGTGAGGATCCTTCGGCGGCGACCAAGGCCCGATCGATCAACAATGCCAACGTACTCACCATGGGTGGCATGGTTACGGCATTTTACAAAGGCAAGGAGATCCTTGATGCGTTTCTCACGACTGAATTCAAAAGCGGATGGGATGAGGAGATCCAAGCTTTTCTTGACCGTTCAATGATCGATATCCAGCGGATTGAGTCCGAGGAATTCAAGAATTGAAATCGGATAAAGGGGCCAGGGCGCGTAAAAATGCTTTTGCCAAAAAATCCCTTCGATTCGTGAGGTGCAAAATCTCACCGATACCTCATTGCATGAACCGCAATTATCTATTTACACCATCAACACACCTGGAGCTTCATCATGAAAGCCGTTGCCTACAAAACACCTGGTCCGATTGAGCGTGAAGACGCCCTGCAGGACATTACTCTTGAGACACCCAAAGCTGAAGGCCGTGATCTGCTCGTCAAGATCATCGCTGTGTCGGTCAACCCCGTGGACACCAAATTGCGCCTCCGTGCTGCTCCCGAAGGCGATTGGGGCGTACTTGGATTTGATGCTTCCGGCGTTGTCGAGGCTGTGGGGCCTGAGGTGCGGAATTTCAAACCGGGCGATGCCGTTTTTTATGCCGGGTCTATTGCGCGACCTGGCACCAACAGCGAGTATCACCTTGTTGATGAACGCATCGTGGGCGGCAAACCTTCCAGCTTGAGCGATGCGGAGGCCGCAGCTCTTCCGCTCACGGCCATTACCGCCTGGGAAATGTTGTTTGACCGGCTCGACGTCAAACGCCCGACTCCGGAGGGAGGCAACGCCATTTTAATCATTGGTGGCGCAGGTGGCGTCGGCTCAATCACCATTCAGCTTCTGCGGGCATTGACCGCTCTCACGGTGATCGCTACCGCCTCGCGTCCTGAAACGCAGGATTGGGTGCGCGAATGCGGCGCCCATCACGTGATCGACCACCGCCAGCCTTTAGCACCTCAGGTTGAGACACTGGGTCTCAGCGCTCCCGGGTTTGTGTTCTCAACGACCCAGACCGGCCAGCATGTAACGGATATCGTCAAACTGATTGCGCCGCAGGGCCGTTTTGGCGTGATCGATGACCCGAACGTGCTCAACGTCATGCCCTTCAAGCTCAAGGCCGTGTCAATTCATTGGGAAATGATGTTCACGCGTTCGCTCTTTGGCACACCGGATATGGCGGAACAGGGGAAGCTGTTGAACGAAGTGGCCGCGCTGGTCGATGCGGGGCGCATCCGTTCCACCGTGACCGAAACCGCGGGCAAGATCGATGCGGCGACGCTGCGCGCGGTGCATGCGCAACTCGAAAGCGGCTCGGCGCGGGGCAAGATTGTGCTTGAAGGGTTTTGATTCGGTGCGTAGCACAAGAAGATTGAGTTCGTGGGTGCGGTAGCCGAGGGAGATCTCGTCGCCTTACACACTTATTAGACGTAGCCAAACAACGAAGAATCCGTCACGATGGATTTCGTTGGGTTTGATTAGAACGGAAAGATCCTTGATCATTGGGATAACATTCAAAAAGTTCCAACTGAAACAAGGGACGGAAATATGAGTGCAAGGGGCACTTCTGCTCAAAATCACAGGTAACGATCTTATAGCCTGCAGGGGAACGAAAAGATTCTCAAATCCGTGGGAGCGTTTATTGTCTGAGGTGTTTGAAAAATTGGCGAATATATGAACAAACGGATTTGGTTAAAAACCCAATTCCAACTTCCCAATACATAAATTGAAATCCTCCTCTGATTATGAGATAAGGGCCTCAACCGGAATGATTAGGGAGAAAGTTTCGGCTTCTATTCTTCATTTGATGAAGGGAAGTGTAATAGCCGGAAGTTGCCGGAAGGTTAGGCGTCGATCACATCTATGTAAACAAGGCGGAGAATGATGGTGTTTCCGGAGGACTCCAAGGAGGATTGCAGGGGTATTGAGGGTTATGAGGTTGACCCAGATGACTTAGTTTTTAATAAATGTCCATCTGAACCAACGGCGAGGACCGGTGTCCCGGTCGTTCCTCTCATGGCTTACCGAGATTCTTCGTGGAACTGGTCCTGAGGGTGCCGAAGGGCTCGAGATGACATCCTTTCCCAGAACTTGATGAGGTCGTGACAACGTCAGTATTTATAAGGCATTGTCAGGTACATGCCGCTTGGATTTGACCTGAACTCCGACTCATCTTTTCCCTTTTCATTCTGCTCTGCCTTTCGTTTCTATTGTGCTAGTATTGGTAATAACAATGAACGCAAAATTGCCCCACATGTGAACTGACTGTTTCGTTCTCTTCTTCTCTATGGCCCGGCAACGAGTCACCGCTCAAGACCTCTATAACTACACCAAGTGTTTGCATCGCGTGTATCTGGATAGCCACGGCGATCCCTCCGAAAAGTCCGAGGTCAGCTCATTTGTGAAATTGTTGTGGGAAGTGGGGTTGCAGACTGAACGTGACTATATTACTTCCCTCGGCGATCAGGAGATCGTAGACCTGCAAAATCTTGCCGTAGAACCGGCATTCCAGGAAACCCTGGTGGCCATGGAGCATGGAGCCGCTGTGATTTACCAAGGCTGTTTGATCCATGAGCACTTTGTGGGGCGACCGGATTTGTTGGTGAAACGTGAGGATGGAGCGTCTCGCTTTGGCAAATATCTTTATGAGCCGATTGATATTAAGGCTGGAAAGGGTTGGGAAGAGGCGGACGGCAAGAAACCCAAGTTTAAAGAACATTACGCCTTCCAGATTTTGTTTTATCGGTTGTTACTTGAGAAGATTCAGGGAACAGTTCCAGCGGGTGGGCGGATCATTAATGTAGACAAACAGCTTGAACAATTTGATCCGGCTCCATTTGAAGAACGGTTTAACCAGGCCATGCGGGACGTTCAGCAACTGGTGTCCGGGAAGGAGACTTCGGAACCGGTGATGGGAAGTCACTGTACCATGTGCGGATGGTTTAGCCGATGTTACCGATGGGTGAAAAAGGAGTCCGATCCCACCGGCTTATTTTTTGTGGGTAAACAAAAATTTGCGCTCAGGGAGCAGGGGATTCGGACGATTCAAGATATTGCTCACATGGATGTGCAAACTTATCTCAAGCCCCCTCATAAGATTCCGCGAATGGGAAAAGTCTCCCTGACACGGATGAAAGAGCGGGCGCAGGTTCTGTTAGAGGGAAAGCCGAAGATCCGCTCCGGCTATAGGTTTCCGGAGGTTGATCGGGAGATCTATTTTGATATTGAAGATGACCCGACCCGTGGCGTCACCTATTTGTTCGGAATGGTCATTCAGGATGGAAAGAGGCCCTCTCATTTTACCTATTTTTTGGCTAAAAGGCCCGAAGACGAAGAGCAGGCGGTCAGGGACTTCTGGCAATTTATTCAATCGACGGAACAAGCTGTGTACTATGTGTATTCCCATAAGGAGCGATCGACGCTGAAACGTCTGATGGAAAAATATGATCTGGATGCCGAGACGTTTGAAAAATATAAGGCCTGTGAATTTGATTTGTATCAAGACCTCATTGTGGAATATTCTGATTGGCCGACATTTTCTTATGGGATTAAACATATCGCCAAGTTTATCGGGTTTCAGTGGAGAGACGTGGACCCGTCCGGCGCCAACTCCATTGCCTGGTATAACGATTATCTAGCCAATCCGGCTCATGAAGCGCTGCTGAATAGAATTTTGGAATATAACGAGGATGATTGCTATGCCATGGCAGCCATCACACGATATTTTGTACATCACGCCCACAAGACTCAGGGTATGCCTAAAAAGCTGGCGCCTTGAGACGCACTGTTGAGGAGATTGGACTATGGCTGCAACGGTATTAGTCGTTGATGATGAAAAGGATCTGGTGGAGTTGGTCAAGTATCACTTGGAAAAGGAAGGTCTCAAGTGCCTGGAAGCGCGTGATGGGGAGACGGCCCTGCAGATGGCAAGGGAACGTACTCCGGATCTTATAGTCCTGGATCTCATGTTGCCGGGTGTGGATGGGTTAGAGGTCTGCCGGAAGTTGAGGAAAGACCCGAAAACGTCTTCGATCGCCATTATTATGTTGACGGCGAAGGCCGAAGAGGTCGATCGGATTGTCGGGTTGGAAATGGGGGCGGACGACTATATGGTGAAACCCTTTAGCCCAAGGGAACTCCTCGCCAGAGTGAAAGCGGTGTTGCGGCGGGGACAGGGGCAGGACATGCCGGCGCTTAAACGGGTTGGAACGCTCGAGGTCGATGAAGGCAAACACCAGGTGACGGTGGACGGGACCGTGGTGGAGTTAACTGTCAAGGAATTCGATCTGCTCTGTGCGTTGATGCGGGCGAACGGCCGGGTCCTGAACCGGGAGCAAATATTGGAAACGGTCTGGGGTTATTCCAATGCCGTGGATATAGAATCGCGAACGGTGGATGTGCACATCCGGCGGCTCCGGGAAAAGTTAGGACGCGAATGCGCACGCATTGTGACGGTCAAAGGTGTGGGCTATCGTTTTGAGTCGGGGTCGGTCTAAGGTGAGCATAATGAACCTGACATTGATCAATGCGTAAACCTTCGCTCATTCTTGTTGGTTGGATGGTGGCCTCCATGATCGGTGTGGGTGTGGCGGTTGCCTGGGCATGGCCTTTCTGGGCGATAGTGTTGTTGGGGGCTGGTTTGGTCGGCGTGGCGGTGTTGCTGACCCGGGACATCTGGGATCAGACGAGAGAAAACCATGAAGAGGTCATGACAGGCGTTCGTCAACTTGAACAACTCAGCGGGATTGATGAGGCGAGGACTTCTCGTGTGTTGGACTCCGATGCCTTTGGAGGCTATATCCAGCGCCTGGTGGAAAACGTGAAGAAACGTATGACCGGCCTCGAGGAAGAACGCACGAAAATTATCGCCATCATGGAAAATCTGGTGGAAGGGGTGGTGGCCTTTGATCCAAAGGGAAAGGTGTTGTTCACCAATTCCAGCGCCCATCGCATATTGGGATTGGACGCTCAAGCGCTTCAAGGGCGATCGCTGTGGGAAATCATCAGAAATCAAGAACTGGCAGGTCTGGTTGAAGGCTGCCAGGAATTGGCGTGGCATGAGCGACGACAGGCAGAGGTAGAATTGCATCCTCCCGTCTCCATGGTGTTAGAGGTCTATGCGCTCCCTTTTCCCTTTTCCAATCAGAAGAAGGGGAGCGTGCTGGTGTTGCACGATGTTACCCAATTACGTCGCTTGGAACAGGTACGGACGGAGTTTGTTGAGAACGTGTCCCATGAACTGCGCACCCCGCTGACGGCCATTGTCGGATATTTGGAAACGCTTGTGGATGAACCGTCATTGGAAACTCCGAACAATCGGAAATTTGTGCAGGTTGCCCACCAACATGCGGTGCGGCTCAGTCGGTTAGTAGAAGACTTACGCAGCCTCTCGGAAATTGAATCGGGAAAAGTCGTATTGCGTTGTGAATCGGTGCCGTTGTGTGAAGTGGCGCAGGATGTCTGTGAGATGTTTCAACATCAACTCTCGAAAAAAAATCTGCAGATCTCCAATACGATCGGAATGGAACTTAATGGCTGGGTTGATAGAGACCGCTTGATTCAGATTCTGGTAAATCTCGTGGATAATGCAATTAAATATACGTCTGATGGAGGCACCATATCGTTTCAGGCCATACCGTTGGGAGATGAGCGGATCTCACTGCAGATTAAAGATACAGGCCAGGGTATTCCTTCAACGGATCTTCCGAGGATTACCGAACGATTTTATCGGGTGGATCGAGCGCGGTCCCGTGAAGAAGGTGGGACGGGTCTTGGGCTCTCCATCGTCAAGCATCTACTTCAACTGCTCGATGGCAAACTTCGCATACAAAGTGAATTGGGAAAAGGGACCACCGTGGAGGTGATCCTGCCTGTATCCAGGCCAACTCCCTCAAGTCAATCTTTGTGAGATTTGGTGTTCTCTCCCGGGTCACCCCCTTCCTTTAGTTTTTTCACCCAACCCCTCCCAAAAACGTTACACAGTTGTAACCCGAACCTCACAAAGGTGAAATAGTCATTCGCTAGGATTCGATGGCAGGGTTAAATAATCAGACTGGCGAGGTTTGGAGCTGTCTCAACGTGAGACGAGAATGTGGGGAGAGGCCCATGAGAACAAAAAGCACAGAATGGAATGCTCCCGTTGATGTGGAACGGAAAGATCATGATCAGGTGTTAGCGGTCATTTCTGCCAGTCCGGGGGTGACGATAGAAGCACTATTGGAACATTTGCCTTGGATGCGGTGGGGGCATTTATTTTCCATCCTGGGGGAATGCCTGCAAGAAGGGTCCGTCATCTTGTGCCAAAAGGAGTTTCAATTTGAAGTTCGGGCCATCCATTCGTCGTCGTCAAGCGGAAACGAAGAGAACGAGGAGGATGTCTTGACGGGCTATATGCCGTCAAAGCCGGGAGACCGGTGGTTGGGTATTTAACACGTTCGTAACATTGCCGTTACATAGAAGAAACCTGTTGGACCTACACTATTTATTCACATGAGGAGGCACGATTGATGAAACACAGTCAGAAACGAAGGCGAGTGTGGGTGTTGGGCTTGGGGATAGGGCTGCTCCTGGGCTGGACCGGGATCGCAATGCTTGGGGCCTCTACTGTTTGGGCTAAAGATGAGATGGAAGATCCTAATTGGGTGAATTATGCCAAGGTGAGTGGCGTATCCGGAAACCTTAATAGCATTGGCTCGGATACCCTGAATAATCTTATGACGCTATGGGCTGAAGGATTCCGGAGGCAATACCCCAATGTCAAAATTCAGATTGAGGGAAAAGGATCAAGCACCGCTCCCCCTGCTCTCATTGAAGGAACGGCTCAATTGGGGCCGATGTCCCGTAAGATGAAGGGGAAAGAAATCGATGCCTTTGAGTCGAAGTTCGGTTATAAACCTACCCCCTTTCCCGTTGCGATTGATGCGTTGGCGGTCTATGTCAATAAGGACAATCCCATTCAAGGGATGACGATTGAGCAAGTCGACGCGGTATTTTCTAAGACCCGGCAGCACGGATATAAGGAAAACCTCTCCAGTTGGGGCCAATTGGGGTTAACCGGCATGTTTGCCGATATGCCGATCAGTATCTATGGCCGGAATTCGGCATCGGGGACCTATGGGTTTTTCAAAGAAGTGGTGCTGGAAAATGGTGATTATAAAGATGAAGTGAAGGAACAGCCCGGTTCGGCTTCTGTCGTGCAAGGGGTAACTGAAGATCAGGCAGGGATCGGATATAGCGGTATTGGATATCGAACCTCTAGTGTCCATGCGCTTCCTCTTTCCATGAAGGCAGGGCAACCCTTTGTGGAGCCCAATTATGAAAATGCCATCAAGGGGGAGTACCCCTTGTCACGGTATTTGTTTGTGTATGTGAACAAAGCTCCCAATCAACCGTTGTCGCCGATTGTTCGAGAATTTTTGAAATATGTGTATAGCCGTGAAGGACAGAAGGTCGTCATTAAAGATGGCTATTTCCCCATCCCGGAAAAGATTATCGGGAAACAGTCGGAGCACCTCAAATAGGAATATCTTAAGAAACATCCTGACCGCCTCCCGGAGAAACCTTTTGGAGAGCGGTTGGGTGTTCTAATATCATTTCAACCCTGTTTCTCGTTTCTCATTTCCCCTTCCCAACAACCACACATGATGCCACCCGTATCTTCCTCCTCCTCCTCTTTGGAATCGAATAAACAATTATTGTCCGGCGTTTCCCGCACGGGCACTCGAAGGCGGATCCGTCACCTGATTGATCGTGTGGCCAAGTATATCGTTGGGGCGGGAGGCCTGGCGACGATTGTCAGTATTCTTGGGATTTTTGTGTATCTGGTGTGGGAAGTCATTCCTTTGTTTCAACCCGCGACCGTCTCTCTTGAACTGACTCTGCCTGTGGCAATTCCCGGGGCTCAAGTTTCCGAACGGACTCACATGTTGGTGGGGATTGATGAATACCGTGAAGTTCCGTTTATTTTTGAAGGGAAACAGCTCAAATTTCTTTCCTTACCCAATGGCACGCCAATACCGGAGGCGGGCGGGGAGTTGTCGATCGAAGGTGAGCCGACGTCTGTGGTGCGTGTCGGGTTAAAAGGCCATACCCTTAGCGTCGGGACCGATCGGGGACTCGTCTATCTGGTCAAGATCATGTATCGCTCGGATTTCCAAGGGGACCAACGGACCATTCTCCCGAGTGTGAAGGTCAACGATCCTGTGCGGGTGGTGCCTGACGGAACGGGGATCATTCTCCATGCGCATGTCACTCGAGGAGATGAAATTCAAACAGTCGTGGCTCTCACCGGAAGCGGGGAGCTTTGGGTGACCAGGATTGAAGAACCAGGGGATTTTTCCTTTTCGGATGACGTCGTTGTCACAACCAATCGGCTGGTCCTTCCGCCGGATGCTCATCTGAGGGCTTTGGCCCTGGATAGTGTGGGAAAACGATTGGTAGCCGGGACGAACGATGGGCATCTCCTCGCATGGGAATGGGAACGGCAGGGATTTGATGCCCTGCCTCAATCCGTGCCTGTAGGTGCTGCCGGGGATGGCGTGACTGCTCTCTCATATGTGTTAGGTGAACGAACGTTGGTGGCTGGCACCACTTCGGGCACCGTGAGTACATGGGCGTTCTCAGCCGATCAGTCAGGGCCGTCCGGAAAAATCCTGAGAAAAGTCCATACCTTTACCCCTCATGCCCGGGCGGTGACAAGTCTCTCCGTGTCCCAACGGGATAAAGGATTTCTCACTGCCGACGAGCAGGGAACCGTGATGCTGCATTATTCCACAACTGGAGAAACGATTTTAGAAATTCCTGGTAGGGGCAAAGCCATCGAATCTCTGCGCTATGCTCCAAAAGCCGATGGCGTGGTGTGGTTGGAGGAAGGTGGCACGCTTCAGACCTATGCTATTGATAATCCCCATCCGGAGGTGACGTTCCAATCCTTATTTTTTCCGGTGACCTATGAAGGCTATGACCGTCCGGAGATGATTTGGCAATCCTCCAGCGGGTCGGATGAGTTTGAGCCGAAATTGGGACTCATCCCACTTATGTTTGGGACGTTGAAGGGGACGTTGTATGCCATGGTGTTGGCCATCCCTCTCGCCGTTATGGGAGCCATTTATACGGGGATGTTCATGCATCCCCATCTTCGATCTGTGGTGAAGCCGTCTCTGGAATTAATGGCGGCTCTCCCGTCGGTGGTTTTGGGCTTTCTCGCGGGCCTCTGGTTTGCTCCTCTCTTAGAAAAGATTTTCCCTGCGGTGGTGGCTATTGTAGGATTGCTGCCTCTGGTAATTGCCGTCTGTTGTCTGGCTTGGCAATTTCTCCCTATTCGGGTCAAGCGCTTTGAGGCGTATGGCCTTGATCTGATGGTCATGATGGTCGCCATTGTTCTCACGGTGAGTGCCTGTTTGATGGCCAATCAGTCGATTGAGGGCTGGTTGTTTGGAGGAAATTTCAAACAATGGTTAATACAAAATTTGGGGTTAACGTATGATCAGCGTAATGCCATTGTTATTAGTTTTGCGATGGGCTTTGCGGTGATTCCGATTATTTTCAGTATTGCTGAAGATGCCATTGCCAATGTGCCGAAGCAACTTGTCGCCGGATCTCTGGCCCTGGGAGCGACACGTTGGCAGACCTTGACCCGGTTAGTTCTCATCTCGGCCAGTCCGGGGATCTTCTCGGCATTGATGATCGGATTTGGGCGTGCGATAGGCGAAACGATGATTGTCCTGATGGCCACCGGAAATACCCCGATCATGGATTGGAGTATGTTCAATGGATTTCGTACGCTCTCGGCCAACATTGCAGTGGAAATGCCTGAAGCTCCTCACGGCGGGACCTTGTATCGTGTGTTGTTCCTGTCCGGTCTGATTTTGTTTGGCTTCACCTTTACGGTTAATACGATTGCCGAAATCGTCCGGCAACGCCTCCGTCAAAAATATTCTCAGTTTTAAGTCGAGCAGCCATGAAATTTTTCCAACGGTTTTTTGCATCCGGCACATTATTTATCTGGTTGGCAGGTGGTGCCTTAGCCTGTTCTCTGCTTCTGATCGGCGGCCTCCTGGCGCTTATTTTCGTAAATGGTATGGGCTATTTTTGGCCGAAAGATCTCGTGCAGTTCACGCTCAAGGATGACACCCGGGTGCTCGGGGAAATCGTGGATACCCAGCGCATTCCGGAAACCGTCAGCGCAGATTTTCCCGATGGACAGTCTCGCATCCAACTGAAGGTGGGCAACCGGGATGTGTACGGACTGGATTTCCGATGGGTTGATGAAGCCGACATTGCCCAACGGACCTGGCCTCAGGATGTCATCGCATTTGAACGACGGGAGTGGGGAAACTTTTATGGCTGGGTCACGGAAGTGTGGGACGGGGAGACCCGTCTAGCTCAGGGCCGGGATATTGGATGGGACATCTGGTATCCCTTCTTGGAGCAGGCCGAAGCTCTTCACCAGGAAATTCATCATATTGAACACGATGTGATTGGCGCCATAAACGCTGACATGGAGCGGGCGCGTCTGAATTTGAAGGTTTTGGAATCAAAAGGGGAAATTTCTCAGGATTCAGCCGACATTCTTCAACGGGAGATTCAACAACGGGAAGCGGCATATCAGGAGCAGATCGAACGATTGGTGGGGTTGTATGAGCGATTGAACCGGTATCGTGTCACCCTCATGGATGTCACTGGCGAAGAAAAAACATTTCCGGTTGGCGGCATTGTCAAGGCGTGGCGTCCGAATGCCATGACTGTGGCGGACAAAATCCTGATGTATATGGAAAACTTCTGGAACGTGTTAACCGAAGAGCCACGGGAAGCAAATACCGAAGGTGGGATCTTCCCTGCGATTTTCGGGACGGTCATGATGGTCTTGGTGATGAGTGTGGTGGTGGTGCCGTTCGGGGTCCTGGCTGCCGTGTATTTAAAGGAATATGCCAAACAAGGCCCATTGACCCGAATGATCCGGATTGCGGTGAATAATCTTGCAGGGGTTCCGTCAATTGTCTTTGGTGTATTCGGTCTGGGGTTCTTTGTGTATGCGGTGGGGGGAACCATTGATCAATTATTTTTTTCGGCCTCCTTGCCGAATCCGACATTTGGAACCGGGGGAATGTTATGGGCTTCACTGACTTTAGCCCTCATGACTGTTCCAGTCGTGATTGTGGCGACGGAAGAAGGATTATCGGCGGTTCCCAGGGAGTATCGGGAAGGGTCGTTGGGATTGGGGGCGACAAAATTTGAATCCCTCATGCGGGTTGTCCTGCCGTGTGCCATGCCGGGGATTTTAACCGGGTTGATTCTCGCGGTATCCAGGGCGACCGGCGAAGTGGCGCCACTCATGTTAACCGGCGTGGTCAAACTTGCTCCGGCCCTGCCGGTTGATAGTCAGTTTCCTTTTCTGCATCTTGATCGAAAATTTATGCATTTGGGCTTTCATATCTATGATGTGGGTTTTCAATCCCCTAATGTGGAGGCGGCAAAGCCAATGGTTTACGTCACGACCCTGGTCCTGGTTCTGGTCGTCCTCCTCTTGAACATGACCGCCATTGCGCTCCGCACCCGGATGCGGAAGCGCTATGCTGGCGCTTCGGTCTAAATGAGGTACAATTATGGAAAGCGAGCAGAATCTTTTGGAACAATCTATGTCTCCGTTCAAGACCTCCGATGCAAAATCTCTGAGATTGGTAGTTGAAACAAGGCATGATCCCATGAAGAAGACGTTTGTAGAATCTGAAACGGCCCAACATTCAGTAACGGAGGGACCTGCGAAAATCGTCATTCAAGATATGAACTTTTACTATGGAACCGTTCAGGCGCTCAAATGTGTGAATATGACCGTTCCCGCCAATAAAGTGACGGCATTTATCGGACCTTCAGGTTGCGGAAAATCGACTCTTTTGCGCTGTCTCAATCGTCTCAATGATCTGGTCGATGGCGCCAGGGTCGAAGGAACCATTCTCCTGGATGAGGAAAATATTTATCGACCTGAAGTCGATGCGACCGATCTTCGAACCCGGGTTGGGATGGTCTTTCAAAAGATTAATCCGTTTCCCAAAACCGTCTGGCAGAATGTGGCGTATGGTCCGCAATTGCAGAAGATCCGCAAACGTGCCATTCTTGACGAAATCGTTGAAACAAGTCTCCAGGGGGCGGGATTGTGGGATGAGGTTAAAGACCGGTTGCATGCCAGCGCTTTGGGCTTGTCGGGAGGTCAACAACAACGACTCTGTATTGCGAGGGCACTTGCGGTGAATCCAGAAGTGTTGTTGATGGATGAACCGTGTTCCGCTCTGGATCCGATCTCCACCGGGAGGATTGAGGAACTTCTGCATACGTTAAAAGAGCGGCTCACAGTGGTAATCGTGACACATAACATGCAACAGGCTGCCCGAGTCTCTGATTTGACGGGATTCTTCTTGTTAGGGGAATTAATCGAATTCGATGGCACCAAGAAAATTTTCACCAATCCGGGCGATTCCCGAACGGAAGATTATGTGACGGGGCGGTTCGGCTGATTTCCGGTAGACCAGAATAAAGGATCACGATGAAACGACATTTTGATGATTCGTTAGCGGATCTCAGGCAGAGGATTTTGCGCATGGGTGCGCTCGTTGAGGGCCAAATTCGTCAAGCGCTGACCGCGCTTGTGGATCGTGATGATGTCGTGGCGAATCAGGTCATTCAGAATGATCGTCAGGTGAATACGATGGATGTGGTCATTGACGAACTCTGTCTCGAATTGTTGGCGCTCCACCAACCCGCGGCGAAAGACCTTCGGTTTGTCACGACCGCGATGAAAATTTCCACCGAATTGGAGCGCATGAGCGATTTGGCCGAAAATATCTGTGAGCGTGCCATCGAATTGCATGCCGAACCTCAATTAAAGCCGTATATTGATATTCCGCTTATGGCCGAGCGTGCCATTAAAATGGTGGGAGAAGCCTTGGATGCGTTTGTACGAGGTGATTCGGTCCTTGCCAGACAGGTCCTTAATGAGGATGACTACGTGGATGAACTGAATGAACAAATATTTCGCGAACTGTTGTCTTTTATGATGGAAAATCCCCAAACAATTTCGCGTGCGATCCGGTTGTCGTTTATCTCCAAATACATTGAACGCATCGCCGATCATGCGACCAATGTGGCGGAACTGGTTGTGTATATGGTTGAAGGGAAAATTATCCGTCATATGAATCCAACCTGACACGTCGTCTCCCTGCCTGCTGTTTTCTCCTCGTCATTTTCTTCTGTTGGTATGTTCCTGCTCCAGCCTCTTCGCGTCTGTCACAAAAAATTTACCTGTCTGTGACAGGGGTGTCATTTCTCAAACGTATAGTGGGGGTATGAAGAATCATCAACATACACCAGCGCATGCGGAAGGAGAATGGTATGCAAAAATGGATTGACACCCGCGGAAGTTCCTCACGGTATTCTCAAGGTCAGGCTACGCCGCTACCTCCACAGGGCCCAGTTTCGCTGTGGTCTCTGGTTCTGGCAGGTGGACATGGAGAGCGCCTTCGGGAATATACCGAGCAGCGTTTCGGTGCGTATCGACCGAAGCAATATTGTGCGTTTATGGGAAAACGATCGATGATTCAACATACGTGGAGGCGGGCGAAAGCCCTTTGCCTTCCTCATCGGGTTGTAACGGTGATGGACCAATCACACTGGGGCTATGTACGGACACAATTGATCCAGGAATCCCTTGGACGGGTGGTCTGGCAACCTGATAATCGAGGAACCGGTCCCGGTGTGTTTTTGCCGCTCTCCTATATTCGAGCGCATGATCCTCATGCCACGGTGGTTCTGTGGCCTTCTGATCATTTCATTTTCCCCGTTGAGCCGCTGATTCAAGTGCTGCGTGATGCGGCGGCCCTGGTCCAGGAGCACCCGCACCGTATGGTGTTGTTGACCGTTCCTCCTCAATCGCGGGAGCAGGACTATGGATGGGTAATTCCAGGTCATTGTCTTCCAAATTCTGGAGTGAGCCGGGTCAGGGAAGTGCGAAGATTTGTGGAGAAACCCCAGGGGGCCCAGCTTGAGGATATTGCCCTAAGTGGAGGGCAATGGAATACGTTGGTGTTGATTGCCAATATCCAGACCTTATGGGAAGCCGGGCGTCAGTGTATCCCGGAAGTCGTCATTCCTTTTGAAGAACATGCGGGCGGGATTGGGACCTCAAGCGAACATCAACAATTACTGCACCTCTATCGAACGATGCCCACGAGAAATTTCTCGAGCGATCTCTTATCGCTGATTCCTCAGCAACTCCACATGATGGATCTGACCGGAGTCTATTGGAGTGATTGGGGAAGGCCTGAGCGCATTGAGGAGACCATCGCGTGTATGAGACGACGTGAACTCTGTGGAGTAGATAGCGAATCGGTTGACCAGGCCTGGATGACGTCCCGTCAGAAGGAAACAGTTCAGGAGGAATTCACTGGTGTCATGGGATAAAAATTTACGCATTAAATGCGATGTAAGTGGTGACTGGATAGTTGTCTATGGTTTTCGGTTGAAAAATATCCTGATGGCCCGGATTAGGGTGAAGTGCCAGCCTCGGTTATCGGGGCTTGGTTGATAAAGATGTTCCAAGAAAAGAGGAGGAAATATATGAGCAGAGTGAGATTGGAAGGTCAGGGAGACTGTGCCCCAAATGCGTCGTTTCAGGACCGATCCGGTACGATCCAATTGCGGTGCCGTAGTTGTGGTCTGGAGTGGGAGCCCGCTTATTATCAAGAGGGATGTCCGCTGAGGGAGTTGGAAACAGTATTTCTTTCTGAAAATTGGTTTTTGGTGCCTAGCGAAGCCACCAGTTAAGTTTGGCAGAGGCGCAAAGATGTGTTGGCATAGCTGAAAAAAACAGACAACTTCTCATTCACCGTCTTCAGGAGGAAGGCGGCTTGGTGTGCTTCCCCTTCCAGTTTGCAATAAACCAATCCTGGGCCTGAAATGGTGCTTCATGCTCCAAAGGCTTGACGCGGGTATAGGTTCCATCGGCTTGGAGTTGTCGCGTGTGCATGTTGTCTTTCAGGTAGGGACGTAAAACGGTCTCAACAATGAAGGTTCTGAGTGTGGGATTCTCAATCGGAAACAAAATTTCAACGCGCCGGTCCATATTGCGGGGCATGAGATCCGCACTTCCCAGAAATAATTCATCCTGCCCTCCGTTCCGAAAATAATAACAGCGGGAATGCTCCAGGAATCGTCCGACGAGAGACGTGACCGTGATGGTCTGGCTGAGCCCAGGAATCCCAGGGCGGAGCCCGCACATCCCACGGACCATAAGTTCAATCTTGACTCCTGCTTGAGAGGCTCGATACAAAGCCTGAATTGAGGCTTTGTCGACGAGAGAATTTACCTTGAATGCGAGGTAGCCGTCTCCATGTTGTTGTTGGCGGGAAATTTCCCGATTGATTCGGTCGATGATATTCGTTCGAATCCCGACCGGCGCAATCAAAAGTTTCGCGTAGGAGTCTTTTTTGGAATATCCGGTCAAGGCATTGAACAGATCGGTGACATCTTCGCCAAATACCGGATGACAGGTAAATAAACTAAAATCTGTATAGAATTTGCTGGTGATGGGGTTGTAATTGCCGGTTCCGAGATGCAGATAGCGACGAATGCCATCTGATTCACGACGAACAACCATGCAGACCTTGGCATGTGTTTTCAGGCCCAGGACACCATACACCACATGGACACCTTCATCTTCTAATTTTCTTGCCCATTCAATATTGTTTTCCTCATCGAACCGGGCTTTGAGTTCCAGGAGTACGGCAACCTGCTTGTCATTTTGGCGGGCTTCCATGAGGGCGTCTACCACAGGGGAGTTAATGCCTACTCGATAGAGTGTCTGCTTAATGGCTAACACTTTCGGATCCAGCGCGGCTTGTCGAATGAAATCCACGACTGGTGAGAAGCTGTCGTAGGGATGATGAAGGAAGATGTCTTCCCGTTTGATGAGTGAAAATAATGACTCCTTCGAAGTGGGGTCCTGCAGAATATTGGGGAAATGGGGTGAAAATTTCAAATCCGGTCGGTCAATGGCTGTGAGTTCAAGAAGATTCGAAAGGCCAAGACGGAAATCATAGGTATAAACTTGATAGGGCGCTAAACTCAGATTTCTGACCAGGATATCTTTGATGGAATCCGGCATATGCCGGTCCAGTTCCAATCGCACCACCGAACCGAATTGGCGTAAATCAATTTGTTCCTCAATGGCAGCCAGCAGATCGCCGGCTTCATCTTCTTCGATTTCAAAGTCGGCATCCCTGGTAATGCGAAAATAATAGGAGGCCTGAATCGTCAGGCCGGGAAACAATAAGTCCAGATTGGCGGCGATGATGTCCTCCAGCCACACAAAGTTGGTGCTTTCCGCTCCGGTGGCTAACCCCAATTGTTCATCGTCTGATACCTGCGATTCGTCTGGAATTCTGATCAATCTTGGGAACAACGACGGAACCTTAATGCGTGCAAAGCATTCTCCACGCTCGGGGTCGTTCGCCACCACAGCCAGGTTGACCGTGAGGTTGGAGATATGGGGAAAAGGATGGCTGGGGTCAAAGGCCAAGGGCGTCAGGGCGGGAAAAATTTCTTTTCGAAAATATCTGCGGAGCAGAGATCGTTGTTTGGGTTTGAGGTCTTGATAGGCCAGAATGCGAATATGTGCTTGGGCCAGACGCGTCAGAAGGTCATCCTGCCAACATTGGGTGACACGGGCGAAATTCCGAAGAAGGGCGTCCCGTATTTGCCCCAATTGATCGGAAGGACTCATCCCATCCAGAGCGGCTTCCAGGACCCCGCTGGACAATTGTTCGCGTAATCCGGAAATCCGGATCATGAAAAACTCGTCAAGATTATTGAAGAAAATCGAAAGGAATTTGACTCGTTCCAGCAAGGGATGGCTCGGATCTTCTGCCTCTTCCAGTACCCGTTTATTGAACTCCAGCCAACTCAGTTCCCGGTTCAGATATAGCTTGGGGTCGTCAAGATTATCGATGACCTCAGGTAGATTGGGCGCCTTCGGTTTTTGCTGATGAGTCATGACCGGATCTCCTATTATCCCTGTTATGGATGAAGAGTCATTCTACCTGATTGAGCCTATTCAGGCCCATCAGCATCAGTCCAATAAAAAGGGGCCTATGACGACGTAAAGGGAGCAAGGTGGATTTGTTCCATAAGGCTTTAGAGTTTTTTCCCACGTTTCTGAAGCTTTTGCCACAGTTTCGGGAGATGTTGATATGCCTGGGATTGCTGGTTCCGAAACCGTTCAACCATCAGTCCGGTGACATAGGCTATGCCGGTTGACCGGGAGTGTTGTTTGATGGCGAGGAGCCGTTGCTCAGCAACTACCGCATCCTGATGGTGTCCCAGAAGTTCCTGCGTGCATTTCGCCTGTTTAAGAAACCGTTTGGTCTGCTTGCCAAGCATGGGCTCGGCGAGTTCAAGGGCATACCGCGCACGTTTCAAGAGTATTCGAGTGCGATGCAGTTCAGTCTTCGGGAAAGAGCCGTTTGAGGCATTCACAAAATCCTGAACTTTACGAAAGGCGTTTCTCGCTAATTCCGTAATCGTCAGTGGAGATGGCTGAAATGGTAAACGGGTTAGTGAGTCCTCAAAATGATTCAGGAGATTGAGATACCGGTCACTACGCAATCCCTCCAGAAGTTTGGCACGGGCCACAGACCTCTGATCTTCAAATTTCTTGAGAATCGATTGAAATGCAGGCTGTTCTTGTATGGAGAGGTCATGGAAATTTTGACGAAATGATTCCAAAAGGACATCCCCGTCCCTGACTTCGCCCAACAAAGAACCAACCCAGCCCAGCTCTTGGCAAACATGCTCTGTCCATTCCGGGGCGAGAAAAGTACGCACCGCCCGAACGATGGCTCTCATGCGGCGGGTCGCGACTCGCATGCGATGGAGTGCTTCGCTATCCCGACCCAAACGGGTTCCGGGATCATGTTGCAACATCTGGAAAAATTGGGAATGAAGCCTATCCCGGATATGTTCTGTCGCGGGTGCTGAAGGATCACTGAACTCGAGGGTAAGCGGATAGGGAAATTGTAGTGCCTGAAAAATCTTGGGTTGTAATGGTGTCTCCTCTGCCCCGGCATGAACTAAGATCGTGCGGATAGGCTTGAGTTGAGCGGCTGTACCTTCCTGTAATTCAACCTCTAATTCCTGGAATGAATGCACAATTTTTTTGTCTCTGAGGAGGGCGACGGAGTCCAGGACGACTTCAGCGATGATCTGGCTGTCTTTCTGAATGCGAACCCCTTTTCTCTTTGTCCGGAGTTTTCCGAGGTGAATGGCCCCCTGTTTTCTAAAAAAAGCCGTCAATAAGTCCTGAAATTCCCAGGGAATGCTGCGACTGCCGGAATCAATGCTCAACTCCAGTCGAACGGCACCGCTGGGTATTTTTAATTGCCAGACCCCATGGGCTTGTTCCACTCGTTTTCGGAGTGTCAGCCCCAATTGACCGAGTCGATGGTGCTCGCTATCAAAATAGGTGGATGTGAAGACGCGGGTGGGGATCGGTTCGCCCATGTCGGGAGGGATGTGGAAGCCGGGTGGAATCCGAAACTTAATTTCGTCTTCAATCGTCTGGTGAATTTTCCATGGCATAAAAATTCTATTTGCAATATTCAGTGTGCCGTGGGTCGTGGAAATGCAAATTTCACGGTATTGGGTTGAGTTCCAAACATAAGAACGTGCTACTTTCTCAGAAAACTGTCAATGAAGAAAAGAAAATAATCGGTTTGATTTTACTTGAATGGATCACAAGAAAGTGTGAAGTTTTCGTGTAACTGCTTGTCTTTACATGGTAAATGTCGCGTTATTCCCCTCAGGCCCTATACGGCCACCTTTATGCTCCGGTGATAACGGGACGCTTTTCTTGAGGGCACTTAATCCAAGTACACGGATATCTCTTTCCTGCAAGCTCTGTTGCACGCGATGAGAGATCGAGTCGGAACCTGGGTATTAGAAACATATTGTGATCCGGCATTCGAGAGAAGCTGTGTCACCAAAAAATGAATTTCGATATACTACCAGGCGAAACGAGGGGTTCAAAACACAGAGGAGAATAATTGATGTATAAAGGTTTGCCCGATCATCAACTGACTCAATTGTTGCAAACTGCTGTCCAGGCGGCCCACGTTGCCGCTGTTCCGATTCGAGCCTATTTCGAAAAGCAGGATTTCCGTATCAGAGAAAAAAGCGATGGTTCACCTGTGACTCAAGCCGATCAAGAGGGGGAAGCACTTATCCGCAGTCACTTGCTTTCCAACGCCGCAATCGGGCCTCTCGATATTCTTGGTGAAGAAGAAGGGTTACAGGGGACGGGAACAGGATGGCAATGGGTTGTGGATCCTATCGATGGAACACGATCCTTTATCCATGGGATCCCGTTATTCGGTACCATTATCGCCTTGGTTGACACTCGGGAACAATTTCCTGTCCTTGGAGTGATTCACCTTCCCATGCTCGGCCTCACCTATGCCGCCGCCAGGGGACAAGGGGCCACTCGACAAGGAAAAACCTTGCACCTTCCTGAAGATCTTTCCATTGAAAAGGCAATTATCGGAGTGGGCGATTTTGCTCAGTTTTCCAGTGTGGATCGGGAGGCAGATTATCATCAACTGTTAGGGATGTCCGGGTATGTGCGAGGGTATACCGATTGTTTTGGGCATGGCCTGGTGATCAGTGGAGCCCTTGGCGCAATGGTGGACCCAGCTTTGAACCCGTGGGATATCCTGGCTACTCAGGTATTAATTGAGGAGGCCGGAGGGACGGCAATCCTTCGTCCCTCAAAGGATTCCGGAAAGGTTGATGCCATATTTGGGAACCGTTTGCTCGTTCAACATCTTGCTCGTGAACTCTCCTTTTAAAATTTTCGGGACTTTGCCGGCAGATGTTTTTCTCCGTGGAGCATCTCTGACGTGTCGCATGGAATGCCTATCGCATGAATGCCTCCAATGTTTCAAATCCTTATTTCGGGCAACCGGCAGAGATTTATCCGTTTGTCACATTCCCATAACGGGGAAGAAATGTTGGTCAGATACCGTTGCCGTCAGACTGGATACCAGATATTGGGCGATCATGGCCCCACTATTGAAACTGTCTGGGGTGTGGGGTATCGTATTTCTATGATTCATGATAGTTCTGTCCCTTCCTGAAGGATTTCCTTCTTGCAAAATTTGATGCCTGTATTGCCCACGGAATCTTTGTGGGCATGAACGGGTAGAACCGAATCTATTTTTGAAGGAGTTCAGCCACATGAAAAGGCTCGCGGTTATTGATATTGGAACGAATTCCATTCACATGGTTCTAGCCGAAATTGGAAAAGGATTCTCTTACAAAATTGTCGACCGTATTAAGGAAATGGCCAGATTGGGTGATGGAACCTTTACGTCTCAGCGGTTGTCTCCAGAGGCCATGGACCGTGGGTTGACCGTCCTAAAACGGTTTTCCATGCTGGCAAAGAATAAGGGATTTGATCCTATTGTACCGATTGCCACCAGTGCGGTCCGCGAGGCAAAAAATGGAGGGGATTTTTTAAAGCTGGTACGCAAGGAACTTGGGCTTAGAGTGCGGGTCATCACCGGTGAGGAAGAGGCCCGCCTCATCTATTTAGGCGTCAGGAATACTATGGATCTCGACCATTTTCCCGCCATGATTGTGGATATCGGGGGCGGGTCCGTGGAGTTGATGGCTTGTACACAAAAGCGTTTAAAATTCGTGAGAAGTCTCAAGTTAGGTGCGATTAGGTTAAAGGATCAATTCCTCAAGGCAGACATACCTGATAAAAAAATGATCAGACGTTTGGAAAATCAGGTTAGTCAAACCTTGAAGAAATCCTTAACATCAAAGAAACATGACTCTCAATTTAATCAACTTGTGGCCACATCGGGGATGGCGGGAAACCTCGCGGAAATCATTTATTTGTCTAGGACGGGACGGCCGCTCTCTCAAATTGATATGGCCACGATTGAGTTAGATGAAGTTCGAGAGGTTGAACGACTGCTGCGGACAAAAGATACACAGACGCGATTGAATATACCCGGCCTGGACCCCAGGCGTGTGGATACGCTCTATTCCGGTGTGTTGGTGTTGCGGATACTGATGGAACGTATCGGAGTCAAGCAAGCGCGTATCAGTGATAAGGCGATTCGGGAAGGGGTTATTTATGATTTCATTCAACAACATCAGGAAGGGTTGCGGGCGGAACAAGAAATTCCCCATATTCGCCGGCGTCAGGTCCTTTTGTTGGCCAGACGATACCAATATCCCAAAAACCATGCGCATCATGTGGCGAAGTTGGCATTAAGTTTGTTCGATCAGACTCAAACGTTGCATCAACTTGGCGACAGGGAACGGGAGTGGTTGGAATATGCGGCTTTACTTCACGATATTGGGCATCATATTAGAGAGAACAAACACCACAAGCACACCTACTATTTGATCACCCATGCCGATCTTCCCGGGTTTTCGTCTGAAGAATTAGGCATTATGGCCAACGTGGCGCGATATCATCGACGGGGCCAACCAACGATCAGGCATAAAGGATTTCGACTCTTAAATCGCGACCAGAAAAAAGTTGTCCCATGTCTCAGTGCGATTTTACGAATTGCCGATGGCCTGGATCGGAGTCATTTTTCTGTGATCAGGAAAATTTCCATAGAACCCGGGAAGCCTCTGCGGCTCCATGTATTTTTTCGCTATGATCCGGAGTTGGAATTATGGACAACGGAACGAAGGATGAAACTCTTTGAGAAAACCTTCCATTGCCGGATTGAATTGAAGCCGGCTCCCATTGCCATGAAAACAGTTGCCTAGCGGGTCATCCTATGCGTGAACCCTTCTCTGGAAATGATTCTGGCATTTGTGGGATACTTGCGCATTTTGGAGTCCCAGCATAGGTTAAAATGTAGAGCCGGGGTTTGAGTGTGTCGCCTTCTCCTTGTAGATCATGGCGGGTCATTCCATCATTACTGCTCACCCAAAGAAAGCATATCCGGTAGACTAACCTGGTTTCGGCTTGGAAATTGAGATTTCTGGCCTGCAAAGTCCAAAGGCGAGATGCGACCATTCTGCGCTTTCCAGTTTAAGGAGACACCGTATGTTTAGTTTTATGCCTCGGGAAAGCGGGTTTTTTGATTTATTCGAGCAAGCATCTCAAAACGTCGTGGAAGCAGGACAGTGCTTGAAAGCATTAATGAAGTCCTTTGATGAACCGCATACACAAATTCAACACATCAAAAATTTGGAGCACAAGGGTGACGATCTCACTCGTGACATCGTGTATAAACTCAATAAAACATTTATTACCCCGTTAGATCGGGAAGATATTCACGCATTGGCCAGCGCGCTCGATGATATTCTGGACGAAATTGATGCGGTGGCCGAATTGTTCATGGTGTTTAAAATAGACCACCCGACGCCCATGGCACTCAGGTTGTCCGAAATCCTTCATGATGCCGTTTTAGAGGTCGGGAAAGGGATTGATCTTCTTCGTCATCAAAACTGGGATATGAAGGACTGTGCCATTCGAGTGCATAGCTTGGAAAACGAAGCTGACCGGGTGAGCCTAGAAGCGATTTCCCGGTTATTTGAAGAGGAAGCGGATCCCAAGACGGTGATGAAGTGGAAAGAGATCTATGAGAATTTTGAGATGGGCACCGATTCGTGTGAGGATGTTGTGAATGTCCTGGAACGGATCGCACTCAAGCATGGATAATGAAGTGGTAGCCGAATCCTTTCGATTTTTCTGATACTCCTCCCCAAAGCACCTCCGTGGCCGAATTCAGCATACTTCTAATTTTAATTATTGTCCTCGCACTTCTATTTGATTTTTCAAATGGTTGGCATGATAGTGCCAATGCCGTGGCCACCGTCGTGTCCACTCGGGTCCTGAGCCCCACCTTAGCGGTTCTTTTTGCCGGTGTTTTGAATGTGGTCGGGGCCTTTATGTCTACCGCGGTAGCCAAGATGGTAGGAAGCGGAATCATCGATCCTGCCGCGATCAATGATGTGGTCATTATTTCGGCATTGGGGGGAGCTATCGTTTGGAATTTTATTACCTTACATATGGGGTTGCCTTCCAGTTCCTCCCATGCCTTGATTGGAGCCATGGTTGGTGCAGGTTTTATTCATGGTGGTGTCGAGGTGTTGCAGGGTGCCGGATTGATAAAGGTTATGGAAGCGATGGTCTCTTCCCCGTTATTGGGTTTTCTTGTGGCCTTTGTACTCATGATTGGGTTGAGCTGGGCGTTTTTTCGGGCTTCGCGAGGAAGGGCTATGAGGTTGTTTCGACGTCTTCAATTGGTGTCAGCGGGGTTTATGGCGTTGAGTCATGGAGCCAATGATGCACAAAAAGCGATGGGAATTATTACCTTGGCTTTGCTTTCTGCCGGACATATTCCTTCTGCGGAAGTGCCCAAATGGGTTATTATTTCCTGTGCCCTCTCTATGGGCCTGGGGACGGCTTTAGGAGGGTGGAAGATCATTCGAACTCTGGGGATGCGAATTGCCAAGTTGGATCCTATCCATGGGTTCGCCGCCGAAACCGGAGCCGGTGTAGTGTTGATGGTTACGGCCCATATTGGATTGCCTGTCAGCACGACTCACACGATTACATCTTCAGTCATGGGCGTGGGGGCGGTCAATCGATTGTCGGCGGTTCGTTGGGGTGTCACCAGGAGAATTGCCTATGCGTGGGTTTTTACCCTTCCCGGTTCGGCATGCTTAGCCGTCGCTTTTTATCTCCTGCTGTCCGCATTTTTCTAATTGTTCGGTGTTCCTTCATTTTCTGTGATTCTCAAGAAGCTGTTGGCGCGTCGCATCAGGAATCTGTTTTTGCTGAATTGATAGTTTGAGAGTTCATGTTCCTTGAATCTTGACATTTAGTCATATCTCCTTTTCTTCTCTCCTCTGTTTGTTCTTCTTTGGTAGAACCATTGACCTGCCCGGTTTTGTGGATACCGTCACATCGATTCCGTCTCAGAGAATTAGTTGTCTGAAGTTGTCTCTACGGTCCCTCCATTTGGGGATGGTTCCTTCTCATTGCCGCCTTTAGTCTGACGTGTTCAAAGATTGAGTCGCGGGTCCCTTTCACACAATACGCGGCATTGTAACCAAAAGGAGGAGTTATGGCAGAATCGTATCAAACAGGCGCCCTGGAAGTTTCAACGGTTGGACTTGAAGAGGAAGGGTATCAAATGTATTTGGGCCAAAAGTGTCGATTGAGCGGCGTATTGAAAGTCCAGGGAATGGCGCGAATCGATGGATTTGTTGAAGGAGAGATTTATGGTAGCGATCTGATTCAAGTGGGAAAAGATGGAAAGCTTGAAGCCACCGTTAAGGCTAAAGACATTGTCGCACAGGGTCCTCTTCGTGGGGACTTCGTCGCTCTGCAGAAGATACAGTTGCTGGCCCCAGCGACATTGGAAGGGAAAATCGATGCCCCGGTTTTTCTGCTAGAAGAAGGCGTCTTTGTCAATGGACTGGTGAAAATGGGAATCGTGCGCCCTGCGGGCTCATAAGCCAAGGGGACGTATTTAGCCAATGCACCGAGTGAAAGTCGTGGCATCGAAAGCCGATTGATCTATTGGTGATAAGGTTGACGAGTGGTAAACATTGTGTCGTGCACAAGGCCCTTAGCGTAGCGCTCTGAGCTGCGCAGGGGCCATCCACCATTCTAAATTTCCCCGTCCTACTCCGACGTTTCCATCAAAAGAAATAAGGCAGCCTCCGGCCTTTTTGACCGAAAGACCTGAGCTGTTCTTTCCAAAAATCATCAAGGCGGCTGTTTGGCCAAGATGAGGTTCATGCCCGACGCACATGACGAAGGCATCCGTTGAAAATTTTTGGAATAGAGGGAATAACAGCATGGGGGATTGGTCATACACCAGCTCAGGGCACAGCTGAATCGTTGCTGTGATCTGTAGCGTCTCTTTGGTAATCTCAGCCGTCTGTTGAGTACGGATTAATGGACTGCACAAGAGGTGTGTGGGCTTCACTCCAATACGTTTGAGCCCTGCAGCGACCTGTTCAGTTTTGGCAATACCTTCTTTGGTCAGAGGGCGTTCGCGTTCAGAGTGGTCCCATTCATGTGGGTTAACAGCAATGCCATGGCGCAATAAAAGACAATTCATATAGACATCTCCTTATGTTGACCCATTTAGAGCGACTTTGCCGGTTATCATACCTCAAAATTAACATCCTCTACAGTCTCTGCAAAAGTTAAAAAATGCCAAGGTGAAACTGAAGACCAGGATGCCCCAATGAGCACTTCACAGAAAGTGTTCACTGGGAATTAAAATTGGGCAACGAAGGCAACATTAGAATGGGGCAATGCAACGTCATGGCATTTCTCTGCCGATCAACCAATTATTTGTCTGTGTAAGGCCAACCTAAGTATCCATGGAGGATGGGCTGACCTAAGCCAACGCAGCATACTTATTGCCAAAGATGCTGAAGGGTCGCCTGGGTACCAAAGAGACAGGCTTGTGCAATAGACCTCTCATGATCAGAGAGCATCATAATCAGGGGAAGAAAGTAAACAAGTCATAGCCCAAGAATACGGGCACCGTATGCTTCGGCGATGGTTGCTATAGGAAAGAATTCTTAATGGCGAGATGACCTGATTTCGTTTGGTGTTCCCCACTCTTACGCATGCGACGTGTAATGACCATCTTGACAATTAGGGAATTTGCGCTAATAGTATCGAAAATCGATATCGATAAACGATAACAGAATCTTATTTCCCTAACTGAAGTTTTTATGCCCACCAGTAATCACGAGCCTACTCGGCGCATGGTGCGCCAATTTTTCTTGGGTTTCGTCAAAATCCATATCTTGCACCATGCCGCTGAGGAGCCCGTCTGTGGAGTTGATTTGGCTCAGGAATTGGCTAGCCATGGTTACCAGCTGAGTCCAGGCACCCTTTATCCAACATTGCACGGTCTGGAAGCGGCAGGATATCTCCGATGCCAACTGGAACTTCAATCGGGACGCCGCCGAAGAACCTACACCATCACCAGATCCGGCCGACAGGCCTTGGTTCAAGCCAGACAGCAAATACGAGAACTAACAGAAGAGGTCATGAATCCAGAAACCAGTTGACGAAAGGAGACTGCTGGGAACAGTTACTCATCAATTCCGTGATATGAATTAGGGTGTACAAGAAGGATGAGAAGAGAAAAAAGTGTTTCAAATGGATCTAGCCCCATGCTGGGACATTCTTCAACACATAACTGGTGAATGGTCACCATAATGATAAATACGAAGGACCCCTCAATGAATCTGTTGCCAACTTTCCTGGCAATCTTTTTTTGTCTTCATGTGGCCATAGAAGCTTGTCATGCTCAACAGCCTGAACCGTTGTCCACTCACCTGACCTTACTGCAAGCCATTGAATATGGCTTGCAGCATTATCCTGCAGTGCGGGAATCCTTAGCCAAGCAAAAGGAAGCTCAATCCGGCATTGATTTGGCAGAGACAAACTATCTCCCACGGGTGGAAATCGGCGTTCAAGGGACTCGTTCGACCTTTAATAATGTTTCCGGGATGTTTTTCCCGAATGCTTTTTTTCAACCGATTTCCGGTCCTGATCTAGGACGAAGTGCTTATAGTAGTAGCTGGGGCAGCGCCGCCGGTATTCTGCTGGCATGGGAACCCTTTGACTTTGGTTTGCGTTCGGCCCAGGTGAGTACCGCCCGGACCATGGAACGTCATTCGAAAGCCTTTATCACCCTTACCCAGCTTGAAGTGGCGTTGGCTGTCGGAGACGCCTATATCGATGTCATCATGGCCCAAGAGTCTCGCCAGGCCCTACAAGCCAATTTGGAACGTCGGGTGGTCTTTGCTAAGACCGTCGAGGTTCTCGTCCGTAATCAATTGCGGCCGGGAGTTGATGGATCCCGTGCTCAAGCCGAGACGGCGGTTGCACGCACTCACCTATTGGAAGCAGAGCAGGTTGAACGATCACGAATGGCCACATTAGCTCAGGTGCTCGGGATAGCCGGTGGTCGAATTTCGATCGGAGATCCGGTGCTAAAAGCCTTCCCTCAAGGATCTGTCGCCGATAAAAAGGATCCCTCACAACATCCCTTGGCATTAGTCCAAAAGGCTGCAGCTGATATTCCCAAAAATCGGGAAGAAGCCTTGGCGCAGGCCTGGGTGCCGAAATTCAACCTGCAGAGCAGCTTTTTCGGCCGTGGCAGCGGATGGGATAATCAGGGGAACCGAGGTGGCGGAGGGGACGGGTTATTACCGGATGTGCCGAATTGGGCGGTTGGTCTGACAGCGACCTTTTCCCTGTTGGATTTTTCAGCCATCCGGGCGCAAAAACAACAGGCGCATTTTCACAATCTGGCGGAAATGGCTCGCTACGATCGTGTGATTCAAGAGCTGACGGCGCAACAGGTGAAAGCTCGATCGCTGGTGGAGAGTACCAAACTCATTGCCGAAAACACACCCATCCAATTTCAAGCCGCCCGCTTGACAGAAGCCCAAGCCGCCGCACAATTTAAGGTCGGCCTCGCCACAGTCGTGGACGTCTCTGAGGCGCAACGGCTGGTTGTTCAGGCGGCCGTGGATGATGCGCGCGCGCGGCTTGGGGTGTGGAAAGCCTTGTTGGCCTTATCCGGGGTTCAGGGCGAGCTATCAGAAATTTTACGGCTTGCGCGCCCCTCCGCTTCTTCACCCGGCCATTAAATGAAGCTGCTTCTCTTTGCCCTTCGGCGACCTCTGACCATTATGGTGCTGGTCGCGTCCATGGCCTTATTTTCCTATCTGGTAGTCAAACGGATGGCCATCGACATTTTCCCGAATCTGGGGCTTCCTGCCATATATGTCGCCCAACCCTATGGTGGCATGGATCCGGCCCAAATGGAGGCACACCTGGTCTCGTTCTATGAATATCATTTCCTCTATATCACCGGGATTGAGCATGTCGAATCCAAATCCATCCAGGGTGCAGCCTTGATGAAATTGTTTTTTCATCCGGATACGGATATGGATCAGGCTCTGGCGCAGACAGTCGCCTATGTGAATCGATCCCGCGCGTTTATGCCTCCCGGCACGGTGCCGCCTTTTATTTCGAGATTTGATGCCGGAAGCGTACCGGTGGGCTATTTGGTTTTTAAGAGTCAGTCTCGGAGCCTGAAAGAAATTCAAGATCTCGCCTTGTTCAGAGTGCGACCGATGTTTTCCGCGGTCCCTGGGGTGTCTGCCCCTCCGCCATTTGGAGGGACAGCTCGAACCATTGTGATTAAGGTGAACCCGGAACGGTTGCGGGCATTTGGCATGTCTCCGGAGGAAGTGGTTCAGGCCGTGCGAACGGGTAATATGCTCATGCCGGCGGGAAATGTCCGCATAGGAGAGTTGGCCTATTTGACCCCTGTGAATTCTGTTGTCGAAAACATTACAGAATTGGAACATCTGCCTATTCGATTGGGGGCCGGGCCCACGGTCTTTTTGAAAGACGTGGGAACCGTGGAAGATGGAGAGGACATTGTCACCAGTTATGCCATGGTGAATGGGCGACGCACCGTCTACATCCCGGTCACCAAACGGGCTGATGCCTCCACCATGGCTGTCGTGGATCGCATTAAAGCCTCGCTCCCGACTTTTCGGGACTCGGTGCCTGACGATATTCAGATTAGTTTTGAATTCGATCAATCAACCTATGTTACGAATGCGGTAAAGGCTGTCGTCGTGGAAAGTGTGCTGGGAGCGGTCTTAACGGGATTAGTGGTGTGGCTCTTCCTCCGGAGTTGGCGGAGTTCGGTGATAGTCGTCATGACCATTCCATTTGCTCTCTTATCAGCCGTGGTGGCTTTGTGGGCAACAGGACAGACCATTAATATTATGACGTTAGGGGGCTTGGCCCTGGCAGTGGGTATTTTGGTGGATGAATCCACGGTCACGATTGAAAATGTGCATGCCCATTTGTCTCGTGGGAAGAGTCTGGGGAGGGCCGTCAAGGATTCACGTGGTGAAGTGGTGATGCCTCTTCTCCTGTCTATGTTGAGTATTTTAGCCGTGTTTCTTCCGTCCTTTTTCATGAGTGGCGTGGCGAAAGCCTTGTTTGTGCCGTTGGCATTGGCCGTGGGCTTTGCCATGGCAGCTTCTTACATTCTGTCCACGACTTTAGTGCCCGTCTTGGCTGTGTGGCTGTTGGGTGGGCATCCCAAGGCAGAGGGGAGAGGAGGTCCGACCATGCCGGCCTGGTACATCAATGCCTTGAACTGGACATTGAGCCATAAGGGGCTGGTCCTCATCGGCTATATGCTGCTCAGTATGGCAATCGTCGTGGGTTTTGGTTCCAGGCTGGGATTGGATATCTTTCCTCGGGTCGATACCGGACAATTTCAATTGCGAATTCTGGCTCCGGATGGAACCCGTGTCGAACGAACGGAGCTGTTGACGAAGGAAATACTAGAAACGATCAAACAGGAAATTGGCCCTGAGCGGATAAATATTAGCCTGGGGTTTGTGGGAGTTCATCCGTCGAGTTATCCGGTGAATACCCTGTATATGTGGAGCAGCGGACCTCATGAAGCAGTCTTGTTGGTGGCGCTGAAACGGGGTTCCGATGTTTCCCTGGAGCAGGTGAAAGAACGATTGAGGGAAATTTTACCCAAGCGATTTCCCGGGACGCGTTATACCTTTGAGAGCGGCGATATCGTCACGCAGGTCATGAGCATGGGATCTCCAACCCCGATTGAAATCGCGATGAGCGGACCGAATATGGAGGCTAACCGGGCGTATGCGGAACGAGTGCGAGAGGAGCTCTCGCATCTATCTGCCATCCGAGATCTGCGCTTCGGGCAACCCCTGGACTATCCCACCCTGGCAGTGCGCGTGGATCGAGTGCGAGCGGGCCAGCTTGGTGTGACGGCCGGTGAAGTAGCCAGGGCGGTGGTCTCGGCGACTTCCTCAACTCGTTTTGTGGAACCGATTTATTGGCATGATCCCCAATCTGGAAGAGCCTATCAGGTGCAGGTGGAAATTCCCCAATCGGAATTTCAGTCCGTACAGGATATGCTCAATTTACCGGTGATGTTGGAAGGGGGACGTGGACCCTTGCTTCGTGACGTGGCGGAGGTTATTCCCGGAACCTCTATTGGAGAGTATGCGCGGTATAACATGCAACGAATGGTCACGATTGTGGCTAATGTGACGGGAGAAGATTTAGGACGGGCAGCGGAACATATAGAGGTCGCGTTAAATCGGGTCGGCCCACCTCCGAAAGGGGTCCGGGTGGACGTTCGAGGGCAAATCGCCCCGATGAAGGAGATGTTCGTTAACCTCCAACTTGGATTAGCTCTGGCATTGCTGACGATTTTTCTGCTCTTAGCCGCAAGTTTTCAGTCCTGGCGAAGCGCCTTGGTGGTTTTGCTGACGACGCCTGCCGTCTTGATGGGAGTCGTGCTTGGATTGGAACTTTTTGGGACCACACTGAATATTCAGTCGTTTTTGGGAGCAATTATGGCCACGGGCGTGGCTGTGGCGAATGCGATTCTTTTGGTGTCGTTTGCCGAACATCATCGGAGACAAGGGCTCTCCTCGCTCGAAGCTGCTCGGGAAGGGGCTGGCAGCCGGGCTCGTCCGATTCTCATGACGGGATTGGCTATGATGGCTGGCATGTTGCCAATGGCATTGGGGGTCATGGAAGGAGGGGAACAGGTGGCCCCTCTCGGACAGGCAGTGATTGGTGGGTTGTTGTTCGCCACCGTCTCCAGTTTGCTGATCTTGCCGGCCGTGTATGCAATTCTGGAAAAGCGGGGAGGCATCCAGTCTCCTTCATTAGATCCAGATGATCCAACGAGTATCCACTATGAACCTTCGCACGTCACGGTTCCCAGTTAACCCGGAGTCACGATGTCACGCAAGATAATCGGAATCGGGCTGGTATTACTCGGACTTATTGCGGGAGTTGTCATGGTCATGAGCAACGATGGCCGTGTGGCTCAGAACCCATCGGTCCCTTCTTCTATAATCTCCACATCGGAAATACCAGAATCCCCCGCGAGCCGTACTCAACCGGTTTCGATCGAAGTGGTTGCCGTTTCCAGCCAATATTTGGAAGAGGCGATCCCCCTGTCCGGGGAACTGCTTCCTTTTTTGAGCGTCGACCTTTCCCCAAAGATCACGGGAATCGTGGAATCCGTCAGCGTGGATCGTGGTGCAACCGTAAAGAAAGGGGATATTCTCATCCAATTACGCGCGCCAGAGTTGCAAGCGCAGAGGAGGGAAGCGGAAGCCCAACTTCGTGCGGCAAACATCACGTATACCCGTCTTCAAGCCGCGGCCTCTACCCCAGGTGTCGTGGCTGGAAACGATGTGGAATTGGCCCAGCACCACCAGGAAGCCTTGACAGCCCGTCTCGAATCCTTACAAGAAATGGAAAAGTATTTGCGGGTGAAGGCGCCATTCGATGGAGTGATCACACAACGGAATATTCATCCTGGAGCGATGGTGGGACCGGATGGGGTAAGCGGTCGGACTTCATCGCTGTTACGGTTGGAGCAGATTGTTCACTTACGATTGATCGTTCCGGTTCCGGAAGCGTATGCCGGATCAATTGATAAAAGGGCAACTGTTCCGTTTACCGTGCCGGCCTATCCGGAAGAAACTTTTCGGGGAGTGGTGTCTCGTATTGCTCAATCGGTCGATCCTAAAACTCGGTCCATGCCCGTGGAAATGGATGTAGATAACCAGGCTCGGCGGCTGGCTGCCGGAATGTTTTCGGAAGTCCGCTGGCCGATTCGCCGTTCTCGTCCGACCCTCTTTGTTCCGGCCACGGCCGTTGTCACCACGACGGAAAACGTCTTTGTGCTGTTGGTCAAAGAAAACCTGGTGGAATGGATCCCGGTTCGAAAGGGGTCAAAGAGTGGTTCAATGGTTGAAGTGTTCGGCGCTCTCCAATCTGGTGATCTCGTAATGTTTAGAGGTACTGACGAAATCAGGCCAGGCACAGAAATTATTCCGGTTCTAAAGGAAGTACCTCCCAACACCAGCACGTAACTCAGCTTCCTTTAGAAAGGTTCTCATTATTAGCAATGAAAGTTGGCATGCCGTGAGGAGCAGTGGGTAAACTCAGGATGTCCCTTATCATGACAAATAGGGTAGGGCCCATTTTCAAAAAAGGGGTACAATTATTCGAATAGGTCTCCTTCGCCTGCACAAGTGCCTGTCTCTTCTTGTTTCTTCTTCTCAATTCTTGAATTTTCCGGGATGTGTTTCCCCCCTGCGTAACAAGATCTCCTGGATTCTTTGATATTTCCACCATCGAGGGAGTCTCTCCGTTGTCCCTTCCCCAAAATGATGATTTTCCCGATCTCATAGAAGGGTTCCCAGCATTTTAAAATTGTCCATGTCATTTATAACTTAGGAAGGTAAACAATTGATGTCAATTAAACTTGACATAAATAATGTTTAAAATTACATTACGTATGATCGTATTTTACGAAGAGGTGACCTCGTTTTTATGGATCATTCTGACACAAAAGGAAGGATGTGTCGTAATGAGTAAAAGGCAAATAATGTGAAAGTCTGGGGGATGGCTGGATTAGGAATGGCCATGGTGATGAATTGCCTTGCGGTTTTGGCGGCCGAACCGGCATCTCCCAGTTCCTCTTCCTTAGGCATGGAAAAGGGTTCAGCTTTTCGTGATTTTTTTAAAGAGAACAAAGTTCGGGCGGAAGCACAGAATGGAAAAAATTGGAAGGAAACGGCTGATGCCGTCTTGATCCGAAACAAAGAGACTCAATGGAATCGGTATCTGAAAGCGGCGTTGGGTCTGCCGGATTTCGTTGACTTAGGGATTGAAAACCGTACGCGCTTTGAAAGTGTCAGTCATCCCTGGCGATCCACTGCGGCAGTTGGAGGCGGGCGAACGGATTCTCAGTGGGTTCTCCGGTCCAGGGTGCGCTTCGGATTGGGTAATGGCCCTCTCCGGCTTCTCTTTGAAGGACAGGATTCTCGCGAATACGGGGCCCAAAATGGGGGGTTTGTCAATAATTCAACCGTCGATGAATGGGATATTTTACAATTATTCGGATCATTGACCATAGACAACGTTGCAGGAAGCGGGTTGCGAACCGACCTGCATGTCGGCCGCATGACCCTGGACCTGGGAGGACGTCGATATGTCGCTCGCAATAACTTCCGGAATACTTCAAATGCCTTCGACGGTTTCCATTGGCAGATTGGGAAACCAGATACTTGGCGACTCCGTGCGTTTATCACTGAACCGGTCATCCGGGACCAGGATCAGCTAGACGAGCAGAATAAGAAATTTTTGTTTTGGGGTGCGTATGTGGAAAACCTTCAGATTCCATGGATGAATGTCAATGCCTTTTATTATGGACTCAACGATCAACGACAACAAAATAAAAATTTTCATCGTACGTATGGTACCTACGGATTTCGCCTCTTCAAAAATCCTGCAATTGGTGAATTCGATTATGAATTGGAGGGGGCGGTTCAAGTCGGGCAATTAGGGCAGGTCGATCATTTTGCCTATAATCCCAATGCCCAAGTTGGCTATACGTTTAATGTGCCCTGGACCCCTCAATTTTTGGTGCAGTATTCCTATTCCAGTGGAACCAGGACACCGGGAGGAAGCCAAAGCGGAACCTTTGATATATTGTTCGGGGCTCGTCGATGGGATTTCATGCCTACGGGAATTTTCGGACCATTTCTCCGATCCAACGTCAGTTCTCCCGGTTGGAGGCTGGTTGTGAAGCCTGCCAAAAGCGTCAGGATGCAAATCAAGCATCGGTTCTGGTACTTAGCCCAAGGCAGCGCTGTGAATGGAGGAATCCTTTTAGAAGATCCCACAGGAGGGGCAGGAAATTATTTAGGGCATGACCTGGAATTACGCGTGTCATGGACCGTCAGCCAAAATCTGGACTTTGATGCCGGGTACGATCATTGGTTTAAAGGATCGTATTTTGAGCGGCTTCCGGCTTCGGCGAATTTACCTCAGGGTGGGAACAAGGATACGGATTATTTTTATCTTTCTATGCGCATCAGATTATGAACAGGCTCTCAATCGTTAATCGGAGTCAGCCTGTTCTTACAATGAGCCATCTGGCGGCACTTATGATGTTGGGAGATGCATGATGTTTGTTCGAATCTGTGTTTTGGCTTTTATGGTCTTTTGTTCAGGTTTCGTCTCCGTAGCAGTAGCCGATGAAGTGCGGGTGGCCGTTGGGTCAAATTTTTTGACCACCCTTAACGAAATTGTCACCAATTTTCAGAAAGACACGAGACATACGGTTGTGATCAGTTCCGGATCGAGTGGAAAATTGTATGCACAAATCAAAAACGGTGCCCCGTTCGATGTCTTCCTTTCAGCAGATGCTGAGCGCCCGGAATTGTTGGAAGCAGAAGGACTGGCGGTCAAGGGTAGCCGTTTTGTCTATGCCGTTGGACGTCTAACCCTATGGAGTCCTGATTCGAACGTGGTGAATGGGGATGGACAAATCGTCCTGTCGACGGGCCACTTCGATCATCTGGCCATTGCCAATCCGAAAACCGCGCCCTATGGCAGGGCTGCTCAACAAACACTTAAGAAGATGGGTCTTTGGGAATCCCTCACGGATCGGATCGTTCAGGGGGAAAACATCGGACAGGCGTTTCAGTTTGTGTATTCGAGAAACGCTCAGCTCGGATTTGTGGCGCTTTCCCAAGTGTTGGATCCCAAAATCAACGGGAGCGGCAGCCGGTGGGATGTGCCAACGTCCTTTCACG
This sequence comes from Candidatus Nitrospira neomarina, assembly GCF_032051675.1. Lineage (NCBI taxonomy): Bacteria > Pseudomonadati > Nitrospirota > Nitrospiria > Nitrospirales > Nitrospiraceae > Nitrospira > Candidatus Nitrospira neomarina. The sequence continues at coordinate 460,729 of NZ_CP116968.1, forward strand.
AATCACTTGAACAAGAAGCGGTCCTGTTAGGGACTGGACAGCATCATGCCGGTGCCCGAACATTTCTAGATTTTGTCAAAGGAGATAAAAGCCGGGCTATTATTGAACGATTCGGCTATGGATTGCCATAATCACTTACATATCGACCCTTGAGAAAAGACCTTCCATTCGATAGGCGATAATGCTACATAAGAAGCCATGACACTATCTGAGGTGGATTTAGGACCTCTCTGGCTGACTTTGCGTCTGGCCGGGGTGACAGTGATGGTGCTTCTGATCATTGGAACTCCGCTTGCCTGGTGGCTTGCACATACCCGATCCCGAGTCCGGACGGCGATTGAGGCAATTGTTGCCATGCCTCTCGTCTTGCCGCCCACCGTGCTCGGATTTTATTTGCTGGTCTTATTGGGTCCTCATGGATGGATCGGGAGCGCCTCCCAGGCGGTAACCGGATCCGCGCTTTCGTTTACATTCACCGGACTCGTCATTGCTTCGGCGTTATATTCCCTTCCTTTCGTCGTTCAACCCTTGCATAGCGCCTTTGAGTCAATTGGGCGAAAGCCGTTAGAGGCCGCCTGGTCGCTCAGAGCCTCAAAGGTCGACACATTTCTTACCGTAGTTTCCCCCATGGCCTCTCGCGGCTATCTCACGGCGATTGTCCTTGGATTCGCTCATACCCTTGGCGAATTTGGTGTGGTCTTGATGGTGGGAGGGAATATTCCAGGAAGAACAAAAGTACTCTCTATTGCCATCTACGATCATGTGGAAGTATTGGAATATAGCCAGGCTCATGTCCTGTCGGCAGGACTTCTCGTCTTTTCATTTCTGGTCCTCCTTATGGTCTATACGGTGAACCGCCGTTTGCCTATCCACGTCTCATGAGCGAGTTGACAGCCAGATTCGAGGTGGTGTTTCACTCATTTCGCTTGCAGGTGAAGGCGAGTGTACCCGCCGAAGGGATCACGGTCGTCTTCGGTCCTTCCGGATGTGGTAAGACCACCCTCTTGCGCTGTCTCGCCGGATTGGAGCGATCCCCGGATGGCTTTCTCGCCCTCGGAGAACAAGTTTGGCAGGATGAAACTCACAATATTTTTCTTCCACTCTCCCAACGTCCGGTTGGCTATGTATTTCAAGAGCCCCGTTTATTTCCCCATCAGAGCGTCCGATCGAACTTATTGTACGGATGGAAGCGGATACCGAAATCGGAGCGCCGCATTTCACTTGATCAGGTCGTCGAGATCCTGGGTTTAAACTCGTTGTTGGAGCGCCGTCCAACCCACCTGTCTGGCGGAGAACAGCAACGAGTGGCCATTGGGCGTGCTTTATTAACCAGCCCGCGACTGCTCCTCATGGATGAACCGCTCAGCTCCCTTGATATCCAACGAAAGCGGGAAATCATGACATTTATCCAACGGCTGGATAAGGAATTCAGGATACCCATTATTTATGTGAGTCATGCTTTGCATGAAGTGGTGCAACTCGCCAGGACTCTCATCCTGCTGAAGGAGGGGAGCGTGGCCGCTATCGGGCCACTTGCTGAAGTGTTTTCTCAAGTAGGCAGTCGCCGCGTCATTCCGGACAGCCACATTGGTGCAGTCATTGACACTCGTGTGGCGGAGCATGATGTAGAATTCGGGCTCACCACTCTCAATTTTTCCGGAGGTCAACTGTCAGTGCCCCATCAACATTCATCCATAGGAGAATTATTACGCGTGCAAATCCTTGCCCGGGATGTCAGTCTTGTGGCAAGCCCTCCTGCATTCCAAACCAGTGTGCTGAATGTGTTACAGGCGACGGTCCTGGAAATCGGCCCCATCGAGTCTGGTCAACCCTTTGTCGATATCAAACTGGATATTGGTTGTCCCTTGCTGGCCACCATTACCCGAAAATCATTAGCGACCCTCCAACTCCATCCAGGGCAGAAAGTTCATGCTCAAATCAAAGCTGTGGCCCTTACCCACGATTCCCTGGAATAAATATCTATTCTCCCTAAATTCTTTCTGGATGCGAAAGGCAACACGTTTATTTCTTGGTTGTGGGTGCAACCCAGAATGCCAAAGTGGCATCCAGACTGTTTCGACGCACGATTGCAATGGGTTGTAGTTAATGATCACCAGGATATGTATAAGGTGCTGGAGGATCGGCTGACGGTCTTGGGTATGGCACGTTGAAAGCCAACAATGGGACCATTGTGGTCCTTCCAGTTGTCACATGTGCAATGTCGTGGGATTGTGAAGTCACGGGAATGAATGGACTCTCTCTGGTGAGTGAACAGCACATCAATTTTTGTAACACTTTTTACGGAGACAAGACTTAAGCGAAAAAATCTGGTTCTTGTGTGGACTTACATGATTTGTGATCGTATGAAATTTATGTATGTGGAGGCTCTATGAGTTTTTGGCCCATTCCTATTGACCATCTTGAGGTCTATCTCTTTTTGGCCTCAGCGCTTTCCCTGGTAACCTGGCTCTACCTCTCGTTTGGGCATGGTCGCTTCTGGTATGCCGACCAGCGACTTGGTAGCGAGGGGTTAATGACTTTCAACACCACACAATGGCCAACCATCGTTGTCGTAGTTCCCGCCCGGAATGAGGCGGATGTCATTGAGCGGACGTTGCGGTCTCTCTTAGAGCAAGACTACCCAGGGGAGTTTCACGTTGTGATGGTGGATGATCAAAGTGAGGATGGTACCGGCGACATTGCACGTCAGCTTGCTATCGAACACCCAGGGGGAGCACGCCTTACTGTGAACGTCGCTGAGGATCGGCCCTCTGGATGGCTGGGAAAGGTCTGGGCCCTCCATACCGGATTGCAATACGCTGAGCAACACTGGCCCAATGCCGCCTATCGATATTTGACGGATGCGGACATCGAGCACAGCCGGGGAAATCTGCGTGAGCTGGTTTCCAAGGCCGAATTCGAGGAACTTGATCTGGTATCGCTCATGGTCCGATTGCATTGTGAACATGCCTGGGAGAAGCTGCTGATTCCAGCATTTGTGTATTTTTTTCAAAAACTCTATCCCTTTCCCCTCATTAACGATCACAAATCAACTGTGGGAGGTGCAGCTGGAGGTTGCATCCTTGTGAGGAATCGTGCACTGCTTCAAATTGGAGGGATCGAGGTCATTCGTGGTGAAGTAATTGATGATTGTGCCCTTGGGACGGCAATGAAGCGAATAGGAAAAATTTGGGTGGGTCTTACGGATTCAGAGCACAGCATTCGCCCCTATTTAAGGCTTCATGACATCTGGACCATGGTAAAACGGACGGCTTACACGCAACTGAGATATTCCCCTTTGATGCTTGCGGGTACCGTCATGGGTCTGGTGGTTGTCTATCTTCTCCCACCGCTTGTTGCTTTGACCTGGCCACTTCACGGAAGTGCTTTGGCGGGAGGGCTGGCGGTCTTCGCTTGGCTGATCATGATGTATACGTTTCAACCCACCTTGCGATTATACGCACTGGCTCCAACCTATGGTTTGGTATTGCCCATAGCCGCCTTCCTTTACCTGGGAATGACTGTAGACTCGGCTTACCGATATTGGTTAAAGATCGGGGGACAATGGAAAGGACGGACTGGAATTGGCTGCACTGATTGAGTTTTGGTTTTCTTTCAGGATAGTTGGCTGCCAGGGAACACTCAGGATGCCAGTCGCCACGTTTTTCAACCTGCCAATTTTTCCAAAAATTTTTCAATATTCAATAATGGTTAGATGGATAATGGTATAGGAAAACCAACAAAGGAAAAGGACCACTGAAGGGTCAAGAATACGGATTTCGGCCAGTTTCCGCTATAAGTTCATGGCGGATTTTTTATAGAACAAGGAGCCTGCTGGCCCCAGCACTCTGCTGATCATAACTCCAGCACACTTCGATTTCCTGATATGGAGTTGGACGCACCGGTTCAACGGTATCCGTGTGCGTCCATCTCTCGGTTTCAACGCTTTTGAAGTGCAACGCGCCGGTTCCACGTTCCAATAACATTCAACAACGGTTATCCTTGATTCAATATCTTGCCTTCATCCAATCCGGGGAGAGAGCTTTAATCTTTCTCTACAAAAGCCACATCGGTGACCTTATCTTCATCATCGACAAATAGGACGACTTCTTGCCCTGAAGAAAGCTTTTTGAGCTTTTCCTGAATCAGAGGACGCACTTCATACTGGTGTTCCTTTCCCCCATCCGGTTGAACGGCAATCATGTTATTTTTCAGGGGTTGCTTCAGAACTCCTGAAACCTTTTTGAAATTCCCTTTCAGAGGAGACTTTTTTTCCCCGAGATGTTGGGCTTTGTCCACTGTTGTCTGATTCTCGAATGTGACATCCACGATCTGATCCATTTCATCAATAAGGAAAGTGGCTTCCGCGCCAACCGGAATGGACGCCACTTTGCTCCTGGCCATTGAAATGATCTTATGCGATTCCTGCTGTCCCTCCTTCAACTGAATGACGGCCTTTTCGTGGCCGGTCACCAGTGGCTGGGCCAAAACACCATGGACCGTTCGATGATGTGACTCCTCTCCTGGCAGATGAACATCGACAATGAGGTTTTGGTCGTTGACGGTTATTTCAACGCGATCCCCATTTTTTAGAGGGGGGAGCCCTTTCTCCTCACGGAGATTCATGGGCAGATATCGAGGTTGCCCTTCCCCTGTGTTCACCTTGGCCTGCTCCCCTCTGATTTCTTCCACAGTCCCAATTAAGACACGCTCCCCGGACAGGGATTCACTACCTTTCGTGTTGTTTCCTTCATGGGCAATAACCGCACCGGGAATAACCAGACATCCAGTCAAAAAGCACAATCCAACCAGACCTAAGCGTCTCATTGAACCTTGTGCCGGTGGCGTCTTTGACGGTTGTTGCAATACGTTTGTGAAAGGCATGAAACGCTCCTTTGTTAATTTTTAAATGTTAAGAGATAGTACAACGTCTGAAATATACTCAATTGTTCCTCCCGGGAGACCTGAGGAAAACCCTGGGTTTGCACCTCACGATGTTAAAGGGAGAGAAAATAGCCTGGGAGGACACAAGGAGAGGGGACTCTAAGCTATCGCTATGAGGGCCGTTTCCCATTGGGCGTTTGAGTTGATTTCGATAACAGGAGTAAGCCAAGACAGGCAGAGAGGCAGGATGCGATTAAAATAGCTAATTTGGCCGTTTGCAGATCGGAAGATCCCTGAAAAGCTAACGTTCCAATGAAAATAGCCATGGTAAACCCAATACCCCCCATAAATCCCAAACCAATAATTTGAGGCCAATGAAGGTGAGATGGAAGATCAGAGCTACCAAATCGGACCACCAACCAGGCTCCAAGGCAAATGCCCAAGGGCTTGCCGAATAATAATCCCAGACCAATTCCTAGTGAGAGGGTATTGCTGAAGAGTGAAGAGTCGGTGGTCATTACCACTCCCGCATTAGCCAGAGCAAAGATAGGCATGATGGCAAATGTGACCCACGGGTAGAGAACATGTTCGAGTTTTTGCAGAGGGGGTTGGATTAAATCGTTGGCCGTTTCAAGTGCATGGACGGCTTGTGCCTGTTCTTTATTTTCCAGAATTGAAACCCCAGGAACTTCAGCTCTTTGGAATTCCTGACTGAACTTTTCGCTTTTATGCGCAAATTCTTTTTTGGTCATGGCGGAGGTGGCTGGAATAGTAAAAGCCGCAAGCACACCGGCAATCGTGGGGTGAAGACCAGAAAAAAGAAACGCCAACCATAGGCCACCAATGCCGAATAGGCCATAAATAAATGGAGAACGGATTCCCAACCGGTTTGCACTCATCAAGATTACTAAAAATCCTAAGCCAGTCCCAAGACTGATCCATGAAATATCCGAGGTATAAAAAAAGGCAATTACGAGAACAGCTCCTAGATCGTCAACGATAGCCAGAGTCGTTAAGAAAATTTTAGCCGAAAAAGGAATTTTTGAGCCCAATAGACCCAACAGGCCAATGGCAAAAGCAATATCGGTGGCCATGGGAATTCCCCAACCTGAGCTGTAAGGGGTTTGAAAATTAAGCAGAAGATACACCATTGCGGGAAGAACCATTCCGCCAACAGCCGCCGCAATGGGAAGTATGGCTTGACGGGGTTCGGATAATTCTCCGACCAATATTTCCCGTTTAATTTCGAGTCCAATGACAAAAAAGAAAATGGCCATCAATCCGTCATTGATCCACAGTAATAGGGGTTTTTCCAATAAAAAAGGACCAAAGCCAATGGTAAACGGTAGTTCCCAAAATGCCGAAAAATGAGAGCCATAGGCTGAATTGGCGAGAACCAGGGCGATTGCGGTGCAAATCAAAAGCACGATACCACCGGAGGCATTTTGTTTGGTGAATTCCTCCAAGGGCGAAAGGAGTTTTTCCACTGGGCGGCTTTTAACGGATTGTTTGGCTTCTTTTACAAGATCCATGGAATGAAAAGTCCTGGAATAATGTTGTTGCTCACAATTGGGGATAAATCTGCGGACTCCATGAAAATTTGCCTTCCCACCATTTCGTGTAACACGTTCAATAATGTTGGCATACGTTTTTTGCTTGTTGAGATCGGACGGATTCGTCTGTGTTGCGGGGATGCTTTCTTCCCAGAATCGGAGTGAGGCGATACCAAAAGCCCGGATGTAAACACCTGAAGATTATCGAGTTCCCATTCGCGATATTGCTTATGATACTGCGCGTTAAAAATGAAAATCTAAGACAAAAGTTTAAGAAAGGAGGTAGTTTTGTCTCTTGAGGTGTATCTGCTCCCATCTAGTAGGATGAGTGATATTTATTATGTGAGAACACCATGCAAGGTTCTATGTATGGCAACAATTATTAGAGGAGGCAGGCCATGTTGAAAACCGTTCAAACTTTTTTAAAGATTGCGGTGGTAATGGGATTGTTGGTGGGGTGCCAATCTATGACCGGACAGTCCACTGGAGATTACGTTGATGATGCCAGTGTCACTGCCGCAGTGAAAACCAAACTCGCGAATCAACAACCCACTTCATTGTCTCGGGTAGAGGTTGAAACCGTAAAGGGTGTGGTTCATCTTATGGGTGTAGCCAAAACTGAAGAGGACAAAGCGGAAGCGGGCCGTCTGACCAAGCAAGTCAAAGGCGTCAAGCGAGTCGACAATGATCTGAAGGTACAATCCCCTTAGTCAGATCCGTCATGAACCGGAAATCCCCGCCTCGGAGGAGGGGCGGGGATTATTCATCTAAAGAAAGAATAAAAACGGAATCTTCAGTCTCAAACCAAACGGCCTCCGAAATTTCGAATCCAGGGATGTGGCCTGACTTACAAATACCACGATAGGGATGACGGGTAGGACGATCATTGAAAAATGGGATCTCAGAAAATACGACCATGGTGGATGCGTGCCCTTATCCTCACCTCGGGGATTATGGGTTTCATCCTACTGCTCTTGGTGGTCACCTCATTTTTTATTGATGAATCGTTGCGGGCCTACATTGAAACCAATCTCAATACACAACTCAAAGGCTATACGGTTGAGTTAGAGACCGTTGATTTTCATCCACTTGGTTTCTCCATTGACTTTGAAAATTTGACGTTACGACAAGAAACAAACCCAGAGCCTCCCCTACTCATCATTCCATTCTGGAGCGCGAGTATTCAGTGGACGCAATTATTCAAAATGGAGATTGTCAGTGATCACCTTATTAAAAATGCCAAAGTGGTCTTTGCCTACCCTCAGGCCGAAAAAGAGGTTAAAGATATAACAGACGTCAAAGACAAAGGTTGGCAAGAGGCCTTATACGCATTGTATCCCGTCACCATTAATACTTTTCGAGTTGAAGATAGTTCATTGTCATACCGGGATCAGTCTGACCATCCTCCTTTGGAACTGACAAACCTGCAATTAAATATTGAAAATATACAGAATATTCGTTCAAAAAAGGGAGAATATCCCACGACCGTCCATCTGGAAGGATCTCTTCCCCAAGCAGGGCTTGTGAGTATTTCGGGAAAAGGCAATTTCTTGGCTGAACCGTTTCCAGGAATAGCCGTAGATTTTGATATGAAAAATGTCCAACTCCAATCGTTTCTTCCTGTCTCCACCCTTGTCAATGTGGAAATACATTCCGGAACGTTGAACGGACATGGACATATCGAATACTCCCCTTGGGCAAACATGGCTCAAATTGTCAGGTTGGAAATAGAAAATCCCTATATTCACTATGTGGAGAAAGATTCTCCTACCAAAGCACAAAAGGCCAAGCGGGAGTCCTCAACGCCAGACACGGATGATTCAAAAAAATCCCAAGACCCCTTCAAGGTGGCGATAGACTCCGCATCGGTGAAAAATGGCGAATTTGGGTATAAGAACCAAACAACGACCCCCCCGTATACGATTTTTGTTAATCATGTGGACATCCAGGTAACCGGGGTGGGAGTTCCAAAAGTTACCCAAAAAGGAGAATTAGAACTTTTCGGGAAATTTATGGGAAAGGGGAAGACGTCAATCAAAGGAGGATTCCGGCCGGAGGTGAAACATCCTGATTTTGATATAAAAGTGAAAATAGATAAAACAGATATGACCACCTTAAACGACGCATTCAAAGCCTTTGCAGGATTTGATGTTAAAAGCGGGGAATTTTCGTTAATTTCTGAATTACATACTGATGGTGGCCGGGTCCAGGGGTATATTAAGCCATTTTTCGATAAACCTGAAATTTACGATCTTTCACAGGACAAAACCGACAATATCTTTCAACAGTTATATGAGGGTGTGGTGAGTGCGGTAGCTTCTCTATTGGAAAATGTGCCGAGGGATCAGGTGGCCACGAAAACCGATATTACCGGAAACCTGGACAATATCAAGATAGGGACATGGGAACTGATATGGAATCTTTTCAGAAATGCGTTTGTTGATGCTATGACACCCGCCTTTGAAAATTTAAAAACCCTTGGAAAGAAGAATTAGGCAATGAGGAATGTTTATTCCACCAAAAACAAAAAAAAAGACTGGGGTTATATGTGGGGAAGTATGATTCCTCATTTCGGCTGTTCAATGGAAATGGTTCTCGAATTTTCTTAACCACAAAGGAGGCGAAAAATGAATATTAACCATTATGTGTGGGTAGTGTTTTTGATCACGTTGTTGGCGATAACCGGATGTAATACTATGGAGGGTGCCGGCGAGGATGTGCAAAAAGCAGGCAAATCAATTGAAAAGGCAGCCGATTAAAATCCATTCCTAAATAGAAGGCGGAATTTCCTAATCCAAAATTGGGAAATTCCGCCTTCTTCTCTCGAAAATATCTTCCCCCTTCCCAAGCCTAACACCTGAGGCAATCCTGCATGAGCACGTGTCTGGATTCCTTTCCGCATCTCGCCTCAACCCTCCTATGGAAACGAACGAGCTGGCCTCTGTAGTCGTCTGAAAATAAACATCTGGATAAAAAAGAGTGAGTAGAAAACCAATTTATACGTTGGTGAAGAGGGGTTTGTCTTGATATTAAATAGTAAATAAGAATGAAGAAGTGGGTGGTCCGCCCACAGGATTTTTAAGGTGTAGGAAATCCCATTAAAGGAGGTGGATAAAAAAAGCGAAGGAAATGGTTGTAGAAGCAGTTTGAAAATTTTTCATATTTACACAACATTCAAGGAGAACAACATGAACAAGGATCAATTCAAAGGAAATTGGAACCAGTTTAAGGGCGAAGTGAAAAAAAAGTGGGGAAAGTTTACCGACGATGAATTAACTCAAATCGAAGGTGATTACGATAAATTTAAGGGAAGGGCTCAAGAATTATATGGAGATCAAAAAGACGAAGTAAATAAATGGACTGAGGATTGGCAGGCGAAAAACCAACCAGTCCGATAATCCTATTCACTTCACTTATAGTGAAGATCAGGATACCCATCATCCCCAGGAGACGGGAGATTACAGCCCCGCTCCTGGGTAAATGAGAATGCCTTCGGTGATAGTAAGTGCCTCCACTATTCATTCTGGAATGTTCTGTTCCACCTTGATTTACCCAAGATACGCGGACGAAGGAGTAAAACAATGAATATGACGCCAGATATATTAAAAAATAACATAGCCGCAACCGTGGCAGCCGTTTTTCTCATGAGTGCTCATGCTTGGGGGGCAAACGGGATGGATTATTCTGTTACCGCGGAAGAAGGAGTTGAAAAGGGGTATATCCATAAGGTGTATAATGAGGACCAATTCTATGGTAATTGGAAGCAGCTCAAGGGAGCGCTCAAGGAAAACTGGGGAGAGTTTACGGATGATGATCTGCTGGCAATTGAAGGGCGCACAGACCGTTTCGAAGGGAAACTTCAGGAGCGATATGGAGAACGAAAAGAAGAAGTCAGGGCATGGGTGGATGAATGGTTGGAAAACCATCCTTATGATGCCCGCGATCAGAAGAATTAATCATAGGGAATCTGAAAGACCGAATTGATTCCGGCGCGAGAGGGCTTTCCCGTTGCGCCGGATTTTTTTTGCCACCTCAAGAAAAAAATACTGTTGTGATTACTCTCAAACTTTCCCTTTAATCCACTATGCCGTTTATTCCTGCCTATAACAGATTTGAGTGTACCTGAAATAGTATTAAGTCCCCCGTACCTTTCGAATAGCGGTGGGTTTTTCCTCTGCCGAATAACGGATTTCCGCTGTGTCGCCCACTTCAATTCCTTCATCTACCAACGTCATGGAGGTAGTCTCTACACGAATTTCCTTATTTTCGGAGTCCTTGATCATATAAGTTTTGTCATCAATAGACATGACTTCGCCTACAACTAATCTGGCATGTTCGGAAGGTTGGTCGGTGGAGGAGGGGTTCGCAGTATTGGAATCCACGGGCGGAGGGGGAATTTCCTGCGAATTACCGGAAACCGTGGGTTCAACCGGTGGATTATTAACGGGTGCGGTTTCATCCTGACAACCAACCATAGCCAAAAAAAGTAACGGCACATACCATCGGAAATTTTTATTAGACTGTTGTTGGTTCTTATGGTGTCGTCTCATTGGTTGTTCCTACCTTTCTTGTTTTAAAACTTGCATAATTGATACTTCGAATCGCTTGATAATTTGAAAACCTTGTGATTCTTCATAGTATGGTTAATAAGTCGGGACTTGCGAAACTGTTGAAAACCCTGGAAATGCAGGGATTTTCTTGCGGGGTTGAAGGGGAAAACCCTAGCCAAGACGGCGTGCTGGCTGTGAAATCTTACCTACGATGGTAGGAGTGATAGGGTACGCCTCTGTATTCTTTCGGTTTCTCAGCTCAGGAGAGGATTTGTGTTTTCAACCAAGAGAGATGAAAAGAAAAATCCCCTCCCTGAAAATGGAGTGGAGCACATTTTTGTAAAATCCGGAAAATTCTTGTCTGATCCCTTTTTCAGTTGGTTCCATTCTTGTGAAATCATTGTAATGGGAAGAGATACGTAACCTCGATTCTTCAAGAAGGCTTGGCCCTGTTGACTATAGAGGAACTTGAATAATTCAATTGCCGCCTCGTCCGGATGTGTTTGCGGATTTAGGTTCAGATACCCGTACAGGTACTGTGTAAAAGCATATGCCGTGTTCAACCTGGAATTTTTGTCAATAGGTAATTGTTTGGAACTTTCCCGTAATGGAACAATTCCTACCTGCGGCGTAACCGAGCTGAGTTTCGTAAATCCAAGAGCCCCTTTTTCTTTCCCCACAGCAAAAACGACCTGACCGGAACTGGGATGTCGATGAACGCGATTATGAAAGTCCTTCCCCTGAAGGGCCTGAAATTTGAAGAAATCATGCAAGCTGACTGATGCATCATAGCCATGCAGAATTATTGACCGGGAACGCCAATCTCCTTTGAGATCCAGATCACTCCATGTCTTCATTGGGGGAATTTCTCGTGAAGGGGTTTGAGAAAAGATAGCATCTATTTCCTTTTGAGATATTCCCCGCTGAATAAGCGGATTTGAAAGATGAACAATGAGTACGACCGGATCAGCGGCAATCTTCAATTGGGTTGGCTCGTATCCCCAGTAGTCCATGAACCCCAGGCGCTCATGGTCGTTCATTGGTTCACTCATTATGGCAATCGATGAGTGTTGAGAGATCTGCCACCACGGCGGAGTTTGGGTCGTCTCAATACTTCGTGCCTTCACGGTCAGAAGCTTTTGCACGTTCGAAAAAGAATGTTCGATATCCTCAGCAAGAGAGAGTGTTTCATTTTCTCCGAGAACAAACAATTTTTCCGGAGAGAGTAGTGGTGCGGGTGTGTAATGAAGGCAGCTTTCTATGCCCGCCCTGCCTGTTCGGGTTGGAAATGTGGGTGACAGGCCGGATGGGCGAGTAATGGAAAATTTGGCATTTGCCAAAATTTGGGAGAGAGGCTTGAACTTGGACTCCGCTCCTGCCAGTTCCTGGAGAAGGAGTATCATTGTGCCCACAAAGAAAATGACCCATGACATTCGTTTCATAGAAATGTGCCAAGAATAACCCTTCCTGGGGAATTGCGACCGTTGGCGGCTTGTAAATTAGTTCCCCGAAGAGCATTGCGGAGAAAGGCAAGAATGTCTTATTGCACCTCATGCTCCACACGATGAATTTTCGATGTAAGAAAACTTTGTAATTTGGCTTCGTCTTCGGTGGATAATGATGTTTGCAAAATCGTTCCCTCCACGCCTTTCCGTTTCAATTCATTAATCACTTTATCCCGTGTCACTTTTTTCAGAAGAAGGAATAAAGCGGAATGTCCCGGTTGAATAGTGTTTCCTAATTCTTTGATGAAATTATCGTCAATGCCAATGTCCGTTAACCACCCGGTAATACTTCCTGCTGTGGCTCCTGCCAGTCCTCCCGCGGCCCACCCGAGTATGGGATTAAAAAACAGCACGCCAATTAATAGACCCCATAAACCTCCGTAGAGCACTCCTCCTACCGTCCCGGAGGCAACCAAATTGTAAGTTTGATTGATGGTGACTTTCCCGTTCTGATTTTTCACGACCACGACTGCATCTTCTAAATCAAGAAGGTATTGCTTCTGCATGGTAAAAAGTAGTTTCCGTACTTCTTCCGCTTTTGTCTCATCAGCAAAAGCCACGACGATTAATTCGCTCATTCTTTCTCCCTTCTTGTCTGCTTAATTTGTTTTTTGCTTGCATCGAACCCGGAAATGCGTGAGACATCCCCTCGTGGGGCAAGGCGTCGAGTAGATGCCTTGCCCCAATGGAGAACTTCTCCCTTTCCAGAGTAAGGACCTACCTCTTACGAAACGTCCGGATCAACCCACAAACGGCTTTTAACCCGCTTTGCGCCGGCTTCATACGCATTTTCTACTGCGTCCGCAATTTCACCTTTATTCTCGACCCCACCATACAGTGTGGCTACTCCGTTTCTTACTCCGACCGAGATATTGTCTGAATTGACAAATGGACTGCTCCACAGCTCATCCTCAATCTCCTTTTTTAGTTCTCTGTCTCCCATGTCGGCCCATGGGCGCTCTTCAGTCTCACGTTGAGAAAGTTTATTCCGAACCTTCCAGGCTCCCGAATCATACGCAATTTCCTGAGCATCGATCATGGCGCTCCGATCTTCCACTGAGCCGGAAAGCGTAGCGACCCCACGATTAACGGATACCCGAACATTGTCATCATCAACAAAAGGGCTCATGGCAAAATTTAACTTGATACGTTGACGAAGTTCCGAATCCGTCAAAACGTAGTCATCATAATCGTATCCGTAATCATAATCGTACCCAAAACGATCATCGAGATATGGATCATAGTCATAATATGGGTCGTACTCATAGTAGGGATTCATGTCGTAATCGTCATGGACGACTTGGCTTTGGGCAAGGCCTGGTGCTCCGCCTACACCCATCAGAAATGCTATGGCTAAAGATGTTCGATGTAACGTATGTAACAATTTCATCGTGAGGTTCCTCCTTGACTTAACTAAAGTGGTAAAGGTTAGCGATTGAATCCCCTGGACTGGGTTCTGGTGGTCGATTCAAAATATTCATCCTGTCCGGGTCCACGGTCATAGGGTCTTTGTTGTCCGCGGTCCATAGACTGTTCGCTGTAAAACCTCTCCTTTCCACGGGCATGGGCACGTCGATCCTGTTCCATTGACCAAGGCATCTTGTCTCTATGGGAATCACGGTAGGAATCACGGTCACGTCTTGAAGATTCGCCCCTTCTCCCACGATCTTCCCAAGGGTAATCCGAATAATAAAAATCGTCAGAATAGTATCGCTGGGTGCCTCCGCGTTCCATTCGGCGATTTTCATCCTGATTTCTTACATTGTGTTCCCTGTCCCGGAACGAAGATTTCGATGTGCGATTTCGGGTACGATCAAAATTCTGCGTATTTTGCCGGATATTCCGTTTTTGAACCCGGTCGTAGCTGCCTCCGCTTCCTTGCCAATGATCGCTGGTGTACCCATCCCACCGGTTGGCGGAAAAATTCGGTTCATCCGGATTAAATAATCTTACGCCATCATCCTGTGACCGATTGGAAGACATCTCCCTATTCGACCTATTTCGGGATTGCCAATTCTGATCTGCCTCAGAAAAACCCCGTTTGGCATATTTTAAAATCATGGCCTGGATAGGTTGAATGTCCGATTCCGTATACCACCCTCGTCCTGCACTTCGATCCAGCACGTCGACCGCTTTGCGAACCAGGTGACGTGCATAACCGGGCTCCCCATTCTCCAATCCCACAGCCGCTTCATTTAATAAATCCAAAATTGTGGATTGAGGGGACCCCCCTGGGATGTTCATAAAAATGTTACGAATTTGTGGTTTACGAAACTCACGGGCAACATCCTGAACCCATTGTGCGGACAATTCCTGCTGCGGGGCAGGCGCGATCCAGGGGGCGGCATGGACGGTGGATATCTTTGATATCTCATGGTCATTGCCTCCCCACGGCATTCCCAACAACGATAGTACTCCTGCAACTAAAAATGGTCGTGCATAAGACCGGTTCATCACAAACCTCCTTTCTGGAATTGGATGTGTAAATTGTGAATGCGATGAGACTGCCTCATCGCTGTGATGGTTGGAAATTAACTCTGAAATATCCGATGGCAAACCCTCAAAAACCCTGGAAATGGTCAGAAAAAGAAGCTGATCGTATTGAAATTGACTATTGGTGTGGAGCTGGGCAGAGGGGCTCTGCGTTCTGTCCAAGTTGGCGGTCAGGAGGCTGGGTGGATGCGGAATTAGGGGATCAAGAAGATATCCTCCAGGGTTAATGCCAGTGTGTGACGTTCGAGTGATACCGTAAAGTGGGGAAATGAAGCGTGGGAAAATCTCGGTTTTATCAAGTATAAGTTTATCTGTGTTCCTTGGATTAGGAATGGTGGGAAGTGCCCAAGGTCAAGAAATTGCCATCCCCCATGTTCTGGAAGACCTAATTGATGACATGCCGGAACGCTACCGGACGGAGTTAACTGAGATATATGATGACCGGCAGTATGAGCCGTTGTGGCTCTCGCAATCACAAAAGCTGAATGCAGAGGGACAAACGCTACTTCAGATTCTAAAGGGAGCCGAACAATTAGGATTAAACCCGACCGACTATGATTATTCTGAACTCCAGTGGTTACAACGAACCAACCAATTGTTCTCTGAAGAACGTCCGGTATTCCGAACGAATGTTCTTGCCAGATTGGAAGTCGTCCTTTCGAAAAAATTTTTGAAAATGTTGGATCACGTCACGTCGGGACGTTTAACCCCGGGCCAAACCAACGAAAAGTGGTATTTGCAAGATGAGAGACCACTCCTCACTCGCATAATGCTGCAAACCCTTGAAACGGGGGTTACGGCAACCTTGGATTCCTTAGCTGGGGCCCATGAAGGTTATAAGCCCTTACTGCATGCGCTTGAAGAATATCTCACAATTAAGGCCGAGGGCGGGTGGCCGGCTATTCCCGATGGACCGTTGCTTCTCAAAGGGACAAACAGTGAACGAGTAAAAGTTCTACGAAGGCGATTGGCTGCGACAGGAGATATGAAAGAAGGGGCCGATCATACGAAAATTTTCGATCAGGAAGTGATGGAGGGAGTAGAAAAATTTCAATCCCGACATGGTCTAGCCGTAGACGGAATAGTCGGACCCACCACATTACATACGTTGAATATCCCGGTCGAGTCACGTATTCAACAGCTGTTGGTGAATTTGGAGCGGCGCCGTTGGATGCCGAGAACATTGGGTCCGGACTATATAGTAGTGAATATTCCGGATTTTCGACTCATGGCCTATCGTGACGGAACATCACAATTGGAGATGCCGGTCATCGTAGGAAAGCCGATGACCCAAACTCCCATTTTCACTGACATTCTGGAATATCTGGTATTCAATCCATATTGGAATGTCCCGATCAGCATTGTCCGGGATGAAATCCTTCCAAAATTTCAAGAAGATCCAACCTATCTCGCTGAAAGAAATTTTGAAGTGGTAGACGTGGATGAACAGCCCATGGACATTGCTCACCTGACTTCCGAAAACATTCAAAACGGCACAATACGTATTCGGCAGAAACCGGGCCCGAATAATGCGCTAGGATTGGTTAAGTTCATGTTTCCCAATGATCATGCCATTTATCTTCACGATACACCTGCCGATCATTTGTTCGATGCGTCCGAACGGGATTTTAGCCATGGTTGTATCCGCGTTGAACGACCGACGGATTTGGCGGCATTTCTTTTGAATGAACAGTGGAATCAAAAGGATATCGTGCTTGCACTCGAAAGTTCAGAGCGGCGTGTCATTAAACTTTCTCAAGCTATACCGGTGTATATTTTGTATTTTACGGTCTGGGTGGCTCAGGACGGAACGCTTCAATTCCGTCATGATCCTTACGGTCACGACGATCGTTTATGGGCTGCCTTGCGGCCCCTCCTATCTCTGGCCAAGAATCCAATCAATCTATTTCGTCAACATTCTGCAGGGTAATGATATGTCTGTATGGTTAAGTCGTATCTTCATGATGATGTGGTGCGGAGGAGGAATTATGGTGGTCATGCTGTCTCATGATCCTGCAGCCGCCACACAGGGTTCGCCATACGATTCGGAACGTCTATCGTTTTCCGTCAAGGTTAAAGACGAAGTGAATCCTTATCGGGTCTTGGGAATTTATGTCATGCCATCCCAAACTATCGAGTTAGAATGCGTCTTTACTCATCCGCAAAGCTCTTTTGCGGTCTCCAGTGAGGCTGGGGTCCTTGAGGGATATGCGAGAGAACGATGGAAATGGAAGGCCCCCCAGGAACAGGGAATGTACCCCATCATGATTACCGACACGACCACCAATTCCATCATGACATTGAATGTGTTTGTCATGGTGCCGTTTGCTCATGATAGTGAAAAGTTGAACGGCTATCGAATCGGTCGTTATCAGCACAAGCCATTAAAAGATAATCCGACGTACAATCGGCCTCAGGGCTTTATTGAGGTGACGCAGAACAATCGGAATGTACCCGTTTCCCCCCATTTTACGCTAGGGCAATTTTTGGGAAAACAACCCAGCGGCTTTCCGAAATATCTGCTGGTAAGAGAGCGACTGTTGCTCAAATTGGAAATGATGCTCGAAGCCTTCAATCAAGAAGGGATTTCAACGTCGACGCTTCATATTATGAGCGGTTTCCGCACCCCGTTTTATAACCACTCCATTGGAAACCGGACCAAATACAGTCGTCATCTTTATGGTGGCGCAGCCGATTTTTTTGTGGATGTGGATGAGGACAGCTATATGGATGATGTCAACCATGACGGTAAAGCCACGATCACTGATGCCATTGTCCTGGCCGATATTGTAAAGAAGAAGGCTCGTGAAACTTGGTATCGACCCTTTATCGGGGGATTAGGAATTTATGGACCCAAACCACATCGAGGGCCATTCGTTCATGTTGATGTTCGAGGATTCCCGGCACGATGGACTCAGCCGTAAGGTTCAGAGGCATTAAATTTCTTGAGTGATGTTGAACCTGACCTCTGTCGAGACAACTAATTTGGTGAACAATACCCTTCACTATTCACATATCTCAGGTATCACTGTAGTTCAGAAGTGCCTGGAACCTATCAACGGAAGCGGTATTGGTCTCAATTCCAAACTTTTAACCCAATAGGATCTTATCACTGGAATCGGAGCGTTGGTCTCTCACTCTTAGCCTGGCTCTTTTTTTCTTGTCCACAGCGGTCATCGGACTGGTCGGCTGGAAACTCACTCAATTGGTAGACCGGCTGGCTGATCGAACAGGAATTGGCGAGGCGCTTGCGGGCGCCGTTTTTCTGGGGGCCAGTACATCCTTGCCGGGCATTGTTACTTCCATGACAACCGCATGGGGTGGTCATGCTGAATTTGCGGTGAGTCATGCCCTGGGAGGCATTGCCATACAAACGGCATTTCTGGCCATTGCCGACATGACCTATCGGCATGCCAATCTGGAGCATGCCGCCGCGTCCTCCGCCAATCTCATGAACGGGGTGCTCCTCATGAGCATGCTCTCGCTCATTTTACTCGCCATCGTGGGGCCTGAATTCAGCCTGTGGAATGTGCATCCGGTCACTCCCTGTGTCGTCGGGATATATCTTTTTGGTCTTCGGCTGGTGCATCATTCCCATGTTGAGCCCTTATGGAGTCCCAAGTTAACTCCCCACACGAAACCCGATGAACCGGAGACAGGCAACCGTCATGAAAATCTTCCGAAATTATTGATGGCGTTCACGGCTTCTGCCGTGCTCATTGGAACGGCCGGGTGGGTTCTTGCCCGTTCAGCCGTCTCTCTTGTGACTCATACCGGACTTTCTGAAACGCTTGTGGGGGGAGTCTTCACGACCATGAGTACTTCTATGCCGGAATTGATCACCTCACTTGCCGCGGTGCGTAGGGGAGCGCTGACGCTTGCCGTAGGAGGAATTATAGGAGGCAATACCTTTGACACGCTGCTGGTCGCGTTTTCCGATTTCGCGTTTCAAGACGGTTCGATTTATCATGCTACGACGAATCAGCAAGTCTATCTGATCGCCTTAACTATGCTCATGAACGGTATTTTACTGCTTGGATTGCTGCGTCGGGAGGAACATGGCATCGCCAATATCGGATTCGAAAGTTTTTGTATTTTGCTTGTCTATTTGGGAGGAATCACTATTCTTTTCCTTACTTGAACTTTTTAAACCCGCTAAAGGTTTTTTAATCAGCCGGATCATCGGGCATGAAGGGAGATATCAATGTGAAGATACTGGCACGTCCTTCATTCCCGATTCCCCGGCCTAAAACTATTCAGAATAGTAAGTTTTTTTAAGGCGACATATTAATTGAAATCGCGCTCCTTCTGTCAAAATCACAGCAGCGCCAAGGAGATTTTGATGGATATGAGTGAGAGCACCTTCCAGTCCCAAACCCTTCCTTCACAACGTCAGCGTCCATTCCATTCATTGTAGCAACCGATGGAGACTTTTTCGCCACCAAGGTAGAATTTTGATAGCCTCTGTTCATTCCTTCTTCTCCTGATGCCGCAGCAAACTGGGTTTGAGAAACGGCATCTTGGAGGTATCTAGTTTGGACCATTCAGGAGCGGCGATGTTTTGTTGTATGTGACTTCCAAATCCGCTAGCACCGCATCCATTTCTGTTTTGTTCCTCTGCCACCCTTTGGGATCACTGACATTGAGATTTTCAGCAACACGTTCCGCATGCTCCAATTCTTTTGTCAGCTTCATCACGGGAGCATAGAGTTCCTCTTTTCTCTCTTCGCTAGTGGCATGCGTCCGCATTTTTGCTAGGTCATTTAGAAGCTTACGTGATTTCTCTATTTTTTGGTGGACATCTTTAATATAGGGTTCGTGATTCTGCTGAACATCCTTTATCAGAGCCACGGGAGGAATAGGTGTCTGTTGAAAATTCATGGTCTTCCCGAATGATATATTCAAAAAAGAGAAAACACAAAGGATCGTGGTGATGAAGAAGATGAATGATTTTTGTGAAAAGTTCTGTTGCATACATACTCTCCTTTCTTAATACTCCTTTTTGAGTGGGTGAAAAAATAATGCACCTTAGGTAGAATGAAAATCAGGACCATACCGCACTCTTAAACGATTACGAATCCGTTCGGCTCCCGAATTCCTGGCGACTTCTCTAGCTCGTCTCCATTCCACGATAGTAGGAACGGTTCCCTTGAGGGTGACGGTGCCATTGGAGACGGTAACCCTAATATCCTGCTCAAAAAGACCCGGATCCCACCAAAATGCACGTCTGATCTCTTCCCAAATTTCCTCATCCAATTTATCAGGCGATTGGATTTGGAGGTAATTCACGACATTGATGACGCCCTTTACTCTTGCCGCGGCGCGAAGGGTTTGGGAAACTTCGGTAGGAGAATTCAGGTATCCCTCGAGAGATACTTTTCCACTATTGGCTGAAATCTTAATTTCGTAGCGATCGATGAGAGGATGCTGATTGAACGCTTCCCGGACCCGTTTTTCCAGATCGCGATCAGTAAGTCGCACGGGAGGACGAACTTTAATGAAACTGCGTACCCGCCAAATGCCTTCCGTATTCCGTGTCGTCTCTTCCGCAGCGTATTTAGCGGCCAGGTTATCCACAATTCCGGTAAGGAAAGCCGTGCCTTCGACAACACGCACGTCGATGTCAACATCCTGAAGGCGGGGTTCATATGTGAAGGCTGTCCGTATCGCCTCTGCTGTATGGGTGTTTGATGTGAATACATCTTTGCGATGACGAAGCATTTTGTCCCGTGCCCACCATTCAACTTTGAGTGGGGCCACATTGACGTCTTTAACCCCACCCACCCAGGCATCTCTATAGGCGCTATTCTTTTCAGCCAGGCTCCCCACCGTACCGGTTAACGTCACATGCCCCTGGTCGACCATGATGCCGATGAGGCTTTCATGGACCCAGACGTCGGATTGAAGGCGGCGGAAAATTTCCGCTTCGATTTCTGAGTCGGGACGAAAAGCCGGCGGGTTCACGGTAATCCGGCTTCTGAGAGATTGAACACCTTTTACCGATTTGACTACTTCCTCAGTCAATTGCTTTTCCTGCCAACTTTCTACTGTTCCAGTCAGCATGACGCGACCCTGCCTCACCTGTACGGTAATTTCATAAGAGTCTGATGCCGGATCTGAGGCCAAGGCGGCATACACCTTGAATCGCAGTTCTTCGTTGCCAATCCGGCTGGTAGGGCTCACGGCGATGGTATTGATAAGCGCTTGAACTCCTCGAATGCTGGAAACAACTTTTCCTGCACGCTCCCTGGCCAGCATTGTAGGGACCTCACCCGACAGCATAACGACTCCATTATCTGTATGGACATCAATGCCATTTGAGGGGACCGTCTGATCGACGAGTAAACGACTTTCAATAGCGACGGTAATATCCTTGTCCGTAATGATAGTCTGGTGCACTGCGGCCAAACCAACTGATGGCAAGGCCAACATTAATAACATTACCCTTACAGGAAGAGTTATGAAGCCTTGTCGAAAAATGTTTTTCATCTGGATTAACCGAGGGTGTTGAAATTATCCCAATATCCCGATTTCTCTCTCAGGCCAAACATTGACCTCGACCGGTGTTTACATCCGTCTAACCCCATTTAGGAGAAGACCACTGGAATACATCTATTGAAATGATGGGAAACGCGTAGCTTTTTCGTTCTGTATACACGAAATTGGAGGAAAAGGGTCCTATGCGAAACCCTGGAATTCCGGGATGCGAAGGGTAGTTTTAGGCTAGGCGCCTCATGCCGGAGGGATTTATGGAAAAGTCATTGTGAGAGTGCACATGAATTTAACAGACCTCAATCAACAGCATATGCGGAGAGAGCATTGGCAATACGACGAGACATTAAAATGTATGCCAATTGGCATGTATTCCTTTATCGTTGTTGTGGATTTGACCACGAACTGATCGGCACGGTCGAGATCGAATTTTTGGGTGAGCCTTCGATCACTTTATCGCTGTATACGAGATAGATGAATGTCTGACGCTTCTTGTCAAAGAATCGGACCACCTGCAGTTTTTTAAAAATCAGTGATCGACTCTCGTGAAACACCTTCTCTCCTTCTTCAAGCTCACCAACAATGCGAATGGGACCGACCTGGCGGCAGGCAATTGAGGCATCTGAAGTGTCCTCAGCGACACCAACCATGCCTTTCAATCCTCCTGTCTTCGCTCGACTCAGATGGCAGGTGACTCCTTCAATCTTGGGATCATCAAATGCTTCAATCACAATTTTGTGATCAGGACCCAAAAAATTGAATTTTGTATCCACACTTCCGATTTCCTCCGCATAACTCGAAGGGACGATCAGAGCGGAAAAGAACAGAACCTTTAAGAAAAATTTCAGCATGTACGCCTTCTCCCTTAACCGGTGTTTGGCCTTATCCAAGATGAATAATTCGATGGGCTTTACTTTACTCTATAGTCCTTATAACTCAAAACTGGACAAATTCGGAACCTCTTCATCCAGAACGTCCACGGCTAGACGCTCCAGGACACAGGGTGTTCTTGTTCCTTGCTCCGCGGGGGTGCGACCATTACATTCCCACTCCTTGCAGTTTATCGATTACCAACCGGACAATAGAAAAATATAGGATAAGACTCGTCACATCCGTGGTAGATGTGACCATGGGGCTACTAGCGACGGCAGGGTCGATATCTAATTTGGTCAAGAGGACAGGAAATAATACTCCGAGGAGATTGGAGACTACAACGACGGCAACCATTGCTAATCCCACACCGACGCCCACAACTATCCCTCCCCATGCATAACCGATACAACCCGCACCGATTCCCATTGTTAAGCCCAGAGTGCTCCCTACGGCTAGCTCTTTCCAGGCTGTGTTCAACCATTGTGAGGCTTTCAGGTCCTCAATGGCCAGGGATCGAACCATCAGCATGGCGGCTTGTGCGCCGGTGTTCCCCCCGCTTCCCATTAACATGGGAATAAAGAATGTTAAGACGAGTGTGGAAGCTAGGATTTCCTCATACACGGCGATGACACTGGAAGCAGTGAGATTGACCAGAATTAATGCCATCAGCCAGGGAATGCGTTTGCGATAGAGCATCCATATGCCCGATTCCCGGTAACTGGTTTTCAACGGTTCGACGGCTGCTCCTTTTTGAATGTCTTCCGTGGCTTCTTCTTCGGCCACATCCAACACATCATCGGCCGTCACGATTCCGAGTAGGGTGCCGTTGGTGTCAACGACAGGAAGGGCAAACAGATCATATTTTTGCATCATGCGGACGGCTTCCTCCCGATCGTCCCAGGCCGAGAGTGAGGTAAAGGATTGGTCCATGATGCTCTCGACTGTCTCCAAAGGATCGGCTAATACAAATTGGTGTAACTCTAACGCATCTAATAATTTCCCATTTTCATCTGTGATATAGATGGTAGAAATTGTCTCGCAATCACTGCCTTTCCACCGTATATGGGTCAGGGCTCGTTGGATGCTCCAGGCGGGAAGCACAGATACATAGTCGGGAGTCATTAATCGACCGACACTTTCATCGGGATACCCCAAGAGCTGTTCTGCTTCCTGCCGGTCTTCAGGACCTAAAAGGGTGAGTAAGTGGCTGATGGCGAGGGCGGGCAATTCCTCTAGCACTCCTGTCCGATCGTCAGGCCTCAGTTTGGCCAACAATTCACCCGCTTCCCTGTCGGTGAGTTCGGTCAATAACGAAGCTTGAATTTCCGGCGTCAGGTATGAAAACAGTTCACCGGAATCAGTACGAGAAAGGAAATTGAATACGAGGACGCGGGCCGCTTTGGGGGTATTCGACAGGGCCTCAGCTACCTCTGGAAGCGGAAGGCCGTTCAACAGCTCTCGCAATTCAGTCCACTTTTGTTGTGCAATCAACTCCTCTACCGTAGATAGCTCCATTTATGACTCCTCCCATCCGGTATAGCGAATGACTGACGAGCTTACCTTATTCGACTTTGTATAAATAAAAGAATAGATCATTCTTCCAGAACCCCCGCGGTTAGTGCCCAGTGAGGCAGAGGGGGAATTTTAGTTTGAGGATTATAGACAACAAAGTAAACACCAGGGTTCTTAATAGGGTCGTTTTGTCACGTATTCGTGGTAAGGTCCACCGGTGAAAGGTGATGGAAAGAAGTACTAAGTTAGACATAAGAAGCATGTTTATAAAATACGAAGGAGGAGTAGGATGATCGTCAAGGATATTATGACCCCCGTGGCAGAGGTCTTAAACGGCTATGAATATTTAGATCGGGCCGTCCTGTCTATGAAACGACTCGGTTTAAGCCGTTTGCCTGTCGTTGATCACAACCGGATCGTGGGAATTCTCACTCACCAGAACATTGATATAGAAAGTACTCTTGGTGGTTGGGATCTCACGGAGACTCAGGTTCGAAATGCCATGATGGCCGGAGACATGACCTGTTCCGAATATCTCACGGTCGATGAGATGACCCGACTTCTGAAACGAATGCAGAAGAGTTGTCTGGTCGTATTAAATAATGAGGGGCACGCTGTCGGGATTGTTTCGGAGGAAAATATTTCAGGAAGTTCGGTTTAAAGAAGTCATGCCCCATACGGAAAATACTGGCGAAGACTTGAAGTGCGGAAACACATAAAGTCGACGGATTCCGTGATGTTCCGGCCAACGCCCGTTCCCCAACTTCCGATGATTCTTTCATTTTCAATTGATGTATAACGATTTGAAGTCTCTTCACACGCCAATGTCAGACTTGCATTCGGCAAAAAACTCTGCCCTTCCCGCGGCAAATGGAGGATTTGGATCATTGCTCAAAGGAATCGTAAGGAATCTTTTGGGGAAAAGTTCCATTGTCGGAAGGGGAGGCTTGATACGTTGATTTTTCGTCCTCCAACCGCATCTCACCATAAATGAGGTACCCGTTGACTGCTCGTGCGGATTCGCGTACCCATCCCATGGCTAAGAGAATGATCACCGTCAACCCTGCCAACGTCACCAACATACCCGCCATCCTTCGCGGAGCTTCTGACGCGGATCTCGAAACGGTGGCGGGGGGCATTCGCCCAAACACCCGCAAAGAGTACAGCCAATGTCCGAATCCAAAGACCACAAGGCTTGAAAGCGCAAAATATTTATACGGTTGCATCTTCCCCAAAGAATTAATTTCCTGATCGGTCAACCGATTAAGAAGAGGGATATGCTGCAATTGATAGGGCATCGCCAACATCATTGCGGCGATCACGATGACCGTGAGTGACAATGGGATGAATCCGATGAAAGATGGAGGCGGTTTTGACTGGGACCGAACCATCTGCATGACATACAGAGAACCGACCAGTATTAATAATCCATACAATAACGCCACGACATCAAAAAGCCACGAACGTTCTCCTAGCATCACGGTATAAAAGGCCTGGGGTTGTCCATATCGCAAATGAAGCAAATATTGATACCCCACCACCGGCATGACCAGCAGAGCTCCATAGCCAATGACAAAACAGTAACTTCCTCCCTTTTGGAAAAAGTTGCGATCTGTATCGGTTGTAGATTTCAGATAACGTACGGCACAGATCCCACCAAGGGCAAAGCCCGCCCACGTCAGATTGCCAAACCACCGGTGAAGATCCAAATGAATCATCGTGGGATTGAACACATTCTCCCATGCCGAATGAATGGGATCCGGCGTCAGCATATAGGAAGCGGTAATATCGATCATAAACATGGCACTTAAGGCACAGCCTGCGGCAAGCCATATAAAGGCCAAGTGCACCTTTTGTCTCCACCCATGCCGTCCCCACTCCCAAAGGTAATACCAGGCATAGGCAAAAATCGCTTCTCCCAAAAACAATGCGGCCTCTCCCAAAAACGGCCAAAACATGATGTGAAACAGACGGTGCCAGAATTGAGGCCAATAGATGTTCAGAGCAAACACCAGAACGACGCCAAAGAATGAAATGCTCGCAGTGGAAATCACCAATGCAAATGCAATCAGCTTGGCCAACCGGTGGAACCATTCTTTTTCCGTGACATAGCTGAATGTTGCCGTCACGGCTCCGATCAAGGATGAACCCACAATGAAGGTGGCAAATAAACTATGAGTCAGGGCAGAAGCGGCAATGGCCACACGCCCGACGGTAAGAGAAATTTCCAGTGGCTCAAGAGTCATGGGAATGTTTGGCTTCTAAACGTCGATTCCATCTGATTGTTGATAATTCCATGAATGGTATCGGGTCCTCTTGCCACTTCCCGGATGGTTCCCATTGTCAAATAGAGGACCAGCGCGGCCAGACCAAGGGCCATGGCGATGAAATGAATGAACGGCTTGTTGAGTGAGGGCGTTGAGCCACGCATCCAAACAGGAAACACATACCGAAGGTACCAACCCGTTTGAAACAGCACGATAAAATTCACGATACGCCGATACAAAGGATACGGCGCCAGAACGACCATCAACACGATTGTCAGCACATAAAATACCTCAGCCCGGTAGGAATGTCCCCGCTCCAGATGAACCGAGCGAAAAATGAGATGGCTGCCTAACAGGAGTAGGGCCAGGAGGGTAAATTGCCCTATCACGAGCAGAACCGTTTGGCCTTCATAGAGGTTCTGCAGAATATCCGGCTGTGCATTCTGTATGTGTTGCGCGAAGACGAAACCGGAGACCGGCTGAATCATCAGGCTCACAATGCCGATGGCCATGCCTGTTTTGATGAGTGTGAGGTAATAGGCATCATTCTTTGTTTGACCGGAATGGTTCCAAAGACGCCATCCGGCATACGCCGCCATGACATATCCGGCGATGACCAGGTTTCCAAAGAATCGATGGACCATCAAGGGGACCCATGTCGGGTTCCAGAGCCTTGCCCATCCATTATCGCCCTGAACAGGAGTCATCATAAATGAACCGATCCCGTCAAGAATTCCACCCCATATCAGAATGAGTACGGCGGCGACCGTTCCCAACGTGATATGCCAGGTGATACTTTTCGAACGAAGCCGATCCCAAAAATGATAATAGGGATACAGGCACAACACTTGAATGAAAAACACGATCAAAGCCAGATGCAAAGGATAGCGGAAGTGGTTAAACAGGTAGCTATTTGTGAGAGGGAAAAGTCCGATGAATAATTCCAGCATAAAGACAGCCAACACGATGCTGGTGGTATACGTCACCAGCGTAAATCGTGTGGCCAGATACGCAAAATCCGTGAAATAAGGGCGACTGCGTCCCAATCCTTCCGCGATGGGAGCCAGAACCATGAATCCCACACCAAGACTCGCGAGGGTAATATGGGCCAAACTGAAAAAGCCGATCCAAAAGCTTGAACTCGTCATTCTGTTTACCACATTTCCAAAGACGCTAATTAACTCGGCGGATTCCGTTTCTGCATCAAGAGACTGGCGGATGGCGCATGATCCGAAAAAGTCCGAAGAAATGCCACTAAGGCCCATCTTTCTTCCTGAGAAAGAAATGGTTCAAACGCGGGCATCACATGTTCTCCATGAGTGACAATGGTATACAGCCCCTCATCCGGTTTCTGTTGTACCGCCGAAGCGTGAAGATTGGGCGGCAGGTCCGGCAGATACCCGGCAACCGGTCCGTCACCCATTCCCTGTTGTCCATGACAATGGGCGCAATTGATTGCAAAGAGCCGTGCGCCATCGAGCGGATTGTTTGTCTGTTCCAGCGGAGATGTCGCAAGGGAAAATGGCGTCTTATTCGGAGAGCTTTCCGGCGGTGAATGTACCCGTGGAGCTTCTTGATGAGAAAACGACGGTTGTTCTTCCATATCTTCCGAGCATCCCCATAGAAATAGTCCAGCCAACAGAATCCAACTCAGGAAACGGTACGAGCGGTTCCAATCAACATGGTTCAGCATCTTTCCTCGGTCCTTCAGTTACCCGCTATGGTCAGGATTTCCACTTCAGAAGCCCCGGCTTTTTGAAGCAGGCGGAAAATAGAGTGAGCCTTGGTTGTGTCGTTCCCAACCTGTATTGATAGACCTACCGACCCCTCATCAATGCGCGGATCATTTCGAAGGCCCGACTGTTGCACGAAGGCAATTTTGATCGCCGCCGCAAAAAAGGTCACGACAATTGCCATCAGCATCATAGTTTCATAAGAGATAATTCCTACTATCGGAATACTCACAATGGGTTTTCCGCCCGTCATTAAGGGATACAACAGCGCGGTTCCTGCGGCGAAAAAAAGGCCGATTCCAATTCCCACAATCCCTCCGATAATGGTCAGGCGATGGAGCGGAATGCGAACCGGTTTATTGAGCAGCGAGGATTCCAGCGGAAGAGGGGAGAGAATTTCCATAAGGATATCGGGAATGCCCTGGCGTCGTAATTGATCAAGCACAGGAGGGAGAGAAATCGCCGGATCGAATAATCCCAGCACCACCTGTCTGTCTGCCGTCTCAGTGTTCTTGGGCATGTTTTTTTCCCAGTTTTTCTTCCCAGATTGAAATCACCGGAACGAATTTCACCGCAAGGGAATACAACAAGAGAGCCAGGGCCAACGTTCCAACCAGAATGGCGAGTTCGATCAGCGAAGGGAAATACTCATCCCACTGAAATGACAGTCTCGGATGGGCGAGGGGAGGGACAATGATCAGCATGCGCTCTATATACATACCGAGATTGATGATCAACCCCACCATCATGAGTCCTACCGGCCATTGTCGAAAACGAGGCCATACCAGCGTTAGCAGAGGAACGACATAAATACAACTCACCATGAACCAGAACGGGACGGCATAGGCTCCGTAGAGGAGAGAATTCTGCACGGCAATATGATCCGGCACCTTGCCATACCAGATCGTTAACTGCTCAGCAAAATACATATAGGCCAGGACCAGGGTCGTGACGAGCAACAATTTCCCGAGTTTCTCAAAATGTTCGGTTCGAACATAATTTTGCAAATGATACACTTTCCGCAGAACGTAGAGACCAATCAACACCATCGCGAGGCCTGAATGCACCGCGCCGACCACAAAATAGGGAGCGAAAATAGTCGAATGCCATGCCGGCACGAGAGCCATGCTGAAATCAAAACCAACAATGGAATGCACCGAAATCATGACCATCACGATCAGGGGCGTGATAATGCGTATGGCCATTTCCAATGTGCGCCACTGCGCTTGAGATCCATGCCATCCGATCGCCAACCAGCGATACACCGTTTTTCTCCAACCGTGAATTCGATCCCGGGCCAGCGCAAAGTCGGGAATTAAGGGCAGATAAATATAGATGGTGCTTGCCGTCGCATACGTAAAAATGGCTGTCGCATCCCACATCAGCGGAGATCGAAAGTTCGGCCAGAGTTCCCGTTGATTGGGGTATGGAATCAGGTAATAAAACCGCCAGACCCGACCCAGGTGATAGAACACGAATAACGCGGTGACGAGAAGGGCCACAACGGTCATGAGCTCAGCTATGCGCGTGATAGGGCGACGCCATTCCGCATTGGTTAACCGCAAGACACCGGAAATAAACGTTCCGGAATGGCTGACGCCGATCCAGAAAACGAACGAGGCAATATAGGAACCCCAGAAAATGGGATGATGCAAATCGGTTTGTCCGATTCCGGTTTGAATTTGGTAGGTCCAGGCTCCTGCGCCCGCTGCGACAAAGCAGGACAGCACGCCTACCCAGAGATAATAGGTCCAGGTCGTGGTCTGAAGCGGCGAGAGAAGGTCCCGGTTGATCTTGGGCATTTCCTCCCACACCGTTGGTCGGTCGGTCATTCCGACAGCCTCCGCAAATACGTCACGGCCGGATGCGTACCCAGAGATTCCATCAGATGAAATCCCCTCCGGCTCTTCTTCAAGTGAGACACCCGGCTGTCGGGATCATTCTGATCACCAAATATCAGGGCGGATGTGGGGCAGGATTGCACACAGGCGGGTGTGATTTCTCCATCCCTGACCCGGCGGCCTTCTTTATGAGCCGCTTCCTTTCCACTTCGAATTCGTTGCACGCAAAACGTGCATTTTTCCATCACACCACCGGATCGAACGGACACATCCGGATTCAACTGCTCCGCCAACGGCTCGTCCCAACTGGGGTCGAACCAATTGAATTGACGGGCGACATAGGGACAGTTATTCCCGCAGTATCGAACACCGATACAACGATTATAGACCTGAGCATTTAAACCCTCAGGGGTGTGATACGAAGCATAGACGGGACAGACGGGTTCGCATGGAGCATCGTCACAATGCTGGCACATGACCGGAAGGAATTTGGCTTTGACGTTGGGATAGTCTCCTTCCCAATATCGCTCAATGCGAATCCAATTGATCGCTCGCCCTTCGGCCGCTTCCTCCTCCCCGGAAATGCGGATATTGTTTTCGGCATGACACGCCACCACACAGGCTTCACATCCGGAGCACCGGTCCAGATCGACGACCATTTCCCACTTATAGGGGGATGCCGCCTGTTTTGAGTATTCATTTGTTGCTTGAGGATCTTGACTCATTACAAACCTCCCGTTTCCTGTATACGCCCGAAGACAGGGTTCTTTCCGGACTGCTCCAACATCGGCAACCGCGATCCGCCTTTGATACGCTCAACACGCACGCGCGTCCCCCCTGTGGCCAGAGATCCTGATTGCTGATCAAAACTTGGACCAAGCAAGACCATGGGATTCATTCCGCGCCCCTGGGCATATCGTCCGTACGCACGGTGCCCCTGGCCCATGGGAACGGCAATCATGTCGGGATGCAGACCTGGAAACACCATGACGGACGCTTCGATCGATCCATAATCCGATGTGACTCGAACCCGGTCGCCAGGATGTATTCCTAACGCCTGGGCCGTGGTTGGATTGAGTTCAATCCAACTTCCCCACATGCCGGTGGTCAAAGGATCCGGCAATTCTTGAAGCCAGGGACGATTGGCCCCACGCCCGTCATGCAATCCCAGGGACGGATAGGGATAACAATACAGAGGGTAGTCGGAGGAGTTCCCCAGGAATTGCGGCGGTTCATAGGTGACGGAGGGTAGGACCGGGTTCATCTGACGCATGGGGATGTTGGAAGGCCACAACCCGCCTTTCTGCAAAGTCTCTCTCCATCGGGTATCAACTGACTGTGGCGAATCATGCTTCGTAAGGACAGTCTGCCACCGGCTCTTCAGCATATCGTGATGGGTATTCCAGGGGACCCGTTCACGGAGAGATCCGCCCAATCGATGAGCGGCCTCCAACCACACATCACCGATGGGCCTTGTGTCATAGAGAGCACGCACCACAGGCTGCGAGGCACTCCAGATCGGCACGGGGGTCGTATCCTGTTGAACAACATCACCCCACGATTCCAGCGGGTCATGATCCGGCAGAATCAGATCAGCCATCAGCGTCGAGTCATCCAGGAAGGAACTGAAGCTCACGATGAACTGCGCATGGTCAAACACCCGCTCAAACTTCAGTGACGGTGGAAGGGTGAACAGAGGATCCGCGCGATACAGATGAAGCAGCGTGCGGGAACCTTGCTCAAATTCCCGGGCCAAATCCAGGAGCGTGCGCTCACTGGCCAATCCGGGTCGGGCGAGGTCCACCGGCGAGTCAGGAGGTTCCATCCATTGGAGTCCGCCGCGTCGCCCAATAGCGCCGATCATCACGTTGAGTGCATTAATGAGGATAAGCGTTGATGTGCCGTTGGTCTGGGCCGCAGCCGGACCTCCACCCAGAACAAGCGGAGCATTCGCTGATGCCAGTTCATGGGCCACTTGAGTCATGACCTCTTGCGAGACTTCTGTGTTGGCCGAAATATCTTCCAATGAGAAAGCAGAAAAGGTGTGGTGAAAAGATGGCCGGTGAAAAGAAGAAAGTCCTGTCAGGCCATCCCGTAATAAAACCTGTCCAATGCCCATCGCCAATAACCCTTCGGTTCCCGGCCTAAGAGGAATCCATTGATCCGCATTCGACGCGGTGAGCGATAGACGTGGCTCCACCTGAATGAAACGACCTCGAACCAACGGACGACCCTGCCGGAATTTTCCATAGGCCACACCAAAGGATACTGGTGAGAGCCAGTGTTCTAGGAATGGGGCACCGAATGACAAGAGGTAATCCGCATTTGCCAGGTCATAATATGGAAGGGCATGGGTTCCAAAGCTGAGATGGTTGGCTGTTCTGAGAGTCTGTTCCCCCGTGGATTCATACATCACGAGACGACCGGATAGGGAATCCATCATCGTGGTCAACAGGCTGGCTAATGTGCCTGACATCGGACGGGCAACCATGGCGGACTTTCCGGCATGGGTTCCGAGTTGCTCCACCCATTCTGCTAGGCCTTCTTCCCAGGTGATCGGACGGAATTGGCCTTGACCTCTTTTGCCTTCACGTCTGAGAGGCCCTTGAAGGCGGTCGGGATTGTACAGACCCTGAAGAGCGGCTTGTCCTCGGGCACAGAGTTTTCCCTCATTGACCGGATGTTTGGGATTGCCTTCAATTTTTTTTGCGCGCCCTTCCATGACGCGAACCATGGTCCCGCAACCGGCTTCGCATTCCTGACATGTGGAGGCATACCAATTCGCCACTCCGGGAACAATATCCTCGTCCGGCAACAGATAGGGCACCAGGTTATGCACCTCTCGCTCACATCCCGGCAGAGATGACCCGGCTGCTGTCAGTCCAAGAATCTTAAATAAAGTCCGGCGGTATAGGTCCATGGCCGTGTCCTTTTACTTGTGACAGGTCCAACAATCGTGAGAGGCTCCTCGTTGTTCATGGCAGGTCAAACACCAGCCCATTTCATAGGTGGGAGCTCTCGGGGTGCTCGACATGCGGGCAACATTTCCATGGCATGAGGTGCAGGACAGGCCCGCGAACAGATGCATTTCATGCGTGAAGTAGACATGATCCGGAAGGCGCTGCAGTCTGACCCAAGGGATCGGCCGTTTTACTTTCCAATAAATCTGCAGCATTTTCATATCCGGTGTCGTTTCAGAAAGGGACTCATGACATGTCTGGCACAAAGCCATGGAAGGGACACCGGCCACTGGAGATTGTGTGGCATACCGGTGACAAAATTGACAATGGATATTCAACGTTCCCGCATGTTGTCGATGACTGAAACGTACAGGTTGCTGATCTTGAACAGGCAGGTCGGCACTTCCGATGGAATAGAGTGCACCGATCCCCATGGCAAAACCTCCGGCTAATAACGCCAAGATGACTCCTTTTATTCTTCCAGACTTCATTCTTGTACAGATGTGAGGATGATAAGTGACCTATGGCTGATGTCCCTTCATTCTTGTCCGCTTCGGCCCATGGCCCCCCACAGGCTTACCGGGCCTTGAAATTCTGAGGGATTTGATCCGTCGTTGAGTAGAATTCCCATATGAGGAATTTCCACTTTTCATCCTTCATGTCCGGCCAATCATTTTTATTAAAGCCTGGGGCCTTTTCTAATTTTTTCGGCTGAATATCCAGAGTCAAATACTCGCGATCCGGTTGGTGGGCAAGCGAGGCCCAGGGGACAGCAAAGAGCTTATCTCCCATACCTAAAAACCCTCCAAAGGATAAAACTGCATACCCGACTTCTCCATTGCTTCCAATGACCAGTTCCTCAATCTGCCCAATATCCTCACCTTGCAAATTCTTGACTGATTTTCCAACCAGCTCACTCGCTTTGTAGGAGCCCTGGTTAGGGGAAAAAGCCATAGCTTGGGAACAGGGCTCAGGGATGAAGATGAAAGCGAAAAAAGTCATTAAAAAGGATACCGGCATAGAGACCTCCATCGTGCGGCGGATTCATAGGTCCTTTTTACTAACATTCACTTAAGAAGCAGGGTACTCTGTTCAATGTAGATTCCTATTCCACTCACTAAAATAGATAAAATGTGTTGGTCCATCAGCACTTTGTCTAGCATCCTCTAAAGACCCCTCTGTAAACGTAGGTTAACTATGAAGGAATCACGAAATTGGCACAGTCAAGGGTTTTTGATAGTGGCGGATCCCATCGAAATCCACTAAAAGGCAGCAGGCTGATTTTGTCATACATGGATGAAGGAGGCGCAGATGATTTTCCTTGTGACAGAGGACCAAAAATTTGTAGAGATGATGACAGGCCGGTTGCGAAAAATGGGAAAAGGTGCGATGGGAATTTCCCCGACTCAAAATTTGCGGATGCACCTTCGACAAACCCCTCCAGATATCATCATCCTGGATGGTAATTGCCCGTATATTGATACGATAGAAATTTTACGGGATCTGAAATCTGCCGGGTTTAAAGGCCAAACGATTGTGTTGGGAGGCGGAACTTCTGAACCATTCGTTCCTGAGGTGTCCCGTTTTGGTGCTATTCAAACGGCTGGTCGTCCTCTGGCCGTCAATCGGGTCATGGGTGCTATCCGAATTGCCCAAGAGCATTTGAATTTGGATTTATGTTATTCCTCGGCAAACAGGCAGGCAGAGTCCTGGGCATGAGGCCGGAATTGTTAAAGGCGGACTTGAATTCAAAAATTTATTCAATGTAAAAAATCCGACCTAATCGAAGGGAGTATGTTGTTATGCCAAACACCAATGCATCATTTTCTGCCTTTTCCCGGGTAGATCAATTGAAACAGCAATTGAAAAAGTTGGAGAACCTGAGTGAATCCCCGGTCGATACCAAAGTGTTGGACCAGTTTGATCGTGAGACTGAGGAGATATTGAAACGGGTAGACGGAAGAGAAGGCAAAATGGCTGCCTATAATTTTGCTACCATGGCAGAAGCCGAAGCCTTGGTCAATCTTCCTGAGTCTGCTCAAGAACCCACCTCCCGTGACCTTTTACAAAAGTCCCTGCAGCAAAGACGACAGGTGTTATTGGGATTGGTCAGTGAAATGGAAAGCCTGGAAGAAACAGAAGCCGAAGTTCTTACCGGAGAAGATCGAGAAGATCCTCCGCTCATGGGATAATCCAGAAAACCAGGTGACAAAATGGGTCTGAGGGAATATCGTCTGAATGATCCCTGCCTGTTTTACCGCGGGCTTATCCCTTCAATCATTTGGCCAGTTAAGAGAATCCCATTGCCCGTGCCAATAGAGGGCAAATCTGCCTGGTCATCATGAGTGGCAGAGCCATATCTGCTGCAGCCAACCAATAATATAGTCTAATATAGCCTGCTCAAGTCGCCATCAAGCGGCGCGAGTACAGAGGGCTAACAAGCATCAGAGATGCTCGTGCGTCGGTTTTGTTTTGAGTGGTCTATCAATCTCCTCTTCTCTCAAGAAATTCTGTAAATGTCATGTTCGATCAACCTGACGCGACTTAGGTAAGCGATTGTGTTGAACTCTCACTTCGAGGGCAAGGGTCGGCCCTGGCCTGTTTGAGGGCATACGCATACCATTCCAGTTCTTCAAAAAACTCTCGGGCCTTTTGATAAAAACGTTGATCAACAGGCGTGCCATCTTCCTGAAAGGCGTCTTGAACATGGGAGATGGGGAACAAAGATGGAATACTGGACATTCCCAATTCAGCCAACATGGCCCTGAGGGTCATGGCGGCACGGACTCCGCCGAACGCACCTGCTGAATAACAGACGATGGCGGAAGGTTTCCGAAAGTATTCCTCAAGAAAATGGTCTAATATGTTCGAGAGGGCAGGAGGAATGGTATGATTGTACTCGCCCGACACAACAATATACCCGTCAGCCGGAATAATCAGGTCAGCCACCTGTTGGAGAGATTGAGGAGCCTGACCAGGCTTGAATTCCTTATACATTTTATCCAACAGCGGGAGGGAGTAGAGAAGGGGATCAATGAGTGTTGCGACATGGCCGCGGGTATGGCAGGTGTTCAGCATAAAACGAGCGGCCTTGATACCCTGCCGGTCGGTTCTGACCGATCCATAAATTATAGCCAAATTTAGTGGCATGGAAATCATCCTCCTAATCGAACGAATTTCACCGCAGCATCACTCGTTGATAAGGGATAAACCGCGCAATATTTTCCCCAACTAAAACCTTCATCTCGGCAGTATAAAACGTGTGTTCAGCCGCAGAGTGTGGACAAATCTTATATGAGCCTTTAAAAAAGATCTATTGAGCGCCACCATAATTAACCATAATCTGCTCTATACAATCCATCCAGTGTATGGTTCCGGAAAAAGGTGTAGTAGTAAGAATTGGCCTGGCCTACCTCTCGGTGTGAAAAGAGAAGCCCTTGAGAAGTCGGAATGTGGAAAGGTCATGATACCTAATTGGATTGATATCTCAATGCCTCTGTATCCGGGAATGGTTCAAAGACCCGAAGACCCACCTTTTCAGATGGA
Organism: Candidatus Nitrospira neomarina; assembly: GCF_032051675.1. NCBI lineage: Bacteria > Pseudomonadati > Nitrospirota > Nitrospiria > Nitrospirales > Nitrospiraceae > Nitrospira > Candidatus Nitrospira neomarina. Next base: position 496,938 of record NZ_CP116968.1, read on the forward strand.
ACGGGTGAGGGACAGGAAAAATGGGGAAAAATTTCATATCTCCAAAATCTCAATGAGTTCTCATGCCGGAACGCACATTGGTGCTCCGGTGACATGTGGAAATTCTTTTCACGATAATGAACAAACAGAGTTCTCAGCAACAATCGGTCTGGCCAAAGTGATTGAGATTCAAGATAAGAATTCTATAAAAGCGGAAGAACTCAAAAAACACCGGATCTATTCGCATGATCGGATTCTCCTGAAAATACGAAATTCGGCATCTGACTGGGACTCTGGACATCCCCATGAAAATACGATTTTTCTTGACCGAACTGCCGCGGCATGGCTTGCCGAACGGCGGGTGAGCACCGTCGGAATTGATGCGCTGTTCATTGGAGGGAAACACGAAAGTGAGATTGCACGCCTGCTTATTCAAGCCGGGATTGTCATCATTGAGGGACTCGAATTTTCCCGAGTGAAACCGGGCGAGTATATGCTCATCTGTTTACCCTTAAAAATTCCAAAGGGAGATGGTGCTCCAGCCAGGGCCATTCTCCAACCGGTTCGGTGAGGGTGAGGAAGGTTTTTGAGTAAGTGGCTCATGCCGATGAAGGGTTATCCATTCCTGAAGAACGGAAGGATCAGGATGTTTATGAATGGCTTCTGTGACACATATGTAAGTTCGGTGCCTCCACCCCTTTTGCCGAACTTGGCTCCCTCCGATGCCTGACATCCAACAGAAGGTACCCTCGGAATCCGAACATGAGGGTTCCTCTCCACCTCTTTCATCCACATTCGAAGCTGGCCATCTATCCCAATTATTTCAGGGACCGATCAATATCCGGTCCATTGCCCTCACCGGATTGTTTCTGTATGCCTCACTCATGGTGATGTATGTGGCCAAAGCCATTATGCTCCCTGTGTTCGTGGCTTTATTTCTGAATCTCTTGTTAGCTCCTCTTGTGCGGGGAGTTGAAAAAATTTATATTCCCGCGCCCCTGGCGGCTGGGGGGATCCTTCTCGTATTAATCAGTACTCTGACGTTTGGAATTATCCAGTTGTCGACTCCTGCTTCTCTCTGGCTGGACCGTGCCCCGGAAGCCTTAGAACAGGTAGAGCGTAAAATTCGGACCATCAAAAGCTCGGTCCTGGAAATGGGGAAGGCGACCCAAGCGCTGGAGCATATGGCGAGTCTTTCGGAATCCCGGAAAGCGCAAAGAATTGAGGTGAAAACCGACAGTTTGGGAGGACTCTTGATTGATTGGACCACGGAATTTATTCTGGGGCTGGTCTCAACCATGATTTTACTGTATTTTTTCCTTGCCTCCGGCGATTTATTTCTGGAAAAACTCGTAAAAGTTCTTCCACGATTTTCAGATAAACGACGAGCGGTGGAAATTGTCCGTGGAATAGAAGGAAATATCTCCAGTTACCTTGTCACGGTGACGAGTGTGAATGTCGGTCTTGCGCTGGTGACCAGTTTTGCCATGTATCTGCTCGGCATGCCTAATCCGTATTTATGGGGAGCGATGGCGGGTATTCTGAATTTCATCCCTTATGTGGGTAGTATTATTGGTTTAGGCGCGGTGACATTGGCAGCGACCATCACCTTTGATCATATGAACATTGTGGCTATGGTGTCCGGGACCTATCTATTGCTGACGGCTATTGAAGGAAATTTTATCACACCCCATTTATTGGGACGAAAATTGACATTAAACCCTGTGATAATTTTGGTGAGTGTCTTGTTCTGGGGCTGGTTGTGGGGAGCCGTCGGGGCGCTACTCGCTGTCCCCTTTGTCGCATCCCTTAAAATTATTTGCGATCAAATCGAGCCGCTCAATCCCATTGGAGAATTTTTAAGTCGTTAAGTTTACAATAGTTAGGGCCAAATTTCTGTCTGGCTACGCGGATTAAGGCGGGATGATGAATTCCAATGATCTCGCGACAAGGTAAGTGACTCATGCCGGCTTGGGTATCAAATTGGTTGAATAAACTCCGTGCGAGTCTCTGGCTCATACCCACTTGCATGGCCATTGCCGCGATTTTCCTCTCATTGGCCGTTCCGTATCTCGACGTGTTCTTTTCTCCCAAGAAAATTGACTCTCTTCAATGGCTGAGCAATATGGGACCGGAAGGGGCGATGACTCTGCTTTCGACCATTGCCGGTTCCATGATTACCATTGCCGGTGTCGTGTTTTCCATCACAATTGTGGCCCTGACCCTGGCTTCGGGACAATTCGGTCCACGTCTGTTAGGGAATTTTTTGCGAGATCGGGGTAATCAAGTAGTGCTGGGAACGTTTGTGGCGACATTCCTGTATTGTCTGCTCGTTTTGCGAACCATCCATATGGATCCCAATGGCTATACCCCCTATTGGGGAACGTTGGTGGGCCTTATTTTGGCCGTGTGCAGCCTAGGGGTATTGATTTATTTCATGCATCATATTGCCGTTTCCATTCAGGCCCCGAATTTGATCGCTGCGGTTTATGGGGAATTGGAAGAAGACCTGACCAGACTTTTTCCAGAACGTTTAGGAATGGAGGAGGAGAATGAAGCGAACAAAACCCGTATTCCCTCTATCATGTCAAGGATAGAAAAAGAGGGAATGGAAATTCAGGCCGAAATTGGGGGGTATCTTCAGGCAATTGAAAATGATGCACTGATGCAAATTGCTCGTGAACAGAATTTAGTGATATTTCTTCATTATCGGCCAGGGCACTTTATCACCAAGGGAGCATCATTAGCCAAGGTGCTGGCCCTCGGGCCGATGGCAGATGTCGTAACACAACATATTAACAAGCAAATGATTTGTGGATCCAACCGAACCCAGGAACAAGATATTGAGTTTTCCGTGCTTCAACTTGTCGAAGTGGCGGTGAGGGCACTTTCTCCTGGAATTAATGATCCGTTCACTTGCATTCAATGTATTGATCACCTCAGCGCGATTTTATGCCAGCTTGGGCAAAGAAAGTTTCCTTCTCCTTTCCGGTACGATCCTGAGGGAGTTCTTCGTGTGATTGCTCCGTCTGTCACGTTTGAAGGCGTCATGAATGCGGCTTTTAATCAAATCCGACAACACGGAAAAGGCAATGTGGCGGTGATCATCTGTCTGTTGGAAGGTTTGGGGCGAATAGGTGAAACCCTGGAACGAAATGAGGATCGTGTGGCAATCCTTTGTCATGTCGAAATGGTCCAAAGAGGGAGCCGGGAATCCATCCAGGAAAAAAATGATTTAGAGGCCGTGGAGGATCGGTGCCGCCAGGTCATGGCCTCGTTAAGTATGGGAGAAAGCCGGAGTTCCCTTTTGATGGATAAAATATTGCATATCCTTCCCTAACTGTGTCTTTCACTCCTGCTCCTGGGACCATTGAGATGGCCCATTTTAGCCCTCCGGTTCATAATTCGTCGATTAAGACTTTCGGATTTCCCAGCATGGTTTTTCTGTAACGTTTGGAAAGCTGCCAGGAAACTTCCTCTCCTTTGACACCCAAACCTTAAATGACTGGAAACGCTCTGAGGCAGATGTTTGACTTTTCAAGGAGGCTGATGAAAATTTTGTACATTGTCTTAGAAACCCCAGAAAGTGGTTAATGAATTCATAGGAGAATTTCTACTTATGGTTATTCGAAATCAGGTGCCTGGCCCATTCCTCAATAAACATTAAGGTAAAAGGAAAAGTATGTTGAAACCGTTATTAGAAATGCGAGGCTATGGATTGCGAGCCATCGATAAAGACCTGGGAAGCGTCGATGATTTTTATTTTGACGACCGCTTGTGGGAAATACGGTATCTCGTGGCGGATACAGGAAATTGGCTTCCCGGAAGAAATGTGCTCATCAGCCCTGAGGCTCTTGAACCGTCTAATTGGGAGGATAAGGTCTTTCCCCTGACGCTGACTTCAACGGAAATTGAAGATAGTCCGGGTATAGAAACCGACCTGCCATTTTCCCTTCAAAAAGAAAAGGAATTACGCCTGTTTTTTAAATGGAGAGAATATTGGGACGATGATATTTTCATCCAACCTTCCGGTTTCACACCGATGAGTGTTCCCGGCGGGGAAGCCATCGAACCTGTGCTCAAAGATGGAAGGAACTTATCCGGCAAATTGAATGGAAACCCCCATTTGCGATCTGCGAATGAGGTTCAGGGGTATTACATCGGGGCCATGGACGGAGAGATCGGCCATGTGGACGATTTCATCGTGGACGATACCTCATGGCAAATCCGATATTTAATTGTGGATACCCATAACTGGCTGCCGGGGAAAAAGGTTCTCATGGCACACGAATGGGTCAGTTCTATCGATTGGAATAAACAAACTGTTGCGGTAGATATGACTCGAGACACCATTGAAAAAAGCCCTGAGTATGACCCCAACCAGCCCATCAATAGAGAATATGAAGTTAGAATGTATGAATTTTATGGTAAACCCCACGACTGGGAATGAATGAAATGCAGGACACCTTCAAGGCCTTTAACAAATGGAGCCGTCAATGCGAAATACCATTATGACCATTCCGTTGCCCACCGCTCTCGTTGGATTGGGTTTGTACTGGTTATGTAAAAGTTCCTCGGAAAGTTCTGTCGGGACCCTGAGATCCGATGGAACTCAATCTTTTCCTTGGCGTAAGCAGGGAGATGACCATCTGCCTATGGAAGAACAAGTCAAAGAGAGATTACACGATGCGAAGGATACCGTTGAGGGCCATATGACGGAGTGGAAGGATCAGGCGAGGCAACAGGCTTACGAATGGAAAAAAGAGACCGAACAAAAAATGGAAAATGTAAAGGGATACTTAACAGAGAAAGGGACGGTTGCCCGAGGAGAATTGACTCAGCTTTTGGATAATTATCCCCTCGCTGTCGGTGCAGGTATGGTCGCGCTCGGCGTAGCCGTCGCAGCGGCGATACCCGTGAGTCGAAAAGAAAACCAATGGATGGGACCTTCCCGAGAAAAAATGGTGGAATCTGTAAAGACGGCAGTTCGGTCGACGGCCGAAGATGTGACACAGAAAGCTGGAACCATCGCGGAGAAGGTATTGCAGAATACAGAACACTCAGCTTCATAAAACTCAAATACTCAATATTTTCATGGCATCATGAAGAAAGGAAATGCATGAATGTTTATGTCAAAAGAATTTTGATGCTTGCATGTTTTGCCGGATCTCTATTTTTTGTCGTGGGTTGTGAACAAGAAGGTCCTGCGGAACGAGCAGGCGAAAGCGTAGATGAATCAATGGAGAAAGCGGGAGAAAAGATGGAACAGGCCGGAGAAAATATTCAGGATTCGGCCAATTAGAAAACTCTTACTAAGGACGAGGGAATCATTGTCTCCATTTTTCCTCATTTGGAAGAAATTTTGTCCATTGTATAACACGTCTTGTAATGGCGACACTGACTCATGAAATCGGTAAGGTGCGGGAGAGAGGCATATGTGATGGAAATTCAAAATTTTTCTATACCCTGACGGAAAGGAGAAATGATGACCACTGCCAATGCTAAAAAATGTGCTCACCCTGCCTGTACTTGTGAAGCCCCTCCAGGAAAAGAGTTTTGTTCCGAAAATTGCTCATCTTCTCAACCTTCTAAAGGCGGAAAATGTCAGTGCGGACATTCCGGATGTGGGCACGAAGGTTAACGGCACGCATGCTCAAAGGACGAACATCAGTCGTGTTCTCTGGGATATAGCGGAAATTTTAAAAATATGATGGAGGCGAACATGAATACCCCCAGGCAATATATGAAATGGTTGCTGAATATAAAACTTATGATGACATTGTCTGTCCTGATGGGGGTTCCGGGATTCGCTTTTGGTAGTGATCTCACAGGACACATCCCTGAACACGACCGTTCGGGGACGACTCCATTACAGGGAGACCGTCAACTAGATGAAGGTCATCGAATTATTCAAGGGGTAGTAGAGGAAGTGAACGAAAATACGTTACGGGTGGATGCGGGTGAGGCTGGAGAGTTAGCCCCCCGATACCTGAATTTGAGTAATTCCGAGAAGAATGATGATTTCAAAGTAGGTGACACGGTTCAGATCGAAGTTAACGCCCAAAATAAGGTCGTAGGTTATCAACCGGTTCACAAAAATGGAGCGAAGCCTTAATTCGCCGTGACCTGAGCTCGAAACGGGGAATGCACACACCCTCAATAGTGGGCATACAAGTCATTCCCGATTGAACAAAACATTCCGCCCTTTTTGGAAGGGAACAAAGGAGAATTCCATATGTTAAGTTGGGCCATTACATTTCTAGTCATTGCTCTGATTGCAGGAGTGGTCGGCTTAACCGGCGTAGCCGGTACAGCGACCAACATTGCCTGGGTGTTATTTGTCGTATTTTTGATAATTTTTGCCTTGAGTTTTATTACGGGAAAAAGACCTCCGGCCTAGCAGGAGAATTGATGGGGATGAATCCCGTCATTGATCAGAAGCGGGATGTTTTGCGGTTGCGACACGATTGAATCTGACTGCAGAAAGTTTTCTACAAAAGAACCATCGAAACGTAAGCCAGGGAATAGGTGGTTGGAATCATGATCATTACCCCTGACGATGTCTTTCGAACTGCAATGATTTTCCACTTTCAGGAAAAAGGACTGTGCCTTTTCTAGACCGGAACATAGACAGGATGTGAATTCACTGGTGGAAAAACATGCCCCGGACGTCATTAGCCTGGACATGTCCATTGCCGATCCCAATGGGGCAACCTCCTGAAAGATCTGCGTGCCACAGGTTTCGGCGGAAAAATAATCGTGATCAGTGGACCCTCCAATCGCCCATTAATAGTCAACATGCATCATCAGAAGGTCGATCAAGCCATGCGGAGAACTCCAACTGATCCTATTGGCCCTTTTATCGATCAACTGAAAAGCATAATCCAAGTGATGTTCCGTGAGGAAGTAACCAGAAAACCCTATGAGAATTAGGGTGAACGGTTTTTTTATATTTTTATAATTTTTATAATTGATAACGGGAATAGAAAAGGATTCAGTGATATGGCAAGGCCAATTTGGAAAGGGCACATTACCTTTGGCCTTGTCACCATTCCTGTTGTCGTTCATTCAGCGGAAAAACAATTTGACTTGCATTTCCGATTGTTGGATAGCCGGAATCATGCCAGGGTCCGGTATGAACGCGTGAACGAGGAGACGGGTGAAGAGGTTCCATGGCAGGACATTGTGAAAGGGTTTGAATATGAAGAGGGTCGGTATGTTCTTTTAAATGATGCCGATTTCGAAAAAGTTGCCATTGAAGTGAATAAATCAGTTGAAATCGAAAATTTTGTTAACGGAAAGGATATCGGTTACGAATATTTTGATAAGCCCTATTATCTTGTTCCCGATAAAAAGGGTGAAAAAGTCTATGTGCTGTTACGGGAAGTGCTTCGGCGGAGTGGCAAAGTCGGGATTGCCAAAGTCGTTATCCGAACACGCCAGTATTTAGCCGCCCTTATTCCTCAAGGACATGTTCTGGTGCTGGAGCTTCTGCGATTTCATCAGGAAATCCGTAATGTGAAAGAATTGGATGTGCCTGAAGCGGGCGTGAAATCCTACAAAATTTCGGAAAAGGAATTGACGTTGGCCCAACAGTTGGTGGAATCCATGAGCACTAAGTGGGAACCCCAGCGCTACCAGGATGATTACCGTGATGCCTTGTTGAAATGGATCGAAAAGAAATCGAAAAGTGCCCAGTCACGAACATCCATACCCCCTGTCGCAAAAGAAGAGAAAACAGGTTCAGGAAAAGTCGTTGATATCATGTCCTTATTAAAGAAAAGCGTTCAGAAGGCCCAACCCTCCGGTCGAGCCAAAAAACGCAAATCCTCCTCCCCTCGAAAATCCCGTAAGGCCAGTTAAAGTTCCATTCACCGTGAATTGCCGGCCTGACTGAGCAGAAAGGTCTTTGTTTCAGTTTTTTCAGGACTCAGACCCTCAAAGCTGCTCGCAGGGTGTCACAAACATGGGATTAAAGGAATATCAGGGTAAACGGCAATTTGGGAAAACCCCGGAACCTCGTGGGACGACCTCCCGGAATAAGGGGTCTTCGTTTGTTGTCCATAAGCATGCGGCAAGCCGGTTGCATTACGATTTCAGGCTTGAGCTGGACGGTGTGTTAAAAAGTTGGGCGGTTCCGAAAGGTCCCAGTTTAAATCCTTCCCTCAAGCGTCTGGCCGTTCATGTTGAGGATCACCCCGTCGAATATGGATCCTTCGAAGGAACCATCCCCAAGGAAGAGTACGGAGGAGGGACGGTGATGGTGTGGGATCGTGGCCAATGGGTGCCACAGGAAAATCCGCGACACGCGTATGACCGGGGACGATTGAAATTTCAATTGCAAGGAAACAAGCTGAAGGGAGGATGGAGTTTGGTTCGGATGGGAGGAGCCAAAGCCAAGGATGAAAAAAACTGGTTATTGATCAAAGAAAAGGATAAGGAAGCCCTCCAAGGGACACAGCCCGATATCATTGACACGGCTCCCCGGAGTGTGGCCACCAAGCGAACATTGGAGGACATTGCCGTGGGGACTGAGGAAAACAGCAAAAAAAAACATCCTTCCCCAATGAAGTCAGGCAACAAAACCGCCAAAAGTCGTTCCTCCCGCACCATCTCACGCAAGAAGACCACCGGACAATCCCGCGCCTTTGACCCATCCAAGCTTCCCTCCGCGGTGTCCGGGTCGCAACCGGCCACCTTTCGTCCTCAATTGGCAACACTGGTCAAGTCAGCTCCGACGGGAGACGATTGGCTTCATGAAATAAAATTTGATGGATACCGTCTTGTCAGTGTGGTGAAAGACGCCCGGATTCACCTGTTTACCCGGAACGGAAAGGACTGGACCAAGAAATTCCCTGGTATCGCAAACGCCTTGGCCCAATTGCCGGTGCGGCAGGCGATTCTAGATGGGGAATTGGTGGTCCTTCGTCCTGACGGAATTTCCGATTTCCAGGCTTTGCAAACTGTGCTGAAAGGGGAAACTTCCGATCCTCTTGTGTATTACGTGTTTGATCTTCCTTATTGCGAAGGGTATAACCTCTGCCGCACGCCCCTTCTCAAACGCAAGGGACTGCTATGGGAATTGATTAAGTGCCTGCCCGAGGCGGCCGCGTTTCATCTGCGATACAGCGACCACATCCAGGGTCAGGGAGAGCGGTCGTTCGAGCATGCCTGTCGAAAGGCTCTCGAGGGAATTATTTCCAAACATGCGATGAGCCCGTATCGTCAAACCCGCTCGAAGCAGTGGGTCAAGGTCAAATGCCATCACCGGCAGGAATTGGTCATCGGTGGGTATACCAATCCTTCGGGTTCCAGAATGTTTTTTGGAGCTCTGCTGCTGGGATATTATGATCAGGAAGGCCAATTACAGTATGCCGGACGGGTGGGAACGGGGTTTACGCAACAACGCCTTGCACGCATTCATGCCCTCTTGTCCAAACGTCATCAAGCGAGTCCCCCCTTTTTCCGGTTACCCAACGACCGCGGGCTCAAAACGGCGCATTGGGTACGCCCGGAATTGGTGGCGGAAGTTGAATTTTTGGAATGGACACGGGAAGGCATTCTGCGCCATCCCTCTTTTCTCGGCCTGCGCGAGGACAAATCAGTCAGAGACATCAGAAAAGAAAGTCCGACACCCTTGAAAGAGATCGTTCCCAAACCTTCCACATCCTCACGCGGTCGTAAAACTTCCAGGCGGGGTCATTCCCATCCGCGGGTGGAAATGGCCCTCACGCATCCGGATAAGATTCTTTATCCCCAACAGGGCATTACCAAAGGGGATCTCGCAGAATTCTACCAACACATCGCGGATTGGGTGTTGCCGCATGTGGCGGGACGGCCGCTCACGCTGGTGCGCTGCCCGCAAGGACATCAGAAAAAATGTTTTTACCAAAAGCATGGCTCCGGGTCTTTGTCGGAAAGCATCAGAACAATTCTCATAGAAGAAAAGGGCAGCAAAGAGGATAATTCCTATTTAGTGATCGATGATGTCCGGGGACTGATCGCGCTCGTGCAGATGGGGGTGCTGGAGATGCATCCATGGGGATGCCTGGAGGATCGAGTGGACCGGCCTGACCGGTTGGTGTTCGATCTGGATCCCGGACCCGGGGTCAAGTGGGAACAGTTGATCGAGGGGGCGGAACTCTTGCGCCGGAGACTGGAGGAGGATGGAATCGTCAGTTTTGTCAAAACGTCCGGGGGAAAGGGTTTGCACGTGGTGGCGCCCCTTGTCCGCCGGGCCAGCTGGGATGAGCTGAAACAGTATACCCGCAGGCTGGCGACAGAAACGGCAGAGCGACAGCCTTCCGCGTTTGTGGCCAATATGAGTAAGGCCAAGCGGAAGGGAAAAATTTTTATCGATTACCTCAGAAACGGATTCGGCTCAACGTCCATCGCGACCTACGGCGTTCGTGCCTTGTCCGGAGCGCCTGTTTCGACTCCGATCAGCTGGAAGGAATTACCCTCCCTATCCGGGCCGCAGGCCTATACGCTCAAGACGCTTCCGGATCGGCTGAATGCCCTCAAACGTGATCCCTGGGAAGAATTCTTTCAACTGCGTCAGTCCATTTCCCGGGCCGTGCTGAATGCGTAGCAGTCCGGTCCGGTAAACGTCCCGCGATTCACAGGAACGCATCCTTCCACGGCAATTCACCCGTTACTATTTCTTGCGGGCGCGTGTTTGTGCCGCTTTTTTTGCGGAAGCGGATTTCGCGGCTGATGATCGTGAAGCTGAAGCTTTGCCGCCTAACTTTCCGCCTTTCTTCGCTGGAGCGGTATTGGTGGCTTTTCCGCGTCCGGACCCACCCTTCTTTTTTCCTCCGCCGGTCATCTTATTCACCGTCGCCCATGCCCGTCGTTCGGCTTCGTCCTCCGAGACGCCGCGCTTTTCGTATCCCTCTTCAATTTTTTCCGCCTGACGCTTTTGTTTTCCGGTGTACTTGGATTTGTCTCCTCTTGGCATGAGGACCTCCTTGTTGTGGACAGAGCCGAAAAGAGAAATTTTTTCACCTGTACGCTCGAAGCGGAGAGTGGGTGAAAAATCTCAAAAGTGTGTTCCGAAAAATTGGAATATCCCATTTTACCGATGCCCTCAGTGGTGAATCAGGATACAAATACATTTGTGACACATTAAGATTTGTCCGATAGTAACGGGTCTTGTGTATCCAGTGAATGGCTAGGGTTAATCGCAGGTCAGCTACTACACCTGCACTGGTAATATTTTGGATCATGGTCGTCAACGTGAATTCTTTCCACCCCGATTTCAAAGATTGCCACATGGACCTATCAGGGGAACATGTCAATTAACCTGAAACGGAAAAGCCATGTGATTTTCCAAATGTGTCCACGGGCGAAGTCAGGCACATTCTTCCGTCCATGTCCTTCCGCGCAGGAGACGAATTTCCAGACGTCATGGAGGGATGAAAATCTGGAATACCCGCTTTTTAATGTCGCCCTCCCATAGTCAATCTCATCGGGCGATATGAGAGATCGTGTAAGGGAATGAATCCCCAATACCTCATGGCTTGCCATGACATTTACGGGAGCTGGTTAGAATGATCCGACAGATCCTTCTGCCTTTGCTGATAGCCTTCTGTGTACCGCCGGCAGTTCTATTAGGAGGAATCCGGCGGCCGAGGCTGGCGCCTCCGCTCGCCATCGCCGGAGCCTCAGTCACGCTGCTGACGGTGGTCATGTCCTGGAGGGGAGGCGGGCACACCCTTTCGTGGTCCTGGGTCCCAAACTTCAATATCCGGTTTATGCTTGTCAACGACGGGCTGGCTTTGCTGTATAGCCTCATTGCCGCCGGCATCGGCCTGATGGTGCTGGTGTATTCCTCCGGCTATCTTCCGCATTATCTCAAGAAACACGATCGCCCGTTGAACGTCCAGACATCGTATTATGCCTGGCTGGCGTTGTTTATGGCCTCGATGCTGGGGTTGGTTATGGCGGCCGATCTCATCCTGCTGTTTGTGTTCTTTGATTTGACCGCCGTCTGTTCGTATTTTTTGATCGCCTTTGACCGGACGGAGGAATCGCGCTCGGCGGCTTTGAGTGCGCTGTTGGTCACGGGCATCACCTCGGTCGGCATGCTCATCGGTATCTTATGGCTGTATGCGGAGCATGGCACTTTTTCGATTGGGGAACTGATCGACCGTGTCAAACCCGGTATCACGCTTTCCGGTGCCATGGGTCTTATGGCGCTCGCCGCCGTCGCCAAGAGTGCGCACGTGCCGTTGCACTTCTGGCTGCCGCGCGCCATGTCCGCACCGACGCCGGTTTCGGCCTACCTGCACTCAGCCGCCATGGTGGCCGCCGGGGTGTTCGTGCTGCACCGCCTGAATCCGCTGATCGCACAGGTCCCTTTGGTACAAACGGTGCTGATGATTCTGGCGGGCTTCTCCATTCTCATCGGGAGTCTTCTGGCGCTGGACGCGACGGACATCAAAAAAATTCTCGCCTATTCGACCGTCGCCCAATACGGCTATGTGTCTTTAATGTTGGCGGTGGGCGGAGTGACCGCCACCGCGGCGGCGGCCATCTATGTGCTCGTCCATGCGTTGTGTAAAAGCGCCCTGTTCATGGTGGCCGGAGCGGGCGAGGCGATGACCGGTACACGCTCGCTTGAGCAGCTTGGCGGTCTGGCCAGAAAACAGCCGATGCTGGCGATCACGAGCGTCCTTCCTGCTGCCACGCTGGCAGGATTGCCTCTCACGGCCGGGTTCTTTAAGGATGAAGGATTTTTCAAGATTGCCTCGGGGCACAGTTGGGGGATGACGGTGGTGGCGACGGCCGCCGCAGCGTTGACTCTCACCTATACCTGGCGGTTCTGGCACGGCATATTTTTAGGATCTCCCGGAGCCCCTGCCAAGCCGGCCAGCCGGCGAATGTTGTTCCCGATCGCATGTCTGGCTCTTCTGTGCCTAGTGGGCGGAATGTATATGGCGCCCGCCGTCCATCTGGCGACTGTGGCCGCATACGATGTGTATCCCCAGACTGCTCAGGAAACAGAGGTGTTGAGTTCGACATACCATTTTGCGGCGACCACCCCCAATGTGATGGCATTGACGGCCTATGGCGGAGGCTTCCTGTTATGGATCAGCCGCCGGTGGTGGGAAAGACGGTTACGCGGGCTGGTGCGCACGATGGAACGGGTAGGGCCGGACGTTACCTATGTGCGGCTGCTTGAGTGGACGTCCCGGTTGGCGGATTGGCTTCATCAGGTGGAAATGCGTGACCTGCGCGACCGGATTGCCGGTGTACTCATCCCCGCCGGTCTGTTGGTCGGGTTGGCGATTGTCGGAACATCCACCTACAGTTGGCCTGCCGTATCCGGGAGCAGTCTGACGCCCGTCGGATCGTCCTCGCTGCTTGGCCTCATACTCGTCCTGGCGGGTGCATCCGCCTTGTGTGTCGTGCGCCAACGTGATCATCTGGGACTGATTCTGACCTTGACGGCAACGGGATTTTTTCTGGCCCTGGTGTATGCCCTGCTGGGCGCACCCGATGTCTCGCTGGTGGCGGTGCTGGTCGAGACCGTGTTGACGCTGCTTTTGCTAGCGACCCTGTGGATTCTCCCTGCCTCGGTGCTGCAACAGGAAAAGGAGCGGGAGGCCCGCCGCCATGATAACCGGTGGTATACAGTGGCCGGGGTGATGGCGGCAGCACTGGTGTTCGTGTTGAGCATGACGGTCCTGTCCGAGCCCCGCCAGGACAGTGTGTCCAACCGGCATCTCGAGTTGGCCGAGCAGGTGCATGCCGAGAACATCGTGGCGGCCATTCTTGTGGATTTCCGCGGGCTGGATACGCTCGGGGAGGCCACGGTGATTTTTGTGGCGCTTCTCGGCGTGGGCACGCTTCTGGAAACCGGCGGCCGCTCGCGATCTCACACGATCATGATGAACACGGCATTCAACGAGAAACTGGCCATGGGTCTTCTCCTGCCCATCACGGTGGTGGGAATCGCGTTGCTGGTGAAGGGGTATCATGAAACCGGCGGAGGGTTTGCCGGCGGGATGGTGGTGGCATTGGGCATTCTGCTGCAATACATCGTGCTCGGTCATCAACGAATCAAGCAGGGGGTGCCGCAGGTCGGGTCGTGGGCATACGGCCTTGCCGCCGCCGGCTTGGGACTGATGCTGGCTGTCTCGTTCGCACCACTGATAACCGGTCATCCTCCGTTGTCGCATGTGCCGGGGCCGGGCAACGATCCGTTCACGCTCGGTTCGCTGGAGGGACATACGTCGCTGCTTTTCGAATCGGGGATCTTCCTGCTGGTGATCGGATTCACGGTTCTTATGCTGCAACATGTCATGGAATGGCGGGAACGGGCATGACGCTGTTGTTCTCTTTGGTGATTGCGATCCTGTTCGGGGCCGGCGCGTACCTCATGCTGACGCGGGATCTGTACCGGATCATTGCCGGCATCCTGCTGCTGTCCAATGCAACCAACCTGTTCTTGATGACCTCAGGCCATCATGTCGGTACCGTACCGATTCTCCCTCTCTCCGAACCTCAGGCGGGTGTGAGCGATCCGCTGGTGCAGGCCTTAACGCTGACGGCCCTGGTGATCACGTTTGCCGTCACGGCGGTCCTGGGAAGCCTGCTCATCCGTGTCCATGCCAGTCACCGCAGTATCGATATGGAAGACATGGCGGAAATCGAAAACCGGGAGGAGAAGAGGCGGGAACGTCTCGGGGGGGTGGATTAACATATGCTGCTCTCGGTGCCGTTGGTTACGGGTTGGGCTGTCGCCATTCTTCTGGCGTTATTGGACGGCCGCCGCCGGGGGATCGGAAGAATGGCCGTCGGGTGTCAGGTGTTGATCCTGGGCATGCTGATCTGGCTGCTGATGGATGTTGCCCGATCAGGTGTGCAGCACACGGTCACGGGAGGGTGGCCGGCGGGTATCGGCATCCGATTGCGCGGCGACCTGTTGGCATTGTTGTTTGCCACCGTGTCCACAGCGGTGCTGCTGGCCGCCATGGTGTATGAAGTCAGCCGGGGCGTGGTTTCCCGCACCTTTCCCTCGCTGGTCCTGTTTCTCGGCACCGGTCTGTGCGGGTTGTTTTTGACGGGTGATGTCTTCAACTTTTATGTCTTTTTTGAAATTTCCATGGTGTCGGCTTTTGCGCTTGCCAGTTACGGGGAGCGGCGCGCCGAAATCAGAACGGCCGCCATCTTTACCATGGTCAATCTGCTCGGTTCGGCTTTTTTGCTGATGAGTGTGGCAGCGATCTACCGCCTCACCGGGACGCTGGATATGAAGGATATCGCCTCGGCGCTGGCCGGCCGGGATGAACCGTGGATCATCGTGGCCCTCTTATTTGCCGCCTTTAGTCTGAAGCTGGGACTGTTCCCCTTTCACTACTGGCTGCCTGCCGTCTATCGTGATGCCCGCCCGGCTGTCGCCGCCATTCTCGCGGGGGCGGTGGCCAACATCGGCAGTTACGGATTCCTGCGGTTCGGAGCTCAGGTTCTGTCTCCGGTGCTGGAGTCGGGGCAGACCGTGGTGCTGACGATGGGAACGGCCAGCATGGTGTATGGGGGATTGCTGGCCGTGGGACGGCAGCCGGCGGCTGAAGTCCTCGCGTATTCCTCCATCAGCCAGGTCGGATATATTCTGATGGCGCTCGGCTTTGGAGGGTCGGCGGGCACCACGGCGGCGGTATTTTATAGTCTGATCAATGCGCTGAATAAGGCGGCCCTGTTTCTCGGGAGGGGGATGCGCGGAGGACTCGCCGTCACGGCGTTTGCCGTGGCGGCAATCAGTGTGGCGGGCGTCCCTCCCAGCGCGGGCTTTTGGGCCAAGCTGGCGATTTTTCGTGCTGCGCTGGAACAGCATAACGTCTGGCTGCCGTTTGTGGTGTTGATGGGAAGCGCACTCTCATTCGTGTATATGTTTCAAGCCTTTCAGCGGCTGTTTCTCACAGAAGAAAAGCAGGTGTACACCGGCCCGGCTTCCGTCAATTGTCTCATGGCGGTCTTGAGCGGATTGATCCTCGCGTTGGGGATCTTTCCGGATTTGTTGATCACGTTGAGCGGGCATGCCGCCACCCAGCTCCTCCACTCGGTTGAGGGGCCGGCGCCATGACGGGATGGTGGACGATTCCATTGCTCACAGGCTTATATGTGCTGGTCCTGAGCAGCATGAAACCGTGGGACTGGGTGATCGGTGGGGCACTGGCTTCAGGATTATGGTTTGCCTCACGGCATCTTCTTCATACCGTATCGCATAAGACAATGCCGCCGTTATGGTCCCGTGTGTGTTATACCCCTCTCCTGGCCGGAGCCGTGTTATGGGAGATCCTGAAGGATACCTGGCGTGTGGCTCTCCTGACGGTCGGATGGAAACCTGCCGACCGGCCGGGGTTCATCGAGGTCCCCGTCGGAAAGTGGAGCGACCTGGGAATAACTGTCGGCTGCATGCTCCACACGCTCACGCCCTGTACCTATCTGGTCGAGACGGATCTTGAACGGAAGGTGATGGTGTTCAGAGTCCTGGATGGCGCGGATTCTGATGCCGCCATCCGGCGGATTGAGCGTTTTTACCAACGATACCAACGACACGTGTTTCCCTGACGAGGCGATGATGTTGGACATGGTTTATGATGTCGCGCTGATGTGGGGGGCCTTGCTCATGATGGTGCTGCTGGGTTTCCTCATGTATTCCCGGTCATTTCTGATCCGGATTCTGGCACTGGATGTTCTTTCCATGGTCATGATTACGTTTCTCGTCCTGTATGCCCTTCAGCATCATGCCGCCTATTATCTGGATGTGGCACTGGCACTGGCGCTGTTGAGTTTTATCGGGACGCTTGGCGCGGCGGGCTACCATCGCCATCGGGGACCCACATGAACGTCCCGTTGTTCGATTGGATAGCGGCAGGGTTGATCCTGATGGGGATGGTGGTGCTCACGCTGGCCGTGATCGGCATGGTCCGGTTACAAGGCTATCATCTGCGACTGCATGCGGCCGGCATGGCCGGCGTGATGGGCGTGATACCCGTGTTGCTGGCTTCTCTGCTTATCGGAAACGGCCCCGTGATGTCGCGGGCGGGGTTGACCATCGTATTTGTGTTGCTGACGGCACCGGCTTCGTTACATGCGCTGGCGCTTGCCGGATCACGTGAAGCATCCGAATCTGCCGACACCATGCCTGAATCGACGGACCGGACGGATTCCACCAGCGACTCCCGTACGTCGCGCGGTTCATCTGCGGTTCCGGATGCGACGAATGAGAAATGATGGCAAGGGCGGGGACCGCTAAGCCGACAGGAGGGTCGGCCGATCCACGGCCTCGCTCTCCAGTGGGCGAATCTGAAGACGACCCGTTCTACACGGGCTGTTCTTCCTGCAAACAGTGTCTGAGATAATTCCAGGCCGGTTTCTTCTCTCCGGTATACGTGACGAGGTCCAGGTGATATTCGTGTTCATCCACGTGAAACCCTTCGATGGCATCCCGTGCGGGATCCAAATCGACGAGCGAATACCAGTAGATGCATTCAGCCGGGGAACGGATCGCCTCTTTCAAACGCTGTGATTGAGGCTCGCCTTCATTGGGATGTAACTGAGAAAAAGATGAGTTGGTGGCATATCCTGTTTCGGTCACCCAGATCGGGCGAGGGTCACAGTAGGGTTGGAGATAGGCGATCTTTTTCTCCCATCCCTCCCAATGGCTATACCAATCCCACTTCGGCTGGTCCGGCCACTACATGCCGGGGAACCCGTGAATGGCGACCACATCGATATGTTCCAATGCGCCATACCCGTGCATGAGGTTCAGCCAGTGGTGGTATGAAACCATTGGCACACGTCGACTCTCTCTTGAAGAGACAGCCTGGAACGTGTCATAGATAGACCGTGACGCGTCCCGCCACACAGAGACTTTAGGGGGAAAGTCTCTGTGTGGGAGACGCGCCGATCAGGTTATTTTATTGTAAGAGTTCAGCCGAGATGACGTGGAATTCTTTTTTCTGTGTCACCAACGCTTCAACGGTATCGCCCTTCTTCAATTCGCCTGATTGTTCGGCGGATTGGTCCAGGCGAAGACGGATTTCTTTACCGGAATTATCCCGGACGTAGTAGACATTTCCATCAACTTTGGAAATTTCTCCTTTAATGGTTCTTGTGAATTTTTCGCCCTGTGACGATGATGATTGTGAAGAAGATTGTGCCTGCATAGACTTTTCACCTTGTTGTGTGGAAGCTGCAGAAGAACCTCCCTCCTTTTTCACGGAAACCACATCATACGTCTCTTCCCCTTGAGGGATCTTGGCTTGTATTTTGTCGCCTTCTTTGGGTCGTTCTCCTTGAAAAGCCTTCTCGTCGAGGTGAAGACGGATCGTGTCACCCTTATCATTTTTGATAGTGAACACGTCGCCATCAATTTTATCCACGGTGCCTTTCACCGTCGCCATCTGGTTCTGTTGCTGACTGGTTCCTTGGGAATG
This sequence comes from Candidatus Nitrospira neomarina, assembly GCF_032051675.1. Classification (NCBI taxonomy): domain Bacteria; kingdom Pseudomonadati; phylum Nitrospirota; class Nitrospiria; order Nitrospirales; family Nitrospiraceae; genus Nitrospira; species Candidatus Nitrospira neomarina. Next base: position 515,366 of record NZ_CP116968.1, read on the forward strand.
TTGTGGCATCTGATCGCCGGCAGCCTGAAGAGTGCCAACGAAACCCAGGGTAAATGCAAAAGCGGGTACGACAATTTTCAATACGTGTGACATAACGTGAAACCTCCTTAATTTTGGTTGATAGTTAATAGTTGTCACTGTACGCCATTCATGCTGCAATCGTGCACTCTCATTAACCCTGGTTATGTGCTATTTTTCCCAGTATTTTCCGCAGATGCTATATAGATACGTCGCGGACCATGTGAGCAGCATGAACCCTGCCAATGATTCAAACATTGAGACCAAACGTAAGGGACCATTCACATGCTGGCTGGTGAAACCAAGGGTGGTAAAGTTTATTCCTGAAAAATATAGCCAGTCTCTGTAAGAGCCTTCAGGACTGCTGATAATTAGGCTCCCGGGGTACAAGGTCTTTTCCAGGCCTGCCAGATACGCCGCATATAAACTGATCTCCGCAAAGTGTGTCAGGGCCAACAGACAGAAAACGTAAAAGGTGACAAAGGGGGGAGAGGAGGGATGACGCGGCACGAGTCGGCTAATACCAAAGAGCAGCCCGACATGAACAGCCGCAAGCACAGCGGTTCCGCTTAACCCCAGCACAATGGACATCGTCAGAATTTTCCATCAAAAAGTTTCGACTGCAAATAATCATTTCTTTCCAATTCACCTTGGATGTCTAGTGGTACAGCACACACGCTATGCCTTCCCGACTGCCCCAAAATGTAGCCTCAGAACACTGGTATGCGTACCAACTATTTGCCCACGGAAGCATGTTGTGAAGAAGTCTTCCCAAGGGTGTCTGCCGAGTAGGCTTCGCGTTGGCCCATCGGTTCGGGTTCACCGGCCGTCGTGTCCACCCGCGTCTGACGTTCCATTTCAGAATTAATTTCGGCCCCGACCATGACGATGAATGCCGTCAGCCAGAACCACATAAGCAGAATGACTGCCGCGCCGAGTGACCCGTACGTCTGATTGTAACTACTGTAATCATTTGCATAAATGGCAAAAGCCGACGACCCTATTATCCACATTAGCGTGGCGATTCCGGCACCCCATGACACCCATTGCCACCTCGGGTAGTTCCGGCAGGGCGCATACCGGTACAGGATGGCCAATCCACCCATGACGATTACCGCCAAAAGCGGCCAACGACTGAGAGAAAGGACCGTTTGCATGATCTGGCCGAATCCCAGCATTCCTAAAACCGCCGGCAGCAGGGTAATGAGAAAGAGCGTCAGGATGACAAACACAAGACTTCCAACCGTCAATCCTATCGCCAGCGCGGTCACTTTGATGAAACTCCGCTCTTCTTCTTCATTGTAGGCAATGTTCAAGGATGTGATCATTGCAGACATGCCCTTAGATGCGCTCCAAATCGCAAAGAGCAATCCCCCTATCGCTCCAAGACTTAACGCTGATTGGCCGCTGGTGGAAATGGTTGTCAGCTGCTCTTCGATCAACGTTTGGGCGTCTTGCGGGAGAAAGGAACTGAGAGAAGTAATTTGTGCCTGGACATCAGAGACCTCGGTAATCAATCCATACAGCGACACAATGGCGGCCAACGCCGGAAAGAGCGCGAGGACGGCATAAAACGCCACTCCTGCGGCGACGATCGAAACGTTATCCTGTGAGATCTGATCCTTCACCCGCAGGAGGATGTCCCACCACCCCGCATTCGTGATTTGGCTAGGTTGGGTGGCGTTCCGGCCTCTTGGGCCGGACTTCTTTTCGGTTGTGTAGTTGGAGGACATATTCCATCCTTTTGTTGCAAAATTTTGGTCCAAATGAAAAATTTTCATTGAGGAGAACGGACCGGAACAGAATACTCAGACAAGCATTAACGCACCTGTCATTATTGAGTCATACACACTAACCATTTGGCGAACCGGCTCATGCAACCGTTGATGCGGCTGTCGCTCTTTATCTCAGGCCGACCTGTTCTTTCATCGCCTCACTGGCTGCCCGCTGCGCCTCACTCACGGCTTCTTTGGCCATGGGCATAATCTCTTTGGCGGTCGCCTTGGCTTCTTGTAGCAACCGGTCGCGTGTTTCACCCATCCATTGATCTTCCTTTTCAGACCGGGGCAGGGAAAGGCCGATAGCAGTTCCAATGGCAAATGCCATGGCCCCGATCGCCAGAGGGCTTTCCTGTATATACCGGGACACTTCAACTTTCATGCGTTCGCCCTGCTCGCGTGTGTGCTCCCGAATTTCATCAGACCGGTGTGACGCCTCTTCTTTCCAGTCTTCTAATGATTCTTTCGCCTGGTCGGTCCATTCTGATATCTGTTCTTTTGCCTGTTGCCCTGAAGCCTGTGCTCTTGCTTTCATGGCGTCCAGGGATCCTCCCCGGCGGGATGGTTGTCGGGGAATCCGTCCAGCTTCAATTCCGGGAGCATACTCCGGCCACTCTTCATAGGGATCAAGGGAATAGCCATCGCCATAATCGCCATTTCGGTTTCTTCCAAACCTGTGTCTTTCCGATGACGAATTTGCGGCTTGTTTCATCATCCATATGAGCCCCATACTCACAAGGGCGGCAGGCACGGGATTGTTCAGGACCCGTTCTACCAGCATGGATTGCCATTGGTTCACTTTCGTCCGGGCATGTTCTTTTGCCGTTTCGACTTTATCCATGGCTGCATTTTTGACCTGTTCTTTAATGGTATCCGGAGACAGACGTTGTTGAAGTGTATGAACTGTCTCGTCCAGTTCCGCTCTGGTTTCTCGGATTTGTTCGCGAAGCCGGTCAGGATCTTCAATCTTTTGCGATTCTGACATTTTTAATTGAGTGCGTTGGTCGTCCACTGTTTGGTCTCCTTTATACTGTCAATGGTTTTTTGCGGGGCGGGGTTGATGTTTTTCAGGTCGCTGATGCCTTTCTGAATTAGGCCGTAACCAATCCCCACGACCACCAGACCGATGATCAGGGCTGATGCCCATCCGGGTATAACTAACGCCAGAGCAAGTGTGGCCGCTGCTAAAAGAACCAGCAATCCGGCATAGGCCAGCGCTCCGCCCACCGCTATAAAGCCCACATCCTTGCCTGCCTGTGTGGCTTTTTGGGACATTTCAAGCTTCAAAAGCTGGATTTCCTGTTGAATGAGTATTTTTGTCTCATTCATCAGGTCACGGAAGAGATCACTAAGTGGTCGTTCTTCCTGGTACAAACTCATAACTTCCTCCTTCTCTTCAATGTGAGTAATTGGATTTCCCGTTACATGGTTGGCGCGGCAGGTGTAGCTGTCGCCGTGGGTTCTTCCCTCCGGAACGATTCTTGCCGTCCATAGGAAGAAGATTCGTCTATCCTTCGATCTCTGGAACTTTTTAAAAATCTTCCAGCCACGAGGCCCATCATAAACGCCCCGCCTAAAAACGCTTCGGGATGACGCCGGGCAAACATTTCCGCTTCGTTCAGCAGTTCACCGACATCACGGGATTCGAAATATTGCGCCATCCGGTCCATTTGTTCCGCCGCCCGCTCGGCATAATGGGCGACGCCTTCATTCTGTTGCTCCCGCAGGGTGTGACTGGTTTGGCGCACGGCTTCCGCCAGCCCGCTGAGTTCCCCGACACCCTTTTGTTTCTGGCTTTCGAGTGTGCTCTTTACTTTGCCTTGTGCCTGGTTCGCCAGTTGAGTGGTCTGCTCACGTACCTGCTCTCCGACCTGACCGGCTTTTTCCTGCACCTGTTTGCCGATTTCTTTCGCTTTTTCCTTCATGTCATTTGCCATTCCTGTCTCCTTCCATTGATGAATGTCCTCAATAAGAAACCCCACGAGCGTCTTTCAGCAGGTGTACTACCTACTTGTAAGCCAAAGTGAGGGAGTCGTGAACTGTCAACAACCCTTAATTTTCGCGAAATATCGAGGGCACCCACTCCAGGGTATCAGAATGGATCATGCGTGCGGCTTTAAGGACTCTAAAAGGAGGATTTTCCAGGTCCCTGCCGTTTGCGCGAGAGCATGGCTGCAGGGCAAACCCTCCCAGATCACCCTCGTCGTATGTGTTTCAGGATACAGACTAACCGGCTAATACAGAAAACCCGGCTATTCTTTCCCGTGATAGACGCGGGCTCTGGGGGCGTGGCCCAAATGGAGAGTATGAAGCGGCGGATTCATTAATAACGAAAAATAGCGGACAACGAGGTACTGTCTGGCATCTCTTTCTGGGAGAGGGCATAAACCGTGCCTTTTTTAAGTAACGTCTGCACCACCGCAAAATCTAAGATTTCCACTGATTCGGCGGACTTTGTCGGTTTTGTTTCCACTCGGTTTTGCATGACGTCGATACGACCCCATTGTTGAATGTCCCGGGCGACGAATAGTGTATCGATTTTTCCCTCATGGGCTGCCAGAACCACGGTTTTCAGATCATGGGAAGCTTTGGACGTACCCAAAAACTCTTCACACTTGTTCTTGGCCTCTTCTATGCCGTGATCGGCATCTGCTTTCACGACCGGCCAGACTTGCCGGTGCAATTCATGAAGGCTTTTTTCATCAGCATTGCCTGTGACCCCTTCTTCCATAGTATGAGGGTAGGTATTGACGTCTTTGTAAATCGGAATCAAATATTCCACGCCCGTCAGATATAACGGTGCCTGCGCTTCGTGCAGGAACTCGTGAAGACCTTTTGCCACCTGATGAAAAAATTGGGAAATGCGGGATTTCGCTTCGTCATCCCCACCGCCCTGTCCATGAAACATGGCGGCCCGCTGGTCGCCTGCATTGGGGGCTTTGGTATGCCATTGCAAGGATTGCTCGCCGCCGGCCGTTTGATTGGCTTCCTCCATACTGAGGGGAATATCTGGTATGCGCAATTCCTGCAGGCCATCCTGTGAACCCTGAAAGAAACGGATATGGTTCTGACTGAGCGCGAGAAGATAAAACGTTCCTCCATACATGAACACGGGCAGGATGGGTTTCAGATAAAACCGGGATTCTACCATCGTGAGTTCGGGAAGACTGAGAGGCAGACGAAAGACCCGATGCCAATCCTTCGCGACGTACATGGCCAGCCCCTGATCCTGATACCGCCAGAATTGCTCATCCTCCAGGAGTTTCGAGAGAGGTTCCAGCCAGGTTCGAGCGTCTGCGCTCCTGATGCCCTGTTCCGTCAATTGCTGTTCCGTCTCTTTGAGAAGGTTTTTCAAGCGTATCGGGTCCTGTCGGATTTCCTGTCCTGCGGGATGGGTCGGCATGTATAAGGACACGCAGGGACTTTCCTTCTGTTCAAGGAGATCCTCTAGATCATTTCTTGTAATTGACATGTTGATCCTTTCGATGGCTCAGAAGTGGCGGCTGCACTATTTACTTTTCAACGTAACACGGAAAGATTGCTTAGAAACCTGTTAATTTCCCTGAAGTCTTTTCCCTTCATCACCTGACACTGAGGTGTATGTTTGGATTTCACTCTGTACTGGCACGTATGGCAACTGGTGAATAAAACGGAAGGAATCAATTTTTGTTTGCCAGTTGCTCCTTTCTGGCGTTCCGAAGCGCGTCCACCATACCCGTACAGCGGGCGCTATCATCAGCCATACCAAACTCAGGAGAGGGAAAAGTGGGTTCGACAGAAAATTCAGGATCCGAAAATGTGCCCGTGACGTGCAAGGGCCCGCGTGAACTCAGAATGGTAAAATCCTGGGGATAGGGTTCTACGGTCAGGTCCAATTTTTCTTGACGAAGATCAATCGACCCGTGACCTTTGAACTTGGTGTCTTTGGTATCCAGTAGGAAAGGGTGGATGGTCACGATACCACTGCGGGCCTGCAAGTCCGTATACCCACATTCTATCTTGACACGCGTATCTGTGCTCAGGAATATCGCCGCTGATTCAGTGAAGTCCAATCCGGCCAACTCCACGAGCAGGCCATTGATTTTCCCTCCCGTCATGGTTAAAAAAAGACCACCGTCCGCGGACCCGAACCAATCCGCCAACGACTGTCCCTGCATCCACAATTTCGCCCGCCCGCCGATGTCACCAAACGAATCATCAGCCACGTCGAAGCGTGCCAGCAATCGACTGAGGTTCACATGATCAACATCCGTATGCAGTTTCGCCCGGATGGGATCTTTGCGGGCATTCATCTCAAGTTGCATGGACACCGTTCCGGTGGCCACGCCGAAGTCCAATCTATCCATCTGTAGATGTCCGTCTTCTAGCGTCACATTCAGGGCAAAATCATTGAGAGGAAGGTCCGGTGCCAGCACGTCGGTCGCGGTATATTCCACTTCTGCATCCAATTTTCTAAGCTGGGTGAAATCCATGGGCTTAGTCGGCAACACCGTTTGACGATCTTCGGTTTTTTCGGCACGGGCTTCCTGTGCCTCCGAAGCGGTTTCTTCGGGATCCGGCGGTGCACCGATCAGACCGGCCAGATCATCGAAATCCAGTTTGCGTGAGTGCAGACGAGCCGAGACCATGGGACGTTCCCCGCCCGTCATCACATGCAGGATGCCGGTCACATCGCTGTCTCCCACGGCGCCGCTCAGGTTTTGAAGAGAGACCGTCTGTTGATCTTCCGGCCCTTGTTTCCGGTGTACCAGAGCTTCCAGCTGATAAGGGGGAAGATGCGGCAAGGGAATACCTAAGGCCTCACCTAAACGAGCCGGATCCGGTCCTTCTACCCACACTCGTCCCTTAAAGGCTGAGAGAGGCAACACATTTCCTATCGTGGCGTCCAGTCGGATGGTGGTGTCGTTTACGGAAACGATCGCTTCCACCGGCATCGACTGATAGTCACTCCAGACTTTCTGGATGGAACCCGTGGTCAGGCGCACATCAACAGGATGTTCACGATATTCCACGGTTCCATTTACCTGAATGCCGGAGGCGACGCTTTCCGCCCGGACCTGTAAATCCGACTTGGCCTGTAAGTCGGGATCATCATAGCGTATCCGCACTTCATCGATGCGCAAGCGATCAAGCAAGGCCTCGACCTCAAGCGGATTGTTCACGTTGGGCTCTGCAGAAGGAAGACTCAAGGCGAGGCGGCCGCTCACCGTTCCCAAGCTACCGGATTCTTTCCCCAGCGATTGCATGGCCTTATCCAGATCCACCCGTTCGATATCGGTCTGAAGACGGGAGGGCAGCGATGGATCGCGCAAGTCCAGCAGTGCCGATGTCGTTATCATGCCTTCACCAATTTCCACTGTCAGCGGGGAGATGCGAATCAGGCCATTCTCGATCTTTGTCACCATGGAAACATCCTCTAACGTGACGTTCGGGACCACCAGGTTCCCGACGGAAATCTCGAGGATGCCGCTCAGATGCGTCAGCCATTCAGGGGCCTGGATACCTCCTGTCTCCTGAGTTTCGGGTTGTCGTGTTGAAGATTCTTCTTTGCCGGAGGTGGGAACCAGCGAAACCAGATCCAATGTTTCAGAATGCACCGTTGCCGTAAAACGGGTCGTTTCACTCGTGTCAACGGTCGCCCTTGCGGAAAAATCGCTGTGGTCTACCACGCCCGACACGTTCTCCAGTTTCCAGGTCTGTGATCTCTTATGCAGCTTTCCCTTTATTGCGACCGGTCCCAACGTCGGCATTTCCATGTCAAACATGGACGCGATTTTGGACGGGGATTCGCTGTGAAGGGAAACAGACAAATCCATCCACATGAGCGGCCAGGCGGGCTCAACCATGGCAGAAAGCGAAGCCGTCGTGTCGAGTAGTTGTAGATCCGCAGAGAGAGGTGTGCGTGTGGCATGATCGGGAGAAGGCTCCAGTACAGTTTCAATGGTAGGACCCGACACTGTCAGGGTAAGCGGTTGGTCGCGTAAAATACCCTTGGCTTTGAGAACCAGGCCATCCGATGTGTTTTCATCCATGTGCGCCCGGATCTGGGTGTTCGTGGAAGGATTGGTATAGCGCATATCCAAATTTTCGATGTCCAGTGTGCTCAGCTCAACGGCATGGATCGGTTCATGGGGCTTGGATTCCACCGGGGAGCCTTTTTTTTGATCTGGTGGAGGTACCGTGTGTATGTTCATGGCAAGGTTCATTTCGAGATTGCCGGGAAGTCCTTGCGTCGCGTTCGTTCGAGCTGTTGATGCATTGGCGATCTTGGTCATGTTTGGAGCTTCTTTGTTTTCAGCTCGAAGGTGGACTCGACCTTTCGCCAGATTTTCTTCCACGGATACCTGCGTCTCGACGTTAAGCTGAATACCGGACACTTCCGCCGATAGGGGTTCTATGATGAGCCTCTGCTCTTCCAACCTCATGGCGATATCGGCATTGTGTACCGGCACCGTGCCTGTTTCAATCAGATCGGCTCGATAGGTAAGACTGGTTTGCCAGGCGGCCTGATGGATGCTATTCAAGATGTTGCCGACTTTCACTGCCAGTGGTTCCGGGTTTGGTTGTTGAGGTACATATTCCTGTAGTTGTGCCACATCCAGCCGCGTGGAAGAGAGGTGTCCTTCAATCCGGACAGGATTGGCCTCGGGAATAATTTTCAGTGTCCCTGTCACATCGCTATCCTTGACCATGGCTTTCAGGTCATTCACTGTCCATACGTGATCAGCCAGCATCAAATGTCCGGCCAATTGATATGTGGGAAATTCGGGGAGGGCGGTATCGATTATGTCATTCCATCGGAAGAGGTCTTTGCCTCCCACCCGGATTTGCAGGTCTGCCCTCTCAGGAGAGAGCAGTGCATCAATTTTTCCTTCAACCTGCAATCTCGTCTGAACGGCATTGATGAGTAACGCCAACTGAATAGGATTGTCGTGTGTACCTGTCGCCTGTGATGCAGGCTTTGCAGACAATTCAACCGTGACCGGTTCTCCGGCGAGGTGTCCACCCCCATTGGCCATCAGACCGATTGGAACCGTGCCGCCTTCTTTTCTCTCGGCATCGAACGACAGCGCAAGAAAGATATCCTTACGGGGATCAAGATACGTCATTCTTCCCCCTTTGACTGTCACGGATTTCACCCGAGGGAGATCAAGCGTCGCATTGTCCTGCTGCCGGTCGGTTTGCTGATTATCCGGAGAAGAATCCCCTTCATTCGTCTGAGCCCAATTGCCCTTGCCTTGACGAGACCACTCCAGATGAACGACTGGTGCGGTCGCTTGCAGGTCGGTGATGAGCAGATCACCTCTCAGAAGCTTCATGAGGTCGATCCCCGCCTCCAGAACATCCACGGACGCAAGATAAGGATCTGCCGCCCAGGACGGATTCGCGACCCATAACTTTTCGACTCGTAACCGGGCGATACGACCTACGTCTACCTCCAATGCGCCAATATTCACCTGTTGACCGAGAGATTCCGTCAGCTTGGATTCAGCAAAATGAAGAAACCATTGAGAGTTCAGCGCCATGATTCCTCCTGCAACAGTTATGGCAATTACGCAGGCCACAATGACAATCGAAATAAAAAGTCTGCCTCCCCACCTGGGCTGTCTCTCTTGGATCTTCATGACATATCACATGGTTTCATTTAGGTAATGTTGGGCAATGAAAAGAATGTGTTCTTAGGATTGCCATTCGTCACACAGAATCTGTTATGTTTTATATTCTTCATTGAAAATTATCTTTTAAAGGATTCATGTGAACCATTTCTCTTCCTATTCCTTTTCAGATGGGTGGCACCACATTCCCGCTTTGCTCATAATGGCCCTTGTATTCACGTCGTTCGGATGTGGCTCTCCGCTTGGCCATGATGCAGAGGTGTCGGATAGGAACGAATATATCGCCGGCAGGGTAAAAGTCGCTCTTATGCAGGAAGGGTTGGACGCCGCTCCCATTAACATCATAGTCAGAAATGGTGTGGTGACCTTGGGAGGATTCGTTGAAAAAGGTCCACAACGGCAGACGGCGGAAAAGGCCGCAAGCAATGTACCCGGAGTGGATTCCGTGATCAACGATATCCAAGTCAAATGACGTGTCTTTTCCCAAAACATCTTCCGCTGTTGACAATGTCTCATTCCCTCATGTGTTAAATTGAAAGCCACAGAGGTAGCTTGACGGTCGCGATGGGGAAAAGGAAGGGGAGGCTCCGCTAACGAGAGTGAATAGGTGAATCCCAGATCGGAGTGTGGTTTTCCATGATGTGGAAAGCCTCGTGGGATCATCCGGCTTTCTGAAACTTCGTCGTCAAGACCTCTTATCCCTTCGATTCCACTTTCTTTATCGACTCTGAGACGCCGCCCTCCCACGAGGGTATCGGCGTCCGTGGCTCAAGTTCGATCTGGAGGGAATACAGGTGGTTTTGCCCCATCGCGATAATTCCACTCAGAGAACATGGCTCTGGTGAGCGAGCCTCCAAATGCCCACTCCATGGCAAGGCTCACACTCACTTTCTATTTCTATGAGACTAATTCTCACTCGTAGGAACATAGGCAATATCGGCGATTTTATCATTCTGATCTACCAAGATGGTCACCGCCATGCCTTTGGAAAGTTCCGTCAACTCATTCTGTAAGTAATCCCAAACCGGTAATGTCAGGGATTCCTCATTTTTGGTTTGAATCGTCAAAGATTCCTTTTCCGGCTTTTCCTGGACGACTCCTTTAATATGACGATAAACATTGTATGCAGTGGAACGAGCCCAATCGTCCTCGGACATCACATCCTTGGTTAATGTGGCACTCGCAATTTTATTGGTTTCATCAATGAGAAACAGCCCCTCAGTGTCGAAAGGAATGGCTGCGACTTCACTCCTTGCAAGAGGACGGACGGCAAAGGATTGTTCTTTTCCCTCTTTCGTTTTGATGATGGCTTGTTCCTGTCCGACTTTCAGCGGTTGCGCAAGTCTGCCTTTGATGACTGTGTGGTGACTCTGGCCTTTTTCTTTCGAGAGGTGATAATCGACAACGTGATTCTTGGCGTTTACCACAATGGTGACCTTATCGCCCTGCTTCAGCGTGAATCCTTTTTCTTTCGCTCGTTCAAGGGAAAGATATCTGGGAGTAATTTCTCCGGTATCCCCGGAATTGACTTTAGCTTGATCCGCTGCCACTCCTTCCACAACGCCGGTGATAACCCGATGCCCGGGAAGCAATGTAAACTGGTGATGCTGATCACCATCCTTTTTTTCTTGTTGCGTTGTGGACTGGGGTGCAGATGTATCTGTAGAGGATTTTTCCCCTCCTGAGGCAGCCGTTATCCCCACAAAAAGAACCACACACGATCCAAGAAGCGAGGTGGTTTTCCAGCCTGGGGCGGATTTTATGAACAGTGACATAGGTTCTCCTTTCGAGTAGTACCGGTTGACAGGTACCGGTTGCCGGGCCACCCTTGAGATTGAGGGAAGCCCGACAACCAGCGACGGGTAAAAGCTTTCAAACCCAAGAACTGAAATTCTTAATGCCCCGGAGTCACAGGCATGCCCCGGTCAACAGCATCCAAAGCCGAACCACCTGAAATTGAACTCATGGCTCGATCACGTTCTTGCCGGAGATCGGACGTTTCCTTTTGAAGGGCATCTCGCTCTTTCAAGTATTGGTCTCGGTCCTGAATTAAACGGGCATTCTCTTGGTTTTCTGCTCCACTGCCATTCCGGGCACTACTTGTTTGTCCTTGAATGGATTTCATACCGGAGCCGGAATCGTCAGAGCCCTTGCCGGCCTGGAGTGCCAAATCGCGTTCTTGCTGAGCTTGGTCACGTTCCTGTTGAGCTTGATCACGACTCTGTTTTGCCTGATCCCGTTCACGTTGCAATTGGTCGCTCCATTGTGTGTCAGACCCTGACTCAAGTTGAGACTGCACCTCGGGGACGGAGTCTGAAGATCCGGATGTGGATCCCATGCCCTGGCCGGCTTGTCCCGCTACGGGCAGCAACAACATGCCTGCGGAAAATACCAGACCGAAAGTCTGGATAGTGAATTTTGATGCGAGTTTAATCATGATTTACCCTCCTACAATTAAGGTGAATGAGTTTTTCTTACTCTTTTCTTTAATGAAACCGAAAAGACGAAGAAAAACTCGTTTGCTGATTTGAACAAGAATGAATGACGCATTGCTGCTTGCCACCCACTGCTTTCTATCCTAACCAACCTTGATAAATATGGTGACGGACAAATTCCCAATGTCCTTTCCGGATATGTACGGGTGAAGAGGACCCAGACCTCCAGCCAAAAAATCCAGAGTCCCCTGTTGTAAGTGGAATCAAGATGAAGGATAAGGGGTTGAGGGTATAAAAGGACCCATGTCTATGTTTTGAATCAGAATCAGAATCGGAATACCCGTTTCCCGGTCAAGAGGAAAAAGAGACGAAGTTGTGGATATCCAACCTCGTCTCCTTCGTTTGGAATGCATATAGTCTTTTGACAGTTTCTCTTTTTATTTTTACTTAAATTGAAAGTTAAGTAGATATAGGGGCAGGAGGAGCGGATGGGGAAGGAGAAGAAGTAGGGTGAGGAAAAAGGACATACCGGGATTCAATGGCGGCTTTGATGCGAGCCAGACTTTGCCCATGTTCCAGCGATTCAGTGGATTCTATTTCCCGAATTTCGGCGCCCAGCGTTTTATCTTTAATACATTCGTGAGCCCAGGAAGAATAATCATGCCGCTTCAAATGATACATCCACGTTTCAGGATCCAGTCCTTCTGCCAGTTGAAGAAAAAGCATAAGATTTTGGGCGCGAAGGTTCAGCTTTCCTTCCGGACCTTGAAAGTAAAAACTGCGATCCGGTCCTAATTCTCCTTCCGCATACTTCCGACGATGACGCCTTCGTTCGCTCCTATTGGGATGTATCCGGAATCGAATCGGCAGAGCCCCTCCGTACCGTTTCCAGAATATCGCCTCCCCCGGTTGGACGTGATGATCCTCGAAGGAAGGCAGAGATTCCCCCACCGAATTGGTGAAAGCCTCCAATCGTTCGCCTGGAGATTTGCCGATCACCACGACACAATCAATAGCGGTAAGGGCGTCGGCAGCCATTTGATCGGGGTGTACGGTGATCATCAGCAGGGAATGTAGTGATGGGGTGAGCAAGGGGCAAGAGATATCCCATTCTGCCGGCATCAGATGATGAGTCTCATCCAGTACAATCCAGTGAGGGCGGCCCGTTCGTGCTCTGAAATCCTGAAGATCTTTAAAGATGTTGTTAAAAAAAGAAGGACGTTCTTGTATCGCCAGACCCACCAGATTGATGACCAGGTTCGTATCCGGGTTTTCCAGAATAGTGATGACCTCCTTTGAGTTGGGTGCGTGATTCACATCACCCAGGACCACAGACTGTTCTAACGATTCATAATCGCCTTCTGGATCGATAATACAACATTGATACTGTTTATCCGTGAGACGCTCAATGATGCCGGTTGAGAGCGTGGATTTTCCGCTTCCCGATGAGCCGGCCAGGAGAAGGTTCGGACCATAGGGACTGATTCGGACTTCCTGCTCCGTCTCTGTGGATCCCAGCACGACATAATGCCGGTGAAGGGACGGATCAATGGATTGTAAGTCGTCAGCCAGAAGATGCCGGATAAACTCCACGACCCCGTCTCCTTGCTCTCCTTCCATCACGATATCGGCGCGTTCCTTGATGGCCGGGAGGGCATTGCCGACGGCCGCGGAGCACTCCACCATTCCCAGAAAAGGGAGATCATTCTCGGCATCGCCAATTCCGGCGACATTGTGTGGTGATAGACCCATTTTGCGTAGCGCTTTCTCCAGTCCGGTCGCTTTACTGAATCCGGCGGGAAGCATCATGACGGCTTCTTTGTTAAAAATCAGTTGGATATCCAATCCGAGATCACGGACCACTTCCAATACGGCCGTTTCATGCGGGCGAACGGTGGAGACGATATTTCGTCCGACTGAAATGGGAATACCGCGGGAACGAAGCCGCATAATGAAATCTTCAGACGGCATATCCGCCAGGGTGATCGTTTCCTTGGAAGAAGGTTTGTACAATAAAAGCCCATTCTCCGCGACAATCCACTCAAATACATGAGGATGAGGAAATACTTTCAGTAGATCATCCAGTTCCCGGCCTGTGACCAGAAGGAGCTTTCGATTGGTGGTTAAGACTTTTTCCAGACCTCGAAGGGTCGATTCGTTGACACGCCCATGAAGGGCAAGAGTGCCGTCGTAATCGGTAGCCAGCGCTAAATATCTCATGTAATGTTCTTTGGTAAAAAAGGAACGACGTTTAGGTACACTCTGCGGTGCAGTTGAGAAGGCATATATTAATTTTTGCACCAACCCGATCGATACTCGTTCGGCATGATGTCCCGATTTCCCGGTCTCCTCACTGACCTGTTATTGTTACCGGTTCTGTGATCGAACCGCCCCGTTATGAAGCCGCGGTGCGGTCCCAGAATCGGAGATGACGGCACATTTCCAGGAATTTGGAGGTGCCTTTATTTCCGTCAAGAGCGATCATTCCCCCGTCCATATCTGTCAGCCCTGCCTTTGTAAAGAGGGGCGTCGCGGCTTCGACATATCCGATAAATTTCATATGCGCAAAGGCATCTGCCACAAAATCCCTCGCCGTCGGCTCTTTGGCTAAAGCCTGGCCTCCTTCCTCGGAAAGGAGGAGGGCTACTGCGTCATACAGAACAGAGGGGCCGCCATCGATTTTCTGGGCGGCTTCAATCCATGTCCCGTCGCTGGCTTCTACTCCGCCGACGCCGGGGGCCACAATCTCCATAATCGCCCCTTCCGATTTGACGGCGGCTTTGAGAGATTTAAATAATTTCATATCGACTCCGTCGGTGATGAGCACTCCAAGCTTTCGCCCTTTGAAGGTCTTGGGACTATTAAGAAGAATGCTGAGCGCCGGTGACCGTTGGAGATCCTCTTGGGTGGGTTTCGCCGCATCTGCGGGCGCGGGCATCTGCTGGATGCGCAATCCTTTGGCGACCGTTTTGGCCAGATCCTGGTGGATATTCAGTAAATGAGAAACCATACGAGTTCGTATCTCAAGACGTTCCACTTTGCTTAATTCAAAGACTAAGGCGTTCGCGATGTGTGTTTGTTCGACCTCGGTCTGACTGGTGTAGAATTGTCGAGCCTGGCTGTAATGATCGGCAAAGGTCTCGGAGCGAAGGCGGACTTTTGGGCCTTGGTCCTCTGCAGGATAAGACGTGAATCCTTTTTCCGGTGATTCACGGGGACCGCCAGTTTCGCCGGGCCAGGAATTGGGTTCATAGTTGGCTCGGCCTTGCGGATTCTGCATGGCCATATGCCCGTCCTGTTGAAAATGGCTGAACGGACACTTGGGGGCGTTTATGGGTATGTGAGTGAAATTCGGACTGCCAAGCCGTTTGAGCTGAGTATCGAGGTAGGAAAAGTTCCGCCCTTGTAATAGCGGGTCATTTGAAAAATCAATGCCCGGTACAATATTTTGCGTACAGAAGGCGACCTGTTCGGTCTCAGCAAAGAAATTGTTCACACAGCGATCAAGAACGAGCCGGCCCACGCGTCGAATTGGTAGAATTTCTTCTGGAATGAGTTTGGTGGCATCGAGCACATCAAAATCGAATTCTTCAGCAAATTCATCATCAAATAGCTGAAGGCCCAGTTCCCATTCCGGATAATCACCCTGCTGAATGGCACTCCATAAATCCCGGCGATGGAAGTCCGGGTCAGCTCCGTTAATTTTAACGGCTTCGTTCCACACCACGGACTGCATCCCCAATTTTGGTTTCCAGTGAAATTTTACGAACGTTGATTTTCCCTGACCATTGATAAGCCGGAATGTGTGCACGCCAAACCCTTCCATGAATCGAAAGGAGCGGGGAATGGCTCTGTCGGACATAATCCACATCACCATGTGCATACTTTCGGGGGTCAGAGAGATAAAGTCCCAAAAGTTATCATGCGCGGTTTGCGCCTGGGGGAAACCACGATCCGGTTCGGCTTTGGCCGCGTGAACGAGGTCTGGAAATTTCATAGCGTCTTGTATGAAAAACACCGGCATATTGTTGCCCACAAGATCCCAGTTCCCCTCTTTGGTATACAGCTTCACGGCGAATCCCCGGACGTCTCTTGCCAAATCGAAAGAACCCTTATTGCCGGCTACGGTGGAAAAGCGGACGAACGCAGGAGTTTTATCACGTGGTCGTTGAAAGAGGTCGGCTCTGGTTACATCTGCCAGAGATTCGTAGTTTTCAAAATACCCATGAGCTCCAAACCCGCGGGCATGCACGACCCGTTCCGGAATCCGTTCATGGTCAAAGTGGAAAATCTTTTCCCGAAAGTGAAAGTCTTCCAATGCGCTTGGACCCCGCGGTCCGACTTTAAGCGAGTTTTGGTCATCTGCGACAGGAATGCCCTGCTGAGTTGTTAATACCGGATTGGTTTTTCCGCTTGTCTGGTGCACTTCCCCTCCAGTGCCGATGTTGACAGTTTGGTCAGCATATTTTGCGGTTTTACCGGTGGAGGCAGGAGAAGATTTAGTGGGTTGTTTTTTGGCCATGCGAATCGCTCCTTAACATTGATGAGTTCGTGATGAATAGGTGAGTACACAGATCACGCGAAATTACTTATCATATAGAAACAATTGAAGAGGCCACACTGTAAAAAACCCTGGGATGAGATTTTAAAAAGATTGATGGGGTAACGAAAGAGTTCCATGCAAGGGTTCAAGGCAGTCACCACTTTTTGCATTCCGGGATAAGATTTGTTTAAGTGACTTGAGAGTCGGAGTTTCGGAATTCAGATACAGAGGACAAAACTTGCTCTGAACGACTTGTGCGAAACATTTCAACCCGTTTCCATGAAGGAGGTCGAAAAGCATGATGATGCAAATTGGACAGACGATGACGGATGGCACATACCAGGCCTTTCACAAGGAACAGATCCGTTCTCTCAAGTTGTCCCAATTCCAGGGCAAATGGCTGGTATTGGTATTTTATCCGGGTGACTTTACGTTTATCTGTCCAACAGAATTGCAAGAACTGGGGGAGTTGTATCCGGAATTTCAAAAGCTCGGGGCTGAAGTTCTTAGCGTCAGCACCGATTCGGTTTTTGTGCATAAGGCCTGGCGCGATACCTCGCCTGCCATAAAAAACATTCAGTTCCCCATGGTAGCCGATCCCACGGGACGGCTAAGCCGGGAGTTCGGAACCTATCTGGAGGATGAGGGAGTTTCGTTGCGTGGGAGTTTTCTGGTCGATCCGGACGGGGTCCTGAAAGTGGGAGAAATCCACGACAACAGCATCGGACGAAATGGCCGGGAACTCCTGAGAAAACTACAAGCGGCAGTTCACGTCAGGGAAGGAAAAGGAGAAGTCTGTCCGGCTAACTGGAAACCGGGAGATAAGACATTAACACCGGGCTTGGATCTTGTCGGAAAAATTTGAGCCCCACGCTCTGGTCAACATCTATCTCATTAGAAAGACAGGCCGAATTGGCGGTTGATGTAGAAGGTGGCCGTGTCATTATGAAAAAGGATCAAGTCCCTGCCCATGACATTGAATCACACCATCGTGGCTGCTAAGGACAAAAATGTTTCGGCAGTGTTTCTGACGCAAATACTTGGTTTACCGGCACCATTGCTCATGGGGCCGTTTGCGGTGGTCCGGGTAGGAGAGACTTCCTTGGATTATCTCGATGCCGATGGCGACATTCCCCCTCAGCATTATGCTTTTCTGGTAAGCGAGGTCGAATTCGACCAGATCTTTGAGCGAATCCAGGAACGACGGCTACCGTATTGGGCTGACCCCTATCGGGAGGAGCCGAATCACATCAACGCCTGGGATGATGGACGCGGGATGTATTTCAATGATCCGAACGGCCATTTACTGGAAATCATTACTCGTCCTTATGGTAGCGGTGGGACCACTGTTTCGAAACCTCATCCCTTGGTGGCATCTGCAGTGGATCCAGAAGTTCAAGAGAACCGCTCTCAATCTAAATAGGGTAGATATGGACGAAAGTGTAAAAAGGAGACGAGGACAAACGAAAAAAATTGACCAACGTTTACAGATTTCATGAAAGCATTTGATGATACCGTTTACCATTGGCCCTGTCGGTCACTTCGGGCTGGCGGTCCGTCATTCCACGATTAAAGCGAAATGGTTTAGGGGGGCCTGGGATTTCGTGAAGATAGCAATTCCAGGCGAGAGGTCTGTCGGCAACCCGGCGCGACAATCTCCCAGTTAAAGTTTATGCCCCAGTTTCAGATGAGATTCTTCTTCTGCAAGGCCTATAAAAGATTCTTATAAAGACGTGAGCCAGCCAGGTGACTCTCGTTTCTGAAAAAACGAGAGTCACCTCAAGCACAGGCCCTCTATTCGGCAGGTGCATCCAGTTAGGGTTGAATTTCCCACGTCGTCGAGGCCGTGCCGGGGAAACCTACAGAAGTCCTGGTCACCCCATTCATCAACCACACCGCCACCGCGCCGCTTGAGGTGTTGCGCCAGATAATATCCGCCTTGCCATCGGCATCCGTATCGCCTACTTGTCTAATCTGCCAGAACGAGCTCAACGCACCTAAGGAGCCGGTAGAGGAGGGCGCCGCGGTCCCATTCAGCAACCAGACCGCCGCACTTCCATTTGTGTGTCTAAAGACCAGATCGGCCTTACCATCCCCGTTCAGGTCCCCGACTCCCTGGATGGTCCACGCGGTCGACGCCGTGCCAGGGAAACCTACAGAAGTCCTGGTCACCCCGTTCATCAACCACACCGCCACCGCGCCGTTCGTGATGTTGCGCCAGATGATATCCGCCTTGCCGTCGGCATTGGTATCACCCACCCCCGAGATCTGATAGGCGGAGCCCACCACCCCTAAGGAGCCGGTAGAGGAGGGCGCCGCGGTCCCATTCAGCAACCAGACCGCCGCACTTCCATTTGTGTGTCTAAAGACCAGATCGGCCTTGCCGTCTCCATTTAGATCCCCGACTCCCTGGATGGTCCACGCGGTCGACGCCGTGCCGGGGATGCCCGCCGAAATCCGGGTTCCTCCGTTCATCAACCACACCGCCACCGCGCCCGACGTGGTATTGCGCCAGATAATGTCCGCGTTGCCATCGGCATCTGTATCGCCTACTCCCGCGACCTCCCAGTCGGAACCCACCCCGCCGAGAGAGACGGTGGACAAGGGAGCTGCTGCCCCATTCAGCAACCAGACTGCAGCATTACCATTGGTATTCCTAAAGACAAGGTCAGCTTTGCCATCTCCATTCAAATCCTGCCCAGCCGAACCCGCCGAACCCGATGACTCAATCAGCCGAACTGCGCTGCCATACTTTCCCTTATATTGCTCAGCCACACTTCCATCAAAACTGATGGTCAGCAGCACCGTCCCATCGCTACCGGGATCAATGCCACTAAACCGGGCCACATAGCCATTATCATTGTCCGCCGGCAACCTTGTGGAAGCACTTGTCGGTCCCGTGAACAGCACTCCCCCTGGATACGTTCCCGTATCAGGATTATCAGTCGCAATGGAACTCGAATTTGTAAATGCGTCCTGCCCTGAAAGGGTCACCAGGGAAGCTCGATCCCACCCGTTGTTGTTTCGATGAGCATAAAAGGTCAGATCATAATTTTTGTTTGGGTTTAGTCCGCTAAAAGTCAACACGAGGGAATTATTCACATCATCGATATAGGTAACCACGCCCTTCCCGTTGACTTTGCCTTCAAAGATTGTAAAGGCATCACCGACCGTCGGGTCTGCCCCTTGCAAATCATTGGCCCCGGCAACAAATTGGCCGCCGGTTACGGTCATGGTCACGCCCGTATCAAGGCCGGTAGCAAAATCTTTCAGTAGGCCGGTGGAGGGCAGGCCAGAGCCCCCGCTAGGGGAAGTCATCTTCGTGATATTCGTGTCCAGCTGGCCTGTCCCCCAAGCCAGGTCGTTATAGGCTGTAAAACCAGCTGCCGCAGCCATAGAGGTCGTCCCCATGGTCAGGACCGCTGCCGCTAGCGACCCCATTATCCACCCGAAAGTCCGAGACGTATACATGTTCATAAATTTCCCTTTCCTTTTCCGCATTGAGTTAAAACATTTTTTGCATAAAAGCTGTTCATTTCACGATATCTCCTTTAAACATCTACGGGGGAACATGGCTAATACAATCATGGAAAGGTCGATCATTGCCAACGGCATGACAGATGTCTTTTCTGAAGAGATTCACAGATTGAAGTGATAAAAAAGAACATACGATTCCATGGAATTTTTAAACGTTTTCTCTCCTATACCACTTCCTGATGTACTTCAACGGAAAATTGTAGGGGGGGTTATTTATGAGTGCGACGGGCTCCATTCTGTCGCCACCCTCACAGGGCCTTGGCTCATCGCTCATCACGTTTCAGCCTAGAGCCTCATCATTCACCGCCTGAGGGGGGCTGGCATAGAGCCAGGCCGCCAGCATATCTTGAGTCCACGTGAATGGGCAAGAGATAGGCCGGTGGAAAATTTCCACTATCCCTTATAATCTTTTCTAGGGAGACATTCAGATTTGAAATTGCCGAACATTCGTTTGTTATTCCGATTGTATTCCGACAAAATTCAAGGGCAAAGAACAACTTTCCTGCACTCATTTTGGTGAAACCGAAAATTTTTATAGGCATCAGGAGCTTCATCAAGATTATAGCGGTGGGAAATAATGAACGATGGGTGGATCTCTTGTTTTTCAATACGTTCAAACAGCGGCTGCATATAATTATGAACGTGAGTCTGGCCGCAACGTATGGTAATGCCTTTACCGAAGATGGCGCCAATCGGAAACTTATCGGCAAAACCGCCATACACGCCGGGTATGGAGATCGTGCCGTTTTTGCGAACGGCTCGTGCCGCCTGGCGAAGGACATGAATGCGATCGGTCGCGAGAAAACTTGCCACCTTAACCCGGTCGAAGAGGGCGTCTACCGTTGTGCCGTGAGATTCGAGTCCCACGGCGTCAATGCAGGCATCAGGGCCTCGGCCACCGGTCGCATTCATGAGGTAGTCATAGACTTCATCCTCATCAAAATTAATAGTTTCTATTCGATCATCCTCATGAACCTGTCCGGGGTGGCCCCGGCGCGCAAGGTCGAGACGTTGGGGGAAATGATCGATGGCAAATACCTTCTCTGCGCCCAGCATCAGGGCGCTTCGTATCGCAAATTGTCCCACAGGTCCACAGCCCCATACGGCCACGCTATCGCCCTCCTGAATATCGCAATTCTCGGCGGCTTGATATCCCGTCGGAAAGATATCTGAGAGAAACAACACTTCTTCATCTTTCAACCCAGGAGGAATTTTAAACGGTCCCATATCTGCAAAGGGAACCCGCACGTATTCGGCTTGGCCACCCGCATAGCCGCCCAGCATGTGGGAATATCCGAACAACCCGGCGGGTGAATGGCCATAGGCCGCTTCAGCCATCCACGCGTTGGGATTCGAATTGTCGCAGCAGGACCACAACTTCCTTGTGCAGAAAAAACAGTTTCCGCATGCGATATTGAACGGGACGACAACCCGATCCCCTTTTTTCAGGTTGTTGATGGCGGCACCGACTTCAACAACCTCCCCCATGAACTCATGACCGAGGATGTCGCCGGATTTCATGCTTGGAATATATCCATCATACAGGTGAAGGTCCGACCCGCAGATGGCAGTTAAGGTCACTCGAACGATGGCATCACGGGGGTTAATTATTTCCGGATCGGAAACGTTTTCGACCCGGACATCATGTTTCCCATTCCAACAGACGGCGCGCATAAAGAATCTTTCCAGCCCTTCGCGGGCTATCCTATCGCTGACAAAAAAGTCGGCACATTGGGCATATTTTTATGAACATGAGATAGGTCTGATGATAAATTCAGTGAACCCTCCGGCATGAGAAGTTCCCATGTTCATGAGATCAGGAGGGACGGTGTGTCGTTGCGACGGGATCTGTGATCCCGAGTTCATCACTGACATCGCGGAGATTGTTTAGCAGCCCGGAGCGATCCGTGCCCTGGCAGGCTTCCTGGTTTCGTGTAATTTCTCCGGTTTCCATCAATTGGCGAAAACGTCGAAGATCTTCGCTGACCTGCCGTGCAGGGTCATCGGGAAGGAGTTTTGCCATGGCTGCGCCAAAGACTCCTCCAGGCGGAGACCATCGACAATCCAAGGAAAGAATCGTTCCGCGATTTCCCGCCGCGCGTCGCAGGGACAAGACTCCCTCGTGTTCAAGGTTGGATTCCGATTCTATGGTTCGCCATGTCAGCATCTCGTTTTGCCGTTCTTCCAGAATCTCGGCTTCCCAATAGACTTCTTTATTGAAAGGCCCACGTGCATGCCAAACTGAACGTGTGTCATCGAGTATCTCCACGGCTACGATGTTGTGCATGAATCGGGGAAGATTATTCAAGTCACGCCAAAAGGCATAGATGTCCGCGGCCGGACGATTGATGCAAATGGATTTTCGAAAATGCACGATTCTATTCAAGGGATGTCGAATAGGAGTTCCATAGGATTCGTCTATTCCCAGGGCTTCATAGAGACGACTATGGTTCGAAAAGCCATGCATAAGGAGGCTTCCACCGACCAGGATGGGAAGAATCCGCCCCTTGCCCCTCTGCGTGAGACCGAAACCGATCAAACCGGTTCCCATGCCAACTGACAGGACTTGTTCAATGGCCCCGATATTATTTTTCATTTGCACACATGTGAGAAAAGGTAGAGTGGGTCATTTTCTGTGACTCAGTTTCTGAATCCCATGTGAATCAACTTCATGAGCCAGAACAGGATTAATATAACTATAACGGGTTCACGAAATCTTTTGACCTGTTAATATCCCTGGATGGTAAAAGTCATGGTCCACTTCTATGGTCGTTATGATTGAAGTTTCAGAATGAGGCCTTCGTCCCCACGAACCTCAAAAGGCGCATGGAACCTCTCCTGGTTTTTGTCTAAAAAAGTGGAAAGGCATATCTGGGGGGCCCACGTCTGATCCCATTTTAATGTCTGCGGTGTGCTGCTAAAGTTCAACAGGATCATATAATTTTCTTCGTTTCCCACTCTCTGATACGCCAAGAGAGGCCCCTGGACTGCGATAATCTCGAGCCGACCCGTGGTAAGGGTGGAGCGTTCGCGACGAAGTGCAAAAAGTCGGCGATATAATGTCAGGAGTGAAGTCGGATTATCACGTTGTGAGGCGACATTGGCGGTGTGAAAATCCTCGGCAATCGGCAACCACGGTTCATGGGTAGAAAACCCGGCATGGTGATCGGTATTCCATTGCATCGGCGTTCGTTCCGGGTCGCGGTTGCGACCCGTGCGGCGGCCCTGCGGATCGACGGCATGTTCACCGGGAATGGGGACTCCCTTCATGCCGATTTCCTCTCCATAATAATGCACCGGTGTTCCCAGTAACGTCAGCAGCAGCATGGCCGCCACACGCCTTTGTTCTCCCTGGAGTCGCATCGCCAATCTCAGGCAGTCATGCGTACTGATTATCCAGGAAGGCCATCCGCCCGTGGGCACCTGTGCGAGATACTCTCCGATGGAACGACATAGTTTGTCGGCAGTCCAGGACGTCCAGGCCAATTGCATGTGAAAGGGCAGATGCAGTTCGGGTTTTTCGCCTCCGTAATAGGTCACGACCTTTTCCACCGGCAGGTACAGCTCGCCCGCCACCATCCGGTCGCCGCCGAACTCATCTGCCACGGCCCGGATGGACGCGACCACCTCGTGAATCCCCGGCTGATCCCGCGTGTGGTGTGGGAGCAATTGACTATCCGGCCCCTGACCTTCCTGAAAATCCGGATTGGGAGGGTTATCCCGAAATTGTTCGTCTTTGATTAACAGGTCGAGGGCGTCGATGCGAAAACCATCCACTCCCTTGTTCAACCAGAACCGAAGCGTCTCGAACATTGCCGCGCGGACATCAGGGTTGCGCCAGTTCAGGTCCGGCTGTTTGCTGAGAAAGGTGTGGAGATAATATTGGTCAGTGTGGTCGTCCCACTCCCACACGCTTCCGCCGAAGACACTAATCCAATTGTTCGGTGGTGAACGATCGGATTTGGCATCACGCCAGATGTACCAGTCACGCTTGGCATGGTCTCGGTTTGATCGGGATTCGAGAAACCACGGATGTTCGTCGGAGGTATGATTGGGCACCCAATCCAGTATGACTTTCAGATCATGCTGATGCGCCTGGTCGACCAGTTTTTCAAAATCGCCGAGTGTCCCGAAGGCTGGTCCAATATTCACATAGTCGGAGATATCATATCCCAGATCGGCCATCGGGGAGGGGTAGACCGGGGATAACCAGAGGGCGCTCACACCCAGCCACTGAAGATAATCCAGCCGTTGGATCACTCCCTGAAGATCGCCGTATCCGTCGCCGTTGCTATCGGAAAAGGACGGCACGAGAAGCTGATAAATGATGGCGTCCTGCCACCAGTGGAGAGGGTCTGCCATATAATATTTCCTCGACAAGCATGTTGGGCCGGGGGGAAGAGCGGAGATTGAATAAACCGGTAGTCGGTCTTCCCCTGTCTTTACAAAGATGTCCGGGTGAACCTATCCCAACCTTCAGTTGAATCCATTATCTAAGTTGGAAAAATTCGCGCAGGATTTATACCTTGAGTCGTACCGAAAAATATGGTTTTACAACAGAATGGTAGGACATCATGTTTGACGGGAAACTTGCTATGCATCCCATTGTTCGACAGCTGACACGTGCTCAATTACATGAGGACGGACAGGATATCTTACTCTCCCGGGAATGGCTGGTGACCAATGGGTTGGGCGGCTATGCCTCCGGCACCGTCGCCGGCGTGGCCACGCGGCGATATCATGGCGGGTTGATTGCGGCGTTGCCTGCGCCGCTTGGAAGACAAATGACTTTGTCGCATCTGTCGGAACGTGTACGTCTTGGGGATAAAAGCGTCATTAAATTGAGCGGGGAGACGCAAACGCCTGGGGACAGCCATGTGTACGGCATTAATTATCTCACCGAATTCCGATTGGAGATGGGATTGCCGGTCTGGCGCTATGAATTGTCCGGTGCGACGATCGAAAAGCAAGTGCTCATGCCTCATCAGCAAAACACCGTCTACATCATCTATCGACTGCTTCAAGGAGATCCCGTCAGGTTGAAACTCATGCCGTCGGTCCACAACCGGTCACACGACTCGTCGGTGAGTACACCGCTCCCCGGAACCTTTAGGTTGTCGGAATTCGAATCACGGTTTGAACTGTCGGTCCTGCCGGATCTTCCGACCATCCGGATGTCTCTGGATGGTGCGCGCCAGGCATTTACCGTTAATCGTCAGACGTTACCGGAGGTGATGTATCCGGTGGAAGAGAGTCGTGGGTATGAGGAAATCGGGACATTATGGAGCCCCGGATATTTCAGAGCGGATCTTTCACAGGATCGCTCTGTATGCCTGGTAGCATCGACCGAATCCTGGGACATCGTTGCCGCCTTGCCGGCCGAGGAGGCTCTAAGGTTGGAATATGAGCGGCGGGCTCGGGCATTGGCCGCAGCACACCCGTCGGCGCGGGACGGACTCGGTGCGGAGCTGGTGTTGGCCGCGGATCAATTTATTATTAAACCTGTCGGTCGCACTGAAGATACCGCCCGGGTCAGAGCCGGCGGCGATGAAATGCGAACGATCATCGCCGGTTATCATTGGTTTACGGATTGGGGTCGCGACACCATGATCAGTCTGGAAGGTCTGACACTCACAACCGGCCGTCAGGCAGACACCGGCTATACCTTACGGCTGTTTGCCCATTATCTCCGGGACGGACTGTTGCCGAACCTCTTTCCCGAAGGTGGGAAAGAAGGTCTCTATCATACCGCTGACGGCACATTGTGGTTCTTCCATGCGATCGAGCGATATGTACAGGCCACGGGAGACCTGGTGACGCTTGACATTCTCCTGCCTCATCTTCTGAATATCGTGGAGCATCATGTACGGGGAACGCGTTTCGGCATCGGCGTCGATCCGCAGGATGGTCTGCTGCGACAGGGAGAAGATGGATATCAACTCACATGGATGGATGCCAAAGTTGACGATTGGGTGGTGACGCCGCGCCGGGGGAAAGCCGTTGAAATCAATGCCCTTTGGTATAACGCCCTCTGTCTGCTCGCTGACTGGCTTCGACAACGGAACAACCCGGATGACGCCGGGAAATGGGAACGGTTTGCGGAACAGGCGCGGATCTCCTTCAACCGGCGGTTCTGGTATAAAGGCGGAGGGTATCTCTTCGATGTGGTTGACGGTGAGCAGGGCGATGACAGCGCCTGCCGGCCCAATCAATTACTGGCGATTTCCCTGACCCATCCGATTCTCGATTCGTCATATTGGTCCTCCGTGGTCGAGGTGGTGGAGAAGCGTCTGGTGACGCCTGTCGGTCTCCGGTCGCTTTCCCCGGATCATGCCGACTATAACGCCAAATATGATGGAAATCTGCGCGCGCGCGATGCCGCCTATCACCAGGGGACGGTGTGGGCCTGGCTGATCGGTCCTTTCATCGATGCCTGGATGAAAGTGCATCCTGATAATCCGGCAGGGGCGCGCCGGTTCCTCTCCGGATTTGAACGACACTTGAATGAAGGCTGCATCGGCAGCATCAGCGAAATTTTTGATGCTGAAGCGCCCTTTACCCCCCGCGGTTGTATTGCGCAAGCCTGGAGCGTGGCGGAAGTGTTGCGCTGTTGGGTCAAAACCACTCCCGTGGTTCGTGACGCATAGGATGAAAGGCGTGCGGAGGGGAAAGAAATGAAGAGTAAGATTGCCTCCCACTTTCCTGTATCTCTTTTCTCTCCTTAATCATCTCATATTTCACGGCACACCCCGGACGGAGGCGAGTTGGAAAATCCTGTCGCCAGGTCTCTGGCCAAGGGTTATGTACAGTTGTGGTTCACCAGGAATTCACAAATGATCTTTCATGAACGGTAGTCGGGGAAGCCTTTCCGAAGCAGGGTCGCAGGCTTACCGGCATTGTCTCTTACTTCATAGAGATAAAACAGGAGAAGAAAGGAAGAATTCTATGATGACTCCCGCCAGTATTAAAGGACATCCGTTACACGTCATGTTAATTCCGTTGCCACTCGGTTTATGGATTTTTTCATGGGTGGCCGATGTGATCTATATCAGCGGGTGGGGGGAAGACGTATGGCGCGAGGTTGCTTTGTACACGCTCGGAGGAGGTGTGGTCGGTGCCTTACTGGCTGCCATACCAGGCTATCTGGATTTCCGCTCGCTGACCGATCCCCATCCTAAGAAGATCGGCACCTGGCATATGACACTCAATTTGACGATTTTCCTCTTGTTTATGGTGAACTTTTGGATGCGTGCCGCAGACTTATCGTGGAACGGAGGATTCGTGCTTTCCACATTAGGAGTACTGTTGTTGGGAATATCCGGATGGTTGGGTGGAGAACTGGTCTATAAACATGGGGTGGGAGTCGACACCGGCCATGTCCTGCGCACAACGAAACAACGCTGATTGGTGTTCCGTATGAGAAACGAGATGAAGCCTCGCACTGTGGCCATTTCCGGTGTCGGTCCAGGTTTGGGCGCGGCCCTGGTGCGGAAGTTTGTGGAGGAAGGGTGTAAGGTCGGCATGTTTGCCCGCACAGGATCATACCTCCAGCAATTGTCGGATGACATGAAGAACCACGGCGGGCATGCCGTCGCCATTCCAATGGACCTCACGGACCCGCGACAGATCACAGAAGGATTTCACTCCCTGCGGAATCAGTTCGGACCGGTTGATGTGTTGATCAATCATGCAGGCCATGCCGCATGGAATCCTGTGCATGAACTGACACCGGAGCAGTTTACTCAGGCATGGCAAGTTGGACCCTTAGCGGGATTTCTGTGCACCAAGGAAGTGCTCCCGGACATGATGAAAGCTGGAAAGGGATGTATTCTTTTTACAGGAGCCACCTCCTCTGTGCGTGGACGGGGCGGAGCCGCTGCGTTCAGCAGTGCCAAATTCGGCGTCAGGGGCTTGGCGGAATCGCTGGCCAGGGAATTATGGCCGAAGGGAATCCATGTGGCTCACGTGGTCATTGACGGCGTAATCGGAGAATCCGACCAGCATCACCAGACCACGGGCAAGGAGGGAGAACCGCTGCTCAATCCTTCGAGGATGGCAGAGGCCTACTGGCACCTGACGACGCAGGACAAACAGGCATGGACGCTGGAACTGGACCTGCGTCCATTTAACGAAGATTTTTTTATCTAGATACGTGGAATATCTCTGCATATTCTTTCCCTAATATGTCTTTATTAGGATCAGAACGCCACTCGACAGAATAGTTCTTCCAATTCATGATGCCCACGTGATCAACGTGTGGTGAATGCCAGGCCGGTCGGCGCGAGAATCTCGCCCGTATAATACCGCGCATCCGACGAGGCCAAAAACACATAGCTTGGAGCAATTTCCGCCGGTTGAGCCGGCCGTTTCCAAAAGGTATTCGAGCCGAAGTCTTTCACGGCCTCTTCCTTGCGGGTGGAAGGAATTAAGGGCGTCCATACGGGACCAGGTGCCACACAATTCACTCTAATCCCTCGTTCCGCCACCACCTGAGCCAATGAATGCGTGAAATTATGAATGGCCGCTTTCGTCGCAGCATAATCCAGGAGGTGTGAATTTCCCTTAAGCGCCACCACCGACCCTGTATTCAAAATCACATCGCCTTCCTGCATATGCGGTAAGGCGGCTTGTGCCATCCAGATGGAAGCATAAACATTCGTGTAAAAGGTTTGATCCAGTTGCTCAGGGGTGATGTCTAGAAAATCCGAGGTTTCACTATGAAAGGCCGCATTATTCACAAGAATATTCAACCGGCCAAACTCCCGCACCGTTTGCTCGACCACATGCCGGCAATGATCCCGTTCGCGCAAATCTCCGGAAAACGCCAGTCCTCGTTGGCCGGCCTGTGTCACCCATCGGTAAGTTTCTTCCGCATCGTCCTGCTCATTGTAATAGGTAATGGCGACATCCGCTCCTTCCCGTGCGAAGGCTATCGCAATGGCCCGTCCAATCCCGCTGTCTCCGCCTGTGATGAGGGCAGTGCGGCCCGTCAGTTTGCCCGAGCCCCGATAGGATTCCTCCCCATGATCCGCCTTTGGACGCATATCCGCCTCTTGTCCCGGCCATGGTTGTTGCTGGGAAGGCACCCCGTCTTGCGTCCGCTCATCCACAAAAGGATTCGGATCGTCCTGTAAGCCTGACCGGGAAGCTTTCTCTGTTGTGGATTTGTCCATGGTCGTTCTCCTTCACCAGAAATATTCAGGAAAGGTTGATTAATGTTCTTTCTCCATTTCATTCGTGATTGACAGCATACCCGGTCCCCGGATTTACGGATAACTGGAGAAAACCCTTGGCACGAAAACTTCATTTTCCTCGATCGTTCTACCTCCTGAAACCTCATGAACAAAAGTCAATTATTCTCTCCTTTTTTATACTTTTGCCGGATGGAATTCCCTTGCTATAGATCGGGGAGGCTGTGACGCGCGAGGGGTAATTAAGAGGAAAAGAGGAAAGATGGACCATGGCCATGACGAAGTTGTCCGGTAGTATAAAATTCCCCACTTCCCAAACGGAAAAAAGAAGGAGAAATCGTTGTGGCCGCACAAACCGAGAAGGGCACATGCCACACCACTCACCGACATGATTCGAGAAAAATATCAAACTCATTCCAGATCGGTTTAATTGATTTACAAGGATGAATGTGTACCCAAGAAGGAGCAAATCGTCGAGACAGTGCCATTCCCATCATGCGGGGACACCGTATGTTCTTCTGGTAGGAAAGGGAAGGCGGGAGGTCGTCGAACCAGTGTATCCTCCGGCACCAGACGGTAAATTGAATGAAGAAATGAGAAATATCTTCCCCTGTACCACGTTTGCGGGATACGTGTAGAGCACATGACGGACATTCGAGAGGTCATCATCATTGGCGGAGGTTTGGCGGGTCTCTCTGCGGCCATTTATCTCGGCCGAGGGAAACGGGACACCCTCGTCATTCATTCCGGCCGGTCAATGGCTAAATGGGAACCGGAAGTCCAGAACTATCCTGGATTTCCTCATGGGATAGCCGGGGCGACGCTTCTCGACCTTTGCATGGCCCAGGCTTCCCGATTCGAGGTGGGCATCGTGAAGGACGACGTTCAGTCACTGACGAAACAGGATGGGATCTTTACTCTTCGAGGGCATCAGCAAAGCTATCAGGCCAAACGAACATTACTCGCCACAGGGCTCACCCATCTGCCCCCGGAAATACCCGGCGTACGGGAGTGCGTGGGAACCAGTCTATTTTTTTGTAAGGACTGCGATGCCTATCGGCTGAACGGAAAACGGGTGATCATTATCGGGCAAAACAATGAAGCCGCGGATTATGCGCTCGGCATGCTACTGTTCACACCGCACGTCATGCTGACCACGAATGGCAAAGGCGTCCAGTGGAATGATGATCGTGCGGGATGGCTGAGGGAGTATGACATTCATGTGCGCCTGGAGAGTATTGGTGGCCTTGAGCATGAAGAGGGGCGTGTGCATTCCATGGTCTTTGTCCGTGGTGAATCGGAACAGGTGGAGGCTATCTTTACGACACGTGGAGATGTCTGCCACAACGCATTGGCTGAGGAAGTCGGAGCTCGAATAGATTCCGAAGGCCAAATCATCGTGGATACCAGTATGAGGACCTCCGTGCCAGGCCTCTACGCAGCGGGCTGCGTCACGCCTGTCAATTGTCAAATGATTGTTGCGGCCGGCCAGGGAGCCACGGCGGCCCAAGCCATCAATCGCGATTTGTTCGATGAGAGCCTTCGACAACACACCCTGCCCCGCATGGCAAACCAGACTCCACCTTCCATTTGAATTTGCCTGTCGTGGCGTTGAAATACTAATAACAACCGGAGAAACAACAACATCACAGACCTCCTGCGTCTACCAGGGTTCCCGCTAGTTCCCTCCTCTGCTGCTCTTGAGTATTTTCAATCCAGCAGAACGAAATTTTAGAAGGCTCATTTCTTGGACATTCTGTCACTGGTTGCAATTAAAAACGAATAAAAGAAAGGAGGGGAAAGCAAACATAAGATGCTGAGGAAGGAAGAGGCTCCTCTAACACCTGCGGACCGTGAGTGAATAGTTCATCAATGTCATGTTTAAGTCACTTTAAAACTAATTAAAAAATTGAGGTCAGAACATGAATACAAAGCGAATCTCAGTTGCTGTATTTGCCTCCCTTTGTCTGTTTGCCTCATCCGCCATGAGTGCCGGTACAGGAACAATGGGTGCAGGTTCTGGAAGCACGGGTACCGGCCTGGGAGAAGGAGCAGTAGGGACAGGAAACACGGGCGCCGGAATGGGGATCACAGGATCCGGAGCGGGGAGTCGGGGTACCGATTCCGACAGTTTCAGTTCCGGGGCAGGCAGTTTGGGTTCCGAGACGGGCAGCATGGGCACAGGAACCGGAAGGACGGGTACTGGTATAGGAAGCACAGGCACCGGTACTGGAAGCATAGGCTCCGATTCTGACAGTTTAGGTTCCGGGACGGGCAGCATGGGTACAGGAACCGGAAGGACGGGTAATGGTATAGGAAGCACAGGCACCGGAACAGGAAGTGTAGGTTCCGGTTCTGACAGTCTAGGATCCGGGACTGGAAGGATGGGCACGGGAACCGGCGGCATGGGCACAGGAACCGGTGGAGTGCAAGGCTCAGGAACGGGAAGCCTGGGCACTGGGAGAACAGGTGGTTCTCTACCTTAGGAAGTGCTTTGCTCCACCCTTCTTTAGAAGACAGTCGTGAGAGACAAAAGCCGACTCCTGGAGTTGGTTTTTGTCTCTCTTCGTGTGAAATGAATGTCATCGTGCGGGTTGTACTTTGTGTTGAGAGGCCAACATTACAAGCCCCATAAGGTTGTCGTTCTTGTCATCTTGAAGGAATGATGTCTTCTGGCCTTTAATGGTTTGGTTTCACAGGAATTGAATTCACTTTAGTAGTTAGTTTTTCCTCTTCCTGGTCCTCACGTACTTTCCGCCCTTTTGAAAAATATCCGCTGGTGTTCTCACCATTTACCTGCTCACGAATGACGCATAGCGTGTAATCCATCAGCACCACAGCCAGCGGAATTTCCAGCCAGACCGGAAGCGAAAGCCACTTGAGAACGCCCACCTTTCTTTGGGTGATATAACGGGATAATCGCGAAACGAGAGGACGTTCAGTAACACGAAGCGCCAGTGCCGTAAAAAGCAGAAGGTACCGAAAATCAATGGTCCGCTGAACCATCCAGGCAGACGTCTCAGTAGTTAATCCATTTTCGCATGGCTTGATTCAGGAAAGTTTTCCTAGGTGCGGGACTGCGCCTGCTTCATCTTAGCCGATCCTCTCTTTTCCTGTGCCGTTTTCGGCGGACTCTTGCCTGGAGTATTTTCTTGTATTGATACCTTGGCAAGTTTCACATGTATCTCTTCCGCACAAGCCTATTCGGCAAGTTCATCAGGGATTCATCACGGTTAACGCTCTAATTTCCCAACTGGACATTTAGGCAAGATGCCTGACTTATTCATCCATATCCTACCAATATTCACCTGTGTTGTAGTTGAGAGAGGTGAAATTCACTCTGTCGTCATGACCAGTTGCAGTTCAATTTCACCCGCAAGACGTATATCTTGAAAGGAGATGAAGATGGCGACCCAATGGGGCCTATGTAAAAGATGTCAATGGTGGCAAATTGAACCATCTGCAAAAATCGAAGATGCCACAATGGGACTTTGTATCGATGAAAACCTGCAATCGTATCGATTGTTGGTCTCCGGCAATAGTGGATGCAATCGATTTATGAAAGGCAGTCCGGCTCAAGCGGAAGGTTCCTCTTCTCAGCCCCCGACCGCTTCGCCCACACGATAGCGGGAAGAGAGCCTTATGAGGGCATAGCGTGGGAAATTGATAAGCGCGTCTCATCCCAGTGCAGGAAAGGACTGCTCAGCAAATACATACGACCGCCTTGGACGAGGCAGGTCTTTATGTATGCGTGAAGGTCTCTAACACGGGAGAGCATGCTCTCCTGTGTCCTATCATTCATAACTCCGTGGGAGAGAATGGAATTGCTGTTTGATCAATCGATGAAAATTGCGTTCAGGGAGTACAAATTTGAAAAAATTGGTGATGGTGGGTTTATTGCTGTGGTATATCGGATTCTTTTTGGTAATGGGGTGGTCCCCTCTTGATCCGGAAAGCTGGGCATTTTCCAATATCCTTCCTCTTCTTTTCGTCGGTGTCTTGACCCTTTCCTACCGACAATTGCCCTTTTCCATCGCCTCCTATGTGCTTATGGCGTTGTTTCTCACCCTGCATACCATTGGATCACATTATACTTATGCGCAGGTGCCTTTCGGCGTCTGGTTGGAAGAGCTATTCGAATTACCCCGTAACCATTTCGATCGAATCGTCCATTTTTGTTTTGGTTTGTTCTTTGGCTATCCCTTATTGGAACTCTTCGAAAGGGTTCCCGGGATGTCTGCATGGATCCGCGCTGGAATGGTCGTGGTGACACTTGTGGGATTGGGCGGGCTGTGGGAAATTCTTGAATCGTGGGTAACCCGCATTGTTCATCCGGAATTAGGTCTAGCCTATCTGGGTGCACAGGGAGATATTTGGGATGCCCAAAAGGATATGGCAGCTACGTTATACGGCGCGCTCCTCTGGTTGGCAATTATGGTGTGCTCCTGGAAATGGAAAGGGGTTTTGTTCATCCGGATTACAGGAAAGGACGGTAGATCTTCCACATGCGTCTGACCACTGCAGTTAACGCCCCTAACCGGAAAAATTTTCGGGAGCATCATCTTGGACACGTGCTTCTGGCTTGGTACGCGGTGTTTTGGATATTTCTCGCCATAGAACCGATCGACCGGCATGATTGGTTTCTCGAAAATATTTTAGCGATAGGACTGGTCATTGTCCTTGTCGCGACGTATCGATGGTATCCCTTATCGGATCTTTCCTATATTTTCCTCACAGTGTTTATGACCCTTCATGCCATCGGAGCCCATTATACCTATTCAAAAGTTCCTCTTGGATTTTGGATGCAGGATTGGTGGGGATTTGAGCGCAATCATTTTGACCGGATCGCACATTTTTCATTCGGGCTGCTCCTGGCCTACCCTTTAAGGGAATTATTCCTTCGCCGGGTCAATGTGCGTGGATTCTGGGCTTATTATCTTCCCATTAGCGGAATATTGGCCCTCAGTGGATGTTTCGAAATTATCGAATCGTGGGTGGCTCTCCTTGTTCGTCCGGAATTGGGAGAGGCGTACCTTGGTACTCAGGGTGACGAATGGGATGCACAAAAAGATATGACTGTGGCGGTCCTCGGAGCATTTATCACCATCATGCTGACCTATGCACTTTCCAAGGTCGTCTCCCAAAAATCTCTTCAGGTTCCTCCCTAGCATTTGCTGATTTCCTATGAACAACCTGTCCACCTTGGGCTCCATTCCGATTCACGCTCAGAGGAATAGATTCAGCCGACCACGGTGGCGTGAGCGTGTCGTACGTTCAATCCCTGTTCATATTGGGCTGTTGGGTTTGGTGTTAAGTCTGATGGTGATTTCCCCTCGGTTCGCTTCGGGGGAAGAAACCGACACGCCGCTTGCCGGAGAACCCCATCAAGCGGAAATTTTTGGACAGGAAATTCATGTCCCTCCACGGGATCGCCGACATGTGACGGCGATAAATATCGGTATGAATTGGATTCCGGACGGACCCAAACGGTTAGAACTTCTTCCATTCGGCGCGTTGTTTGTCTGGCGCAATTGGGATGATGAAAACCAGCGATTTCGGGGGACCTTCTCAGGTGTATTCAATGACATCAACTATCAGCGTGGTCTGTCATCAACCAGCCCATGGTTTGCCGCCATGACCTTTGAAAATGTGATCATTCCATTCGGCCGATACGAATATGTAGAAGGACAGGCTATCAAGGACGTAGACCTGCAATGGAATTATTTCTTTGCGGGAATCGGTATCGGGTATCGCAGGCCATTATCCCCGGGAGGGCAGGATAATGCAGCCGAATTTTCTTTAACGTATGAACCCGGTTACCGTTGGTTCGATCGCAGTTCAAAGACGTCCAATAATTTCATTGTGCCCCAAAATACATACGAAGGCCGAGTCCATGCCCGGCTTCGGATAGATAAATTTGAACGAAATCTTATGGAATTGCTTCATCACGGATTCGCTTTTGGAGGTGATGCCCTCTATGGACATCGTGCCCGTTGGCGTCAGTGGGGAGATCCGGAATTCGAGACCCCGGATAACCATGATGACCACACATTTATGCTTGCCAGCTTCTATGCCGCCTTGGCGGGGAAAATCCCTTTGGTCCCGTCAGAGCGGCACAGATTGATTGTCACGATGTATGGAGGAATCGGCAAGAACCTTGACCGGTTTTCCACCTTCCGGTTGCCTGGGCGTCCCACGGGGTATGAATGGGAGGCGCTCTCCCGTCCTCTCATTCCGGGAGTGGCCTTCAATGAATTGTTTCCGCGGAAGTACGCGATTGCCAATTTCACCTACCGGTATGAGGCGCTCTTTTTCTTGTATCCGTATATTCGGGGAACCTGGTCGGCGATCGAACGAGCCCGTTTCAACGATAATGGTTCTCTTCGCTATCAGGTAGATATGCTGCCGGCCGTGGGAGGTGGAATTGTCAGCGGGGCTCCATGGGGTTCACAGATAGAAATTAATTATAGTTATAACTTTGGCATATACCGTGATCGCCATGGGCCGAAACTGGGAGGGAATAGTGTCGTAGTGTTCTGGTCAAAGCTTCTTTAACACGAAGCGAAATTCTCCCGCATCCGATTTTTTCATGAATCAGGATGAGGATCTTTCCCTTCTCTTTTTTCCTTCGATACGGTTAGTTCCGTTCTTGCGTAGGGACCTGTGGATCGATATGCATTTCTGTTTGAACCACTCCATAGAAGATCGTTGCGAGGGACAGAATCAACAAAAAATAAAAGGCCACACGCGCCGGTCCCACAACAGGGGTTGTAAAAGCTCCAAATCCAATTAACGCACAAATTCCGGCAATGATGAGTAATATGAAACCGATGGTGAGCATTGGTACCTCCTTTTTCAGTAGGCAAAGAGCCGACATTTTTCGAAAATAATTAT
The DNA here is from genome assembly GCF_032051675.1 of Candidatus Nitrospira neomarina. Classification (NCBI taxonomy): domain Bacteria; kingdom Pseudomonadati; phylum Nitrospirota; class Nitrospiria; order Nitrospirales; family Nitrospiraceae; genus Nitrospira; species Candidatus Nitrospira neomarina. The sequence goes on from NZ_CP116968.1 coordinate 551,378, forward strand.
TTCCGCCACGGGTTTCTCTGCCCGGCCTTTCGGAAGACCCAGACGCCTATTCAGCACCTTCTATTTCTCTTTGAAGAACCTCAGCCGTATGGAGAGCGTTCCGTCGGTGGTTTGCACGATTTGTTCGCGACAACTGAATCCATCGGCAACGACTAATTCTTTTTTTGCCGCCGCCTCCCAAATTTTCGGAGGAAGAATTTGTTCTCTATCTCCGGCCCGGGTTCCTATCCGCAACACCACCAGCGTTGTAGAATCCCACGTATACGTTCCATCCGATTCTGACATGTCAGTGGGAATTTTATAGGCCGAGACCTCATAGCGATCAATCCTGGTTTCAGCCTGCGGCAGAGACATCACCATTCCACCAACGCGTCAACGTATCCGGCAGATGCACCGAGTCCGGTGGAGGGACAACATGAATCATACAATCCAATCTTCCACCTTGGATATCCTCACTGACTTTTTTCAACACCGTTACCATTCACATGCTCCTTTTCACCGGCCTCATCGTATCCACAAGTCACACGGTCTTGTCTTTTCCTTTCAACGAATTGGTACGCAAGAGAAATGGCCGGCCCCATTGCACACGAAGAGAGAATGGTGTTGGTGTCTTCGATGTTTTCATTCATCCACTCCATCTCTGTAATTATCGTAAGAGGAGACATACAGCCGATACATCGCAAATCGGATTCCTTGAGAATGAACCCTTCATGGAATTTTTCAACACCATTAAAATTCCTTTACCCATCCCTCATAAACACTGACCTTTTTTCAATAACCGTACAAGGGGACATAACCCTTGGCGCGGAGAAGAAAGGAGAGAGGAACAAAATCTTGGACCTATTATTTCTGAAGCGTCGCTAGCGTCCCCTTCTCGAGGCTACGGATTTCTCCACCATTCCATTACACGAGTTCCCGTACCCGATCTGACAAGGCCGTCATAGCAATTTTCACCCGGTTCGGTTCGCCTCTTGCCAACGATTCTGCAAATTTGGCGGCTTGGCTCATCGTAATGTTGGCCGGCATCGGAGGCTCAAACGGATCCACGATGGCCTGTACCAATACCGGTCCCGGCGTTTGGAAGGCCTGGTCGATGATGGAACCACAATCCGCAGGATCGTCGACGGTCAGTCCGGTTCCTCCGCATGCCTGAGCCACGAGGGCAAAGTCGATGGGATGCAATTCGCATCCGTATTCGGGATTTCCCAGAAACACCATCTGTTCCCATTTAATCTGGCCGAGCGTATTGTTTTTGATGACGAACACTTTCACGGGCAATTGATATTTGACACAGGTGGCGAATTCAGCCATAAGCATCGAAAATCCCCCATCTCCCACAAAGGCGATACATTGACGATCCGGATAGGCGATTTGGGCCGCAATGGCATAGGGTAACCCGCAGGCCATGGAGGCCAGAGTGCCGGATACCGTGTGTTTCTGCCCTCGTTTGGCCGGAATTTGTCTAGCCCACCAGGTCGTGATCGTTCCCGAATCACAGGAAACGATGGCGTGGTCGGAAAGGCGTTTGCCGAGTTCCCAGGCCACCACCTGGGGTTTCATGGGTTTGTCTTTTCGGGTTCCCCGTTCTTCCATCAATGTCCGCCATTTGGCCATTGCCGTTTGTGCCCGTTCCAAAAATTTCCGGTGTTTATTCCGTTGCAACATCGGCGATAGCTCTTGGAGGGTTCTTCTGCAGTCGCCAACTAAACCGACTTCCACCGGGTACCGCAGTCCGATTCGCGCCGGATCAAGATCGATTTGAACGGCCCGGGCCTGTCCGGGTTTGGGATAAAATTCCATATAGGGAAACGACGTGCCGATGAGAAGGAGGGTATCGCAATCCTCCAAAGCCTCTTGAGAGGGCGCGGTCCCCAACAATCCAATGCCTCCTGTTGTATAGGGACTATCGTCAGGCACTGACGCTTTTCCCAATAACGGTTTAATAATGGGCGCTCCCAGCATTTCTGCAATGTGTTCCAGTTCATCGGTTGCTTTCAAGGCTCCAGCCCCGGCCATAATGGCAATACGTTTTCCCTCATTCAGCACGTTGGCGGCCTGTTGCAAATCTGCTGCATTGGGTAATCGCGCGCCACGGGAAAAGATTTCTACCGAATGGTGGGGAATATTGCGTTTGGAATAGCCTTTATCTGCTTTTGTTTCTTGCAGATCGACGGGAAAATTAATGTGAGCAACTCCGCGATAGCTCAACGCGGTCCGACAGGCTAAGTCGACCACATTCTCGACATGTGTCGCACTCATGATTCGGGTGTTATAGACCACGACATCTTCAAAGACTCTGGTAAGATTCACATCCTGTTGGGCATGGGTATCGATCAAATCGTGAAAATGATGACCGGTAATGGCCAGTACCGGTTGTTTCTCCATTTTGGCATCATACAAACCATTCAGAAGATGAAGCCCTCCAGGCCCTGAGGTGGCCAGGCACACGCCAAGCTTCCCCGTGTATTTTGCATACCCGCAGGCCATCCAGGCTGCGGACTCTTCGTGGCGAACCTGGATGAATCGTATTGTATCCTTTCGTTGACGCAGGGCTTCCATAATCCCATTAATGCCATCTCCGGGAAGACCGAATATGACTTCCACGCCCCAATTTTGAAGCTTCTCTATCAACACGTCCGCGGCGGTTTTTGGCATGTTCTGAGTTCCTCTCTTGTTTACTCAAGGTGGAAAACCCTGGTATGTGCGTCTTTATGAATGGTCCGTATAGGCGATGGTAGACATGAGAGCATTCTCGGCCTGTCGGGAATCCAGCCTGGTGTGTTGCACCACAATCGGCACATCGGACTCGAACAAGCTTGCGAAATCTGTATCCCTGGGTATGGGTTCAGGGTCCCTCAAATCATTAAAACGAACATGACTCGTTCGACGAGGGGGGACGGTGATATGGTAAGGCCCCGCCGGGTCACGGTCCGCATAAAAAATGGTGACAACCACGTGCGCCGGATCATTGGAGACGTTCAACAGGCATGCAGTTTCATGACTCGTCATCTGCGGCTCAGGTCCATGGCTTCCCGCAGGAATATACCCTTCCGGAATGGCCCATCGTTTGGCCCCCATTGGTGGATTCATGAACTCATTCCCTCTTCTGGTGAAGTTCCTTGAGCTTTTCCAATCTGACCTTGCCGATGGCGACGCTCCCATTCCCTATCCAATGCGGCTTCAAGAAGGTAGGGAGGCAAAGACTGATCGATCTCCCCGGAAGAGGGTAACCCCTGTGAATCAATGTTGTTCGCTTGTTCATTCATACAGAGATTCCTTTCCTTTTACCTGTAACAGATGAATGAGAATCATTCATGTCCATCATGATCCTGAGGGACTCTGAGCGTGGATAAGTCGGGGCTTTCTAACCGGCGGACGGCGAAGTTTTTGCCGAAGGGTTGGACGGCGTTTCCGCTCGACTCCTTTGACCGGGACCGGTTGGCCCTTCTGGGCTGAACGGTACAGAGCTTCAATAATGCGGACATCATGGAGGCCCTCATCGCCTGCCGGTTCCGGAACCGTATCCTTCAAAATGCTATCCGAAAATTTTAAAAGTTGTGGAGCAAATTGATCACGTTTAGAGAATGTGTGCTTTTTCTCTTTCCCGTTCACCGTAAGGTATTGAGTAATGGGCTCGACATATTCGTAGGCCGAGGTCACCCGCAGTTGTCCCTTTGTACCCACAATCCGAAACTCGGAAACGTCGGCGGCCCCGAAACTACAGATAAAAGTAGCCAACCGGTCATCAGGGAATCGGAGCGTAACGGCGCTCATTTCTTCGACTTCTTCAAATTGGTCCGTCCCTTTTCCTGCCGTACTGGCAAACACCTCAAGGGGTTCCGCATGAAAAAGATTTCTGGCGGCATTCAAACAATAAATGCCGATATCCCACAGCGTGCCTCCACCGGTCTCTTCCCGTAACCGGATATTCTGTTTATCTTTGACCGGGAGACTAAATGCCGATTGGAAATACCGGGGCGTGCCAATTTTCCCTGATTGAACCATGTGTATGGCCCGAAGATTGGCTTCTTCAAAATGCAGCCGATAGGCCACCATCAATTTGACACCATGATGGTCCGCTGTGCGAATCATGATTTCACATTCCTTGACTGATAAGGCCATGGGCTTTTCACACAACACGTGAACGCCCGTTTTGGCAGCTCTGACGGTATATTCGCAATGCAAATGATTGGGAAGCGCGATATACACGGCATCAATTTCTTCCTTTTCCAGACATTCTTCATACTGGTCATACGAATAGAGACCGCTGATGCCGTATTTTGCTCCCAATTGCTTTAATTTTTTGGGATCATCGGAAATTAATGCTGCTAATTGGGAGTTTTTTTTCGCATGTGCAAATGCCGGAAGTACGGCGACCTGAGCGATATAGCCGAGCCCCACCACCGCGTAGCGTATTTTCTTAGAGCCAGATGTTCTATTGGGCGAACGTGCCATCCTGGGATCTCCTTGGAATCGTGTCAAAAGAGTAAGACCGAATAATTATTTACAGCTTGTATCAGCGTTTGAATCGAAAATGAACTGGAAAGAACCCTGGTTCCAAAAAATATCAGTCAGGCTTTAACACTCAGATCTTGAAGAGTTTCTAAAAAGAGGAGGAGGACAGGGAAGGGCGAAACGAAATCAAACGGGAAAAAGCCCGGAAGGCTTTTTCCCGTTAATAGACATGGAGAAATATTATTTATTTCCGGACGATGTCTTGCTATGGATTCCACTCCCTGTGTCCCATTTGGGAGTGCCGTCATCCTTCCGCACTGCCAGGACTTTTCCATTTCCCTTCAGGGTAACTTGAGAGGCGATGACCAGACTTTCCCCCTCCCGCATGATCCGTGATCCGGTCACTTCGACCTTATCGCCTTCCTTGATCTCGATCCCCTGCTCCTTGAGATAGTTATCAGGCGCGACACGAACCCGTTCGGTCCCGGATGGCGTTTTGACGTCCAACACTATCAAACTATCGGTCGTAGTCACTCCGGGCTCCAACATATCGTGATCCACATTTTCCACAGTCCCCTCTACCGTTTCGACGGTTGCAGGATTGAAATCCTTAATCTGGGCCGTAGCCGCTTGCTGGTGGCCCATGAAGGCGTGGTCTTTAGGCGTTCGTTTTTCGCCAATGGGAGCTTCGGCTACCTGAACCAACATCTTCTCATCCTGTTTGGTCAGTTTCACCTCTGACCAAGGGATCGAATAATTTTCAGACCCGATCCCAAGAGTGCCACCGAATGTGCCACCATACGAGAGAACTATGTAGGATATTTGCCCTGTGGTTTGATCAATCAGTAAATCTTTGACCGTCCCGAGTTCTTTGCCGGCCTTGTCAATGACCGTATTCCCGATAAGGGTATTGGCATTGAGAAGAAGTTCCTTGGATGGTTGGCCTGACTCGCTAAGGGCTAAGGACATGCCTCCTCCTATGAGTGCAAAGGCTAATGCCATTCCGAGTGTGCCGCTGTTTTTGCGCCTTGTGTTCATCATGATACCTTTCCTTTTGTGAAAGTGGTTAACCGATGGTGCTTGGGATTTGTCCTCTTTGCTTGGGATTTGTCCTCTTCATCTCTTTTATGATTAAGGTACCGATTTTCGATGGGATACCACCTGTTTTTGAAAGTGTTCAGTAATGGGAAACGATATATAGGAAATTTGTCCGGGGTTCTGATCTCTCAACAATTCATGAACCGTTACCATTTCCTTCACCGGACTTGTCGTGTCAAAAGCAGTAAGAAGCATCACGAACCCCCCTCCCGCTAGGCTCAAGGTTAAAGCCAGTCCGATAAATTCTTTGATGGTGATGAGTGAGTTCATGGAAGTGTTCCTTGGGGTTAAATAGAATTTTTCTTAGTTTCATTGAAGTCTTGTTCAGATTGTAGAGAAACTGAAAAAAAATGGGCCTGAGTAAAACCCTTGCATGTAAGGGCCTGTCCCCTTAAGGATTTGCCCCGATTATAAATTTAATGCGATTTTCCAGGGTTCTTGTCAGATGCTTTTGATCTGTATGCGGGGGATAATGATGAAAAAGAGACAAGAAAAATAAAAAAAAGAGGTGAAAAAATGAAACGACCAAAAGTGGATATGTGGTCAGTGGTGCTGGGAATCTTTGTGATTCTTCTGATGAATGCCTCTCATCTCCCCATGGGGGTGTCGGGATCAGGTGTCCCGAAACCGGCAATTTCATCTGAAACAATCGAGCAGGATCCAACGGGCTTGAATAAGGAACCTCGGAAGACACAGCCGGTTATTCCTCCGAATGATTCGGAGATGGTGGTGGAGCCGGATATTCCGCCTAATCCGGAGGCGGTGGTGACTCCCCCGGTGGTGGATCCGGAGATGGCGGTGGATCCAACAACCCGACAGCCTATGACCGAAGAAAAACTGGAACGATTGACTCCGGAAGAACTGGAAAAAAGCCCTTCCGATGAGAAATAACAGCAGAATCTAATAGCAGAGCGCTGAAAAAATTTCGATTCAATCGTTGTTAAATTTTTTCTATGACAACCCTCCGCAAGAGAGACTCGATGTGGCGTCGGGTGGGGTATGAAGATTGGGAGCCGTACCCGGTCACAGCGTGGGTGGACGCGGCAACCGCAAATGCTGGGGCTTGCTCAGGGGGTTGATGTTCCAGAATCGCCACACTGAATGCTCCCGCAAATGCATCGCCCGCTCCGGTGGTATCCACCGCCTCGACCTCGGGAGCGGAGATGACATACTGAACGTCCCTTGTGACTATCGCGCATCCCCCTGTTCCCAGTTTTACGCAGACTCCTTTTTCCGTGTTTCATGAGTCTCTTAGCCGCTTCCAAGGCCTGGTCATGAGTATCTATTGGAATGTTTGTCAATCGCTGAGCCTCGGATTGATTGGGGGTCAAATAGCAGTCGGCTTCCAATAATTCCTCATCCAATCTCTCCGCCGGTGAAGGATCTAGAACAATGGGCATACCACATTCCTCGGATTGTCGAACCACCTGCTTCACAATTGACAACGGGACTTCCAAATCCACAGACAATACGGATCCGGGTGGTGCCGATTGAATGGCGTATCTGACTAATTCTTCATCCTCTTTGGACCAGATGCCATTGGCATTCGGAGCCAACATCATCCCTTTTCGTCCGTTGGGTGGAACAATGATGACTGACACACCGGTGGCTTGGTTTTTTATGCTTCGGATGGTGGATACATCGACACCCATTGCCCGCAATGGATGAAGGGCGATTTCCTGAAGTGAATTGGAGCCTACATGGCCTATGCCTCGATTCCCAGATGGCCCAATGAGCAACTAGACCATTAAAGGCCGGGATGGCACGGTACGGTCGAAAAAGTCCAGCAGATGCTTTGTCACGATGTCCGGTTGATCCCACATCAGGAAGTGTCTTGCGTCTTTCACGCGAATCAGTCTCGATTCGTGGATATCATTCACCAGCCGTTCCCCGTAATGGATCGGCTGAAATCGATCCTTCACACCCCAGAGGACAAGTGTGGGAATTCTAATACCGGACAGGAGATGAGTAATCTCCGTCGTCAGATTGGTATTCAGTGCAGCAGCATTTCGTATGAGGGATAGTTTCCCCGTCTCAGTGGTGTAGGGTGCCAACAACCCCTCCAATATGTTCCGGTTCAGGGATGACGCAAATCCGCGTTTTAAGGCTTGTCGAAGCAATCGCACGGCCAGTGAGGCCGATAGTTTCCGATGCGCTTCAGGGTGTCCGAACTGGAGCATCAATTCAATTGGCCAGGAGTCATAACAGACGGTGTTCATGACGATCAGCGCTTCGACTCGTGCGGGGAATAGGGTGGCCATCCTCAACGCCACCCCGCCACCGATATCATGTCCGATGATTGTGGCCCGAGGAATCCCTAATTGTGTCATCCAGGCGGTGATCATGTGTGCCTGGCAGGCAATGGATCGGTCAAAACAATCCGCCTTATCACTAAAACCAAATCCGAGTAAATCGGGAATCAGGACGCGACGGGTTCGCGCCAACTCAGAATAGATACCGTGCCACAGGTAACCCCAGACCGGAATCCCATGAATCAGAATGACCGGGGGACCATCTCCCGCCTCCACATAACTGACAAACCGGTCATTGACCCGGCTGACATTTTGGAGCCGTTGAAATTCGCGCCAGGTCATGTCGATGGTTCCAGGACCGGTGAGGAGAATTCGATGGGAAAGGGAGATCCCTCTAAGTCCTGACGAGATCGCCAATCCAGGGATATCAGCACGATATTGATAATCAGGGGTGGCAAAAGTTGGGTAAAATGAGCGGTCGTCTCAAGGAAGTGTGTGCGTTTCCTACCCAGAATCCTCAACTGATCCTCAGACACAGTCAGTCGAGGAAGCACATGGCTCGCCATCTGTTGAGCCGCTTCCCGCAGTGTTAGCGCGGTTTCCAGGTAAAGAGGGTGGGTGATCACCGGTTTCAACCGATGCCATACTGAACATAAATATTCCGGCCACAATGCCAGCGTGCGATAATCGCTGTTAATGCCGGGTAAACCCAATGTTCGTTGGATATCCCGGAAGGTTCTCCGGAGAGTGGCATCGTCGGGGGTTTCGTCGATCATTTCCATGGGATACATGCGAAGGGGAATGCCTCGTGGAACAAGCTCATGATCCGGTCGTTGGGACTGGAACCCGGGCATGGTTGGGTGTTGGCAGGCGTACTCCACCACGGACGAAATGACCAGGAGCTTGGGATTGATGTAATGATAGAGGTCGAGAGCCGCTTGTATCTGAAAACTCTGACTCTCCCCCAATCCGACGGACGCGGCGGCATCTAACCGAGGAAGTTTCTCCGCAAGGCGGGCAGCTAGCGCCCGGATCTGATTGGATGATTCTTCAAAGAGACGGGTTTCAGCGACCGGTCGAATTGACTCCCATAAGACAGGGAAAAAATTCGGATAGGTGGCCCATGTGCGAAAGTTGAGATTCACTCCCGACACACGAAAGACCTGTTTTATCTCATGAAAAATGCTGTCCAGCTCTTTTTCAGCCTCTTCTTCTGGTATGGGATGGTTTTTCATAATACACGAAAACTCGCATCTGAAGGTATTGTCTGATCTCGTTCCCGGATCATCCCACTCTCCTCCCGAGAATCAAAGTGTGGCCCACGCGCCTGGAATTGACTACTAGCAGAAACCCTGAAATTCCACCGCATGCCAGGGTTTCTGTTAGTTGTTGAACCTTTTGACCTTCCTTATCTTCTAAATTACACTGAGCGACCGTCTACGGCGTGGAAGTGCGTCGTCCACAGAAATGAAGGGAGGCCATGTATGATTATTTCACCAACGACCACACGAGTTGAGGAACATACCGACGATGACATAAATGAGGAAATTTACAACCGCACCCAAAATAATGTCCTGTTGTATGCCTCCGCCGGACCTTCGGCTATCGATCGACGGTTAAGGGAGCTCGAGGTGGAATGGGATATTGAAAGAGTGCTTGAAGCCAATGCAGCCTCATTTTCCCTCATGGGCCTGGCCTTGGGCGCTTTTATTGATCGCCGGTGGTTTATGTTTCCTGCCGCCGTCGCCGGTTTTCTCCTGCAACATGCCATACAAGGTTGGTGCCCGCCGGTTCCCCTGTTTCGGCGAATGGGAATACGGACCACACATGAGATTCAACAGGAACGTCATGCGTTAAAGGCATTGCGGGGAGATTATCGGGACGTGGCCGAAATAGCGGGCCAGGTCAATGGGGCGGACGTGCCGCAAGTGACTCAAGCATTTGAGGCAGCCGGAAATACCTCATCCTCCTGAAGAAGTTAAGAGCATTCTCGAAACATTCATCAGGTATAACTTATGATCATAAAACAGTTTCATGTGGAAAGTTTGGGGCACGCCTCGTATCTTCTCGGTTCGGAAGAAACCGGAGAGTCCCTGGTGTTGGATATCCAGCGGGACGTTGAGCCCTATCTCAAAGAATCCCGCGCTCAGGGGATGACTATTGCGTATGCTCTGGAGACCCATCAACACAATGACTATGTGACGGGAATCCGTGAATTAGCCGAAAGAATTCCTCTTCAATGTTTAGCGGGCCAACATGCCTCACTCGGATATGACGCGCGTCCCATGGCCGATGGGGAACGGTTAACCATGGGCGAAATAGATTTTCACATTCTGCATACGCCGGGACATACACCCGAACACATCAGTGTCCTGGTGACAGACCGCTCCCGGGGGAAAGAACCCGTTCTGCTCCTTTCCGGGGGAGCCTTGCTGGTTGGTGATGTGGCCAGACCCGATCTCCTGGGTGGAACGGAAGAAGCGGCTCATCACGCGGAGGTCATGTGCAAAATGCTCCAGGAAAAAATTCTTCCGCTTCCGGACTACGTGGAAGTCTATCCGACGCATGTGAGCGGCTCTCTGTGTGGGGGGAATATCGGGAGCCGGTTGTCCACGACGATCGGATACGAACGGCGGATGAATCCTCTTCTGGCCAACATGGACACCAAAGACCATTTCGTCAAACAATGTCTGGATTTAAAACATCTTCCCGGTGTGCCGCCCTATTGGCCCAGAATGCGAAAAATGAATACGGAAGGCCCACCTCTTCTTGGAACATTGCCCGAACCGCCTGCACTCACGCCGGATCAGTTTGGCCGACTACAGGAAAAAGGGGGAATAGTCGTTGATTGCCGTCAAGCCGAAGGGTTTACGACTCATATTCCCGGTGCGCTGAACGTCGGACTGGGATCGTCGTTTCCGACATGGGCCGGTACGGTCATCCCGGCGGATTCACGTGTCTTACTTGTTTTGGATGATCCGGCAGACCTTTGGGAAGTGTGCTGGCAGCTTCTCCGAATCGGATATCCCATCCCGGCAGGTTGGCTGGCTGGAGGAATGTTTGCATGGCGTACGGCCGCCAAACCTCTTCAGATTCTTGAACAATGGACAGTCTTCGATCTGGAACAGCAGCTACAGGATAACAAAAAGCTGGTCGTGCTGGATGTGCGCCAGCCGGGGGAGTGGGCCGCCGGACATATTGACAGGGCGCAATTCGTGACGGGAAGTGCACTGCCTCAACGATTTCAGGAAATCCCGCGTGACCGACAGGTCGCGGTCATTTGTGGAAGCGGATACCGTTCTTCTGTTTCCGCTGCATTTCTGCAATATCACGGATATAAAAAGGTTGTGAATGTTCTGGGGGGTATGAGTGCGTGGAAATCAGCAGGATTTTCCACCGTGAAGGATGATGAACATGCATGAGGAATTGGAGGTGATGGAGCAGAAACTGAATAGTTACAGAAAGACCATTCATTTATGGAAAGCCGGGTTCTATGGACAAGAGGATGAAAATTTTCCTCTCGGAGAACCTTGACTGGCTTGGTCGTTCAATCATTTACATGAGCCTCAAAAAGGCCTGCTCGAGAGTGTCTATCTAAGCCTGGATATTTCTGTGGAACAGCAACGGAAGGAGCGGAGGGATTTGATTTCTCAGGCGAAGGCTCAATGCGGAGTCAATGCCATTGCCGGTGAATTTAACGGGGAATCGAAGCCATTGGAAGGCGTGAAGGCCAAAGGGGGATGCGAATAAATTGGGTTTACCAGGAACCTGAGACTGAAGGCTGGCTATTGGATGAATGTCCTGAGCCAAAAATATTGGTCCCCCTATGTCGTGGGTGCGGCCATCGGGGTACTGAGCTGGTTTGCCTTTGCCTCGGCCGATCATCCCATTGGCATTACGACGCCGTTCGAACACACAGCGGCCCTTATTTTTCAAACTGCCGATCCCACCCTGACTCAGGCATATATGCAGAAAACAGAGAAACAGCCCGTCATCGGGTGGGAATGGATGCTGGTGCTTGGTGTCTTTAGCGGTGCCAGTCTCAGTGCATGGCTGTCGGGAGACCGTACGCGGGAAATTGTCCCAGAGCTTTGGCAGTGGCGCTTCGGTTCCAGCGTGCCTCTCCGTCTCGCAGGGGCCTTTCTCGGAGCGGCGTTAATGATGATAGGGGCCAGAATCGCCCAAGGGTGCACGAGTGGACATGGCATCAGCGGAACCCTCCAGCTGGCGCTCTCCAGTTGGGTTTTTGTCGTCGTGATCTTTTCCGTGGCGGCCCTCACCGCCTTTGTCATGTTTGGGAAGAGAGGACGCGAACATGTTTGATCCGCCTGACCGTCTTTTGTTGGGGTTGGTGACCGGAATCCTATTTGGTTTTCTCCTTCAGAAGGGGCGTGTGGCCAAATATCCGATAATACTTGGACAACTGCTGTTGAAAGACTGGACGGTGTTAAAAATTATGCTGACGGCAATTGCCGTGGGCGCAATAGGCGTTTATGGTTTGGTGGCTGTAGAATTGGCCAGTCTCCATATAAAACCCACGCTATGGGAAGGCGTGCTCGTGGGAGGGGTCTTGTTTGGTATCGGTATCGCCATTTTTGGATATTGCCCTGGTACTGGCGTGGCGGCATGTGGAGAAGGACGTAAAGACGCGATGGTAGGGGTGGTTGGAATGTTGGCGGGCGCCTGGGCTTATGTGTGGATGTATCCGCTATTGGTACCGCTTATTGGCGATGACGGAGATTCGGGGGAAAATCACCCTTCCTGAGGTGACAGGAATCCCCGCAGAGGGATGGATCGTGCTGGTTTGGGTGATTGCCGTTGGGGTTAATGTAGGTTTGCCGCATTCCCGTCCCGTTATGCAGGACCAATCTGAAAAGACCGCGTTGCACTAACTCGAAAGCGGGAATTCCAAGAGATAATCTCATGACAGTCAAAGCCGGCTACCAGCGGCTTCAGTGTTGGGAGAGTGTTCGAAGAGTACATTGTGAGGGAGTGAGGTGAAGGTTGAAAAGCGTTCTTGAGCCAGCAAATACGCCCTTTCCGCTAATTTAAACAGAAAATTTTCTTATTTTCGCTTCTGAAACATCTTTCCTACCATCGCCACTCCCGACATCTTACGGGGATCCTGTCTCTTGCTGAATAGGAATGGATACCGCTGATAAATTGCAGAGGTGATGAACTACATGAACATCCGGCAAGGGTAGGCGCTCTAAAGGGCTGGATGTCTAGGGAATGTGAGAGAAGAATTGAGGTGTTAAGAAAAACATTTACAAAAACAGAGATTTGATTCCCATGGGAGATGAAAAACTCTTTCAAAAATGGGCATCGGCCGATCGTCCGATCTCCCCTTCGTCCGATCGGCTCCTACCCCTCACTAGATGGCATTCCCTGTCCCCTAGTGATTTTTAGGGGGATGATACTTCATATCACTTTCACATACCTTGCCGACGTTTCTCCATTTCTTCTGCCTTTTTATCCTCACCCGTATATCCTGGCGAGGTTTCGCCTGGGGGCAGGGAGCTGGGACTACCAAAACTGGACCCTTCTTCCCCGACTCCGCCAGGGCGAGCGGCCTTTTGTTCTTCCGATTCAAAAGGTTCTGTATTTTGGCTAGAGGGACTCTTGGATTCTATTGAAGACCCCATGTGTTGTTTATTTTGCATAGCCGGATCATTTGACTGGTCACCCTGTCGGTTCATGTTCGATTGTTCAGCAAACACTCCGACGCTTGAAAGGACAAGGAAAGCGGAAAACCCCACCATGGTCATAATTTTTTTCATGTCATTTCTCCTTTGATGTGAATGAGTACGGTTGAAGATAATATAGGAACCTCACCCCTGGGCCATTAAGACCCAGGGGTTGGGAATCCGTTAAGGTCGATATCCATCAGGACGGTAATCATAATCTTTCCCGCCGGAACGCCGTGATTGATATTGATCGGCTCCTTGCCTCTGAGGATCATAGTGCCTTCTTGAGGTAGTGGTGTTATACCGGTCTGACGATCGATCCATCTGATCCTGATAATTTCTTTCACGACTTTGGGAATACATGGACCGCTGATTTCCGCGATTCCGGTTATCACCATCATCGTAATCCCTCATGTTTGACCGGGACTGCCCCCGATAATTGCCACGATCCCGGTTACCTCGGTCATAGGAATTTTTCTGATCAGCTCCCTCATATTGAAAGGCGCGATCATGTGGGGGGAATTCTGTTGGGCTGAAACTGTCTCGTCTTGTCTGAAAGTCCTCCGCATTTTGATCCTGGTAGTGACGCGATCGGTCAGACCCGGAACGGCTCATGCGAGACCGATCACGATCGTAACGATCATAGCCTTCCCGATTCCCTTCGAATGTGGGCGTATCCTCATAATAACGATCGCGGTCGGAGTAGAATCGATCCAATCTTTCATTCCATTTCGTTAAATTCTGTCGTTGCTCTTCAGAGAGGTCCCAATTTTTTTGGACGTGTGACCCGGCATTTTCCCCCTCTTCCAGAATGGGAAGGTTGCCTAATTGATTTTGGGTGACGTTCAGCTTAAAGGACTTATTACCCGATCCTTCCAACGCCTGCCAAGGAACGGAAATCAATTGTCCATCTTCTTTTTTTCTCACGATGGCATAGGTCAGGTCTCCGTTATTGTTCGTCATCACTCGATAGACACTTCCAATTGCCTGGCCATCGGACGATTTCACGGAATAATTGGCATCCTTATCCGAGATATCCAGGCCGCCTAATTGGCCGGCTGGAAGGACAAAATACTCATCGCCCATTCTTCCGGAACTAAAATAATTATCGTCATTCTGGCCCATCGAGCGGATAAACGTAGCCTTTCCTTCTTCATCGATTTTTGCCTTGACAAATTCTCCTTTTTCAAAATTACACTCGCCAAAAGAAAAACCGGCCTTGGATGCACTCTCCTGTGTGCCGGATGAAGTTTGACTTGAACTCTCCCCGCTTGAACTACCGAACAGGCTACTCGAACTCTGTCCTGTGCTTGACGAACCCTGACTCGAGGAGCCTTGACTCATCTTAGAACTCTTGGCACTCATCCCTTGGGGACACATCCGGTTGGTTTCGTCATTAATCCGGAATGTGATGCGTTCTCCATTACTCGCGCGAAGGGTGATTTGATCGCCGTTCTTTTTGGAGATTTCTCCCTGGATGATTTGCTCCATAGAGTTGGAGCGTTCCGATTCCATGCGATCCGACCGGTCGCGTGACATACCGGATTCGGCCAATAACGGTAATGTCAATAATGGAATCCCGGCAAGGATAACTGATCTGGCCATTTTGTTCCGCGTGAACATAATGTGGCACCTCCTTTACATAGTGAAAAATTTGAGTAAATACTTTCCACAGGATAAATGATTTTTGCACCGGTACAACTGGAGAAAACCCTGGTTTGGGATTTCTTTTTCCAAGGGTTTATCCCAGTTTGGTCGGATGGGAAGGACATGGTATATCGAATCAGAATTGTTTCTTTTATTATCCTTGCCTGTTCCAAAGAAGGAGGTTTTATGACTACCAAAATTCGTCAGGTTCTTTCATCAAGTTCTATTGTCGGAACGAACGTCCAAAATTCCGCGAGAGAAGACCTGGGAGAAATTAAAGATCTCATGATCGATCTCTCAGGAGGACGCATTGCCTATGCGGTGCTGTCATTTGGGGGATTTTTAGGAATGGGAGATAAACTGTTTGCGATTCCCTGGGAGGCATTTCAGGTCGTTCAAGAAGAGGAAATCTTAGTCTTAAACGTGGCAAAGGAGAAATTAGAACAAGCTCCCGGTTTTGACAAAGATAACTGGCCGGATATGGCTGATGTGACCTGGGGAAAAAGCATTCATGCCTATTATGGTTATGACCCCTATTGGGATTAACCTCGTGAAATCCCTGAAACCAGGTTCACAGTGATGGAAGGCTGCTCAGCAGGAACTCGCCATCCCGGCGGGTTCTTGCTGCGGACTCCACTCCTCTTTCAAACGCCTCTCTTTCCCACTGAAAAAATCTCTACTGACTGATCCCATTCCTGGTCGACTCCACAAATTCTTCCGTTGAGTGATCTAACGCCCGGCCAGCCCGGCCTTTTCCTTTGTGGATAAATAAGAGGTGAGGTTCCGCTGACGAATGGCTGGATGAAGGGATAGACAGCTCATAGGGAACAGGGCGTTGATGGTCAGACAATTGCAAATTTGAATTATAGACACTATTAAATTTCCATAACATTTTGACAAAATTTGTCTGCCCGCGGAGGAGGAGGCCGGCTGCAATCCCCATAGTGCCTTTTAGCGCACTCCAGCCAAAATGTTTGTGGATGAGAATTCGTTGGGTGTTGACCAGCTCTTGATAAAATTCCGGCAATGGCAAGAGGGTGGGGAGCACCGAATGTTGGATGTCGTATAACCGGTAATCCCGCGTCGTCACTCTCCGCGATTCCTTGTGCCACGTTTCAGTGCCGGGGTAGGGCGTGTTGACACTAATGTTGACAACCTCCGGGACCTCCAAACACCATTGACGCACGGTTTCAAATCGTTCCTTATCCCAGCTGGGATCGGCAATGATGTTAATGGCCACGATGATGCCCAGAGAGAGGGGGCAAATTCCAGTGCCTCAAAATTTTGGCCGAGTGAGAGGCGTTTTCGATGTTGGATCAAACCTTTCTGATCTATGGCCTCCAGCCCGATAAACATATATTTCATTCCCAGCGTTTTCCACAGGCGGAAGACTTCTTTATTTCTCAACAGGACATCACCAGGGGTTTCGAGATAATAGGACTTTTTAATACCCCGGCGTGCTATGGCCTCACCAATGGCCATGCCATGCTCTGCCTGGATGAAGGCCACATCATCTACCAAAAACACTCCGGGTTCACGAATGATCTTCGACGACCACCTCAGGACTGACAGGGCGATAACTTCGTCCATAAAATGTCCAGGCACTACAAAATGAACAATCCCAGGGACACCCGCGAGTTACTTCAATGGATGCGCAAGGATCCAGTACCCCAAGAAAATATTTGCTCCGGTGACGAAGTAAATGCCTGGCCGGCCTCACCTCATCCAGAGACTTGACGAATTCAGGAGGCGGTCCCTCAGCTTCTGGTGTGACCACACCGGGAAGCCGGTGTACATTTGAGCGGTCATGTTGGATTGCGTTGAGAAGAGGCCCGATGACCCGTTCGCCTTCCCCTTTGACAATGGCATCGATGGCGCCCTCTGCATGCTCCAGAACCTCCCTGGCGACAAAAGAAAGGCTGTGTCCTCCGGCCACGATAAAAATATTTGTAAACGAGGCCTTGGTCATTTTTGCGAGATCGATGATCTCGGGAACATTCGATAAATAATTACAGGAGAGCGCGACCACATCGGGGCACCATTTCTTCAATATTCTGAAATATCCCGGTGTATTTCCACCTGCAAATCTATAAGTCGCACGTCATGACCAGCCTGTCTGGCTGCTCCCGCGACCAGTTCCAAGCCCAAGGGCTCCAAACGCAAAAAAATTTTGGTATACATCAACGGACCGGGATGAACGGCGAGAATTTTTAAAACGAACCTCCTTTTACATGTACTAAAAGACCGCGCTTTCGATTCTTCTGTAGATGGCGAAAGGTCACCCAGGGTTTTTCAGAGTATATGCCATTGGTGCAATCAGGTATGGTGTATTCAGACAACCACCTACAGACAGGAGGCGCAGGTATTCATGGTCGATACGAGTATTAAAAAAGTCCAATCAGATCATTCTCCTAAGGGTTCCATGGGACAGACTTACTTAGCCACGGGCGTGGGAATAGCCATGCGATTATGGGAACAATTGCCTATTGGACAGACACAGGAATCTTCATCCAGGGAATATGAAACCATCGGATATGTCATCCACGGTCGAGCTGAGCTGCAGTTGGAAGGTCAAACCATTTTGCTGAATGCGGGAGATTGTTGGGTGGTTCCCAAAGGCGCAAGTCACAGCTATACCATTCTTGAAACATTCACCGCGGTTGAAGCGACCCACCCCCCAGCGCATGTCCATGGTCGCGATGAAGTCCCCCCCTCTTGATGTGCCGGCTGTTTCTGCCACAGTGAAATGATTCATTATGGATTGACAGCCGGAAGCTCATGTTCTGGCGCATGTTCCACCTTCCGGAAGATTTGTAAGGCCTCAGGCATTTCTTCTTGAAGACGTGTAATTCTCGTCTCATGGCTTGGATGGGTGGAAAGAAATTCGGAGGGGGCTCCCTCGCTTCCTTGTTGCATGCGTTGCCACACCCGAACCGCTTCCTGAGGATCATAGCCAGCCCGGGCTGCCAGAATCAGCCCAATAGAGTCGGCTTCGGATTCATGCGTGCGACTGTAGGGGAGGAGGATGCCGACTTTTGTTCCCAAGCCTAAGGCAGCCATCGTGGCCTGCCC
The DNA here is from genome assembly GCF_032051675.1 of Candidatus Nitrospira neomarina. Classification (NCBI taxonomy): domain Bacteria; kingdom Pseudomonadati; phylum Nitrospirota; class Nitrospiria; order Nitrospirales; family Nitrospiraceae; genus Nitrospira; species Candidatus Nitrospira neomarina. The sequence continues at coordinate 569,589 of NZ_CP116968.1, forward strand.
CACAACAGGGCCCGCACCACTTACCCCAAGCCCCACGGCGGCAGCGGATAGTCCGGCTTGAGCAAGCACCTCCTGACTCATACGCTCCGAACCGTGGCGGGCAAGGGCATGGACGACCTCGTGTCCCAGAATGGCCGCCAGTCCGGCATCGGTTTTGGCAACGGGGAAGATTCCGGTATACACGGCAATCTTCCCGCCCGGCAAAGCAAACGCATTTTTGGTCTGGTCATCTTTGATCACAGTGACTTCCCACTTAAAGGCTTTGGCGTCTTCCGCAAATTTGGATTCTTTTGCCGCTTGGATGATTCTTTCCGCCACACGATTTACGGCTTCTTGTTCCTCAGGGGATTGAGATTGTTGGACTTTAGGATCGGAAAGAATTTGCTGAAAAGCCTGTTCGCCCATTTCTGTGGCCTGAGATTGCGGTACCACAACAAGTTGGGACCGATCGGTATACGGAACGGTTTCGCACCCTATCGCCATGCTCATGAATATAATCAAAGAACAAAAATGTTTACCAAGGTGAAGACGCGGAAAAACGATTTGTTTGTGCATAAATGTACTCTCACGTTAATGGCTAAGAAATCAAATCAAATGAACCAGTGAAAATCATGAGGGAACCGGATGGTGGAATGCAAAAGACAAGTGACTCTTTGAAGGTGGACAAAATGTCTATCGGGCCAATAATAAATACTTTCTGAGATGCCGGGTTCGCAAAAAAAGCCAGGGTGGGATTGATTGAGGAGAAAAGAAAAAACCAACAAGGACGAAAATATTCCAGTTCATGTAAAGCGAGGCGGTGTCGATGAGGTATAGCCAGGGTAAGCCGGACTGTAGATGCCGCTTCAGCGCCTGATTAAAACAAGGACTGTTTGCAGAGTTTCCAAGGAATAGGGCTCTACCTGAGTGGTGGTCGCTCCGAGGGAGAACGCATGGTCAATCACAGTCCGAGCAGAATGCGTCGTTGTGAAAATGATGAAAATAGTTGAGATATCGTAGGTCGTTCCTAAGGTGTGGATGAATCGAAAGCCATTCATTTCCGGCATACGATAATCACAAATCACAAGATCAAACCGTGAGGAGCGTAATACGCTAAGACCTTCGCGACCACCAGCCACCCCCTGCCACACATATCCTCACGAGTATAATCTGGTTGTTAGAATTTCCCATGGTCCGGATGGTCCTCCACGATTAAAATTCTCATCTTACGTACCCTTTGAGATATGTGGGTGGACCAAAGGTTTCAGTCATAGGCCCGGGAAAATGTGACGATGACCTGCATGAGTCAATGCTGTTGATTTCATTATCTTCTCAGTCAGTCCAGGGGGGTAACTATCCCGGCTGACGCCTTCCTTCTTCGGTTCTAGCCTCACTGCTTCACGAAAGAGGTTTACTGTCTCTTTCATCATTATCCTATTTCATGTGAAATGGTTGACGGTTGTACACGACATGTTTTTCTCCTTATCCCATTGGACAGATGGAACTGCCACTCGTGGGGCTGTTGCAGTCCGTTGGTAAACAGTGAAAAAACCCGGACAAGAAGATTCTGAGGTGACAACCTGAGTTGTCGCCTGGGACAAACCTTATACATTTGGTTTTTTCTAATTGCCGATTTGTCCATTGGTCCGTTTGCGCGTTCATGCTAATGATATAGGGGAAGACGGCAATTGAGAATCTGGCATGAAGGATTCAGCTTTAATGTTGGACACTCAACAGTTTTTCAATTGAAAATTACATTCACTATTTCAGGAGGTGTATGATGACAAGATTTTTAACAGTGTTGACGGCAACCGCGTTCATGCTGGGCATGACATCCATGGGAATGGCCGGCCAGGGAATGAAGGCCGGTTCCGCTGAGGAGAATGTCCCTGAGAACATTCAACGTAGCACCCCGTCCGCTGAGCCTTCACTCGACAGCGGAAGTGGTCCGGGGAGCCGAGCGGATCAATTAACGGAAATGGAGGATGTGGATCCTAAGAATCCCAATATGTCGAATAAGGAAGGAAAGGCTGCACAGGCCGCCAAAGATTTGAAGAACAAGGATCAGCAATCTCCAATATCCAGTCAGAGTTCATCACAAAAAAGTCACTGATGTCCTGAGTAGCTTGGTAGCGTGTCGCATGTCATGAATTGGCCGTCAATCCGGTAAACCCCATTGACGGCCAATTGCTCAGTTCACAACATTCTTGATGTCTCATTCGTGAATCAGGTTCGATGTCCGCATAGTTGGTGTCAATGGTCGTCCGGACTGGGTTGACGGTTACGGACTTACATAAGAAGAGGAAACGACATGTTACGAGATCTTAATAAAATTAAAAACTGCGTGCTCCAGGGTACGGATGGAATTATCGGTACCGTGGCAGACTTCTATGCCAATGATCAGACATGGAAAATCCATTATCTGGCTGCTGACACCGGAAACTGGTTGCAAGGCCGGCATGTGTTGATTTCTACCCAGAGTTTTATGCACCCCCATGAAGATGTTGGGTCGTTCCGGGCCTTAGTCAGTAAAGCGCAAGTTGAGGGCGCGCCGGAGTTTGAAATAGAAAAACCATTCTCCCGGGAGAAGGAACGGGAAATCTGCAATTATTATCAATGGAATACCTATTTTCCAATTGACGAGAGGGAACTTGCGGTGTTCCCCGGCACATTAACCAGCGCGAACGGGCTCAAGGATTTTTCCCTCCAGGCGACGGATGGTGAAATCGGGAAGATTATTAATTTCCTCATTGACGATGCCAATTGGACCGTGCGCTATTTGGTCGTGGATACCTCCAAATGGCTCGCCGGCAGAAAAGTGTTGATCAGTCCCATGTGGAATAAATCCATTAACTGGGCAGAGAGAATGATGGTCGTGGACCTCAATCAGGACCAGATTGAAAAATCTCCGGAATATGATCCAGCCGCCCCAATCGAACGGGTGTACGAAATAAATCTGTATAAACATTACGGTAAACCACAATACTGGTAGAACTAAGAGTAACCTGCATGCCAAAATTTTGGTGTGATGTTAGGGGAGGGAGGACATCCTGGTAAAAAGGGCCAGCCATGGTAATTCTTTCGGAGAAACAGGCCTATCATCAGGTTCACGTATTTTCCTCCCGACGCTCTCTTACATGCTCTTACGTGTAATGTGACAACGAGGTTTGTCGCTCCGATTGTTTTCTCGAAGTGAGGTTCACAAAGACCGTATGTATGAGCATCTGGTCATTTTTGGAGCGACAGGCGACGTCTCGAAACGGTATGTTTTTCCTGCCTTGGCTCAAGTGTTCGCCAACCGGGGTCTTCCCACAGAGTATAAAATCACCGGCGTTGGACGGCGAGATTGGCATACGCCTCAGTTTCAAGAACATGTGTCCGAATTTCTCGCCAACCATCACACGCCACCCCCTTCACGATCCCGGGAAGGATTTCTGGAATCGTTGGAGTATGTACGGGTAGAAGATCTTGGTGACACTCGACAAATTCAGTCGATCTTTAATAAACAGGCAGGATCGACGCTGTTATATTTAGGGCTACCTCCCCAGATGTTTCCTCCCGTTTTGGAGTCCCTCCGACAGGTTAACTTACCACCAGGGACCCGTCTCATTATCGAAAAACCGTTCGGGTTAAGCTATGCCCAATCCCAGAATTTGAACCGGATTGTCCATCAAAAATTTCCTGAAGAGAGTATATTTCGTATTGACCACTTTTTAGGAATGCCGATCGTGTGCACCATTTTTGGTCTCCGATTCGCCAATCCGGTCTTTACGCCTATCTGGAACCGGCATTCCATTAACAAGATTGAGGTGATATGGGATGAGACCTTGACCGTGGAAGGGCGTGCGGACTTCTACGATCGTGCCGGAGCCCTGAAGGATATGATTCAAAATCACCTCCTTCAGTTGTTGGCCGTCCTGGCTCATGAGCCCTTGGAGACCATGTGGTCTCCTGATTTTCGAGACAAAAGAGTGGAATTGTTTCAATCAGTGAGAAAACCGTCAAGGGCTGAGATTCGAGCGCAGACCGTACGAGCTCGTTACCGGTCAGGGGAGATCGGTGGTGTGCGGGTTCCCGGCTATGCAAAAAGCAAGGGGGTGGTTCCCGGACGAAACACTGAAACGTTTGCTCAGGTGATCCTCTGGGTCGACAATGAACGCTGGCAAGGCGTGCCTTTTGTGTTACGTTCCGGGAAAGCGTTAAGTCGGGATCGAAAAGAAATTCGAGTGCATTTCAAACCTGGGCAGAAAAATACGGAATCGCTCCTTTCAGAAGAAGGCGGTAACATCCTGCGATTGAATCTCGCGAGTGAAGAAGTCAATCTTGGGATATTTACTATCCAGGAAGCCGGTGGGGTCACACCTGCACCGATGAGGGTGGACGATCCCATTTCTCCTGAACGTCTTTCTCCCTATGAACGGTTGTTTCTCGAGGCCATGTCCGGCCAATCACGACTGTTTGTGCGGGATGATGAGGTCGAAGAGATGTGGCAAATTATTCAACCCATTGCCGATGCCTGGGCAGAAAACGTGGTTCCCTTACAGGTGTACCCGGCCGGGTCCAACGGTCCATCCTTGGAGGATACCGAAGGAGTGACAGAGTCCGCCCAATTCCCGACAACAGCGGACACTCCTGGAGGCGAGCCATTCCCATCCTATCATTAGGATTCCATGTGATCGGGTTTTGATGGGGTGGTCGTGACACGTTTTTTCACCAACGGCATGAACCGAAACGTCAAAAAATTCAACGCGCTTAACACCATGGCAATTTCGTAGCGATCCCAGGCCACGGCCATTCCGATGGCTCCGGTATTCCAAATACTTGCCGCGGTTGCGGTTCCGGCCACATTCCCTTTGTCTTTGAGAATGGCGCCACCGCCAATAAAACCGATTCCGGTTAAGATGCCATAGATGACACGTCCTTCGGCATCGGTGGACGTCAACACATGGATTCCGGTCAACATATAGGCGCATGACCCAAGCGCAACCAGGGGGAATGTGCGCAGCCCTGCACCGCGCGATTCTTGTTCGCGATCCCATCCGAGAGGAACGGCTAATAGAAACGCAATGACCAGATGATAAAAATGGGACCATATTTGATACCACTCCAATTCAGACACCACATCCATCGTGAGTCTTCCCCCTTATATGCTCTGTTGAACAGGTAGGATGGTGAAAAAGACATGAATGAGACAGTCACGTGTCATCAGAATCACTCCGATTCGTTTGCTGTCTGGTCATCAGGGTTTGCAACGGTTCCTTAAAGGTCAACGTGCGATAGGGGAACGGAATTTCAATTCCGGCCTGATCTAACGCCCGTTTGACGGCCGCGACGACTTTGTCCTTTGATTTCCGGATGTCTAAGGGCAGGGAACCCGTCCACCAGGTCACTTCAAAATCAATGCTACTGCTCCCAAACCCCTGAGCAAAGATTTGAACGGCCTTATCCCGGTTAACTGATTCAAGGCCGTCGAGTGCCTCTTGTATGACCTGTCGCGCGCGGTCGACATCCTCTCCATAGGCGATACCGCAGATAATGGTGACGCGTCGCAAGTCCCGATCCGTTCGCACTGTGACCGGATTTTTAAACAGCATGCTATTTGGCAGGACAACCCGTTGGCCGTCCGTCTGACGGATGTGGGTATCTCGAATGGTAATCTCCTCTACAAATCCCTCCAGCTCCTCGCATTCAATAACATCTCCCAATTGGAACGGTTCGCGAAGCAGGATTAAGATGCCGGCAAGGAAAATTTCGAATATATCTTTGAAGGCAAATCCGATGGCGATAGATCCCAACCCCAATCCCGTGAGAATTTTTCCCGGAGTCAAGCTGGGGAAAATAATCATGGCTGCGATCACACTCCGACGATCCAAATGCCGATATAGACAAGTTTTCTCAGCAGTTCCGAAAGGGATTCCCGAATGCCTAACCGGGAAAAAATCCGGCTTAAAACCCTCTCCAGAATTCTGGTCATCCCCCAGGCCGCCACAAGAATCACCACGGCCGAGATGACATGAGGAAGATGCGCCAGAACTTGGCGTCCTAAATCACGGAGACTGTTCACGATGATGGTAAGAGGTTCCATAGAATATTATGACAGACAGTACATTGAGCCGGATGTATTAGGGCGTGTAAATTTCATGGGGCACTTCCGTGATATGGCCTCGCTGAATCCGGGGAATAATCAGCTCCTTGGCCATAATTTTCAGACAAGCCGCGAAAGGGATGGCAAGAATTAATCCCAACACGCCGCCAAGCGCCCCGCCGATCAGCACCACCAGCAGAATGGTCGCAGCGCTGAGGTCGGTCGACTGGCTTTGGATCCAAGGAGTTAACACCCACCCCTCAAGGAATTGAACGCCCAGATAGACGGCACTGGGCCAGACAAGGAGTTGCATCCAATAATTGTCGGTTGAGCCGGATCCCATGGACATATCTAAATATTTCAAAAGAAGGGCGACAGGCCACATCAAGGTGGCGGCATAAGGGACCAGACTCAATAATCCTGCGCCGAGTCCCAGGAGAATCCAATACGGCATTCCTACCCAAAACCATCCGATGGCAAACATCACACTCATCATTAACGCAATCAACAACCGGCCTCTGAAGAATTCTCCAATGGCCCGATCCATTTTTGACAGTAATTTCGCCCACCGGTCGTCCTCCTGAGATTCGACGACACTCCATACCGTATGTTGAATAGAAGGAAAACTCCAGGCAAAAAAGAAAAAATAAAGGATGATTAAAGAGAACGAGAATAAAAATGAACCCAATGTGCCGATAATAAGATTTGTGAAATAAAAAACCTGGCCCGTTCCGGATAAAAACGTCTTAAGTGTAGACAGCGGATTTTCCTGGATATTCCCTGAGATTTCCCTAAAATTTTGTGTTATCTCTTTCACATCTAGGCCGTGCCGGTCGGCCAGAAGAGAAAGATAGGTGGGAACCTTTTCAATAAAAAGGCTCAATTGTTCCACAAGGTTTGGACCCAACCAGAGGAAGAACCCACTCACCAATGCGCAGATGATCATCGCCATGAAGGTCACGGCGAGCCACCGAGGGAGTTTCCATCTCTGCTCAACATAATCCAAGGCAGGTTCAGTGAGATAGGCCAGTCCCAGGCCTATGAAAACCGGAACTAAAATGGCCTGCAATTGAAAGCACAACCAAACCAAAAAGATCCCTATCGCCAGGATACACAGTTCACGAACCGCAACAATTTCCCAGAGATGGACATGGCGGGCAGATTTCATCGTGGTGGGAGAGGGAGATGGTACTGGCATACAGGAGTTTCCATTATGGATGTTCTCATTATGATGTCCCATCATCATCTCTATCAAAGTTCAGGATGATGCTACATGGATAAAACCTCGTTGTGGCCTTCGTAACTTGTCTATTTGAATAAACAACTTATGGAGACAAGATGAATAATCGGAGAAAATGAATGAGCAAAATTTGATGGCATGCCCTCTTTGGCAGGAAGGAAAGGGGGCCAGGAAGCATTTGTTACTGTCAAAGTGTCAGGCGGAGGACAGGATGATCGGGACATGGGCCGTCAATCTTACTGAAGCAGCCAACCACTCATTTCAGGGGCCCCAAAAGAGCCCCCCCGTGAACCCCCCGCCCGAACCTGAAAGAAAATCTCCGCCCATTGGTCCTCCCAAGCGGGACCCAAAACCGGAACCGATTCATGATCCGCCTATGCCTCCATCGCCGGGAACTGATCCCGACGATGAGCCTCTCCCAATTGGTGACCCCCCGGATCCCTCTGATCACCCTATCCGTATGAGACTCACGGCCGGCGGCTTCCCTGTTGAATGGCCCATGAATGATTCCCGAATCAGAGGCGGTGTGGCTTCAATACACACATGTGATTCAACAATCTGTGATCCTCTTCAAATTTGTGAAAGGAGGTCTCTATGACGATATTAAAATGGGCCGCCATTTTCTTTGTCATTGCGCTCATCGCGGGCGGATTTGGTTTCTCCGGAATTGCGGAAGGAGCGGCCGGAATTGCCCAAGTATTATTTTATATTTTTCTCGTGCTGTGCGTGGTTATGGTTCTCATCGGAGTGTTTGTGGCCAAAAAAATTACGTGAGGTCACTGTCAATGATTAATGGTGAGCATGACCAATCAACAGCGTTGTTTCACATGCTGTCGCAAAGAAAGGCGCGAACATGAGAAATGATAATAGGAGAAAAAGGATGTTATGACAAATCAGGAAAAAGCCAAATTGATTGCGCCGTGGGTCAATCCTGCAGAACGGGTCACGGTGGACTTTAACGATGTGACGGGTTTAAACGCCGAAGTGTTCGGATGCACCGAAAACGTGGTCTATTTGTTTTTTCAAGAAACCTTCCCACATATGAAGGAACAAATTACCATTCCGTTAAAAGCGGTGCAGGTAGAAGAAGATGACGGCCACTATACCCGTGATCCCGATGCGCCTCTTCAGTGGCGATTGCGCCTGCGGGTGGATCAAAATCGTCCGGAAGGAATATGACATTGCTTAAGCTCACGCGGAGTTGCCGTAACGAGTGTTGATCCATTGGATAGGTCGTTTAAGTAGAGCCAATGATTCGGGAGGAAGAATTAGACGATGGCCGGACATTGACCCCCCAACTTGTCCATTCACAATTTGCCGGGTTTCCGGCTATCGTTGAAGTAGGATTTGCCCATAATTCAATTTGCCATTATTAGAAGAAAGGAGAGAACGATGAAATCAACAGCAGGAGAACGAATGAAGATGGGAGCTGCCGCCATGGCGTTGTGCTTGGGCATGCCTGTTATGGCTCAGGCAGGATCATCGTATGATTACCGAGACCGATCAGATGTGGATACACGCGGATGGTCGGATTACCGTGCGTATGATGGCGACCGCGATCGTCATGACAATCGGCAGTTTTATACCGATCAATATGGTGATCTGGATACGATGGAAGAACAGGACAAACACCACAGGTCTCGGCCTGAGGGGTATGTGACTCAGGACGGATACCGGTCCACCGCTTCCTCACGGAATACACGGAACCCGAATGACAGGCGTGCCGACCAAACCATTCGGCGAGACATCATGTCCGAGCTGGGCGAGGGCACCGAAAGGGTTCATGTCAGCGTAGAAAATGGCGTCGCGACGCTGTCGGGCATGGTTTTGAATCGGGAAGCCATGATGGAAGCGGAGGAGGCCGCTTATGATGGCGGCGCGCGAAAAGTGCGAAACGAAATGCAAGTATTTCGATATGATGAGCGACCGTGGGGAGAAATGAGTGATAGGAGTTTGGCCAGGGCTGTGAGAGAAGAATTGTCATGGAGTCCATTTGTGGATGAGGATCCGATTCGGGTGAATGCCCGGCGAGGAGTGGTAACGTTGCAAGGAACTGTTAAGGACAGGTCGCAAATGGCGGCTGCAGTCGAAAATGCCTATGAAGCCGGAGCCCGTCGTGTCAATAATCAACTAAGGATTGGCAACTAACTCAGTAACCCGGGTGCTACCATTGAGTTGGGAATGGGCAGATTGACATGTTCCTTCACAGGCATCCAAATGCTTAATGATGTAGGAATACCAGTGATCCAACCGACGGAGAAATTCATGGGGAATAGTTACACATCCGTCACGCTATAGCCCAACAGAAAGGAGGAAGTTATGCCGATTTTATTGTGGATTTTAGGAGTTCCGTTTAGTCTCGTGCTGATATTATGGTTGTTCGGAGTCATCGCTTTTTAATAATCCATTGTCCGGATTTAATTTCGGGATAGGTTGATGTGAATAACCAAGTATTCTGAGTACACCAATTTAATATATTGTCTGTACGATATGACGGGCCCGGGTATTTCAGTTTCAGGAATGTCCGGGCCCGTTTCTATTATGCCGCACCCTGGCTCCGCTTATTTTTCCATTGAACCTGAGTCGCGGGTCACCTCAGATATCATGGCGGACTTTTGCCTGACAAGCTTTATAAAAACTAAAGCCAAATGTCCATTTGTTCATGTGTCGTTATATGGTAAAGCTGAATCTGATCAAAAAGATTTCGGAGATTCTTCGGGACAATGAAAAATGTGGGGATAACGCCGATGTCAGGGATTATACAACAGGCTGAATATGGAGAAGGGCGTGGCACACTGGTTTGTATTAATGTGGCAATGGGGGTATTGGTGACAGCTCTTCTGTATGCTTCTCACATCACCCCTCCTGCCGTGGGCTTGCCGACATCTTCCATTCAAGATCATGGGCTGCAGATGAACCGTCAGGAGGAATCTATTTCCAGGGGTACTCCCGGGAGGCGCTTTATCTATTCATTGGAACCCTGGGGTGGGGTTCGGGGTGACGAGGCTGAAAGACCTCTCTTCGCCATGTGGGATGTCTCTATCCTGCCCTCGAGGTCGGGAGTCGATCTCCTGTCAACCAACGCACATATGAGACGGGGCGACATTCGTCGGTCCACTCAATTTCTCCGGTTACGAAATCTGAATTGGATCACGACATCATGAGGGATGACATCGTTTTCGTGTTCACCACATAAGATTTGACGTCAACCGAAGGGAAGACAAAAGAGGGGATCGGGTTCTAGCGATGCGGGTTTCTTATCCGGATAATTCGAAGGTCAAGGGTGCGCGGTTCAACATACTATGATGGGTATTCTTCTCGTTATTGACCCCGATCCTGATTCCCAAGAGTCCTGGGTGCGTCTCGGGGAATCGTGCGGAGTCGAGATAATGGTTGCAGGAAATCTTTCTGATGGAATCAGTCTCTCGACACAACAGTCTGTGGATCTCATCGTTGTCGACTTGTTTCTCCCTCAAAAAAGCGGGTTTTCGTTAATAGCGGAAATCACGTCGAAAGAACACCATCCTCCAATCATTGCGACTTTCTCAGCCGATCAAGCGCCAAAGTTTAATGTTAAACGGTTTGCTCATTTGCTGGGAGCGTCCTATACCTTCGAAAAACCTCTCAACCCCACATTATTTCTTCAAGCCTGTAGGGAGTTGGTAACGCATTTCCCACCTCACGCGGGGTAAGGATACACTGCCAGGCTAGGAGACGGTGACTCAACCTGTTTGGGGAGCACTGTTCTCTCATGATGAACAATCCCCACTGCGGTTTTGAGCCAAATCTTTTCCGTACTGTGAGAAGACACGTTAGGCCATCTGAAGGCTCCGATTGAAAGTATGGCGTTTTTTCTCTGTATGGAAATTTTTTTGTGCCGGCCAAAATACTTCTTCCTCCCTCAACGAATGAGGAGAAACATGAAAATTCAGCGTCACGTCGGGGTTGAGGAGGAATGAGTCGCCAACTTCCGTAATGACCTTCATACAGGACAGGCAAAGGGGTAAGTGCCACATCCGGTAATCAAATCCATATCCCTCCCTGAACATCTCCTGCCATTTCGTATCCTCAAGGCAGGGATAGTAGGGAGGATCGCTTTTTCGATAAAATGGCAATAAGGTTTCCAGATTTTCCCTCACCTGAAGATGAAATGATTCAGGGTTGGACGCTTGATTTTCAACCAACGATTGGACCTCTTGGGTGGTTAATCCAACTTCTTCTGCCGCCTGGAACCATCCCTTTTGCCGCCATCGTGCGAAGTTTTTATAGATGCGTTGGGTCTGCCCTTCTTCCAGACCAAGAAGGAATCCGACCTCGACCGGCTTCATGCCGTAAAAGTGATAGAACAGACAGATCAAGGCATCCCGGCTGAGAACGGCTCGATTGAGCAGGCCATCCAGAAACCGGTACAACACGGGATTGGAGGTTGACGAGGCTTTGGATTCCTGGGGCCTTCCAAAAAAATCTGATATGAACCCATCCAACAACAAGGAAGGCCGACAGGGGAGCTGGGAGGGACAGTATTCGATAAACCGTTCCACCAGATCAAACGACAGACGCAACAATAACTTTTCATGTGCCGAATTGTCGGCCCATTGCCCCATGTCTTGCAGAATACGTCGGATCAGGCCCGACGACCGTTCAAGAAAATAGGAAAAGTTTGCCGGAATGAACTGTTTGAATTCTTCAGAATTGTTAATGACACCGTTGGTTGATGGAGATAGCGTCTTCAAGGTCGTCCTCCTTGTTTGGGGGAATGAAAATGAATGAAAAAATAATGGAAAATCCTCATAGGGTCATCAGGCTGTATTGTTGTACAAATTTATCGAGATGCCCCCCATTTCTGTACTGTTAAAATCCCTTGATTCTGCCGCTACCGACCCTAGGGAAGTCATGGCTGGACGTGGAAGTTCCAAAGGAAAAATCGTAGGAAGCAGAGGACAGCCTTCTAAAAGAGAGGGAGAAAAACCCTGATTTGTCAACTGAATGGGCGGGATAGGTGTGATAGGGTTGAGGCTGAAAAACCAGAAAAATTAGGCATCCACCCGGTTTCTCCATTGGCAGCCTAGCGGGTTCATTGAGGCGAAAGGGCTTAGGTTATGTTGTCTTCCAACCAGATGGCAGAACATATTCGAAATAAAAATTGGCTGGAAACCCCGCTGGGGGACATGGCCGGATGGCCCGCTCAGCTCAAAACCTCCGTCCAAATTATCCTGGATTCGAGATATCCCATGTTTGTCTGGTGGGGGAGACATCTCATCAATATTTATAACGATGCCTATATTCCGATATTGGGGAACCGACATCCGCAGGCGTTGGGTGCTTGTGCATCGGAGATTTGGTCTGATGTCTGGGAGGTGGTTGGTCCCCAGGCCGACATTGTTTTTCAAGAAGGTCGTTCCACATGGAATGAGGATCTTCTCTTATTTATGCGTAGACATGGATTCTTAGAGGAAACCTTTTTTACATTTTCCTACAGCCCGATTAAGAATGAACAAGAAGATATCCTAGGACTCTTTTGTGCCTGTACCGAAGAAACCAGCCAGGTATTAAAAGGGCGAAGGCTTCATGCGCTCAGACGTTTGTCCGCAGTGACGGAAGAAGCCGATTCTGTGGGAGAGGTGTGTCGGCTTTCGGCGGAAATTCTCACAGACAATTCCTTTGATATTCCGTTCAGCCTCATATATTTGTGGGATAAGGACGTACGCTCTCTGTGTCTGGCCGCACAATCAGGTTTTCAGTCTGATTCACTCCTGACTCCACTTCGACTCGAGATGGATGGAGACATGTTTCATCCTCAGCCATGGTGGCCGCTGTCACTTTCCCACAGGCGGGATGAGACCGTCTTCACTATAAACAGGCAGCTGAATCTTCCCGGAGGGCCGTGGCCGGAGCCGCCCCATCAGGGGATAGTGCTGCCTGTGGAGTCCTGGGAGACACAAAAACAATCCGGCTATCTAATTGTGGGGATCAGTCCGAGGCTGGCCATTGATGACCAGTACCGTGAGTTTTTGAATCTGCTCGCGAAGGGGATCTCGGGAGCCATTAATCGTGCGCAGGTCCGGACCGAAGAGCGGAAACGGATTGAAGCCTTGGCCGAACTGAACCGGGCCAAAACCGATTTTTTCAGTAATGTGAGCCACGAGTTCCGCACACCTCTCACACTGATTCTCGGGTCTCTGGAAGAAGCGATGCAAACCACCACCTTCACCACGGCTCCTGGTGTGGAGGTGGCCCACCGAAATGCGGTGCGGATGCTGAAGCTGGTGAACACGCTATTGGACTTTTCCAGTCTGGAAGCAGGCCGCATGCAGGCCGTGTTTGAACCGGTGGATCTCTGTGAGTTGACCATTGACCTGGCATCGTCGTTTGAATCCGCCATGAAAAATGCCGGTCTGGAATTTGTCGTGTCCTGTTCCATGCTGTCTCAACCGGTCTACGTGGATCGGACCTGCTGGGAAAAGATCATGCTGAATCTGCTTTCCAATGCCTTAAAGTTCACGTTGCAAGGACGGGTGTCCATGGAAGTCAGTCCGCATGGGGAGAGCGTGGATGTCCGGATTGAGGATTCCGGAGTCGGCATGAGCCGGGAGACGCTTTCTCATGTGTTTGACCGGTTCTTTAGGGCCAAGGAAGCCCAGGGACGAACATTTGAAGGAACCGGAATCGGTCTGGCCTTAGTGAAAGAGTTGGTCGAAATGCATGGCGGGAGGATTCATGTAGAGAGTGAACCCGGAAGAGGAAGTGTGTTTACCGTGACGGTGCCGTTCGGATTTCATCACCTTCCGCCGGAGCAGGTGTGCCACACATCGACGCAACCAAAGGACGAACGTGTGGCCAAGTCGTTCATTTTGGAGACCCAGCAGTGGGCCGGAGCCACGGATCATGAACCGGCCGGTCAAAAAAATCTCCAGGATGAAGAAGCTTTACCCCAGGAAATGGATCACTCACGCCCCACCATTTTACTGGTTGAAGACAATCGGGATATGCGGAATTATTTGACGCGTTTACTGTGTGCCGACTATGAGGTGGTGTCTGTCTGTGACGGGCAGGAAGCCTTGGAGCGGATTCACACGGTCCGCCCTCACCTTATTCTGAGTGATATCATGATGCCCCGCATTGATGGACATGAATTGCTGACACGTCTTCGGTCCAATCAGGATTTTCAATCGACCCCGTTTATCTTCCTATCGGCCAGGGCCGGTCAGGAGGCCGAAATAGATGGACTTCTGACCGGTGCGGATGACTATCTCGTCAAGCCGTTTTCGGGGAGAGAGCTTCTGGCAAGGGTAAAAAAAATACTTCAATTGGCCGCGATGCGTCGTACCGCGATCGAATATCAATCACGTTTCCAGTATCTCGCCCACCACCCCGAGATCATGACCTGGATTACGGACGCAGACGGGAACTGTGTCTTCCTCAGTCAAACCTGGTATGACTTGACCGGGCAGACAGAGGCAACCGGGCTCGGTGAGGGTTGGTTGTCTGCCATTCATCCTCAGGATCGTCTATCTACCGAACAGGCGTTTTACGAAGCGAACAGAAAAAGACAGTCCGTTCGACTGGAATATCGCCTTCGGAGTGCGAAGGGTGAGTATCACTCTGTTCTGGATTCCGCCTCGCCCCGCTTTGAATCGGACGGCCGATATTTGGGGTATGTCGGTTTGGTGCTGGACCTTTCCTATCAGAAAGATATCGAGGAACAACACCTGGAAAGTGAAGAGCGATTTCGTACTCTTGCCAATACGATTTCCCAATTTGCCTGGATGGCTGATTCCACGGGATGGGGATATTGGTACAACGCACGCTGGTACGAGTATACCGGGACCACGTTCAAGGATATGGAAGGGTGGGGCTGGAGGAAAGTCCATCACCCCGATCATGTCGACCGGGTGGTTGAAAAAATCCGCCGCTGTTTTCAATCCGGGCACATATGGGAGGACACCTTTCCTCTCAAGGGCAAGGACGGTGAATACCGATGGTTTCTCTCAAGAGCCGTGCCCATTCGGAATCAGCATGGGGAGGTCGTGCGATGGATCGGCACCAATACGGACATTACCGAATTAAAAACTACACAGGAGCAACTCCAACACCTGACGATCAAATTAGAAAGCCAAATTGCCAAACGCACGGAAGAGCTGCGGCATAATCAATCCCGTTTGCAGGCACTCGTGGGTGAACTGATTCTGACGGAACAGCGCGAACGACGGAGGATTGCCGAGGAACTTCATGATTTTCTGGCGCAACTCCTCGTCGCCTGCCGGTTGCACGTCAACAGACTTGAGCAGATGAGTCACGAGGGTCACATGCTTCCGGTTCTTCAAGAAATTGATCGCATTCTCAACCAATCGGTGGCGTATACACGCTCGCTGGTGGCTCAATTGGTCCCGTCAGTGTTGTATCAATTCGGGTTACTCAAGGCTTTGCAGTGGTTGGCAGAGGATATGAAACAATATGGACTGACCGTGGAAGTCAAAATGGAGCGCGACCATCTGACGCTCACCGAGAATGAGGCGGTGCTTTTGTTTCAATCCATTCGTGAACTTATGATGAACGTGGTGAAACATGCCGGCGCGGACACCGTCTATCTGGCCGTCAGCCTTTCCTCACCGGATGAGGTCTGTATCGACATTTCGGATCGGGGCGTTGGCTTCGATCCCAACCTCATCGAAAAACATAGCCATACGGCCAATCAATTCGGATTGTTCAGTATTCGAGAACGCATGTCTTTATTAGGTGGACGGATGGTCATAGACTCGAGTCCCGGTTCCGGAACACGCATCCGCTTGTATGTGGCCCTCTCTGAGCATGACCAATCACATGTGACCGTACCTTTTTCAGATGGTGCACCTTCGATAGCCCAGGGAGCCGGTCAAGGCTCAAGTCCGGAAATGTCCTCGGGTTATCGAGTCCTTTTGGTCGATGACCATGCCGTGGTTCGACAGGGATTGCGAAGTTTGCTGGATGCCTGGCCCGACGTCGAGGTTGTCGGAGAAGCGGGGGATGGGATCGAAGCCATCCGTCTGACAGAATCTCTGCAACCGGATGTGGTGGTCATGGATATTAATATGCCACATATGAACGGTATTGACGCCACCAGGCAGATTCGTCAGAACAACCCCAATATTCAGGTGATCGGATTATCGGTTCGTCAGGATAAGGAAACGGAGCAAGCCATGCGTGAAGCCGGTGCGGCCGGCTATTTGTCCAAGGAAACTGCCGGACAAGACCTGTATCGCATGATTGCCCGTATAGCCCGGCTGCATCAAAACTTCAGTTAAACCTCTACGCAGATTCTGAATCCCGGATAATTTTTGTTTGTGCCCGCCAAATTTGTCAACTGACATTCCCGGGGTTTTTCCTCATGGTATCCAAGACCGTTCCTGCTCATCTTTCAGTCAATGGGATACGCCTTTGCTGGTTTACACTGTTATCATTGCTCTGATTTTTGGCCTTTCGGCCGGTCCTGGAATGGCCGCAGAGGACGTGGAAAATACTGCCGAGGTTACTGGAAAAGAGGTTCAAAAGGTACAGGATATCGAGATAGCCGTGGCCATTAAAAACCGGTTGTCCAGGGTCGATCGCCAATCGTTTTCCTCAATTGAAGTGTCAGTGAAGGATGGCATTGCCACCTTGACCGGGACAGCCGACAGTCTTTGGATTCAGCAGCGTGCCACGGAAATTTCTCAGGCTATTCGTGGCGTTGGAGGGGTCATCGATCGCATCTCAGTGGGACCGGTCGTGACAAACGACGATACCGGCCTACAGCGACAACTTGAATACCTCTTCCTCCAAGATCCGGTGGTGGAGCGCGACGACATTCATGTTGATGTGGTCGAAGGAGTCGTCACCTTGACGGGTCAGGTGCACTCCCGGCAAGAACAACACACTGCGCTCAATTTAGCCAAAATGGTCAAAGGCATTCGCGAGGTTCGGGACCTTTTGAAGGTGGAGAGCGTTCCAGATAGGCCGGATTCAATCCTGAAGGAGGAAATCACCCATCGTCTGGCATTTGATGTCTGGGTGGTCAACCCATCCCTCTTACATGTCCAGGTGGAAAAGGGTCGCGCGATTCTGACTGGACAGGTGGAAAGCGTATACGAAAAAAGTCGGATTGCCGAATTGGCATGGGTCGAAGGTGTGCAGGACGTGGATGTGAGCGGTATCACCATTAATTGGGTGTCGCCGGATCCGATGATGCGGACTCAGCGTCCCGCGTTTACGGACCGGGAAGTTGCCACTGCCATTCAAAAAGTGCTGGCGTATGACCGCCGAGTCGCGCCATTCGGGATCAGTGTGACGGTAAAAAATGGGACGGTGACCTTGAAAGGAAGTGTACCCTTTCTCTCCATTAGACGTGAGGCTGAGCACAACGCCAATAACACGGTCGGGGTCCAATCCGTCAACAATCTTATCATCGTCCAGTCCAAAGCGACTCCAAAGGATGCCGATATCCAGGCCCGGTTGTTCGCCGCGTTTTCACGAGATCCTGTCTTGAAGCCCTTCTCCCTCGGGGGATCGGTCAAAAAAGGAGCTGTCCTGCTAACGGGGACGGTCGATTCGATTTATGAACGAAACCATGCCGAAAACGTGGCATCCCGGATCCGAGGCGTGACAAGCCTGACCAATCACATCAGCTTTTCAAATTCCGAAATCGAAAAAACGGACTGGGAAATCCAACTGGATTTCGAAAACCAGGTGTGGTGGAGCCCCTTCTTATCGAGCCAGGATATTGTGGCGACGGTGGAAGATGGCAAGGCGACCTTGTCCGGATCAGTTCAGCATATGCACCACCGGCTCATGGCCGAACAGCAGGCGTTTGAGGCAGGAGCCTCGATCGTCATCAACCGCTTGCGAGTGGGAAAATCTCTCGCTTCTTCTGATTTGTTCAGTCAAGACATTCATTCCCGACGTTGAAAGTCGGGCTGGTCCAAATCGGAACAATCAAATCCATTTTCACTCTAATCCCCATCGTTTCAATTTTGTATGAAATCCTCTTTTGAGTGCCAGGGAAGGCATGAAATCCTCCCCATAGCCCGCTTAGGTATTTAACCTCAAGGGTAATAGAGAGTAGCGCGAATTACCGGGACGCGTAAAATCAAAAGACTTTTTTCATACTTTTTTTTAATTTTTTTTCGTTTTTATCACCTAACTAATCACCTAACCCATAGGGAGGACATGGTAATGAAATGCACTATTAGCACCCCTGGCCAACAAGTGGTCCTGACACTCACCGTGGATCTCAGTATTAATACCCCTAATTTGAGTCGAACCGACATGTTATTGGAGCGTGTGGTCTCGTCGCCGATTTCCTTACTCATTTTAGATTTACGGTCCTTGTCATGTGTGAATTCTATCGGGACCTGGACCATCTTCCAGATTGTGTTTAAAGCCAGGGAACAGGGGAAAGGTGTATTTTTGTATAACATGCAACCTTCCATTCAACCCTATTTGAAAGAGGCAGGAATATTGGAATTGTCCACCTCAATTGAATCCCAGGAGGAGCTCGGAAATGTGTTAGAAGGGAATTTCCGGCTTCCGAGGTTATGTGCAAATGGGGAAAAGTTGAAGACCCCATTAAACGAAAGGCAGGTATCATCTGCCGGAATAGCATCGGTGTAGAAAACGCGCCTGACTTGAGAAATGTATGTTTGAATGATCAGGTGATTGCAGGGTTCAGACGTGAAGGAGTGTTGCGAAATGGTCAGCTCATTCATCATCCTGACTTGTGGCGGGAGTTAGGTCGCAGAAGTGAAAACTGCCATATGAATAATTTTAATCCCCTTTCCACAAGTGGTTAGGTACACCGATGGAGAATGAAACCGAATAAATTTCGGCACATGCTCTTTCTTTGAAACCGTGAGGTAGAGTAATATTCACACGAACTTCGCGGAAAGCCAAGACTTTTAGTGACTAGAAAAAAAGATTCGTCCAAGGGTCGATCAGCATCCTCCCCTGCTCCCTCGCCGAAGCAATCCCCAACCGTCAAAAAAGCACGGAAGTCCTCCAATAGCCCAAAGGCTTCCTCTTCAGCACCAAGCCCTACACCAGATTCCCAGAGGGTGGCGGCTGATTCGCAGTCCAATGCCTTTCCCATTGCCGGGATCGGCGCTTCGGCTGGAGGGCTCGAGGCATTGGGCGGGTTCTTTTCCACGCTTCCTGAGGATAGCGGAATGGCTTTTGTGGTGATTCAGCACCTGGCTCCCGATCGCGAAAGCCTGATGCCGGAATTGCTGACGCGGAAGACCTCGCTGCCGATTCATGTCGCGGTAGATGAAACGTTAGTCGAACCCAATCATATTTATATTATGCCTCCGAACACGCAATTGAGCATTGAGGGTGGATTTTTGCGAGTGGACCGTCCTTCACAAGTGCATGGCCTTCGAACGCCCATCGATAAGTTTTTCCAATCCCTGGCCGAAGATCAGGGTCCATTTGCCATCGGAGTGATTCTGTCCGGCGCAGGGTCCGACGGAGCAGTCGGGCTTCGATCCGTGAAGGAGCATGGCGGGTTAACGATTGCCCAATCAGCCGAAACGGCCCAATTCTCCGGGATGCCGACGAGTGCCATTCTGACCGGATTGATCGATCATATCCTCCCGGTCGAAGCCATCGCGGAAGTGCTGATTCTCTATGCGAAGTATTTATACGAATTACGGGACGGGAAAGGACTGGACACCCTTCGTGCAGAAGCGCTGAACCACTTAGACGTGATCTGTTCGCATCTGCACCGTCGGACCGGACACGATTTCCGTGGCTACAAACGGAATACGATGGGTCGGCGGGTTCAGCGGCGCATGCAGATTCTGCACATTGCCTCTCCCGCGAGTTATGTCAAACGATTACAGGAGGACTCGGATGAAGTCGATGGGTTGTTTAAGGAGCTGTTAATCGGTGTGACGCAATTTTTTAGAGATCCGGAAGCGTTTGCATTTTTCTCCGGCACGATCGTCCCCAAGATCGTGCAATCCAAACAAAACGATGAAGCCATCCGGGTGTGGGTCCCGGGCTGTTCGACGGGAGAAGAAGCGTATTCGCTGGCGATTCTCTTTCATGAATACCTCCGTCGGGAACATCTTAGCATTCCTATTCAAATCTTCGGGACGGATATTGATGAACGGGCATTGGATTTTGCCCGCCGTGGACGATATCCGGAGAGCATTCGGGAGGATGTGCCGCCCGATCGACTGTTCCAGTTCTTTGAACAGGAGGGTTCCGTTTATCGGGTCGCCAAGGAAATACGCGAATTATGTATCTTTTCCTTTCATAATCTCGTCGGCAATCCCCCGTTTTCCCGCATGGATGTGATTTCCTGCCGGAACCTGTTGATCTACATGGAACCCGATCTTCAGAATCAGATGTTTGCCGTGTTTCATTATTCCCTCAACCCTGAGGGCTATCTGTTTCTCGGCGCGTCGGAACAGGCGGAAGACCAATCCCGATTCTTTCACTCCGTGAATAAACGCTTTCGGGTGTTTCAACCCAAAGAGATCATGCGCCGCACATTTCCCAACTTTCCGATACGGGGACCGCGTGGCCGCCTGCCTACTGCGAAACCGGCTCTGTTTCCCCAGATGCAGGACCCCTTCACGCACACCTTCGATCAACTGGTGAGAGAGGAGTACGGTCCTCCCGCGGTGTTGATCGATAAAGATTGCCATGTGCAATATGTCTCCGGCCGGACCGGGACCTACCTGCAGCTTCCCTCAGGTTCGCTCGACGTGAATTTGATCAATATGGTCACGCCGGATTTGCGTATGCCCTTGCGAACCGGAATATTCAAGGCCGTGAAAACCGGCAAGGAAGTGGTCAACCCCAATATTCAATTGGCTGTGAATGATGATCTGCAATCTGTGGATATCATTGTTCGTCCGCTGTTTCATGCCAAGCAATCATCCGATCTGCTGATGGTGGTCTTCCGTGAGAAAGGACTCACCCGGAAATCTTCCAAAGTCCCGAAGAAATACTCCAAAGGCGAGCACCGGACGATCACGGACTTGGAGCAGGAAATTCACGCCACCAAGGAGCATTTGCAAACGGCCCTGGAAGAACTGGAGACCTCCAACCAGGATTTGAAATTTTCCAATCAGGAATTGATGTCGGTCAATGAGGAGCTCCAATCCGCCAATGAAGAACTGCAAACATCCACGGAAGAATTGCAGTCGATCAATGAAGAATTGGAAACGGTCAATGCGCAACTCTCAGGAAAAGTGGAGGAACTGGATCACGCCAATAGCGATATGGAAAATCTTTTTCGGACGACGGACATTGCCACGTTATTTCTAAATGCCGATTTAGGTATTCAGAAATACACGCCTGCTGCCCAAAAGATGTTTCAGTTTTTGGATACCGATCTCGGCCGGCCCATCACTCAATTGTCCTCATTTTCTGAGGATAAAACGTTAATGGGGGATATTCGGGAGGTGCTGCGCACCTCACGGATTAAGGAGCGGACGCGCCGATTTTCTCATGACACCCGGACATTTTTCTCACGATTGACTCCCTACCAAAGCAGCAACAATGAGGTCGAGGGAGTCGTGCTGACCTTTGTGGACATCACGCAGCTTTCCAATGTGGAAGATCAAGTGCTTCGTTTCTCTCAACAACAGAAGGTGATGGCGGACTTCGCCCAGTTGGCGCTTCAGGAAAGAGATGTGCAGAGGGTCATGGACGCATGTGTGACACTCCTGAGTCAGACCTTACCGATCGAAATGGCCAAAGTGCTTGAATTATTGCCGGGAGGAGAGTCTCTCCTTCTTCGCGCCGGAATCGGATGGAAAGAAGGATTGGTCGGCCATGCGGTGGTGGGCACCGATCTCGATTCCCAGGCTGGGTATACGCTGATATGCGACAAGCCCGTGATCGTCAAAGATCTATCCCGGGAAAGCCGGTTTTCCGGTCCCTCCTTACTGATTGATCATCAGGTGACCAGTGGCATGAGTTGCATCATCCGGGATCAGGACGGCAATCCGCACGGAGTGCTCGGTGTGCATACGTCATCGAGTCGGGAGTTTGGGGAGAAGGAGGTAGAGTTCCTACAAGCCATGGCCAATATTCTGGCCTCGGCCATACACCGGAAAAATATCGAAAATAAACTGCAGTCCATGACCGAATCGCTGGAAGGCCGCGTCGCTGAACGGACACAGGAACTCCTTCAGCATCAACACCGACTGCGTCAACTGTCCTTAGACCTTATTCTCACCGAACAACGGGAACGGCGTCGCATTGCCACCGAATTACATGATTATTTGGGCCAGTTGCTGGTTGTGGGGAAGATCAAAGTCAGTCAGTTGCAACAAGCCGATCTTTCGAATCGGCAGGCACCTCTTGTGCGGGAAATGGAAGAATCTCTGGATGAGGCGTTGCAATACACGCGGGATCTCATTCCTCAAATCAGTCCGCCCATCTTGTATGAATTCGGGTTCATGGCAGCCATCCGATGGTTGGCCGAAAAAATGGGCCGGTATGATTTGCGCGTCACGGTGACCTCTCATGTTGATGATCATCTATTAAATCTTCCGGAATCCGACTCAATTATTCTGTATCAGGTCATCAGGGAATTATTGTTGAATGTGATGAAGCATGCCCAAACCCAGGAAGCCTCCATTGTCCTCAATTTAGTCTCACCGGAGTTTTTTGGAATAGAAGTGGCGGATCGCGGATGTGGTTTTGATCTGTCCTCGACCCGTGAAACTCATTCCCACTACGAAAAATTCGGCCTGTTAAATGTGCAAGAACGCGTGGAAAGTCTTGGAGGTGAATGTGAGGTTCTTTCGACTGTCGGTGCGGGCACCCGCGTGCTGATCAAGATGCCTTTTTCCTTTCAAGATGCTGAGTTGGAGGCCATTCAGCTCTCCTCTCCTGCCAAGGCTGTGGAGATTGCGAATCCCGGGAAAATGGAGGAAAGCATTCGGGTCGTGCTTGCGGATGACCATCCCATATTCCGTGAAGGATTGAGCACCATGTTAAATGCCTGCCCCGATATTCAGGTGGTCGGAGAAGCCCAAAACGGCGAACAGGCGGTTGAGCTTGTTCGGTCTCTCCATCCTGATGTGGTGGTGATGGATATCAATATGCCGGTGATGAACGGAATAGAAGCTACCCGCCTCATCAAAGCCAGCCACCCGTCAGTCTATGTTATCGGGTTGTCCATGCATGGGGATCAGATCGTGACCAAGAACTTTGCAGAGGCTGGAGGAGATGAATATGTTTCCAAAGGGGATTCATTCGGTTCCTTCGCCGAATTCATTCGATCCAGTCAAAAAAATCGATGATGTCTCTTGAGCCCCTCACATAAAAATTAAGTCCCAGGAGCGAAGAAGGGAAGCGAAAGAATCTCGCTATACCTATCGCACGCGTGACCATCATTTTCGACTTCCCGGTTCTACGGTTGTCATGCTGAGCTGCAGGCGAAGCATCTCCCCAGGCCAAGGCCCGGTTGGGCCGGGCTCAGATCCTTCGTCAGACTCCGGATGACAATGCCGAGGGGCTGGATAATGATCGCCCCACCATATCGGTGTCATGCTGAGCTGCAGGCGAAGCATCTGGCCAAGCCGTGACTCGGTTGAGCCAAGCCTAGATCCTTCGTCCGACTCAGGATGACCAAGCGGAGGGACGGGATAAGGTGATGCCTCCCGATCCCTTCGGTGTTTCAGCTCCACGGTTGTCATGCTGAGCGGCAGGCGAAGCATCTCCCCCAGCCGTGACCCGGTTGAGCCGGGCACCGATCCTTCGTCCGACTCAGGATGACCAAGCGGAGGGACGGGATAAGGTGATGCCTCCCGATTCCTTCGGTGTTTCAGCTCCACGGTTGTCATGCTGAGGTCCGCGAAGCATCTGGCCAAGCCGTGACCTGGTTGAGCCAGGCACCGATCCTTCGTCCGACTCAGGATGACAAAGCGGAGGGCTGGATTATGATCGCCCTACCATTGATGCCTCACGACCCCTTCGGCTTTTCAGTTCCCCGGTTGTCATGCTGAGCTGCAAGCGAAGCATCTCGCCAAGCCAAGATCCGCTCGAGCCTGGGAGAGACAGCTTTCTCGTCTCTCAGGATAAATTACTTCGTGGCAGGCTATGGAAGAGCCATCCATTCACTTGGACCAGGGAAGAAGAATTATATTTTTCATTTGAGTCTTCCCGCATTTTGTCCATGTCGTTTGACATTCGCGTTCTGGTTCACTGTGCGCAACCGGTATTCAATAGGGTAATAGCGAGGCGGCGAGTCTCTACGGAGATGGAGGCTTCCGCAATTGGCAACGTATCCCCATGATTCAGTCCTCACATCCCGACATTATTGTCATTGGAGCGTCAGCAGGAGGAATTACCGCGCTCAAAAAGCTGGTGTCCTATTTTCCCCAGGATTTGCAAGCTTCGATATTGGTGGTTCTCCATCTCGGCTCGTATTCGACTTCCACGCTGGATACCATTTTAGCGGAGGCCGGGCCTCTACCGGCCACATTTGCCAAAAATGGAGAATTCATTTCCTACGGGAGGATGTATGTGGCTCCTCCGGATTTTCATCTGCTGATTGATAAGGATGTGATGGTCCTTTCCAAGGGACCGCGTGAAAATCTTTGGCGGCCGTCTATTGACACGTTATTTCGTTCGGCGGCGGTGTCCTATGGCGTGCGGGTCGTGGGGATTATTTTATCAGGATATCTGGATGATGGCGTGGCCGGCCTTCTGGCCATCCAGCGGTGCGGGGGGATGATTATGGTTCAGGATCCCGCAGAGGCTCTGTTTCCCGATCTGCCGAATAATGTGCTGGCTCATATGCGCGTCGATGTATGTTTGCCGGTGGAAGATCTGGCCCGCCAACTGATTCAACAGGTCAAGACCACGGTAGGTCAGGAATTTCCTCCTCCTGAAGATCTGATTGAAGAAAACGTCACTGTCGATGATTATATGAGTCATCTTCCCCCTCGGCACGTCAAGGGGGAAGTGGCCGGGCTCAGTTGCCCCGAATGCGGAGGGACCCTTTGGGAACTGGCCCAGGGCTCCTTAACGCGGTATCAATGTCACGTCGGGCATGGATTTACCGAACAGTCTTTGTTGGCAGGAAAATCGAATAGCCTGGACCAGGCTTTGTGGACGGCCTTTCGTCTCATGGAGGAGCGTGTGGCCCTCCTGCAAAAATGTATTGCCAGAGCTGAATACACTGGTCGTCGGCACACCCTGAGCTTGTATCAAAAGCAGCTGGAACCTCTCCTGCCTCAATTGCAACAATTTCGAGATCTGTTAAGTCAGAAATCTTCCCTTCCGCTTGAACCTCCCACGCCAGCCAACACGTCTGAATGAATCATGCACCAATCCGACGGGTTTCTCCTGATTGTTGAGGAGGATGCCCCGGACCGGCTGTTCAACACCGCACCAAACTTTTCAAAGCGGTCTGAATCAAAAAAAATTACCATCTTCCATGACCGAAGCAGGATGTTCAAATAGGCTGTCCGGTTCCGTTTGGTGTTTTTTCAGCGTGAGTGCATCACGTTCCAACCACGTTCTGCGGATTGGTTTCATGCCGGTACGGGGGATCTTCGTTATTGTCGATGCCCTACAGGGAGTGTTGAATGATAATAATTTCCAGGGGCCTATTGACCCACTGGCACGTTGAATATTAGAGGCCTCGGGGCTGTTCAAAAAAGCATGCCCTGAGTCTTCCCGAAGGGTCCGTCCAGTCCTGTCCTGAGGCTTTTCGAAGAAAAGGCCGCAAATTTCCTGACGTGGCCCGAAGGGCACAACTTTTGTTTTGCGCGCAGAGCGTACTTCCAGTACGTGAGCACGGATAAAGGGCGAGAACGCCGCTGGCGGCTTTTTTCAACAGCCCCCAACACGATGCGCAGCCTGGTTCGGTCTTCCTCTTCATGGGCATGAAGTCATTCCCATTGGCTTGATTCCCTCTTTCGTCCATTCATAACCCTCATATTGCGTTCGACATGTTTCAAGGGATCTTCAGGTCTAGACCTAGGGTTTTGGGCAGTAGTCGCTTTCGGGGTGGGAAACTACAGTCAGACCATGAATATAAATTATTTCAATTCAAAAGAAGGAGGCGTTATGCAAACATTTACCCTGACCGCGATGAGAAACGAGCACCCCGAGGTGTTCCCTCAATTGATTCACCAAATGCAACAATCACATTGTTCACGGTGCGGAGGAACGATGGTCGAAGAGACGTATATGGATATTTTCTCCGATTATGAGGATTTTAAGTTTCAGGCCAAGCACTGTATTCAATGTGGTGACGTCATCGACCCGTTTATTTTGCTGAACCGTTTGCGAACACATGCAGGTGAGACTCCGTCCGTGAATACTTTGTCTCAGCCGCGTCATCGTGAAAATGGATTGGTGATGACAGGGTAAAAAAACATGGATATTCATTTTGGTGGATTCGACCACAAACGGGTCACAATAAAAGGGCAACTATCATGAACGGCAAAAAATGTAGCTTTTGGATATGTAGCATTCTCCTGAGTCTCATGATGGCGGGAAATGGCATCGCCGCGGACATTCCGAAGGAACCCGGTGAGGCCAATCTCATCAATGAAGATGTGAATATCGTTACGGGATTGTATATCCGGGAATACTCCTTACGGGGAGATGGAGTCGTCGATTATAAAACGGCCCGGCAAATTATTTTTTATGAAAATAATAAATTTTGGAATACGGTCGTTGAAACGGTTCAATGGCCTTTATTCTACTGGCTGGATGACGATCGGGATGGCGTCTTCGATCAATTTGTCGATCAGCGGGTCGAAGGAGATGAAGATTATATCATCCCGTATTTGCCGGTTTCGGAGAAATAGTCTATGCATCATTTGAGAAGAGCAATGATCATCGGCAGCATTCTGGCATGGGCCATCCCTGGCGGATGGGCCTTTTCCTTCGCAAAACCGCCTGTGGCCGAACAGATGTATTGGCAGAAGCAATCCGTGACCTTTCTGGGAACCTCTCTCGACCTGGATGGTGAACCGATCGGAATTGTGTCTGAACTGGACATTTCATTTCGGAAACAGGAAGGTCAGGAAGCGTTGAACGTGACCTTTTCGAGCGGACCGGGAAAATTTTCACCGTTAACTCAAGTGGCCATTCATTCCGGGATCGTCTCGGCGGCTCGCATGGCAGGGCTTGATCCAAAAACCTGGAATGTTTTTTTGAAATTTCCAAATCCCGGTGTGACGATTTACGGGGATAGTTTGACCGCGATGGTAAGTGTAGTGGCCCTGGCGATGGCTAACAATAATGACATTATCCTGAACCACGTGATGACCGGGAAAGTGACCCATGACGGTCATATCGGGGCGGTGGGGGGAATCCCACTGAAAATCCAGGCCGCCTTTGAGGAACATATTCCAAGAGTCATTATTCCTGAAGATCAGTTTCCTGAAGACGATGATTGGCAGACGCCTTTTCTGATGCAGGTTTCTCCCGTCAATACGGTGTTGCAGGCCTATCAGATGTTAACCGGAGCGACACTGTCGGGCACCGGAAACACATCCGAGTTGATGGCGCAGCATTCCAACGAGAAATAGGGAAGAGGGCTAGGCAGGTTTTTGTTGACGCCGATATTTCCTGACGATGGTGACTAAGTTTTCAGCCGGACCTCCCTTCGTGACAAATGCCGCCGCTCCTGCCTCCCGGAACCATCGGGCCACGTCCGGCGTGTCATACACGGATAATCCGATCATCACAGTGTCGGGAAAGAATTGTTTGATATTTTTGATGGCTTCCAGACCGTCCATCTTGGGCATGTGAAGATCCATCACGACGACGTCGGGGCGGAGTGACTCACAAAGGGTCACTGCCTGTTTCCCGTCTTCTGCCTCTCCGACGACTTCAAAATCCACTTGAGCGTTCAGAATATGGCAAAATCCCTCACGGACCATCTTATGATCATCTGCGAGAAGAATGCGGATTTTTTCTGAAGGAGGACGGGAAACATGAGCCTTTTTGTGGGCGTGCACCTGAGTCGGTTTGACCGTGCGTAGCTGGAGATCCTCCTGGCTGTGTTCAATGGGAATACGCAAAAGGACTTGAGTGCCTTGTTGCGGGGCTGAATGGAGAACCATTTCTCCGCCGAGGGCTTCCAATCGCTCTCGAATACTAAAGAGTCCAAAATTGGTCGGAGATTGTTCATTTCTCTCTTCAAGACTTTCATGAAACCCGCAGCCGGAATCCTTCACTTCGATCAGCAGATGGCTGTCCTGTGGGAAAGACAGATTCACCATCACCTCATGCACGCCGGAATGTTTAAGTACGTTATATAACAGTTCCCGAACGGATTGAAAGACGAGAACGGCTTGATCTTCCGGCAGGTTTAGTGTCTCATCTGTACTTTTCAAGGTGACCGTTAATCCCTGTTTTCCCATTTCGGTTCCCAACCAGACGAGAGCGGCATGGAGTCCGAATTCATAGAGACAGGTCGGACTCAGTTGGCTGACCAGTGTTCGTGTATACGTCAGGGATTGATCCAAGAGGTTATCCGCTTCCTGAATCACCTTGAGGAGGGTTTCCTTATCTGAAATCGATTGACCTTGACTTAATTTCAGTCGACAGACGACAAGGAGCTGTGCCAGATAATCATGAAGGTCCGTCGCCAACCGGCGTCGTTCCCGTTGTTCGGTTACCGTGAGATCGGAAGCCATGGCGCGTAGCCGTTCCTGGTTGCGAGTGAGTTCCTGAGTACGTTGCATCACGCGCTCTTCCAATGTGCGATTTAATTCGGCTAATTTGTCACTGGTATCTTTTTGAGCGCTTTTGTCCCGGACCACTTTGGCAAATCCGATCAGTTTGTCGTCGGGGTCGCGTATAGCCGTCACCGCGCCACTGGCCCAAAATCGTGACCCATCGGCCCGTACCAGCCAATTGTCATCGTCCCCTTTTTCTAAGGATTCCGCCCTTCGCAATTCGGTTGCCGGGCGACCATCCCGTTTGTCTTCAGCAGTAAAGAGTAGAGAAAAATGTTTATGCAATGCCGCGACTTCTGTGTGCCCAAAAAGCCGCTCAGCTCCGGAATTCCAATGGGTAATGTTCCCCTCCAAATCAAGCATGATAAAAGCCAGGCCGGTGGCGCCATCAACAAATAGCCGGTACTTTCTTTCACTATCCCGGCGAATCCGCTCATTCTTTTCCCGTTCAATGGCATAGTGCAGAATTCGGGAAAGTAACACGGCATTCATCGAAGATTTCGGGATATAATCCTGTGCCCCTAATTTGATGGCTTCAAGGGCCAGCGGTTCATCATCGGTGCCGGTTAACACCACGAGGGGAATGGCCGAGTTTGCCGACCGGATTATTTTCAAGGTTTCAAGTCCATTGGTTTCCGGCAGATTTAGATCAAGAAGGATAACGTCAAACGGCGTGCCGTGAAGGATGGTCAGGGCCTCTTTCAGCGTCGATACCCGGGTGATATGAAAGGGGGACATGCCGGAGGCATCCTTCAGCCGCTCGCGCACTAATTCTGCGTCGGCCGGATTGTCCTCCACTAACAGGATGGAATGAGTCGGGGATGGGAGATCGCTCATGCCTCTGCCACTTTTGGAGGGAGTTTGACTACAGAGAGCCAGAAATCTTCGAGTGATTGAATCATTTTGATGAATTGCAAAATATCAATGGGTTTGACCAAATACGCGTTGGCATGCAGATCGTAACTCCGCAAGACATCTGCTTCGTCATCAGATGTGGTCAACACCACCACGGGAATTGTGCGGATGTGCGGGTCGGATTTGATTTCCTTTAGAACGTCCCTCCCGTCCTTTTTGGGAAGGTTTAAATCCAACAGAATAAGGTCCGGTCGGGGCGCCTGTTGAAAGGGTGCTGCCTGCCGAATGAAGGCCATGGCGCTGACCCCGTCTTGAACCACATGAAGGGTATTCCGGAGGCGAGCTTCCCGAAAGGCTTCCTGGGTCAGCCGGATATCAGCGGGATTATCCTCTATGAGTAAAATTTCAATAGGATTCTGCATGAACGTTCTCCGGTTTATTTAGGTAGAGTAAAAGAAAACTTGGATCCACTTCCCGGTTCGGATTCCACCCAGATGCGGCCTCCACGGCGCTCCACAATTTTCTTGCATATGGCCAGACCGATTCCGGTGCCCTGATATTCTTCCCTCGTGTGCAGTCTTTTGAACGGAAGAAAGATCCGCTCGAAATATTCCGATCCGACGCCGATCCCGTTATCCTGCACCGAAAAGATCCACCCGTCGGACCCTTCCTCAGCAGATACATGAATATGGGGCGTTTTCGGGCCGTGAAATTTCATGGCATTGGTTATCAGATTTTGGAGTAGATGTTGAAAATGCGACCGATCGGTCCGGATGGTCGGCAGAGGGTCATGAGTGATCGAAGCCTGTTTGTCCTCAATGGCCATGCGGAGATGTTCGAGGACTTCATTGAGCACATCCCCGGCGTTGACCGGAACAGGGTTCAGTTCCTGGGCCTGAATTCTCGAATATTTCAGGAGGTCTTGAATGAGGGTTTGCATGCGATTCGCTCCATCCGTCACGAATCCAATAAATTCCTGACCCTGTTTGTCCAATTGCTCTTTATAGCGCTCCGACAACAACTGCGTAAAGCCATGAATTGTGCGGAGGGGTTCTTGGAGATCATGAGAGGCAATATAGGCAAATTGTTCAAGATCCTCGTTTGATTGCTTAAGGGAGGCTGCGTGGCTGGCCAAGGAGAGGTTTTGTATCGCCAGGAGATTCTCCAACCTCTTTTGCTGAGAAATATCCCGTGCAATTTTCGACGCGCCAATTGCGTTTCCCCACCGGTCGATAATGGGGGAAATTGTTAGCGATACCGGTATGTCCTGTCCGTCCTTCCTCCGCCGAATCGTTTCAAAATTTTGAATCGGCTTCCCACTCTGAAGTTTTGCCAGAATATCCTTTTCTTCGGCAATCCGGTCTGGCGGAAACAGAAATGGCATGTATTGCCCGATGCTCTCCTGTGACGAATATCCGAACATCTGTTCGGCTCCGTTGTTCCAACTGGTGACTTGTCCTTGGAGTGTTTGGCCGATAATGGCGTCAGGGGTGGATTCCACGATAGAGGCTAACCGAAGCCGGACCTCCATCCCCTGACGATATTGATAAGAGAGGAGGGCTGTGGCCCAAATCATAAAAAGCGATAACAGACGATTGGCCACGGCATTGCCGGCAATGGTACTCCCCGAATATACGACGTTCACGCCTGGGGAATAGATTACTCCAACAATGGCAAAGACCGTGCAGACTCCCGCGACGATGAATGGTGATTTTGGATAGGGCAAATAGTGAGTCAGCATGATGGCACTCACATATAACATGCCAATCGCGACTCCTGTTTTGGTGAATAGATCCAACACGAAAATACCGACAATGAGAGCGCTGATGGCTACCAGCAGGATAATATCCAATTTTTTTGCGTGAGCCCCGGCTTTGACCTGTTCTTGAACCGTCATCATACGTTCACTTTTTTCCTTTTAAAACTGAAGAACAGCATGCGCATTCCGGGTTCTGTGTAAAAAATAAGAAGAAAGTGGACTCCAAATATTACCTCGAATGATGAGACGGATGCGGTTCTCACTCGGCTACGGTTACACAGAACGACGTTGGGGTCCTGTCGTGAAAGAACGAAATTCGGAAAAGTATAGCTTCAACGATTAAGTCTTGTCTAAGAGTGAAAGTCCACATCTGTGACCCACCGGGTCATCCAGGGTTGTTGTTCAATCAACCCAGGGTTTCTCTCAGGTCTTGCCGCCCAAACGATTCTGTATAAATAAAAAAAACAAGGATTAAAAGGCAACTGACACCCCATAAGGAGAACAAACCCATGAACACAAGTCTTGAACAGGAAACGGTTCATCCAAAGAAATCGGGGCAGACCGGAATGTCGCGTTGTTTGTTCGGGGATTGGCCGCGGCGAATGGTGCTCAAGTTGGCTCTGCCCGTTACAGACTTACCGCTTTCCCTGCCGTCCTGCAAGGAACGCATGAGCACTGATGTTAAGGCCTGTTAAAAACAGGGAGAGGAAACCAGATCTATGTCAACGATCGTCTTAGTCATACTCATTCTTTTGCTGGTCGGGGCCTTGCCGGTCTGGCCGTACAGTTCGTCGTGGGGGCCCTACCCCAGTGGCGGGCTTGGATTGGTGCTGGTGATCGTGCTGATTCTGGCTTTGACAGGAAGAGTGTAAGCCTCGCTTTGCGATCTTTTTGTTTATCATAAGAGAGACGGAGAAGTTGGGTATGCCCTTAAGAAAAACCACATGGTGGACCATAGTAGTCGGATTATTCTTGTTGGGTTCAATGGGGGGAATGCTGTTGGCTTCTACAAACCCTACCGACTCAAAGGTATCAGCGACCAACCCGGGAAAGCCAATCACGACTTCGGCCTTACATATCGTGAATGAAGAAGGTCAGGTCCGTGCAACCCTGAGTCTGTGGGACGGTGAGCACCCGGCACTCATCATGGGAGATGAGCATTGTGACCGTCGAACTTCTCTTGCCGTGTATGGGAAGGAGCGAACCGGATTAACTCTCTACGGAGAGGACTGTAAGCGGAGGGTTGCTTTGGAAGTTCAGAGCGATGACCTCCCAATGTTCGTTTTACGGGATCATTTGGATAATCCGCGGGTTCAAGTCGTGTTAAATAAGGACGGGAGTCCCCTGGTCCGGTTGTTTGATGCGAATGGAAAAGCCCTGTGGGAAAAGCCATAACCTATTAAGCATATTTTTCATTACAATTTTTTCCTGATTTCAGGACTATCATGTCCCGGCATAGGGCATAAAAGAAGGAGACCAATGTCTACCGATTCAACATGTATGCACACGACCAGGATGAAGCGACTGTTCCTCACGGGAATCCTATTATTGATCGCCGGCAGCTTTTTGGGGATGGTATATGCCGCGGATCAGGACAACCCCAAAAGCTGGAAGGCAGTGCCGGGCCCGAAAGAGCTGGTTCCGGACATTGGTCCTCCGGCCGTCGTTAAGGACTGGCAACGTGCCTATCCACAGTATCAACCCGTCGGAAAAGGCGATACGGAAGAGGCTCCGGACGCGAAGCCGGGGACACCCAATCCTCCGGATATTCATACATTGGGTGGCCGGACCCCTAGTTCATTTGTGTTTGATCTGAGTCCCAAGGATCCACTTGAGAAGGTGATTGAGCGGGAACGCCAGCAACGATCAAAGATCAACACCCAACAGCAACAATTGCTTGAGGAGCGGTATGACTTGTCCCCGCAATTTGTCGAAGGGGTCACGATGACGCGAGGGAAGCCCATCCCCAAGGGGCCCACCGCTCGCTTACCGAAGGGCCTCAATTTTGAACAGCTCGGCAAAATGCCTCCGGAAGAGATAAAGGCCAAAGATCTCTTCCCCTACCTGCCGTTGCCGCATCCGCTTCATTCAACAGGCGGCATGGTGTTTCCGTCGATGATGACGGATATTCATCCTGAGCGTGAACGGTTTGATGTTCTTCATGATGTGCCGGATCATTTTTTGCCGGAATTTCCACCTCCTCTGTTTTTAACAAGCCGTCCGGACTTAGGCGATGTCTCACAAGGTCAGGAAATCACCAATGAAAATTTCTATGCGTTGTTCGATGGCATTCTCTCGCCCGTGCAGTTTGACGGGGTTCGATTACTGGTCGAAAAAATTCCCCAACAGCAATTTAATGCGACTGACGACCGGAAAACGATTGCGCCCAGCCGGGGGGTTTCCTGTTTTGATTGCCATGTGAACGGGCATACCAATGGCGCCATACATTTGAATCCGGATAACCGGCCTCAATTCTCACGGTTTCGCATCGAAACGCCGACCCTACGCGGCGTCAATATCCAGGAGGTCTTTGGATCCAAGCGAGCCTTGGCGTCCGTTGAGGATTTCTCCGAATTTGAAAACCGGTCTGCCTATTTCGATCATGATCTGGCGACAGCCGAAAAAAAAGGACGTCGTGATTTGACCCGAACGGAAGTGATGAAAATGGCTCAGTTTCAGAAGCTTGTCGATTTTCCCCCTGCGCCGAAGTTAGACCTTTTTGGCCGATTGAATTCTCAAAAAGCCAGCGAAAAAGAATTGCGAGGTGAAGCGCTCTTTTTTGGGAAAGCGAAATGTGTGGCCTGCCATACTGCTCCGTATTTTACGGATAACCTGATGCATGACTTGCGGGTGGAACGGTTTTATCATGGCCGGGCAGAGGGATCTATTAAAACGTTTCCCCTTCGGGGAATCAAAGATTCCCCACCCTATCTCCATGACGGTCGCCTCCTGACTCTCGAAGACACGGTAGAGTTTTTTGCCCTAGTCACCGGAGTCCAGTTGACCACAGAAGAAAAAGCGGATCTCTCCGCTTATCTTCGAGCCTTGTAAGGCGAAGATTTTCAAGTGAAGGATTGATGAGTTCGGTGTTGGATTCTCTTAAGGAGCATGCCCCATGAAACAACCGGCCCATGCCGATCAGGTCTTTATCCTATCCTTGTGCTGCCTGGGATTCATGGTTGCTTTAGCATTGCCCCTGGTTGAACCGGCCTTGGGGGATAGTGGTCAGGATACATCCTCCGGTGGCATTCAATCCGATGACCACTCAAAAAATCCGTCCGGTGAAGATTCCCCCCTCATAGGGGGAGGTGTCCGGATCCCCCCCGACATCGGCGCTTCAGGTACCTCATCTTCCACTCCTCCGGTTCGAACCGAATCACCCACAGACGAACCTGACATTCTTCCGGATGCCTCACCTGTTCCCACCGATCCCTCAATTCCTGAAAAGGCTCCGGTCAAAGAGAGTGAGCCGTTAGGACAACCCAAACAGCTTGAAAAGACGCCCGAAAAAATGGAACGCTTTTGAGCGTTGTCTGTGTGCCGGGAGAAAGGCCGATTTGTTGTTGGAAATTTTGAAGCCGTACTCCCTTTCTCCAGATTACATATAGAAAACCAATGAGAGTCAAATGGTTGTCTCTGTGCTGAGCATATTGATGATTTCTCGTATGGAGGAGAAAGATGTTGGGACTCTTTATCTAATCTAATGTGGGATCGATCCATAAACGAATGCGGACATTTCTCGCTCCGGCTTCGTAGGCGTTTTCCACCGCATCCACAATTTCCCCTCGATTCTCGACTCTTCCAGAGAGTGTGACGATCCCGTTTCGAGCTTCAACACGAATGGGAACAGAATTCACAAATGGGCTCCAATACAGCTCCTCTTCAACCGCTTCTTTCAATTCCTCATCGGTCATCTTTTTCCATGGGAAGTTTTGGTTTTTGATGCGGAGTTGATTATTGACATTCGTGGCTCCGGCGTCATAGGCGATTTCGACCACATCCACCAAGGCATCCTGATCTTCGACATATCCTGAGAGTACTGTTTCGCCCTGTCCCACGTGAACCGTGATCTCACCATTCTTATATGGACTGGCTTCCAAGCGCCGTTGAATGCGATATTTTATTTCTTCGTCTGGCAACACAGAGGTCTTGTCGGCGGATAGCGGATCATGTGCTTCTGGAGTAATGGCTTCGTCAAATCCTGTTGCAGGGACAGCCAGGATCTGGCCATGGGTTTGTTCCATCATGGCTACGATGAATAATGAACACATCATCCATACGCATACCAGTAAATGTTTGCATGGGGAGTTCATAGGCACCTCCAGAACGATTTGGCCATTCTCCGATTGGCCAGGAAAAGCTCTCACTCCGATTTATTCCGGCAGCCGCCATGTCCGGTGTGATGGCAGAGAGCAGACAACGGCTTATCAAAACATATCAAAATGAGAAAAAAGGAAACCTGGATTAAACCCTGGGTGTTCGAGCAATTTTCAAGGAGAAGTGTAAAGGAGAATTGTAGATGAGAGGATCGTGAGGAAAAACCCGGGTCCCTCTGGGGGAAAAATCAAGGAAATCGTTTCCTGACGCGCAATCGTTCATCCGCAGATGCAGAATTTTCTCTTTTCCTCTTGAGCGGTCAGGAACATGTTCCCGATGCCAGAGTGGTCAATCGGGGCTTCACCATGCCAGCTATGTATTTAATCATCTCTATTAGCGGGTTTTTGGGTGGTTTCGTGGGTGGCATGAATGAGCTGAACCGCTTTTTCGGGATCACTTTCCGCTGCAAATGTTTCTGCGGCCGTCAGGAGCATCTCGGATTGTACCAATTGACTGTTTGAACCCTGGTTTGAGTGAGACTTGAGGAGTTTGAGGATATGGGTGGCTTTTAATGCCTGATCAAGCTGATTATCGTCAAGCAACCGATGGATTTCCTGAAGAATGTGTGTATCGATGTTCGAAAAGGAGAGGTCCTTCTCCGTTTCAGCGTCAGGCGAGGTGTTTGGCGATTGGGAAATCCATTGAATCGCCTCAGGAGAGAGAGTGAAGCGATCATGGCGAATGGTTTCAATAAGAAACCGCAATACCTTCCACGCATGAATGGTGAGATCTTCGACTTTTTTCATGCCGAGTGTGGATTGAAGAGCCGATACTTCTTTGCTCATGTCATCGGATATCGTGAATTGGATTTCCATGTTTAACATGCCTTTCACATGCCACTGTTACTTCTCATCACATCACTTCAAGATATCGCAGGAAAGAGCGGGAAGGCGACTGGGGAAAACCCTGGCCGTAAGCCTTTTTTTGATCCCATCCTTCAAGAAGGAGGTTCAAGGGTTTTTCCCAGTTACGCTGTTTTGTGTTTCCGCCTATATTTGGCTCCTAGAAAAGGGTTGGAGCCGATTGTTGGATTTGTGTTGGGGGACCTTATGCGCATGAAAACCAGTAATGATTATCCGGTCAAAGATTTCAAGCTCAAGGGATTGAACGGTATTTCAGATAAAACGTTAGAGATGCATTTGAAGCTTTACGAAGGCTACGTGAAAGCCACCAACTCTCTTTCCAGACAAATCGGGGAGTTTTTGATCGATGGGCAGGTGGATCAGGAGGAAATGCCGGCCTACTCCGAACTCACCCGGCGGCTGGGATTTGAATATAATGGCATGGTGCTCCATGAATTGTATTTTCAAAATATGACCTCCCAGGCGTCCAAATCGCCCCAAGGACAGGATTCCCTGCTGAAAGCTCTTGAAGGCAGCTTTGGGAGTTTTGAGACCTGGAAAACGGATTTTTCAAGCGTGGGGAAGATGCGCGGAGTCGGCTGGGCTGTGTGCAATCTCAATCCGGAAAACGGCAGGATCTCCAATCATTGGATCAGCCTTCATGAATTCGGCAATATTGCAGGTTTTCGTCCTATTTTAGTGATGGATGTGTGGGAACATGCGTATTTGTTGGATTTTCAACCGTCGGAACGAGGCAAATACATTGATCATTTCCTTTCCCAAGTACATTGGGATGTTGTGGCCAAACGTCTAGAGGGGCGATTATGAACAACGCCATATACCATGGCTGGTGCCTGCCTAGTGTTGATGTTCGTGATACCTCTCCAATCCCGAACCCCGATCCTAACCCCAACCCGGACCCTTTCCCTAATCCTGGACCTCTTCCAAACCCTATGCCTGACCCACCGCAGCCTCCCACTCCTCCTCCAACACGTCCCCCCGTACCCAAAATTCCTTCACTTTCCCTTTCCTTATTGGAATTCGTATCTTTATGATGCTTGGATTTGCGGATCCACAACATAGCAAGACTGAAGTTGTCAAAGCGCGTTGGTAAAACATAGAGTTTTGCCAAATTGGAATCAATTGGGCGGTTTATTGTAGACTTATCTGCATGATTCTTTCATAATGTCACTCCTAGATTTCATAATAACAATTTATCTTTAATTCTTTTTTTACATGAGCAAAGCGCGGGTACTCTTAGCTGAAGATCACGTTCTGGTTAGTGAGGGGCTGACCAAACTACTGGAAGCTGATTTCACATTGGTGGGGACTGTTGTCGACGGTCATGCATTAGTGAAAGCCGTCAAGAAACATACACCGGACATTGCGATCATTGATATTTCACTGCCGCTATTGAATGGGTTGGAAGCCGCCCGACAAATAAAAAAATGTGAACCCCAAACAAAATTAATTTTTCTCACTATGCATTCCGAGGAACATTTTGTCCATGAGGCCTTCAAGGCCGGTGGGGTGGGGTATATTTTAAAACAATCTGCGACAGCAGAATTAGTGTTTGCGATTAAGGAGGTGTATCAGGGGCGCACCTACGTTTCTCCTTCTATTGCCCAGGGTCTGGTCAGTCAAGCACTGAACCCCTCTGCTAATTCGAAAAAACCCCCTCAGGCAGAGACTCCCGCATTGACTCAACGACAGGTGGAAATCCTTCAATTGGTTGCTGAAGGAAAATCCAATAAAGACATTGCGATCATTTTAAATTTGGCCGTCAAAACCGTGGAATTTCATAAGACACGTGTCATGCAGGTCTTAGGACTCAAAACGGCCTCCGAACTTACGAAATATGCCATTTCCAATGGAATTATTTCTGTGTAACAGCTGGTCGAGTCCTTTGGATTCATTCTTTTCCTCCCGTAGCCTTTTTCAGCTCCTTTCAGAACCTCACCGCGATCGTAAGTGCCAGTTAGCTTGAGGAGGGTACTCTCTTAATCAAGGGAGGAAATCCCTAATTTGACAGCGTATTTCGTCAGATCTGCCTTAGAGTGAAGACCCAGGGCCTGCACAATTTGCATTTTATGGAATGCGACTGTGCTTTGAGATATGGCCAACAAGTTGGCTATGTCTTTCGCCGAGAAACCTTGAGCCACAAGCTTTAACACCTCCTGTTGCCTGGGAGTCAATTTTCCGGAAAGTTCGGTCCCCGGCATCCCATCCATTTGGGCAAGAACCGCATTCTGGACCTCCTCAGGAATGAGGGGAGAGAGATATTTCCGGTTTTCCTGAACTTGTTGAATCGCTGATAACAATTCGTTCCCTGCCGTTTGCTTCGGGACATACCCTTCACCGCCACTACGGAACGCCTCCATGATAAAGGTAGGTTCTAAATGCATGGAAACAAAAATTATTTTAATTGATGGACATATCGTTTTTAACATTAGAGCAGCTTCGTATCCGTTTTGATCCGGCATTGAGATGTCCATGAGAAGAATGTCGGGCTTGGTTTGTCGGATTTGGCCGGCCAAATCACTTGCGGTATGGGCCTCCCCAACGATGTCGTGATAGGGTTCAAGCAATTTTTTACAGCTCTCTAATACAAGAATATGATCGTCAACAAGGAATAATCGTGCCCGCTTCGTTGTATTCATACTCTAATAACGTCTGGTAGGTGACATTTCTCCCAGATAGCTCATGCGAATTGAAGACCCCGAATCTCATGGCCTAAAAAACGTTCCACTTTAACATTTCCCAACATTTTCTTCTCCATACCGTTCTCTCCGTACTTTAATGTAGCCAGGATTGGCTTTTTCGCCAACTGGACAAAACCCTTGGATAATTGATTGTAATTATGACTGAATTAATGAATCCAGGGCCGCGAAGGGTTTGTTGAATATTTGGTGGTGGTTGATATTGAACAAGAAGGATTGGCGGAATTTTCAGTATCCCTCTCTCCTCCTTGAGAGACTTCTCGAGATTTGTCTCTGATGTGGGAGAGCCCTTATCTATTTCTTTCGGGCCTTCCGGGAGAGTCATTCAGGAATTGTCTTTCCAAACAAAGGAATGAAGCGAATCATGGAGGGGAATCCCCTTCATGATTCGCTTCATAAAGATGAACATGTCCTGAACGTGACGCGTGCAGCCTCACAAGGATCAGGGTTAATCCTTTTCAATCTTTACGACTTCTCCTGAATGAGCATCCACATAAACTTCTCTGGTTTTTTCATTTTCGTCGACGATTTTAACTTCGAAAACAGTCTTACCCTGTTCTTTTTCTAATTCGACATCCACGGCCTTGCCCTTCACCGTTGTCATGGCTTTTTCCACAGCTTCGACGAGTGTGATTTGCGTGCCCTTCAATAATTCGGCTGGGTCCTCATCAAACAAGGCTAACGCCGAGCTGACCGGCAGAAGACACGTGGCCATCATGACATTGAGAATGAGACGATTCTTCATAGCGGACTCCTTTGTTGTAAATATGAGCATCATTGTCCTATCGCAGACCTTCAAAGCGAGTATGCCCTTCCCGAACGCCTGTGGCATTAGACAAAAAGGCATGATCCAACCTGATGTTGTCTGCCCAGGGAGGTGCATTTTAAATAGATATTTTGGTCATTTTGTGAGGGAAAACACACAAAATAAAACAAGGATTCATAAATGGCTTCGGTGCTGGGAGCAAACGTGGATGAGGGTGTGGAGTATTTGAATATTTGGCCTTTCCATTGTCATTGTGTGCAATGTGCGGCAGAGACCCAGTGGGGAAGATTTTATAGAGTGCTCAAAAGGGTTCGTTCAAAAAATCTGCACTTGCATGGATGAAGGGGAGGGTACGAAGGAATCGGTGATCACGACCATTTCGGCCAGGACCCCCATGGCGCACTTTTCCCTACTCCCTGAATCATTCTCAATGGAGAGGAAGTATAGCTAGGGGGACAATGGGATCGTGATGGTGATGGTTGTGCCTCTCTGAGGAGAGGAGATAATATCTAACTGTCCTTTTACGGCCTTAATGCGTTCGCGATAAAAGAAGAGGCCCAGATGTCCAGAATCCTGTTCGCGTTGGCTGACCACTGGGTCAAATCCTTTTCCCGAATCGAGTACCCGGATGAGAAGCTCGTGTTCCGAAGGACATTCCCAATCAATCGATGCGTTCGCGACTCCTGCATGTT
This sequence comes from Candidatus Nitrospira neomarina, assembly GCF_032051675.1. Taxonomy (NCBI): domain Bacteria; kingdom Pseudomonadati; phylum Nitrospirota; class Nitrospiria; order Nitrospirales; family Nitrospiraceae; genus Nitrospira; species Candidatus Nitrospira neomarina. Next base: position 610,584 of record NZ_CP116968.1, read on the forward strand.
TTATGACATTAATCAGCAACTCCCGAACGGTCTTGTAGACCACGATGCTGATATTTTCTGCAACCTTCACTGATGGGACGATCCCAGGACTCGACACCGTTAAACCAAAGCGTCGCATATCCGCAATGAGGTATTGGAGTGCGGCCAGTAATCCCTGCTGGTGCAATATGGCCGGGTGTAAATCCGAGATCAGTGTTCGGGTAAATGTCAAGGATTGATCGATGATTCCGTCAACCTCCTGAAGGACCCTTGCATAGGCCGGTTTGATGGTTTCCTGACCAATTTGGGCGAGCTTGAGTCGACAGGCGATGAGCATCTGGGCAAGATAATCATGTAATTCGTTTGCCAGGTGTTGGCGTTCGCGTTGTTCGACAAGGGCCAATTCTACCAACATGGACCGCAATTGTTCCTGATGGAACACCAGATCTTTTGTCCGTTCGGTGACCAGCTGATTTAAATATGAATTATTTTCAGACAGCCGGTTCGCGCTTTTTACCTCTTCCCGCATCTTGACCGTCATTTCATTTTGAATCTGCATGAGTTCCACGAACGCCCGCTGGTTGAACTTTTCCGGTTCCTCCCCGATTAAAATGATCGCCTGAGAAGAGGTCTTCTGGACTAAGCAGTCGAACGTGTGAGGATTGTAAGCCGAATCAATAAAATTGAGCTGGATCCGCTCGTGGGAGTTGGAACTCCCAATTTCAAGAACATCCTGAAGGCGATGTTGGTCCGTTGTGGTGAGAAAATCCCAGATGGTTTTGGTCTCAAATTCTGTTTTGGGTATGTTGAGTTTACCAAGCAGGACGTCGTTATAGACCTGAATTCGTCCATCGGGACTGATCACACAATACACGATGGTATCTGTTTGATTCAGAAACGCTTCAAGGAGCAGGATGGAATCACCAAGAAAATCCATAAGTTCACCTTGGTCTTCCCGGTGAGGAAGACGTTCCAGTTCAAGGATTTGCGTGACGGTCGGATCCAACTTGAGGCCCTGGGGAAGCATGTTGTGGGAAAGGCGATGTTCGGGACTTTTATGCCAGGCGTGAAAGGTTTCACGATCGGTCCAACGCGTGACCAGGTGGAAAATACTTGGATCTGAGGGAGGGGTATACACTTCTATTCCTAAGAATCCCGGCACGGTCTCTACCAACCTGGGTCGTTCTTGAAAGGCCTTAGCCACGTCCTGTTCCAACCCGTTTGCGACCTTAAATCGTGATATGACAAGCACCATTATTGTGTTCCCATCATGCCAAAAGGGTCGTTAAGGAGCGTAAATCGTGCGCAAACCCATCTGCTCCGATTTCTCGAAAGACATCGGGGAGTGACCGGAATGCCGATCCGCCCACAAGGATGCGAGGGGTGTGCTCCGGGAGAAAATGATTTCTGATGTCTTTGATCAAATCTCTCACAGTCGGGACCTTGAGAACCATCGTCGCGGAAATACCGACAAGTGTGGGTTGGAATTCCTTGATCATGTGAAGGATGGCCTGATGAGGAATATTGACACCTAAAAACCGGATATCCCATCCTCTCGCTTCGAGCAGGTCCGCCACCATGTGGGACCCCACTTGATGGAGTTCGCCTTCCACACCGGTGATAATCCCTTTCCCTTGAAACGGTTGTGCAGGTTTAACGCAGGAATAGAGGTTGGCCATCACATATTGGGTGATGGCCGTCGCCACGTGTTCCTGGGCGACCGAGATACGATTGGATTCCCAGAGTCTGCCGATTTCATATAACGATTCTTGAAAAAGTTCTACATACACATCGGAGAGAGAGTCGGTCATCGAAAACGCTTCAATCGCAATCGTTTTGGCAGCGTGGCGGTCTCCGGCCAAAAGGGCTTGAAGAAAGATTTCCTGATGCAGTGTTAACGGAGAGCGGGGAGGCGTGGCGGTGGGAGCTTCTGATAGTGGAGACTCATGAGGGCTCTCTATTAAATGGGTCCGCACGACCCTTTTTTCCAAATCGGTAAGATGGGGCTCTAATGCCTGAGAGATGTGGTTCAAAAACTTCTGGAGTACACTCCGGGGAATACTTCTTGCCTGAAGCACATTGGTTGTCCAACGTACGTATTGTCTGAAAGTTTCCTCCGTTCCAAATTCAATGGCCGTTCTGAGAAAAGTCAAGTGGAAACGGGCGTCGGTGGCACAGTGTACCTTCCCTGATTCTCCATACGCATCTGTTTCGGGATAGTGTTGAAAGAACTGTGTCGTAATGACCTCAATTACCTCCCCTTCAAGGAACTTCAATTTTTCTGCAAGCCGGTGCCGGTCTTTACTGGGGACGTCTTTCATAAAAATGGGGAAGAGGGCATGGAAAGGATAAATGCCTCATTACCTTACGAAGATAAGGAAAATACGAGAAAGATTGAAAGTGTGAATGGTCCAGGTTGACGAGTCATGCCAGGCAAAATGGTTCAAGGCCGTTAGTTTAGCTCTGCAGGACACTATGTTCAACCAGACGTGGGGTGATCATTAATACTTGCGGATGGCTTTGAAATGAGCAATTTGGTGTAGGCGTGGAATGGTGGGGCTATGGAACAGACAGGATAGCATTAAACGACCGATTGAAGAGCGCTTCAGGAAGGTGATTTCATTGATCTGCCAATGGTTGAGACCTGTCCCAGGATGTTCGAGGGTCCAGATTCGTAACAAGTCCACGACTCAGATCCGTGTGGGCGATACCACCCACACTCAATCAGGAGACTGATTTGCATAAAAAATGGAACTCTACTGCCTTTAAGACTTCGGATACCGGTAAAGATCCACTCGTTCAAACCAGCTCCTTGCATGGATATAAGACCGTTGTAAATGGAAAGTTTATCTAGTGAGGAAGAGCAGATTTTCTTTCATAATTACCCAGAGTTTCATCGGCCATGACGGGCCATGGCTGTTTGATTGATCAAAAATTGAAAGGAGGGGCTCATGCAAAAACGAAAATGTGTCAGTTCATGTGTGCGTGTTATGACGATCGTGTTTGTGGTGGCATCGGGCGTGATTCCTTATCATATTCATGCCTCAGAACCTGACCAAAAGGAAATTGCGCCTGTCGCGGCTGGAGTCGTTGAAGGCCGCGTTATCGAAGCAGAAGAGTTGACTCTTGTGATCGAAAAAGCAAATGGAGAAGTCGTTCGCGTTCCCATGCCGGGAAAAAGCGGGGAATCTTCTGCCGACTTTGAAAAAGGAGATTATATCGAGGTAGCCATATCTCCTGAAGGAATAACGACTTCGGTGAGAAAGGTTGCTAAAACGGAAAACTGACAGACATAATAAGGGACCATGTCTACAAGATGAGGGAATGTTGGAGAAGCCGGCCATGAAATGAAATTACGCTCCGTAGTTTGGAAGAAAGTGAGGTTTCTTGATGAATGCCGTCTGCGCTCATCCCCCCTGTTCATGCCAGAATTCCGAGGGTGAGGAATACTGTTCGGAAGAATGTGCAAATGTGATCACCGCGCCGGTAGGAAAGTGTCGGTGTGGTCATGATGGTTGTGAAGGTTATTTAAAGTATCGAGACGCTCCGTCTTAAGCATCATCAGGCTTTTCCAAGCGCAGGGAAGAGTTGGTCGTCAAGAATCCAGGTTCTCTGTTGGAACGACAGAGCCTCAAGGTCGGGGGGCTCTGTCAAGGCAATGCATGATTACCGCGTTTACGCTCTTCTCGTTGGGGCTGAATAGCACGCGCATCATCCAGCCCAAGTAACAATCGCCCAACATTTGGCGAGGTGCGGATCCGAGGTTATCCCCTAAAGAGTTTAGGTAGCGGTTTTTTAAGCTGCCTCCTCTGTCCATTTCTTCGAGGAAGCATTGTTCTTCAATGGCAAACTTTTGAAAAAGTGACCATGCTATTCGGGAGCCACGAATGTGGCGGAGGACTGGGAATGCCTTTGATCCTCTCCCGGAGGGGTTGAAGGGACACTATGTTCGACCTGAGGCGAACAGGGCATTTGAATCAGTGCAAAGCGGCCTCCCGATTGAGTGGGAGAATGGTTGTCTTCTATTCGTGTGTACCACCACCGGCCTTCTGCCTGATTACCGGACGGTGATAAGCGGAGATCAAATTCACCTTCGCGATCGTTTTTGGTTTGATACCATTTACCTTGCCACCTGCCATTATCCAGTCTGGTTGTCACCAAACGTCCCTCTTGCCATTCATACACGCCGTGGCCTTCCCGATTGAGTGTGAGGCAGTACGCACCGTTTTCATCGCGGAATTCCCATGTCCCGGCCAGATCCGATTTCTTCATTGAAGATGGTTGCAGATCTTGACCCGGTGCATGTACCTGAGGTTCCGGCGGATTGGTTCGACAGCCAAAGAACACAAATTGAAGGACAAGAAAGACACCGATCATTTTCCATTGGCGCAAGTGAACTGTTTCGAGATTTTTTATCATGATCCGACCTTCTATTTTTCACTAGGGTTGGAAGCCAGTACCGTTATTCAAACATTGGTCTGCTGCATAGCCGCGCATTTTTCGTTTGCCTTTTTCCCGTAGGAATTCGGGAAGGACGTCCGGAAAGGATGACGCGGTGTTCTCATTGCTCAACGATTTCCGTTATTGAATGCCTTCTTTCATGATATCCATGTTTATTTTTATTTATACGGCTCAAATTATGACATGGATATGAAAAGGCCTACATGGACAAAAGCCTTTAGTGAATTTGGGAAATATCCAAAGAATCGAGCTTTACGCGAAGGCAAGGAAGAGGTGAGACGTGAAAGGTATTGCCCAGGAGTAGGAGCACAATTGCTCAGACAGTGCCACTCCTGATTTTCCGCTCCGGTGAGACGAGAATAGAATAGCGGGCAGGTCACAGACCGGCTTCCTGTCGAAGGGAGGAGTGTCGGCACATCTCTGAGGCCAGCAAAACGATTGTAGGTCACCTGATGCTTGAAAGGTCTGAAGGAAAGTCTCAACCAACCCCACCCGTGATTTTTATTAATTGAAGCACAGTCTTTCGTTTGCTGGAGTGTTTGGCCCGTACCCAGTAATTGCCGTCCGTGCCTCACTTTTTTTATCTTCACCATGGCCCTGGGGGGGATGTTTTTCCTGAATAATTACTTCCCGAAGCCGGTGGTTTTCCTCTACCACTTGAGAAAGTTCCTTGATAAGTTTTCGATTTTGTTCCTGAAGATATAAAATTTCCTGCTCTAATTGCTCGATATTTAAGAAATTCATCATCGTCTCCTCCCTTGTGGGGGTCCACGTTCCCCAATTTTGAAAATGTACGCCAGCCTCCTCTGTCCATGACAGAACTGGCCCCTTTTTCATCATATCAGATAAGTCAAAACAAGGAGGAATGATGTTGAGCAGACTTAGCTCACCGATTGCGGAATTGAACTTGACAAGGAGATTGCCGAGCAATTTTTAATCAGACGAGGCCGGTGCTCTGGATTCTTCTGCATCGGAGAGTCTGAATGGAGTATTGGAGGCCGGACCCAAGGTTCCGGTCCACCATTGTGTTTGCGCGGGATTCTCTTTTTTCATGGTTTTCGTTATGCCACAAATTTCATGTTTACTCATTTTTCCGATCGGATTCAGCCGGGCATCCCGATACTTCCATGAATGAATCGGGATGACATATTGTTCCCAGGAAAGAAGAGATCCATAACATACTCTGGATGTTGACAAAGCGGGCGCTCCGGCTAATTTGTCGGATAGTCTTTCCCAGAGATCCCGCCAAACCCAATTGGGGATTTTCCAGGTCTCGCCGGGATACACAAACGAAAATATGGTGAGGTGACTCAGGAGAAGCTCCCAATGTGTCTCAAAACGTTTAAATAATCGAGCCCAATCCAGCCCGGGGCCGCAGGCATGAAACAGATGAATGATGTCCGCTCCATCATACCGATGACGTTCCATCACAAAAGCTTTCGTCCAAATCATTTCTTCTGGAGGGGTGAGACGGATCGGCCAGCTCTCCCACGTGGCATAAGGGGCATACCGAAACCATTCCTCATCCACATCACACAACCCGTTCCCTGAACTGAAAATCATATCGACAAACAATTCATTATGGGAGACCTTGCCCAGCCAATGACTATAGGTTGTTTCCGTTCGATAACCCGCTTTTTTCATGGCTTTCATCACTTCAGGATAATCATGAGGGTAGACAAAAATGTCGATATCTTTTGTGTGGCGTGCGATACCTGTTAAGGCGGCCAACGCATAAGATCCGCCTAATAGAAAGGAAATGTTGGACTTCAGGAGGAATGACAGCACGTCGGTGTAAAACCGGCGGTAGGAAGCTTTCCGGGCCAGGTCGGGAACCGAAAAAGGCGTCTGAATGGTTGTGCCATCGCCGATGGATGGTGGGGGGTTTGTGTACCTTGGAGCCATCGATTAGGTCTCATTCATGATGATCGACAGGGGTTGCAAGTTTGAGAGTATGCACAAAAAATGGCATCCTGGCAGGATTCGTCCGATGAAGCAGGGGCATTGCCACATTCCACACTGGTATGTGATTCCTGGTTCTTCCTTCCACCTTTCCATGATGTGCATGTCCATGAAACACCATATTTACCGGATAGCGCATCAGTATCTCTTCAAACATGCTGGACCCAAGAAATGGGATAATTTCCTTGGCTTCCCCTTCAACGGTTTCCCGAATTGGGGCATAATGTAAAATCGCCACACGATGAGTACTCTTGGATTGTTTGAGGGCCGTTTCAAATTTCCGAGCTTCCTGGCGGGTCTCCTGGACGAATTCCTTCATGATTGCTTCACCCCATGGCTGCAACGCATATTCCCCAAATCCCCCTCCGAATCCTTTCACACCGATAAAATCAACTCCGTTGACCGTATGAAATGTGCCATCAAGAATAATGATTCCGGCTTCTTCCAATACCTCCCGAATGATATCGGCCTTTCCTTGTTCATGATCATGATTGCCCAGGACTCCAAGTACGGGACAGGAAAAAATTTGTAGACACTTCAGTAAGGTATTCGCCTCCTCTGGATCGCCATGATGGGTCAAATCGCCACATAACACCACCACATCCGCTTGTTCTTTCATTCCGTTACAGACCGATTGTAAGAATTCCGGAGAAATATAAGAACAATGCAGGTCACCCACTGCCGCAATCCGCAACACTGATTCCTGTTTGGCCAGATGGTTATCCGTGGATTCCGGACTGGAGACGTGTGAAGACCGGCCCACGGGCCTACTCTGGGAAAAGGGCTTCGAAGACATGCGCAAATTACATCAGAAAGATAATCCATCTGCACCTGGCAAAGACCCTGGGAGGAATATTATTTCCCAGGGCTAGGGTTCTTCCCAGTGGGGGAAAATTTTTGCCCTGTTAGTATTTTAATTTTGATTAGCTGGTTTTCGAATTATACAAGCAGGGAGATGGAGATGTTCTGGTAAGCGGACCAGGCCTTGATGTGATCATTCTAGGAATCCTCATCACGCAAGAGCAGTCAAAACGTCTTCGGCAAATCGGGCGAGCCGAGGCAATGAATGGCGGACATTGGGAAAACCTTATGCTGGGCCTAAGGCTTTCTCTCCATCGGAACAAAGCTCCTTATCCTAAGCCTATCCATTAATGACAGGCACCACAACATGGAGCATTATTGCGGATCAGGCTTGCTCGGAGAAGGGAGAGAACATCGTTGATACGTTACCCGCCTATCGAACAGCATGGCGTCATCGGGGATCTGCATACGGTGGCGTTAGTGGGGATGAACGGTTCGATCGATTTCATGTGTTTTCCACGTTTTGATTCCCCCACCATTTTTGCCTCCTTGCTGGACCAACAGCGTGGTGGAGAATTTTCTATCCTTGCCGTTCGTGATACCGGCCAACGAAAGCAACTGTACTTGACGGACACCAACATTCTCTTGACGCAATTGTCTGCCGAAGAAGGAATGGGCGAAATTTCCGACTTTATGCCTATTGAAGAGGCCGGGCAGATTCATAATGTGATTCGTCGTGTGAAATCCGTCCGGGGACGAATGCAATACTGCATGCGGTGCGCCCCGAGGTTCAATTATGCCAGCGCGACTCATTCCCTTGAACAGCATCATGACAAAGAAGTGGTGTTTATTTCCCATGGTCCCGATCAGACGCGCTTGCGACTTCGCGCGTCCATTCCTCTACACGTGCACGATCAGGATGTCATTGCGGAATTCACGCTCAAAGCCGGGGAGCATGCCACCTTCATTTTGGAGGATGCCGGCAATAGTGAGCAGTCTGTCGCGTCCAATCCGGAGGATGTGTCGGACGTCTTTAAAGCCACGATGAATTTTTGGCACAACTGGTTGGCCTCCTGCCGGTATGAAGGTCGCTGGCGAGAAACCATCCATCGTTCCGCGTTGATGCTGAAATTGTTGACCTTTCGTCCGAACGGAGCGATTGTGGCTTCCCCCACATTTGGGCTTCCGGAAATCATTGGTGGAGAAAAGAATTGGGATTATCGGTATACCTGGATACGAGATGCCGCTTTTACCGTGTATGCGTTTTTGCGCCTGGGGTTTACCCAGGAGGCCGTGGCTTTTAACGAATGGGTGGAGGATCGCTTTAGCCATATGAACGGACAGCATCCTCTCCAGGTCATGTATCGGATCGATGGTAGTACGGATCTACACGAACAGACCCTACCACACTTGAGTGGATATCAAGGATCCTCACCGGTCAGGATCGGCAATGCCGGCCACGAACAGCTTCAACTCGATGGATTGGGGGCACTCATGGATTCCGTCTACTTATCCAATAAATATGGGAGACTAATCTCCTATGATTTTTGGAAAAGTCTCGCCCATCTGATCGATTGGGTCTGTGATAACTGGCAGGTTCCGGACCATGGTGTATGGGAATTTCGCGGGGAACCTCGTGAATTTTTGTATTCCCGCTTGTTCTGTTGGGTGGCCGTGGATCGTGGAATACGGTTGGCAAAAAAACGGTCCTTACCTGGACCGATCAGACGGTGGGAACAGGTTCGGGATGAAATTTACCATGAAGTGATGCAAGACTTCTGGAATCCCGAATTGAAATGCTTCGTTCAATCTAAGGGCAGTCAAATTGTGGATGCGTCAAGTCTGGTGATGCCATTAGTCAAATTTGTCAGTCCGACGGATCCCCGATGGTTAATGACGCTGGAGTCTATAGAATCCCATCTTGTCGAAGATTCGCTTGTCTATCGGTATCGCGAAAAGAATCAAGCTCTGGGTGCTCTTTCAACGGAAAATGGAAGTTTTTCGATGTGTACGTTTTGGTACATTGAGTGTTTATCTCGCGCCGGAGATGTCAAAAAGGCCCACTTTCTGTTTGATAAAATGTTGGGCCATGCCAATCATCTTGGATTATTCGGCGAAGGCTTAGGTCCCGGCCTGGCGCATGTGGGGAATTTTCCTCAAGCTCTGACGCATTTGGCCTTAATCAGCGCGGCATATGATCTGAACCGGCGTATGCAATAACCTGTCTCGTTCCTGCCGGTTCGGCTATTGGGTTGCCTGAAACATGGCCCGGCTCTCACACTCCCTTATCCGGTATAACGAAAGATCCCGACAGGAGTCTTGTGAATCAGGCAGGAGAACGTTGTTCGCCTCTGTCCTTTTTATGTTTATTGACGGCCTGAATTTACAGTGGAATTCATAGGTGATTGGCCTATGTGATGTAGTCCAACTCACGAAGGATATTCATATTGGACGAGTCTCAGTCTTTTATCACCCTTGGGGGACATGAATAAGCGGGACCTGGATGCATTCTCATGGAGACCGAAGTGTCTTTTCAGGCAGTTCCAGGGTTCCTTGCAGTGTTCGGATGAACAAAAAACCGTTACATTCCGGTGAAGTTTTTTTATGCGCGATGAATTATAGGGTTGAGACGGCACGTATCGTTAGCAATACCACAATGTTCATGCCAGCAAGGGGTTACCGTTATGAAGGAGATGGCTCACGAAGTTATTTCTGAAGGGCGAAACGAAGGACTACGGCAAATGCTGTTAGAGAAGAAAAATGAGGTTCAAAAACAAATTGATGATCTGATTCTCCAGCGTCGTGAAGAACAGGAACGGTGGCGAGGGGAACCGGCCATGGATGATCAGGATATGGCTTACCGCGATAGTTCAGCCGATCAACTCCTTTCTTTACTGGAAATCCGTCACCGGATGAGAGTGACCCTTGATGAAGCCTTGACCCGCCTTCGGGAAGGGACCTACGGGTTTTGCAATGAATGTGGAGAGCCGGTCAGTAATGCCCGCCTCAAGGCTTTACCGTTCGCAAAAACCTGTTTTGACTGTCAAAATGTGATCGAGGAACTGGAAAAAGTCGCACGAAGTTAAGATGTACCCCCTTTAACAGGAGGAGGGGAGATGAGTCGTTGCCGGGGCTGAACCAACCTGCTTGGGAATCTGTTTGAGGAGCTTTTGAAATTTATCGGTTCCGTCTCTGGAAGGCCACCCCAAAAGTCGGCCGGGGACGAGGCACCCGCTCCGCTGGCGAAGGGGGATCCAACACTTCCTTCTGGTTCTTTAAGATCACCGGATCAATAACATTGCCGCATTGTATGCAGTGTTTGGTGGTGATCCATAATTCTCCTCCGGGGTTGGCGACATCCAAACAATGTCCCTTAATCAGGAGACCTCCACATCGATCACAAGACGATTGATTCATCATGTGGGCAATATCCCTCTCTATGGTATGGGCGTCACGAGTGGGTTTTTTTGTCGTCTGTGGCATATCACACCTCTTCTCTCGTTAAGCACATGAGTGGGAGTTGAACTCCCAATTTGAAGATTGGAACCTACCCTAAAGAGGAATCTCCCTCATGACAACTGCAAAAATCCCTGGTTTTTGGGAAAGAATGCCGACCCTGGAATTCCGTCTGGAGGGGAAATCCAGTTTTCCTGAGCGTTGAAAACCCCAGCTCGTATTGAGGAACGCTTGGGCGTGCCTTTCCGGATTGGAAAATCTCACTTCATACTTTAGGTTTGAGGCCGATCGATCATTTCCACCTCACTTGTCTCCCATGGGCTTGCATGTTAAACCAACGCTCGGTGGATGATACAGGTTCAGATCTGTTGCACGAGAGGTCTTCCCTTGAGCGTTCGTCTCTGAAAATTCAAACCAGTCACAGGGCTGCTGTCGGAACACTCACATACATCCCAACGTATCATCCGGGAAGATCGATATGTCTTCACGGAGTGTTGAGGAATAAAGATGTTCAAGGGCAAATTTGCCCAGGATTAGATTACTCATCAAAGGCTCCGGGTCGGTTCAAAAAAGTCCGTCCAGCAAGGCCGCAGCCGCTTTTTCGCGCGGAGCGTACGCTTAGTACGTGAGCACGGGAAAATGGCGAGAACGCCGCTGGTGGCTTTTTTCAACAGACCCCTTCACGATTCTCTGTGACTGACATTTTTCCGGAGGGTGCTCTTCTGGACTTATTCCTGAAGATCCGACCGGATTTGTCCGTTCACAGAAAAGTTGCTTCATGTTAATTATGGGGCAGATCACATGATTCCAGTACGAACCGTTCCTTGGGTCAAGCGGGGCATGTTGTATCCCGATCTTTTTTTACCCACAAAAATTTAACCGAGGAAACTTCATGAAACTATATGACAGAGATGCCGAACCAGTAAAAATGGTCAGTGTGTTTATCACGGGGATAATCATTGGAACCGTGGCGACCTTTTTGTTATGCCCGCAATCCGGGCGGGAATCACGTGGTCAAATTCGTGATTATGTTCGTCGAAAAGGAGAGAATTTGAACGATCTGCAGGAAAGAACAGTTGAGACATATCAAGACATCGTGTCCGGGACCCGGAAGGGGTGGGAAGACATTCAGGAGACGATCCAAGAGGCAGTACATGTTGGAATGGATGAATTTCGTAAGGAATTGAAAGATATAAAAAGCAAGGCATAAGGTTACATAGAAGTGTCGCGAAAGTGTCGCGTTCATAAAAAATTTCGGAGAATGGTCCTGTTTGAATATTGGGGTGATTCACGTGATTTTCCCTGTGGTCTTGCCACGGGACATTTATTGTTACTAGTGTATTAGATTGATAATTGTCCTTTGTTTCTCCCTCGCGTCCATTTCACACACCACAATCAAGAAGGCCATCCCGTTGGTGTTGCAGCTTGCACCACTATTTGGCCTGCTTTCTGCCCGCTGCACGTCAGCTCTGTCCAGGTTGTAAACGAACCCCAAATTTTATCTTAAAGTGCCGCGATCCTCCCGTATGCCCAAAAATGGGACGCCGTTTTATTTACTAGTTCAATGAAATCCGATAGGGCTGCTTGAAAGTCTTGCACATTTCTGTCGCCCGGGTTTCAGTGAGTGATTCCCGGGGTGGAGCCAGTGAGCAAGTGTCGGCTGGCGAATATTAGAATTCATCGATGGCTACTGGGTGAAGGAGGTCGCGAACTGACACGATCCCGACAATGTCATATTGGTGGGTGACGGCCAGATGGCGGATGCCGGATCGATCCATCACATCCGCCGCTTCGAATATCGGCGCATCTTGATCAATGCTGATCACGGGAGCGGTCATAATAGTTTCGACCGTGGTTCGTTCAGGTGACCGGTGGGTCGAGACCACTTTGCGGACAATGTCGGATTCGGTGACGATGCCCACAATATGTCCGTTTTGTTTGACGAATACGCTACCGATTCGGCGAATCCGCATCAAGGTAGCAGCAAGAGACACGAGGTCCCCGCAATTCACTGACGCGAGATCCTGTTTCATGAGTTCTTCCACTCGAATCATAGGTGTGCTCCTTTCGTTATCACATTCATTAATCGGGAGATTTGAATTTCCTCGTCTTACTTAAGATCGATAGTTAGGCTACCAGCGAGAATTTCCCCTTCGGACCCTGTCCATGCAAAATCGGATAGCACAGGCGTGGGCGTTTGGGAAGATGGAGAAGGGTATGAATGCCGTACAAGAGCGGCTGAAGGAGTATCAGTATTCCCAGAGTCATGACCATGAGTTTCATTGTGTGTCTCCTGCTGAATGTGTTGTGTCATCGGTGATTGCTTCTTTCAGTATCATGACAGAGTGCTGTTACCATAAAGTTTCCGAATCGTTAGCAGCCGGTAACATTTCATAATGTCTTGGTAAACCGGTGCTATTGACCACGATGTAATCAAGTGGGAACCAACAACCGTCGGAGGCAACGATTCGGGGAAAAAGGGTGTGCCTTTCATTGGTATAAAGAGGTTGTGAATGCCATGGCCTCGCAGGCTCCGCGGTGTGGTGATTTTGGAATTATGGCCTGAAGGTGGTTGTGTACTATGTAAGGCGATTCAAGGGCCGGTTTTAATTTCCGCCTCTTCCCTTGCATGGGCGAGAAGGTGGGATGTGGCATTACTTGAACGAATCCTTGATAGCAAGGTTGTGATAGGAATGATAGTGAAACAGTTTAGAACTTCATTCCGTTGCGAAGGGAGTGAGAAGTATTTATGCTTGCGTGAGATTAGTGAGATTTTTGGGTTGGTGCCCATTCCTGGGCATTTTCGGCTCGCGTCGGTGACCATTGAACGGCGACCACCCGGATAATGGCCAATACCATTAATATTCCACCCAGGATCATCCATTGCTCCAGATGGGCTTCCGAAAACCATTTCGAGATAATTTCGGTAAGCATGACCACGAGAATCGTATCGACAATGAACGTGACTTTGACTCGGCCCTCGGAAAAATAGGTGACGGTGGTTTTAAACACCTCGACGATCGCGAGAATAATCAACGTATCCACGATGAGTTGACGAAAGACCTGTTCAAGGGGTTCCGTGAACAGAACTTCTAAATTCAGGAAAATTCTCAGGACGCCTCCAGCGAGCCCGACGAGGATGGTGACAATTAATAAGCTCAGGACGGCTTTGATGCCTTTCATCCAGAAATGAGTCAGATCGGCTTCCAACGCTTTGGCCAGCCACGCGGATGACTGTTGAAGGGAGCTGTTAAACAGGGAAGGGTCGGTAGAGGGACTCGTGGCTTTCATGGGTTTATAATTCATCCTTTGCAACAGGAGCCAATAAATCGCGAACCGAAAGCATCCCGAACACCTGGGACTCATTGCCGACCACCAAATGTCTTGTGTGAGCCGCCTGCATGATCCCGGCAGCCTCAAAGATCGACTCCGTTTCATCAATGGAGACAAGGGGACTGCTCATAATATCTCCGACCTGAATATACTCTGAAGGAAAGTGAAAGGCCACGACCTTTCTCACGATATCGCTTTCGGTCACAATGCCCACGAGCTCGTCCCCGCGTTTCACCAACAGGCTTCCGATTTTGCGAATTCGCATCAGGTTGGCGGCCACGGATACCGCCTGGGTGAACTCCACGCAGGCCAGTTCCCTCGTCATTAATTGTTCAACTCGTACCATGTTTTTCTCCTTTGTTAATATGATTGTGCATAATGGAATGTACCGCTTTGGTATTAAATCTTCGTCGCAAGTCTGTGACGCATGTGTAACATTTCGTCTGCTCCCCTCCTTTTACGGTGGAAGTCTAGGGTAGAATGATCCGGAAAGGGTGGAGGATGATCATGTTTGATTGGAGGCATATCGGAATGAAACGATCGGCAAGTTGGATGGGACTGATGGTGGTGGGGGGTCTCTTTTTGGGAGGGTGTCAGACGCCCCAGTTTCAAACGTTAAAAATTTTAGACAGTCCCAATCGTGTGGTGGCGTTACAGGCTATGCGGGATGCCTATGACGGAAAAGGCTATGATCATCCCGTGTCTATCACGAACGAGGAAATGATCCAAATTTTGCAGGGTATCCGGGCAGAACAAACAGGTTTATACAGTGCTTCGTCATCCGGTAATTCCTCGACCCATCCGGTATTCAGCCCATCAGAAATTCAATTTTTCGCTCCCTTGATTGTCAAAGGGTTGAGTCAAGCCACTCCGGAAGAGATGGTCACGTTCTTTGAAACGGCTGAAATTGAAACAGATGACCTTGAAAAGAATTTTGCAATCACCACCTCGGGCGGATTCTATGTAGCCGAGGGGAATTTTTACGTTGTCGTGAGTAATTTTTCCGTAAAAACCCCCCTCTGGCAGGACACGCAGAGATCGAGTTATGACGTAGACGCGGTTCGCACCAATTCTCTTGAGCAATTAAAACCTCAGCCCGGTCTGCTGGTTTTTGAGCCGCGGGAGTTTTTGGTGGAGTCTCCCGATGGAGAAATCGGAAGCTTTTTAAAAGGCAAGCCCTGGCAAGCCGCCATCCGGTATCGGGAGTTCTTGAGGCATTCCATCGCTCCCCAGGCACAGAAGAATGAACGGAAATCCGATTAAGGTGTTTCCTCACATATGCCTGCGGTATAGGTGAGGGAAGCCATTGGTCAGATTCTGAGGCGTCGTGAGTGCTTGGGTATGATGTCCGCCCCCTTCATGAAGCCTGCCCCCTGATTTTTGGTCGAGGGCCTTGCAAATGTAACCCGGTGACCATCAAATATATTTCCTCCGCAATATCCGGCACATGATCGCCGGCACGCTCCAACCCCTTTGCGATAAATAAGAGTTGAGTCCCGTCTGCAATGTTCCTGGTTTCCCTACTCATTGTGCGGAGCAGATGCTGAAACAGATTGGCGTAGACGGTGTTCAATCCTCCTAAGCCACATTGGCTAACGGGGTATTATGGTGTCTGTAGGACTCCGTACCCTGGGATAACATGGATTGGATGCGTTTGCCCATCCATTGAAATTGGTCGGCCAATTCGACAGAAATGGACTGTGACAAATGCCGGCTGCGTTTGGCAGTATTTTTCGCGTAATCCCCGATCCGTTCCAAATGGATTGCGATGCGAGAAGCCGCCGGAATGGCCCTCTGGTCGTCAGCCATCGCCTCGGTAATCGGATAGCGATGGCCGTCACAACAAGGGGCTTTGGAGTTTTCCTGGAAATTCTCCGTATGGGTCTGTGTCAAATGTATTTGGAGCAGATAGTAAATCTTGAAAGATTCACCTTTCGACTATCCGAGGAGGAGATGACAGGTTCATGATCCTCTCGTCCAACAGGTTGAATGCTACTGGGGCCTACAGAACGAGTTCATTTTATATTTCAGCAGTACTCGCAGGCTGGTCGTAAGAAATCACGCGAGTCTTTCATTTCATTGGCAAATACAAGGGAAGAACAGGCCTCTTCCGGATGAGAACCGACAGAGGCCTGTTGGTGCGACGAGAGGAGGAGTGCCTTTGCGTCCCGATGAAGTTAGAACGAGACGTCCCATTGTAGACGGACCCGTTGTTCATGTTGGTTTTGACCAGCGGGTTGAGCCAGCGTCAGCCAGGACCCATCGAGGGTGATCTTGTTTCGATGCCCGGCAAAGAACCAATTGATGACGGTCGTATATTCCTGTCGCCGGTCATTGGGAGCGGAGATATTGGGATCGACGAATGCATAGCGGAAGGCCACTTCCAATGGTTTGGGCACCGCCGGAATGAGATAGTGGGGAAAATATCCGACCTGCGAATAACTCCCCATCATATTGGTCTTATGGCCCGGTGCCCCTTCCGGAAAGCTGTTGTCCTTGACCTCTTTCCAATGGTATTCATGTTGAATAGAGAGTCCCCGCCATTTGAACGCGAATTCCTCCACCATGCCCTGCACCCGGTATTGCCCGGCTTTCGCGTTGGAATCAGAGGTGTACGGCAAGCCGGCCGAGTTGTCTTCTTCCAAGGTTCCACATCCGCTTGAGGACCATCGGGTACATTTGCCGATCGTGGTATAGGCCCCGAAGGCCACGCTTCCGGTAGGTTGCTCATGAAACTCCACGTCACTTTGTGACCATTTCAGATCCCGGCCTAAAAAGTTCCATTGGTACCGTCCGAAATACATCATGTTGGCGTCGTCGTTGGCTTCTCCCCGGCCGGATCCGGTAAAGACACCGGCATAATACCGGGAGTCAAAGGCCGTCCCGGGTGCCAAATGCCCATACAGCATGGCTCCGACCTGTCGGTCGATGGTAAAAACCTCATTGACGATCGATCGTTCCACGAACTGCTGGTTGCCGGACGAGTCTCTTCGTTCCCGGTTGTAGTCGACTTTCCATTGTCCGAGTTGGAGTGAGAGAAATTTGAACTTTTCTAAGCTAATCCGCCAATCGATTAATCGAGTCGCTCCGGGTGATCCACCGGCATTGGATGTGGATTGCAAGTCCAATTCGAAATAGTACTTGATCCAGGGTTGATAGCCATGCCCGCCGATTTTCATTCGAACCCGGCGAAGTTCGAGGGTACTCTGGGGGTCATCATTGAAATCTGCGAGGGATACCGGATCTCCGTTAGTGGGATACGTATAGCGACCCTGGAACCGCCATTGAATCTGAGTGGCAAATTTGCCATCCTTCGTTTTAAATTCAAACCCCTTATTGCCCCAACCGACTTCAACGGGAAATTTATCGTCAAAGGCTTTTTGTTGCTCCACAGCTTTCTTCTCTTCTGCAGCCTCAATCTTGATCCAATCCTCTTTCGTGATCACCTCTTTTTCACGCAACACATCGATCAGGGCGTCACTTGCCTCGACATTCGGCTGAAGGAACAAGCTTAAACACGCCATCGTCGTGAACAACCAGAAAACTTTCATGAAAACGACCTCCCCTTAAAAAGTAAGCTCCTATGGTTCGAAATCGAGTGGGAAAATGTATGCTTTCTGGAAAGGAGAGTACCCCGAGTTTGTTACGAAGGCGTTAAGTTGGGGTCAAGGAAAGGTAAAAAGGAGGGACTTAGTTTGTCCGTCTACTGAGTGGGATGAATTTTGATGAGTTCGTTTGAGAAGGAATGGGTGTAGCAGAGAAAGGAAGAAGACAGAGAAAGTATGAAAGCGAGAAAGTGGAAGGGGGAGAGATGAACGAAACCTTTAAAACGAGACGTCCCATTGCAGGCGGACCCGCTGTTCATGTTGATTCTGACCTGCCGGTTGGGCCAGCGTCAGCCAGGACCCATCGAGGGTGATCTTGTTTCGATGGCCGGCAAAAAACCAATTGATGGCGGTCGTATATTCCTGTCGCCGGTCATTGGGAGCGGAGATATTGGGATCGACAAATGCATAGCGGAAGGCCACTTCCAATGGTTTGGGCACCGCCGGAATGAGATAGTGAGGGAAATATCCGACCTGCGAATAACTCCCCATCATATTGGTCTTATAGCCCGGTGCCCCTTCCGGAAAGCTGTCATCCTTGACCTCTTTCCAATGGTATTCATGTTGAATGGAAAGCCCCCGCCATTTGAAGGCGAATTCCTCCACCATGCCTTGCACACGGTATTGTCCGGGTGTGGCAGCAGAATCGGACGTGTAGGGCACACCGGCGGAATTGTCTTCGGGCAACGTGCCGCATCCGCTTGAGGACCATCGGGTACATTTGCCGATCGTAGTGTAGGCTCCGAAGGCCACACTTCCTGTGGGTAGCTCATGAAATTCCACATCGCTTTGTGACCATTTCAGGTCCCGGCCAAAAAAGTTCCATTGGTACCGTCCGAAATACATCATGTTGGCGTCGTCGTTGGCTTCTCCCCGGCCGGAGCCGGTAAAGACACCGGCATAATACCGGGAGTCAAAAGCCGTCCCGGGTGCCAAATGGCCATACAGCATGGCTCCAACCTGCCGGTCGATGGTAAAAACCTCATTGACAATCGATCGTTCCACGAACTGCTGGTTGCCGGACGAGTCTCTCCGTTCCCGGTTATAGTCCACTTTCCATTGCCCCACCTGCAGGGAAAGGAACGAAAATTTTTCGAGCGAGATCCGCCAATCTAGCAATTGGGGACTTGCATTGGAGCTGCCGGATTCCGAAGTGGACTGCCAATTTATTTCGAAATAATATCTAATCCAGGGCTGAAAGCCATGCCCGCCGACTTTCATCCGAACCCGTCGAAGTTGAAAGGTACTCTGTGGGTCTTCATTAAAGTCTGCAGCAGAGATAGGATCTGAATCCGTCGGATAGGACCAACGCCCTTGGAACCGCCATTGAATTTGTGTGGCAAATTTCCCATCCTTGGTTGCAAATTCGAACCCCCTTCTTCCATATCCCACGGTAACCGGAAACTCTTGATCCATACGGGTATTGAGTTCCTGCTCTCTTTTTTCCTGCTCGGCCTGAATACGGACCCAATCTTCTTTGGTAATGATTCCTTTTTCCAGTAACACATTCTCCAGACTGTCCTCATAGAGGGGGTCCACGGCCCAGGCTTGCGTTTGGGCGAACAGACCGCAACATACCAATGCCATACACAGGTGTTTCATTCCTCTGTTCTCCAATGAGTCGTGACGGAAGGCGACCGAAGTTGAAGTAAGAAATTACAATATTAACGGGTGTGGCACAAGAGATTTATCCTCTGGCACCCGAAATATAGGCTGCGGTGAGTTCATGTGCGGGAGTTTCAAATATGGCTTGGGCGGTGTCATACTCGATGAGTGTGCCAACCCCGTCACATGACCAGAAAAACGCGATGTGGTCGGCAATGCGTCGCGCCTGGGCCAAGTTGTGAGTGACAATAATGACGGTCACATGACCTCGCAAGGCGACGATCAAATCTTCAACGATTCCGCTGGACAAGGGATCCAGCGCACTGCAGGGCTCATCAAGCAGAATGACATCCGGCGCTAACACCAGTGCTCTTGCCAGGCAGAGTCTCTGTTGTTGTCCTCCTGACAAGGCTTGCGCGGGATGGTCAAGCCGGTCTTTGACTTCATCCCAGAGACCAACTTGCTGGAGGACCTTTTCCATGGCGGAGGCCAAGAGCATGCGGTCATACGTTCCGTGTTCACGGAGGGGAAGCTCCAGATTTTTGCGGATCGAAAATGGGAAGACAGTGGGTTTTTGAAAAATCATTCCCACGGTACGACGCAATTGAAGGACATCGGTCGTCGGGGCGAGGACATCCAGTTCCTGCATGTGCAGGTTCCCCGAAACCCGGCATCCTGGTATCAAGTCCGTTAAGCGATTGAGGCTCGTGAGAAAACTGGTTTTCCCGCAACCTGACGGCCCAACTAACGCCGTAATGCATCCCCGATGGATTTCAAGAGTGACATTCTGAAGGACCTGATGACCCTGATAGGCGATAGAAAGATTGTTCGCGCGAATATGGGGGACAGGATCACAGCAGGGTTCCGTGGATGGGTAGGGAAGCCACGCTCTCCATCCCGACCATTCGTCGGGATCAGGGATTATGCGGGAAGTTGATTGCCTGCCATCCATCGTGTGGCCATCCTGGAAGAAGAAAAGTTAATGATGAACAAGAGACTCACCAGAACGAGAGCGGTGGCATAGGCATGGGGATTGCCCCCGGCCACATTCATGGCCAGATCGTAAATGTGCACAGCAAGAGATCGTCCTGAGTCCATCAACGATTCCGGCATCCGATCCACGTATCCACTGGTAAAAATCAAGGCTGCCGTTTCTGCAATGGCTCGTCCGAGTCCGAGGATGACTCCTACGAGAAGGCCGGGCATGGCTGCAGGGAGGAGGATTGTTCGAATAGTGGTTGGTTTGGAAAGGCCAAGAGCTGCTGCCGATAATCGTTGTTCATTGGAAATGGCGCGAAAACTTTCTTCCACCGTGCGAATTAAAATAGGTAACACCATGCAGGCCAATGTCAGCCCACCAGAGAGAATGGAAAATCCCAATCCGAGGATTTGGCAGAACAGGGCGTTGCCAAACAATCCGAAGACTATGGATGGCACGCCTGCCAGCACATCCAGTGAGCCCCGGATCAGCCGGCCCAGGACATATTCATGACGGGTGTATTCGGCAAGAAACAGTGCGGTCCCCAATCCCATAGGTAAGGCCACTCCCATACAGACTCCGAGGATCAATAACGTGGATATGAGGATGGGGCCGATTCCGCCTTCCCGCCCCGCATTCTGTGGAGCAGAGAACACGAAGCTGAATGACAGATGGTTCAACCCGTTCCAGAGTAAATCACCTATCATGCAGAAAAATGGTACGGCAACCAGGGTGGCCGCCATCCAGATAATCGCGGTCGTGCCATATTCTTGTAGGTACCTATTTTGCCGGGACATAAAAATTCCGATGTCGCAAGCCCTCTGCCACGCTGACAACCAGGACGACAAGTCCCATGAGGAAGAGCCCACTGACAAACAATGCGGCCCGGTGATCGGCCAACGCATAGGACATTTCCAAAGCAATGTTTGCTGTCAGGGTTCTGATCGGATCAAACAAATGGGACGGGGTTTGCACGACGTTTCCACAAACCATCAGCACGGCCATGGTTTCTCCTAACGCTCGTGCCAATCCCAACAGGATACCGGTGAAGAGTCCAACTTTTGTTGTGGGAAGAACCACATGCCAAATCAATGACCCTCGACTGAATCCCAAGGCTGAGGCACTATGAATATAGGCGATGGGAATATGGGCAATGCTTGCGTGGGCCACTAACATGATGGTGGGTATGATCATGAACGTCAGGATGAGGATGCCGGCCAGCAGACTGGTTCCGGGAGGATGCCAGCGGCCGATGATCGGGACCAGAACCACGAGACCCCAGAAGCCGAAAACGACTGAAGGAATTCCTGCCAAAAGTTCGACCATGCGCCGATACCATCGGCTTAGTAGAGGGGGGGCATAAAAGTGACAAAAGACGGCTGACAGAATGCCAAGCGGGGCTGAGAGGAGGACCGCTCCGGTGGTCGTCAAAAGGGTTCCCCAAATCATAGCCGTTAGCCGATATGATCGATCAAGAGGGTACCAGTCGGGGTCATGGAAAAAACGCGCAAAACCAATATCCTGCAGGGCCGGCCAGGATTCATGAAGGAGAAATGATACGACCATGAACAAGAGTCCGCCAGCCATCAACGCGAGGAGGCGCACACTCCACAAGAGCAGGAAATTACCCTTGGAGCGGGACGAAATATTGTTTAAGGATGAGCTCATTGGCCTGCGAGGACCGCGCGAAATCAATAAAGGTTTTAATGAGTCCTGTCGGAAGAGATTTTGTTACAAGTGTCAGGGGACGTGAGAGGGGAAACCTGCCTTCCCGGACTGTTTCAATGGTGGCCGGAATGTGTTGCAGGGGTAATAATCGGATCGGTATGCCGTGGATGGCATCATACTGTGCGGTTCCAATGGAAACATATCCAATCGCATGGGGGTTGCCGGCCACGGTTTTAATGCCTTGTTCATTGTCTCCGATGACCACATGAGCGTGAATGTCGCGATTGGAGATTTGGAAATAGTCCAGAAATAATTCCAAGGTGGAACGTCCTTCTGCTTTATTCACGACGGTAATGGGTGCATCAGACCCCCCAACCTGGTTCCAATGGGTGATTCCACCGGTATAAATAGCCTTAATTTGGTCATCGGTTAATTCCTGAACAGGATTTGATCGATGCAGGATGACGGTGATGCCATCATGGGCAATGACGGATCCATGCAGATGGTGTTCTTGAGATTTCAGAGCACGGGATGCCATCCCAATGTCCGCGACTCCATTGATGACGTCAGCAATGCCGCGAGAAGAACCTCCCGTTTGGATATCGACCCTGATCCCCGGATGACGCATCTCAAATTTTTTGCCGATTTCCGCGATCAGGGGAGCCATGGTACTGGATCCGGTGATGACAAGCTTGTGTCCTTCAGCCTGCGCAAGCGAGTCATCTAACAAATCTATTGTGCAGAGGGCGATGATTCCTATGGTTGCAAGAAAGAGGACGGCAATATAAATGTTTTTCACCATAAATTTTTTTCCAACAATCCAGAAACGATCTTAGCCAAAAGAGATTTTGCAGCATCCAAGGTTGATGGCTTTACCGCTCGTAGAATCGGCGACATGTTCCGGGAGTTTGTAGATCATGGTTTTTCCCTCCCGTGTGGCTTCCACCAGGCCGTTATCCCGCAACACACTTAAATGATGGGATAATAAACTTTGTTCTACTTCCAAGTGTTCCATCAATTCCCCGACATTTTTTTGTCCGGACATAAGAGCTTCAAGAACCGCCAATCGTGTTGGATCTGATACAACCTTTAATTTGCTTGCACAGGAAGGAGAAGTGTTTCTGATTTTCATGGCACGGGAAAATAGTGAATGGAAAGTCTAGATAAATGAATATGTATTCATATGAACAGTATTTAATATGAACGGTTGTTATGAGTCAAGGTCAATTGGCACGGTCCCTCCGGAAGGTCTTGTTTCTGCCCGTGTGTATCCGGATGATCTGAATGCACCGGATAGCAAACTTCTCTCGTCGTGAAAAATATGGGTTGCAAGAGAAATTTAACTCATTTGTAACATGCGTGACATTTGGCTGACATACGTCAGCGGTAAATTTGGCCTGAAGAGCCTGAAGAGATGGTATGGGAAGGACAAGACGGATGATGCCACTCCTGATGTCCAAGAAATTTGTGGCACCATGGCCTATCAAATCGGTCAATCATTCAACAAGGAGCGAATATGAGATTGGAGAGAATTAAATTCCTTGAGGGTGCGATGCTGTTCGGGTTGCTCTTCGTGGTGCTGAGTACTCCAGCCCTGGGGGCAGACGACTTGTTTCCCAATGTGGACCAACAGATTCCCCGGTATTCTCCACAAAGCCGTGTGTCGGGAAAGATCGAAATCGACGGGTCTACGACCATGAAAACGATTTTGGAAACATGGAAGGATAAGCTGGAGAACATTCATCCTGATTTGGAAATCAGTTTGAAGACGGACGGATCCAACACGGGCCTTGAATCGTTAATGAGCGGGAAGACGAAGATCGCGGCCATGTCGCGTACGATAACGAAAGAAGAAATCGAGAAATTTACCAAACAATCAGGTCACGCTCCCACGGCGATTCCCGTTGCGGTCGATGCGTTTGCGATCTTTGTTCATAAGGATAACCCACTTGATCACATTACATTACAACAATTGGATGCGTTGTTCTCCTCGGACAGGCGCCGTGGGGCTCCGGAGTCCATCGACACGTGGGGGCAGTTGGGACTTACCGGGGTATGGGAAAAAACTTCCATTGTATCTCACATCCGGGATGCGAAATCAGGGACCGGACAGTTTTTCAGGGAATTCGTCTTGTTGAATGGGCAAAACAAAGAGATGAGTATTGTTCAACCTGGTGCCGCCTCGGTTGTTCATGCGGTCATGAATGATCCTTATGCCGTCGGCTATAGTGGAATCGGCTATCGCACCAATTCCGTGAAACCCTTACATGTAGCAGCCGGTGATGGCGCCCCATTTGTCGAACCGACCTTTCAATCCGCAACGAATGGATCCTATCCACTTCATCGACGGTTATACCTCTATGTAAATGAATCTCCAGATATGAAACATGCACCGCTCCTCTCCGAAATCATTACATTCGCGGTGAGTCTGGAAGGCCAACAAGTGGTTGCGAAATCGGGATTTTTTCCCCTTCCTACTAAAGACCTCATGGCTTTATCAGCAACCTGGTCCAGGCCGATGGCTTCGGTCTCTAACACGAAGGGACCGAAGAATTTCAAATAGTCCGACCGTCTTGGGAGAAATTGCCGGCAGCAAGAATGCCGGGCTTCCTCTCAGACTCTTGCATAGCCTCACGTCTGGAAGGCGGGAGTCAATCTCTGTTCAGGAGCCGGGTGGCAGACCGTATACCATTCATAACGATTTCGTTTAATAGAATGAGAAGGTCTTCCTCACAACGGGAAAGTGCTGGTGACATCTTTTTGGTCGACAAGGAATGGAAGAGCGAACCCTGACAGCACCTGAGGCAGGGATTCACGAAAAAAAATTCTTATTGGAGCAGAATCGGGATTATACCAGTGATGGATGTGGAACGGGGCTGACGTCCACGGATACGGCGAGCGTATGCTGTCCGCCCCCAACCATAAAGCCATTGATTGGACTGACATCCCCATAGTCTCTTCCCCACGCCAAGGTGATGTGTTCATCACCGGGAATGATATTGTTGGTGGGATCAAAGTCGACCCAGCCAAGACCGGGACTCCATGCCGCGACCCAGGCGTGTGAGGCATCGGCGCCCACCAGTTTTTCCTGTCCTTCCGGTGGATGCGTCAGCAGGTACCCACTAATATACCGTGCAGGTAAACCCAGGCTGCGGAGTGCGGCAATTTCCAAATGGGCAAAGTCCTGGCAAACACCCTTTCGTGAGGTGAGGACATCATGAACCGGTGTGGACACGTCGGTCACGCCTCCTTCGTAGGTGAATTCCTCAAAAATTCGACTGGTTAATTCCATCACACCGGCCAGAAGCGGACGCCCGGATGGAAAACATTCACGAACAAAATCATACGTGGCATCGTCAATAGTGATGTATGGGGAATCATACATAAATTGTTGGGCTTCCAGATTCGGCGGATCCAAGGGATTTTGAAGTTGTTGGACGACCTGTTCCCAAGGCGGACTTTGATCCAACGGTATGGGCTCCGGCTTGATGACCTCCACGAGGGTATTGGCGTCGACAATCAATTGGGGATGGGGGGTTTGAATGGTCAGGTGAGTAATGGCATTGCCAAAATAATCCTCGCCTTCTGAACGAACCGATGGCGTGGGTTCCAACGACACGGTCGACCGGAGGCAATGTTGTCGGGGATGGGACCGTGGAGTAAGACGTAAGACATGATGAGAAATGGCAACCGGCTGGGTGTAGGCGAAGGTGGTTCGGTGTGTCACCTGATAGATCATGGAATGCCCTCAAGCCATTGAGGCCCTGAAATCCGTTGGGTTAACGAATGACTGAAAAAGGTATGAGCCACCACATCGGAGAGTTGATGCACATGTTGGTCCAGTTGTTTAAGGAGTCGTTCAAGGTTGACTCGCACGCCGGTTTTCGTCGTGAAGTGAGCAAGTTCCATCATGTCGGCCAATCGAATATCCGTGCACCCGCGTGTGGTGATCCGCTGTGCCGGGTTAAGGGAAGCAGAGGCCTCCTCCCGGGGCAACGCGTTGATGTGTGCCTCAATCGTCAATAACTGGAAAATAATTGAACGGGGGTTGGTATCATCGGCCAAAAGTAAATCCAGGACTGCAGCGAGTTTGGCTTCAGCCTTGTATCGGGTTCGGTAGGTAATGGTGGCGTCGGCTAATTCCAGAAGCAGATTGAGGGCGCCGGTGGTCTCCGGCGTTCCCCGTGATGCTAAATGATGCATGAGTTTGGATAAGTGTCTCACGCGTTCCAGGCGTCGTCCCATTTCCAGAAAACGCCAGGCATAGCTGCGGGTCATATTTTCCATGACCATGCCGTTGAGCGCTGCCAGATGTTGAATCATCCGGCTCAACAGTCGAATTGCATCATCGATGCTTTGTCCTTTTGTCTGTGCCCATTCCTTTGGCACGCTGGTGAGTTCCATGAGAATATTCCAGGTGTCGAGGGACAACCGGTGACGAACCAGTTCCGCGGTGCGTCGCACATTCTGGAGAATAGTTGCCAAGCCGTCCGGGGAATCCGGATCAAATAAAATCGTTCGAAGTTCTGCCTCCACCGCGCTGGCTCCGCCTTCCACGGCCCGTTTAGCGCGTCGGGGCGATAAATGTTTTTGCATCACGAGAAGAGAAACCAGGCGATGCAGGGTCTCAGGATCATCTCCGATTCCCGCCTCTCCGCTCATGCGTGACACCAAACTTCGTAATAAACGGATCGCGCCTTCAGCGCGTTCGGTGTAGCGCCCCAGCCAGAAGAGATTGTCAGCGGTTCGGCTGGGTAGATCCCGTCCTCCCCGCCGAAGCTGAAGCGTATGATGGGGCAGGGTGACGGCTGCCGGAATATCAAGCGGACCGTTCG
This sequence comes from Candidatus Nitrospira neomarina, assembly GCF_032051675.1. Classification (NCBI taxonomy): domain Bacteria; kingdom Pseudomonadati; phylum Nitrospirota; class Nitrospiria; order Nitrospirales; family Nitrospiraceae; genus Nitrospira; species Candidatus Nitrospira neomarina. Next base: position 637,268 of record NZ_CP116968.1, read on the forward strand.
ACTTCACCCAGGTGTCTTTACTGAAATCACCGGGTTCATGCCAGTGCCCACGAGGATCCGATCGAACCGACACGCGCGCGAGTCCACCCGGCATGACGGTATAGCCGTCCTTTGTGGCTGTCAGATAGATGCGGACAGTCATGGGGACCGGTTTGAGCTCATCCTGAGATGTCCAAAAGGGAGTCGTGGAGGGCGAAACGATTTCCCGTCCCACGTATTCATGCCCACGCCGGGCAATGGCTTGGGCCAGGGCTCCACGGTCTTCTTCGGTCAAGTCAGGCCCGAAGGAGGAGAGACGGTCGTGCGTGAGGCCATGCTTGGGTGTCAAGACACGACGAATTAATAATCGGTTTATATTATCGAGCACGTAGGCGCGCTCGTTGGCCTGTCCACACCACCAGGTGGCGACACTGGGAATTTTCAGTCCTTCACCGAAAAAGAATTTGGATAATGTCGGCAGAAAGCTTAAGAGGACTTCGCTTTCGATCAATCCACTGCCGAGCGCATTGGCTAATGTGACGTGTCCGGCTCGAATGGCTTGGAGTAACCCTGGGACACCGGTTGTGGATTCGGTCATCAATTCGAGAGGGTCGCACAGGTCCGAATAAATCCGGCGTAAGACCAGATCAACGGGCTTCAGACCATCAACCGTTTTCAGGAACAGCCGTTCATCGCGTACGGTCATGTCCGACCCTTCGACAATCGGGTACCCCAGATACCGGGCCAGATAGGCATGCTCAAAATAGGCCATATTTTCCGGGCCCGGCGAAAGCACGACCGCCAGGGGATCTTCACGTTGGGAACACTGGAGAAAACTCTCGCTGAAGGTCTGGAAAAAAGAGGAGAGTCGTTGGACCTGAGTTCGGGCAAACAGGTTGGGTAAAGACCGTGAGACAATAATGCGATTTTCGAGAGCAAATCCGGCACCGGTAGGTGCTTCGGTGCGATCACGCAGGACCCACCATTTTCCATCTGGCGCTCTCGCCACATCGAATGCCAGAAAATGTAAATAGGTGCCTCCTGCCACCGGGACGCCATGGCAGGGCTGCAAAAACTGGGGATTCCCGAACACGACAGCAGGGGGTAAAGTTCCGTTTTTCAGCAATTGTTGCGGGCCATACAAATCGTTCAAAATATGGTTGAGGAGACGGGCTCGTTGAATCAAACCTGCTTCGAGATGGTGCCATTCCTCCTGGCTGATTAACAGTGGGAATAAGTCAAGCTGCCAGGGTCTGTCGCGTTGTCGTTCATTCTGGCCGGCAAGATAGGTCATGCCGTCATCTTTCAACATTCGTGCGGCGGTTTCGTGAGCCAGACAGCGTTGGGTAGCGTCCAGGCTCTCGAATTGTTTCAACAGATTTTCCCAATGCGGACGAACAGAGCCGTCAGACGCCACGAGTTCATCAAAGATATCCGGTTGAGGCGGGTACATCGTGGTGGGTGGGGAAAGGGAGTCCGCTGGTTCGGGAGAATGGAAGGAGGCCATGAAATTTATCAGGGTGTTTCTCGTCGAGGGATGATCAAAATTACCTTACCGTTTCCTGGATACACTGTCCATTGTATGTGATTAGGCAGGCCATCGGAGGTCCAGCGTGCAAGGAAACTCCGGCCGGGAGGTATCTGGTGGTTCGGCATAGGGTCCCGCGGTATGACCAAAGGAATGAAATCTGGCCAACCGGCGGCTTTCGGCTTCATAGGCGTTGACGGGGAAATGTTCAAAATTTCGTCCGCCCGGGTGAGCCACATGATAGGTACACCCGGCAACCGCCCGCCCGGCCCATTGATCGTAAATGTCAAAAGTCAGCGGGGCGTCAATTCCGATCTTCGGATGTAAACAGTTGGGAGGCTGCCAGGCTCGATATCGCACGCCGCCGACCGCCTCTCCTTGTCGTCCGGTTGGTATCATGGGCACGCGTTTGCCATTGCAGGCAATAATATAACGGTTTTCAGTTAAGCCGGACAGCTTGATCTGTAGACGTTCAACCGAGGAATCCACATATCGTACGGTGCCGCCAGGTGCCCCTTGCTCTCCCATGACATGCCATGGTTCCAGAGCCTGTCGAACTTCCATCACCAGACTGCCATAGTTGATTGAGCCAAAGAGGGGAAAACGGAACTCCAGATGAGGTGCGAACCAGTCGTTTTGCAGTTCGTACCCGGCGCGATTCATTTCCTGGATGACTTCATGGAGATCCTGAGAGAGAAAGTGGGGGAGCATAAAACGATCATGAAGTTGTGTCCCCCATCGAACGAGGTTTCCCTGGTCCGGAGTTTTCCAGAAACGCGCAACGAGGGCCAGGAGCAGAACCTGTTGAGCCAGACTCATGCGTTCGTGGGGAGGCATTTCGAAGGCCCGGAATTCTACCAGTCCGAGTCGACCGGTCGGGCCATCCGGGGAATAGAGTTTGTCGATACAAATTTCCGTGCGATGCGTATTCCCCGTGACATCAATGAGCAAATTTCGAAAGATCCGATCGACCAACCATGGCGGTGGTGGTGCCCCGACGTTGGGAGCGGGGACTTGGGCAAATCCCAGTTCCAGTTCGTACAAGGAATCATGACGGGCTTCATCGATGCGGGGAGCCTGACTGGTCGGGCCGATGAAGAGACCGGAAAAGACATAGGAGAGGGAAGGATGCCGTTGCCAGTAAGCGATCATGCTGCGCAGGAGATCGGGCCGACGCAGAAAAGGACTGTCAGCAGGAGTGTTGCCTCCCATAACCACATGATTGCCTCCCCCGGTTCCCGTGTGTCGTCCGTCCAACATGAACTTTTCCGTGCCTAATCGGCAGAGCCTCGCTTCTTCATAGATGGCCGTAGTAATCGCGACCATGTCCGCCCAATTTTTCGCGGGGTGGATATTCACCTCGAGCACTCCTGGATCAGGAGTGATTTTCAACACGTTGAGGCGAGGGTCATAGGGGGGCGTGTAGCCTTCCAGGTGAATCGGCTGGTGTAATTCCGCAGCGGTGTCCTTAATGACGGCGACCAGATCAAGATAATCTTCAGCCGATTCCAGGGGCGGCATGAACACACAGAGGTGCCCGTTACGAGGTTCCACCGTGAGAGATGCGCGAACCACACCTCCTGCGCCGATCCCGCTCTGCTGTCCCATGACCACTTGAGCCGGTTCATGTTGCCCCCCTTCTCCCCGTAGTTTTGGAAGCCGGTGTTCCTGAAGAGAGGATACCTGAATTGGATCCGGTAAGGGTCCCCGGATATCGAATGGGTCAGTCGGGATGATATAGGGATAGTCTTTGGGATCAATAACCGGCAATGACGGGAGAGGCAATCGAAAGCCGATTGGCGAGTCACCGGGGACCAAAAACAAGTGCTGACTGCGTGTGGTCCATGCGGCAGTGATCCAGCGACGAGGTCCGTCCTTGGCATTCCAGCGTTGCAATGGCAGGACATAGCCTGCCGGTTTGCCCAGACCGCGTTCATACACTTTAGCGAGCCGGGCACGCGCCATGGGGTCGTCGAGATTATTGGTGGCCGGTTCGAGATTTTCTGGCAGCTTTCGTTCCTGACCGATGAAATGCCAGGGATCCTCATAGACGGGTTGAATGGTTTTGGTGCCGACTTCTACCCGTTTGGCGATTCCCTGAATGAAATGGTTGGCATCATCGGCGGAAATGTTTGAGGTCTGATTTTCTTTGGCAAAGAGTTGGTCTTCCTGCCAGATCGGTTTCCCGTCCTGCCGCCAATAGAGGCTAAAGGCCCAGCGTGGCAACGGTTCGCCGGGATACCATTTCCCTTGGCCAAAGTGCAGAAGTCCTCCAGGGGCGAAACGCTCACGTAAGCGTTTGATGAGATTCGCCGCCAATGGTCGCTTCGTATCACCGACAGCCTCGGTATTCCATTCAGGCGCATCGGGATGATCAATGGAGATAAAGGTGGGCTCTCCGCCGATTGTGAGCCGGACATCGTTGCTTGCCAATTCCTGATCCAGTCGTTGTCCGAATTGATCGATCGTCTGCCATTGTTCCTCTGTGTATGGTTTGGTCACCCGTGGCGTTTCAACAATACGGGTGACCGACATTTCATGCGAAAACGTCGTTTCACAAATCTCCATCGCTCCACTAATCGGCGCAGCGGTCAAAGGGTGAGGTGTGCAGGCTAGCGGGATGTGCCCTTCTCCAGCCATCAGTCCGGACGTGGCGTCCAATCCCACCCACCCGGCCCCCGGCAGATAGGCCTCCACCCAGGCGTGAAGGTCTGTAAAGTCCCGATCGGTTCCGGACGGACCATCCAACGATGGCACGTCGGCGACAAGTTGAATCAAATAGCCGGAGACGAATCGACTAGCAATACCCAGGTGGCGAAGGATCTGCACGAGGAGCCAACCCGTGTCCCGGCACGATCCACGTCCCAGTTGCAATGTTTCATCAGGGGTTTGCACGCCGGGTTCCATGCGGACGACATAGTCGATTTGAGACTTCAGTTGCTGATTGAGACCCATTAAGAAGGGAACGGTAGGATCATCGTGTGGCGCGGTGAACTGTCGCAGCCACTCTTGCAGCCGCGGGCCTGGTGGTTCTGTGGCCAAATACGGCAGCAGGTCATCTTTGACCAGGGGATCATAGTTGAAGGGAAGTGTCTCGGCGTCCGGCTCCAAAAAAAAGTCAAAGGGATTATAGATGACCATGTCGGCCACCAGGTCGACTTCCACATGAAATTCCTGAACCTTTTCAGGATAAATAATCCGTGCCAGATAGTTGCCGTGAGGATCCTGTTGCCAGTTCAGGAAATACCCGGTGGGCTCAATCTTGAGTGCGTAACTCAGAATGGGAGTCCGGCTATGGGGAGCCGGCCGCAACCGGATGACGTGAGGCCCCATCTGAACCCGGCGATCGTAGCGATAATGCGTTTGGTGATTGAGTGCGACGTGAAGTGCCATGAAAAATCAATAGCCCATGAAATGCCTGTCTTGGTGAAAGAAAAGCGGAAAAATGAAATGACCATCTTCACATGACGGATCAACGGATCTTAGCACTCTCCTTCGTTCTTTGCACCATTCTCATTCACCTGAACCATTCCCTCAAAGATTCAATCACCGCGTCAGGACAAGCTTTGTTTGGTCCGTGTTCTCTTGTTGAAATTGCTATTGTGTCGGTCGCCTATGCTACACTCTACACCGTAATTTTCGGTGAGATCGTCTTCTTGCCCAGAGGCCACTGATTAAAGGATAGGGTTGTGAAATCGTTATTTGACCGCTATCAAATGAAGCCGGGATTCGATGAAATGTTCGAGTCGGCCGGCGTTCCACGCCGTCATTACCGGCGTCTCGTCGAACGGTTACGGAATTTCTCTTCGAAGGATCTGGAGTTGAAACGGCGTCAGGCCGATCAGGCGTTTTTGCGGCAGGGGATTACCTTTACCGTCTATGGCGATCTCCAGCAAACGGAGAAGATTTTTCCTTTTGATCTGATGCCACGAATTATCCCGGATCTCGAATGGCGAGTTATTGAAGAGGGAATCCGCCAGCGCGTCATGGCCCTGAATATGTTTTTAGTGGACTTATATAGCGAGCAACGGATTCTGAACGATCACGTGGTGCCTCGGGAGCTCATAGAAAGTTCCGTGCATTTTCAAAAAGATTTAGTGGGGTTTTGTCCTCCCAAAGAGGTGTTCATCCATGTATCGGGAGTTGATTTGGTCCGGAACCATGAAGGCCAATACTATGTCCTGGAGGATAATCTCCGGACACCATCCGGCGTGTCGTACGTTCTGGAAAACCGACTGGTCATGAAGCAACTGTTTCCCAACCTGTTTGCCGACATGCAAGTCCGGCCTGTCGATCAATATCCGACGCAACTCCTGGAGAATCTCAAGTGGCTGGCTCCCCTCAGTAAAGAAAACCCGACCGTCGTCCTCCTGACTCCCGGTGTGTTTAACTCCGCCTACTTTGAACATTGCTTTTTATCCTTACAGATGGGGATTCAAATGGTGGAAGGCCGGGATCTGGTGGTGGAATCCGATGATAAGGTCTATATGAAGACCACCCAAGGTCTTCAACAGGTTGATGTGATTTATCGCCGGGTAGATGATACCTTCCTCGATCCGGAAGTGTTTCGCAAAGATTCCGTGTTAGGCGTTCCCGGCCTGGTCCGGGCCTATCGAGCAGGGAATGTGGGCCTGGCCAATGGTATCGGGAACGGGATCGCCGATGATAAAGCGGTGTATACCTTTGTGCCGAAAATGATCGACTACTATTTAAGCGAGAAACCCATTCTGCAAAATGTCCCCACGTATTTGTGCGGGAATCCTGACGATCGAAAGTATGTATTGGAACACCTGGGATCATTGGTTGTGAAAGCCGTGGCGGAATCCGGCGGTTATGGGATGTTGATGGGACCCAGCTCGACCAAGGCCGAACAGGAGGAGTTTCGGAAGAAAATAGAGACCGATCCACGCAGCTACATTGCCCAGCCGGTGGTCACTCTCTCGCATCATCCGTGTGTCGTGGATGGAGAAGAGAATATGCGATTGGTCGGGAGGCATGTCGATCTTCGTCCCTTTGTGCTGTGGGGGGAAGAGATCTCCTTGTCGTTGGGAGGATTGACCCGTGTCGCCTTGAAGGAAGGCTCCCTGGTCGTGAATTCTTCGCAGGGCGGGGGAAGCAAGGATACATGGGTGCTTTATGGAGATGAATGAACCATGTTAAGCCGGACGGCAGAATCGTTTTTCTGGATCGGGCGCTCGGTGGAGCGGGCCGAATATACGGCCAGGTTCGTGGATGTGCATTTTCATTTGCTGACGGAGATTGCGACCCAGGAAGACCAGGCTAATATTTGGACTCGATATTTGGAAGACACCGGTGAGCTGGAAGCCTTTACCAAAATTTTTGGGGAAGTGCAGACCAGACCGGTTATGGAATTTGTTACGCTTTGCCGGGACAATCCGAATTCGCTGACGAATCTTATTGCGGCCGCCAGAAACAGCGCCCGCGGGATCCAGGATCAGTTATCCAGCGAAGTCTGGCATTTTATGAATGATTTTTATCTCAGCCTCAAGGGAAAAACCGAATTTGATCTGTGGTCGGATACCCACGATTTGCTCAGGTATGTGCGGAATACCTGCTACACGTTGGACGGGGTTGTCGGCAGCACGATGGTCCACGATGAGGGATGGAATTTTTACAGGTTGGGGCTGAATATTGAACGGGGTGGACGGACCGCTCGACTCATTGATATTCCTGTCCTCAGTGACCCTACGACGGAACCCAGGAGAATTTCCGAATACCACCAGTGTTTAGCCGCGTTGAAATCGGCCAGTGCCTTCGAGGCCTATCGGAAATTTTATTCCACACAGTTGGTGCCGAAACGAATCGTTGAATTTCTCCTTTTTCATGATAAGTTCCCTCGATCGGTCCGGTATACGACGGCGCAAATCAGTAAAGTCGTGGAACGCTTGGCAGGAAGTAGTCGAAGGGCTGAAACCCGTCAGGCGATCCGATTAAGTGGGGCCTTGGCGGCGGATCTGGAATTCGGCAGTCTGCAAGAGGTCTATTCTACAGGCTTATCGCATTTTCTGACGCAGGTCCTTGAGCATTTTGACCAGCTTTCCAACCTGATCGCATTGGCCTTTTTTCGCACGAGTGGTTATTCCGCCGCTTCTCAATCCCAAACCCAATCCCAAACCCAATCTCAAACCGTATAAAAGCAGTTTCCCTTGGGGAGAGGATCTCGAATCTCCCTTGAGAATTCCCCGATAGCCTCTTCTGTTCTATGTTGTAGTCCAGGTCGAACTGGGGTAAGCTTTCTCCGTTTCCTTGACAAGGCCTTGCCACTCTCATACATAGGCGAATAGCGAATCATTGGTATTCGTGTTGTTCCCCCAGAATCTCACCATACCATGTCTAATCTATCTATCCTGTTGGTGATTCCTCCTCTGACTCAACTCAATACGCCGTATCCGTCCACGGCCTATTTGACGGGGTTCTTGCGGTCCCAAGGGTATCGCACGCATCAGGCTGATGTGGGCATTGAAATGGTGTTGGCCCTTTTCTCCCGTGGTGGCCTGAGCCGGGTCTTTGCCGAACTCCGGAAGACTTCCATTGACGGACTGCCTGGTGAGGCGCGGCAAATGATAAGTCTGGAGCGGGCCTATGTCGAGACAATTGATCCGGTGATTAGCTTTTTACAGGGTCGAAATCCCACCTTGGCTTCGCGCATTTGTCAGGGCACCTTCCTTCCCCAAGGTCCACGCTTTTCCTTAATGAGTTCAGAAAATCAACATGGAAGACATCGTGCATCCAATCAAGCCGACCAGGCTAAGCATCTGGCAACCTTGTATCTTGAAGATCTTGCCGATCTGGTTCAGGCCACCATTACGCCCCACTTTGCGTTGAGTCGCTATGCCGAATCCATGGCCATGCAGGCGAATTCCTATGATCGTCTTGAGGAAGCCCTGGCTCAACCCATGAGTCTCACTGACGAGTGGATGGTAGACGCGCTCTGGGGGCATGTGGACCGGCATCAACCCGCTGTCGTCGGGTTTTCGGTGCCATTTCCAGGCAATCTGTATGGCGCTCTTCGGATGGGTCAACAATTGCGGGGCAGAAGGCCGGAGATCAAAGTCGTGCTTGGGGGAGGGTATCCCAATACGGAGTTACGCCGGGTGCGGGACCCACGACTGTTTGAAGTCGTGGATTTCGTGACCCTTGACGATGGGGAGCGGCCCTTTCTCTGTCTGTTGGAATACCTGGAAGGAAAACGGAGAGAGCCCGATCTGTGCCGGACATTTCTTCGTTCAGGGCAGAATGTCGTCTGGCAGAATGGAGCCAGCGAGCCGGATGTTTCGCAGGCCGAAGTGGGAACCCCGACGTACGAGGGATTGCCTCTCAATCAGTATATTTCCGTGCTTGATACATTGAATCCCATGCATCGGCTCTGGTCCGATGGACATTGGAATAAATTGACGGTGGCGCACGGGTGTTACTGGAAACAATGTACGTTCTGCGATGTGGGGCTGGATTACATCGGCCGGTATGAAGTCTCACCGGGCGAAGTGTTGGTGGATCGAATCGAAGCCCTGATCGCCGAAACGGGATGTTGTGGGTTTCACTTCGTGGATGAGGCCGCTCCGCCGGTGGGATTAAAAAATCTTGCGCTATCTCTGCTCGAACGGGAGGTCACCATTTCCTGGTGGGGAAACGTCCGGTTTGAACCGGCATTTACCCCCGACCTCTGCCGTCTGCTCGCCGCCTCCGGCTGCATTGCCTTGAGCGCCGGTTTGGAAGCGGCGTGTGATCGTCTGTTAGCCTTGGTCAAAAAAGGTATCACCGTCGATCAGACGGTTCGGGTGGTTCAGGCCTGCCGGAACGCGGAGATTCTGGTGCATGCCTATCTCATGTACGGGCTTCCCAGTGAGACGATCGGGGAAACCATTGAAAGCCTCGAACGGGTGCGCCAATTGTTTGCGCATGATCTCATCCAATCGGCCTTCTGGCATCGGTTTACCACCACCGCCCATAGTCCGATCGGCTTACAGCCTCAAGCCTATGGTATTCACCTCATTGGACCGGGATTTGGAGGGTTTGCGGAAAATGATCTGGTTCATGTGGATGACCTGGCATCAATGCCGGAATGGATCGGGGAAGGTCTGAGAGCGGCTCTATGGCATTACAAGGAAGGGTTGGAATTGACCCGGGATGTTCGTGAATGGTTTCCGGAACGCGTCCCGAAACCAAAGGTAAAACGCACCTGGGTCAAGCAGATCTTGGAAAGCGAAGAGCGGGAAGATCATTCCAGGTTAGAGCGGAAATTCGTCTGGATCGGCGGGCAGCCGGATGTTGATCGAGGAAATGGCGAGCAATACAAAATCATTTTGCCGAATCGAACAACAGATGAAGAAGTGAGGCTGAAGCGAGGCCAAGGGGAATGGTTTCTGAATCTGATCGAACGTGCCGTGCCGGTGCATCAAGCGGGGGGACATCGGTATCCTATTTATAAAGAAGTTCGGGCGGGCTTTCCGTTTGGCGGACCAAAGGGTTTTGATAAGTGGTGGCAGTCCGCTTCTGCCCACAAAGCCAGAGCCGTCGGCCTGCTGTTGGTGTAGGTTCCCGGCGCCCAATTAAAATTTCCTTAATAAGAAAGTGATGGCGATAGGTAATTGTCAGTCGCGCTGGAAACAGATCCTTCGATTCTCTCAGGATGACAAACAGATAACTGAGGCGGGTGCCAGCCTCTGAGTCGGGCGAAGCATCTAGCTTCACACAAAGACGGGACTAGATGTCGATTGTTAGCTACGGGTGGTCACAAGACGAAAATCATTGGCTCTTTCGTTTCGTCCCTTTCACAAGGTATAACCAGTTCAATACGCATTTCGGTAGACTATGTCTAAGCACTAATATTATAAGGAGGCATCATGACCACAGCACAATATCCACGCAGTCCAAAAGAACAAGTCGGCGGGCTTTGCCATCTCGGACGGTTTATCGACAAAGTCCGGATGCGGCATGCCGGACAAATTCAAGATTACAATTATCTCACCGTCGGCTTCGATAAATATTTGTTGGATAAATTGGAAATCAAAGGAGAGGATTTTGAAAAGCGTGTGCTGCAAGGCGGGACGGACGCAGAGATTGCCGACTGGGTGAAATCTAACGGGAAAAGCCTGAGCGATGCGGAAAAAGCCGAATGGAATGACATGGTGCTGACATTCGGCCCGAAAGCTCCAATGGCGCAGAAAGCCTTCGACGAGTATAAAGCCGGTCTGGCGAAAAAACGTGGTGTGTCGGTGGAGTCCCTTTCCCATATCACCACGTGGTTCAGTCTCATCGAACACGACGAAGGCCGGATGTAGCCGGATAACTGCATCGGGTTTTCATGGGGGCATTGGGTGCCCCGTAGGTGTGGAAACCCAAGATCTACAGGGGAATTTTCGGCGGACCGGAAATATCCTCGTAGGAGAGAATATGGCGGTGACCTTTGCCGTCGTCCTGGACGATCAGTTCCAGAGGCAGCCCTTTTGAAAGGGTTGACAGTTTTTCCCATTGCTCGGAATCCCGGGGTTGGACAGCTAAGGTGGCATCCCCGGGGACGAGCTTCCATCCTGAGTCAAACAACGGTCTTTCATCCGATCGTTGTTCCCAATTCAACCAGAGTGTCTGCCGGTCCTTTTCAATATATCGCACCGTGCCCCGGATACCCGTGGGTTGAGAAAAATTGGTGATCCCTTTTATGAAGGTGTCCAGCGGATGAGGTTCAGTTTCGAGCTGTGCCTGAACAATGCCAACCGTCAAGCCCAACCCCAGGCATGCGGCAAAGCTCAGGAGGAGAGTGGAAATCCGAGAGAACCGTCGTGTCGCCATGGGTTACCTCACAGGTGAGAGGAAGGATGACATTCCCGACTGTTTAATTTAATCATAAGCAGGGACGATTCACAAATGCCCGGATTTCGAGTTTGACCTGAACTGGGCTTGGACTGTTTTTGAGGAACAGGGATTCAAAACTTTGGATTAGTGATGGAAGAGGGCATGAATCCCGATGATGCTCGCCTGCAATTCGAAAAATGAATAGTTCAGGAAAGTCTATAATGGCTTTAAGCTTTAGGTCCTCAAAAAAGGTCGTGGTTTCAGTGGGTCAGCCTTTTGAAATGGCAACCTGGGTTGAACTTATTGACCACGACGAACGACGGATGTGGGTTAGGAAAGAGTTCAAAAGATAGTGGGTCGGGAATCCAACTTTGGCGCAGTCATCAAGACCTAAAGTATTTGGGTGTGGTGTTATTGAACGCGGGCGCGTTTTTAGTTTGGAGACATGGGGACATTGATCCTCTTTGCCAGCCAAAAATCCACTTCATACTCCTTGAGGGGGATCTTGTAAAATGAAAGCACTCAGTGTGTGTCTTGGCCTTTTCCCAAAGCATCTAAAAGCTCCTCAGATTCTAAAAATAAAGGCGCGTCTCAAATATTGCCGGTTCAACGCTTCAATAAAGTCAGACGGTTTTGGAAGTTTTTTAGGACACCCTTTGTGATTTGGCGTTCAATGAGGTCCCACGTTGGTTTAATATTTCCCACGGTCCCAAACATCAAAGATGTTGCTTGTGAGGGGACCGGCCACCTAACGGCTAGTCTGAAAATTGAAAAAAAGCCTGACGATTAGGTAGCCACCCATCCATATGCATGGTGGCTGGGGGATGGGCCTTCTTCCATGTAGGCCATTTTGATGTGGCTGAGATAGTCCTTGGGGACGTCCTTCCGTTTGGCTTCGACTTCTACCTTAAACAGTTTAGCCGCATTGAGCCCGAAGACTTTCGCTTTGAGATCCTTGTTCAAGGCAGGGTAGTGGAACTTTTCCTGGAGTTCTTCAGGAATTTGAAACCGCCGGAAGGCTTCGATCTGCCATTGAGGCGTGCCATACCAAATTGAATCCGTTCCCCAGAGAAGATGATCTTCTCCGAATGCCAAAAGAATCTGTCCAAGCAGGTGGGCGCAGACGACGGGTTCGGTGATGACGAGTTGACCAAATGTCGAGCCCATTTCCATATACACATTGTTGAGTTTTTGTTGCTTATGTTTTAAACGGCAAAATTCGCTGGTCCAGGGAATCTCACCTTTTTTGGCTTCTTCAAGATTGATGCGAGGTATGCCTAGAAATCCGGAATGGTAGATCAGAAAATTCAATTTGGAGAAATCTTTTGCGGCCTGGAGGATGTCGCGTGGATGGTTGTAATCGGGCACCGGGCCGAGCGGCAGACCTTTGTGCGCGCAAACGTTGGTGATGTTGAGGGCCTGCGCTTTTTCCAGCATGGGATAGGCGATCTTTTCATCGTTCAGCCACCAGCCGTGCTCGAAGCCTTTCGGCGGCGAGCCGGTATAACATTTCCAGGCATCGACCTTGAATGTCTCCGCCTGCTGATCCATGTAATCAAGGTCGACCTTGCCTAACTGGGGCATGACCAGCCCATGGGCGAGCATGCGTTGGGAAGCGGTGAGGCGGTTAATTTCATCACGGATGTGCGTCATTTCTTTAGGCGGGACGACGGCTTCCCATGGATAGGGCCCAGGCGGAGTACTGATGAGCCCGATTGAAGTGTCGCTGTCCAGAAACACTTCTTTGATGTAGTTTTCCAGGCTCAGGTCTTCGATCGTTCCACGATCGCCGGAGAGCTTGGGATTCAGGCCCATCTCTTTTGCCCGCCGTCGCAGGCTCAGAAGTCCTTCTTTCCAACCCGGCTGGTTGAAGGAGGAGCTGACGTAGTGTGTTTGCACATCGAAGATGAACGGAATGTTCCCTTTGCGTGCCTGAACCGCTTGGGGTTCCGCCGCTTCAACGTCAAGCACATCGAAGAATTTTCCAAACACCTGATTCATGGCCAAAAAAGCCAGTGCCATTCCACCGGTGGTTTTGAGGAAATCACGCCGGTTCATGCCGAGACGGCTGCTCAGCCGTTTGCTGCTTTGGTGGATCAGCCACTCGACCTGGCTTTGTTTGACGGATTGTGAGGGCGGAAGAAATTCTTCGCTGGCGACGACCTGCGTGGGAAGGGGTGAGGCCGAGGTGTATCCTTGCTGAATGCGGAGAGTGGGTCGATGCTTCATATGGTCAATTCTGCCTGTTTTATGGTGCCAAGGGCAAACATCGAAGAGATGAATGGGGGCGGGGGTGCCGAACTATTTCGACCCGAATTCAAACATTTTAATCAACGGTTTTTCCTCCCGTTCGATCATATCATAGTCGGATGAATTCCCTGGCTGGTATCGAGGGAACAGTTCAATGGTTCGTCGGGAGGGGGATGTTTTCGATTCCGCGGATTGTGGGGTTCGCCAGCCAACGGGAGGAGGGGGAGGTGGTAATCGCCAATCCCGTTTCTCTTCTTGTGGAATCCTCCATCGGTTGGATTCGAGGAGGTTTTCCGAGAGAGGAGATCGGTACGAGTCTTCATCCGGGAGCGATAGCTGGGTGCCGGATTGTTCAAGGGCAGCCGCTGCGAGCAGTGCCGGAAGGAGGAGAAGCATGCCCATCAACCCAAAAGAGAAAGAGGGCTGTCCCTCAACAAGAAGCCGTTCTGCGCTCGTCATGGCTTCGTGCCCACCTGCTTTCTCCACTCGACTCCTTCGAACCAGTATTTGTGAGCGGAGTCCAACCAGGTATCGGCGTTATGGCTGATAATCCACGCGTTGAGAAAGTGAATGAAGTCGGGGTCGCCTTTGTTAACCGCAAACCCTGTCTTGGTCTCGAGCAACGGTTTCGATAATGGTTCATCCACAGTTTTGGGATGTTCCAGGGCCACAAATGTCGTAATGGGCTCGTGCTCGACGTAGCCATGTACCTTTCCGCTTGTAAGGGCCTGTATGGCATCCTGACTGGAGGCAAAGGTTCTAATGGTGGCTTTTGGAAATACCCGACGGGCAAGATCTTCCGCCACGGTTCCGGTGACGGCGGTGATGACGACCTCCGGTTGATTCAGGTCCTGGGGGCCACGAAAGCTTTTCGTTAACGGAATATTGGTGACCAGTCCGATCCCGGCAGAATCATAGGGATCGCTGAAGTTGACTTTCAGGGCACGTTGCGGGGTAATGACCATGCCGGCCGTAATAATATCGATCTTCCGATCTAGAAGAGCCGGCACAATATTCTGCCATTCGAAGACATGAAACTCTGCTTGGACTCCGAGGTCTTTGGCTAATTGACGGGCGATATCAATTTCAAAGCCCGTTAATTGGTCATTGCGGTCTCTGAGGGTCCAGGGGGGAAATAACGAGACACCCACCCGTAATCTCTTACTTTCAATCACATGTTGCAGGGTGCCGGGTTGGCTGTCGGGCGACGTACTTGATGGGGATTTTGCGGGGAGCTCAGCCCGGGCTGCTGCCAGAGCGACCAGAGACCAGTAGAGGACTGCTGCGAAACAATTCAGTAGGGTGCCAAAAGACCGTTGGTGTGTGTGCATTATGACCGCCATGGTTGTGATTCGCGTTTATGAAAGAAGTCACTGTACCATAGGGCTTCCATCCCTGAAAGTAGGCCAATTGCAGTCGAATGGGAACCAAAGCACAGAAAGAGTCATGGTGGCGGGAGGGGCATATGAAATGTAGAAGTTCGATGAGTTGGATTTTTTTGCTGGTGATAATTTTTTGCGTCAGTGTCGTATCGGCCGAGCCTGTGTTGCAACCGTGGACCAAAAATCCCTGGTATTGGAGTGATCACGGAGAACCGGTGTTGCTGTTAGGGGGAAGTGATGACGACAGTCTATTTCAATGGCCGGAAAAAGATCTTCTTGCTCAGCTTGATCGGCTGGAGGCCGCTGGTGGCAATGTCATCCGGAATACAATGAGCAGTCGACAGGATCGGGGTTTTGAAGTCTTCCCGTTTAAACAGATGCACGATGGCCGGTATGATTTAGAGCAGTGGAATGACGAGTACTGGGCACGCTTCGACCGGATGCTGAAAGAATCGGCCAACCGCGGCATCATCGTGCAAATCGAGATTTGGGACCCTTTTGACTACATGGGCGACACCTGGCACATTCAGCCGTACAACTCGCGGAATAATATCAATTACACAGCCGAAGAATCCGGATTGGCGGACCGTTATTCCGAAACGCCTCATCAAAACAAACAACCGTTTTTCTTTACGACGCCAAGGCAGCGAAACAATCGTGTGGTTTTGCGGTACCAACAACGATTTGTCGATAAAATGTTGGAATATACCCTGCCATATGGTCATGTTCTTTATTGCATGGACAACGAAACAAATGGCGAGGAAGAATGGAGCCGTTACTGGGCGACCTACCTCAAACATCGCGCGGACAAGGAAAACAAAAGGATCTTTGTCACCGAGATGTGGGAGAATAAGGATATTACGGCCGAGATCCATAGGCGAACGTTCGATTATCCGGAGATATACGATTTCGTCGACGTCTCGCAGAACAATCACCAGAGCGGACAAAAGCATTGGGACCAATTTCTCCGTACGCGGCATTACCTGGCCAAACATCCGAGACCTATCAATACGACCAAGACCTATGGTGCCACCGGTAACCGATTCGGCAACGACCAGGACGGGATCGAACGCTTCTGGCGGAATCTGTTGGCCGGTGCCGCATCCATTCGTTTCCATCGTCCCACGGCAGGATTGGGACTCAATGACAAGGCGGTGGCCAGTATTCGTGGGGCGAGAAAGTTGGAGTCGCAGATACCATTGTGGACCGTGGAGCCCGCAAACGATCTGCTCATAGACCACCAGCCGAATCACGCGTATCTGGCTGCCGACAAGGGCCAGGCCTTCGTCCTCTACCTGCCCGTTGTGGGTGAAGTGCAAATCGATGTGTCCAGCACAACAGAGCCGCTGGTGGTCCGTTGGATCGAAATTGCCACAGGTGCATGGGGACCCGAACAACATATTCAAGGCGGCGGAACGGCTTATCTGACGTCTCCTGACTCCGGCAATTGGGCGGCGGCAATTACTCCGGAACGTTCCGGGAGAATTAACTGAGTAAGGTGATGGAGCAACGTTGTCCCGAGCGGTGTTCTATACCATGCGGCACACTTAAAGGACGTGGTTGTACTTAGTCAGAAGAAGAGGGCATACATGAAGCGGGCCTTAGCAATATTGGGTACAGGCTCCGATGTCGGAAAAAGTCTGGTCACGGCCGGCTTGTGCCGATTATTGCATCGGGCTGGAGTCAGCGTGGCGCCGTTTAAAGCACAAAATATGTCCCTGAATTCCTTTGTCACGACGAATGGAGGAGAGATGGGACGGGCTCAAGTGCTTCAGGCTCAGGCTTGTGGGTTGGCTCCGCATGTGGACATGAATCCGATTTTGCTGAAGCCGGAAGCCGACGCGAAATCTCAAGTGATTGTTCAAGGGCAAGTGTGGCGGAGTGAGAATGCCCGGGACTTTTTCGAGCGGAAATCCAATTTATTTGAATTTGTGAAGGGGAGTTATGACCGGCTGTCCAAGCAGTATGACGTGATGGTGATTGAAGGGGCGGGGAGTGCCGCAGAAATGAATCTGCGGGATCGCGATATTGTGAACTGGCCGATGGTCGAGATGGCCGATGCGGCAGTGGTGTTGGTGGCGGATATCGATCGGGGGGGCGTGTTTGCGCAGGTCATCGGGACAATGGATTTATTAGCGTCGGAAGAACGGCAGCGGGTGATCGGGGTTGTCATTAATAAATTTCGAGGGGATCTGACGTTGTTCGAAGATGGTGTCATCATCATAGAAGAACGTACGGGCGTCCCGGTGTTAGGCGTATTGCCGTATCTGCGCAATCTGGAATTGGATCAAGAGGACAGCGTGGATATTGATCGATTGCGAAAGACGCCTTTCGAAGCAGATACCGTCAATATCGCAGTGGTGTTGCTGCCTCATATGAGTAACTTTACGGATTTCAATCAGGTGGCTGCGGAACCGGATGTGGCACTTCGCTTCGTGGCGTCACCCCAAGAGCTTCATGGAGCGGATGCTGTTATTCTGCCGGGAAGCAAAACGACGATTGCCGATTTGGTATATCTCCGCAAGGTTGGATTCGAAGAGGCGCTTATGGCGCATGTCCAACGTGGAAACGAGATGATGGGTGTCTGTGGTGGATTTCAGATGCTAGGCAAGGAGATCACGGATCCACAGCATGTGGAAACCGGCGGTTCGACGAAAGGATTAGGGTTGCTGGAGGTCGAGACTAAATTGCTCGCTCACAAAACAACCGTGCAAGTCCGTGCCCGCTCCTTACCGGAGTCCTGGGGGCATGAATATGTGATTGAGGGGTATGAAATTCATATGGGTGACACGAGGACTGTGAATCCCATTTCATCCTGCTTCCGGATTCTTACGGGTCAGGTGCCACATTCTGGTGATGAGCCAGAATCAAGGGTCGATGGAGCGATGAGTCTGGACGGGCGCGTCTGGGGGACCTACATTCATGGGGTCTTTGACCAACCGGAATTTCGTCGTCAATGGTTGAATCGGGTGCGGGTTCGCAAGGGTCTCGCGCCCCTTGGCGTAGAAATTTCAGAGAAGGTTTCACAGCGAATGTCACAGGCATTGAATCGTTGGGCTGACCATCTAGAGGCTCATCTTGATGTGAATGTCATTTTTTCGGCATTGGGGTTAGACAATTCTTCTCCAGACCGGCCCCGTACATCGAAATGAAGAGGTGTGGAAATTTGTTAAAAGCCTGTCCTACTCAGATTATACCCGGCTATGGGGTATAAAACAGACCGATGAAGTCCGATCAAAAATTTTTATGGAAACTTGATGAGCCGGGGCCGGGCAACCATAAATCGGCTTGGCCCAGAAGGCCTGGGAGTTGGTGGGCATTGACGAAAGAGGTGTGGGCCGCCTCATGGGATGACGATGTGTTCGGACGGGCGGCACAACTGGGATTTTATTTTTTGTTAGCGCTATTTCCCGCCATGCTGGGAGTGACGGCGCTCATTGGCATGTTACCCAGACAGGTGGTTGTGCCCAATGTCATGCCATACGCCCGGGAAGTGCTTCCCGCAGAATCCTTGGTTCTCGTTGAACGCTACGTCGAACAGATGATTCAGGGCAGTGGGGGGGGACTTTTTTCCCTGAGTCTTCTCGGTTCACTGTGGGCGGCTTCCTGGGGAATGATGGCGATTATTAATACCTTAAATGCGGTTTATGGGGTAAAAGAAACCCGACCGATTTGGAAAGCCGGGATGACTGCCGTCCTGCTGACGCTAGGAGCTGCGGTGTTTTTTATCACCTCGTTAATCTTGATCCTGGCCGGTGAAGAGGTAAGTCAATGGGTAACGGCAGTGACGGGCTTGGAGTGGTGGTCAACGCTAGGCTGGCCCCTGTTGCAGTGGCCGATCATTGTGTTGCTTATGCTGATGGCTATTAACCTGGTCTATTATTGGGCGCCGAACAGCGATCATGAATGGCAGTGGATAAAGCCGGGCTCCATGCTTGCGGTTTTTCTCTGGATTATCCTCTCCCTGGGGCTGAAATTTTATGTGGAGAATTTCATTAATTACAACGCGGTCTATGGACCCATTACCGGAGTGATTATCCTCATGATGTGGCTGTATGTCTGTGGTTTGACTCTTTTGATAGGAGGAGAGCTTAACTTCATCCTCCAACGTCCTGACACCATGGATGAATCTGTTTCGTCAGAAACCTGACCTGTGAATCTGTGCGTCTTTGTATCCACCACCGCTTGATCCATAATGCGCAGGGCGAGGCGTCATCACTGGTGAGCTGAAAGGGAATCACCTTTTCAGGAGCCGGTTGAGTTCGGGAGCTTCCTATAGGTCTGGGTGGATTGCAAATGCCGGTTTGGGGATTGTTCAAAAAGGCAACCCTATGCAGGTCGACAATTCCTGCAATGCGATTTCTTGACAAAGCGGCTCCGTCCCTCCTACATTCTCCCAAAACATATGCGGAATGAATGATGGGAAGCGGGTGCAATTCCCGCGCGGTCCCGCCGCTGTAACTGAGGACGAACCCCGCGAAAGCCACTGTCCGAATCTGGTCGTGATATTCGGATGGGAAGGCGCGGATAGTAGGTTACTCACTCAGGAGCCAGAATACCTCATTCGTTCCAAGACCAATGTTCCCTCGTGGGCTGGGGAAGTGGTGAGGATGAAGAATCGGGTGCAATCCTCAAGGTTGTGTAAGCCTTGGGGATTTTTTATTTTGAGCCAATGTGTTCGCCATTTGGTCTTCGGAATCGTGGCCTGGTGGGCCATCTTTCACTGCGCGTGTTCGGGTGATGTGGTGTTGGCCTTTGAGGGAGAGATGATGAAACGGCGCCAACAGGGTATTTTAACGGGTATGCCCTTCATGGCCAACGTGGCTCCACGCACGTTTGTCGATGATCTTGGCCGAAAGCTCTATCTGGCCAACACTCCTCAGCGTATTGTCTCCCTTGCCCCAAGTGTCACGGAAATTCTGTTTGCTATCGGGTTGAATGAGGAAATTGTGGGGGTGACCGAATTCTGCGATTTCCCTCCCGAGGCCTTGACCAAGCCGAAGGTGGGTTATGCCACTCCCAATCTTGAGAGTATTGTGGGTCTGCAACCACAGCTGGTCTTGGCGCCTCGATCGTTTCTGCGTGTGGATCTTCTCAATAAATTGGAACAATTGAAGATTCCCACCTTTATTTTCGATCCGCATACGGTTGAAGACATTTTCGCCCACATTCAGTTGTTGGGGCGCATGGTAGGCCATTCTGAAGAAGCGAATGCCCAGGCGGCCCTCATGCGGAAGGAATTAAGCCATTTATCAATTCTATTGGCGGACCTGCCTCGTCCCTCATTGTTGTATGTCTTGAATTCCGAACCCTTGATCACCGTGGGTCCCGGTAGTTTTATTCACCGTCTCATTGAACTGGCGGGTGGCAGAAATGCCGCGGATCAGACGAGCGCACCGTATCCACGTCTGACAATGGAAGAAGTCCTGCGACAAAATCCGGATATCCTCCTCTTTCCGTCCGGTCGGCAGGAAGGGATCCCCCAGTCGGAACAGGATTCCTGGCGACGGTGGACCACGCTTTCCGCAGTCCAACACGGCAAGCTGTTTCAAGTGGACAGCGACCTCCTGAATCGTCCCGGCCCACGGATTATTGAAGGGCTGAAGGAATTAGTGAAGATCCTGCACCCGGAGGTCAATCAGGGTGAAATGTCGAATTGAAGCCTCCCACCTGGATCATCATGATTCGGCAACGGAGCACATCATCTTATTCCCGCTCCTGAATCGATTGCGCAGTCGTGTTTAGCGATTCCAAGAAGAAAACCCTGGTGGTGAAACCCATGGCAAAAGTTCCGCCATTCACCATTTCCCCACCTTCAAAGGTGTCGAGTGAGTGGGATCATAGATCTCCGCCCTTGCCATTTGCGATATCATCATTACCCACGCTGACGATCCGTGGCTGGCTCGTGTCTGTGGGTATCTCGTGTGTAATGGCTGTCGTGGCACTTCTCGTCTGTCTGGGTTTTGGGACCGAGCCGATTCCCTTCTCACGGATCTGGTCCATTCTGGTTGGATCACTGCCGGGGACCGGGTCCACTCGTGCCGGGACAGACCCGACAACGGTCATTCTGCTTCAGGTTCGTTTGCCCCGGCTGCTATTGGCATTTTTCGTTGGGGGCAGTCTGGCGATGGTTGGCGTCGCACTCCAGGCCTTGTTGCGAAATCCCCTGGCCGATCCGTTTATCATTGGGATCTCCAGCGGGGCGGCGTTAGGGGCTGCGATTGCGCTGTTGTTTGGGGTGGGGATTTCTGTCTTGAGTGTGTCGGCTTTGCCGGTATGTGCCTTTGCCGGGGCGTTACTGTCTTTGGTGATCATGTATCGGATTTCATCCGTGGGATTTGGTTTTTCGATCTATACCCTGTTGTTGGCCGGGGTGGTGCTGAATGCGATTTTTTCCGCGTTCATCATGTTTCTGACCAGTGTGGCTGATCCCAATCGGGCGTTCGGGATGTATGCCTGGTTGATGGGATCGTTAACCGGGCCTGACTATTCCACACTTGGTGTCCTGGGATTGTATCTTGGAGTGGGTTTGGTGATTTTGGCGACGCAAGCGCAATCCTTGAATCTTCTGACTCTTGGGGAGGAAACGGCCCGATCGTTAGGTGTGGAAGTTGAGCGAGTCAAAAAACTGGTGTTTGTTGCTGCGGCGCTTCTGACCGGGGCGGTAGTGAGTTTTAGCGGGATTATTGGGTTTGTGGGGCTGATCGTGCCGCATGCCGTCCGCCTGGTTTTAAGTGCCGATCATCGCCTTTTACTCCCGGCTGCGGGATTTGTAGGAGGCATGTTTCTGATGTTGGCCGATACGGTGGCGCGGACAGCCTTGAGTCCAAGTGAATTTCCTGTCGGTGTGGTGACGGCACTGGTGGGGGGACCGGTGTTTTTATACCTACTCACGACTCGTAGCCTGCGGGTGGGGATGTAATGATGGACTCCGGAAATTTACTCCCTGGACCGGCGTATGTTCTTCGAGACGTGACCTTTGGCTATGACACCCGTTTCCGCGATCACTCGGAGTCGGTACTGAATGCCGTCACATGCTCGATTGATTCCGGAAAAATCCTTGGCATTCTTGGCCCCAATGGTTCCGGAAAAAGTACGTTACTGAAGCTCCTAGCGCGAGTGTTACGTCCCCGGTCCGGTACCGTTGAGTTGTTCGGGAATCCCCTCTCACGTCTGTCCCAAGTTGAGGTGGCCAAACAGGTCGCGTTGGTTCCGCAAGAGACCATGCAGATTTTCCCCTTTACCCTTGCAGAAATGGTTCTGATGGGACGATTTCCTCATCATCGGGGTTGGGGTGGATGGCATTGGGAGGATTCCGACGACCGGCGAATTGCACATCAGGCTATGGAAGATCTGGATGTCCTCCATCTGGGTTCGCGGCTTGTTACGGATGTGTCCGGAGGGGAACGTCAGCGTGCGGTGATTGCTCGTGCCCTTACGCAGATTCCTCAGGTATTACTGTTGGATGAACCCACCGCCTTTTTGGATTTGCATCATCAGTTGGATATTGCGCGAATTCTCCGGCGACTGAACAGGGAGCGTGGCCTGACGGTGATTCTGGTGTCTCATGATTTAAATCTGGCCAGTCAATACTGTGATCGACTGATGTTGTTACACCATGGACAGATTGCGGAAGTTGGATCGCCCCTAGAAGTCCTGCGCCCTGACCTGTTGGAATCGGTGTACGGGTGTCAGGTTCTGGTAGATGGTCATCCTCAATCAGGATTGCCCCGAGTATCGTTGCCGGTGTGAGCGAGTGTATCAATGCCGTGCCTTGTGTGTGGGTGTCAGGATTAACCATTTAATAAAGGAGTAGGGTTATTTAGAAGAACATCGACGGTTGTGACGGGGAAGCTGGTGTAAATCCAGCACGGTGCCGCCACTGTAAGCGGGGAGTAATTCTGCAAGAGTCCATTGTGGACATGGTGTCCATGAGAAGGCGCAGAAACGCGATAATCCGCAAGTCAGGATACCCGACAATCAGTCTCTTCCATAAGACCCCTTCGTGCGAAAGGGAGGTGGAGTATGTTTTCAGGATTTCTGTGTTCATGTTTTTTCGTCGGATGTTTTCGGAGTGTGGGCTTACTTATCATAACTCTATTCTTTCCAATCATGGTTTCGGCAGCGGATTCTCAACATTCTGAGCCTGTCACGGAATTAGACCCCATGGTGGTGACGGCTACTAAGACGCCAGTTCCTCTTAGCCAAGTCACGAGTGCAGTTGAGGTCATAACAGAAGAGAGCATGCAGCGCCGACACAGTCGAACGCTGGTGGATGCGCTCAATTTAAGCCAAGGTCTGGCGACGTTTTCCTCCGGTGGTCCAGGCACGAATAATACCGTGAGGATTCGTGGAGGGAGTTCCGCTCAAACGTTGGTGCTGATTGATGGGGCCATTGTGAACAGTGCGACACTGGGCGAATTTAATTTCGGTACCGTGACCACGGATAATATCGAATCCGTGACCGTCTTACGCGGGGCGCAGAGCATGCTGTGGGGTTCTGATGCTGCCGGTGGGGTAGTCGATATCCGAACCAAGCGGGGTTCCGGTGATCCGGTCGCCAGAATCTTCTCAGAATATGGATCGTTTAATTCTATTCGGGAAGGAGGGAGTTTTGCCGGACAAGTGGGTCCGGTAGATTTTTCCGCCACGTTGACGCGGTGGGATATGAGCAAATTTTCAGCGGTGAATTATCGGCGGGGAGCGGTTGAACGCGATGCCTTTCGCAATTGGCAGGCGTCTTCTTTGCTTGGCGTGAAGGGGCCGTGGGACGGGCGGTTGGAATTGGCGTTCCGCTGGATCAATAACGACATCGACCTCGATAATTCCAGCACCTTTGGCGGACCCTTCGATGTGTTTAAAGCGCAGTCTTCTGGTGAACAATTTATTTATAGCGGGAGTTATCATCAACCGATCACCGACTGGTGGGACCAGAAGATGACCCTCGCGCATGCCCAGGAAACGTTAATCACTCAGGCGGGGGATAATCAACGCAGCATAACCACGGGGTTGGAAAGTACACCTGCCGCGTTTGGCAATTCAGATATACGAACCAAAAGCAATCGAATTGAATGGCAGAGTAATTTTCAAATTGGAAAGCCTCTTCTTTTGACCGTTGGCTATCAATATCGAGAACAACGGGGAGAAAACAAAGGCACGTTTTCTGAAAAAACCCTCTCAAGCCATGCCGGATTTGCGCAACTCCAATTAAATCTGTTTGACCGGTTTTTTGCCACCGGGGGCTTTCGGCAGGATTCCTATAATACCTTTGGCGATGCGACGACCTATCGTGTGACGGGGGCGTATCGTATTAAGGAAACGGGCACGAAATTCCGGACCAGTTATGCCACCGGGTTTCGAGCCCCTTCGATTAATGAATTATTTTTTCCGAATTTCGGAAACCCGGATCTCAAGCCGGAAAAAAGTCAAAGCTTCGATGTCGGGATCGATCAACATTTTTGGGACAAGCGAGTGACGATAAGTGGGGGATATTTCTGGAACCGCTATCGGCAACTGATTGTCACGGCATTCGACCCCGTGGGTTGTACGCCATTCACGCCTTTTGGGTTTTGTGCGCAAAATGTGGGATCTGCGAAAAGTCAGGGGTGGGAGGGGAGCGCGAAACTTGTCCTGGCTGAAGGGCTTCCCTATATGCAGTTGCTGGATCTTCAGGGACAATACACCTATACGATCACGAGAGACCTGGAGACGGGGGCCCGGCTGCCTCGCTGGCCGGTTCATCAAGGCAGCGTCGTGTTAACATATCAACCCATCACTCCCTTGAGTATGACCACAACCTTCCGCTATGTGGGTTCCCGTTTTAACACGACTGGCGACCAACAGCCACTCCCGGATTTTTATGTCATCAACTTCTCCGTGTCGTATGACATTACGCCTTCCCTGCAAGGATACGTGCGCGTGGATAATATTCTAAACCGGCATTATGAAGAAGTGCTGTACTTCGGTACTCCGGTGCGGTCGGTGTTCGGTGGTGTTCGAGTGACGTTTGATTTGCCGGGTTCAAAGCCTTCCAGTGCGAGCGGAAACTCATGAACTTTCCCAGGCTCGTCATTGCGGGCACACAGAGTGGCGTCGGGAAAACGACGGTGACGTTGGCGTTGTTGTCGGCCTTTCGGGCTCTGGGTCGCAGAGTTCAACCGTTTAAAGTCGGGCCGGATTTTCTGGATCCAGGGCATCATCAGTTGGCCAGTGGCCGGGAATCCCGGAATCTCGACGGGTGGATGCTCGGGGCAGTATTGAACCGGACAATTTTTCAAGAGGCGGCTCACGGAGCCGACCTCTCGATCATTGAAGGCATGATGGGTCTCTTTGATGGGAGTTCTCCGGTCAAGGAAACAGGGAGCACGGCTGAATTGGCTCACCAACTGAACGCGCCGGTTCTCCTCGTCGTGGATGGGAGTGCCATGGCCCGCTCGGCAGCCGCAATGGTCTATGGCTATGCAAAATTCGATTCTTCCTTGCAGGTCGCCGGTGTGATTTTTAACCGCCTTAACAGTGAAGGCCATTTCCTGTTATTAAAGGAGGCCGTAGAAAAAGAAACCCGTATTCCAGTTGTGGGTTATCTCCGCACTGATTCGGACGTGACCATTCCTGATCGGCATTTGGGATTACGGACGGCTTTGGAAGGTTCCAGGACTGCATTGTATTCCAAACTCGGTGAATTGGCTTCCGCAACTATCGATTTGGTTCGCGTTGAACAGTTAGCTCAGGCCAGTCCGGAAATGCCCGTCACGAATTCCGGGATGCCGGCTCAGGGCTCCAGGCCGGTGAATCGATCTGTAAGAGTCGGAGTGGCTTTTGATCCGGCTTTTTGCTTTTACTATCCGGAGAATCTCCAACTCCTTGAAGAGGCGGGTGCGGAGTTGGTCCGGTTTTCTCCCATGTGTGATCCGTCACTTCCCGATGTGGATCTGGTGTATCTGGGAGGAGGCTATCCTGAGATCTACGCGGACGTGTTACAACGGAACATGTCCATGCGTCAGTCTATTCAGGCATTTTCAGCAAGGGGCGGAGTGGTCTATGCAGAATGTGGCGGGTTGATGTATTTGGCAAATACCCTCAGAGATTTTGATGGAACGGTGTACGACATGGTCGGAGTGATCCCGGCTGAAACGGTCATGAGCCGGACACAGATGACATTGGGGTACCGTGAGTTGACCGTGACTTGCGGAGGACTACTTGGGGACCAGGGAGTGCGGATTCGTGGGCATGAATTTCACTATTCGATCTTTCACCCTGAGGGAGATCTGGAATATCTCGGCCATCTTACCGATGCGCAGGGACGGGACCGGGGAGAGGATGGCATTACGGTCGGGAATGTCATCGCCCTGTATACGCATTTACATTTTTCCAGTCACCCTCATGTACCTGTGGCTTTGGTCGAATCGGCAAGGGGTGCAACTGCGATGAGAGGGAATAGACTATGAGCGGTCAAGGGCATCAGGCCCGCATGGAACGGTTAAAAGCCTCTGTGGATCGACGGATTGCTGCGGCACAGGAAGAAAAGGGACTCTTGATGGTCCATACGGGTGCAGGCAAAGGAAAAACCACCGCGGCATTGGGTATGGCCATCCGATGTCTCGGACATGGCATGAACGTGGCGATGGTGCAATTTATTAAAGGGGCCATAGATACTGCGGAAGAACGAATACTGAAGAGCTTTGGTCAGCAGGTGGTATTTCTTCGAATGGGTGAAGGGTATACCTGGGAAACCCAGGATCGGGAACGGGATGCACAGGTGGCTCAAATGGCTTGGGCAGAAGTCGAAAAGCTTCTTCAAGACCCATCCTTTGGCATGGTCATTCTGGATGAACTGAATATTGCCATCCATCATGAATATGTCTCGCTTGAACAAGTGCTGAAGGCCGTAGCTCAGCGTCCTCCCACACTTCATGTGGTCATTACCGGACGGGGTGCGAAACCGGAGCTGATCGAAGCCGCCGACCTGGTTTCGGAAATGAAGATGATTAAGCATCCCTTTCGCAATGGCATCAAGGCTCAAAAAGGAGTCGAATTTTGAAACAGAGTATCTCTCAAAACGGGACAGGCTTTTCCGCTGAAGAGCGGGAGGCCGTTTATCGTGCGATTTTTGAACGACGAGATGTTCGCAGGGATTTCCTCTCTGATTCGATTCCCGACACTATTCTTCAACGGCTGTTATTGGCCTCTCATCATGCCGGTTCCGTGGGGTTTATGCAGCCATGGGATTTTCTGGTCATTCGTCACCCCGAGACCAAACAAGCCGTGAAAGACCTGTTCCTTCAGGCGAATAAAGAGGCGGCTCGTCGGTATGAAGGACCGAAAGCCGATTTGTACCGTGGGCTCAAGCTGGAGGGCATTCAGGAAGCTCCCGTTAATATCTGTGTGACCTGTTCCCGTGACCGAGGTGGCCCATCCGTGTTAGGTCGTGCCACGGCTCCCGAAACCGATTTGTATAGTACATGCTGTGCCATTCAAAACCTCTGGCTTGCGGCACGCGCCGAAGGTATTGGGGTCGGTTGGGTGTCCATTCTGGATTATGATCTTTTAAAAAAAGTCTTAGGCATTCCTCCAGCTGTTTGGGTCGTTGCCTATTTGTGTGTTGGATATGTGAAGAGCTTTGCTCATCAACCGGATCTTGAAAAAGCAGGATGGCGGAAACGAATGTCACTTGAGGAACTCGTGCATTATGAGAGGTGGGGAAAGCGCGGTGGTGATGAGTCCGCTCTTTCTGGTCCTGACCTCAAGGCCAGATAAGACGGTGGTCGTATGCTTGGAGTCCGGGAGGACATAAGTGGATGAAGAGATGATCTCTCCACTTCAGATCGATCTGCGACCCAATTGTCTGGTTGCGCGGTTTCCAGGGTTGTTCACGTGTCTGAGTTGGGCGCCCTGGAATGGTGGGGAAGCTTCTGCTTCCGTGGTCGCCAATTTACAAGTAGGCCTTAACGGATCTTCCGCGGCGGCCTCGCCGGCGGAGGATTGGGAAGTTTTATTTCAAGCCCACTCTCTTATTCCCGAAGAGACCATCGGATTAATGACTGCTGCGACTGTGAGTGCGTTTGCCAACCGTTTTCGCTTTGCATCCGGGGCCTGGGTGCATGCCCTTGCGACGGTCGGATTATCGAATGCCCGCTCCGTCCTTGATCATGCCGATGTTGAGCTGGGACAGCAAACCCCTTCGTCCGGAACGGTCAATGTGGTGGTGGCGACCAATGCCCTTCCGACAATTGCCGGACGAATCGAGGCGATACATATTGCCTCCTCAGCAAAAACTGCAGCCTTTCGGGATAGCGGTGTCACCAGTCGCAAGTCCAATCTTCTTGCGGACCTCACAGGTACCGATTGTCTCGTGGTAGGGGCCAGCGGTAAAATTGAAGAAGATCAGTGTGGCCTTCACACGATTCTTGGGGAAATGATTGCTCGCACCGTATATACGTCGGTGTCAGAAGGGATCGCGAGATGCAGGAAGGCTGAAGTCTTAAGGTCGTATAATAATTAACAATACGATGGTGATCACATGTCTCTTAGCCCCGACACGACTAAAGACCAAGCCAATTATTCAACTTTTTCCTGGAGACTTCTACAATGCGCATATCTAAAGTGTATACCCGTACAGGTGATGCGGGGAAAACCCGATTGGCTGGAGGACAGGAGGTCTGGAAAGATTCCGTTCGGGTGGAAGCCTATGGCACCGTGGATGAATTGAATTCAATGCTTGGTTTGGCTCGGGTGTCGAATGGACAAGCCGCAACGAATGTTGAGGTGTCTGCGCGTATGGGAACCATCTTAAAGTGGGTGCAAAATAAACTGTTTGATTTGGGTGGGATCCTCGCCACAGCCCAGGGGGAATCGTTTCCGAATATGCCGACGGTGACATCGGAAGATGTCGTCCACTTGGAACATCTTATTGATGAGTGCCAAAAAGACCTGACCCCCTTGAAAGAATTTATTTTACCTGGCGGGGGGCAACTCGCCGCATTACTGCATGTGGCCCGCACAATTTGTCGTCGTGCTGAGCGGCTTTGCGTCACCCTGTCGAAGGAAGAATCCATGGACAAGGAATTGGTCGTTTTTCTCAATCGGCTGAGTGACGCGCTGTTTGTGTTTGCGCGTTGGGTCACGAAAAAACAGGGAGAAGCTGAATTTCTGTGGGAACGGGAACCGGCAACCTCTCAAAAGTCGTAACGTAGTCCCCTTTCGGGTATCGGTGTTCAGAGCGTATACCGGGATGATTGCACAGTTTGATGCGAGGAGGAGTAAGGTCATGCGTTCCGTCCGTCAATCACATCAGCGTTCGGGGGGAGATTCGCTCTCTTCGCCGGTAGCTGTTTCCGGTCCTCGCTTAGCCCAGAAACAAACTCATGTGCCATCAAAGCTGATTTTTGTCCTTGGAGGGGCGCGGTCCGGAAAAAGTTCTTTTGCCTTACAACAGGGAAAGGTCAAATCCCCTCGAGCATTCGTCGCAACGGGAGAGCCGATCGATCAGGAAATGGCCGGTCGAATTCAGAAACATCAGCGGTCGCGGGGCCGTGGTTGGGTGACCATTGAAATGCCTACCGGAATTTCCGAATGGTTGGCCGAGCAGGGTTCAGGCTATCCCAGTATTGTGGTGGATTGTTTAACACTGTGGCTGAATAATCTCTTGCGAAATAAGGTGCGACCTTCGCAAGTCCCAACATATGTCAGGGCCTTCCTTCGGTCGGCTCGCGCCTGTCCCGGTCAGATTGTCGTGGTCAGCAATGAGTTAGGACTCGGGTTGGTGCCCGGGGATGCGATCAGCCGGTCATTTCGGGATGTGGCGGGCCGGATGAATCAACTCGTGGCGGCTGAAGCTGATGAAGTCTATTTTCTGGTGAGTGGGCTGCCCCTCAGACTGAAGTAGCCGATGAGCTATTCTTCTCCATTCATTCAGGAAACTCTCTCGGCGATTCAACCGGTCGCACAGGCGGATATGTGTCGCGCTCAAGTGTTATGGGACCGACTGACGAAACCTCCGGGCAGCCTTGGCCGACTTGAGTCCTTAGGGGCTCAGTACGTGGCGATAACTCTGTCGCTTCCCGTAAAAAATCCGGATGCAATGATGTTCGTTCTGGCTGCCGATCACGGTGTGACAGGAGAAGGGGTGAGCGCCTATCCCTCATCCGTCACGGTTCAAATGGTCAAAAATTTTTTACAAGGCGGGGCAGCGATCAATGTCCTAGCGCGTCAGGTTGGAGCCCAGGTTCGCGTAGTGGATATGGGCGTTCAAGAGGACATGGGTGCACCACCCGGTTTGTGGGTGAGAAAGGTCGGGTTGGGAACCCGCAATATGTGTGAAGGTCCTGCTATGAGTCATGACCAAGCCGTCCAAAGTGTGGAAGAAGGTATCCGTCTTGTCCAGGAAGCCTATGCTGACGGGATCCGGTTAATCGGAATCGGAGAAATGGGCATTGGGAATACCACTATCAGCAGTGCCATTACGGCAGTCATGACGCGTCATCCTGTGGCCGACGTGACCGGGAAAGGCACAGGAGTTGATGCGTTGCAATTGGCGAAAAAGATTCAGGTGATTGAACGGAGCATTCAACGAAATGCACCGGACGCGCAGGAGCCTTTGGATGTGCTGGCGAAGGTCGGAGGATTTGAAATCGGCGGATTGGTAGGAATTC
Organism: Candidatus Nitrospira neomarina; assembly: GCF_032051675.1. Classification (NCBI taxonomy): domain Bacteria; kingdom Pseudomonadati; phylum Nitrospirota; class Nitrospiria; order Nitrospirales; family Nitrospiraceae; genus Nitrospira; species Candidatus Nitrospira neomarina. The sequence continues at coordinate 667,870 of NZ_CP116968.1, forward strand.
TTCTGGGTGGGGCGGCATGTCGCGTGCCTGTGGTCCTGGATGGGTTCATTACCGGAGCCGCCGCCTTGCTGGCCGTCGCCCTGGAACCCCATTGCCAGGCCTACATGATTCCTTCTCATGTCTCTGCGGAACCCGGACATCGTTTGGCCATGGACTCGTTAGGGTTTCGTCCGCTGTTGGATTTGGACCTTCGGCTTGGGGAGGGCACAGGAGCCTGTTTGGCTATCGGATTGCTTCAATTGAGTTTGGCCTGTCTGACGCAAATGGCCACATTCGAAAGTGCAGGCGTGGATGAGGCCGTACGCCCCTTTCCGGAAATGGCATGAGGAGTCTATGGGCTTCGTTTTCTTTGGCGTGGCACCTTCTGACGACCATTCCTCTTCCAGGAGGTTCGGGTACGAAGATTCCATTAGAGAGGTTCGGAGCTTCCCTTCGCTGGTTTCCTCTGATTGGTTTTCTGCTTGGCGCGAGCCTTGTCATGATCGATCGATTGTTGGAGAGCGTCTTTCCTCCCGTAGTTGTGAATTTGGTGATGCTGACTCTCTATGTGCTGGTCACGGGAGGCCTCCATCTTGATGGTTGGGCGGATACGGTTGATGCACTTTCAGGGGGAAGGGATCCCGATCATCGGCTGAAGATTCTCCGGGATTCTCGAATCGGTGCCCTTGGAGCTACAGGGTTGGTGTTGATTCTTGGACTTCGCTATGCCGGATTTCTGACCCTGCCAGTAGGATTTCGAGAGGGCATGTTGTTCTGTATGCCGGCTATTGGGCGATGGGCGATGGTGATCGGTTGCTGGGGTGTTGTCTATCCACGATCGGAAGGATTGGCTGCGCAGTTTATTCGGACGGTGACGTGGCGCGATGTTCTGGTGGCCACAACGGTTGTGGGATTGGGGTTGTGGGGAATGTTCGATGCGGTCACAGCCGCTATGCTGATGATAGTTGTGTGCCTTGTGGTTCGATCTGTAGTCTGGTGGATCTCCAAAAAGTTTGGCGGTATCACGGGAGATATACTGGGAGCGATGAATGAGGGGATCGAAGTGCTCTTTCTGATCTTGGGTCCGGTCCTCCTCGTGTATTCGAAGTTTGGAGAATAATTAACAGGGCCATTCATGAACGGGAGGCCGATGTATCATGACACGAACCTATCCTAAGCAGTGCGAACGTTGCGGTCGACCTTTTGAGTGCGGACTCTCCCGATGTTGGTGTAAAGATGTCCCTGTGAGCGATGCCCAATATGACAGTATCGCGAAACGTTATGATGACTGCGTGTGTCCGACTTGTCTTGCAGAATTGACTGGAAACAACTCTGCCCCTTCCGGTTCAAAAATCCCGGGCTAACGGTGGCGGATGACCTGACGGGGTTCAAATTTCTGGCGGTGTGCGCCCTTGATCTGATGATAGGCGATCCCCGCTGGTTGCCTCATCCCGTTCGCCTGATGGGGTTCATCATTCACGCATATGAACGCCTGACGTTAGAGCGAATCTCTAGCCCATGGACAAAAAGAACAGCCGGGTTTGTATTGGCCGTGGGGCTTCCCCTTGGATGCTTTTTTGTGACCCAGGGCATCCTGGAATGGGCTGAACTGGTGCATGAACAATTCGGCACAGTGATATGGGTGGTCCTGGGCTCTACCACTCTTGCTGGGCGGGATTTGTGGGTTCATGCCATGCGGGTCCATCGGGCATTGAGAATGGGATCACTCGTATCGGCTCGGGTTGAGATAGGCCGGTTAGTCGGGCGGGACACTGCCGACCTTTCAGAAGAAGGGATTGTTCGGGCGACAGTGGAATCCGTATCTGAGAATACCTCCGATGGCATCGTGGCGCCGATAATTTATCTCGCGTTGGGAGGACCTGCCTGTGCCATGGCCTATAAAGCAATCAGTACGTTGGACTCGATGGTTGGTTATCGTACCGATCGCTATCGTGACTTTGGATGGGCATCCGCACGAGCCGATGATCTCGTCAATTGGGTCCCGGCTCGGCTTACAGCGGTGGCTATGAGTGTCGCGGCGGCGATTCGATTGGGCTCCGGCGTCTCAGCCTGGCAAATCTGTCGACGGGATGCGTGGCGTCACCCCAGCCCGAATAGTGGATGGCCCGAAGCGGCCATGGCCGGTGCTCTTGGGGTGCAACTCGGTGGAGGTAATATGTATGGAGGGGTGCTAGAAGTACGCGCCAGGTTAGGTGATCCGATCACATCCTGTTCCATGGCGCTCATTCCTGTGGCGTTACAAGTCATGGGGATAGCCTATGGGATACTGGTTATGGGGATCATGGCTTGGGTGATGTGGTGACCCAGCCGGTTGTGCATGGGGGGCAGGTTCATCAAATCGCAAAGGCGCTCGACCGGCCGGTGGACTCCTTTATTGATTTCAGTGCCAGTATTAATCCGTTTGGTCCACCCACCCCAGTGTTGAATGCGATGCAGCAAGCCTTACCTGCTTGCGGACATTATCCCGATCCAACTGCTGAAAAATTGCGCACACGCCTGGCCAAAGAGCATGGGATCTCATCGGACTCGATTGTGTTGGGTAACGGGTCATCTGAATTAATTCGGATCTTACCTCGGGCTCTGTCCCTTTGCCAGGGATATGTGGCAGGTCCTACGTTCATGGAGTATGAGGCGTCTCTTCATATCGCGGGCGCGCGCTGTACGTATGCCCTGGCCACGTCTGCGGAAAAGTATACTCCTCCCATGGGACAGCTTTCGCTTTTGGTGGACGGTATCCGTTCCGGTTCTCAGAAGGATGCGTTCAGTCACGAGGAATCATTTACGGCTGTGTTTGTGTGTAATCCGAACAGTCCAACGGGAAGAGTGGTTTCGGCCCGATCTCTTCGAACCCTTTATCGGCAAATTGAACAAGCCGGGCTTTGGATGGTGGTTGACGAAGCCTTTATTGATTTTTGCCCCTCCCATTCCCTCATTAAAGAAATTCCGAACGCCAGACGATTGCTTATTCTCAGAAGTTTTACGAAATTTTTTGGTATGCCGGGAATTCGTCTCGGGTACTTGGTGGGGGCGCCGGAGACGGTTTCCAAAATCCGCCGGTTGCTCCCTCCGTGGTCGGTTAGCCAGTTTGCCCAGGAGGCCGGTGTCGCGGCATTGGATGACGTCAAGTACCGACTGCGAAGTGTGAAGTTTATTCAACAGGAACGACAACGATTTATGACGCGATTACGTGGAGTCCCTGGACTGCGGATCATTCCGGCATCCGCGAATTTTGTGATGGTGGAGTTACCTTCGAAATGTGTGACAGCCAATCTTGTTTCACAACTGACACGACAGGGAATCCTCGTTCGGGATTGTCAGACATTTTCCGGAATGACTCAGCCGGCACTTCGCATTGCCATTCGCTACCCACGTGAGAATAATAGGGTGATACATGCCTTAAAAAAGGCATTACGAGACAGCTGAAATCAAGAACCGGCAGACTGCCGATTGCCGGATAGGCCTATGTATTCAGTCAGGGGGATGTTAGAGGGAAAAGTTAAGCGGAGGAGGCACGTAGGAATCATGTGTGCTATAACACCAAGAGGACGCCGGTCGCCACATGATCGGATGTCTCTGGATCCGGAATGATGTTCTCATAAAGAAGTTTTTCAAAAACTACAATGGATAATAAGCATGTCGACTCAATTTAAAAAGATCATCGGGTATCTTCTCGTTATTTTCCTGGTCATAGGATTTTTTCTGCTGTATCGCTATGTCCAGCCGGCGGGGTATCACCTTCCAGATGACCCGCTTGCGTTGGAAGCGTTGGAGTTGGTCAAACAGCACCGATCCCGGCAAGGCTATACGCTGGACGAAGCGGTTCAGTTAATGGTGGATGATTTGAAAACTAAAGGTATTCCGTTTCATGAAGGAGATTGGCAGGTAGCCGCACAGGGCGAGGATAAATATATGGTACGTAAAATTGTGCGGGAGAAGGGTTCCGTGGAGTGGATCGAGCGGGAATATGCCTGGAGAGTGGATAGCAAGGAAAAGTCTATTCGCGTGATCTCGTTAGCCGCCCAACAATTGATGCCGTTTGAGAACTTGCCGCCCCTCCCCCATGGGGATCAAATTTCATCCCTTCCGGACATGATGCTGAATTTACCTGTTTTGGGCTAGTTCGAAGAAGAATCTGCTAAGGGCATTCTCCTCATGTAAACAGCGTACTGGATCTACCTGGATGTCTCGGAGTGACCGCGATCTGTGTTGTGGTGAATAGGCAGTGAAAGGTGTTGGTAGAAAGGGCTTATTCCAAATTCCAGAGTTGTTAGGATTCTATAATTGCCTATTCTCTGGTGTTGGTGGGGCGATATGGATGATGCCATCAACCACCTGTACTTTATAACACGGCACGTTCCAGCTCGGGCTCGGGTTTTTCTGGCAAACCCCTGTTTTGATATCAAACTTCCATCCGTGCCAGGGGCATTCGACGAGGTTTCCCTCTACAAAACCCTCTCCCAGTGGCCCTCCGGCATGGGGACAGGTATTATCAAGGGCATAGATCACACCTTCCACATTAAATAAGGCAATACCGTGGTCCTGGAACTCAATACTTTGGCAGGTGCCTGGAGGGAGATCTTGAATCTTGGCAACTGGATGGAAGTTCAAGGACATGGTCAACTCTAAGCGGCCAAAACCCCTAATATATCAACTTCTTCCTGGCGCAACAAGAGCCCTATGGTCTCTCTTGATTCTCTGGATTCGTCGGTGATATAGGAACAGGGTTTCCTTCAACCCGGCGAGGTCTCTGGAGTACGTTTGTATGGAAATGACTCTCCTACTCAATGCTACCTATGAGCCATTGCGAGTTGTGCACTGGCAAAAGGCCATCAATTTGTTATGGCAAGGAAAAGTCGAAGTCCTTGAATTTTATGATCGGGATATTCGAGGGGTGTCCATTTCCTTTAAATTGCCTTCCGTGATGCGTCTTCTCAACATGGTCAAGCTTCGTTCGAATCATCATGCGGTGAAATTTTCTCGTATCAATATTTTTACCCGTGACCGGTATACCTGCCAATATTGCTATGCACGGTTTCGCACCGAAGAATTGACGTTTGATCATGTGGTGCCTATTGCCAAAGGTGGGAAGAAAACCTGGGAAAACATTGTGACAGCATGTTGGCGATGTAATAACCGGAAAAGCGGGCGTGTTCCCCATGAGGCAGGGATGAAACTACTCAAGGAGCCCGTCAAGCCTAAATGGACCCCCCGGCTGACACTGATGATCGGTATCCGCCACGCTCCGGAAAGTTGGCGGGATTATTTATATTGGAATGTGGAATTGGATGCGGATTCCTAAACCTTCCTGCTCTCCTGGTTCCTGATGGGGTCAGCGGGGCCATCTTTTTTTGGTTCCCGGTGACGGACCACCTAACGCGGAACTTCATGCTCTCCCAAGAAGCGAATCCGAGGTCTTTCTCGGACCCGAGCAGGAATGGTGCGCGATGAGACGAGGCATCCCTGCTCCGTGTCTTATTCCCCGATTCCCTGAAAATGTTCATCAATGCATCAATGACCCGAATAGGCAGGACGCTCAGGAGTTATCTGCCAATCCGGGTCAAAGGATTGAGGAATCGAGCGCTTGCGCTACGATACTTCGATGAGAGGAATCGGTGCCCGCTCAGCTTGTTTCCGTAGGCCACAATTAATACACCAGAAAACCAGAAGAGACATTCCTGATTCCATGTCGACTTCCCGATCGAGCAACATCGTTCCTTGGCATTTTTCACAGCGATACATAGATGAATCTCCTGTGGTTCTACCGGTCAGGCTTTAAGGAGTCGTCAGAATCAACAGGGAAAAGAGCGTACAGGCGTTTGGCCGAGAAAATGAATGAGGACCAAAAAAATGAATAAAGCCTTGGGCACTGATTCTTCAGACGCGCTGACTCGGAGTGTGAATAAAAAATTGCATGGTCCTGAATGAAGGAATCCTAAAAAAGAGGGGCAATCTACCATAGGCAAAAAGGTAAAAGCTATGGAATTCAAGTGTGAAAATGAGAATAGGGGAGGCATGGTCCAGGTTTTGACTTAGAGAGGAAATGGAGTGAAGATTTGAGCATCATCCGGCGATTGATGCGGAAGATTCTGTCAAGGGAGGATAGTCTGATTCTCACGAAAGGGTTTTTGATGATGATTCAAAACCGACGATGGTATGGGAGGTTGTGAGTTTGGATCTTTTGCCGGACTTTCAGACCCCGGTCCCCGAAGAGCCTGAATGGGTTTCCTGGACTGATGAACAGTTGTTGAATCTCCGATTGTCCGATTTGAAGATCCGCATTTCCGGAACTGAATTGGGTCAATGCGTCCGTCAGTTATACCGCGAATTGAAGGATCACGGGTTAGTGTTTCGCCCCCATGTCTGGTTGTCCGACGATTGGTATTCACCTGATGGCACGCCGGGTCTTGCCGTGCCGTTCTATATGGGGCATCCGCGGTTGGCGAAGCTGGAACTAAATCAAATGTTGGAAGTGGAGGGCGGGACCCCGGAATGGTGTATGCGGATTCTTCGACACGAAACGGGCCATGCGATTGAGAATGCCTACCGCTTACGGCGGCGGCGCAGTCGGCAACAAATGTTCGGGCATACTTCGGTTCCGTATCCCGATTGTTATTTGCCAAAGCCCTATAGTAAAAGTTTTGTGTTGCATCTTGATATGTGGTATGCCCAGAGTCATCCAGACGAGGATTTTGCCGAAACCTTTGCCGTCTGGCTCACCCCGCACTCACATTGGCGTGAGCGTTATGCCGGATGGCCGGCACTGAAAAAATTGGAATATATGGACGGGCTGATGAAGGGGTTGGCCGGGGTTGCGCCAATTGTGACGACCAGGGAACAGGTGGACCCTATTCAGCGACTGCACAAAACGCTTCGGGAACATTATCAGGACAAGCGGGAACGGTATGGGCTGGACTACCCAAACTTTTATGACCGCGACCTGCGGCGTCTCTTTTCCGGGGATCCGGATCAATCGGCGAATCCGTCCGCGGAGAATTTTATCAGGAAATTCAGGAAAGAAGTTCGCAGGAAAGTCGCGGCATGGACGGGAGAGTATCAATATACCATTGACCAAGTTTTACAAGATATGATGGCACATTGCCGTGAACGGAATTTGCGGTTAGCTGTACCTGAAGAGCAGGCAAAGGTGGATTTTACGATTTTATTGACGGTGCAAACGATGAACTATTTGCATGGTGGACGACATCGGGTGGTGTTATGAGGAAGCTTCGCGTCATGGCCCTTATGCATCAGGATCTCGTGCCCCCCGATGATGTGGAGCATGCCGATTTGGCTGAGGTTGAATGGAAAACCGAATTTGATGTGGTCTCCACTTTACGGGATCTTGGCCATGAGGTTATGGCTGTCGGTGTCAGAGATGATTTAAGCGTGATTGATAACCTGGTAACGGATTGGAAGCCGCACATTGCGTTCAATCTGCTGGAAGAATTTAATGGCAATCCGGAGTTCGATCAAAATGTCGTGTCCTATTTGGAGCTCCTGGGAGTTCCCTATACCGGGTGTAATCCCAAGGGGCTCGTGCTCACTCGGGATAAAGGCTGGTCAAAAAAGATTATGGCCTACCATGGCATCCGATGCCCGGAGTTTGTGGTCTATCCACTGGGGCGAGGGATTAAGTGGGCAGAAGAATTTCCCTTTCCGGTCATTGTCAAATCCATTAGTGAAGAAGCGTCCCTCGGCATTTCTCAAGCATCTATCGTCCATGACGAAGACAAACTCAAAGAACGTGTTGAATTTGTGCATCAGAGTGTGGGCACGAGCGTCATCGTCGAGCGGTACATTGAAGGACGGGAACTCTATGTGGGTGTGTTAGGTAATCGACGATTACAAGCCCTGCCGGTTTGGGAGTTGCACTTAAAAAATCTTCCTCCTGATGCTCTGCCGATTGCCACGGCCCGGGTGAAATGGAGTACGAAATATCAAAAAAAATACGGGATTCAATCGGGTGAAGTTGAAGGGTTACCTCCTAAGCTGGTGCGACATATTCAACAAACGGCCAAACGGGTCTTTCATATTTTGGGATTAAACGGCTATGCCCGCATGGACTTTCGGTTAGATCCCAAGGAACACCTGTATATATTGGAAGCCAATCCCAATGCCCAACTGGCATATGGCGAAGATCTCGCCGAGTCGGCTGAACGAGCCGGTATTTCCTATGAAGCGCTGATTCAACGAATTCTGAATATCGGCTTGAGCTGGAAGCCTGAAAGCCAGCGATAACGGGGATTCTGAAAAACCTGCCAGGAGCGAAGTCGAAGGGCTGTCGGTAGGACGTTGTGCCCATTGTCTTTTGCTCTTAGATGTGGGCTGCAGAATGATTTCCTTGGGTCTGAGTTTTATTTCACAGAAAAGCGGAACTTTCTAACATTATTGTAAAATTTCAAGAGTTGATTCGTGTATTTGAGCGCAGAGCAGGGTCATGAGTTCTTTAATCCTGCTTGCCAAGTCGCAAGGGCCAATAATGGAAAGTAGTGCGAGTACAAATGGTATTTCAGATAGAAAACGTTAGGGAATCCGGTTCCTGTCATGAGTTCCTCGTCCCACCCTCCTTGCTGGTTCTGATGAGTGAGCAGCCAGTCGATTCCACGATGAACGGGTTTTGAGGTGCGATCGCCAGCCGCTTCAAGTGCAAGTAAGGCCCAGGCTGTTTGTGAAGGTGTGCTTGGGGCTGGAACAAATTCCTGCTTTTCATAGCTAGCACAGCTTTCCCCCCATCCGCCATCCTGGTTTTGGATTGACCGCACCCAGGTGGCAGCACGCTGGATTGCGGCGTTTGCAGTCGGGGAGCCACTTGCGCGAAGGCCACGCACGGCCAGGAATGTGCCATAGGTATAATTCACCCCCCAGCGTCCATCCCAACTCCCATTAGGTTGTTGATGGCCCAATAGAAATTGGACAGCACGCGCGATTGCCGGGTGTTGGTATGTATAATCACGCCGACAGAGTGCCTCCAATACCCGCCCGGTTATATCAGGGCAGCTGGGATCAAGCATGGCATTGTGGTCTGCAAATGGGACCTTATTCAGTAAGGCCCAATTATTATCGACATCAAAGGCAGCCCAACCCCCGTCTGAGGATTGCATCCCTAATAACCAGTTGATGGCACGACCTTCGGCGCGGGTCTGCCGGTCGGGATCAGAGGCCTTGGCATGCTGGAGGGCCAACAAGACCATGGCGGTGTCGTCGATATCCGGGTAGAGTTCATTCGCAAATTGGAAAGGCCATCCTCCAGGCTGCAAATCCGGTCGCTTGACCGACCAGTCTCCTTTTCGGCGAATCTCTTTGCTTAATAACCAATCGGCTGCCCGCTGCATGGCTTGCGGTTCACCAACACCGAGTTCTCCTAATGCAAACATTGAGATAGCCGTATCCCATACCGGGGACAAGCTTGGCTGAAACTGCAGAGCATCTTCTTTCTCAAGAATGAGCCCTTCAAGCTGGCCAAGTGTGTCAATGAAGTCCGGGTGGTCCCGCTCATAACCCAGAGCATCCATTGCCATGAGGGCATACATCATTCCGGGAAAAATCGCTCCCAATCCATCCGTGAACCGCATGTGATCGAGCATCCACTTCTCCGCTTCGCGTATTGCTTTGGCGCGAACATCCTTAAAGCCCCGCTTTTCCCAGAGTTTCAATATCTTGTCCACCTGATGGAACAGGAGAGAAAAGGGATCTTTTCTTGGGAGCCTCAGTTTTCGATTGGGCACCATGAGTTCGTCAACGGTCCAATTTCCGGGCACTTGGTGTTGTACTCCCGACGCCTGAAGAATAGAGAGGGGGACGACGATGGCCCGACTCCACGATGAAATTTCATACAAGACATTTCCCGGGATAAGGACCAGTTCAGGTGGAACACTCGGTGTGTACTTTCTTGGGAAGAGACCAAACATGCTCAGGTTATTCTTTGTGTAGCTATTGGTGGCTTGAAGACCTCCGAGGGCAAGGATGCGTTCACGCGCAAGCTGCATAAGTGGTTGATCGGGATCATAGCCCCCAACTCGAAGCGCCACATATGCGCGGGTCGTGGCGTTTACTTCGGCCGGTCCTTCCGTATAAATGTTCCATCCACCATCTGAAAGTTGCCGGTCAAGGATGGTGCGGATGGCTTCCTTGACTTTGGTCTGAATTCTTGGCTTCCACACACCGTTCTCTGGTGGATAGAGCCAGAGTAAAAGCAATACGTAGTCGGATTCCAATGTTGTGTCGGCGGTCAAATCGCCCTGCCAAAACCCTCGCGGATTTTGTTTCGCCAGTAGTGCACGCGCAGAGGTTTGGGTGGGTTGGTAGGCTTGGCGTTCGAGTTCCTCCACATGTGACTTAAAGGAAGCCAATTCCGCGAAGGCATCATTAGGCGGTGTGGGTATGGTGGTGGCGGACGTGTCTCTCATAGGTTCTCCTGATTGTGTGTGAGATTGGATCTCCAAAACAAATGTGGCTCGTTGCTCACGCGTGGGAGGCGCTAATCCTAGGGCCTCGCTGAACCAGAGCCCTTCGACAGCCAGCCGCCCTAAAAGGGAACGAGTCGGATCAATGGTGCTGGCCAGAAAAATGCTCTGCCAATTTTGGTACCGCTCTCGAATGGGCTCGAGTAGATGTGGGTTGATGGAAAAAGCTGCCATGAGAATGGAGGCAATTTCTTCTCCTCGAAGGGACCGATTTTGGACGGGATTGTCGATAATCTCATGGCTAAAAGCCATGCCGGGATGCTCCTCATGAATGGAGCTAGTGAGAAATTCTCCAACCTGTTTGCGATCCAAATCCTGTATGAGTAACTCTATGAGCCCCGCAAGTAACTGTTCTTTTCCCTCAAAATGATAGAGTAAGCCACCTTTACTGATTCCGGCTTCTCGAGCGACATGCTCGAGTGTCAACGCACTGACCCCGTTTCGTCCCAACAGGTCTATGGCGGTCTCAAGGATCAAAAAGCGGGTCGAAGTTAACATAGATTGTTACTGTACCGTCTGGCTGGTTTAGTTTCAATCGAAAAATTTTGATTGTAAACAATTAGGTATGAAGAGAGATTGATCCGGGCTGGTTTAAAGTCGGGGCGGCAAAAAATTTATGAAAATGGCATTCACCATGCCAATCAGGCCTCTTTCTGAGGTCAATGTAGTAATAGGAAACTAGCCATGGTTTTTGTCCACAAAATAACTGCCTCGAATATCTGGGACTTTGTATCATTTGGCAGAAGCTCAGAGAAGGAAGCGGGGCGGGAGGTTAATTAAACGCCAGGAAACGGTCGCACCCGTCGATGATGTTTGAGAGAATTACCAAGCCGCAAAAGGTCACTTCTTTGCCATACCCGTCGGTGGAGATGTGGTGTTGCTGGCATCCATAGGCGCACACAAATAGTTTCAGTCCGTTCTTCGCCAACTCCGAAAATCTCGGGTCTTCTAGGTTTTTGACTCCCTCATCAATAAAATACAAATAGGTATCCACCTTATTCGCTAACGCGGTTTTGGAGAGGTGGTAGACTGTTTCTGCATTGGGATGTTCGGGTGAGGTTGAGAGCAGCAGGCCTAATTTTTTGTTGGCGAGAGTAGGATTGGCTAAATTGGTGGTGGATTCCATGGGAGAAACTCTCTGAATAATAAGGTTTTATGACTGTTTATAGGTGGAATGAGCTTGGCTGTCAAGGGATTATTCAGGAGGGATGTTTTGCTTGACGTCGTTTTTCCCCTGTCTTTATAATTTACTGATTTTCAAAAGAAATTTTCATCTCTGACTATTTTTGATGATGGCAAATCTAACGCATTTTAATGAGTCCGGACGGGCTCGAATGGTAGATGTGACGGACAAGCCTCCGACCGAGCGTGTAGCGGTGGCAGAGGGAAAAGTGTTTGTCTTGCCGGAAACCCTTGAAAAAATTCATGCAGGTCGGATTGCGAAGGGTGATGTGCTGGCCGTGGCTCAAGTGGCCGGCGTGATGGGGGCCAAACGGACTCCGGATCTGATCCCCATGTGTCATCCTCTACTTCTCACAGGAGTGGATGTTGACTTCAAAGAAGACCCCCAGCCTAATTCCGATGGACGGTGTGTCATTACGATTGTTGCAACGGTGAAAACCACCGGAAATACCGGAGTAGAAATGGAGGCCATGACAGCTGTTTCTGTGGCTGCTCTGACGATTTATGATATGTGTAAGGCGGTAGATAAAGGCATGGAGTTTGGAGAGATAGCCCTGGTTTCAAAATCCGGAGGAAAGTCAGGAACGTATGTCCGTGTGCAAAAGGGCAGGTAGGAAAAAGATGAGGCCCATTCTTCGAGCTTGATCGTGGGAGTTGTAAATTGTGAAGATTAAATTATTCGGGATGTTAAAGACCATGATTCCTGGAGGTAAGGATTTGGAAGTGGCCTTTTCCGAAGGTGAACAGGTCAAGGATCTGGTTTATACCATACAGAGGGAGTATCCTCAGGTTGGTGAATTGCTCGAAAAGAAAAAAGTGCTGGTGTCGGTGAACCAAGAAATTGCTCATTGGGACACGGTGCTGGACACGGCTGATGAGGTCGCATTATTGCCTCCCTTTGCGGGAGGATCAGGCGAATTATGAGCTCAGGAGAAAGGGCAATCCGATGGCTGTTGAATTAGAAGAAAGTATGCTGGTTCGGGTGCAAATGGAAAATTTCTCAATTGATGAAGAATTGCAACGAGTGAGATCTCGGTCCCGTCGAATCGGGGGTATTGCCATGTTTTTGGGGACGGCTCGTGATCGCTCCAAGGGTCGAGACGTGAGTTCCATGAGTTTTGATCACTACGAAGGGATGGCCCAGAAAAAACTTAAAGAAATCCGAGAACAGGCACTTCGTGATTTTGCCATTATTGAGGCATTGGTCCTCCATCGCTATGGTCCCATTGAAATTGGTGAGAATATTGTGCTGATCATTGTTGGGGCTGAACATCGTGCCGATGCGTTTAAGGCTTGCCAATGGTGTATTGATGAACTCAAAAAAATTACTCCAATCTGGAAAATGGAAACGACGCCGGAAGGCGAAGTATGGGTGGAGGAACACCCATAATGGATGGGGAGGGGGCCGTGACTCTGCCGCATGCGGTCAAAGATGTCTGGGGACGTCCCTTACGATCCTTGCGGGTGTCCGTGACCGATCGATGCAATTTACGGTGTCAGTACTGTATGCCTGAGGAAAATTATGTGTGGCTTCCTCGGGAAAATCTGTTGACGTTTGAAGAAATCGCCTTCCTGACGAATGTATTTTCCGATCGGGGAATTGATCGCGTGCGTATTACCGGAGGCGAGCCTCTATTACGCAATAACGTGGCTGAACTCATCAAAATGCTTCGTCAAAACTCTCGCATTCATGATATTGCAATGACCACCAATGGGGTGTTGTTGAATGAACAGGCGCAGGCCCTTTTTGATGCCGGACTCCATCGGGTCACGGTGAGTCTGGATACGTTGAAGCCCGAGCGGTTTAAAGCGCTGACTCGACGCGATACGTTGGACAGAGTGTTGGAAGGCATTGCTTCAGTGGAGCGGGTCGGGTTCACAGGGTTGAAGCTGGATACGGTCGCCATGAAGGGATACAACGAGGATGAAGTCATTCCCTTGATTGAATACGGCAAGCGGGTCAACGGAGAAGTGCGTTTTATCGAATATATGGATGTAGGCGGAGCCAATGACTGGTCAGCGGAAAAGGTTCTTTCCCGGAAAGAGATCTTGAAGATGGTCGGTGAGTATTATGGTTCGGTCGAGCCGGTGGAAGAGGTCAGTTCGGCTCCTGCGCAGCGATTCCGGTTATCAGATGGAACTATATTTGGTATTATTTCTTCCACTACTGTGCCTTTCTGTTCGACATGTGACCGGAGTCGGTTGACGGCTGACGGGATGTGGTATTTGTGCTTGTATGCCAAAACCGGCCTTGACCTTCGCAAGCTCCTTCGCATGGAACGATCACGAACAGAAATTCTCTCCATCATCCAGTCTGTCTGGGAAACCCGAAAGGATCGGGGGGCAGAAGAACGCAAAGAGCTTGAACAGGTCAGTGGCCGTGGCCGGTACATTGACATTGAGCGATTGCGCCAAGATCCGCATTTGGAAATGCATGCAAGGGGAGGCTGATCCCCCGCATTTCCTCCATATTCGGTGTCTCGTCCTCCTTCTGCCAATATACCCCAACAGTCTGGGAGTGAGAGGTGCTTCTTCGACTGATTCTTGCCGGTTCATCCTCCCTATGGTAATGTCGTGTGTCGTGATCGAAGACTTTGTCGGAGTCCATGATCCTTGTTGTGTACTTTCCCTGCCTTTTTCGCATTTTCTTTATCTCAACCAGATCAATATCTAGATTCGCGTGCGATGCGTTCATAATAGAAGCTTAAGGATAGACTGATTTATGGGATGGTTTAAACGGAATAAAAGCACGGATCCCGAAGGTACGTCCATTAAAATCGTGGAAGGGATGTGGATTAAATGCGCTGTGTGTCGCGCCATTATTTTTAAGCGCGAGATTGAGCGAAATTTAAAAGTCTGCCCGAAATGCCAATACCATTTTCCGCTATCGGTTGGTGAGCGATTGGAACTGATTGTTGATCCTGGTTCATTCGAGGAATGGGATAAAGATTTAGTTCCAGGAGATCCCCTACAATTTGTGGACACTTTGCCGTACCGCAAGCGCATTCACAAGGCCCAAGAAAAAACGGGAAAAAAGGAAGCAATTTTGACCGGGCGATGCCAAATTGGCAGGAAGCCCGTGGCGCTTGGAATTTTTGATTTTTCATTTATGGGTGGGAGCATGGGATCGGTGGTCGGCGAGAAAATTTGTCGGGCAATCGACCACGCGCTAACGGCGCATATGCCATTTTTGTTGGTCACGACTTCCGGTGGCGCACGCATGCAAGAGGGGACTTTGTCACTCATGCAAATGGCCAAAACCGCGTCAGCTTTGGCGAAATTGCAAGAGGCTCGAATGCCCTTTGTTGTCCTGTTAACGGATCCGACCTTTGGGGGGGTCACTGCCAGTGTCGCAATGTTGGGTGATATCATTCTCGCGGAACCGAAGGCGCTGATTGGGTTTGCCGGCCCACGGGTCATAGAGCAAACGATCAAAGAACATTTGCCTGAAGGCTTTCAGCGTGCTGAGTTTTTGTTGGAACATGGCATGGTTGATCATATCGTGGAACGAAAAACTCTCAAGCCAACCCTGGAAACGTTGCTTTCGCATTGTGTCACAGAACTCTCTTCCTCTTCGGCGTAATGGCCGAAAGGTCAGGCTCTCCTTGTGTCCAGGTGGATCTCAACAGCCATGACGATGGGCTATCCCCTTCATGGTGAGAGCCATACGTTGTAGTTATTATTGATACGAAAACTCCTTCCCTTTATTGTCTCCCGCCCAGTTTCGATTCCTGTGGCTAGCTATCCAGAAACGCTTAACTATCTTTTTTCCTTGCACCGGTTTGGCATCAAGCTCGGCCTGGAAGCTATTACCGATACTCTTGCCAGGCTAGGGAATCCTCAGCACCGATATCCTACCCTGCATATTGCCGGCACGAACGGGAAGGGTTCTTCCTCAGCCATGCTAGCCAGGATCCTTGAAGCGAGCGGGTACCGGGTTGGTCTGTATACGTCCCCGCATTTGATTGATTTCCGAGAGCGCATTCGTGTTCAGGGAACAGACATTTCGCAAGAATCGGTTTGTGCCCTGACCGAGCAGATTCGGCGAACCGCCAATCCCCTCACAACCCTCACCTTTTTTGAATTTACGACCGCGCTGGCTTTTCTCCATTTTAAAAACCAACAAGTGGACATGGCGGTGGTAGAAGTCGGGATGGGCGGACAGTTTGATGCGACCAATGTGTTGAGCCCCATGGGTGCTTTGATAACGGGGATTAGTTTCGATCATGAGGCCTATTTGGGAGATTCTCTTCAGAAGATTGCGAGGGAGAAAGCCGGCATCATTACACAAAAGGCTCCGGTGGTTTTGGGACCCATGCCGGAAGATATTCTTCAGATTTTTGAGACTCAGGCCAGGAAGTGGCAGGCGCCCTGCTTTCGTATGGGGCAG
Source organism: Candidatus Nitrospira neomarina (assembly GCF_032051675.1). Classification (NCBI taxonomy): domain Bacteria; kingdom Pseudomonadati; phylum Nitrospirota; class Nitrospiria; order Nitrospirales; family Nitrospiraceae; genus Nitrospira; species Candidatus Nitrospira neomarina. The sequence goes on from NZ_CP116968.1 coordinate 683,905, forward strand.
GACTTTTTCCTTCTGGAAACCAGCGCAACGACTTTTACCTATCAAGGGCCGGGATGGACTATTCCAGGCCTACAGACGAATTTGCCCGGCCGGCATCAGTTGGTGAACGCGACCAATGCTCTTGCGTTATTGGAGATGGCCGTCGATGGCACATTCCCTATTTCACCGTCGGCCATTCGAACCGGTTTGCAAGAGGTGAGATGGAGAGGTCGATTAGAAATCGTGCAACGAAATCCACTTCTGGTTCTGGATGGGGCGCACAATCTTGCGGGTGCTCACGTGTTATTTGACTTTCTCCACTCACAAATTCATGATGGCGCGGGACGAAAACTCATTCTGGTGGTTGGGATGATGCGCGACAAGAATCTTCAGGGATTTCTGCGTGTGTTCATTCCAATTGTTGACCACCTGATTCTCACCCAGCCACGGATGGAAAGGGCGGCGTCGGTAGATGAGCTCAATCAGGCCGTCGATCGCGAAGACCTGGTGCCGTGTCTACTTGCAGATTCATGGGAGGCTGTTTGCAGGGCCAAAGACAACTCCAATCCCGCAGACGTGATCTGTGTGACCGGGTCGTTATTTCTGGTTGGGGAGGTACTCAAACGGCTCACTCAGCCGGATTTTCCAACGTGACTGGTGCGGGCGTGGGTGGAGGCCTGTGTGTGCTCTCGCGCCGGTCTCATGGAGTATTGCTTGGTATATTGATCTTCCTCACGATACTGGCAGCGGGAAAAACCGCGTTCGGGCAATCGGACGTCTCACGTGTGGAATCCGAGGAGGTCCCGGCAGCATCCTCAGCTGAGAGGGGCTCTGTTGAACCAACCTCACAGGGAATTCCCGTCACCATTAATGCCGACCGAATTGAATATGATAATGATCGGGAAGAATATCATGCCACCGGGGCAGTGGATATCACACGGGGCCCCATTCATCTCAATGCGGATGAAGCCACCCTTCAAAAGCTCACGGGGCGTCTCACGGCGCGTGGTCATGTGCATTTACGGGATGTGAAGACCGATATCTGGTCGGAAGAGCTTGAGCTCAATCTCAATACCGAAGCGGGAGTGATCACGAACGGCAGTATTTATCTCAAGGAGCAGAATTCCTTTGTGACGGGGCGACGGCTTCAGCGGTTTTCTGAAACCCATTATCGGGTCAAGGAGGGTTCCTTTACCAATTGTGATGCGAAGAATGGCGAGATTCCAGCCTGGCGATTTAACTTTCATGATATGGATGTGGAATATGAGGACAGTTTGTTTGGTAAAGGCGTATGGTTCAATGTGAACGATGTGCCGGTCGTCCCGATTCCCACCTTTCGATATCCGCTTGGCGCTTCTCGAAAAAGCGGATTCTTATTTCCTACGACCGGGTACAATACGCAATTTGGTTACCAGTATCGGCAGGGATATTTTTGGGCCATCAATCCCAGCAATGATTTAACCATTTCCCCCCAAATCTTAACGGAGCGTGGAGGAGGTGCGGATCTGGAATATCGCTATATGTGGAATCGCCTCACAAAGGGAGAATGGTTGATACGCTCGCTTTATGATACCCAGCAAAATCGTGGGCGAGCCGAAGTTCGAGGAGCTCATGCTCAGCAATTCAATCCTGATTTGTCCTTACGAATGCGCGCCAATTTTTCAAGTGATCGAACGGTATTGCAAAATTTTAGCAGTTCTGGGACTCAACGGGCTTTACCCAGCCAAGAGTCGCACCTCACTATTTTGCAACGGCTTGATCATGGAGCGCTATATCTTACCGGCCAATATATTCAGCCGTTAGCCACCGGCGGGAATTCGACCTTTCAGCGGTTACCCGAAATCGGACATCGCTTCATGAATCCCAGTGTCTTGGGCAGTCCCATATCGCTGACCGCGGAAACGACTGCGGTGCAATTTCACAGGCAGACAGGATTCGATGTCGGTCGGATCGATGTGATGCCGGGACTGTCAATGGAAGGGCTCCATCTGGGGCATGCCCTGGGATTCCGTCCCCAGGTAAAATTTCGTGAAGTAGGTTATACGCGGGGGCTCACGGAGAAATCAGCCCAACATCGTGAAACCTTTTGGGTTGGGGCTGAATTGTTCTCGAATGTCTCGAAACGGTTTTCCCTCGGCGATGGGAATTGGATCCGTCATTCTCTACAACCGAATGTAATTTATGAGTATGTGCCACAAACGAAACAATCGGAATTAGTTCAGATCGATGCCGTGGATGATTTAATTCAAAAGAGTTTGGTGACCTATTCCTTGAAAAATCGTCTGAGCCAAATTGGTGGCGGAAAATCCAATGCCTGGTTGGATCTGTTCTTTGCCCAAAGTTATCATGTGGCCAATCCGCCACCCCTCGCCTCCCGGTTTTCGGATATCTGGACACGGGGGCATTTTCATTCACCGGTCGATTCCTCAGCTTTCATCTCGGCCTTTAATCTGAGGGTCGATGCCTTTTACGATCCGAATAGGAAATATTTTTCTCAGATGAACACCGATGTGCTCATCCAAAGCCGGCAGACATGGTATATGACCGTTGGTCAGCGGTACACCAAAGAGGGAACGAGAGTCCGCCGTGGAGATATTTGGAATCCCGTGTCGTTTAATGAGGTGTTGGCTCCGGATGAGGAAATCCTCTATCTCACGACTGGAGGTGGAGTGCGTTTGCCCTATGGTGTGACCGTAGGCACCAAGTGGTATCATGACCTCCGAACGGGACAGACGGCGGAATGGGATGTGGTCGGGCTCTACCAAAATCCCTGTCGATGTTTTTCCCTCGGGCTCACGTATACACGGCTTCCTGACCGCTCACAATTTGAATTTCTCATCAGCTTGACCGGGTTGTGGGGGACCCAAGGGCATGGGACGCAATTAATGAAGCTGATCTTGGGCCCCATCATGGCGGGAGAGCGTGGAATTCCTTGGGACTATCGCTAACCGTCATGCGCCTTTTACCTATGCGAATGTGCACGGTCCCGGTGATGGTTCTATGGGGCTTAGTCGCCTGGCCGTTTCATCTCTGGGCGCAAGAAGTCGTGACTGATCAGGTCACCATCACGTCGGCAAGAGGACAGCTGTTTGGCATCACGTCCGGCGAGGGAATTGCCAGAAAGGGGTTAGCGTCGGGGGAAGACGTGCTGGTGGTCGAAAGCAAAGGTATGACGGGATATGTTCAGACAACCACACGGTTGCTTGGATTTTCAGGTCGGTTACAACGGTGGGTGGACATGAATCTTTCCTCGGCGGAGGAAGTGATCACTGCCACGGTCACTCCCAAAATGATTATTGTTCAAGGTCAACAGGCGGCCTACGGTTTTCAAAGTGATCTTGGTCGTTGGAAACGGGAACCGTGGGGAGCCGGAGAGGTGTTGGTGAAGAGTATCGTGAATGACTATGTGGCCGTGCTCATTACCAATCGACGGGCCCTGGGATTTTCTGCGTTGACCGGAGGGTTTTTTTCGCAAGATCTTCCATCCGGCAATGCGATTGACCAGACGGAAGCCAATGCGAATATTGTGATCATCCACCTGTCCGGATTGATGTTGGTGTTCCGATCCGGCTTGGCGATTTGGACGGTGTTGCCCTGACTAATGGGAGGTAGGACTACTGGCCAATTCCTGGTGCTTGGTCACGCCCGGGTAATCCACCCCAATAGGGCTGTTCGAGCAATAATGGCTCCACCAGTCAATAACTTCCTGAAGAAAAGGATCTTCCGGTCCCGTCGCAAAGAGGTGACCATAGAGATAGCCGGTTTGGGTATCAAAGAGGATGAATATCGGCATGGGAGCCGGTTGTGGAGGATGTGGCGTGTCCATGGGTCGTCGGGATCGTGCGTCAGAGGTTCCTTCCGTTTTCTCTAGGTATTCTTGTCGGAACGTGTTGGATATTTCTTAAATATACCCTTGGATCAAGGGGATTTGGTCGTTCATGGAAATTTGAGTCTCTTTGGTGATTCAAAAGCGAGGGGCAGGAACCCGGTAATGATCGCGTCAAATTAGAAGACAACCCTTGACCTTCCCCGTCAAATGGGGTAGCTATGTTCCTTTACCGCACAATCGAGTCAACGGTATGTGCGTTTATCCGGGCTGAGAGGGAGGCTATTCATGGAAGCGTTCGATTCTGCTGGATCAGCTATCGCGAAGCAGGTTGCCAGGATCCTGCTGGTTGAAGATGAAATCGATGTGCGGGAGTCCATCAAGTTGCAGCTTGAGGATGAGGGGCATCAGGTTGTGGATACGGAATCCGGCGGCGACGCCTTGGTTCTGGCCGAGGCTTCCCAGTTCGATATTGTCTTGACCGACGTGATGATTCCCGACATCAACGGAATTGAGTTAGTTCAGCGCATCACGCAACTTCCCAATCATCCGGTCATGATCGTCATGACGGGATATGGGTCGGTAGAGATGGCGGTAAAAGCGATTAAGGCCGGTGCCTTTGATTTTCTCTCTAAACCTTTTTCCATGGATGTGTTGAGTGCCACGCTTGCCAGTGCCTTACGGGTCAAGAGTCTTCAGGACGAGAATGTCGAATTGAAGAAAACCGTCAAAGGCCAATTTAGTTTAGGAAAACTCATTAGCTCCAGTCAGGTGATGCAGGAAGTATTTCAACTGATCGATTGCGTCGCCGATACCGATAGCACGGTGCTGATTTTAGGAGAAAGTGGAACCGGAAAAGAATTAATTGCCCAGACCATTCATTGTCATAGCATGCGGCGCCAGGGAAGCCTGATTCCTGTTAATTGCGGAGCGATTCCCGAGGCGTTATTAGAAAGTGAATTGTTCGGTCATGAGAAAGGGGCCTTTACCGGAGCGGTCGCATCTCGGGTCGGACGATTTGAGTTGGCGACGGGGGGAACAATTTTCCTTGATGAAATCGGAGATCTGAGTCCCCCGCTCCAAGTCAAGCTTTTGCGGGTCCTACAGGAGCGAACGTTTGAACGTGTAGGGGGGACTCGAACGTATAAATCGGACGCCCGGGTTATTGCCGCTACGAACCAAGATCTTGAAACCCTGGTGGCCGCGAAACAATTTCGGGAGGATTTGTTTTATCGATTAAACGTGGTGCCGGTTCTGGTTCCGCCTCTACGGCAGCGGGTCGAAGATATCCCGCTCCTGCTCCAGCATTTCATCACGATGTTCAATGATCGCCGGAAAGCAGAACTCACCGGAGTGGCCGATGATGCGATGAGTCTCTTATGTGAATATCCCTGGCCGGGAAATGTTCGTGAACTCGGAAACATTGTTGAGCGGATAGCGATCTTGAAACGGCGGGGGATGATCGTCCCGGATGATTTGCCGGAAAAAATCCGGCGATTACCCTCCTCTCATCTCCCCACCATGCCGGCGGCAATTCCCGTGGCCGGGATGGATCTCTCGAGAACGGTTGAGGAGTTTGAAAACCGGTTGATTCTTGAAGCGCTCGAGCGAACGAATTGGGTCAAAAGTAAAGCGGCTCGTCTCCTGCAAATCAATCGCACCACCCTCATTGAAAAGTTAAAAAAGAAATCCCTGGCCGAAGTGGTCGCACAACGGGCGACCCCATCGGAAGATCTGGCCGACGTGTAGTAAGCGAAAACGCCCGGCCTCTCCCGCCGTGTTTTTGCCTTCCCATTCCAAACAAGCCTGAGGTTCTGACCATTCCGTCAACTCCTTGACGTCGGCAATATTGTCCGTTCGTCTTCGTCCTTACAAAACTTCCTGGTTTTTCAACGAAAACCCTGTTGTCGATTTTTTGCCATCGGCAAGAATGACTCCGGTCTAATTTTTGCTGAAGAGGTCTATCAGGTTGGAGCAGAAACCAAAGTGAGGAAATTTACTTGGATTGCCCTGTTGTGTGTTTTCTGGCCCAGCGCAGTTTTGGGAGGCCCGTGTTCTGAATTTTCCTGGTACGTTTCCCGCGACATGATGATGCCGGAAATTATTCGACAGGGACAGGATGCAGTACGCGCGGGACAACTCTTGGAAGCCAGAGATATGTTTGCCACCTATTTAAAAGAGCAGGAGCATGGGCAGTTTGCAGAAGGGACCCGTTGGATCCTGTCCTCTCTTCCTGATCCGTTGGATGAACCGGGTAGAGAAAAATTTCAACGCATCGAGCGTCTGCAAGCGATGAAAATGAGTGATCCGCAGAGTGTGTATGTCCCATGGGCCGTGTGTGCCATGGGTAATGTGTATTGGGAGGCTGGATGGTTTTCAGAAGCCAGCGGAATATTCGAAGATTTTCTCCGGTCCTATCCCGATCATCCGTTAGCGGGAGGAGTCATGGTCGAAGCCGGACTAGGGTATCTGAGCAATAGGCAATATTTGGAGGCAGCACTGATTCTCAGACGAGTGGTAGAAGAACCCAAGTGGAGTGGCCATCGCCTGAAGGCGGCATTGGGGTTGGCGGATGCCACGGCCATGGCGAAGGCTTGGAAGCAGGCCTACTACTGGTACCGGGTGGTCGAAGCCGAAAAGCCTGAACTCATTCGCCGGTCTGGGAATTCATCGTATCAGTATGGATTAACGGAACTTGCGGTTGGAAATCCTGCCATGGCGATATCCAGATTTTTGTTGACGGTGAATCTTCATCCGCATGAGGAAACAGCCGGGATGGCCTTGAACCAAATATCCGAAAAATTACGGAAAGACGGGCATGAATATCTGGCCTTGTATTTTGCCGATCAAGCCCGACAACGTTTTCCCGACCAGGAACCCGGTCGACGTGGACAGGCCGCGCTCACCAGATGGGTCGTGGCGTTTGTCACCCAGGAGCACGCCAAGGAGGACTGGGTCAAAGAGTACCATCGGTTTGATGATTTGGAAATCTATCTCTCGCTCTCATGGGATTATGTTCTAGAAACGGCCGGTAAGCTCAGTCATGCCCTGGAAAGGGATGTGGCTGATGAGAGCCTGTTGTGGATGGGACAAGCCTATCAGGCGCTAGGGGAGTACGCTGATGCGGTTCAAACCTATACCCGTCTCATTGTCGTCACCTCGTCCGATGAGAGCCGCCAGACAGGTCAGGATCGACTCGCCCGCTTGTTACAGCATCAGATTCGTTCTTTCTATGATTCGAAAGCCTGGGTGCCGTTACTCAAGTTTCACACCGACTATCAAGACGCCTTTCAGCTGGTGCCATTGGAACGGGAGCGTCTCTTGATGGTGGCGCAGGCCTATCAGCAAGTGAATCTTCCGGCAGAAGCCTGGCATTGGTATGGCCAACTCTTAAAGGAGTACCCCGACAGTCCTCTTCGGGAGGACATTCGCCTTCAGCAGGTGGTGGTTGCTCAAGAGCAGAAAAACAAATCTTGGGTGCAAGAGGCGGGAACGTCCTATCTCCGTGAGTTTCCCAATGGCCGGGGGCGTGGGCAGGTGGAGACCATTCTTGCCTTGGAAGCTCTCACGGACAAACGGTATGCAGAAGCGATACAAGGTTTCTCGGCGGCTCTCCAGCATGTGGACGGTGAAATGGAGCAACGCTATGTGCTCCGGAATCGGGCACGCGCCTATCGAGCGCTCGGACGGATGGAGTCCGTGGTGCAAGACCTCCGACAGGTAGTGTCCATTCAACCCACGCAGGTTTCCGATGTCCTCCGTTTGGGGGATGCCATGTTTGATCATGGGGACTATGTCGAAGCTCAGCATCTGTACGATCAAGCCCTGGCCTTTGATGCGCCGCCGGCCTTGCACACCTGGGCCAAATATCGGCTAGCGGCCTCGCTTGAATACATGGGGAAGTCCGATGAAGCGGCCGCGCTGCTCGCTGAAATCCGTCAATTACCAACCCGTTCTCCAGAATTGGAACATACGATTCGTTCAGCCGCCACGGCGGTGTTGGATGAAATGTCCTCGAAAGAAACCCCACCAACCAGGATACCCGATGCCCCAATTCAATCCTAAACCGATGATCGCTTTGAGTAGCAAGAGGAATGAGGAATTGAGCTGGCCGACACTCGACTCTATCATGGAGCCGACGATCTCCAGTGAAACCCTCAGCCTGGCGCTAGAGGCCAAATATGCAGAAACGCAACGATTGCATCATCACCTGCATCGTTTGGTGAAAAGTCTTCCGTTGCCTGCCCTGCTCTATAACCGCAAAGGGCGGATTGTGACGGCTAATCACGAGGCCCATGTGCTGATGGGCGGAATCGATTGGAAGAAGATGAACTGGCAGGTTCAGGATCTCTGGACAAGCCTGGGATGGCCACCGGTTCCCTTTTCCGACTGGAAGTGGAAGGCAGGCCGGATATCCTGTTGGGATTGTCCGTTAGGAGGGATGGATCAACCGTCCAGTCTGACGGTTCGTTATCTCAAATACGAAGGAGATGCGCACAGTGGACGAACGGAACAGATTCAACGTTTGGCAACCATAGGCGAACAGGTTGGGAAGCTGGCGCATGATATTCGAAATCCACTGGCGAGTATTGAATGGTTTGCCACACTGTTGGGGCGGGACAGTCCATCCGGTAAGGGACGTCAAGAGCTGGCGGATCAATTACTTCACGCCATTCGTTCATTAGATGGACTGGTCTCGAATCTCTTAACATCCACCACGCCATTGAAGGGAAATCGGCAGTGCGTGAATCTCTTGGAACTGTTGGATGATGTGGAGCTCTTGGCCACGTTTCCCCTCAGAACCAAACGGCTGACCATTCACCGGCAGCGAGAAACCTCGCTTCTCGAGATCTTGGGACATGAGCAGTTATTAAAACAGGCACTCTTGAATCTGCTCCTGAATGCCATTCAGGCCTCTCCACCTGATGGTCATATTGAGATTCAGTGCCGGCGGACTTCTCGGCCGGTTTCGGGAGGGGACGTCTCTACCGGAGTCAATGGCGTGGCATTGAGTATTCGAGATGAAGGATGTGGCATGTCGGAAGAAGAACTCACCAGAGTTTTTCAGCCATTTTATTCGAAACGTCAGGGAGGGACCGGCCTGGGACTCCCGATCGTGAAAGACATTATGCAGGTGCATCAAGGCATGATTGAGATGGAAAGCCTGACCGGCAAAGGCACAACCGTCAAACTATTTTTTCCTCAATAAAGGAGATTGGCATGATCGATACCGAGGGTGGAGTGGGCCGGGGTATTCTGGTCGTTGAAGATGATGAACAGTTGCAATCGGCCCTGACTCACGCGTTGAGTCAGCATGGGTATGCCGTCACGGTTGCCAGAGATGGCTATGAAGGATTGGAGCGGATGGAACGTGAGGCCCCCTGGCTGGTGCTGACTGATCTGAATTTGCCCGGCAAAGGAGGAATGGATTTTTTACGAGAAGTCCGAAGCCAGGGTTACCATATGCCGGTGGTGGTTATGACCGCCTATGGTGGAGTGGATGCAGCCGTCGAGGCCCTCAAATATGGGGCAACCGATTTTCTTCAAAAGCCATTTCCCCTTGATCGTCTCGAAAAACTCATAGACCAATTGAAAGATGCGCAGCCTGTGTCAGGGCTGGAGGTTCTGAGGGAACAGGAACGATGTCGCCGTGAAGAGCCGCGCGAAGGGTTTCTGACCAGGGATCCGAAAGTGTTGAACACGATCAGCATGTTGGAGATGGTGGCGGCCAGCCCGGCAACCATTTTGATTCAAGGCGAAAGCGGGACGGGAAAGGAAGTCCTGGCCCGGCATGTCCATCGTCATAGTCCCAGGGCTTCTCAACCATTTGTGGCGATCAATTGTGCCGCCCTGCCGGAAGGACTCTTGGAAAGTGAATTGTTTGGCTATGAAAAGGGGGCCTTTACCGGTGCGCTGGCGAGACGATGCGGCAAGTTTGAATTAGCTCACCAGGGAACATTGTTGTTGGATGAAATCGGAGAAATGAGTTTGGGATTACAAGCCAAATTACTCAGGGTCCTTCAAGAACGTGAAGTGGATCGCCTTGGCTCCAGGCAGCCGGTGCAGGTGGATGTGCGGGTGATTGCCACGACTAATCGGAATTTGGCGCAGGAAGTTCAGTCCGGCCGGTTTCGTGAGGATGTGTATTACCGGTTGAGTGTCATGCCGTTTACCATTCCGCCATTGCGTGATCGCCCGGAGGACGTTCAATTATTGGCGGAATATTTTGCCAATCGGTCATTGCGGCGAAACCGGCGCACGCCGTGCGAGATCTCAGATGAGGCGATGGCCTATTTAAAACGGCGGCCGTGGCGAGGAAACGTACGCGAACTGGAAAATGTGATTGAGCGGGGTGTGTTATTAGCCGGGAATGGACCATTACTGATTGAGCATTTTCAGTTTGAAGAACCCATGTTGGCGGCCAATCATGCCAGTGCGCCAAGTGGGACTATCTGGGAAATGGAACGAGAACTCATTTTGAGAACTCTGGAGCGCCATGATGGAAATCGGACGCATGCGGCCAGGACATTGGGAATCAGTATTCGTACCTTACGGAATAAATTACGGGAGTATCGACAGTTAAACGGGGGGCTTTCCCTGAGTATTTAAGCAAAGGCAAGCGGAAGAATATCTGAATGCTCCTTTTTGCGGATTGTGCGGAATGGGAGGAGTAGAGCGGAAAAAAATGCCGGTGCGGGCAAAAGTTACCTTGAGGCCATTAACGACGGACGGTGTGAGAGTTGAGGCGCGGGAGGAATGCGGGAGAACCTCATTCTTCCCTTCCTGTTCACTCCTTACCCGTAATTTCTGGCATTGGTGTTGCTGACTGGAGTGAGAATGGCGAGGTTTGCACGGATCGGTAGCAGGGTATACAGGTGAAGACACAGGAGAACATGAAAACCGGGAAGGAGAGAAAGCCATGATGATTTCCCCGTGGGATGAAGGCACGCGACTCTTTGAGCGGTCACTGGATGTCCGGAGCGGCATTCAGGAAACGATTGCCTCCAACATGGCCAACGAAGAAACGCCTGGCTACAAGTCCAGGATCCTACCCTTCCAAGAAACCTTCAATGCAGTTCTTCGAGGGGATGGTCCATTGGAATCAGTCGTCACCAATCCAAAACATGTGCGCACGGCCTCAGAGGATTCCCGGATCTTTCAGCACACCATCAAACAGGATGCCGGAGCGGGGTTAGACGAGAATACCGTGAATTTGGAAAAAGAAATGACCCTGATGGCGGAAAATACCTTGATGTATATGGCGGTCAGTCAATTCTTAAAAGGGCGCTTCGATGGCTGGAATGCGGCCATTGATGGAGGGAGTGGCGGTAGGTGACCCCCATTGAGCGCATGGTTCCCATGACGCTGATCCATGGAAAGCCGAGAGAACAGGTGAAACGGGAGTTTGCTGAAGCAGAGATGGATATGACGATCTGAAATGGGTGTCGGAAAAAGGAGGGGACGATGAATATTGATCGAGTGTTTTCGGTTGTGGGGTCTGCTTTGGATGCACAGCGGCAGCGGTTAAATATCATTGCCAGCAATTTGGCCAATGCGGAATCCACCCGGACGCCGGAAGGGGGACCATACATCAGGCGTGATGTCGTGTTTCAAGCCTCACCGGCAGGGCAGCAGTTTTCCAATGTTTTTGCCAATGCCTTTGGCGACCAGTCCGGACCATCCGGCGTTCGGGTGACGGATGTGATCCAAGACGAGCGACCGTTAAGGACCGTGTACGATCCCAGTCATCCCGATGCGGATGAACAGGGGTATTTACACCTTCCCAATGTAAATCCGATCGAGGAAATGGTCAATCTCATGTCGGCGACCCGCGCCTACGAGGCCAATTTAGCCGTGATGGAAACCGGCAAGACGATGACGCTTCGTGCATTAGAAATGAGTCGTTAAGGCTCTTCAATCCTGAATGAAGGAGAACAGCGAAATGGACTATCTTCCGATAAAAAGCATTGAGGGTGTTTCAGAACCGTTTGGGGTCACCCCGCTCAAAGGCCCCGCCAGTCAGGACCAGGGATTCGGCGATCTCTTGAAAAAAGCGGTGGAGTCCGTCAATACCATGCAGCATGAGGCCGGACGTTTAGAAGATGCCGTCGCCCGTGGAGAGAACGTCAACATCCATCAAGCGGTCATCGCCGGAGAAAAGGCCGGTTTATCATTTAAGCTGTTAATGCAGGTCAGAAATAAAGTGATTGATGCGTATCAGGAAGTTATGCGGATGCAAGTGTAAAAAGGGTTGAGTTGATGCTGATGCCGATCATGGCGGAGACCCCAATGAGAGAGAGCCGGTCCCGGTCATATCGAGCACCACTCATCGGTGTAAGACTGGGGCCTACATTTCTTCAATCGAGAGCGTTGAGCAAAATCCGTTAACCTTATGGACAGTCTCCTTAGTAATTTTCAAGCCCTAACTTTAACGCAGCGGATCGGCGTGGTGGTCGTCCTGGCCTTAGCCCTGGCGACCATTCCGATGTTGATGATGGTCGGAAAAGCCCCTGAATTGGTGGTCCTGTTCTCCCAGCTCAATCCCGACGATACGCGAGCGATTATCCAAGAACTTGGCAAGCAAGGCGCCGTCTATGAGGTGGGGGAAGGCGGGAATACGATTAAAGTTCCGGCAGAACGGGTGCATGAGTTGCGACTCCAGCTGGCGTCGTTGGGACTTCCTGAATCAGCTGGAGTGGGATTTGAAATTTTCGATCGAACCGGGCTGGGCGTGACGCCTTTTACGCAACAAATGAATTATCGACGCGCGCTTCAAGGAGAACTGGCCCGGACCATTGGCCAGTTATCCCAAGTTGAGCGGGTACGCGTGCATCTGGTGATGCCTGAGAAGCGTCTATTCGCGACGGAACAAAAGCCAGCCCAGGCGGCCGTCGTGTTGACGCTCAAGCGGGGGGCTCCTCTTGGTGGCACGCAGGTTCAGGGGATCGTGCATTTAGTCGCCAGTAGCGTTGAAGGATTAGAGCCCAGCCAGGTGACGGTCGTGGACAATCATGGTCAGGTGCTCAGTCAAAACTCTGCGGATAGTGACGCTCAACTGACGGCTTCTCAAATTGAAACGCAACGACGGGTAGAACGGGATCTGGAGCAACGGGTGCAGACGATGTTGGACCAGGTCTTGGGCCGGGACAAGTCTGTGATTCGGGTCACCGCGCCGTTGGAGTTTCGGCAAGTCGAAATCACCGAAGAAAGCTTTGACCCCAATAGCCAGGTGGTACGAAGCGAAAACCGGAGTCAGGAGAAGGTGTTGGAATCCGGTTCGACCCACGGTGGACCGGGTGTTCCAGGTGTCAGGAGCAATGTGCCCAGCGAGCTCAAGGCAGGCAACGGAACAGAGCAAAAAGAAGCCAAACGAAAAAATGAAACATTGAATTATGAAGTCAATCGTAAAGTGAGCAAAATCATTGAACCGACCGGCGCCATTAAGCGGTTAAGCGTGGCGGTCTTAGTGGACGGGACCTATGAGGCGGCTCAGGGGGCCGAGGGTCAGGCGAATGAGAATACGGCGGAAAAGAAATATGTGCCACGACCTGAGCAGGAAATCCAGAATTTGGTCCAAATTGTGAAAAAAGCGGTCGGATTCTCGGAAGAACGCGGGGATCAAATCGAAGTCATCAATGTGCCGTTTGAATCTCCCACCATCCTTGAGGGTGAGGAGAGTATGACGGCAGGTGTGCAATCGTTCCTGGCCACCTGGGGTGGATTTCTGAAGCCCATTCTCTTTTTCTTCCTGGGAGTGATGGTGTTGTGGTTTGTGGTTCGACCGATGGCGCTGAATCTCACCAAGCCTACTGCGGCAGCGGTGGTCCTGCCACACAAAGGCTTGCCGGCCACGGTGACCGAGTATGAAGCGGAAATTTCCGAAACTCCCCAGGAGCAAGCCATTAAGCTGGCAGCAGATAATCCGGCTTCCGCCGCGCAAGTGATTCGAACCTGGATCAAAGAAGAACAAGGAGAAAAGGTGTAATCCGTGAATAGCCAGTTGTCCGGATATGAAAAGGCGGCGATTTTGTTGCTGGCCATTGGGGAGAGTGCCGCGGTGGAAGTCTTGAAAGTGCTTGACCAAAAAGACATCCGGCAAATCGGTGCGTATTTGGGGGCGTTGGTCAATGTCGGGCAGGACGAACATCGGTTGGTGTTAAAGGAATTCCGGGAATTGGCCGGAACATCCGGTCTGTCGGTGGAAGGCAAAACCTATCTCTCAAAAATTCTCAATGCGGCCCTGGGAAAAGATAAAGCCCGGCGTATTCTGAGTTCCCTGAACACGTCGGAGAATGCCGGATTTGAAACCTTAAAATCCCTTGATGCGGCATCGATTGCGAATTTATTGGCCATTGAACATCCTCAAACAGGGGCATTGATTCTGGCCAATTTGGAATCCGATCACGCAGCTCAGATTTTATCATTGCTCCCTGCGAATAAACGGGATGCCATCGTCTACCGGCTAGCCACCACAGAAGAAGTTTCGCCCAATATGTTGGACGAATTAAATGCCGTACTTCAGGAGGAATTGCGCCTGGGTTCTTCCAAAAATGCGGTGGCTGTGGGTGGGACCGGACTGGTGGCCGAAATCCTCAATTCTGTGAAACGCAATGTGGAAGGGGAAATCCTGACCTCCCTGGAAAGCAAAAATCCGGAGATCGCCGAAGAAATCCGTGGGAAGATGTTCGTGTTCGAAGATCTGGAAAATGTCGATGATCGCGGGATGCAGGAATTGTTGCGTGAAGTCAGCAAAGAAGAATTACTGCTGGCTCTGAAGCCGATCGACGGTCCGCTCCGGGATAAATTCTTCAAGAATATGTCCAGTCGAGCGGCGGAATCCCTCAAGGAAGATATGGAGACTCGCGGCCCAGTCAAGCTGAGTGATGTGGAAACCGCTCAGCAGAACATTATTAAAACCGTTCAGCGCCTGGCCGGTGAAGGCCGCGTAGTATTGGGAGGAAAGGGTGAGGAGCAAATGGTCTAAGGTGCGCCCGCTTATGGAACAGGATGACGCAGTCAAACATTTTCAGATGGTGGAATTAGTCCACAAAAGTGCGAAGCAACGCGCCGAGGAGGCCCAACCTCATGATTGCAGGGAACTCCAACAAGCCGCGTTTGAGCGGGGACGCCAGGCCGGGATCGCCGAGGGGCGTGCCCAGTGTCAAGCCCAAGTGGAGGAGGAGGTTAAAAAGGCACTCCGATTAGCCAATCAGATTGGTCGGGCCCGGGTGGTCGCGTTAGAAGAACATGAACGGGATATTGTGGAGGTCGCGCTGGCGATTAGCAAAAAAATCCTGTTACGGGAATGTGAGATCGATAAAGAACTCGTGGTTCGACAAGTGCGTCAGGTGCTTGGACTACTTCCCGACAAAACGTTAGTGACGCTGAAAGTCCATCCGCAAGACTTCAAAATCTTAGAGCCCCTTCAACACACATTACGCCCGGAGTGGGCCGATGGCGATCATCTGGCGCTTGAAGCCTTTGATGACGTGGATCCTGGTGGATGCCTGGTTGAGCAGGCCGGCCTCCTGTTCGATGCCAGGCTCACTCAACAACTGGCACTGGTGGCCAGCGAATTCGGATTGGAAGCACCCCTGCCATGAGCCTCGCCACGATTCAACAGCGTTTGGACGACATTGCTCCTGTGACGATTACCGGACGGGTCGTCAAAGCCGTGGGGCTGACTCTGGAAGGCACCGGCCTGGGGGCATCGGTCGGCCAGCGTTGCCATATCTTCAGCAAACGAGGGCAGTCGATGGTGGAGGGAGAAGTCATCGGGTTTCGGGAGCAACGGGTGGTGGTCATGCCGTTTGGAGCTGTACGCGGCATCGCCGCCGGAAATCTCATTCGCTACGATCCGACCTCTCCACGATTATTGGTCGGGCCTCAAATGTTGGGACGAGTCGTGGATGGGCTCGGGCAGCCGTTGGATGAAAAAGGGCCGCTGTCCCGTAGCCGCCGCTATGCCCTCTACGCGCCCGCTCCGGCGCCCATGCTCCGGGAGCGCATTACCACACCTATGGATTTGGGCGTACGAGCCATCAATGCCCTGCTGACCTGCGGGGTCGGGCAAAAACTCGGGATTTTTGCCGGAAGCGGGGTGGGGAAAAGTGTCTTGATGGGAACGATGTGCCGTCACACGTCTGCGGATGTGAACGTGATCGCGCTGGTGGGTGAGCGAGGGCGGGAAGTCAGGGAATTTCTGGAACGGGATTTGGGACGGGAAGGTCTCCGCCGTTCGGTGGTGGTGGTAGCTACCTCCGATCAATCGCCGTTAGTGCGGGTTCGGGCGGCGTTTGTGGCCACCGCCATCGCCGAGTTTTTTCGGGATCAGGGCAATCAGGTCCTGCTCCTGGTTGATTCCCTAACCCGGTTGGCACATGCACAACGGGAGGTGGGACTGGCTGCCGGTGAACCCCCTACGACCAAAGGGTATCCGCCATCTGTTTTTACGCTCTTTCCTCAGGTCCTGGAGCGGGTGGGGCCCGTGGGTACGGGATCCATTACCGGTCTGTATACGGTGCTTGTTGACGGTGACGACTTAAACGATCCCATTGCCGATTCCATCCGGTCCATTTTAGACGGACACATTGTGTTGACACGGCGGTTGGCGATGCAAGGACACTTTCCCGCGATCGATGTTCTGCAAAGCGTGAGTCGGGTGATGTCGGATATCGTGTCGACCGCCCAGCAGGATGCTGCCAGATTTCTGGTGCAGATGATGGCCGAATACCGGAACGCGGAAGATCTCATCAATTTAGGGGCATACCAATTAGGCACGAATCCTCGACTCGATGCGGCAATTCACATGAAAGGACCGATCGATGCCTTTCTCCGGCAAACACGTGAGGAAGGGGTGGGCATACCGGAAAGCTGTCAGGCTCTCGAATTGTTGGCACAACAGGGCCGGCGTCTTCTTGAGAGAAAGGGAAAAACCGTATGAATTGGACGACATTACTCCGATTTCGAAAACAAGTGGAAGACCTCGCCCGTGAAGAAGTGGTCTTGGCGGAGTGGGAAAAAAGTCAGATCGTCTCGAAACGGGATGACCTGATGGTTGAAATAGAAGTGGTGGCCTCTGAATTAGACCAGCGGATACGAGGGGGTATCGACACGATGATTGCTGAGCAACGCTATCAGTGGTTGGATCAAATCAGTACGGCCATCGAACACCAGAGCCAACAGATTCAGATGGCGGAAACCAAGCTGGTTGAGTTACGGGCCACATTAAAAAAGGCCCATCATGCCAGACGTGTGGTGGAGTTGGTGATCGCCAAGAAGGAGGAAGAGGTCATGCAGAAAGTCGCCACGCAGGAACAACAGATGCAGGAAGATGTGACGGCTCATGCGTATGCCACTTCTCAACTTGAAGAAATGATCCAATAGGGAATGGAAATATGTCAAAAAAAATGTCTGTTCAGCCTATGTATGGTCTTGACCAACAACCCAACAATGGAGCCTTCGGCAAGGCTCGGGGTGGAAGCCCGCCTGGGATCGAAAGAAATGAGGGGAGGTCAGGAGAAACGAGGCATCTGTTGGTTTCACGCTATACGCCTCACACCTCCCGTGTTCCGTTTCACTCTTCACAGACCCAAGAACGCGGCTGGCGGCAATGTTCAACACTCCTGAGTAGAACAATGTTGCCTAGTCGATCACTCATGGTGTGTTGGGTGCTGGCCATGATCTTGTGGGCAACCACGGTCGGGTCCGTTCAAGAAACCCCGGAGGTGGGAACAACGGATTCATTTGAAAATCAAACAGTTGAAAACGGGTTGAATGAGGAAGCGCCCAGTGCAGAAACCACATTATTGGAACAACTGCAAGCGCGTCTTAAAGAGGTGGAAGAGAGGGAACGTGGTTTGCAACAACGTGAAGAACGGCTCATTGCACTCCAGCAGGATTTGGAGGCGCTGGCTGCACGACAAACCAAAGAGGGGAAACGGTTAGAGGGGGAGGCCTCTTCGCTTGCAGAAGAACAACGTCGATATGTGGAACAGGATCCGGCGTTAATTCATCTAATTAAAATCTATGAATCCATGGATCCCGAAGAAGCGGCGTTGCGAATCGCAGAAATGCGGGAAGGCTTAGCCCTGGATATTTTGGCCGCGATCAAAGACAAAAAAGCCGCCGGCGTGTTAGCAGGCGTCGAACCGGTCAAAGCGGCCAGATTGTCAGAAGGCCTCAGACGATATCGAGACATTAAACTGAACCAACGTAAGAACTCCAAGATTCAGAATTAAATGATGATCAATGCCGTGCCATTTCTTTTCGGACCTCTGGAAAGTCCCCCACAGGTAACCGGTCAGGCTGGTGGAGCCGGGCTGGATCATGCAGGCACCACGGAGAATCCTACCAAAGATTTGTTTGCGAAAATTTTTCGTAACCAGACGACACCGGATTCTTTTTTGAATAATGTATCCAAGACGAGGTTAGGGGAGGACGGAGGACGAGGGTCGAACCAGGATTGGCTTTTCGGCACCCAGGCCCTATCTGGTGAGACCCTCCCGTCCCTGTACCTGGCGAGTCTCTTGGAGAACAATGGGCAAGAGGTACCTGAAGAAGGTGCCGTAGTGGGAAATTATTCGATTTCCTTGAGAGCAGAAGGTGTGAATGGAGACAAGACAGGCGGCCAGGTGGAGAGCCCAACGGCGTTGTTCGAATTTTTGCCCGGGAATGGATCCCAGGATGGGTCTGTGGTTCCTGGGAATGTGGCGCCCCTGGCATTCCTCCAAGGAAAACCCGGAGGAGAGATACGACAACCTCCGGTATGGGGCATTCAGACAGGCTTGCCTCCCTTTGCGGGCGCCCCTGCAAGTCAGACGGCAGGGGTAGGGAGCACGCTCGCTGATCAGAGTGCGGCTCCTCTCGTAACCACGGTCGATTCGGAACGGGTTCTCCAAAATGCCCTCGCAGCGGTGGCTGGGAAGTCTGTCACAGAATCTGACGCGAATCAGCTGAATACAGTGTACCGCGTCTTGAGCCCTGTTCAAGAAACCGGGCCTCGTCTGCTGAAAAATCCTCCATCACCGATAGGGCCTCCGCAGGAATCACTCAAGCCTGCGAACACTCCAGTCAATCAGGCATTCCCGGTTCCAGAACCTTTTGAAGACACGCCCGCAGGTATGGCGAATGTAGCTCAATTGAGTCAGAACCGATTGAATTATGTGAGCAGGGTTTCGTCCGTTCTTAGTGAATCTCCAGCGAACGGGAAGGAGTCCTCGATCGGGATTCCCCTGGATCTTCTTGCTGATGCCAATGTGTCTTTGACAGGCGATCGTTCAAGAGACGTCCTTGAGGCCACAGGAAAAGCCGTGGGAGTCGATCCCAATGCCGGGCAGGGGCTCAATCATGGCATGGGCAATCCGACACATTCTCAGCCGGGCTTTCAGCAGTCCTCTTCCTCACCTGGATCGACTATACGAATGGCGGAAGAGCGTGTCCCGGATCTTCCCGGCCCGGCGCTTCAACGCCTCCAATTGGAGGTGCAACTTTCCGAAACCAATCGAGTGCAGATTGATGTGGGCGTGCAGCATCGGCAGGTCTATGCCAGTTTGTTAATGGATCAAGCTACGTTGAAAAATCTGGCGGTCCAATTTGTTCCACAATTGGAAGAGCAACTGACCCAGGGCGAGATGGAGTTGCAGGAATTTTCCGCGGAAGTCCGCGATCACCAGAATGGGCCGGAATCAGACACACGTTCGGATGGGGCGGGAACGCAGACGAGCCAACGGGGTACGACTTTCCTCCATCAGACACCAGGATCGCTCTCCCATAGGGCCGGGCGGGTTGAGGAACAGGGATTCCATTTGGTGGCATGAAGCAGATGAAATGATGCACTCGTGTAAACAAGATCGCATAACAAAGGAGCCCTGAATCATGGATGCCATTACGCCGACCCAACCAGGAACAAATGCCACGGCAACAGGCGGTGCCAATGTGCAAGCGGCGGTTTCGGCACTTGGGTCGGATGTCTTTCTTCGCTTATTAGTCACACAGTTGCAAAGCCAGGACCCCACCAACCCGGTCCAGAATGAGGAATTTGTGGCGCAGTTAGCGCAGTTCACGACGTTGGAGCAGGCCACGAGTACCAATAAACTCTTGGAAAAATTGATCGGCCAGGATACCCAACGGACACAATTAGATCTGGTGAATTTGATTGGACGGACGGTGGTTGCGCAGGGCGATACCGTCAGTCTTGCCGAAGATGAGCAGCCCACGCTGGGCTATGCCTTAAGCGGGGAGGCCAGGTCGGTCATTATCAAGGTGTTGGACTCGAACAAGCAGGTGGTTCGGACGTTAGAGTCCACAGATGTTCAAAAGGCCGGAGCCAATCAGGTTCAATGGGATGGGTTGAATGATTCGGGAGATCGAGTGCCGGAAGGTGTCTACCAGTTCATTGTGAAAGCCGAAGACGTGAATAAACAGCCTGTCCCGAATTTCACCTTCGCTCGTGAACGCGTTATGACGATTGCCTTTGGGGCGGAGAATCCGGTCGTCCTGCAAAGTGGAAAAAGCTTACACACGGAGGACATTCTTTCAATTCTTTGAAGTGGACGGTTGTAGGGGAAACAGCATCAGATTGGTTAATCGAGAAACAAGGAGTACACGCCAATGGGAATTACCTCAGCATTTTTTGCCGCGACAAGTGGAATCAACGCGACCAGCCGGGCGCTCAGTGAGATCGGTAACAACATCGCCAATGCGCAGACGATCGGCTATAAGAGCCGGTCGGTCTCGTTTGGCGATCTCTTTGGAGCCACGATCGGCGGTGGAGGGACCAGCACGGCTTTAGTGGAAGGTCGTGGCGTGCGGGTGTTGGGGATCGACCCGAGTTTTACGCAAGGATCGCTCCAGACGACGTCCAATGCCTTGGATCTGGCCATTGATGGTGACGGATTTTTTCGGGTGAGTGATGCCACCGGAAATATTTTCTACTCCCGTGCCGGCCAGTTTGATATCGACGCACAAGGGAATCTGGTCAATCCGGCAGGTCTACGGTTACAGGGAGACCAAGCAGATGATACGGGGCTTCTAAGCGGGAGTGTTGGCAATTTAACGTTAACCACGAGCACCCAACCAGGAATCCAAACATCGGAGATCACGATGTCCGGGCGTCTGGCGGCCAATGCTCCAATCAACGCATACACCACGGCACAGGTTCTCGATCCTCAATCAAATAGTGGGTTGTTTCCAGGAAGTACCTCTGTCCGGGTTTTTGACTCTCAGGGGAGGGGGCATGACTTAACGGTGTATTTTGCTAAAACAGCTAATAATACCTGGGACTATAATGTGATTGCACCAGACTCGGAGGTGACCGTTCCAGCCGGAGATAACAATCCCACTACAGGCAATGCATTAGTGGCCCAAGGAACTCTGACGTATACCACGGATGGTTTTTTGTCATCAGAAAGTGATCCTACGGGGCATGACATTACATTTACAGGTGGAGTTGGCGCGCCACAGAGAATCATTTTTGATTTTGGAACCAGTATTACCGAAGGGGGAGCTGGAACGGATGGCATATTACAACAGGGTGAGAGTTTGAATAACAAGGCGTTGATTCTCGACACCTTATCCCAAGACGGGTATGGACCGGGATCACTTGCAGGAACTTCCATTGGTGAGGATGGGGTGATTACGGGCCGATTTGATAATGGAACCACCCGGACGTTGGGACAGGTTCGACTCACCCGGTTTATTAATCCTGATGGCTTGCAACCGATTGGACGAAATTTGTTTATTCAATCCGGTGATTCCGGAACCCCCTTGGATGGAGTACCCGGCACGGGGGCGTTTGGCAAGGTATCGGCAAGCACGCTTGAGGCTTCCAATGTGGATTTGGGTGAAGAGTTAGTGAATATGATTACCATGCAGCGTGGATTCCAGGCGAATTCACGAATCATCACCACTACCAACGATCTACTTGGAGAACTGGTGAATCTGGCCCGTTAGATTTTGACCGAGCAGGTGACTGATTAAGCCCCCAGGCAGGTGTTCCTGCCTGGGGGCATTTTTTTGTCTTAGTGGAATGTTGAACCATCATGTCTCGTGAATGGTGAAAATTAAAGCGTAAGGAGTCAAAAGTAAGGGGTAAAGAGTAAGTAGAAAAGAATACTTGCCTTAATTTGCTGAATGCATCTTTATTTCTCTCTCCTTCCGTTTTTCCTTTCACACTCCGCACTCCTGACTCCTCACGCCTCACGTTCTCATAGACGACCCTGTCAAATGTTCCCGCGAATTGCCAGGAAAATGACGAAAAGGCAGGCCTCATCTTGTTACAGAGCCTAAGAGATATAAGGCAGGACTGCGGAAGAAACATATGCATATTCAATGTATTACAGGATGAGCTGAAGCGTGTCTACGTAGAAAAGTGGAGTGGCACAAAGGTTGCTGACTTGGGAAGTGGAACGTGAAGGTCCAAAAATTTCTTAGCGTGTGAGGTTGATGTATGGCTGAAGAAGATGACAAAGGGGAAGCGCCCGTTAAAGCAGGGGCCGGAAAAAAAATGCTGTTGATCATTATCGCGGGCGTTCTTCTTCTCGGAGGAGGAGGAGGCGCAGCCTGGTATTTCATGAGTGGGCAGGAGGAGAAGCCCGCCGAGCACGACGAGCATGCCAAAGCTGAGACAGGTCATGAAGAGCCCGGGCCGGTGATGGAGTTAGAGCCCTTTCTGTTGAATTTGGCGGACCGGGAGGAACTGCGATTTTTAAAAGTAAGTATCAAACTCGAGTTAGACCGGCCTGAGGAAAAAACGGATTATCAACACAAAATCCCCGCAATTCGCGACGCCTTGTTGGTGTTACTGAGCAGTAAAGAATCGCACCTACTCAGAACAGTGAACGGAAAGCGCCGGGTGCGGGAAGAAATCATGACGCGGGTGAACGGCGTCATGAGTAAAGGGAAAGTCGCCAATGTGTATTTTACTGATTTTATTATTCAGTAGGGCGTGAGGAAAAAGACGTAAAAGGCCTGGAGTCCGGAATCAGAAAGAGGAGAGAAGAGACAGCAGGGCTGTTTCTTTGTGCCACGTCCCAACATGGAAAAAATTCTTAGTCAGGATGAAGTTGATGCCCTTCTTCGGGGTGTGTCCGATGGCGGCGTGGAGACGGAACCTGAAGATCCGGTAGATGCCGGACTACAGGACGGACCGGTTCCATATGATCTGGGGAATCAGGAATGGGTCGTTCGCGGGCGAATGCCGACCCTCGATGTGATTCACCAGCAATTCTCGCGTGGGTTCCGTCTCTCTTTGAGCGACGTGCTTCGTAAAACCGCCGAAGTGACGGTCACGAACCAAACGGTGATGAAGTTCGGGGAGTTCACCAAACGTCTTCCCGTCCCGGCCTATCTCCAGATTATCTCCATGGAGCCTCTTCGCGGCTTGGCGATGATCGCCATGGATGCGGCGACGGTGTATTTGCTGGTTGATCATTTTTTCGGGGGAGCCGGCCAGACCCATGTCAAGCCGGAAGGGCAGGACTTTACCATTATTGAGCAGCGCGTGATGAAGAAGGTCATGCTGATGGGTTTGGGGAATCTCCAAAAAGCCTGGGACCCTGTCCAAAAACTCCTCATCAATGCCGTTCGGGTAGAAATGAATCCCCAGTTGGCCGCCATTGTGTTGCCGGCGGATATCGTCATTGTCGTCACCTTGGGTATCGAGTTAGGCAATTCGGTGGGAGATCTCCACCTCTGTCTTCCCTATGCGATGTTGGAACCGATTCGCGAACGTCTGCAGGTGAGTTTCCAGGGAGACTCGTTTGAAACGGATCATGGCTGGTTGAAACGATTTTCAGCCAGGCTGAAGGAGGCCTATGTCACCCTGTCCGTGTGTTTGGGAGAAACGGAAATCTCGGTGGAGGAATTGATGCAATTTTCTACTGGCGATGTGATCGGGTTGAATCAAGGGACCACCCAGCTACTCACAGCCACAGTGGAAGGGGTGCCAAAGTTTCTTGGTTCTCCGGGAACGACAAAGGGCATGCAATCATTTCAGATCAAGGACATCATTCTGACGAGGGAGTAAGGGCCGGTGAACGCGATGAGGTGCCGGCCGGTCACGGACTGTGGAAACCCGGAGATAAACCATGAGTGAAGACGAGAACATCGACCTGGACACGTTTGATGCTGAGAAGGAAATGATGGAGGCGTTAGCGCAGGAAGCCGCTACGAAAGAACCGAACTCGGCTGCGAAAAAACAGGAGGTGGCGGCGAGTACCAGCAGTCACACGCCACAATTGAATGGGTCTCATGATCAGAACTTAAATCGAATCCTAGATATTCCGTTGGTGCTCTCTGCGCAACTGGGCAATACCCGCATGCTGATTAAGGACTTATTGCAGTTAGGACCGGGTTCCATCGTTGAATTGGATAAGCTCGCCGGTGAACCGTTGGAAGTGTTGGTGAATGAACGGTTAGTTGCGCGTGGTGAGGTGGTGATGGTGAATGAGAAATTCGGCATCCGTCTCACCGATGTGATCAGCCCGACCGAGCGTGTGAATAAACTTCGATAGGGACGAAAGGGTGAAGGGTAAAGAGAGAAGGGAAAAGCTAGAAGTAAATAGATAAAAAGTAGAGAACCAGGATAAGAAATCTTTTGCTGATTCTCCTTACTCCTCACTTTTTCCTTCGTACTTTCAACGAGAACATTATGGATCTTACCCATGAAGCGCTCAAAATGGCGGGAACGCTGGCTCTGGTAGTTCTGGTCCTTCTTGGAGGATTAGCCTGGGTTCGGCGCACGTTCGGGGAATTGCCGGGAAAGAGCGGCGATCCGGTGATGCGCATTTTAGGGGGACTCCGGGTCGGAACGGGAAAGCACATCATGCTCGTGGAGGTGGCCGGAGAAGTGTTGGTGTTGGGGACGACGGCCCGGGAGATGACGTTGCTGACGACCGTTGCGGATGCCGACCGGATTAATCGGCTCCGCTCCATTGGGAATCCGCTCGTCGGGCCGCTAGGGGCCTGGTTGGGACAGTGGACCCGGCAGGCGTTTGAGAAGTCCGAACGAGGATCGGTGACCTCTGAACCGCCCAACCGAATGTCCAATAGCGTTACACGGGTGAGGGGAGAAGAGAGGTCGTGAAGTACCTCTTGTGCGGGTTTCGTGGAGGAGGTGTCTTTTGGCGATTGTCAGCCATGAGTCTGCTCTTGGGACTGCCCGCCTCGGCTTTTGCCCAGGCCACCAAGGATCCCGCGATCAGTTTGCAGGTATCCGGATTGGACGGGACCGAACCATGGACGTTCGGGCTTCGTATTCTCTTTCTCCTGACGGCCTTAACGCTTGCGCCAGCCCTGTTGATGTTGGTGACGGCATTTACACGCGTCGTGATTGTTCTGGGTCTTCTTCGGCAGGCGTTGGGGACCATGCATGCCCCACCGAATCAGGTGATGATTGGACTGGCCATGTTTTTGACCCTGTTTATTATGATGCCGGTGTGGGAACAGATTCGGGTTGAGGCCCTTAATCCGCTATTGGAACAGCAGGTGACACAGGAAGTGGCACTTGATCGGGCCAAGATTCCGTTAAGAACGTTCATGCTGAAACAAGTACGGGAAAAGGATTTGACCTTGTTTGTGGAGATGGCAAAAGTTCCTCACCCTCAGACGCCCGATGATGTCCCGTTCCATGTCCTGGTGCCGGCGTTTGTCACGAGTGAATTGCGAACGGCGTTTCAAATCGGGTTTCTCATTTATGTGCCTTTCCTTGTGATCGATATGATTGTTGCCAGTATTCTCATGTCCATGGGGATGATGATGCTGCCACCGATCATGATTTCGCTGCCGTTTAAATTAGTGTTGTTTGTGTTGGCTGATGGATGGTTTTTGGTCGTGGGAGCGCTGATGAATAGTTTTCAATGAAAAACGTGAAGCGTAAGGCGTAAGTCGTGTATCGAATGCTGAGGTGCAAAGATCGGTTCTTTCTTCTGTCTCCTTACGCTTTACGCCTTACGCCTCGCGGCTTTTCCTTCACGCCTCACGTTTCACAGCAAGACTGAAAGGGGTAGGGAGATGACAACCGAAAGTGTCCTGAGCATCGGTCAGGAGGCGATTCAAACAATCCTGCTGGTGGCGGGCCCCATGTTGGGTCTCAGCTTACTGGTCGGACTCTGCGTGAGTGCCTTTCAAGCCATGACACAAATTAACGAAATGACCCTCACCTTTTTGCCAAAGGTTGCAACCATGTTTGTGGTGCTCTTGGTGACATTCCCCTGGATGGTGGAAATTCTCGTGGGATTCATGACGGGGATATGGGCCAGGATACCCCAGTTTGCCCAATAATCGAGGGAGTCGAACTGCGGCATGTATCAGAAAGATGTCCGGTAACCGGTGTTGCAATGGGATATGGCGATTCAGCAAGTGTGGCAATTCGTGGTCGTGCTCGTGCGCACGGCCGTTATCTTGTCGGCGTTACCGTTGATGGGCGGGCATTCGGTTCCGAGTCGCATCAAAATCGGCATGGCGGTGATCATCGCCATCCTGTTGATGCCCATCGTGACGTTTACCCTTCCTCCCAATTGGTTGCAACCTGGAAATCTGGTGATTGCCTTGGGTGCCGAATTGCTCGTCGGTCTGGTGTTGGGTTTGGCCCTGCGATTAATTATGACGGCGGTGGAACTGGCGGGAAGTGTGATGGGCTTTCAAGTGGGGTTTGCCATGGCCGGAGTGTTGGACCCTGTCACGCAAGTGGAGACCCCGGTGTTCGGGCAATTACTGACCATTCTGGCAACCCTTCTGTACTTTCAAGTCGATGGGCATCATTTGGTGTTGTTGGCGTTGGGCAGTAGTTTTCTGTTGATCCCTCCCTTTGGCGCTCATTTGAGCGCCCCCCTCCTGAGCGATGTGACCGGCGTGATTCAACGCACCTATGACACGGGAATGAAACTGGCCTTCCCCGTGATGGGGGCCACATTTCTGGTTCATTTCATCATGGGGATTCTTGGCCGGCTGGTTCCCCAGATGAACGTGATGCTCACCAGTTTTCCCATTACGATTGCGGTCGGTTTGTTGGTGTTAGGCCTGGGTTTGCCCTTCATCGCCCTAGTGTTTCAAGACTCCATTGTCGGAATGGAAACGGTCTTGTGGGACTTATTACAGGAATTAGGGCATGGCTGAGAATAAAGACGGGGCGGATAAATCAGAGCAACCGAGTCCGAAACGTTTAGCGGAAGCTCGTCGCAAGGGCCAGGTGCCGATGACCCGGGAATTGCCCTCGTTGTTTGTCTTGTTGGGTGGGGTTGGGCTGCTTTCTCTGTGGGCGCCTCACGCGTTTGTTCAATTTTTTGATCATTACCGTCAGTGGTTGGGGCAAGCTGGAACTCTTCAGTTAGATGCTCAATCCACACATGTCCTGTTGTTAAATATTGCCTATCAGGCCTTTGTTCCCCTGATTCCGTTCGGGCTCCTGGTTGGGGTATTCGCCTTCCTCGCCATTATCCTGCAAACGGGGCCGCTTTGGATTGAAAAGGCCCTGCAACCCAAGCCGTCCAAATTAAATCCTTCCAATGGGTTGAAGCGCATTTTTTCCTGGAAAGGGGTCGTCGATCTTTTAAAGTCCCTGCTCAAATTAGCAAGCGTGAGTGGGATTGCCTATCTGATTCTGTCTCATAACCTGCTCGCGATTCTTCAACTTCCCCTCCTTGAGTTAACGGAGGCGGTTGGGGGTGTGTGGGGTCTCCTGGAAAAAATTATGTGGTCGGTCGGAGGATCGCTGCTCCTGTTGGCGATCATCGATTTCGTGTATCAGCGGTGGCAGCATACCGAAGATCACAAGATGACCAAACAGGAAGTCAAAGACGAGTCGAAGGATGTGGAAGGTGATCCGCAGATTCGATCCCGCCGGCTCAGTTTACAACGGGAACGTGCCCGACAACGAATGTTGCAGGCTGTGCCTAAAGCCGATGTGGTGATTACCAATCCTACGCACGTGGCAGTGGCGCTCAGGTATGAAACAGGAAAAATGGACGCGCCGGTGGTGGTGGCGAAGGGCGCAGGATTTATGGCGGATAAGATTAAGCAAATCGCGCGTCATGCGGGAGTGCCGATTATTGAAAACCGCAGTTTGGCTCGAGGGCTGTATAAGGCCGTAAAAATCGGTCAAGAAGTGCCCAGTGCGTTGTATAAGGCGGCCGCTGAGGTGTTGGCCTACGTGTATCGCCTGAAGAACATGCATGAGGGAAATTGAAGACGGGAAGCGTGAAAAGCGAGAAGGAAAACGTAAAAAGTAAAAAGAAAGCAGAAAAACAGATTTCCTGCGTTCCTTCTTTACTTTTGACTTCTCACTTTTCACTTTCCACCCCTTACGTCTCACGAGGTTGAGGAGAGTCATGTGGAACTAAATTACAACCATATGCAACAGCGGTAATCGATCAAGGCACGTATGGCATTTGATTCTCAGAAATTACGAGACGAACTGACTCCCGCGCATTATGGGGATGTGCTCCTACCGATCGGGGTGGTGGGGATGCTCCTCCTCATGCTCTTACCCCTTCCTTCATTTCTTTTGGACCTGTTTTTATCCTTTAGCATTACACTGGCCGTTTTGATTTTACTCGTGACCATGCATGCCGGGCGTCCGGCCGAGTTCTCCGTCTTCCCCTCGGTGGTTTTACTCACCACGTTGTTCCGTCTTGCGTTAAACATTGCGTCGACGAGGGCCATTCTCATGCATGGGAACGAAGGACCCGCCGCCGCCGGACAGGTCATTGCCGTGTTTGGGGAGTTCGTGGTCGGGGGGAATTATGCGGTGGGCATTGTAGTCTTCTCCATTCTGGTCATTATCAATTTTGTCGTGATCACAAAGGGCGCCACCCGTATTGCGGAAGTCGCCGCGCGATTTACCCTGGATGCGATGCCCGGTCGGCAGATGAGTATCGATGCGGATTTGAATGCGGGGATCATTGACGAAGGCGAAGCGCGGAAACGCCGGGAGGCCATTTCCCAGGAAGCCGATTTTTACGGATCGATGGACGGTGCCAGCAAGTTTGTTCGTGGCGATGCGATTGCCGCGCTGCTCATTATCTTCATCAATGTCATTGGCGGGTTGGGCATCGGTGTGCTGGAGCACGGGATGTCCATCATTGATGCCGCCAAACGCTTCACCCTGCTGACGGTCGGGGACGCCATTGTGGCGCAAATCCCTGCCCTGATTATGTCGACGGCCGCCGGTATCATCGTGACGAGGGTTTCGACCAAAACCAGCCTTGGGCGTGATTTAACCGAACAAATCTTTTTTAATCCTCATCTTGTGGCTGCCGTGGCCGGAATGTTGTTCTTTTTAGGATTTCTTCCCGGGCTGCCGCATGTTGCGTTTTTGATGTTGGGAACGATGACCGCCGGTCTCGCCTACGTCCTGTGGAATCAGAAACAAGAAGCCGCTCGCCTGAAAAATCTCCCCAAGAAAAAAGACCCGGCCATCTCCTCCGGTACGGAATCGGTGGATTCCGTGACTCCTCCGGACCTTATGGAGCTGCATGTCGGTTATGGACTTGTGCCGTTTGTTGATCAAGCTCAGGGAGGAGAGTTGCTGGAACGGATTCGGGCTATCCGGCGACAAACGGCTCTTGACATGGGATTTGTCGTGCCCGCAGTCCATATCCGGGATAATCTTCAGCTCAAGCCGCATGAGTACAACATTCTGTTGAAGGGAATTCAGGTGGCTAAGGGAGAATTGGTGCCTCGACATTTATTGGCCATCAATCCCGGTCATGCCAAAAAGGGTCTGCAAGGAAAGCCGGGAAAAGATCCCTGTTTTGGATTGCCGGCCGTCTGGATTGCTCCGACCGAAAAAGAGCGTGCTCAAATGGATGGCTATACCGTCGTCGATGGCCCGGCCATTATCGCCACGCATATGACCGAATTTATTAAAACCAATGGGCATGAATTGCTGGGTCGGCAAGAGGTCCAGAATTTGCTGGATAACCTCGCTAAGACGTACCCCAAGGTGGTGGATGACTTGATTCCGACTCAAATATCGTTAGGAGCGGTGGTGAGAATTCTCAAGAATCTCTTGCGGGAACGAGTGTCGATCCGCGATTTACGGACTATTTTGGAGACTGTTGCGGATTACACCACTCAGAGTAAGGATCCTGACACCCTGACCGAATATGCTCGGCAAAATTTATCCAGAACGATTTCGTCCCAATACGCCAATCCCGACGGATTGCTGCAGGTGATTAGCCTGGATCCGATGCTGGATCGCCGCCTGATGGAGGCGATGCGGCCGAGTGGTAATGGAGAGCAAGGCGGGTTACCTCCCAGTTTGTTGAATCAGGTGATTCTGTCGGTCCGTCAAGCCATTGAGCGAGTCGTGAGCCAAGGATATCAACCCGTGCTGTTATGTTCCCAGTCGATTCGATCCCAACTGTATCGTCTAGTCTCGCCGGGCGTGCATGCCCTGGCGGTACTTTCTCCGAACGAGTTGGACCCTAAAACCCAAATTCAAGCAATTGAAGTTGTGAGGATGCCACATGAAGCTGAAACGGTTTGAAGCCCTTTCATTACAAGAAGCTCTCCAAGCGGTAAAAGCCGAGCTGGGACCTGAAGCGGTCATCGTCTCATCGCGGCGTATTCAGAAAGGGGGAGGCTTGTTCGGTCTGCTCAGTCAGTCCGTCATTGAGGTCACCGCGGCGGTGGATCGTTCGGCTCAGGCGGAGGAAGGTCCTGCCGTACGTGTTGATCGATCCCTTCAGTCCCTTATGGCCAAACGTTATGTGCCGGAGGAGCCTGTTCGTCAACCGGGACCACCGAAAACGGATGCCAGTTTTTCGGAAGCTCTTCAAGTGGCGACCGTCCTCGATCCGGTGACTCAGAACCTCCAGGAAATGCGCCAGGAAATTCAACGGTTGCGTGAAGAACAACAAGATCCTGAACGGGTGTTAGGGCCCTTGCGACAGGAATTGGAAGGCTTGCGGATTGTGGTGGGACAAGTCTTGGGAAGCCAGATGGACAAACGTGTTGAAGGGTTACCTGGAGACGTAATGGACGTCTACCAGTCCTTGGTGAGTCAGGGCGTGAATCCTCAGACTGCGCATCACCTGCTTCGTACGGTTGTGGAAACGCTCGGGACAGCCGGCGTGGGAAATCGCGAAGCCATGAAAAGTCTGTTGTGGGAACGAATGGAGGAGACCGTGGCCGTCTCGGGTCCATCGGTGTCCAAACATTATGGCCAAAAAGTGATGATGATGGTTGGGCCGACCGGCGTGGGAAAAACGACGACTATTGCCAAGCTGGCCGGGTTGGCCCGTCAACAGGATGAGCATCGGCGAACCGTGTTGATTACGTTGGATACGTATCGTGTGGCAGCGGTAGAACAACTTCGGGTGTTTGCAAAAATTTTAAAAATTCCCTTGGAGGTGGCCGTGTCCCACAAGGATTTTATGGAATGCATGGGACGACATCAGCACGCGGATTTGCTGTTGATTGACACGGCGGGGCGAAGCCCAAAGGATCAAGCCGGGTATGATGAACTGCTGGCGATCACCCGTGGACAATTACACGTCGAAACGCATCTGGTGTTAGCCGCTCCGATGGCCGAGTCGGTGCAGATGGACACCATCCGCCGCTACCAATCGGTTCCTATCCATAAGCTCATCATCACGAAACTGGATGAGGTATCGATGGGCGGCGGTCTGTATAACGTCTTGTCACAGACGGGACTGCCGGTTTCTTATCTCTCGGCCGGACAGCGTGTGCCGGAAGATTTAGAAATCGCCACCCGGACACGCCTCGTGGAATTGGCTTGGGCCCACTCACCAGGCCAGGTCCTTCAAGAACGTGTGCCGTTAACGGAGGTGGCGCACTAATGGCCGGGTCATTATCCACACCGGTCCTGATGACTGACGTCCCGGCGCAACGACGACTGGATCAAGCCAGTGGATTGCGTGCCGCCATGACCTCCAACCCACAGGACCCCTCAAGGATTCAGGTGATTGCGGTCAGTTCCGGAAAAGGCGGGGTAGGAAAAAGTAATGTCGTCGCGAATTTAGCAGTGGCTGCGGCTCGGCAGGGGCGGAAGGTCCTGATCATGGATGCAGATCTCGCCTTAGGCAACGTCGACATTCTCCTGGGCCTCACTCCGCAATATACGATTGAGGACGTGCTTTCCGGGCAGCGAGGCTTGAAGGACGTCCTCGTGACCGGACCCGAAGGTATTCGCCTGTTGCCGGCGACCTCCGGAGGTCAGGCATTCACTCAGCTGACGCATGATCAGCAACTCCATTTGCAATCGGCGTTTCTTCAGTTGGCGTCTCCGCCGGATTTGCTGCTCATTGATTGCGCGGCAGGGATTTCGGCCAATGTGCTGTACTTTAGTTTAGTGGCCCACGAAACACTGGTGGTGGTAACGCCCGACCCGACGTCTCTGACTGATGCGTATGCCCTCGTCAAAATCCTTTCGACCCGCTATCACTTACGGACATTCCGCATGCTGGTCAACAAAGTGAAGCATACCCAGGAAGGTAAAGATGTGTTTCGGAAGTTGAGTTTGGTGACGGATCGGTTTTTAAATATTTCGCTCGATTACCTCGGGTGTGTTCCCGCGGACGACTATGTGACGATGGCCGTGGCTCAACAACGCGCGGTGTGCGAGGTCTATCCGCGCGCCCCGGCGAGTCGGGCCCTTTCTTCGTTGGCGAAGACCCTCAATCATTGGAGAGGAGAATGTTCCTGGCAGGGGGGCTTTCAACTGTTCGGTCCTGCTGCCTTGGGAGCCACTCGAACTGTGACGGAAGGATAACGTATGAAACGTGGCGCGGTAACAACGGTTTCAGAGAGCCCGGTTTCGGAGAAACCGGCATCGTCCAATCCGACGAAACTTTCTCTTTCCACGCAGGAACGGGAGACGTTGGTTCAGGAATTTTTGCCGGTGATTAAATACATGGCGATGCGAATGGCCATGCGGGCATCGAGTGGGCTCAATGTGGAAGATCTCATGAGTGCCGGGATGGTCGGGCTTCTGGATGCCCTGACGAAATTTGATCCCTCACGGGAAATAAAATTTCGTACCTATGCCGAGTTTCGTATTCGTGGAGCGATGCTCGATGAAATCCGGGCGATGGACTGGGTCCCGCGGTCGCTTCGTGAACGCATCGGGAAAATTCAGCATGCGGCCAATGAATGGACGAAACGCAAAGGGCGGCCACCGACGGAGGATGAGCTCGCAGAATCCTTAGGCATGGAGGCTCAGGAGGTGGACGAGACGCTTCTGCAAGCCAAAGGGGCCGTCGTGTTAAGTCTCGATGATTTGGGCTCCAATGATGAAGACTCCCATCCCATCTTGGATGCGCTGGCGGATCGAGATCAACCCTCGCCCTTGGAGACCTTGGTGTCGGAGGATGCCCGCCAGGCATTGGTCGATGCCATTGAGCGATTGCCGGAACGTCAACGCCTGGTATTGACCCTCTATTATTTTGAAGAGCTGACCATGAAAGAAATTGGAGTCGTGTTGCACGTCACGGAATCCCGAATTTGTCAGTTACATGCCCAAGCCATGATTCGTCTGAAGGCCCTTCTCCATACCCGGCTCGGACCGTAGACATGCTTGAGGGGTAAGGCGTGAGGAGTAGGGCTTAAGCAGCCAGAACTTTTCCGTCATACCCGACAGGGTTTTTCGAGTATCCATCTTCACGTTTCCCTTGTTACTCAATTCCTGACTATCGCTGTGGGTTCCATGAAGCAGATGACGACGGAAAAAGTCCTCGATATGAAAATGCCTCCCGGCGATCCTCTTTATACCATTCTCATTGTAGATGATGAAACAGTTATGCGGATGGTTGCCAAGAAGCGTTTGGCCAAACTGCCGTGTCGGTTACTGGAGGCCGGTAGTGGGGAAGACGCGCTATCCATCCTGAATCAGGAGCCGGTGGATCTCATTCTTTCGGATTGGGTGATGCCCGGTCTTGATGGTCCAGGACTGTGTGAAGCGATTAAACAGGATGAACGCTATCGCACGATTCATTTTATCCTGATGACGGCATTGGACCACCCGACACAAATTGCCGAAGGGCTTAGCCGGGGAGCCGATGATTTCCTATCCAAAACCGCATCCGATCATGAAATTGTCGCCAGAGTGTGCGCGGGCCTTCGAGCCCGACAGTTGATGTTGTATGTGGAAAAGTCTAATCGGCTGTTGTCACAGAAGCAGGCGGAATTAGACTCTGAACTCCGTTCGGCCTCCACCTTTGTGCGAGGTCTCCTCCCCCGGACCGGTGAAGTGATTCCTGGAGTGCGGGTGGAGTGGGAATTTTTGCCGTCTTCACATTTGGGAGGAGATTTTTTTCAGATCGCCCGGTGGGGAGACGATCATCTTGGGCTCATGGTGTTGGATATGTCGGGGCATGGGATCGGACCGGCGTTGCGGGCCGTGTCGTTATCTTTGCTGTTCAAGGGAGAACATATGCAACAATTGTTTCCCTCTTACGATCCGGGCGAGATTCTGACGAGTCTGAACCAACAATATCCCATGAGCGATGAGGGGGATTATTTCACGATCTGGGTTGGGGTGTGGCAATGCTCCACGCGCAATCTTCGATATGCGAGCGCGGGGCATCCCGGTTCAATTGTTGTGAAAACAGACCGGTCTTCGATGGTGTTGGGCGGGAAATCCTGGCCTATTGGGTTTTCGCGTAATGAGCTGTATGCAACAGAATCCATCTCGGTGGATTCCGGTGATCGGATGTATCTCTTTAGTGATGGGATTTATGAGGTGATGAATTCTCAGGAAGAAATCTGGGGGAGAAAAAGGCTTCAGAAGGCACTTGAGGAGGTCGCCGGACACCCGATGCAGTCGGGATTGTCCCGTATTATCGAGCAGAGCCGGACATGGAATGCCAAAGGCGTGTTTGAGGATGACGTCGCGTTACTCGGAGTGGAATTTTAGCGGTGGGGGGTGAAGCGTCAGGAGTGAGGAGATAGAAGCCAGATACTCCTTTAGCCTTATCCCCTCACCTCTTCGTTCCACCCTGACATCTCCCGATTGGCTGTTGTCGAAATGGCATATATGACACCCACATCCCCCCGAATCCTATTGGTGGACGACGATGAGTTAAATTTGGATGTTCTTGTCGAATGTCTCAAAGATGAACCCTATGAACTTGTTCAGGCACATAATGGTGAGGAGGCCTTAGCGTATTTACGAGAGGATGGACAGGATTTCCATGCCATGGTGTTAGATCGAATGATGCCGGGTATGAATGGTCTTGATCTTTTGGCGCATCTGAAAGCGGATGAACTCCTCCAATGGCTTCCGGTTGTGATGCAAACCGCAGCCGGATCTCCGCAAGAAATAGGCGAAGGGATTGAAGCGGGGGTCTTTTTTTATCTCATCAAGCCCTTTGATCAGCGGCTCTTATTGCGGATTGTGAATGCCGCGGTTGAGGAGGGATTGAAATGGAAACGGATATGCCGAAATCTTAACCAACAGTCTCAAATTGTTGAATTATTACAGCAAGGCCGTTTTCACGTTCGTACCATGGAAGAGGCATATGATCTGGCATTCCTGTTGGGGAGAGCTTGTCCCAATTCAGAAAAAGTAGTGTTCGGGTTAAATGAACTGTTGGCGAATGGTGTGGAACATGGAAATTTGGGAATCGGGTTCGATGAAAAAACAGCCCTCCAGACAAGTGGAACGTGGGAGAAAGAGATTCAACGTCGGGCGGGGTTGCCTGAGTATGTCCATAAGGTGGTGGACGTGTTGTTTGAACGGTGCCTGGATTGCATTCGGGTGACCATAACCGACCAGGGTTCCGGATTCGACTGGCGGAAGTATGAACAGATTGATCCGGATCGAATTTTGGAAAGTCACGGAAGGGGTATTGCGATGGCCAAGGCCTTAAGTTTCTCACGAGTCGAATATCGAGGGAATGGCAATCAGGTCGTGTGTATCATCAAGACTGACTTGTCGATCGGTGAAGAAGTGGGCTCGCTTTCGTCCCAAATCCCTATGGCCGCTTATCAATCAGATCGAATGTGAGGAGTCCTTCGTGAGAAAAACGGTTTCCGGCTTCAACACATTTCCCCCTGGTTCCTTGCTCTTCACCTCAGGTTATGGACATCACAATAAAAAAATGAGTCCTTCTCAAGTAAGGTCCATTGGCCTCCGAAAGGTCTCGTTGTCTTCTGTTTATTCCTTGATAGGCCGAAGGGGCCTACCTGGAAAGGGAAGCGTCAGACTAGGCCGGATGGGTTGTTGGAATGTCCACGTTTTTTTCACGAAAAAATGAGAGGGTAACATGGAAGAATGCCAAGTCACGTCAATGATTCCTGATGAGGCGATTCTCAGGCCACGAGGCGACCTCACCATTTTTGAAGCAGCACAATTTCACGCCGATTTAGTATCCTTGCATCAACAACAAGGGCCTCTTGCGATTGATTTAGGCGGGGTGGAACGTATGGACTCCTCCTGTGTGCAGTTGATGGTCTCAGCGACCCGCTCCGGACGTGTGACCGTGCAGGGGTATTCCAATCGTATTCGTGACAAGTTTGAGCAAATTGGATTTGCACAGTTTCTCCCGACTCAAGAGTCGTAACACAGAATCATGAAATAATGCAGTCGATATTCATCGAGATCCAAGAATGAGGTGATGTGTGAATGGTGATTGGATGGTATGGATGGGTGTAGTGGTGGCCGGAGCCGGGATTGGATATGTCTTGGGCGCCAGGAGCAGGCAGATGCGAATTCATCGGCTGGAACAGCAACTGCAGGAAAGCATTCAGGCTCAGCGCCGTTGGCTGGAGAACTGGAAGGCCTTTTGCCAGTGTCTGGCACCGGTGTTTCCGGTATTTGTGGGACAGATCAAGGCAGTGATTCAAGAAACAGGACAGGCGGCCGACGGACTGATTCAGCGGTTTCAGGCCATTTCACGAAATGCCAGGGAGCAGGTGGAGGAAACCGAAGCGTTGTTACATATGGCAGATGGCCATGGCGGGAAAGATGACTATACCGTCGATCGGATCCTTCATGACACGCAAAAAACCATAGAAATGTTTGTCAAACAAGTCACACAGACGACCACGGTGACGCTCGCCACGGTAAGTGTGATGGAGCAGGCATTAGAAACCACCTCTCGAATTTCGGAGGTGGTGGAGGAAGTCGAATTCATTGCCGATCAAACACGACTGTTAGCGCTCAATGCGGCGATTGAAGCCGCTCGGGCGGGAGAGCATGGCCGAGGATTTGCCGTAGTGGCGGACGAAGTGACGAAATTGGCCAATCGGTCTGCGCAGGCCTCAGAGCAAATTCGTACTCTCGCGACGACGGTGAAAGGCACAACCGAATCGGCCATGTCGGAACTCCAGGTGTTGGCGTCATTAGACTTATCGGAAACGGTCGAAGCTCAGAACCAGGTTCTGGAGATGATCAAGATCATGGGTCAAAAAAATGAGACCTTAAAAAAGAGCGTTGGTCACAATTCGGGGCGAACCAAAGAACTGGGCAAGGATATCGGCCAAATTGTCATGTCCATGCAATTTCAAGATATTACCCGTCAAAAGTTAGAGCATGTGTACCAGCCATT
This sequence comes from Candidatus Nitrospira neomarina, assembly GCF_032051675.1. Classification (NCBI taxonomy): domain Bacteria; kingdom Pseudomonadati; phylum Nitrospirota; class Nitrospiria; order Nitrospirales; family Nitrospiraceae; genus Nitrospira; species Candidatus Nitrospira neomarina. Next base: position 721,222 of record NZ_CP116968.1, read on the forward strand.
GGAGAGAATTCATGCGCCGCTTCAAGCGGTGGCCGACGATACGGAGGGTATAGACATGATGCCGAAGGTGCTCGAAGAAATCCGGAATCTCGAGCACACCTACACCATGGAGTCTGAACGCCTCACGATGCAGGCTGCGCGTTCGGGTCAAGGGACGGTGATGGTCGGAACCGGCTCGGATGAAGGAGATAACATCACGTTATTCTAAAGACGTGAAGGGGGTGAAGGGTCTGGCGTGAGGTGTAGTTCTTCTTCCTACGCCTCACTGTTACGGCTTTTTGAAAAACTGGGTGTAGGGTGCAGGTTCAATGCTGATCGTACAGCGTCAACAGAGAAATTCACAGAATCAAAGTGAGGTAAAGCTATGGGCAAGACAGTTTTAGTCGTGGACGATTCCGTCTCGATGCGTCAAATGGTGAGTTTTACGCTGACCGGTGCTGGCTACGAGGTGGTCGAGGCTGGGGACGGAAAAGAAGCCGTGGATAAGCTCAATGGAGGGGCGAAGCCCAATTTGGTGATTACGGATCTGAATATGCCGAACATGGATGGGATTTCTCTGATTAAGGCCGTACGGGGCATGGCCGCCCATAAGTTCACCCCGATTCTTATGTTAACCACCGAGTCATCTGATGACAAAAAGAAAGAAGGCCAAAGTGCCGGAGCCACGGGGTGGGTCGTGAAACCGTTTAATCCAGAACAAATGTTAGCCACGATTAAGAAAGTACTGCCAGGCTGAGACGTGAGGCGTCAGGGGATAAGGCTTGACACGGGAGGCGAAAGCTAAAAGGAATCTTGAATAAGCCACATAAAAATTGGATGTATGGAATTTAGCAAGGCAACTTGTGACTGATGTGTACCAAATAACAAAAACTTTTCCTGAACAGGAGAGATATGGTCTTACCAGTCAGATGCGGCGAGCGGCAGTCAGTATTCCTAGTAATATCGCGGAAGGTGCGGCGCGGCAAACCCCAAAAGAGTTTATTCAGTATTTGCATGTTTCTCAGGGATCGTTAAGCGAGCTGGATACTCAATTGGATCTTGGGAAACGACTTAGGTGGTTACAGGCAAAGAATGTGAATAGACTTGAAAGTGCGAGGAACCGACTAGATAAGATGCTGAGTGGGTTAATCAGGCATCAAAAATCGTCTCACCCCTTACGCCTAACGCCTCACGAAAAGATAAATTCTCCGTCCATTCGTAAAGGAGTCGAATAATGGCAGTTGATCTCTCACGGTTTCAAGAATCATTTTTTACTGAATCCGCAGAACATGTAGAAACCATCGAATCCGGATTGCTGGCGTTAGAGCAACGTCCGAACGACCTGGACTTACTGAATCGAATTTTTCGGGGCGCCCATTCGATTAAAGGGAATGCGGGGATGTTTCATTTTACGGCCATTGCCGAGTTGACCCACAAAATGGAAAACATTCTGGATGACCTTCGGAATGAAAAAATGCCCGTGACGCCTCACGTCATCGATGTGCTGTTACGGGCGTTGGACGGCTTGAAAAGTCTGTTGGACGCGGCGCAAGGGGGTGACGCGGCAGATGAAGCAGCCATTCACGCCTTAGAAGGTGAACTGGAGGCCTGTCAGAAGGGACCGATCGCTTCACATGAGGGGTCTTTAGCTGGAACCGGTCCCCAGGGTTCTTCATCTCAAGCCGCCAGTTGGCGAAAGGTCCAGATTGATTGGAACGCCTTGCCGGAATTATTTCAACGGGGCATGGATCCGGCCCAGATCTTCAAGGAACTGCGTGAGTTAGGCATAGTGAAGGTGCTTCATGTGCGAACCGATGGTCTTCCGCCTTTGGACACACTCGATCCAGAACGATGTTATCTCAGTTGGAGAGTGGAATTGGAAACGGATGCCTCTATCGGTCAGATTGAAGAGGTGTTTGCGTTTGTCCGGGATGGCAGCGAATTAGCCATCATCGATTGCGCACCCAAAAAACCGGAACCCTATAAACGGGTGGGAGATATTCTGGTGGAAGAAGGAGTGGTGACTCCGGAGCAAGTCGCCGAAAGCCTGGCCAAGCAAAAGCCTCTTGGCGAAATTCTGGTGGAAGAGAAAAAGGCGTCTCCCCAACAAGTCGATAAGGCGCTTCAGAAACAGCAGCAACTGAAAAAAAATGAAGTGGCGTCTATTCGGGTCGATACGGAAAAAATCGATAAATTGATCAATCTGGTGGGAGAGTTGGTGATTACCCAATCGATGATTACGGACCTGAGTGAGAAGTTTACTCTCGCGCAGCTTCCCGTTCTCCAGGAACGGATCACCCAATTGGAACGCAATACCCGGGAGATCCAGGAACGGGTCATGTCCATTCGGATGATGCCGATCGGCAGTGCATTCCACCGGTTCCCACGGTTAGTTCGGGATCTCGCAGGGAAAAGCGGCAAGCAGATTCAATTGGTCATGTCCGGGGAGGAAACCGAGTTGGATAAAACGCTGATTGAGGCGATTGGCGATCCGCTCACCCATCTGGTTCGCAATTCGGCCGATCATGGGTTGGAGTTACCCGAAGACCGGGTGGCTCAAGGCAAGCCGGAGCGAGGAACCATTCGCCTTCATGCGTATCACGATGGCGGGAGTATTTGTATTGCCGTGGAGGATGACGGGCGCGGATTGAACCGGGAAAAGATCATTAAAAAAGCCGTCGAAAAGGGGATTATTGCGGATGGCAGCAATATGTCGGATGAAGCCGTATATCAACTGATTTTTCGTCCTGGATTTTCCACGGCGGAGACCATCACCGATGTGTCAGGTCGAGGGGTAGGGATGGATGTGGTGAAGCGAAATATCGAAGGTCTGGGTGGGTCAGTGGACATTCAGAGCACGATGGGCAAGGGTTCCCGGCTCACGCTGAAATTGCCGCTCACGCTGGCCATTATTGACGGGATGACTGTCCGGGTCGGTCAGGATAACTACATTATCCCGCTTATTGCGGTCACCGAATCCATTCGCCCTAAACCTAATGAGTTGCAACGGATCGTGGGAAAAGGCGAGGTGGTCAATCTTCGTGGAGAATGGGTGCCGGTGGTCAAGCTCTATGAAGCGTTTACCCTCACGCCAGACTTTACCGATCCCTCGCAGGCTTTGTTGGTGATCGTGGAAACCGATGGTCGGCGATTGGCCGTGCTCGTGGATGAACTGACCGGCCAACAACAAGTGGTCATTAAGAGTTTGGAGCAAAACTTTCGCAAGGTCGAGGCTATTTCCGGAGCCACAATTCTGGGGGACGGGCAAGTGGCTTTGATCTTGGATGTACCGGGATTGGCCAAATTGGCACGGGTTGGCCACATTGCGGCGGCGTGAAACCGTGAGGCGAAGCAGACGCGGGGCGTGAAGAAAAAGACAGCTTTCCCCCTCACGCCTTACGCGTCACGCCTTATGAGGGAAAAGGATGACAAGTATTGAGCCATAGAGATGATCTTCATAACAAAGGAGCCTAATGATGACCACCGCAACAGGTGAACCCACAGAACAACGCTCGATTCGAACGACGTATGCCAGGGACGATCAACAATATCTGACCTTCAATCTGGCGGATGAATATTACGGAGTGGATATTCTGAAAGTGCAGGAGATTAAGGGATACACCACGGTGACCAGGATCCCCAATACCCCGGATTTTCTCAAAGGGGTGCTCAACCTTCGTGGCACAATTGTGCCCATTGTGGATCTTCGCATGAAATTCGGCATGGGGGTGACCGAACCCACGTCGTTCACCGTGGTGGTTGTGGTTAATGTCCGGAATCGTGTGATGGGCTTTCTGGTCGATGCGGTGTCCGATGTGTTGGATATGAATGCCAAGGATATCCAGGCCCCTCCGGACATGGGCACCTCGGTCGATGTCACGTTTATCGCCGGCATCGGTAATGCCCAGGATCGCTTAGTGACCCTGTTGGACATTGACCGGGTTCTCACAGAGGAGGAAGTCATCGTCGTGGAAAAGATTCAAGACGTCGAAGATCAAGCTGAGGTCCATGCCTGACCGGAAACGAAAGGGACCATGGATGGTCCGGCACACCGGCGGCCAACAACAACTTTAAAGAAGTCAGCGAGGATTTTATGAACAGGATGGTGAACACAATTTTCAGTTTGGGAATTACAACCAAGTTGGTGGTGTTGTTCGCCATCTTTGGCATTGTCCCGATGGCCGCGGTGGGGTACTTAGGATCTTCGGCTACCGGGGAAATGGAAACCGCTGCCGGTCTGCGTGTGCAAGCCATGGCGGAGACGATCGGGGATAAAATCGACCGGAATTTGTTCGAACGGTATGGGGATCCTCAATCCTTCGGACTCAACAGGATTGTGGGTGAACGCTACCATTGGTATAGCAAGGAGAATAATGCCATTGCGAGTGCGATGAACCAGTACGTTGCGACATCCGGTATTTATTATTTGACGATACTGGTAGACCCGGTTGGAGATGTGATGGCCGTCAACTCCAAGGATGCGAACGGGAATCCGATCGACACCACGGCAATTTATTCCAAGAAATATTCGGACGCCCCGTGGTTTAAGGCGATGGAAGCCAAAGAATTTACCACCAAACAACCCTTTACCGCTCCCGGCAATGATAGGGCGACCGGGACCTTCATTGAGGACGTCCATGTCGATGAAGATGTGAAATCGGTGTATTCGGGAGATGACGGATTAACCTTGGGATTTTCTGCCCCGGTGTATGTGGATGGCGATCTGATCGGGTATTGGAGCAACCGGGTCAAGTTTTCTCTGGTAGAAGAAATCGTGCAGACCGCGTATCAAGAGCTGAAAGGGGCCGGATGGGCCGGATCGGAAATTTCTCTGCTCGGTGATAAGGGACAGGTTCTTGTGGATTATGATCCTTCCAATCAAGGCACAGAGGACATGACCCATGATTTTGAAAAAACATTGTTTAAACTCAATCTCGCCGAAACCGGGATAGAAAGCGCACAATTCGCCGTTGCCGGGAAAACAGGCTATCAATTGGCGCTCCATGACGGGAAGAACATCTGGCAAATGGCTGGATATACCCATCTGAAAGGCGCCTTAGGCTATCCGGGGATGAATTGGTCGGTCCTGGTTAGAGTGCCAAAAGCCGAAGCTACGGCTGCGGCCATTGCCTTCAATCGAAATTTAATCATGACCGCTATTATTTGTCTGGTTTTGATTCTGGTTGTCGGATTGTGGGTTGGGCGACGCGGGGCTCAGAGTCTGGTTCACATCAGCGAGGTGGCCCAACGGGCGGCTGATGGAGATTTGAGTCGGCGCGTCACTGTGACATCCCATGATGAATTAGGAAGCATGGGTAAGGCCATGAATGCCATGTTGGATAATTTGGTGAAAGTGGTGTCTGAAGTCCGCCAAGCGGCGGAACATGTCTCCACCGCGTCAGGTGAAATCACCCAAGGCAATGAAGACCTTTCGCAACGCACCTCGGCCCAGGCGGGCGCTTTGCAGGAGACCAGCGCGTCAATGGAGGAGATGACGTCTACCATCAAGCAAAATGCGGATAATGCCAAACAGGCCAATCAATTAGCCGTCGCGGCCCGTGAAGTGGCGGAGAAGGGGGGGGCGGTCACGGACAAGGCTGTGGTGGCCATGGATGAGATTAATAAGAGCAGCAAGAAGATCGCGGATATAATCAACGTGATCGACGAAATTGCCTTCCAAACGAATCTCCTGGCTTTGAATGCCGCCGTGGAAGCGGCACGGGCGGGCGAGCAGGGACGGGGTTTTGCGGTGGTGGCCTCGGAAGTACGGAATCTGGCGCAACGTTCGGCGTCGGCTGCCAAGGAGATCAAGGCCCTGATCAATGAATCGGTGCAAAAGGTAGGTGACGGCAGCGAGTTAGTGAATCGCTCGGGCCAGACGCTGGGCGAGATTGTAAATTCGGTCAAACGGGTGACGGATATTATTTCCGAAATCAGTGCGGCGTCCCAGGAGCAGGCGGCGGGGATCGATCAGGTGAATAAGGCGGTGATGCAGATGGATCAGGGCACGCAGCAGAATGCGGCCTTGGTGGAAGAAGCCACGTCGGCTTCCCAGTCCATGAAGCAGCAGGCAGCGGAACTGTTGAATCAAGTCGCGTTTTTTAAGTTAGAAGAAACAGGTCACCGGCAGTTTGCAGGAGTCAAACGCGGAACTGGAGCCACGTCTGGGTTATCAAGCGGCAAAAAGACTTCCGCTATGAGTCAGCCCATACAATCGGTGAAGGCTGCCTCTCCTCCAAAATCAACGGCTAAGTCTCAACCGGTTGGGGTGGGCAGCTCGAATGGCCATGATCGGCGTCAACGTGAGAACGATTTTTTTGAAGAGTTTTAGCAAATCAGTCTGATTATTTAACAAGGAAATTAGGAGGTCGCATGGGGAAAGTTTGGCATTCAATAGGCATTGGTCCAAAAGTGGTAATGACTATTATGGTGGTCTTCTCGGGGTTGTTGGCTGCGGGAGCATACTTGCTCGGTCAGCAGTTGCATTCGGATCTTGAACGGGTCTTATCCGATCAGGCCTATATTGTTCAAAAACAAATAGAGGTCACGCGTGCCTATGTGACCAAAGAGTTTGTGGTAAAAGCCAAGGCGGCAGGGATGAACACCGGCGTGGATCATAGTGCACCCGATACGATTCCCTTTCCGGCCACATTTGCTCGTGAAACCTCTGAGCTCTTAGCTGAGGAAGGCGTCTTCAATGCCCGGATCGTGAGTCTCGCGCCCTTGAATCCCAAAAATGCTCCGCAAGATACCTTTGAGAAAGAAGCCCTTGTTGCCCTCGCCAACGGTCAAAAAGAATTTACTAAAAACGATACCGTGAATGGGAAAATGATGTTCCGCCGTGCGACCCCGGATTTGGCGACCGCTCAAGCCTGTATCGGCTGTCATGAGGGTAAAAAAATCGGGGATATGTTGGGAGCGGTATCAGTACAGATTCCCATGGATGGTCCCGCGGCACAATTACAAGGGAATCTCAGCAATATGTATATGGGGATTCTGGCCGTGGGTGTTTTGATGATGGGGCTGTTGTATCTGATGATTGCGAAGTTGGTGGTCCAGCCGATGAAGAGTCTGGAGTCTATGGCCGTGCGAGCTAGGGACGGAGATCTCACCGGTCGGGCCAGCGTGAACAGTCAGGACGAAATCGGCCGAACCAGTGAGTCGTTTAATATGATGTTTGACCGGGTGAGTGAAGTGATTGCGTCTGTAAAAACCGCTGTGTCCGGTATTACGACCGGAACGTCGGAGATTAATGCCGGAACCTCGGATCTCGCCGGGCGAACTTCGGCGCAAGCGGGAGCCTTAGAAGAAACCAGTGCCTCCATGGAAGAGATGACCTCTACCATTAAACAGAATGCGGATAACGCCAAGCAGGCGAACCAATTAGCGGTGGCTGCCCGTGAAGTGGCGGAGAAGGGTGGGGCGGTCACGGACAAGGCCGTAGAGGCCATGGATGAGATTAATAAGAGTAGCAAGAAGATCGCGGATATTATCAACGTGATCGATGAAATCGCCTTCCAAACGAATCTCCTGGCTTTGAATGCCGCCGTGGAAGCGGCACGGGCGGGGGAGCAGGGACGAGGATTTGCGGTGGTGGCCTCGGAAGTACGGAATCTAGCGCAACGTTCCGCCACGGCGGCCAAAGAGATTAAGACGCTGATCAACGAATCGGTGCAAAAAGTTGGGGGTGGCAGTGAGTTGGTCAATCGCTCGGGCCAGACGCTGGCCGAAATTGTGAACTCGGTCAAACGGGTGACGGATATTATTTCCGAAATCAGTGCGGCGTCCCAGGAGCAGGCGGCGGGGATCGATCAGGTGAATAAGGCGGTGATGCAGATGGATCAGGGCACACAGCAGAATGCGGCCTTGGTGGAACAGGCGACCTCGGCGTCCCAGTCGATGGCACAACAAGCTGAGGATTTGTTGCGGCAGGTCGAATTTTTCAAGGTCCAGACTGAGTTGGGAACTCAACGTTCGGAGACCACACCAAAAACCCGCGCATCTGTTCACGCTCAATCGACCGGCGGAACGGGGTCTCAATATTCTCGTGCGGTCTCGTCGATAACTGGCGCAGCTCAGGGAAAGCATTCTCCCAATAAAAGAGAGGTCGCTGTGGGTGTTGGGAGCTCGGCGTCCAACGGGCATAAAAAGTCCGGGGATGATTTTTTTGAAGAATTCTAAGGAACCCTAAAATGTGAGGCGGAAGGCGAAAGATTGTTCTTCGCCTTCCGCCTCACAAAGGATACTTCCGCCCGTGTTTTCCTCTCGTGTCGCTGACGAAGGGTTTCCTTACTCTCTTCTGATGCTTTGCTTTTTTATTTTCAGTCTGTCATTCCCTCTTCTTGGGATTTTGAGTCTGGCCTCCGAAGATGGGTCTTCTTCACTTTTCATTTTTCCAGCTTGATGCCCTCTCAAGGAGTGGAAGAGTTACTTTCATATTGACTGTTCCTGGTTATGTCGGCTACCCTAACGAGCCAAAGAAGTAGATTCGAACCGTTCACCTCATGTTTTTTAACACTCACAGGAGGAGGGCTGTTATGAGAAGATGGGCTGCATTCGCAATGATGTTTGTCGTCTTCATGATCGGGCTCGCCTTGATGGTGCCGATGGGCCAAGCCGCAGACGCTGCCAAGGATTTGGCGGCGAAGTACATTCTGGCAACGGCTAAGGCCGCCAGAACGGTGTACGTCAAAGGTGTGGTGGCCGATGCGAGCAAAGGAGGCATGAAACCTGATGAAGATTGGGTGAAGGATGACCACGGTATGATGCTTCCTGCTCAATTCGTGAAAGAACTAGGAAAGGAAATTAAAGAATTTGATCTGTCCTTGGTGGGAACCGATCCCTTGTATGCGTCCAATGCACCTAAGAGCGCAAAAGAAAAAGAAATGCTAGCGGAATTAGCCAAAGGAAAAGAAAAAATGATCGTGACGGAAGATGGCGGGGCGACCGTTGGCATGTCCGCCGATTATGCTATTGCGGACAGTTGTGCCGATTGCCATAACAAACATCCTAAGACCACTAAAAAAGATTGGAAGAAGGGTGACTTTATGGGAGCCATTGTTGTCAGGCTGAAATAATTTCATTTTAAGACTAATCGTCTTGAGAGAAGGCGGGGAGGGTTTAACAACCTTCCCCGCCTTTTTTTATTCCTACCCTAAGTTTCCTTTTTGAAAAAGTACTTCCTGACCTTAAATTCGGTCATAGGTGTGCCGATAAGACGAGGTGGAAGAGAAAAAGGGAAAAGTAAGGCTGAAGGATATGGGTTAAAGCGAATGGTCTATCCTTTCATGCCTCATGAGGTCATATTTTTCTTACATCCCTTACCTATTGTTTCCAGTTCATTGACTTCCTAGAACGGAAATCCTCCAGCAAAAAATATGTGGCCATTGAAAGTCCATTATGGAAGTTGGTTCCGTTTCGAAAGACCATGGCCATGGTCTATCTCTTTTTAGGGTTCGTGCCGCCAAGCGGCCTACTGTGAAAGCACACAGAAGCTTGATGATGGTTGCTTGCAGTCTGGTGGGCCATTGACTGGTGACGTATGTCACCAAGCAATGGCTTGTCGGGTGTGACCGGTTTGGGGGAACAGTCGGGCAATATTGGTCTTTGTAGATGCGGGTGTTTTTTCGCCGGCCTCGCGATGGCCACCATAGGATTGTGATCCACGAATATGATGGATGGAGACCGGAAGCTTCGAAATGGGACGATGGTTGGTGTAATTGACCATAAAGGACAAGATGATGACAGCAATGTTGACGGACAAAGAATTTGAACTGTTTAAGCATCTGATTTATCAGCAGGTTGGTATCAAACTGGATGGGCCAAAAAAAACTCTCTTAGTGTCTCGTTTGGGAAAAAGGCTTCGGGATCTTCACCTTTCCTCCTATCAAGCTTACTACGACTGCGTAAGTGGGGAAGGCGGGGAAGAGGAGCTCATCAAATTGCTGGATCTGGTGTCGACGAATAAGACGGAGTTTTATCGGGAGCCGGTGCATTTTGATTTTCTTCGAGACCAGGTTCTTCCAGAGGTGCAATCGTCCAAGACCTTAAGAATTTGGTCTTCTGCGTCATCTTCCGGTGAGGAGCCCTATACGATTGCCATGAGCTTGTCTGATGCGATTCCCGATATCAATCGATGGGACATCAAAATTCTCGCCTCGGATATTTCTACACGGGTGTTGGCAAAGGCCTCTTCGGCTATTTATGAGGAAGAGCGGGTCAGTCAACTTCCCAATGATCTGGTGAAACGACATTTTCTCCGAGGGAAAGGTCCGCAGGCGGGAAAACTGCAAGTGCGCCCTCAGGTCGCGCGTCTTGTGGCCTTTCGACGGATAAACTTAATGGATCCGACATTTCCCATACGCAGTCAACTGGATGTGATTTTTTGTCGGAATGTCATGATTTATTTCGATCGTCCCACCCAAGCCAAGCTCATGGAGAAGTTTTTCCGATACCTCCGGCCTGGAGGGTATTTATTTATCGGACATTCAGAAAGTTTGCAATGGATTGACCATCAATTTACGTATCTGCGCCCAACCATTTATCAAAAACCGGTCGGTGTGAATAGTAAGGCGTAAGGGGGGTGAGAAGTGGAGAAGAAAGCATTCAACCCGTTTCTCCTCGGCTTGACGGTTTACCCCTTAAGGTAAGGAAATTATGTCATCGACAGGATTGATGGAATTCGGACATATTCGTCGCATGCAGGATACCCGCTTTCCTTATGAAGTGGCAGTCATACTCCCTGGTGAATATTTTGTGAGCCGGGAGCCCAAAGTCGTTTATACCGTGTTGGGCTCCTGTATTTCAGTGTGTTTACGGGATCCACTGGCGGGCGTGGGAGGGATGAATCATTTCATGTTAGCGGCCCCTTCCAACACTGAAGGGCACGATAATTGGGCCGATTCCGGACGATACGGCAGTTTTGCCATGGAAATGCTGATGAACGATATTTTCAAGCGTGGCGGAAAAAAGGAGCGACTCGAAGCGAAGGTCTTTGGTGGTGGGAAAATTTATGATGGCACCATTGATATTGGGGCTCAAAATGCCGCTTGGGCTCTCGCCTTTTTGGAGCAGGAGGGTCTGTCTCCTATCAAAGCGGATGTCGGGGATGTGTGTCCCCGGAAGGTATACTATTTTACCGATTCGGGGAAAGTGCTCATGAAAAAACTCGATCGTATCGTGGCCAGTGAGATTGCGAAGGAGGAGGGGCAGTATCGGAAGAAACTTCAACTTGCTCCGGTGCAATCGGACGTCACGCTATTTTGAGGAAAATGTAAGACGAAAAAATGGTGAAATCTCAATTGAGAATGAGATAAGGAGAAAAGCGTGAGGCGTAAAGAGGAAAGGCATTCTTCGTCCTATCCGCAGATCGTTAGCGGATATCCATTCAAAAAGGGGTAAGATGGCTTCCCGGGGAGACCTGGCAGCCAGGACGAAGCAGGTGCAAAGAAGAAGGGTTTTCATAGTAAGGAGTCAAGACAACAGAAAAAAGAGTTCAGGGATCAAAATGCTACCGGAGATTTTTTTCCAACTTCTGACTTTTCACTCCTTTAGTAGGGAATAATTTTGTCACAGAGGGGAACCGTATGATTGAGAAAAAAATACGCGTGTTGATTGTTGATGACTCGGCGTTAATTCGAAATGTCATGACGGAAATTTTAGCGCAAGATCCTGAAATTGAGGTGGTTGGAACGGCTCCCGATCCGTATGCCGCCAGGGATAAGATGAAGGCTCTGAATCCTGATGTGCTGACATTAGATGTAGAAATGCCAAAAATGGATGGGCTTACCTTTTTACAGAAAATTATGGCCGCGAGGCCGATGCCGGTGGTGATGGTGAGTTCATTAACTGAACAAGGAGCTGCGACGACGCTACAGGCATTGGAAGCCGGTGCCGTGGATTTTGTGACGAAGCCTACAGTGGATATTCAGCATGGGCTTTCGGACTTAGCTCATCAAATTATCAGCAAAGTGAAGATTGCCGCCCTAGCCAGCGTGAAAAAACGAACTCCCCCTGCCGACTGCACTGAACGGATTAAAGCCCTGGCTGCCCAATCCGCAATGATTAAAACTACTGACACAATTATAACCATTGGTGCGTCAACGGGTGGGACCGAAGCGCTTCGGGAATTATTGGAAGTGCTGCCACCGAATACTCCCCCCATCATTATGACGCAACATATGCCGGAGCAATTTACGAAATCGTTTGCGAACCGGCTGAATGAACTGTGCCAGATTCACGTGAAAGAAGCTCAGGAAGGTGACAGCGTGCTGCCCGGACAGGCCTTGCTGGCGCCGGGTAATTATCATATGGAACTTCGCCGAAGCGGTGCTCGCTATTATGTCTCTCTCAATCAAGCGCCACCGGTCAATCGTTTTCGTCCTTCGGTAGATGTCATGTTTCGATCAGTGGCGCGGTTTGCCGGGGGAAATAGTCTCGGGGTGATTCTGACCGGAATGGGGAATGATGGAGCTGCCGGTATGTTGGAAATGAAACAGGCCGGAGCCTTTAACTTTGCCCAGGATGAAGCATCCTGTGTCGTTTTTGGGATGCCAAAAGAAGCCATCAAGGCTGGAGGAGTCGACAAAATTCTTCCGTTACAGGACATCCCAGCGGCCATGCTGGCTCATTTAAAAATGCTGGCTCCGCGTTAGGCGGAGCCTCCCAGGTAGGGAAGGTCCCGAGACATGGACACGATTGCCTGTTTGACGGTCCATAAGATTCTCCTAACATCGTGAGGCTGAACTCTGATCTTTTTGTACAATTCGACATGGGGAGGTCGTTGAGGTCTGTACCTATAGTTTGTGAGCCCTCATCTCATTCCTCTCGTTTTGGCTTTGTTGAATTTCCATAGATGACGTGCCACCTATGTGTTACACCTTTTCTGTAGGTCTGGAAGATGTGCCACCCGGTGTATGGGTTTTGAAGAGCTTGCCTTAAATGGTGCGTATTCATTCGTTTCTTTATCAACTTCAATACCGATAGAAGCACAGTGGTCCCAGAAATTTCTTTTGAAGATGTTGCGTATATCCGGAATCTGGTCCGGGTCCAGGCAGCCATGGTTTTAGAGGAGGAGAAAATCTATTTGGTGCAGTCACGCCTTGGACCTTTTGCCAAACAGGAAGGCTTTGGATCAATGTCGGATCTGGTTTCTCACCTCCGACAGACTACCTATGGCCCATTACACAAACGGGTTGTGGAGGCGATGACCATTAACGAAACAAGTTTTTTTCGGGACCTCCTTACATTTCAAGCACTGAAAAACCGGCTCCTGCCGGAAATGATTCAAACAAATCGGGATACCAAGCGTGTACATATTTGGTGCGGGGCCAGTTCCAGCGGACAGGAACCCTATTCGATTCTCTTGACGATTTTGCATCATTTTCCTGAACTGACGTCCTGGCATATTCGTTTGATTGCCACTGATTTTTCCCAGGAAATGGTCAGACGTGGCCAGGAAGGCCGATATGGACCATTCGAAGTCAGGCGGGGTCTTTCTCCCCCTATGCTGAATGCCTATTTTGCGCGGCAAGGGATGGAGTGGCAGATTCGTGATGATGTGCGGGACAGGATCGAGTTTTTTGAGATGAACCTGGCTGGTCTGTGGCCGGTTCTTCCGCGAATGGATCTGGTGTTTATACGCAATGTCATGATGTATTTCGATATGGAGACCCGGATGAATATTTTTCGACGAATTCGAGGCATCCTCGCCCCCCATGGGTATTTGATTCTCGGAGCCACGGAAACGACGTTGGCCGTGGATGATCATTTTGAGCGTGTTCCGGTGAATGGCACGTCAGTGTACCGAGTAAAGAAGGATTAATGGAGGGTGTGGTTTTTTTTAATGTCCGTTCGGTTCGTATTGCTCCCGTTGATGAAGGTAATCATTTGATACGTTAAATTTATCTTTCTTGATGGAGTCAGGTAGTCGCATTCGACTGCCTCAGCACGAAGGGATCTCTTACTCGTGACCGGTTTGCTCTGTGTGGTTCTAAGAAAAAATTGTGAGGGGGTGGAGAAAACTATGGCGGCATGATGCCAAACAAGAGCCAACTGCAGTTTTCTTCACTGTTATGAAGTGAATCAATCTGATGTTAAAGCCATTATGCAGCAGTGTTTAATTCTTTGCGAATCCACACCGATAAAGTGAGTTGGATGATCACAGGCTTGTCAAGGAGATTTCTTGGCATACACCATGGAGGAGTTTATGAATGTTACGCAGGAAAAGAGAGAAAATGTCGTGGTCGTGCATCTGGCGGGACGGTTTGACTTTGGCGCAAGAAAAACTTTTAAAGACGGCTTAGGAGAGGCAATGAAAGAAGAGTTGCCGATTGTCTTAAATTTTGGAGAAGTATCGTTTGTAGATAGTTCCGCCTTGGGTATTTTGGTCATTGCCCATCAAACTCTTAAAAGTAAAAAAATCCCCTTTAGTCTGGTGAATCCCCAACCTTATGTTCGCCAGGTTTTAGATTTAGCCAATGTGGCCAAGATGATCCCCATTTACCAGACAATTGGTGAAGTCCCACAAATGGCGGTTGTGTCATCATAGGTCTAATCGTCATTTTCCTTTTTCCGGCCTGAATTATCTTTCTCACCTATTGAATTTTGATATGGATCATGAAACGAAAGAGGAGCGCGTGAGGGGTAAGGCTAAGGCGTGAAATTAAGGTCAACGGTTTTCCACCCTCCCTGCCGGTGGGTAGCGGGTATCCATCCGAAAACGCGAAGAAGAATTCTTAATAAGCAATGTCGGGAATCCCGGCGTCTGTCGGAAGGCGTAGGGGCAGGGTGGGTAGTTCGGCTGAACTGTTATGCTTCAGCCATTCAAGGAATAGCCTTTTATTCGGGACGGTCTCACCTATGACGACTCGAAAGCGTCTTGCCTGTTCACAGATATGTGCAGGCATGTATTTGGTTCGAATTCTCGATTCCTGGTGGAAGTCGCCCTTCTTTCGTCACCGCCGACTGCTTTCTTCCCACGATGTGCAGCAATTGCTCCAGTCCGGCATTCATGAAGTTGAAATTGATACTGCCAAGGGGCTTGATGTCCCGACCGATGCAGAAGCCTTTCCGCTCCCGGGCACCCTCGAATGTCATTCGAAATCCAAGACGCCTTTCGATCAGGATGAATCATCCCGTTATGAGTCCTCCGCATGCCCTCCAGAGAGAAAGGATGGACTGGAAGATGGTCATCAAGAACGGTTAATACGATTGCGGGAAGATACGATTGCGGCCTTGGAAGACATGTTCGAAGGCGTCAAAACCGGTCAGGCCATTCCTTCTGTTGCCATGCAGGAGACGGCTAAGGCCTTTGTGGAGAAAGCCTTAGCCCATCCAACTGTGCTCGCCGAGATCATGCTCATTGAGCATCTTGAACAGTTTGATCCCACCCTGTACTCGCATGTGGTTGATACAGCCTTGTTGTCCATTCTCGTTGGCCTTCAACTGAAGTGGGAGGTAAAGCAACTTGAAGAGATTGCTGTCGCCGCGTTGTTACATGATGTTGGCTATATGCGACTGCCTCTCAACTTGGTTCAGTCACGATGGGGGAGCATTGGGATTGATTATTCGTTGTTGCAGCAACATGTCGATATGGGCGTGGCGCTGATTCATAAACATTCGGAATTTTCACAGGATATCGTTCAAATGGTGCAGGAGCATCATGCCTATCTGGATGGCTCCGGGTATTCCACCATTTTAGGGGGGAAGCCGGTCTCCGATTCTGGAATTTTACTGGGACTCACCGATTATGTTGATGAGTTGCTCGCCGTGGGGAATGTCGGCGGATCATTTCCTGTGGCCTTAGCGATTCGGCGAGTCTACCAAGAAGCACAAAAGGGGAAGTTCCCGACGCGGTTTGTCGAAGCCATGATTCGTGTGTTGGGAGTGTATCCTGTGGGCACGGTTGTTCAACTTTCCACGGGCGAGGATGCCGTGGTGGTGAAGCAGAATCCTGAGATGAGCGTCAGACCACAAGTCAAGATTTTCAGGACATGCACGGGTGAGATTCTCAAGAACCCGGAGATGAGAAATTTGGGGATTCATTCAGAATTAAAGTATGAAGTGAGGATTACGAAAGTGCTTGATTCTGCAGATCCTTCTATTAACCTTCGCGAAATCGTTTCCTAGCTCATGTGGCGTAATCCTCTCTTGTTTCAGACACTATGGGATGGTTTGATGGTTGGAGTGTGTCTGGTTGATCGGGAGGGCCAGCTCACCCATATGAATTTAGCCGGCTCCCGCCTGTTAGGGTGGGGAGCCGCTTGTCCCACGAATGTTTCATGTCATGACCTGTTGGAATGTCTGGTTCCCTATGACGAGGACCGAACGGCCGTCTGCCCATTTTCTGGCTTACTGCTCGAAAAAAAGATGCTTTGGGTCCCGCGGACTCGTTTACGAAGGCGGCAGGGGACATGGTGTTGGGTTGAATTGAAGGGCCTTGTGGTGGATGACGTGGAGGCGTCTGGATTCCTGTTGATGTTTCGAGATCTCAGTTCAGAAATGAAATTGACCGAAGAAACCCGCCGATTAGCGTCCATTCCAAAGGAAAATCCATTTCCGGTGATTGAAGTCGACTCGGCAGGTCAACTGCTGTATGCCAATCCCGCCATGGTTCGCCTGATGGAGGAAGCCCATATTGGTCAGGACGGTTTTTCCACGGCCCTGCCGGATCGATTTTTAGAGTTGGCTAAGCGTTGTTTGTCCCAAAAACATCTGGAGATGCATTACGAAGTGAGTGTTGGGGAAAGACAGTATTCATGGACATTCGCTCCCCATGCCGATTTGGGTTTACTTCGTGGGTATGGCATGGATATCACGGAACCCAAGCGAGCCGCAGAGGAATTGTCCGCCTTTGCGGATACGTTGGAAGCGAAAAATCATGAACTGGATCAGGCGTTAATGAAGGCTGAATCTGCTACCCGAGCTAAGGCCGCGTTTCTGGCTGTGATGAGTCATGAAATTCGCACTCCCTTAAACGGAGTGATTGGTATGGCGGAGGTCCTGCTTGGGTCCTCTCTCAATCACGAGCAACAGGAATGTGTCAACATTATCCGTATGTCCGGTGAGGGGTTGCTGACTATCATTAACGATATTTTAGACTTTTCAAAGCTTGAGTCTGGTCAATTGGCCCTGGAAAACATTGGGTTCAATTTGACGTCCTTATTTGAAGAGGTCGTTGATTTGTTTTCAGAGCGGGCTCATCGAAAGGGTCTGGATTTGGCTGCCTATGTCGACCCCGATGTACCCTCCCAGCTGTTTGGCGATCCGCATCGTTTGCGACAAATTCTTTGTAATTATCTTTCCAATGCTCTCAAATTTACGATGGAGGGATCGGTCCTTCTGCGTGGTTCTCTGATTCATTCATTGAGCTCCGAGTGTGATGATTCTCTGGGTGGGATTAATCAACTTCCCGGTGATCCCGACGAAGAGATTCGGTTGTGGATTCACTTATCGGTACAAGACACTGGCCTTGGTATGTCGGAAGAAGTGCAGAAAAAAATTTTTCACGTGTTCACTCAGGCGGATAGTTCCATGAGTCGAAAATTTGGAGGGTCCGGTTTAGGGTTAGCGATTTGCAAGCAATTAGCGGAGCTGATGCACGGGACCGTCGGGGTGAAGAGTCAACCAAATCAGGGATCAACATTTTGGTGTGACATTCCCTGTCGGGGATCACGGATACCGCATTTCCCTAATACGGAGGGCATACAGGGTGCGGGCAAGGAGGTCTGGGTGATCGGTCCCCATGAATCATCAGGGTGGGTGATGGCGAAGCTTCTTCAGGAAGTTGGTGTCAGGGTCGTGCAGATCGCCAGCATTCAGGAGGCGATGACCTTATACGAAAGTGTCCACGAATCGGACGGTCTCGTCGCGGGAGTGATTCTGAGTGAGCGCTTGGAGAAAGCGGCTGTTCATGATGGGTTTGAACGATTGCGATCCTCTTCGCTGTTTCAGGACGTTAAAATTTGGGGTATGAAGCCATTTTGGTATCGCAAGGATGATGAAGAAACCCGTGTGAGGTTTGACGGGATGATCACGCTTCCCTTGCACCGTCAGCAATTTTTCCACTGTTTATTCGGCCAATCGGACCATCCCGGACCGTCAGATTTCACGAGAGTGACTGAGCTACATCCCGTTGAAATAGTGCAGAGACCGATTGAGGTTCTCGAGCAGCCCTTGCTCAATAAGCAGGCCGGACCTTCGGTGCTGGTTGTGGAAGATAATCCGGTGAATCAACGGGTCGCCGCCGGCATGTTAGGAAAACTCGGGTGTCAGGTGATCATCGTGGACACGGGAGCCCAAGCTTTGACGTTGTTGAAAAAGTCAGTTGTGGATTGCATTCTAATGGACTGGGAACTTCCCGACATGGATGGGATCGCCATTACGCAACACATTCGGGAATTGGAGCATGCCGGAGCATTGGTTCATACAGCTGCGTATTGGCATCGCCATCATGGTTCGGGTTCGCCTCCGGTACTCCATATTCCGATTGTTGGGATGACAGCTCATGTGCTTTCTGAGCATGGGCAACACTGCCTGGAGAACGGCATGGATGATTGTCTTTTTAAGCCGGTTCATTTACGAGATTTTGAACGAATACTCCGGCGATGGGTAGGGTTTCCTCCCAATGGATTGGATTCGTCCTCATCTAAGACACATGGACCCGAACGGGCAGGGATTCAGTCTGTTGCCACCAAACAGTCCGGAACTGCTCATCAGGAGAGAACTTTTCCACAGTACCCGGCAACCAGAGAAGGTTATGACGTCTCTGCCGCGTTGCAAGTCCTGGAGGGAGATGAAGAGCTGCTGTATTCCTTGTTCAACATTTTTACTGCCACAGCCCCTGACCTACTCAAAGGAATGCATCAGACCATTCATTTGGAAAATCGGCAAGAGCTTCAAAGGCTTGCTCATCAGATGAAAGGGGCGCTGAATGCGTTGCACGCCAAGCATGAAGGGAAGGAAGCGGAACAACTTGAACTCACGGCCGTCTCGGCAGCATTTTCGCATCTGAATTCGACAGTGATCAGATTGGAGCGAATGGTCAAACGGTTGATCGGAAAATTCGAACGCCTGATTGCCCTTCAAGGAGAAAAGTATGGGCGTTCCTCTGAACCCCCTTTTTTTCGGGAAGGGAGGTACACAGAATGACCATGGCGCAAAGGCTCAAATGGATGGGTGAGGTGACCACAATATCCTACTATCCGGGAAGAAGTCTCAAGTTTCCACATGATCGGTCCGATACCACAAACATTACAGACCAAACTCTAATGAGGGTGCCACAATGAAAGATTTGCTGACCTTAAGTGAAGTCTCGACGTTTTTGAAAGTGCCAAAATCGACCATCTACAAGCTTGCGAGAGAACGTCGACTCCCAGGGCATAAAGTTGGAAAACATTGGCGTTTCGTTCGAGAAGAAATTGAAGCCTGGGTTCAAAATGCCGGAGGAGATTCGGTGATGGTTGGTGCTGGGTCTCAACAGGGGGTTCGGGATAGGTTTAGTTTAAATTAACTTCTCCCTGAAGGCCTCTGACTCTCTCCCGGGAGGAAGGGCCGACAGCCACAGGAATGACCTGCTCATATTCTGAGGGCAAGATGCCCCGGAATGAGCAAGGCTCTTTTTTGATAGGCTTTGCAACTCTCAACTCATTTAATTTTCGATCTCTTTTCTCCTTCCTACAAAGCATTCTTTCCTTCCCATCATTTCTGTTTAATCGTACTTGTCCATTTGTCGTCAGTTGCGTTGGGTTTTTTCTGTATTCCGGTATCACGAATTTTTTAAAATCGCGTAAGGTCGAAACAACCTTGGGAGAAGGTTTACATTCTTTTACATTATGAACAGGGGCCGACCTGTGATTTTCCAGAGACGGCTAAAGATCACAGAGAAGTTAACCGAATTTCGAATATGCCACGTTATGATCATCACAATATGCACGTGTACCGTTAAAGAAAATTCTTCATTGGTTGAAAAACCCGAATTTGCCTGGGATTCCATGCCCCAAGGCGTAAGGAGCGCATCATGATTGATACCGGGATGAAAGTGTTGGTGGTAGACGATATGTCTACTATGCGTCGAATTGTGAAAAACGTGTTACGTCAAATCGGCTATTCGGACATCGTGGAAGCTGAAAACGGGCAGGACGCCTTGACGAAATTGAAGGCCGGCGGATTTGGGTTGGTGGTGTCGGATTGGAATATGCCCGTGATGCAGGGTATTGAGCTCTTGCGGGCAGTTCGTGCCGATGCAGAATTGAAAACGCTCCCGTTTTTGATGGTCACGGCTGAAGCGCAAAAAGAAAATTTGATAGAGGCCGTTCAAGCCGGGGTCAGCAACTATGTCGTCAAGCCGTTTACCGCAGAAGTTTTACAAGGAAAATTGGAAAAAATATTTGGCAATGTTCAGCCGGCAAAAACGTCATAATTGGGAAGGACATCCTCCGACTATAACGATATAAAGGAGAATCTTATGCTCGTGGATCGGATGATTGAGGCCGATGTGCCAGGCGATGAAGAGCTATCCGAAGAGGGCCTGGATGAGAAGCGTTCGATTAAAGCGGAAATGGAGGAGTTGGCCAAGTATGTTGAAGTGATTACCCAAACAATCCGGGAAATGGAATCTCCGGTGACATCCACTTCCGATCAACTTCCTCAAGCCACATCACATTTACATGATCTTGCCAAGATGACGGAAGACGGAACGCATAAGGTTCTCAGCTTGACAGAGGAACTGGAACGAAATCGGGAGGCCGTTCAACATCATTTGGAGCAATTACGGGCTAATGTGGCGGGGAGAGCGGCTAAGGATCTTGATGCAATTTTAGTTTTGGTGAAGGCGGATGAAGGACGATTGTTGAATATTCATGTGGCACTATCTTTCCAGGATCTCGTGGCCCAACGCGTGGCCAAGCTTGTGACGATTTTAAACGAAATCCAACATAAATTATTAAAGTTGGTGGTCATTTTTGGAATCCAGCAAAAAAAGGGTGAAGCAGGTTCATCGAGTGAAGGACGGGGGTACGAAATGCTGCGCCAGTTGGAATCATCCAAAACCACTGCCCTTCAACAAGATCTGGTGGATAGCATCATGTCCGAATACGGAATGTCCTAATGTGTATGCACGGATCATCAGTGCAACGTCGCAGGGTGTTCGATGGAAAAAGTCTAGGAGCTGAGAACAGGTGATCGATGAATGACGAAATGAAAGAAATCCTCAACGACTTTTTGGCGGAAAGTTCTGAAATGCTGGAAGCCCTGGACCAACATTTCGTAAAGTTGGAAACGGAGCCATCCAACACCGAACTGCTAAACGAGATTTTCCGGTGTATGCACAGTATGAAAGGATCCGCCGGCTTTTTGGGGTTTACCCATTTGGTGGAAGTGGCGCATCAAGCTGAGAGTTTGTTGAACAAGTTGCGACAGGGTGAGATGACGGTTTCTCCGTTCATAATCGATATCATTTTGGAAGCTGTGGATGCCGTGAAAATGCTCCAAACCGATATTCGGGAAACCGGAGGAGATTCTCATGTCGAGACCCAGGGCATTGTGAATAAATTGGCGCTAACCATGGATAGCGCCGACGATCTGATGCTGACTGTCTCTCCTCCCAAAAAGGCAGGGATTGAGACGATTTCTGTCGCTCACTCTTCGCCTCCTGCAGAGATGACGGCGTCTTCTATGGCTGAGCCCCCTGATACCTCTTCCTTGGCTTCTCCTTATGAGGAGCCGTCCCTTGAAGGACCGGTAGAGGTTGAAGGGGTACCGGAGCCTGCGGCCGTTTCTGAGGGTCCCGTTGGATTGTCGGATGTATTACATAAAATGAAAGAAGCGACGACCCGAACCGTCCAGGCCGCTAGTGCTCCGGGTTCCAAGCTATCAGGGGGTAAAGAAGAAGATCAGACGGTTCGAGTTGAAACCAAACGCTTAGATCATGTCATGAATCTGGTGGGCGAATTGGTGTTGAACCGCAACCGTCTTATGAAACTGGGGAATGGCCTGGAAGAGCAAGATGAGATCAATCCGGCTCTCCGGGAATTAAATATGACGTTGGCGCAACTCAATCTGGTGACCTCCGATTTGCAATTGGCGGTGATGAAAACACGTATGGTTCCTATTCGTAAGGTGTTTTCACGATTCCCCCGGTTGGTCCGGGATTTGGCCGGTAAGCTAGGGAAGCAAGTGCGATTGGAATTAGTGGGAGAAGATACCGAAGTCGATAAGTCCGTAGCCGACGAGTTAAGTGATCCATTGGTCCATTTGGTGAGAAATTCGATGGACCATGGCTTGGAAACGGCAGCCGACCGGAAACAACACGGGAAAAGCCCTGAAGGGTATGTGCGATTGTCGGCCCAGCAGGAAGGTAACAGTATTGTCATTCGGATTGAGGATAATGGTCGCGGATTACAAATTGAGAAAATTGCCGCAAAAGCCCTCGAAAAAGGTCTGGTGGCTCAATCCGAACTGGATTCCATGAGTCCCCGGGAAATCATGAATTTAATTTTTCTTCCAGGATTTAGTACGGCGGATCAAGTCAGTGATGTGTCAGGCCGTGGCGTGGGCATGGATGTGGTGCGAACCAATATCAGCCGAATGAATGGGAGTTTGGAGTTAGATTCCGATCCGGGTCAAGGGAGTCGCGTGACGATCAAGCTGCCGCTGACCGTGGCGATTATTCAAGCCCTCATGGTTGAGGTGGAATGTGCCACATTTGCTATCCCGCTGGCTTCCGTGGTTGAGGCCGTCAAGGTCACCAAAGATGAAATTAAAAGTGTCAATCGACAGGCGGTGTTGAACCTCCGTGAACGCATTCTACCGCTGCTGGATCTTGGTGAAACCTTTCATATTCCTCGGGACCGGACTGATGAGGAATGCTATGTAGTAGTCGTCAAGATCGGGGAACAACAGTTTGGAGTTGTGGTGAATCGATTGCGGGCACAAGAGGAGGTCGTGATTAAATCGTTGGGGGAATTTTTGGCAAACGTGAAGTGCGTGGCGGGAGCTACCATTACCGGGGATGGCAAAGTGGTGTTGATTCTGGATATGGCCGATTTAGTGCGGGAAGTGCAGGCGTCAACGTATACCGGTATGCGCTAATCCGTCAGGCGTGAATTGGATCTGAGTGGTCAGAGAAATTTTGTAGACGGACGGGCAATCGACTCAAAAGATAAAGATTGGACGAATGATACCTCCTGTGGTGAATGGAGGTCTGAGGAGACCGTAATGGCAAAATGGATGGCCGAAATTGACCAACGTACCGGACTTGCCGGTGCCAATAAGATGGAACTATTAATGTTTCATTTTGGGACGAGTGAAACCTACGGAATAAATGTGTTTAAGATTCGAGAAGTCATGAAGCTCCCACCCGTGGTGAAAATTCCCGATTCCGATCCTCGAATTCTGGGCCTGGTGAATCTTCGTGGAGAAAATATTGCCTTAGTGGATTTGAAGCAGGCGATTGGACTTGGACCGTTGGATCCTGTTGGTGCGAAGTTGATCATTGCGGAGTATAACGATAACAAACAAGGATTTTTGGTCGCGGGTGTTGATCGGATCATCCGTATGTCGTGGGAACGTATTCAAATACCTCCGCCGATGGTCCAATCGAGCCGGCAGGGGGCAGTCACGGCTATTACCAAATTAGAAGATGGCCGTATGGTGTTAATTTTGGATGTGGAAAAGGTCTTGGCCGAACTGCATCCACGAAGTGAGGAAGAAGTTTTCGTTGGCATTGAACCGCACGAGGAATTAGCCGGGAAACGTGTCTTAGTTGCCGATGACTCGCTTGTGGCCAGAAAGCAAATTACCAAAACGTTAGAACGATTGGGAATGAAATACGAAGAAACACAAACGGGAAGAGAGGCGCTCACCCGTTTACGACAGTATGCGGAGTTGAGTGTCAAAACGGAGCGAACCATTTTTGATTTTGTCGTGGGTGTGATTACCGATATCGAAATGCCGGAAATGGATGGGTTTTCCCTGACGAAGGCTATCCGTGAAGATCCCCGATTACAGGGTCTTCCGATTTTGATGCATTCTTCTTTGTCCGGCCAGTGCAATGTGGATAAGGGCAAGGCTTTGGGTGTGACAGATTATGTGACCAAATTTCATCCAACGGACCTTCGTGACAAATTGGTTGAACATCTTGGAACGCCGTAGTGATTCGTGGTGCGGTTTCACAGGGAAAACGCATCGTTGGAGGGGATGAAAAAAATTTTACTGCCATAGGACGAGACACATGAAACGTGTATTAAGAGGATACCAATGATGAAGGCGACGTGGAATGTAGGCATTACAACAAAGTTAGTCTGGATCCTTCTGTTTTTTTCGTTGATTCCTCTGAGTGTTCAGGTCTATTCATTGTTTCAGACTGCAGAGGTTTTGAAAAAGGAGGTTGGAGTCCAATACCAAGAGCTGGCGGAAGTGATTGTTGAAAAAATTCACCTCTATCTCGCTGAACGGGCCGCAGATGCTCAAATTCTGAGTCGGAGTACGTTTTCTGGCGTTCCGGAGCATCTGGGACAAGGTGTGAGTCCCTCATACGAATTAGTGCAGGTCTTGAATTCGTATGTTCAGATAACCGGGATGTACTCTCTGGTTCAAGTGGTAGATCTGGATGGGAATTTGATCGCTGTGAATGATCATGATGCAGAAGGCGTGCCTCTTCAGACGGAGAAATTGTATGGAAAAAATTATCGATCGACTCCGTGGTTTCGGGCCCTCCGAGGGGCCGGAGAGAGGGCCAGCCCGACAGATCCTTCTTCAAGAAGCGATGTGAGCCGAGAGGTCTTTGTGGAAAGCGTCATGCTAGATCCGGATGTGCAGGCACTCTTTCCCCGAGAGAGTGGTTTGACGATTGGGCTCTCTGTTCCTCTCTATGCTCATGGCCGAGTGGTTGGGTATGGGAGCCATCGTATGAAGTTTTCAAAGATTGAAGCTTTTTTTAAAGATGCATACCAGGATTTAAAGAAAGCCGGGTTTTCCCATGCGGACCTTATCCTGCAGGATGACCAAGGTATGACGCTGCTGGAATATGCTCCGGCTGTCAATGGAACCGAAGAAGTGACTCACGATTTCGACAATGTGGTGTTTAAGGCAAATCTGGCTCAGTTGGGACTTGAAGCCGCACAATCCGCTGTTCAGGGCCAATCCGGAAACGCCAGGAATTTTCATCCCGGAACACAAACGAATCAAGTCATTGGTTTTAGTCCGATGTCCGGGGGAGCCCGATCTTTAGGACTGCATTGGTCGGTATTGGTGCAAGTTCCGGAGGATCAAGCGTTCAGTCATGTCAGCAGCCTGACGAACAAAACTTTGTTGGAGATGCTGGTGGGCCTTCTCGTGGTGGTCCCCATTGGGATTCTGATGGGAAGGAAAGTCGTGAGCCGATTGAAACCCGTGTGGGAAGTGGCGGCGAAAGCCTCGAAGGGGGATTTGACCCACCGGGTTCCCGTAAAGACTCAAGACGAACTCGGACAAATGGGTTTAGCTCTGAATAACTTGTTGGATGAATTAAGTCGGATGCTCCTGCAAACCCGGAACGTCGCTCACTCCCTGTCTCAAGCGTCGGTCCAGTTGTCTTCGGTTGGCCATCAGGTCGTTCAGGCCAGCCAATCACAAGTTCACCAAGCCACTCAGGTGGCTGCAGCGGTGGAAGAAATGTCTGCCACGGCTATTGATATGGCCCGTCATACGCAGGCCCTGGCTTCGACGGCTACAGGAGTCAATGATTCAGCCGTCCGGGGTGGAGATGTGGTCGTCTCTTCTATTCATGGGATGGAATCGGTTTCAAGCCGCATACAGGAATCCGCCGGCCGTATTCAGAAATTAGGGCAACGCTCCAAAGATATCGGGGACATTATTGGAGTCATTGAAGATATTGCGGAACAGACGAATCTGTTGGCGCTCAATGCTGCCATTGAAGCTGCCAGGGCAGGAGATCAGGGCCGAGGGTTTGCTGTGGTCGCAGATGAGGTTCGGAAGCTAGCCGAGCGAACGGGGAAGGCGACAAAGGAAATTGCGATGGTCATCGAATCGGTACAGGCTGGAACTCACGAAGCGGTTCGTTCGATGGAAGCGGGTACGGAGGAAGCGCATTCCGGAATGGCCCTGGCCAGAGAAGCCGGAAATCGATTGACGGAGATTGTGCAAGGGGTTCAACGGGTGGTGGATATGATTCAACATTTTGCTGAATCGACGAAACAACAGTCTTCGGTCTCCGGACAAATCTCTTCGAGTATTCAACAGGTGGCGCAACTCAGTCAGGATAATGAAAGCCACATTCAGGGAGTGGCGACGGCCACCAAGCAGTTTGCGGCATTGGCGGACGACCTTCAAACATCCCTTAGTCGCTTTACGCTAAAAAGGTGAAGACATTTTTTGTTCGATGTGTCTCTCGTGAAAGAAGTGTATGCAGCGTTTAAGGATTGGTCCAAAATTCGTTGTAAATCTGGGTGCGCTAGCCGTCGGATTAATTGTCTGTAGTCTAGGGGTGATTTATCAACTAGAGTTTGGCCGGTTGCAGATGATTTTGGAAGAACAAGGAAAGATTATTCAAGCCCAATTTGAAGTCACGAGAGCCTATATTGCCAAAAATTATGTGGGAAAAATAAAACAATCGTCCATGGGTCCCAACCTGCATGTGTCTCGTGATCATGAGGAAGATTCCGATGCCATCCCTTTTCCCGCCACTGCCATACAGGAAATCGGCCAGAATTTGGGGGTGGGGGGAGTGTATCAGGCACGGCTCGTCAGCGATCAGCCGATGAATCCCGACAATGCACCGAAAGATACCTTTGAACAACAGGCTCTTGAGCGAATAAAGAATGGAGCGAAAATTTTCAGCAAAATTGAGTCGATCAACGGGGTTCCCACCTTTCGACGGGCGAGCGCAGATGTGGCTACCGTCGAAGCTTGTATAGGTTGTCATGGCGGGAAAACATTGGGAGATGTGCTTGGCGTGTTGTCCCTTTCAATTCCGATAACGCAGGCCAAAGAGGCGATGATCAGTTCGGTCCTCCAATCGGGGATGTTGATGATCGGGATCATCATCATTTTTCTGGGTGCGGTGTACTGGCTGGTTTACCGGCTTGTCCTGAAACCTCTTCACACCCTAATGGGCATCTCTCGTGCCATTGCACAGGGCGAAGGTGATCTGACGAAGCGAGTGTCAGTTGGAAAGGGATCTGATGAATTCGTGGAACTCAGTTACGATCTCAATACGTTTATTGAAAAAATGCGGTTGGCGTTGTCATCCGTCAAGCATGTGACAAACCGCCTTGTGGGTTCCACTATGCAGCTTTCCACGACGGCGGATGAAGTGGTTCAGGCTGCTGAAGGGCAAAATTCTCGTGTGATTCAGTCAGTTTCCACCGTGGAAGAAGTGTCAAGAACTGCGGGAGAAGTGGAGCAAAGTTCCACAGAAGCTGCACGCATTGCTCAGGAAACCGCCAAAGCTGCGCGAGGCGGACAGGAAGAGATGAACCAAACCGTGATGGGTATGCAACAGATTTCTCATGCGGTGGTGCAGGCCGCAAATACTATTACTGCACTCGGGCGGTCTTCGGACCAAATTGGAAAAATCGTAAGTGTGATTGAAGATATTGCGGATCAGACCAATTTATTGGCACTCAATGCGGCCATTGAGGCTGCGAGGGCGGGTGAACAGGGGCGAGGGTTCGCTGTGGTTGCCGATGAAGTGCGGAAATTAGCAGAACGGACAACCAAGGCGACTAAAGAAATTGGAGATATGATCCGGCAGATTCAGAAGGATACGCGAAGTGCTGTTTCATCAATGGATCAAGGTACAAGCCAGGTCGGCCTTGGGGTGGCCTTAGCCAATAAAACCGGAGGGGCCTTGGCAAACATTCATTCTATGATCAACGCGACGGTGGAGAAGATTCAACGAATTGCCAATGCTACAAAAGAGCAATCCATGGCAACGCGACAAATTGCCAGCGATTTAGAATTTATGACCCAAACAACCCGTCAGACAACCAGTGGAGTTTTTCAGTCCGCCAAAGCTTGTCATGATTTGCGACTGTTGGCCGGGGATCTTCAGAAGTTGGTCGGATCAATTAAAGTGTAACTCAAGGATCCCCATGCCCGGTGAATGGTCAAAGAGCCCTAATGGGTGGAAGGGGGGTTCTGGTTGATCGAATCGTTGAACCCCGGTGACTGGTCGGTTGAGATCGAAGGAGGTAATTTCTTCTTGTCGACAACCTGTTCGAGCATGTTGACGGAGTCTTTGAGTAAATCCGCCGCGCAGGCCAAGGTGACATGTAATTGTTTCCAGGCCTCATCCCAGCGGCCCTCAAGTTGAAGGTCCTGGAAACGTCGATGTTGGTCTTGCAAAATGGCTTTTTTTGCATCAAGGAGTAACCGATCGGCTTGTGAGCTGGCGAGTCTGTCCATGTAATGAATCCTTTATTTAGAGACATGCTAATGAAGTAATAATGCTGTTCACCCTATCAGAGCCGTTCTTGAAGCCTCAAGGCTTGTACATTAAACGTTGGTGGACAATGCGATGAATTATGTGAGATTGCTGTAGATTCTTACCTGCCTCTAAGGGAATCTAATAACTGTTAATGGAAAACAATGGAAATCATTGACGCTCATGTAGGACATTTCGTGGCGGATGGATGAATATGATCGAACTGTGGGGAATGGCATCGATCAAAAAGGAACTGTCTGTGGGGAGGAAAGTGATGCTGCGGAAAGCGGGGTCAGTCAGGCGGTTGGTTGCGTGGATGGGCCAGGTATTTGAAGGGCTTGGAGAAACCAAAAGCCCTGGCGATGTTGGGTGGCATCGGCTCTCACAGGGTAGGAACGGGGCATGAGAGAGGCTCTTGACGCGTGTGGAGGGACACAAGGCATGCAGAAAACTTTGACGAAGGTATTACCTCATGATGATTTTGAGGAGGACAGTGGAGTGGTTCTCCAAATGGTCAGTTTTCAGTTGGGGGACGAAGTCTTTGCTATTGATATCTTGGTGGTTCAGGAAATTATTCGTCTGCTGGATATTACCCAGGTTCCCAATGCCCCTCATTTTGTGGAAGGGGTAGTCAATCTGCGTGGAAAAGTCATTCCCATTATTAATCTTCGGGTTCGCTTTGGTCTGGCCGGGACTGAACCCACCAAGGATACCCGGATTGTGGTCGTGGAAATCGCGGATATGATTTTAGGATTTATCGTTGATTCTGTTGAAGAAGTCTTACGGCTGTCCGAAGAATGTATTGAACCCCCGCCCCCTACTAGTCGAGGAGGTGCTGAAGAATGTCATAAAGGGGTAGGGCGGGTGAATGGGTGCCTCGTGTTGTTGCTGGACCTTGAACGGTTGTTTAGTCATCGGTCCTTTGCATAAGGAAGAATGGTCCATCATGGATATTTTATCGGTATTGGGTATCCTGCTTTCGCTGGGCGCCATTGTAGGCGGACAACATTTGGAGGGCGGGCATTTAAGCTCCATTCTCCAAGGGACAGCCTTTTTGATTGTGATGGGAGGCACGTTGGGCGCGGTGATGCTGCAATTCCCTCTTCCAATTTTTCTGAAAGCTCTTTCCAGTGCCAGCATGGTGTTTGGAAATGTGAGCGTGGATATGAAGGGCATTATTGCCAAAATTGTGGAGTTATCCAATATCAGCAGAAAACAGGGACTTTTGGCTTTGGAAGGGCAAATTAAAACATTGACGGATCCGTTAATGGCCAAAGGGGTGCAACTGGTGGTCGATGGGACGGAGCCGCACAAAATAAAGGAAATCCTGGAAGTGGAAGTCGAAATTTTTGAAGAAGAATTTGGAACGACGAGCAAGGTCTATGAAGCGTTTGGCGGATATGCGCCGTGTGTGGGGATTATTGGCGCCGTACTTGGTCTGATTCATGTGATGGAAAACTTGGCCGATCCTTCAGCATTGGGTGGCGGGATCGCGGTGGCATTTGTAGCCACGGTCTATGGGGTGGGAGCTGCCAACCTCTTGTTTCTTCCTATGGGTAATAAAATTAAGTTAAAGGCTAAGACTTTGATCATCGCGAAAATAATGGTGATTGAAGGCCTTGTGTCCGTGGCCCAAGGGGAAAATCCACGAATGATTGAGGAGAAGCTGAGTGGATTTCTGTCCTCGGCGGAGAAAAATAAAAAGTAAAACGCTGACGGCCGGACGATCGGGGTGAGGGGCGTGTGAAGAAAAAACACGAGGAACATGAAAACCATGAACGATGGCTGGTTTCGTATGCAGATTTTATTACGTTACTGTTTGCTTTTTTTGTGGTGATGTATTCAGTCTCATCTGTCAATGAAGGGAAGTTCAAGGTCCTCAGCGAATCACTGGTGAGCTCCTTTAACAACAAAAAGACAGTAGGGGAACTTTCAATCGTGAATCTTCCCATAAATAAAAATATCCCCACTCAGGTTAAAGCGAAATCTTCTCCAGCGGAAAATGCCGGGGCCTTCCTAAGCGTGGCCAATGCCATTACTGCCGCGAACATTCCTCAAGGGGTGCAAATCACTACGACGGAACGTGGGTTGAATATTCGGATCAAAGACGATGCGCTATTTCAAAGTGGAAGTGCCAGGCTGAATCCACAAATTATCGAATTTATCGATCTCCTTGCCGGACTCGTCAAAGAGTTGCCCAACCATATTTCCGTTGAAGGGCATACGGACAATCAGCCGATTCGATCGTCTCTCTATCCCTCGAATTGGGATCTTTCTACTGCCAGGGCCAATACCCTGGTCCGCTATTTGATCGACCAGCATCATCTTGCTGATGAACGATTGTCTTCAACCGGCTATGCAGGGACCCGGCCTGTTGAGTTGAATGACACACCACAGGGTCAAGCCTCTAACCGTCGAGTAGAACTCATTGTGCTGAGGGGTACCCATTCCGACACCGAATTTTCACACCCCTACCTTCCCTAGAAAATATTCCACGATTCGACCGCAATTTCAGAACATCAGTTGATCCAATTTCGGCTTTTCGCTAGGCAGGATCTGGCCTATAAGGAAAGTAATGCCGATAGGTGCCGCGTGGTGTCCGGGATTCCAATGCCTGGTAGTTTTAGATTTGAAGAGTTCAATAGGCAACAATTGCCAGTTCGAGCTCACGGGTGCCGGGTTTAAGGACTGAATGCTACCCCTCCGTAGAAAAACTTTCCATTCCGGTCTCTCTTCCGATCAAAATCCGTCTCTGTCTCTTATTGGCACATGCGTTGCAGAATTTCTCAGGTATTCACGTCAAGGAGGAAGCCATGAACCGAGGTATCTATCCGCCCTTAGCCGGGGCGATTACGCTTGAACACCGCATGGAAGTCCTTTCTCATAATATCGGGAATGTGCATACGACGGGATTTAAAAAAGACAAGCCGGTCTTCGCAACCATCCTGGGACAAACCTCAGGGCCTTCCGTGGCCGGAATAGATTTGTTTCCCCTGATGGATGCGCTTCCCCCTGATCGATCGCAAGGCACCTTGTATCAGACCGGGGAACCGTTAGATATAGGGTTGGAAGGCGAGGGGTTTTTGGTCGCCCAAACATCAGATGGATTGCGGTACTACCGTGGTGGAAAATTGTATCGGAATGCAAACGGAAACTTAGTGACCCATACCGGTGATCCACTTATGGGAAAGAAAGGGCCCATTACCCTTCCTCCTGGCGAGGTCGTGATTGGCGCTGATGGATCACTTTCCGTCAATAATCAGGTTGTAGACAGGTTACGGTTGGAGAGGATTGCGGATGGACAAGAAACGGCCAAGGTGGGCAATTTGTTCTGGACCGTTCCAGCTCAGATCGTTCCGGATAAGCAGACAACGGTGCATCAAGGCATGTTGGAACAATCCAATGTCAATCCGTCCCTGGATATGGTTGAGTTGATCAAAGTGACCAGAGAATACGAACAAATGCAAAAAGCGATTAAAGCCATGGATGAACTAGCCGCCCAAGCCATACAGGCAGGCCGGGTTCAAGGGTAATCCGAAACAGGGATGAGAAATGATCCAGGACCCTTTTGCTGTATGAACAGTTTCTCGGGGCCAGCGAACACAGATAAAAAGGGGGAGCAACCACAATGATTCGAGCGATGCATACCGCATCCACAGGCATGTTTGCCCAACAACTGAATATTGACACGATTGCGAATAATCTCGCCAATGTGAATACGACAGGGTTTAAACGAAGTCGCGCAGAATTTGCGGATCTTCTTTATCAAATTTCCCGTTTGCCTGGAGCGAGTGCTTCGAATGTTGGGGTCTTTCCTGTGGGGATGCAGGTCGGATTAGGTGTGAGGCCGGTAACCGTGGCGAAGGAGTATGTCCAAGGAAGTCTCAAGCAAACCACGAATCCGTTGGATTTGGCGATAGAAGGAGTGGGATTTTTTCAAGTCACACGCCCGGATGGGACCACGATGTATACGCGGGCTGGATCCTTTAAGCAAGACAGTACGGGTAATGTGGTTTCAGGTGACGGCGATCAGCTCATTCCGAGCATTACCATTCCGTCCGGAGCACTCCAAGTGGATATTGGGCAGGATGGAACGGTGTCCGCGTTGCTTCCCGGGGTGTCTCAAGCCACTCAGGTTGGGCAAATTCAGTTGGTGCGATTTGATAATCCGTCCGGTTTGATTGCGCAGGGCAATAATTTATTTTCAGAGAGTTCCTCCTCAGGTCCTGCACAGCAGGGGACACCAGGCTTTTCAACCGGATTTGGAAATATACAGCAAGGATTCCTGGAAATATCTAATGTGAATATTGCCGATGAAATGGTCAATATGATCATTGCCCAACGGGCCTATGAACTGAATGCGAAAGCCATTCAGGCATCGGACGATATGATGCAGGTTGTTAACGGACTCAGACGTTAGAGGATAAGATTTTGAAGATCATCATAATATTTTTGGGATTGTTCCTGTGCGGGAATGGATGGGGGACACTTGGAGGAATATCCTGGGCGGAAGTATCAGTTTTATCAACACCTGTTCGTCCGGATAGTCAGTCGTTGGACGGAAAAGATTTTGAACGGGTGATCCTGGCGGAACTGAAGCGCCGGTATGGACGATCGCAGCACCAGGTGTCGTTTCGGGTATTGTTTCCCAAGCAAGGGGTTGAGGTTCCCAAGGGGAAAATCCACCTTGAGATTGGAGATTGGTCAGGGGGAGGGAGAACAGGACGACGTGCCTTTCGAGTTGGCATTTTTGTGAATCAGCAATTTCTCCGAACGGTGAATGTTGTGGGGGAGGTGAAGGCCCAAGTCGAAGTGGCGACACCAATACGCTGGTTGAAACCCAAAGAGGTGGTGACCGGTGAGGATCTGTCTGTGATGTTGGTGGATGCCCCTTCACTGACCCATGATTTTATTCTTGATCTTGACGAAGTGATAGGGAAACAGGTCTTACGTCCATTGCCACCAAGACAACCGATTCGAAAAATCATGTTGGACTATCCGCCGATGATTCATAAAGGCGACCGGGTGATGATTGAAGTCAGGAGTGATGGTTTGCTGGTTCAGACCGTGGGAATAGCCAAAGCGGCTGGTAAAAAAGGAGAAACCATTCCTGTCAAAAATCAGACATCGGGCCGGGAGGTGTTGGGTACCGTGTTGGCATCGGGACTCGTGGAGGTTGGATTTTGAGCAATGATCTGTTGAGGGCGAAGTCTTGGGTATGGGGAGTCCTGCTGCTGGCGGTCCTGTTTGGGGGGGTCGGATGCGCCAAGGAAAAGACGATGAGACAGGTCGAAGCTGAGTCGAATGTTCTGGAAAAGAGTCCGGCATCCTCCATGGGGTCCCTCTGGGACCCGGGGAACGGCCGAGCGTACATGTTTGAAGATAGGCGAGCGGGGCGAATCGGAGACATTGTCGTCGTGCAAATTGTCGAACAACACAAGGGTTCCAAAAAAGCCAACACGAAAGCAGACCGGGATTCCAACCTGTCAGCTGGAGTAAGTGGGGGACTCTTTGGGATTAACACCCTCAGCCAGAAGTTTGCAGAATATTTTAATATTGATGCTGGGACTTCTCATGAATTTGAGGGCGACGGATCGACGAGCCGGGAAGATACCCTGACGGGCACCATTGCCGCCAATGTCATTGAAGTCTTTCCCAACGGTGACCTCCGGATTCGGGGGAAACGGGAGGTCACGGTTAATAGTGAAAAGCAAACCATGACCATTAAGGGCATCGTCCGCCGGATCGATCTGGATACGCAGAACATGGTGTTGTCATCCAAAGTCGCCGATGCAGAAATTTCTTATACCGGATTAGGAGTGGTGGATGATGTTCAGAGGCCGGGATGGGCTACAAGGATTTTTGACTGGTTGACGCCGTTTTAAATTATTTGGGGATGAGTTCATATTTTATTTTGATCTAATGGGAGAATGTGTGATTCGTCCATCATCTTTTAGAAATGGTAGAAAACCTTCAAGGAAATCCGGACGAGCATGGGTTTCGGGATGGGGTGTAGTCTTAGTTTTAATCGGCGGATGCCTCATGGTCAGTGCCAGTGCGGTCATTTTACCGGGAGAAATTCAGGCGGCCCGCATCAAAGATATCGCCTCCATTGAAGGCGTGCGGGAAAACCAGTTAGTCGGGTATGGCTTGATTGTTGGGCTGGACCGGACGGGTGATTCCGTCGTCGGTGGGCAATTTACGGCGCAAGCCATTATTTCCATGTTGAATACCATGGGGCTCAAACTCAATATTGATCCCATTCAATTGTTAACAAAAAATACCGCGTCGGTGATGGTGACCGCCAAATTGCCGCCGTTCGCGAGACCCGGCATGAAATTGGATGTGCAGGTCTCCTCCATGGCCAATGCCAAAAGTTTGCGAGGGGGAACGTTGTTGTTGACCCCGCTGAAAGCAGCCAATCAACAGGTATATGCTGTCGCCCAAGGGCCGCTCTCCACCTCGGGATTTGAAGCTGGTGCTGGAGGGACCACCGTGAAGAAAAATCAACAATCCGGGGGGATTATTCCTGGTGGAGCGATTGTCGAACGAGCGGTGGATGTGGACATGCAAGCGTGGGAGAAATTTTCGTTGACCATGCATCAGGCCGATTTCATCACGGCATTGCGGGTGTCTGAAGCCATTAATGCTCATCTTGGGGATGGTGTGGCCTCGGCTGTCAATTCCGGACAGATTCACGTGGGGATTCCCGAACGGTTCCAGGGCAAGATCGTCCAAATGATTGCTGCGGTTGAAGGGCTGGATGTGAATGTGGACGTCCTGGCCAAGGTTGTGGTGAACGAACGAACGGGAACGATTGTCATGGGGGAACATGTCCGGTTGGCGAGGATGGCCATTTCTCATGGCGATCTCACGATCAAGGTGGGAACGCAGTTTAATGTCTCTCAACCAGAGAATGGCTTTATTGGGCGGGGAGCACAGGGTGCCGGTAGAACGGTCGTGACTCCTGATGTCCAAACCGATGTGCAAGAAGAGGATGGTCGAGTCATTCAAGTAGACAGTTCCGTGACGCTTGGGGATTTGGTAAAGGCGTTGAATTCATTGGGTGTGACTCCTCTCGATTTGGTCGCCGTCCTAACGGCGGCTAAGGCTGCCGGTGCCCTTCAGGCCGACTTGGAGTTGATCTAGACCAGGATCTGAAGAGGACACGGTGAGCATGCCTGTCTGGCGGAAAGGATATGGTTTATGAGTGCTGACATGTTCCCTATGGATATGACGGGTCTCTCACACTCCGTCACCACCGGGAGGATAGATAAGGTGGAAGATTCCGTTCGTCGAGGAGAATTGCGGCGTGCGAGTCAGGAATTCGAATCCTATTTTTTGTCCTATCTGATGAAGGTGATGCGAGAGACGGTCCCCAAGGGCGAGTTCACAGCCAACCCAATGGGGGAAATGTATTATTCATTTTATGACGAAGAAATTGGCAAGCGTGCCGCTCAAGCGGGAGGGATTGGCCTTTCTGCGTATGTGTTAGACACGGTGGCCAGAAATGAAGATCTCACGCGTTCTCCCACCTCTGGTCCCCCTTTTTCGAAATCTTAAGAGGTTCTGTAAAGTTTAACGGCGTTGCTTCCGATACATACAGAGAAGGAGGCAAGAAGCCATGACCATACGGGGCCTTGATCCCAGTGGAGAGCTGGGGAAACTATTTTTTCACGTCCAAGCTAAAAACCTTCAAACGCAGGAATCCAGCCCGCCAAACGCCACCCAGCGTCCTTCGTCCGCTGACCCTGTCGATCTTTCCGTTTTGGCCCAGGAAATACGCGACTATTCCACTCGGGTGGCGCAGGTTCCTGAGCTGAGAGAGGAGAAAATCAGGCGTATTAAGGAGGTATTGGAAGCGGGGGCACAATTGGCGACCTCAAGTCAGGTGGCTGATGCCTTGACCCGAGAGACGATTCTTAACGAGCTGGGCTTGAAATAAACACCTGATGCTCAGAAGAGAAATGGCTGACCGATGATTCATTCCCAATCGGCAACGTGGGAACGATTGCTGGAAATGCTGGCTGAAGCCCAATCGGTGTTTCAGCGGTATGGTGTGTTGCTTTTTCAAGAAGCCCACAGCCTCCGGATTATGGATCGGCCTAAATTGGTCGAGGTCAACGGTCAGAAGGAACAGGCGCTGGAGACGATGTGTCAGTTGGAACAGCAGGTAGAGCGTGAGCTTCACCGGTTGGCCGGGTCCGCCGCGTACGAGTCAATTTGGAGTTGGTTGAAAACCGTTCCGGACCCACGGGCACAATTGGCACAAGGAATGTTGACGGACCTTCTTCGGCTGGCACATTTGATCCAGGAACAAGGGAAAAAGAATGAAGCCCTGATTCGCCCAATCTATCAAAGGGTCCGTGAGGCAGTTCAGGTTATGTATACAGGGTTAGGTACCGGACCGGTGTATCAGGGATCCGGAATATTACAGTTTCCTTCGGTTCCGGGCTCGGTCCATCTCCGGGGATAGGAGTCTTATGGCGGGCATCAGTGACATTTTCAATATCGCGCGTTCCGGAATTCGTGCCAACCAACAAGGGCTCGCCACCACGTCACATAACATCGCCAATATTAATACCAAAGGCTATTCCAGACAGGAAGTCGTTCTTGAGACTGCGCGGCCGGCTGAAGGCACGATTGGGAGCGGAGTCCGGGTTGCCGCTATTCGTCAGTCCGTCGATGATTTCCTGGAAAACCAGTTGACCTCTGTCAATGAGGACCTTGGATCGATAACCGCCAGGAATCATTACTTGGTTCAAGCGGATGGAATTTTTACCGAAACGGATAATTCCGGACTGTCGTTTAGTCTGACAGAGTTTTTTAATGCGGCTCGGGATTTGGCGACGAATCCGGAAAGTACCATACAGCGGACAGTCCTGTTGGCGAAGGGGCAATCCCTCACGGACCAATTTGTGACGGCGGCCCAAGGATTACATCAAATCCGCATGGATGCCGATGGGGAGATTGCCAGGCATGTCGATACTATTAATGGGTTGGCCACAAAGATTGCCTCTCTGAATGATGTCATTTTTAAGACGGAATCCAGTGGACGTGATGCGCTGGATTTAATGGATCAACGAAGGGTCCTCATTAATGATTTGGCTGGTTTGGTCAATATTGAGCAGGTGCCTCTGAACGATGGCATCGGCATTAATGTTGGAGGTCAACTCTTGGTAGCGGGTAATCATGCCAATACGTTGTCGACCGAATCCGACCCGGACAATCCTCCGATGCATGATGTGACATTTGTGCGCAGTGACGGGAGTGAGTTTTCAATCTCTCACAATATTCATGGAGGACAAATCGGCGGATTACTCGCCCAACGTGATGGGGATATCGTGAAATTTCAAGACCAGGTGGATCGATTGGCCGCCGTTTTGGTTAATGAATTTAATCAACAGCATCAGGCCGGGTATGGCCTGGATGGCACCACGAATAATAATTTCTTCTCCGCCTTAAATCCTCAAGCTCCTCTGGCCCATGACCGGAATACGGGAAGTGCTTCCGGCGGTTCGGTCACGATTGCAGATCCTACGCTGGCGACCTTTCAGGAGTATGAGGTGCAGTTTTCCGGAGCCTCTGCCTATTCAGTGGTCAATACGGCGACGGGTGCGACTGTGACGTCTGGTGTGTATACCTCCGGATCGCCCCTGAGTTTTGATGGGTTAGATGTCGTGATCAGCGGCACGCCGGCTGCGGGGGATGTGTTTTATGTCAATGCTCAAAAAGGCGCGGCTCAGCAATTTGGTGTCGCCCTCTCGGATACGGATAAGATCGCGGCTGCTTCTACGGTCGCAGGGATTCCCGGTAATAACACCAATGCATTGAATCTGGTGGCTATTCATACGAATCGGCACGTGGACCTTGGGAATGTGACACTCAATGATTACCACACGATTACGATTGGAGATGTCGGGAGCGCCACCCAGCAATCGACACAGGCGATGCGGAGTAAACAGCTTGAAATTGATCAATTGACGGCCCTACGAGAAAGTGTCTCCGGGGTCTCATTGGATGAGGAATTGACCAATCTCCTTAGTTTCCAGCGCTCATTCGAAGCCTCAGCCCGGATGATAACGGTAGCGGATGAATTGATGCAGACGATGCTGGCGATGGGTCGCTAACTGTCTTGATGAGGCAACCATCTAAGGGTAAGTCATCATTGATGACCGGTCGAAGACGGTCGGATAAGGACGAACAATCGTATGCGTGTGACTGATCGTCAACAGGTTGATGCGCTGCTAAGGGCGATTCAAGGTATTCAGCGTAATATCGGGGAACGCCAGGAACAAATTTCTTCGGGAAAGCGGGTGAATCGCCCATCTGATGATCCTGCGGCATCCGAACGGATTAATCAGTTTCGAAATGTTCTACGGACCACTGAACATCGCTTGAACACGGTCAATGAAGGAATGGGCCGGCTCAATTTATCCGATAGCGTTCTGGAGCAGGCTGGCAATACCGTCCAGCGGGCGAAAGAACTGGCGTTGAATATGGCGAGCGACACGAATACGTCCGTGGAGCGACGAAATGCGGCTCAGGAAGTTCAGCAACTGATCCTGGGCTTGGCCGGCATTGCCAATACGCAACTTAATGGACGATTTGTGTTTGCCGGCAGTCAAACAAAAACC
Organism: Candidatus Nitrospira neomarina; assembly: GCF_032051675.1. Lineage (NCBI taxonomy): Bacteria > Pseudomonadati > Nitrospirota > Nitrospiria > Nitrospirales > Nitrospiraceae > Nitrospira > Candidatus Nitrospira neomarina. The sequence continues at coordinate 760,261 of NZ_CP116968.1, forward strand.
GAACCGTTTGTTCCGGGTTCGGCCACGGGATCCGCCGGTATCGCCAATGGAGGAGGTGCCAGTGTTGGGGTATCTGTGGCGTCTGCGCCGGCCTTACAACCGGATGCCTATCAAATCCAGTTTACCTCCTCGACACAATTTGATGTGCTGAATCTGACAACGAATCAGACTGTCTCCTCAGGGAATACTTATGCATCCGGCGCGCCATTCTCGTTTGATGGGTTGGATGTCACCATTTCGGATGGTGGCGGGCCCCCTGCCACTGGCGATCAATTTTTTGTACGAGTCGGCTATACCTATCAAGGCGATGGTGCGGGGGTGGAGGTGGAAGTTGGTGATGGTCGGACCGTGGAAAGTAATGTCCCTGGAGACCAAATCTTTTCGGGTCCGACGGTGGATCTATTTCAAAATCTTCAGGATTTTCATCAGGCCTTGGTGACCAATGATGTGTCGGGTATTCGAGCGGCCATCGGTCAGTTTGATCCGGCTCTCTCCCAAGTAAACGATGCCAGGGCTACGATCGGTGCCAGAGTCAATCGATTGGATACCATCAAAGAGGGTTTAGATCTGTTGAGTGTGAATACGCAAACTCTTCGATCCAATTTTGAGGATGCCGATATCGCCCAGGTGGCTTCTGATTTGGCTACGCTACAAAACACGCTTGAAGCGTCGATGAGCACACTGGCACGGCAATTTCAGACGAATTTATTAGATTTTATTAAGTAGGCCGTGAAGGTCTCTTTTTTTTTATTGGACTCAATAGTGTCACCCCCGTAATTGAATAGGTACGAAATCTTTATGCGAATTCTTGTTGTTGATGATGATCCTCTCACATTACATATGGTGGTGTATCGATTACGGCAATGGGGCCATGATGTCACTTCCTGCACTGACGGGGATTCGGCATGGAAGGTGTTGGCACGAGGATCCGTGCCGAATGTGGCGATTGTCGATTGGATCATGCCGGGGCTCAATGGCCCTGAACTGTGTCAAAAAATCCGTGGGAGAACCGATTGTCCCTATGTGTATATTGTCATGTTGACGGGGCGGAACAATCCTGAGGATCTCATTGCCGGATTGGACGCGGGAGCGGATGATTATCTCACAAAGCCTTTCCATTTAGGTGAATTGGATGCACGGTTACGAGCAGGGAAGCGAATTGTCGATTTGCAAAATGAATTGATTTCGGCTCGAGAAACCCTTCGGATTCAGGCCATGCAAGATCCCTTGACGCAAATCCTGAATCATGGCGCCATTGTGGATTCGTTGATGCGGGAAATAGATCGGGCCCATCGGGAGCAGCAACCCTTGAGTCTCATTCTGGCTGATTTGGATGGATTTAAGAATGTGAATGATTCCTATGGGCATGTTGCGGGGGATCAGGTGCTGATTGAGGTCGCTAGACGGATGCGTTTTTGTTTGCGTTCTTATGATGCTATTGGCCGATATGGGGGAGAGGAATTTCTCATGGTGTTGCCCAATAGTGATGCGGCCCAGGCCGTGCGGCTCGCTGAACGGATTCGAGTGGCGATTTCCCAGAAACCCTTTCGCGTTCACAATTCAGATCTAACGGTGACGGTCAGTCAGGGGGTCACGACGTGGACCGATCCCTGTCCAATTCCCATTGATCATTTAATCCAATCTGCAGATGGTGTCCTCTATTTAGTCAAAAATAGCGGTCGAAATGGGGTGGAGTTTGCGCAATTTCATGGGCATGCGGATGAGACCTTTTCCCGACTCACGAGTTCCCCAACTTCAATAAAGCAATGATTATGGCTTCCATTCTTGTGATTAATGATGATCCGGTCCAACTCCATCTTCTAGCGAGTTGGCTTGAGAAGGATTACTTTGCGGTCCATCGTTTTGTCTGTTCCGAAGAGGCCTGGCAGTGGCTCCAAGAAGGTAATGTGCCGGATGTCATTGTTCTTGATCTTCATATGCCGGGAATTAGCGGATGGCGGTTCTGTGAATTATTGCATTCGTTCTTCGGGTCCACACAGGCGGTGCCGTCTGTCCTTGCCGTTTCCGCCACGTATACCGGAATCGATGCTCAAGACATTTTAAAGGATCTTGGGGCCTCCGCCTTTCTTGCCCTCCCGACGGATCCGCAACGCTTTCGTCAGCAGGTACGACAGCTGGTGGAAAGTCCTCCAAGTCCCCTGCGTCCACAGATCTGGATGGTTTCGGCTGACCATTCGGCTATTCAAGGGATTCATCACCTCTTTGTTGAACGGGGGTGGCGTGTGGTGGAATGGGAAGCGGGCAAGCAGGTTCAGGTGGCGGTGAATCTTGTGGATCCGGATATTATCCTCATTGACGATCCCCTGCCGGATGCGACAAGCGATGAGTTCGGGATCTGGTGCAAAGGCCAATTTCCTCAGGCCATGTGTATACTCCTTGGGAACGAATCTATGGCAGAAAGATCCCTTCCTGAGGCGATCCATGTAGATGCGTATCTACCAAAAGCCTGCGATCCATTCAATATCATCTCTTTGTGTGAAAAAGGGCGGTGGGAACGCGCATTCTCTCGAGTGGAACATTTACTGGACATCCGCACTGATGATTTACGCGAATCTGAAGCTCAATTTAGGGAGCTGTTCGAAACGCTCCCGGATATATTGGTGATTTATGATCATCGCGGAATGATCACCCACGTGAATTCTCTCGGAGCACAACAATTAGGATATCGCCCCCCGGTCCTGATGGGGAAAGCGTTTTCAGTAATCAAACCTGAGTCAGCTGACGCGGAATCCAGTCCTACGGCGCCAAACCCTGCCCGTGGGGGCCGGAGATGGGAGGAAACGTTTCTTCGTCAAAAAAACGGCAGCAATCTTCCCGTTGAGATGATGGAACGAACAGTTCAATTTCAAGGCCAACGCCAAACTCTTTTCATTGCCCGCGATTTGACGGCAAGAAAGCACATGGAGGAAGAGAAATCTGCCCTTGAACATCAGTTGCGGCAGGTTCAAAAAATGGAAGCCATCGGTCGACTGGCCTCAGGGGTTGCCCACGACATGAATAATACATTAACGGCCATTATGGCCCATGCAAGTTTGTTGAAGATACAGGATAAAGCTGACACCCCCTTGTGGGCAGCGGGTGATGTCATCGAGAAAGCCGTTCGTCGTGGAAAGGAATTGACTTCCCAGCTCCTTGGGTATGCCAGGCAGGGCAAACATCATCATGTCACGGTGGATACCCATGAAGTGATTCAGGAAGTAATGAATCTGCTCGGGAGGACAATCCATAAAATGATCACATTTCGCGCGGATCTGTCGGCAATGAGGCCTCATGTGGTGGGGGATCCTAACCAACTCTATCAGATTCTCATGAATTTAAGTGTCAATGCCTGTGATGCCATGGGAGAACGTGGGGAATTGCTTATACAGACTTCGAATGAAACGGTCACACCCGAATATGCCTCACGTGTCCCGGGATTGTGCGCAGGTGATTATGTGGTGATTCGGGTTACGGATACCGGGACGGGAATGTCATTAGAGACGCAACGACATATTTTTGAGCCATTTTTTACCACCAAAGAGCAGGGGCAGGGAACGGGAATGGGATTGGCGATGGTGTATGGTATCGTCAAAAATCATTACGGCTATATCGGGGTGACGAGTTCCCCTGGGTGTGGAACGACCATGCGTGTCTATCTTCCGGATGCACCGTGTGCGACTCTCATGACCAGATCGACTCAGAAGACAGAGCCTTCTCACGGGACCGGTCATATTTTAGTGGTGGATGATGAGAAGGATGTGGGAGAAGCTGCTCAGGCCATACTGGAATTTCTCGGCTATCAGGTGACAGTAGTGTTGAATGGGAAGGACGCCGTCGCCATCTGCCAGGACCCGACAACTCCTGTAGATGTTGTGCTGTTGGATATGGTGATGCCGGTAATGTCCGGGGCGGCATGTTTTGAAGAATTGCGAAGGATTCGACCAGATCTCAGGGTCATTCTCTGCACGGGTTATGACCGGAACCATGCTGTACAAGATTTATTGAATCAAGGTGTGATCGGGTTTATTCAAAAACCGTATGATGTCGACGAATTGGCTCATGCCTGTCAGGTTGTTCTGACAAATGACAACCGGGTCGAACCCTGTGGTACGGGGAGAACGTGCCAAGCATAGATTTTTCGAGAGGGAACTCATGGGCACGCTCACTTCAGCATGAAGATGACAACCCCTATTTGGAGAACAGACCAACATGAAAATTCAGACTAGTCGCTTCGGTATGCTGGATGTGTCCGATGACACGCTTTTAACCTTTCCCTTTGGCCTCGTAGGGTTCCCAGCTTTCCGACGGTATGTGGTGCTCGACCCCCCAGAGGATGCCGATTATCGGTGGTTTCAGTCCGTGGATGAACCAAGCTTAGCTTTGGTGATTATGGACGTGCATCTTTTGCAGCCGGATTTTCGCACCAACCTATCCGAAGAAGGACTGGCGGAACTCGGCATGACTCCGACCGATTCCATTTCCATCATGGCCGTCGTCACGATTCCCTCTGATCAGCCCGATCAGGCCACGGCGAATCTTCGTGCCCCTCTTGTCGTGAATGAACGAACAAGACAGGGGAAACAACTGATTCTCCATGAATCAATCCCCTTGCGTTATCCATTATTTCAAGATTCTATTCAGGGCCAAACTTACTCCGGGGCGGCGAGAGAGGCCGCATCGGTGTAAGGGATGCACACACACCATCGGGGAACAGGGCCAACCGGCTTAGTGCGTGTATAATGGCAGGAATTTTTTACCCGTGAATTTTACCTCAAAGCCAAGGAAGGCACCATGCTCATACTTACCAGAAAAATTGATGAAGCCATTCGTTTAGGGGATGACATTCGCATTGTCCTGGTCCAAATTAAAGGAGGGCAAGTGCGACTCGGAATTGAATGTCCGTCGCATGTCCGTGTACTTCGTGAAGAATTATATGAAGCCGTCCGTCAGGAAAATCTGAATGCTGTATCCTCGGATCCGAAGCATTTGGCTCACCTCCCCAGACCGAAAAAGCCGCCGGTTAAACCTACCGAATAAACCGAATTAGATCAGGCTTGTGTTCTTCGTCATGTGTGGCGATTCCTCATTGGGTCAATCCAGTTCATTCTGAGCTCCGCCTAAACATATACATCCTGCCATTGTGGCAGGGACCGGCAAAACCGGTGCTTCAGTGGGCTCGGTTAAGAGGGGGGGCATCCCGGGGAATATCATCCTCAACCGAGACCGTGGTTATTGAGATACCCATCTGCGGGCGCCCGATGAGCGAATCTATTCGCATCGCCTGCAGCGCATGTGCTATTGGGGCTTCGCGAAAACGTGATTTGCGGCCGTCTTTCAGGCGGGACCATTTCCCCTGAGGCGCTTGCGTATCCTCGAAACTGAGATGCTGCCCGTCCTACCCCAGAAAGATCTTCACGGATTTCATCGCCCAAGGAGGGAAAAACTCTCTCAGTCTTGGAGATTGTGCTAATCCACCGGCAGCCCAGTACGGGGAGGGGTTCTCCTTAGGCCTTGATTGAAAGAAGATTGAGGATCATCGACGCACGAGTAGGCCATATTCGGTTTTATTCCATAGTGCCATAAAGGCCATGCCTCAATGTGGTCTCACCGGTTTCTTCAGTCCTGCAGTTAATTAGCGTTTCTCTTGCTAGGCAAAAAATTCCGAGTTTGTCAGCAATGAATTCCTAGTAGGTAAAGGTTTTTCGATTGACCTGGAATTTGCCAGCATTGGGAGCTGGATCCCGGCTGTTGTAACTTGAACTGCATGGCATAAAACTTGAACTTCTTTACATCGTATAAAGAAGTCGTGAAGCTCTTCACGGTCTGTGAGGCATGTTCTGAAACCGGTGATCGAGGCAGAGATATAGTCGCAAAGAAAATGGAAAATTCTCAAAAATTTTGTGAATTGTTCTTTCAGGCTCTTCGTATACGCCTGGTGGAAGAACGGATCATTGAATTATATCCTAGCGATGGTATTCAAAGTCCGGTGCATTTATCGATTGGACAGGAGGCTGTTGCTGTAGGGGCATGTCGGGATTTGAAAAAAACAGATCTGGTCTTTTGTACCTATCGTAGCCATGCTTTTTATCTGGCTAAAGGGGGAAGTTTGGCGGAAATGTTTGCCGAACTGTATGGCAAAGTTACCGGGTGTGCGCGAGGAAAGGCCGGTTCGATGCATTTAGCGGCACCCGAGGTAGGGTTGATGGGTGCCTCGGCTGTGGTGGCCAGTACAATTCCTCATGCCGTGGGAGCGGCTCTGGCGGCGAAACGGTTAGGCCATGATCAGGTGGTGGTTGGTGTGTTCGGAGACGGAGCCACGGAAGAAGGCGTCTATCACGAATCATTGAACTTCGCGGTTCTTCACCGCTTACCCGTGATATTTCTATGTGAGAATAACGGATTAGCCGTGCATTCATCACAAAAATCCAGACAGGGGTACGATATTCTTGACCATGCACGATCATATGGTCTTCCGGTGTACCACATTGCCGAGGGATATGATTTTGTGAAGGTGGCGGACACGATGTCGGACATTATTCGACGTGTTCGGTTAAACCGAGAACCGGTATTTGTGGAGATTCGGACTTATCGGTACAAAGAGCATGTCGGGCCTGGCGAAGACTTCATGTGTGGCTATCGCCAACCTGAAGAGTGGTTGGCTTGGAAACGACAGGACCCTCTCGAACACTATGGGGACCTAGTCGAAACGTTTCGCCCAGCTATCCTGAATGAAATAGACGAAGCGGTACATTTCGCCATGAGCAGTCCATTTCCCTCCGTGGAGGAATTACTTCGCGATGTTGTGTAATGCGGCGGTCACATCCCGTGTGAACGGTCAGGCCGCGTCGGCTCTTCGTGCCAAGGAAGGCACGGAGATCATGAGCTATCGGGACGCGCTGCATTGGACCATGCATGACGCCTTACAGCGGCATGATGCCGTTCTTATCCTGGGCCAGGGGGTGGATGATCACAAAGGGATTTTTGGTTCCACCACCGGATTGAGTCAAGCGTTTGGGCCGGATCGAGTGATGGATACGCCGCTTGCCGAAGAAGGCATGACAGGGGTAGCCATTGGGGCCGCGTTAAACGGGCTGTATCCGATTCAGACCCATATTCGTGCCGATTTTTCCCTGTTAGCCATGAATCAGATCATTAATTTAGCTGCCAAATACAAATATATGTTCGGTGGCCGGTTTGACGTGCCCATGTTGATTCGCATGATCGTGGGACGAAGTTGGGGGCAAGGTGCGCAACATTCACAAAGCCTCCAATCTCTTTTTGCACATATCCCCGGGTTGCAGATTGTGATGCCCTCGAGTTCGCAATCGATTCTCGACACCTATCCCGCGGTGATTGACCGCTACCGGGGTCCCGTCATCTCATTCGAGCACCGGTTGATGTACGATCTGCAATTTTATGTGGCGTCTCCATCCACGCGACAGGAGACCGAGCCCTTTGGGTCCCGGTTAGTGCGGCCAGGTGAGGAGGTCACCATTGTGGCCACCTCCATCATGGTGTTGGAAGCCATGAGAGCAGCAGAACACTTGGCCCTGGTGTCCGATATTCAATGCGAGGTCATTGATTTGCATTGCGTGTCCAGTCCTGACTGGGATTTGGTCATGCACAGTGTTGAAAAAACGGGACGGTTGGTCGTGGCGGATACGAGTTGGCGGGAATATGGCGTATGCGCGGAGGTGTGCCGTGTGGTCGCCGAACGCAATCCCGGATGTTTGAAGGCACCGGTGGTGACCTTGGGAATGCAGCCCGCTCCCTGTCCTACGGCCAAGTGTTTGGAAGATCTTTTTTATCCCGATTTGCGCCAATTAGTGGATGCGTTGGCTGTCCTCGTCACCGGGAAGAAGAGCCATGGGTTGCCCTTGCCCGATACCCAATCGATGGCAGATGTGTATAAACGGTTCAAAGGCCCTTTTTAAGCAGGATTGTCGGATCACCTCATCAAAGGAATGCGAAGATGAAAGTGCTCATTACGGGAATTTCAGGAATGGTGGGCAGTCACTTAGCGGAGTATATCCTTGCGGATCACCCGGACGTGGACCTTCATGGACTCATTCGATGGCGAACACCTCTTGATCATCTTGTGGCCATCAAAGATCGCATTGCCCTGCATTATGGTGATCTTCGGGACTTGAATTCCCTCATTGTGGTGATCAAAAAAATCCAACCCGATTGGATCTTTCATTTGGCGGCACAATCCTTTGTCACGACAAGTTTTGACGCGCCGGTCGACACGCTGTCCACCAATGTGCTGGGGACGACCAATTTGCTCGACGCGCTCCGCATTACCGGAGTCGATGCCAAGGTGCATGTCTGCAGTTCATCTGAAGTCTACGGACAGGTGTTGGCAGATGAAGTCCCGATCACTGAGGCGAATCCCTTTAGGCCGGCCAGCCCGTATGCGGTGTCAAAAGTCGGGGAAGACATGATTGCCTTTCAATATTTTTTGTCCTATGGCATTCGAACCGTCCGTACCAGGATGTTTACCCATACCGGCCCACGGCGAGGGGATGTCTTTGCAGAAAGTGCCTATGCCAAGCAAATCGTCGAGGTGGAATATGGGCTCCGGAAAAATCCGATCCGCGTCGGAAATTTGGACAGTATTCGGACTTTTGCAGATGTCCGCGATGCCGTCAGAGCTTACTGGGTGTTGATGGAAAAGTGTCCGGCCGGGGAAGTTTATAATATCGGAGGAAACCGTACGATGACACTGCGGGACATGCTCGAGATTCTCAAAGGCATGGCCACCTGTCGCATTGAGCATGTGGTGGATCCTGCATTGTTGCGACCGTCGGATGTCACCCTGCAGATTCCCGATACGTCGAAGTTCAAAGCGGCGACCGGGTGGGAACCACGCATCCCCTTTGAAGAAACCTTACAAGGTATTCTGGATTTTTATCGAAGGCGTTACCACAAGAGGAGCAAAGCTGCGTGATTATCTCTCGGACTCCCTATCGGTTGTCGTTTTTCGGAGGAGGCACGGACTATCCTCAATGGTATCTTCGGGAAGAGGGCGCTGTTCTTTCCACCACAATTGACAAGTACTGCTATGTGAGTTGTCGATACCTTCCTCCATTTTTCAATATTAAACACCGGATTGTCTGGTCGCATATTGAAACGGTATCGACTATTGGAGAGATTCTCCATCCTGCCGTTCGAGAAGGCCTGCGATTTTTAGGTTTTGATGATTCTCAGGGGGTGGAAATTCAGCATCAGGGTGATCTGCCGGCCCGTTCAGGCATTGGATCCAGCTCTTCATTTTCGGTTGGTCTGGTGAAAGCGCTCACCGGGTTGAAAGGGGAGATGTTGGGGAAAATGGATCTGGCTCGCCAGGCGTTCACGTTAGAGCAAGATATCTTAAAAGAAACAGTTGGCTCCCAGGATCAAGTCGCCGCCGCCTTCGGCGGATTTAATGTTATTCGTTTTCTACGAGACGGCCAGATTCAAGTCGAACCGCTCACCTTATCATTGGGGCGATTGGCTGAACTGGAGCAAAATCTCGTACTACTGTATACCGGCACCAGTCGCTTAGGTTCAGACATTGCAAAAAGTGTCACCGAAAACTTTTCCCTCAGGTCTGCCGAACTGAAAACCATGCGTGTAATGGTGGACAGAGGGTTGGGTATTTTGAGTGGAACGAGTTCGTTGGAGGAGTTCGGGAAATTGCTTCATGAAAGCTGGATGCTGAAGCGGGCACTTTCCCATGAGGTTTCCAATTCCACAATTGATGAAATTTATCAAAAAGCCCTGGGCAATGGGGCGATTGGTGGAAAGCTTTCCGGGGCAGGAGGCAGTGGATTCATGTTGTTTTATGTTCCGATTTCCAAGCAGGCACATTTTCTTTCAGCGATGCATCCCTATATTTGTGTGCCGTTTTCTTTCTCACAATCAGGAAGCAGCATAATTTACTACGATGGGCCTGATAGAAGGGTATCCGGCGGATATTCTTCCGAGGGAGAAGGGGCCCATAAGGAAATGGAAAGAAGGCGGCTTCCCTCTCTCAAGACCCCTAAAAAAGCAAAAGATAAAATTCTTGTTGGACATCGATCCTGAGGGGCATGACCACATGCCGTCACTAACTTCCGTTCCGCCACAAATGGGTATGACCAGGGAGGTATTCGGGTGTCCGTGGTTTCGGGTACATGAAGAAGCATGGGATGACTTTTCTGAATTGGACCGTCAACCGTTTTATCGTATTGAAAGCTCAAATGGTGTCTTAGTGTTAGCCATGACCAAAAAGGAAGAGATTATTCTGGTGCGTCAATTTCGACAGGCGTTGCGCAGGAACACCATTGAATTTCCTGCTGGGAGTATTGAGGACGGTGAGTCTCCCGAAGAGGCCGCGGCGCGGGAACTACTTGAAGAAACGCGATATCGAGCCGGAACCCTTCGTCTGTTAGGGAGCGGACATATCATGATGAATCGGTACAGTGCGAGAGATTTTTTATTCATGGCTCAAGATTGCGAGGTGCTTTCCCAAACTCCCGAAGTTGCGGACCAAGACGTGCTTCTGGTTTCACCCCCGGAGTTTAAAGCCCTGGTGACATCCGGAGATTTTGAGCATATTCCTGCGTTATCCCTTTTCAGCCTTGTGGAGTGGCAATTCGGTTCGCGTTTGGTGGTATGACATGAACGTTCAGGCCCTTGAAAACAAAGCCGCAGAGCTGAGACTTCATATTCTCAGGGCCGCGTTAAAAGCCGGGAAAGGTCATGTTCCCCCAGCATTTTCCTGGGTGGAAATTGGTGTGGCGTTGTTTTATGGGGGACACCTGAACCTTCGGCCCCATGATCCAAAATGGGAAAACAGGGATCGATTCATTCTGAGTAAGGGGCATGGATGTTTGACCTTGTATGCGATGTTGGCCGATTTGGGGTTTTTCCCCAAAACCGAGTTAGACAATTTTTGCGGACCGGGAAGTCTCCTGGCCGGTCACCCCGATACCCAAATTCCGGGAGTGGAGGGGATTTCGGGGTCACTTGGGCATGGGTTAGGCCTGAGTGCTGGATTGGCCTTGGGAGCTAAACTTCATTCATACCCTTGGAAAGTTGTGACGGTCATGGGGGATGGGGAATGTCAGGAGGGATCGGTATGGGAAGCGGCGATGTTTGCGAGCCATCACCAACTCCATAATCTGGTGGCGATCATTGATCGGAATGGGTTAGGTGCAACCAACTATACCGAAAAAAATGTAGCATTGGAGCCCTTCGTCAGCAAATGGAAGGCTTTTGGATGGGAGGTGGTATCCATCAATGGGCATTCATTTCAAGAAATAAATAAGGTCTTGGAAGGTTTTCGTCAAAGAAGTTCGCTGAAGCCTCTAATGATTTTGGCTCAAACGGTGAAGGGAAAAGGGGTGTCATTTATGGAGGCCTCAGTCGATTGGCATCACAGGATTCCGAAGGGTGAGGAAGTGGAAGAGGCCATTCGGCAATTGATGGGTACAATTTCCTCTTTCGGTTCCGCGGTCACGATGGAGTTGGCTCATGGTGCATGATTTTCGTGATGCGGTCTTTGAGAGTGTTTTACAGATTGTGGCCAAAAACCCCCGCACAATTGTCCTCACCAATGATATGGGAGCCATGGGATTAAGCCAGATTCAAGAATTGTATCCTCGGCAAGTTTTAAATGTGGGAATTAGTGAGCAAAATATGATGAGTGTGGCGGCCGGAATGGCACTTTCCGGGTATGTGGTTTTTGTCTATGGAATTGCCTCTCATATCACGACGCGGTGTTATGAACAGTTGAAATTGGATGTGTGTGCCTTAAAGGTTCCGGTCATCCTTCTGGGAATGGGGCCCGGCTTGTCATACGGGATGGATGGACCCACCCATCATGCGACACATGACTGTGCTCTCCTCCAAACACTATCAGGCATGACCATTTATCTGCCTGCAGATGGCGTAGCCATCAAGGCCATGGTAGAGCAGGCCTACCAGAGTGGAACGCCCGCCTATATCCGGATCGATAAGGACCCCTATGAACCGATATATGCCCCCAATGAACATGATTTCAGTTTAGGACTGGAAACGATTCAACAGGGGGAATCCCTTTGTGTGGTGACCAACGGAATCATGGTTGCCAGGGTGCGAGAAGCGGCAAGAGAATTGCTGGAAGAAGGTATCGAAGTCGCTCTTGTGGATTTATATCGAATGAATCCTTGCAACGAGGCCAGACTCTGGGAAGCGTGTCGAAGCGCTCAAGCCATTGTGACGGTGGAGGAACATGGTCGGACCGGAGGGATTGGAAGTTTGGTTGGGAGACTGTTAAGTGAGCGGGGCCACGCTATTCCTTTCTGCGGGCTTTCGCTGGGTGATGAAATGTTGTTTGGTTCCGCGAGTCGAACCTGGGCCTATGGGCAATATGGCTTGGAAAAGGAAAGCCTGAAAAACACGTTTCGGCAAATGGCCCTGTTACCCACGACGGTCTGATTTTTCTTCTATCGATTGAAGTAAGGATATTCATAGTGAAGCCGAGTTCCTCCTTTTATTTCGGAAAACGGGTTCTGGTTTCTGGAGGCACGGGGATGATCGGTATTCCCCTTGTTCGAGCCTTGTTGGAACTGGGGGCTCAGGTGACCGTGGTGTCCCTGGAGCAGGAAGGTTATGCGAGAGCCGTATTAGGCCCTTCAGTTGCCTTCTTTAGGGGCGATCTGACTTGTTATGACACATGCGAAAAAGCTGTGAAAGGACAGGATTATGTTTTTAATTTGGTTGGAATCAAAGGGTCCGTCGGTATAGGGGTGAAACGAGCAGCCAGTTATTTTGTGCCCATGCTTCGATACCAATCCAATCTATTAGAAGCCGCATTTCGAGAAGGAGTCTCCCGGTATCTTTTTGTGAGCAGTATTTGCGCCTATCCACCAGCGACAATTCATGTGGAGGACAACGTCTGGAATGGTCTTCCAAAACAAAATGACCGGTACGCCGGAATTGCGAAACGGATCGGCGAACTTGAAGCCGAAACCTACCTGCACGAATATAATTGGGAGGCGGTCCGAGTGGTCCGGCCCTCAAATGTGTATGGTCCGCTTGATGACTTTAATCCAGCTACGGGACAGGTGATTCCGGCTCTCATTCGGAGAGTAATGGATGGAGAGTCTCCCGTTCGTATTTGGGGAGATGGATCTGCCATACGAGATTTTATTTTTGTCGAAGATGTAGTTGAGGGATTTTTGCAGGGAATGGAGCATGCTCCGCCATGTTTTCCTATTAATTTGGGTAGTGGCGTTCCGACCACTATCAGACAATTAGCTGAAACCATTGTGGCTGAAAGTCGGGTCTCCACTGAAATTGAGTGGGATCCCTCAAAACCGTCCGGTGACCCTGTCCGGTTGTTATCGATGGAACGGGCGGAAGTCACCATTGGATTCCATCCAAAAATCTCTCTCAGAGAAGGGATTCGTCAAACTATTCACTGGTATAGAGAAAATCGGGAACTCGCCCATGAGCGGAAAAACCTTCTTAGCGCCTAAAAACAGGAAGCGGAAAACCGAAGGACTTTCCAAGCCTCGATTTGTACCCGGGTTGGGAGATCTGGTTGATCGTTTAACCGTAGATCAACTGAAGGAAGCGTTCCATGAATCGATTCGGACAGCGGTCAGAATCGAAATCGCTGATTTGGAACATGATATTGATGGATGGGCTGATCGACATCAGATCAAATTGTCAGGGCGGAACGTCCGGATCATCATTGTGCTTGCCCAAATCAATTATGAAATCTGGATGTGTAAAGAAGGCATGATGGCCGAACCCAAACGATACGATCAGTGGTTGAAACGGGCTCATCAATTAAATGGCATCAGAAATCAGATGAAAAATCTTCTTTTAGCCGGGGTGAAATCGGGAACCAGAGTGTGTCCGGCGAGTAATGTCTCGGTGGATGATTTAAAAGATTGGAATATCCAGCTATAACCATAGGCTTGCACGATGCTTTTAAAAAAATTAGGCCAATCTGACATAGAAATTTCCGCTATCGGTCAAGGGACCGGGATTCATCATTCCCTGACAAACCGGGAAGCACATCGGCAACTTGAATCCACGATCCGGGCCGGAATTGATATGGGATTAACTTTTATTGATACGGCGCCTGTGTATGGTGATGGAGAGTCTGAAGCGGTAATTGGTAAGGCCTTGAAGGGGATTCGGAATCGTGCGGTGCTGGCGACAAAGGTCTCTCCTGAGAACTTATCTTCAAAAGGCATTAAATCCTCGGTTCAGGAGAGTCTCAGGCGTTTGCAAACAGACCGGATTGACCTTCTCCAAATCCACTGGCCCAATCCTCAAATCCCCATCTCGGATACACTGGTGGGTTTGGAGAAAACGGTACAGGAGGGTTTGGTCCGAAATGTGGGAATTTGCAATTTTTCATTCAATGACACTTTAGAGATACATCACCGATTAACTCCAAACCTTCTGGCTTCTGTTCAGGTCGAATATAACTTGTTCGATCGAAGTATTGAACGGGAATTCCTCCAATATGGGGAACGAGTTGGAATCAGCATTATCGCCTATAGTCCTCTTCATTGTGGACGTTTTGTAGCAAATCGGAAGCAGTATGCTGTTCTTCAGGAGATAGCGAATAAATACCATAAAACTCCAGCTCAAATTGTTTTGAGGTGGTTAATTGGGCATCGCCCAGTTGTGGTGATTCCGAATACCACGAATTGTCAACGAATGAAGGAAAACGCGGAAAGTATAAATTTTAATCTAAAAGACGAGGATGCCCGATATCTTGAAGGACAATGTACCGGACATTTTCTAAAGATTCCTCCTAGATCCATACAAGTCGCTGATGACTCAGGACGTTCGGTCTATCGAACCCTCGAAGACGCTCTTAAAAATGCCATGAATTGCGTACCTAGTCCGCAAGAATTGGCCCAACAAATTTCGGCAGGGGATTTTTTGAAACCGGTTCGTCTTCGCCCGGCTAGTTCTTCCCATGACCGGTTTGAGCTCTTGGAAGGCCGAATCCGGTATTGGGCATGGGTCATTGCCCACGGTTTCGAAAAGCCCCTACCCGCGCTGGTGGAAGATTTCTCCTGATAGCCTTGTGAGGAATTTATGATTGCCACTCTTCCACTCACGCAGAATCACAAGCACCATGGGATCCTTCATCAAGAAGATTTTGAAGCCCTATTTGGGGAGGCGCCCGGAACGCTCTTTCAGGAATGTCAGGAATTGGTAGGACATCATGATTTGCGTTATGACGTTTTACAGGGGGCTTCCCGTGATCAGGTTTTGCTTCGAGTGTTGAATACCCTTGACCAGGATCTGGAAGTCGCAGGGAAGCATCGTAAGCAGCGTTGGGAAGATGGATGGGCAGAGAATCTGATGGATTTCCAACGCACAGGATATGATTTAGCTGCATTAATCCCAAAATTTGTGAGACCCCAGGAAATCATCCGATTAAAGGGTGAGTATGTCCGACCGGTTTCCTCTCATTTCGAAACCAGTTTTGTCGAAATTCTACGCCACTGGATGTTTAAAAAATGGTTTCATGACGTTGACCATATTTACGAGTTTGGTTGTGGAACCGGCCATAATTTAGTCGATGCAGCTTTCATGTTTCCAGGCCGTCCCTTGTATGGGTTGGATTGGTCCCAATCCTCTCAAGCGATTCTTCTCCTGTTGAGAGAAAAGCATGGATTTAATGTCGTTGGTCGGGAATTTAACATGTTGGAACCTGATGAATCGTTTGATCTGTATCCTCGGAGCGGGGTGTTCACCGTTGGCGCCATGGAGCAATTGGGCTGTCAGTACCATGCTTTCGTGAACTATCTTCTTAGGCAACGCCCTTCTATTTGCATACACGTGGAAACCCTGTATGAGCTCTACGATCAGAACGTCCTGTTTGATTACGTCGCAGCTAAGTATCTGGAGAAAAGAAAGTATTTGCAAGGATTACTCGGAACTTTGAAGACTTTTGAGCAGGAGGGCCGGGTGGAAATTCTTGGAACAATCCGAACTTTTGGCTCACTATACCATGATGGCTATTCTATGGTGATCTGGAAGCCGGTAGAGGAGAAGATGTGATGGTGAACGCGGAGCAATTACAGATTAAAACTTATGCGAATTCGAGTGAGCAAGCGGCTCGGCAACAGATGGGGAATTTGCTCTTTCAAAATCCGATTCCCCCGGACCAATTGCTATCGAATCTTGGACTATTTCTAGAATCCAAGCATTTGGCTCGCCTGTTATTCATGGACTTCTTGTACCGTCAGATCATTGCCGTTCAAGGTGTCGTCATGGAGTTTGGAGTACGGTGGGGGCAAAATCTTGCCTTATTTTCCGCATTGCGAGGGATCTATGAACCCTTTAACCGGCATCGAAAAATTGTCGGCTTTGATACGTTTTCCGGATTCCCATCTATCCATGAAAAGGATGGAAAGTCCAATATGATGGTGAATGGCCAATTGGCCGTCTCTCCACACTATGCAGAAAGCCTTCAAGAGCTGCTCAGTCTTCACGAGACACTTAATCCGTTAAACCATATTAAAAAACATGAACTGTGCGTCGGAGATGTGGTGGAGGAGTTGCCTCGATATCTGGCCAGATGCCCGGAAACCATCGTGGCTATGGCCTATTTTGATTTAGATTTGTACCAACCGACGGTCAAGTGTCTTGAGCTACTTCGTCCCCGAATGACCAAGGGCACTATTCTGGGGTTTGATGAATTGAATGATCCTGATTCCCCGGGAGAGACCCTCGCCTTGATGGAGGTCTTTGGATTGAACCATTTAAAGATTCAGCGGTTTCCCTTTGCCTCTCGAGTGTCGTATGTAGTGCTGGAATAAGGGGCTATCACGCACTAAGGAGAGAGTCCGTGCCTCAAACAATAACTGAACAATTAGGAAAAGGCATGATACCTGATTCCATTATGCAGTTCTTTTATGGGAAAAATATTGTCGTGACCGGGGGAAGCGGCTTGATCGGACGGAAAATTGTGAGTCGGTTGATCGAGGCTGGCGCCTCCGTTCGAAGTGTGTCCCTTGATGAGATCCAGGTTGAAGATACGGTGGAGTATGTGAAAGGCGATTTGTGTGATTTTGAATTTTGTAAACGTACGGTGAAGGGCATGGATTGTGTTTTTCATGTGGCGGGAATCAAGGGTTCCATTGAAGTCACGAAATCCAAGCCGGCAAGTTTTTTCGTCCCGTTGTTGATGATGAATACCAATATGTTGGAGGCCTGTCGTCTGAATAAGGTTCATCGGGTGGTCTATACCTCATCTATTGGAGCATACCCGAGTGCCGAAATTTTCAAGGAACAGGAAGGAGAAGATGAAGGGCCACCAATGGATATGTTCCCTGGATGGGCCAAACGAATGGCTGAATTGCAAGTTCGTGCTTACCAAATACAGTACGGTCTGACGCACTATGCCGTGGTGCGTCCCTGCAATGTGTATGGACCAGGAGATAATTTCGATCCGGACAATGCCATGGTCATTCCCACCCTCATGCGACGCATATTTTCAAAAGAAGATCCGGTCGTGATTTGGGGAGATGGCACCGCCATTCGGGATTTTGCCTTTAGTGGTGATGTGGCTGATGGAGTGATTCTTGCTTTGTACTATGGAACGGGTGGGCGGTACGTGAATCTAGGCAGTGGTATCGGCTATACCATCAAAGAATTAGTAGAAGCTCTTCAATCGGTTGTGCCGTTCCGGGCCCAATTTGATCATACGAAACCCGCCGGGTTTCCCCGGCGTGTGATGGATATTTCTTTGGCCAGGAAGCTTCTCGGGTACGACCCACAAGTGAGTCTTCAGGAGGGGTTACAGCATACATGGGATTGGTATCTGGAGCATCATGATGAATATCTTCAACGGCAAAATTACTTCGCCGCCTCATAAGTTACAGATCTCTCCCTGCCGCCTGGAAGGCGTGAGATTGGTTACCCCACCGACGATTTTTGAAGATTTTCGGGGAACCTACGTTGAAACGTTTAACGAGGCCCTGTACCGGCAAGCTGGAATTGATATGCCATTCGTGCAGGACGATATCTCCGTGTCTGGCAGGTATGTGCTACGAGGCATCCATGGAGACCAAGAGACCTGGAAGCTGGTGTCATGTTTATGGGGGAGGTTTTATTTGGTCGTCGTCAATTGGGATCCCACCTCTCCACAGTTTCAACAGTGGGAATCGTTTACGCTATCAGATGGCAATCGATGCCAAGTCTTGATTCCACCGAAGTTCGGAAACGCCCATCTGGTGCTGTCTGAGCAAGCGATCTTTCACTATAAGCAAACGACCAATTATAACCGGGAAGGGCAATTTACGGTACCTTGGAATGATCCAACTTTGGGAATCTGGTGGCCGGTTAAACAGCCGATTGTTTCCCAACGGGATGAAGGAGTGACTCATGTTTAAGGGTAGTAAAGTATTAGTGACAGGAGCGGGAGGATTTCTGGGAACCAACATGGCTAAGCGTTTGGTGGAAGAGGGGAGCTATGTACGTGGCACATTGCATACACGTAGGCCGCAATTCGAGCACCAGGATTTGGAATATGTCAAAGCCGATTTAACGAATATGGAAGAGTGTCGTCGGGTCGTAGAGGGCATGGACTATGTCTTCATGTGTGCAGCGAATACCTCAGGAGCGGCAGTCATGGCGACTCAGCCATTAGCGCACGTGACGCCGAATGTGGTGATGAACGCCCAGATGTTGGAAGCTTCCTATCAGGCAAAGGTAAAGAAGTTTCTCTTTATCAGTAGTAGCGCCGCCTATCCACCCAGTGGGGAGCGGGCCATCTCTGAGGAGGAAATGTTTGCGGGGGATCCGTATGAGGCTTATTACAGTGTGGGATGGATGAAACGGTATGGGGAGGTGCTGTGCCGTATTTATTCCGAAAAAATTAAGGATCCGATGAGCACGGTGGTCGTGAGGCCATCTAATGTCTATGGGCCATATGACAAATTTGATTTTGAGCGTTCCCATGTGACCGCGGCACTTATCCGCAAAGTGATTGAGCGTCACGATCCTCTAGAGGTGTGGGGAACAGGTGAAGATGTTCGAGACTTAATTTTTGTAGATGATTTCATTGACGCCGTGATGTTAGCAATGGCTAGGCTAGATCGGTTCGACCCAGTGAATATTGGATATGGAAAAGGGTGTCGAGTTCGGGATGTGTTGAATACCCTTTTGGAGGTTGATGGGTTCCAGAGTGCTCAGGTGGTCGTGAATCCAACGAAACCATCTATGATTCCAATCCGTTTGATTGATGTGGGTCAAGCCAAAGTCCTTCTCAATTTTACCGCTCAGACCGGCCTTGTTACGGGTTTAAAGAAAACCATCGCCTGGTATCGGGAAAACCACGGGGCAAAAGAACTGCTAAGAACCGCCCACGCGGTTTAGAACAAGCGGTCCTTGTAAAGCCAGATATAATTTGGCAAGTCTCAGGGAAAAACCTTGTCGGAGTGAAACTTTAGATGCAAAGTAAACAATTCGGGGAGACAGGAGTCAGCGTTGCATCGATCGGTCAAGGTACGACAGGGATGGGGACGAAGAATCATTTCCCCAAGGAATATATTCAGGAAAGAATTAAAGCTCTACGATTGGGAATCGACCTAGGGATGACTTTTGTGGATACAGCTAGCTTGTATGGAAATGGGTTTTCAGAAGAAGTTGTTGGACATGCTCTAAAGGGGATTCGGGACAAATGTTTTCTTTCTACTAAATTTTACCCACATGAAAAAATGAGTTCGGAAGACATCGGTTTAGCCGTAGAAGCCAGCCTAAAAAACCTTCAAACCCCGTGGGTAGACCTTTACCAAATTCACTGGCCGAATCCTCGCGTGCATTTAGAAAAAATTTTTGAGGTTTTGGAAAAATATCAGAAACGTGGAATAATTAGATTTTTTGGAATTTGTAATTTTTCCCCGCAAGAAGTTTGTGCTCTTGAGCAATCCATACCTCATATTCCGTTGTCGTCAAATGAAATTGAATTTAATTTGCAAGCCAAAAGATTGGGAAATGAATTTTTGGGGTTGAGTTCATTTAAAGGAGCCATCCTGGCCTATAGTCCCTTAAACAAGGGAAGAATTGTTGGGACTGAATTTCAAGCCGACCTTATTAGAGGCTTAGCAGAAAGATATCAAGCCACTCCTTCTCAGATAGTTTTGGCATGGATTCTCTCATTTAAGAGAGTTTTTCCAATTGTAAAGGCAGCCACTCAGAAACATGTTAAAGAAAATGCTGGGGCAATGTCTCTTGCTTTGTCCAGTGAGGACATCCAACGGGTAAATGATTCCTGGGAAGAGCATATCTATGAGGCAAAACCTGAGAGCATTAAACTTCGAGGGACTCAACAGAGAAAACCTTATCTCACTTTAGAAGAAGCGATAGAAAATCCTCTCGATTTGGTGCCAAGTCCCGTAGCGTTAGCTGAATCAATTGTCCAGTATGACCTAAAAATGCCCATTCAAGTCGTTCCTCTTTGTGGAAATAACGATTCCTATGAATATGAAGTCGATCCCTACGATCCCTTTGATCAAATAAAAAAGTATTGGGCCTGGAAGATTGCGTTTCCGGGGAAATTGATTCCGGTTTGTATCTCGAGAACAATGCCCTTGAACTATTGAATTTTAAATTGAATAGGAAGATTTTGATGATATACGTGCCGAGGTAAATATTTCCTACCAACTGCAAAATCCTATGAAGCGAGCATGGCGGGCGGTTTGGAATTGTTCTTGCCTCTGTAAAACTGGGCTCCTAAGAATTTCACTTTTAACGAGAGCACATAATGCACACATTTCCTGAAAGTTCCTTGGCACATAAATGGCTTGATGGCCTTTCGGGTTTGGAAATCGGTGCTTCTACCCACAATCCCTATGGATTGAAAACCCGAAATGTTGGATTAGGTGGGGATGGGTATGATCAAGAACAATTATCCTTGGCCGGAGAGGTTGCTCCGATTGATATCTGTGCTGAGGCCAGTGCGATACCCCTTTCCAGTGAAACAGAAGATTTCATCTTAGCGTCCCACGTCATAGAGCATTGTCCGGATGTTATTAAGACTTTACTGGAGTGGTATCGAATTGTGAAACCCGATGGGTACCTTTTTTTGGTGGTCCCACATCGGGATGCGGCCCCTTCTGACCGAGGAAAGCCTCTTACCGAATGGGAGCATGTGGTTCAGGATTATATGAGACACGCTACACCAGAATCGGAGCCGGAAGGAAAAAGTTTCCTGTACTGTCATTATCATGTCTTTTCCCCCTCTTCCATGAAAAACTTTATTTCTAGAATTTTTGGTTGTCGTCTGGCGCTGATGGAAGAACAAGATCCGGATGATAAGGTGGGGAACGGGTTTTCATTAGTATATCGAAAGACCAAGTCAATTCAACAAGCATTTCCATGGGGATTTCAGGGAGGAGGGTATTCCATAAATGTTTCAAGGCCGGCAGATTTTTATCAAAACAAAAAGGAAGAGGAAATGATTCCTCTCATGAAACCCCGTCAGGTAACTCTTTCTTGTAGCCAAAAAGGGGAATTTCCGGTAGAGGACCTGGGGCGTTCTCAAGAAAAAATGGGGAAATTCAAAGGTATGCTCGTTTCTGTCATTGTGGCCGCTTATAACTCAGAACGATTTATGCGGGGGTTGTTGGAAAATTTAGAAGCACAGACCATCGCGGACCAGATGGAAATTATTATCGTGGAAACCGGCTCAGAAACCCAGGAAATCGATATTGTCCGAGAGTTTCAACAACGTTTTGCAAATATTACTTATGTCAGGACATCTGAACGAATTAGTGCTGTTGCGGCAACAAATCAAGGCGTTCGCATGGCAAAGGGGATTTACATTACTCTACTGCCCACAGATGACCGGTTGCGTTGTGATGCCTTGGAAGTGATGGCCCGTGAACTTGAACAACATCCAGAATCCGGAACGGTATATGCCGATGTGTTTATGACCCAGTTTGAGAACCAGACATTTCATCGTTTCATACGAGGCGGCTATTCCATTCGTTTCGATTTTAGTCCTGATATGATGTTGACCGGCTATCCTATGGGACCTTTGTTCATGTGGAGGAAAAAGGTTCACGAAGACGTTGGATTATTTGACGAAAAATTTCTTTGTGCCGCCGATTATGACTTCCATTGCCGTGTCGCGCGAAAGTATCCCATGCGTCATATCTCGGAGTTTCTTGGCTTATATTTGCAAAATCCAAAAGGGGTGGTGAATTCCAATCCCCAAATTAGCCAGGCAGAATTTCGAGCTATTATTCAGGCGAACCGGTCGTATTTTCCAGCACCTATTCAGAAACCCCTGACCATCCTTCAATACGAGAAACCCGTCTTCCCTGGTCAATATGTCAATATTGGTATGGTGACATTTAATCGGCTGGAATTTACGAAGCAGGCTATCGCTGCGCTTTTCCAGCATACCTGTTTCCCCCATGTCATCACGGTTGTGGATAACGGAAGTACAGACGGCACGCCACAGTATTTGCAAACGCTTCTCAATCAGGGATTTATTACCAATCTGATTTTGTTGCCAGATAATGTTGGAATTGCCAAGGCTTCAAATTTGGCATGGAGTCAGGAGCCTGAAGCTGAATATTACCTCAAGCTGGACAATGACATTGTTATCCAAAAGCCCGGCTGGTTATCCAGAATGGTTGAGGTCATCGACCGTATCCCTGAATTGGGCGCTATTGCCTATAACTTCGAACAAGAGAGCTATCCCGTCCGTGAGATTCGAGGCTTGTCTGTTCGGCCCAAAATTGGAAATTTAAACGGGGCTTGTACCCTTATCCCCAAAAGAACTCATCAAACATTGGGATTTTGGTGTGAGGATTATGGATTGTACGGGGAAGAGGATGCGGATTATGGGATGAGAATTCATTTGCAGGGTTTGCAAAATGCCTATATGGAGGATGATAAAGTGGGATTGCATCTACCTGCCGGAAGGGCAGCCCACATCGACGCACAGACGTTTAAGGCCACTGATGGAATTGAAGAAGAGACCCATGCGGAGTACCGGGCATTCAAAGATGAATGGAGGCGAAGAAATGTTCAGGACATCGCGAAAAAAAATTGGGAGGATTACCAGACAGGTGTGAAATCGCTGTTTTGTTCGTCTCCCTTCGTGAAGGGATTCCATAAAGATCGAGATCAACCTGAAGGATCTGACGTACTCACTCGCCGACGGATTCAGACTGACGAAATACCGAAGGAAGCGATGCTTGAAAGGCCACGAGATTCTTCTCCAAAGCGCTGGCGAACCGTTTCTGTCATTGCGTCTGATTATATCTGCGGTCGTATTCGACTCCTTCAACCACTCCTGGCTGGTGAAGGGATATGGGAAAAAGGCTCCATTGTTGCTGATGCCAACATCTATTTAAATGACACCATATTTCCCCCGATGGGGTTGGGACAGGTTTGGGCTATTCAGCGTAATTGTAGACTGTCAGAAGAAACTTTAAAGGAAGCGCAAAACCAAGGTACTCGAATTGTTTACGACTGTGACGATTTGCTCTGGAAAATTCCTCTCGATAATCCAAATCATGGATACTTTACTCCTGAATATCTTCAAAGAATGTTCGGTCTTATGTATACGGCGGATTGTGTGACGGTGTCTACGGAACCTATTCAAACCGATTTGAAGCAACGAGGAATCGAATCGACTGTTCTTCTGAATTGCTTGTTGCGTCAGGAATGGGAGGATTTCAACCCTCGACGTCGAGCGGGTTCCCGTCCTCGAGTTGGATGGGCAGGACAAGCGAATGTGCACAAAGGCGATACCGCCATTTTTGAAACGATTGTGGAGGCTCTCAAGGACGAGGTGGAATGGGTGTTTTTGGGAGACGCCCCACCGATGGTCAATAGCCCAGGGGTGATCAGCGAAACATTTTCCATGGTAGACGTGGCGCAGTATCCGAAAAAATTGGCGAGTCTCAATCTTGATCTTGCATTGGCGCCATTGGTGCCAAACCCATTCAATGAAGCCAAAAGTGATATCAGAATTTTACAGTATGGAATATTAGGTTATCCGGTTATTGGCACGGATATTTTTCCCCATCAACATGCCCCCATCCTCCGTTTGCCTCATGAACCACAAGTCTGGATCAAGGCGATTCGCGAACGAATTCATGATTTAGGTGCCTTAGAAAGGGAAGGAGATCATCTCCGAGCCTGGGTATTGAATCATCGTCTTATGGAACATGTGCTTCCTCAGTATGAACAAGCCTGGTTGGGCCGTGACGTCAAATCCTCAAACGGGGTACCTCAGTCGAAAATACAGAGTTCCACAGTGCCCTCTTATTCCCCAATCAACCATGCCAAGTATTCCTTTGATTGTTCAATCATTATTCCAGTTTGGAATAAAGTGGCATTGACCCGGCAGTGCTTGACTCACTTGGCTGAGGTCACGGATGGCTGTTCGTATGAAGTCATTGTCGTCGATAATGCATCCACCGATGAGACCCCGGCATTTCTGTCCTCTTTGAGTGGGGATATTCAGGTCATCACGAATCCGGCCAATTATGGGTTTGCCAAAGCCTGCAACCAAGGGGCCGCTTCTGCCAAGGGGCGTTTTCTGGTCTTTTTGAATAACGATACGATTCCGAAGCCAGGATGGTTGCGGGCTTTATTGAATGAAGTGGAGAGTCATCAGGATGTTGCCATTGTCGGAAGCAAGCTGCTTTATCCGAATAATACTATTCAACATGCCGGCGTGGTTTTCGCCAAACATTGTTTGACGCCCTACCATATATTCCGTGGTGCTCCAGGAGACCTGCGTGCGGCCAATGTTCGTCAAGAGTTTCAGGTTGTCACTGCGGCTTGTATGCTCATTCGCCGTGAGGAATTTAATGCGGTGGGGCAATTTGACGAGATCTATCAGAACGGGTTCGAGGATGTGGACTTGTGCCTCAAAGTGGGCAAACGGGGCAAGAAAGTCATCTATCAACCGGAAAGT
This sequence comes from Candidatus Nitrospira neomarina, assembly GCF_032051675.1. Taxonomy (NCBI): domain Bacteria; kingdom Pseudomonadati; phylum Nitrospirota; class Nitrospiria; order Nitrospirales; family Nitrospiraceae; genus Nitrospira; species Candidatus Nitrospira neomarina. Next base: position 785,195 of record NZ_CP116968.1, read on the forward strand.
GTGCTCTATCATTTGGAACATCAAACTCCCGGAAGGAAGGATCCTGAGGCCGAACGGCACAATGGTATTGTGCTCATGGAACGGTGGGCTTCCTCCATTGTGGTCGATGAGGATTTCCATACGGTTCCGGCAGGCTATGCCAACCGGTATTCCATGCGTGACGGACGGCTTCAGCCCTCGCTCCAGGCACTGCAGGGCGATAGGGAAATCACGCAGTGGCAACGCGTTCAACGGGTGCAGGAGTTCCTATTACGTCAGCGGCATGCCGCAGACGAGGGCTTGAATAGCCAGGACGACGGTGAATTGCATGGTCTCCTTTCCGAGTATCGAGATTGGCCGGATGATGGTGAAGTGCTTAGATGGGCGGCCAAGCTTTGCCAATCGTTGCAGCTATTGGATGGGGAGCGGGCATTTTTGAACCGGATACTGAGTAGGGGAGAAGATCGAGCGGCACGGGAACGACTCGCTAAGCTGGCTCTCAGCGGGAAGGATCTGTCCGGGGCGACTGACCATATCCAGGCGATCCTACAATCTGATCCCAACAATGGGTCGGGTCACTGGTTGCAGGGAATTCTGTTGATGCAATCCCAGCAATGTGGTGAGGCGGCCCTGTCATTTCGTCGCGCTCTGCAATGTGGCGCAGATTCTCGAAAATCCCGTATCGGTTTGGGAATGGCGTGTATGGGAATGGGAGATTTGGAAGAAGCCTGGAAGATTTTTGAACAGGTGATGATCGATCATCCCGATGATGTCGAAGCCATGAATGGGTTGATCCAGGCCGGAACATCCCTGGAACGATGGAAAGACTTGGGGGAACGGCTTGCACGGTATGTCGAACGAAACCCCGCAGACTGCGATATGCGCTTTGCTCTGGCCGGGGTGGAATTTCGGGGGAGTCGACTCGATGTGGCCAAGCAACAATTTGAGATGTTAAGCCTCTTAAAGCCCGACTATGAGGGATTACACGATTTAGAGGTTCTCCTTCAGACGGCACCTCTTGACCGCCATGCCCTCGCAACTTAAATAGAAGAACTTTTTGCCTAGTCAAGTTAGCCTATGTCCCGAGCCCTCTTAATACAATTAGCTCGGCTGGGTGATCTGGTCCAATCTCTTCCTGTTTTGACTGCTCTGCAAACCGCCTATCCTGAGCGACCTCTTGATCTCCTTTGCCCTTCGCCCCTGGTGGCGCTTGGAGAACTTTTCCCTTGTGTGGACAGGGTTTTCCCTTGGAATGGGGAACAATGGCATGAATTCGCCACGACCAAGATGACGGATTGTGATCAACAACTTGCCCGAGCCACTCGCTATTTGGCTGACTGCGCCTTTCCCCCGTATGCATTGGCCTATAATTTGAATAACCATCCTCGCGGGATACTTGCTGCCCATGTATTGAGTGGTCTGGTTGTCGGTCCTGGCGAGTATGGACCATTGAATCAGTCGCTTCCGGCATGGGCGGGATATTTACGTCAAATTGCTCGAGATCGAGGGAGCAACCGGGTGCATTTAGCGGATGCGTTTTGCGGGTTGTGTCAGGTTTCTCCGCCCTTGGACGTTCCCTACTTACAGGCCCCGGAGGTGCCCTTGCCCTTTGAGCTGGAACTGCCGGTGAATGGTGAACCTTTAACTCTCATCGGAATTGTTCTTGGTGCGGGAGATGCCGACCGGCGAGTTCCCCTTTCTGCATGGCAAGACCTGATTGCTGCATGCGCTGAGCACATTCCTCAGTGCTACCTGCTTTTGGTTGGTGGTGCGGGAGAACGGGAAGCGGCATTGGCCTTGGAGCATCGCCTTCCCGCTAAATACCTCAATCGGGTCGTGAATGGGTGTGGCCGGACCTCGTTGCCCCAGCTTGTGGCTCTTCTTAATCGGTGTCAGTGGGTGGTCGGATCGGATACGGGACCATTGCATCTCGGAGCGATGTGTGGGGCTCGGGCGATCGGCTGGTATTTCTCCCAGGCCAGAGTTCATGAAACGGGCCCCTATGGGATTGGTCATTATGTGTGGCAACGCACGGGAGCGAAACTTCGGGAGAGCCTGGATGTCCGTGAAATAAGCGCTGCTGAGTCATCCTCTGCCTATTGGCCTGTGATGGAAACCGTCAATTTAATGCAGGAAGGCACGGTGAATGCCACAACAGATGGGTGGGATCTCTGGACCAGCAATAGAGATGAGTGGGGAGCGTTTTATACCAGGGATGGCATCCCTGACGAGGCTGTCCTCCGGCGAAAAGATACGTGGAAGGCGCTGTCTCAGCTGGCGAATCAAGGTATTCGGATGGAAGTCGCGAAGTAGTCGGGAAGGCTCCCGGGAGGTTTAAGGCAGGGGGCGGTGTTTCCAGGGCAATCAACCAGGAACAGATAAATGGACGTGTTGAAACAAAATATCGGTATTCTTCGCGACCAGGATCCGATACTTGCCGCTCAGATCCTCCAGGTAACAGGAGGGACCCTGTCGATCCAACCAGCTAAATCTGGAATGCCCACCGCGCTTGTCGACTCCCGATATCTCCATAGTGCGTATGATCCGGTTCGCGAGGCGGAGCGATGGGCTGAAGAACGCGTGAAAGAGTGTCAAGCAGAGGAAACTATTGTCCTCCTTGGCGTGGGACTGCTCTACCATGTGCAAGCCTTGCGTCAGATGTTGCCCCATGACCAGGTCGTAATGGTCGTCGTGCCGGATCTTTCTGAATTTGCGGATTGTGTCTCGGTCCGGGCGCTGGAAGGGTGGGGGGAAGGGGTGATATGGCTGACGGGTTCCATTCCTGATATGGCTGTCCAAGTGACACAGGAAGCCAAGCGGGTGCGTGTTCTGAGTTACGAACCTGCGGTCACGGTTCATCGTGAGGCCTATGAACACTTTCGACTGCAACTTCGTGAGCATCTCGCTCAACAATTAAGCGGGGCGCTTCACATCATGGTGGTCGGACCTATTTATGGCGGGTCGTTGCCGATCGCCCGATATGTGGTCAATGCCTTGGAAGGTCTTGGACATCGTGTAAGTTGGGTGGATCATAGTCCTCATTACGCGGGATATCAGAATTTGGAAACGATCCGTGATCACCGGTTGCGGCTCACCGTCCAGCAACGGATGAGTGAAATGCTGGCGGTGATAAGCCTTGCTCATGTGGCAGAAGATCCCCCGGATCTCGTGTTAGCTTTGTCCCAGGCGCCATTGACCATGGCCGTTTTAGAGCAAATGCGTCGAAAGAAGGTGTTAACGGCCATGTGGTTTGTGGAAAATTTTCGGCATTTAACCTATTGGCAGCAGATGGTGACGGGGTATGACTTTTGGTTTGTGATGCAAGAAGCCGCATGCTTGGACGCTTTCAGAAAAGCCGGCGCCAAACACGTCTCGTATCTTCCCTTAGCTGCTGATCCGTCCATTCATCAACCTAGGACCTTCACCGAAGAAGAGCGACAGCAGTTTGGTGCAGACGTCTCGTTTTTAGGAGCAGGGTATAGAAATCGGCGACATATCCTCCCATCCCTGGTTGGCCATGAGTGGACATTTAAATTGTGGGGGAATGAATGGGACAACCCGGGGGCGTTAGCGTCGGTTCTTCAGAGAGGGGGCGCACGTATTGATACCTCCACCAGTGTAAAAATTTTCAATGCCACCTCGGTCAATATTAATTTGCATTCGTATACGGGAGACGGATTCGATCCGGAGGGAGATGGGGTGAATCCCAGGACATTTGAATTAGCCAGTTGCGGGGCGTTTCAAGTGGTTGATACTCGAACCTTGCTCCCGGCCCTCTTTGATGAATCGATGATGGCCATAATCAACAATCCGGATCAGCTCCTCCCAACCGTCCAAACCTATCTGCACGAACCAGCCAGGCGAGTGGCCATGGCTGAATTGTCCCGGAAGCGCCTATTAGAAGCGCATACGTACGAACATCGGATGAAAACCTTCTTAGGCGCCGTGGGTATGGCGAGTCCTGACCGGTTAGGAGCTATCCTTCAGGGGGACCGTCATGCTGAATCCTTAGTGGCGCGAAGTGGGAAGACTCCGGAACTGATTCCCATGCTGAAGCAGTTTCCTCCAACCGATCGTGTGGAGTTAGTGGATGTGGCGAAAAGTATTCGGAATAAGGGGCCTGAAGCCCGGTTGAACCGTGAGGAACTACTGATTCTGATGATGGATGAATACCGCCAGGAAAAACGGGATTTTCTTTGAACCTGTGATGGGATAATTTCCCGCTACCGCCAATTATTGATGAATAAACAAGTCCTCATTATTAATATTACCCGGATGGGTGATTTAATTCAGATGGTGCCCCTTCTTTCACGGTTAGAGGAAGAATGGCCGGGTGTGGCCATTGATCTGATTGTTGATAAAGAATTTGCGCATGTCGCCAGCCTGATTCCTGGGATTCGACAGGTGTTGATGTTTGACTTTCAGCTGCTGATGGATGAAAGCCGGGTGCGAGCGCGAGACGTGGTTTCTCTCTACCGGGAACTTGCCGGTTGGGTCCAACCGTTACTTCAGGTTGGGTACGATCGTGTGGTGAACCTGACCTTTAATCGCCGCAGTGCGTTTCTGATGAAATATTTCGGGTGTGCAGATGAGCGAGGAATGACCACGACCCAGGATGGGAGTTTCGTGGTGAAAAATCCTTGGATGAAATATTTCGTGGATTTCCATGTGTATCGACAATTGAATCGGTTCAATATCGTGGATCTTTTTTCGCTTGGTGGGAGCGGGCCAGGTTCGTTTTCTCCCCTTCGCTTATCTGTTCCCCAGCACATGAAAGAATGGGCACGGACCTATGTGAGACAAGCAGGAACGGCTGATGAGTGGATTGGCATTCAAGTCGGCGCCAGTGATCCGATGAAAGCCTGGCGACCGGAGTACTTTGGACAAATGATGGCGTGTCTCAGCCAAAAACAGCCGGTCGGATTTGTGTTGATTGGCACGAAGAAAGAAGAGGCGGAGGTTCAGGAGGCTATTCGGTGTTACCGGCAGGCGGGAGGATTGGGGAACATCTGTGAAGCCGTTGGCCAAACCACTGTCCCGCAACTGGTGGCCTTACTTGAACATTGTGTCTTGATGGTGACCAATGACACGGGGCCCATGCATATGGCTGTGGGAGTGAATACGCCGGTTCTGAACGTGTCGGTGGGTCATGTGAATTTTTGGGAAACCGGACCGTTTGGACCAGGGCATTGGGTGGTTCAACCCGAGATCATGTGTGGCCCATGCGGATTCGATAAGGTCTGCCCTCACCATGCCTGTAAAGACCAGATCATTCCTCAAGAGGTGGCTGAGCTCTGCTTACATCTCTTGGGTAATCGTCCCTTTCCATCGTTTTCGTCCAAGATTCGAGTATATGAAGGTGGCGTCAATGAAGATCATTTAGGGACATTTATAATAAGAGCGGGAACGGAAGAGCCACGCATCTCCTGGTACGCGGAGTATTGGCGGCAATACTGGTATAAATCCTTTACCGGTACCCCTAGCCTGGTCCCTTTTTTCCCAACGCCTCCACCGGATTTTTCAGACTGCGAGCAGGTATGGCGTCGCTTGGCTTCCCAGCTCGATCAGTTGTGTATTCAGGCAGACACCGTAGTGGATATGTGTCGTCAAAGGCCGATTCCGGTTAACCGGTTAAAAACGTGCCAGTACCAACTTAAAGTTGACACACTCACGATGCAACAGATCGCCAGGCCGTCATTGGCCTTTGGTCCTTTAGCGATGGCTTTTTTCCGAGATACCTTTAGCTTGGAGGCCTTGACCCTTAGCGGCATGGCCGAAGAACATGCCCGAGCGTATCATATATTTCGCACTCGAGGGGAAGAAAATTTTAGGCGGTTGGAAGGAATGCTTTCTCATGATCCAAGGGGGATTTTGTATGCACGTACAATTGGATGAAGAAATCTGGGAAGTGGGTGATCGTGTTCAGCTAGGGGAGGTTCTGGCCAATTTGAGTGATCGCGCTCAGGCCAAAGGGTGCTTGGTGACCGAATTAATAGTTGGTAATCGGAAGATGACGGATCGGGAGTTAGTGCCTCCCACCCTGGCCAAAGTGGCGAGCTCGTTTGGATCGATAGCGGCCGTGAGCAAACAGGTGGAAACCATCGTGCAGTATTCCGAACAAACGGGTCAAAAATTCGGAGCACAGTTACGCGATCAAGGACAGAAGTTTGTTGATGCTTTCCGGCAAGGGAAGGGAAAATACCGCCAGCTAGACCAATGGTTCGGCCAAATAGCCGATTACCTTGAATGGCTACAGGTTCATGAATCTATGGGTCTTAAAAAGCCTGAGGTCATTAATGACCTATCCTTCTGGGTCAAAGAATTACTGAATGCTCGAGAAAACGAAGATGGCGTTCGAATCGCAGACATGTTGGAGTATGAAGTGATTCCTTGTCTTTCTCGAAACATTACCCATCTCCCGTGACACCAAGTTTTCTCGCCCTTCCATTCTTGTGGCATCCTATGAAGTTACCACTGAAGGCTATGGAATGGCGTTGCCTCTGTTTACCCCGTCAGGTTACTGCCTGGATTCTCAGTGGGGTTCTGGTAGGACACAAGTGATTGGCTAGCCTCCTCAAGTTTTCCTCCTGGTGGTCGATACATACCGGTAGAAGTGGGAATTGGTTCATTTCACAACTATCGAGGAGGCCAATCGGCTCAACTCATTTATTGTCTTCCTCAAGGGACGGATCCTTTGAGGTGCAGCCATCAAGGAGGAAAGTATGGCACTTGTCGTTAACAACAACATCGCATCGCTCAACGCTCAACGGAATTTGGGCGTGTCCAGTTCTCAATTGGAAGGATCGGTCGCCCGTCTTTCTTCGGGTTTGCGAATTACCCGAGCTGCAGACGATGCTGCAGGTTTAGGAATTTCCGAAACCTTGCGGGCTCAGATTCGTAGTATTAATCAAGCGGTCAGAAATTCCAACGACGGCATCAGTTTACTCCAAATTGCTGACGGTGGTGCGGAAGGCATCGGCAATCTATTAGGCCGCCTTCGGGAACTAGCCGAGCAATCAGCCAGTGGAATCCTTGGCTCGAATGAACGATCCTTCCTTGATCAGGAATTTGTGGCCCTTCGCTCTGAAATCGATCGAATCTCTTCTGTGACAGAGTTTAACGGAGTGAAATTGTTAAGTGGAACCGATAACGACTCCTTGAGTATCCAAATTGGTTTCCGGAGTTCAGCGAATGATACGCTTTCCTTGTCACTCAATGACTTGAATACAAGTACATTAAACCTCGCCTCGACCAATGTGTCGACTTCCGGCAATGCGTTAGACGCATTGTCTAACATTGATAGCGCCATTAGTGCCGTGGCGTCTGCTCGTGCAAATATCGGGTCCTTGCAAAACAGGATTGATGCTGCTGTCGGCAATCTGCAAGTTGCCGGTGAGAATATCACCGCTGCTGAATCACGGATTCGTGATGCTGATATTGCCTTTGAGTCAGCGAAGTTCGTCAGGAACCAAATATTAGTTCAGGCCGGTACCTCAATATTGGCTCAAGCCAATACGTTGCCTCAGCAAGCCCTCGCCTTGCTGCAGTAATCCGTTATAAGGAGAAACCGGGGCTAAGTCCCGGTTTCTCCTTTAAGAAAGTTGGGGTTAACCCATTATGATTTCAACACTTTCTGACAGCGTCTCTTTCATAAATATCTCAGTTGGAAATGAGATTCGCGTGCGGGATGGACAGAAGCCCAGCACGGGGGATATTCAGCGCAAATCAGAGACAAAACAGCCAGTTTATGACCCAGACTTTACTGAGGAATTAACGGCCAATGAACCATTGACGGCGGAACAGGTCCAAGCAACAGTGGCTCGGCTTCAAGAAACGGTGAAGCAGGTTGATCCCCGGATTGAGATTTCTTTGGAAAAGGATATTAATCAGGTGATTTTTCGAGTCGTGGATAAAGAATCAGGTGACCTTATCCGACAAATACCTTCAGAACAGATAGTAGATCTTGCGCGGTTATTTTCCGGACAGTCAGGTTTGTTTGTAGAAGAGAACATTTAGTCGACGTTTCAACTCATTTGCAGTTTATGATCCCCAAGTCCCTGCCCCTGAAAGATCGTGTTCTCGTGATACAATGGAGAACCGTTAAGCATTTCGTCATGTTATAGAGAATGACGAAAGGAATATTCGGATGGCTATTAGTTTCGGTGGGCTTGGAAATGGCGTTGATTTTGGACCGGTTATCGATGCGCTAGTTCAGGCAGAACGCCTTCCCATTGATGGCCTGACCCAGAAAAAGCTTCAGGCCCAAAAAAAACAAACCGAATTGGGTCTGTTAGGGGCTAAACTACTCAGCTTTCAAGGTCTGGCGAGCGGTCTCCGCAATCGAGTCAGTTTTAATAAAAATCAAGTTAATGTCGCCTCACCTAGTGCCCAAACCCCATTATTGGCTACTGTTTCGTCGTCTGCGGCCCCAGGCACCTATCAGGTAACAGTAAATCAGTTGGCCTCCGCACATCAAATTATTTCTAAGGCTTCCACGGCAGTTTCCCAAACTGATGCGGATATTGTTGGTGGCGCATCCGGGACGTTTCAATTTCAAGTGGGCACCGGCTCGATTCAAACGGTGAATTTAGAGGCCACGGGTACCTTGGATGATTTACGAGTCGCAATAAATGATCTGGGAGCCGGAGTGAGTGCTTCAATTCTGAATACCGGGAGTGAAGCTTCACCCCAATTTCGTCTCGTGTTGTCAGCGAATGAGACTGGGCTCGACCAGGCCATCACAATTGTGGCTGACGATACAACATTAGATACGGCGACGACTGGAGTGGATACGTTTCAAGCCGCTCAGGATTCCGAAGTCGTATTGGGGGTAACGGATGCCGGAGCCGGGACCACGGCCATTACGATCACCCGTTCGACCAATACACTCACTGACGTCGTTGCAGGCCTTACTCTCAATCTTCAAGCGGTGGATGCCACCAATCCTGTCACGATCTCGGTGAGTCAGGATAATGGAGCTGTCAAAGAAGCAATCTCAGATTTTGTGAATAGTTACAATGAGATCGTCACATTTGTCAATGAGCGAACTTTTTATAATACTGAAACGAAAGAAAGAGGGATTTTTGTTGGAGAGAGTTTAGCTCGAACCGTTCTTGATCGAATTAGGGGATCAGTTTTTTCCCAAATCAGCGGATTGACGACATACTCAGGCGCTTCACAAATTGGGTTTGAGACACAAACTGCCGATGGGACGATTAAGCTGAACGAAACAACATTAGATTCGGCCTTGAGTACCAACTTTTCCGCTGTACGTGATTTGTTCGTTAAGAATACCACCACCGGCACCAATGGGATTGCGGATTTGACCGTGAATGCCATTGATGGATTGGATGATATCGACACGGGCTCTCTCACGCGTCGCCAAAATGCCTTAACGAAACAAGTGAATGATTTTACGAATCAAATTTCTTTGAAGGAAGAAGCCTTGGCCCGTTTTGAGGAGCAACAACGTTTAAAGTTTGCCAATTTGGATGGATTATTGGCCTCGTTGCAAAGTCAATTGAAACAGTTACAGAACGCATTCCCGTTGAGTAATGGCTAAAGAGAGGAAATCGTATGATGGTTGGTGCTCAGGCTTATGCAAACACGCAAATTCAAACTGCGTCTAACGTTCAAGTGATTGTGTTGCTATATGATGGGGCCATTTCTTCCATGAAACTTGCACAAGAGGGAATGTCCACCTTGAATTATCAGGATAAGGCCCGATTTCTTGATCGTGCCCTTCGTGTGATCGGGGAATTGTCCGCTTCCCTCAATATGGAGGAGGGCGGGGGGATCGCAAAAGACCTCCGCCGTATGTATGAGTACATGCAATTTGAATTGACGCAAGCCAACCTGAAAAACGAACCCCGGCGCTTAGAAGGCCCTATCCGTTGTCTGTCTCTCTTACGAGAGGCCTGGGTGGATTTGGCCGTTCAAGAAACCAAGCCACAGGCAGTTGGGATATAACCCACGGGGTTTTATGTCTGAAGGTAATTATCTGGTAGAGCAGCTTACTCAGAGGGTCTTAGAGGCCGCTCGACATGGTCAATGGGATCAGGTCATTGTGCTGTATGGTCAGCGACTGTCCCAAGGACCACAACAATCCCTTTCTTTACCTACCATCCAAGCTCTCATGGAATCCGATCAATGGCTCCTAGCCAGGGTTAAAGAAGTGCAAGCGGCAATCAACCAACAACTGAATGATATTCAGGATCAACGCCGAAAGTTAGGGGTTCTCAAACGACAGTGGGGAGAAGACCCGACAAGCCCGGTTCGACATCTTCTGACCATTTGACTGTGGAGGGAAATGTTGAGAGGTTTTTCAGGCGCTGCACAATGGGATTCCCCCCAAAGATCAAATTTCAATATTTTTTCCTGACATGACCGAATTTCTCCGTCACAATTTTGACGAAGAGGGTCAAGGTCCTCCTAATCGATAAAGAAAAATTTTCTCATATTTCCTTCTGCCCTACATTTCTCTGGAAAAACAACCGAAAAGAAAAGTAGGCTGTCCAGGTATGACAATTGCGAGATTGCATCCCTTAAGGATGGGATATTCATTTTTAGAGGATGCTGCGGCTGGTTGTTCGGCTCTCTATTTAAAGGTAAAACAGGATGACTCAACAATCGGCATCATGTGCAAACTCTTTGTCAGTATTGACTGATAATTCTGTACAAAACGGGAAATTATTACATTCGCTCTCCAATAAATTATTGCCTATTGTGGTATTTTCCCAGTTAGCGCTGCGTCGGTGTGAAGATGAACAGCTGAAGCAACAATTGGAAAAAATTCATGGAGCTGCCGAACAAGCCAGGGATATTCTGGCGGAAATTCGCAGCCTTCACGCTGCGAGGAATCCTTAGTATGAAAACAGAGTTTATGGACACCTTAGTGTTGCGATTCCTTTGGTTAGGTGTGCCGACAGGGCGATTCTTATAAAGGTGGCTTATGGATATTGTGGCTTCTGAGGATCGACGTCAAGATTGTCGTGTAGAGGTGCCTGTATGTCTGTGGGTTGAGATTCCTCTTGCCTTTTCCTATGAAATGATTGATCTTGATGGGGCAGAATTCAGCCAGTGGCAATGGGATGAGCTGGCGGTCTCACCGGATCTAGTGAAAGCGATGGTGGATGAGAAGGATCTTACCATCCGTGATCCTTTGCTCTTGCAAATGGTCACGAGGATTGACTGGATGTTGACATCCATCCTCCGGACTTTGGGAAAAGATAAAAATCTAAAGGGGGCTATTCCAGAATTAACGAAAGTGAGCCTATGCGGTTCCGGAATTAAATTTTATTCTGAGGACTCATATCCCCTTGGTTCTTTTCTCGTTCTACGCCTCATTTTGCGGCCATTTATCCCGATTCAGGCTGTTGGGAAAATTGTTAGGGTAGATACTAAAACAAAAGGCAAGGAACAAGGATTTGAGATCGCGGTGGAGTTCACCAAAATTTCTTCTGATGATCGCGAAGCGATTATTCGACACACACTTCGGTCTCAAGCCACCATGCAACGGCTTCGTCTCAAGCAACCTGACGATTCCGTCCTTGACTAGGGTTCCAGTAATTTTCCGGTGTCTGGTGTCCTGTCTCGTGCTAATGGCAGGATGTCAGAGACCACCGGAGATTCCCGTTTCTCCGACTTCATCATCTTCATCCCCCATTCCCTCTATACCCCGTCGTGTTCTCAATCGACCACATAGCGTCGCTATCCTTCCTTTGGAAAATATGAGCCGGCATTCCCATCTAAATTGGCTGGGTCGTGGACTTCAAGAAATGCTGGTCAGTGATTTGGCTCGATGGCCACAACTTGAGGTGGTATCGCGAGATGCACTGGGTTCGGTCTTAAGGGAGCAATGGCTTCAACAAAGAGGATTTTCTTCAAGTGAAAATCTTGTCGGTCTAGGACAATTAAAAGGAGTACGATATCTCATTCAAGGGAGAATTTACCTGCAGCAGCACACTCTCTCCGTGGATCTGCAGATTGTCGACGTAGAGACTGGGGTGGTCGTGAGCTCAGTCAACGCTCAGGGGATAGAGTCGGATATTCCTGGTTTGGAGCAAGGCCTTGTGACTCACCTCATTGGTGTGTTTGACCCTTCTCTTGATGGAGTTAGCCGATCAATGGTTGATAAAAGTTCGGAAGACTCGAAGCCACGCTGGTGGGATTCTGGAGTTGACAAGAATGGGCGACAGGTGATTTCCTCCGGACCAAATTCTTCATCGATGGTGTCCCATCTTGATGCATTTCTATCATTGGAAAAGCTCACATATCAGCGCCGGGAAGCGTATCGGTTAGCAGAAACGATTTGGGAGAAGGGATTTGTTATTGAAATGGGGCAGCCCCTGTATCAGGTTTGGCACTTTTCGATTGATCCCACAAGGTTTTTGCCGGTCATGGCTATTCCTCTTTCATTGTTTTTCTCTCCACACCGGATTTCCAATATTTTCGACCAAGCGCAAAAGTCAGGAACCGATTCGGGGGGGGATGTAGATTCTGATGGATTTAGCACGACCCTAGATGAGGGTTCAGGAGCCCGGTCATTATTTATTGAACATTTTCAAAAGCCCCGGCGCGTATTCATCCGTGCTCTTAATGAAAAGCAGGATGTGCTGGCGATTTATTCCGATTGGGGGTGGCGGACCGAACATAAATTTTCAATGCGAGGTACTCAAGGGGTATCCGTACCTATGTGGCCGAAACCGTTTGTTACCGGGCTCGTCAAATTCCCGGTTGATTGGGTTGAGCGGGAAAGGCAGCATGTGACATTTGATAGCGTGGTAGTTCCCGTGCCGGACGAGCACGTTCTTGTTGTGCTGGAGCCCATCGGAGAGTTCAAAGCGGAGGAAACCCAGATTTTGCCCCTGGCTGATAGGGAAAACATTCTTCTTCAGAGGTTAGAAACTCTGATTAAATCCAATTGGGCTCCTGCGATAACGGAAGGGTTGCCAATCCGAGGGTATCTCCCAGGTAACAAACGGACGGCAGTGGGCGTCGTCCATGTGCAAGAGGGGAAAATTCGTGACATCCAGTTTCACCATTGGCCTGAGGATCCATTTTTTCTTGAAAGCTTACAAGATCTTCAAATACAGTTATTGGGGGCTTGCCTGGAGTGTCAGGATTCCGGGATGGTCGTTCCCCATCTCCCCGATCCGGTTAAAACAATTCGTTTACAACTCACACTGGTGAAAGACATTTCCGCCCTCCATCTCGGCAGTCGCTCTCACTAACCTGGCCTACGATTTTCTCATGTCACTGGAACTATATGTGAGGCAACTGTCCCTGTTATAGCACTGAAACCGGTTGAATTAAAGTCGGCCAGTGCCGTCGTAGGGTTTCCTCGGCAGCTTTGGCTAGGATCTTATCGATGGAATGATCCTGGCTGAATACTCGCAGAGTGATCATCCGGGCTGGAAGATACTGAAGGTATTTTTGAAGGATGTCCTTTTCGACCGTGCCTTTGGCCGGGTTCCAGACAAATATTTGAAAGTTTCCCATGTTGAGCAAATTAATGGGGCGAGGGTCCTTATGAGCAAAGTCTACTCGAATATCTTGGTGACGATATTTAGTAGGTAACAATCGACGCATCCGGCTCAGAAAGACCTGAGGTTGAAAGGATGATGATGCCGGCTGAATGATGGGCAGCAGCGTGCTGAATGCGGTTTTCCACTTCACGTGTCTTCCGATAATTTGACTCCATTCCATTCCCAGTTGTCGTTTATGCATGGATCGAGCGTGCTTCCATGAACGCACCGTTTCGATGACGTGCCAATCGGTTAAATGTAGGTAATGAGGTAAGGATTGGAGAGGATTTTTTTTGCACAGGATTTCCATGGTGGGTTGAAAAATTTCCTGGAGATGAAAGTCGATCGCCCGCGTGGTGCGATGGTAGTAGACGTTGGCGTAGAGATAGAGGCGCGCGTGTAAAAACATTTGCAATGCCGGAAGTCCTGATTGGTGGATCGTGAGTCCCTGTGATGAAAAGAAGGTGTAATGAAGGAGTCGTTCAATATCTACAGGGCCAATGGCTACTCCGCACATGTAGGAATCCCTGAGGACGTAGTCGCAATTGTCCGGGGTATAAATTCCGCCAAGAAGGGGTTGTAAGGCGATAACCCACGGTGGGAGATGTTTTGTCGATTTGTGAGGATCCTTGAGAATAAGGAAGGCGATATGTTCCGGATCCAATTGCTCTCCTGGAGCAAATGGCCCGGAGGGACTCCGACAGATCTTTTTTATAATTGGCCCCAAATGGTCACGTATAATGTGTTGGCCGACCACTTCATGCGTCAGGTTAAATTTATGCAGGAAATGATGGTCGAAAAAATGGCAGAAGGGGCCATGTCCGATATCGTGGAGCAGGGCCGTGATACGAATAAATTCTTCCAGAAAATGACGCGATGGTACTTCGGAGACGGTTTGGCAAAGCGACGGATAGAGGCGAGCCATAAATCGACCTGCCAGGTGCATGGTCCCGAGGGAATGCTGGAAGCGGGTATGTTCGGCGCCCGGATAGACCCAATGCGCACTCTGAAGTTGGAGAATATACCGAAGTCGTTGAACCCAGGGAGAATCAATCAAATCCTTTTCGGTCTGTTCCGTAGGATGTGGTTCTTGATAGGGAACGGTGATGGAAATATAGCCGTGAATAGGGTCGGCCAGAAGCGAGACGCCATCAAATGGGGATGAGAGGGGTTCTAACACGGCCATGGGCTAAGCGTCTTTCCCTGACCTCAGGCTATCGCCTGATGGAGTGTGCCGGGTTGTCAGAAAATGCATGGCATAAAACGTATTCACGGTTAGGATCTGCTGGTGCGCCATGTTTGTTATGTTGCTAGGAATTCTTAAGCCCCCGGTATCGGGTGATGACCCATCGCATGACGGGATAGGCGATCAACGATCCGACAATCGCCAGGGCACAGGCCCCAACGAGAAAAGGAATGAGGTAGGGGGAAAGCATATCAAATATATTGTCCACCCTCATCTGATCCCACTCAATCGTGGCTGATGAGGATGCGCCCATCAATAGCATTCCGGTGTAGAGACTGGCAGCTAAGATTGGAATGAGTGTCCAGGGATTGTTGATTAATGACCCCAGAAAGAGCGCTAAAAAATTCAGCCGGAAGGCCCAGGCGCAGAATACCACGCTGGCGGTGTGGAACAAATAATGTGGTGCGAAGGCGATAAACACACCTAGAGCAAAGGCCATGGCTGTGCGGTGAGGAGTTTCCCGAAGATGTAAGACATGAGTCAATTGTTGGCGGACAGACTCAAGCGTTACCATTGACAGTTGCCTAGCATTCCATTACTTCGAAAAATGCACATAACTTTGCGAGACCAATTTTTGAGTTTTGCCGTCTTGATGGGCTATTTGAACTCCCGAACGACGAGGGGTAATGACACCAATGGCGGTGGCAGGAATCCGTAGTTGATTGACCGCCAATTCCAGGCGATGTTGTTTTTTGGGAGGCACGGTAAACAGTAATTCATATTCTTCTCCTCCATGGAGAGCCCAGGGTAGAGGGTCTGTACTCATCTTTAACGCGTATGAGATGAGATGAGGTGACAAGGGTAGGCTGTCCTCCTGAATGAGTGCACCCACATGGCTTTGTTGGCACAAATGTTTGATATCTCCTGAGAGGCCATCAGATAGGTCCAAGGCGGCCGAAGCCAAACGACGGGAAGACAGCAATCGTCCCAATGCAATACGAGGGGTGGGCCTGAGATGGCGCCCAACTAAAAACTTCATGGGTTGTCGCAATTTTGAAATCTTTTCTCGTGAAGGGTGATGTGTCAGATAGTCCAATCCTGCAGCTGAGTTCCCTAACGATCCACTGACATAGATGATATCGCCTTCCTGGGCCCCGCCCCTTGTTAACGCCTGACCGGGTGTAACCTGTCCGAGTATGGTAATTGCCAGAAACAGCGAGGAGTGTGATGCTGAAGTATCACCACCCACCAGTCGAACTCCATGGGCTTTGCAAGGAACGGAAAGTCCACGATACAGGTCCTTCCAGTCTCCATATGTCACATGAGAGGGAAGGGCAACGGCCACCAGGATATATGTGGGAATGGCTCCCATTGCGGCCATGTCGCTGAGATTGGCGACGGCTGCCTTGTAACCAAGATCAAAAAATGAAGAGGTGTTTTTGGAGAAATGAATGTTTTCAACGAGGAGGTCGGTGGATATGACGAGATGGGCTGATGAGGGGTGGGCCAGAACCGCTGCATCGTCTCCCATGCCAATGAGGGTACGAGGACCGGGTGCGGAAAATCCACGAGACAGGGCGCGGATAAGTTGAAATTCCCCAATTGTTGACACGGGCGCCTGGCGGCGGGAAGGGGACATGATAAAAAAGTCAGCGTGTCTTGGTGATGGATTGTCGTAACGGGCGACGGGTGACCGGGGAGGCAACTTTTTTTCGACGGCCGGATGAGCTATGTCCATGAGTCAGTGACGAGTTCAAATCGTGTCGATTTTTGGTGCGAAGGGCGACTTTAAGAACTTCCGACATATTCTCCACATAGATAAACTCAAGGCCTCGTAGGAGATGTTTGGGAATGTCATCAAGGTCTTTCTGGTTTCTTTTAGGCATCACAATGGTTTTGATATGGGCCCGTTTAGCGGCTAGAACTTTTTCTTTTAATCCGCCAATGGCCAGTATTCTGCCGCGAAGCGTGACTTCCCCTGTCATCGCCAAGTCTCGTTTGACAGGTTTATTGCTGAGACAGGATGCAAGGGCCGTCGCCATCGTAATGCCTGCGGACGGTCCGTCTTTGGGAATGGCCCCGGCCGGAACGTGAACGTGAATGTCCTGTTTTGCGAAAATGTCAGGATTGATTCCCAATGACTTGGCCTGGGAGCGAATATAGGTAAGTGCGGCATGAGCAGATTCTTTCATGACGTCGCCAAGATGCCCTGTCAAGGTTAAGAGGCCTTTTCCCTTGATGGCCGAAGCCTCGATGTACAAAACATCCCCACCGGTTTCTGTCCATGCGAGTCCAGTTGAGACGCCGACTTCATCTTTTTCCTGTTCCTGATCCGGCACATATTTAGGAACACCGAGGTAGTGATGGAGGTTTCGGGGAGTGACCTGATAGCGTTTGATCTTTCCTTCGGCAATGCGTTTCGCCACTTTTCGCATGACATTGGCCAGTTCACGCTCCAGATTGCGAACCCCGGCCTCTTTGGTATATTGAGAAATGATGCGCGCCAGGCACGGATCGGTGAGAAGTAAGTGCTCTTGTGTGATTCCGTGTTCCTCCAACTGACGCGGGATCAGGTAGCGTTGAGCAATGCCAAGCTTTTCTTCCTCCGAATACCCTGGGATTTCAATGATCTCCATTCGGTCCCGTAGTGCGGAGAGAATGGGATCCGTCAAATTTGCGGTCGTAATGAACATGACTTTACTCAGGTCAACGGGGACTCCGAGATAGTGATCGACAAACGCATGGTTTTGTTCCGGATCGAGCACTTCCAGTAAGGCAGCCGAGGGATCCCCGCGGAAATCGGTTCCAATTTTATCGACTTCATCGAGCATGAACACGGGGTTATTGGTCCCTGCCTGTTTGATCCCTTGGACGATCCTTCCTGGCAGTGCTCCAACATAGGTTCGGCGATGTCCTCGAATTTCGGCTTCGTCTCGTGTTCCACCTAAACTCATGCGAACGAATTCCCGCCCCATGGCACGAGCTATCGATTTACCTAAAGAAGTTTTGCCGACTCCAGGAGGCCCCACAAAACACAAGATGGGTCCTTTCATTTTGTCTTTGAGTTTGCGCACGGCGAGATATTCCAGAATTCGTTCCTTGACCCGTTCCAGATCGTAGTGATCCTCCTGCAGTACCTGGTTTGCCTGGGGGAGGTCGAGGTTATCCTCAGAATGACGGTTCCAAGGTAATTCAACAAACCATTCCAAGTACGTGCGGATCGTCCCGGCCTCGGCCGTATCCTGGTGTGTTTTTTCCAGACGTTTCAGTTGTTTCTCCGCTTCTTTCAGGACCTTGTCCGGCATGCTGGCTTCTTGAATCTTTCGACGAAATTCGGCCACTTCTTCAGATCGGTCATCGAGTTCCCCCAACTCTTTCTGGATCGCTTTGAGTTGTTCGCGAAGGAAGTATTCTCGTTGCGTCTTATCCATTTCCCCCTTGGCTTCAGCTTGGATTTTCTGTTGCATGGACAAGACGTCCTGCTCACTACTCAGGATTTCATTCACACGCCTCAGGCGGAGAAGAGGATCGTCAATTTCGAGGACTCCCTGAGTGGTCTCAATATTGAGCCCAAGATTGGAAGAGATAATGTCTGCCAGACGTCCAGGATCGTCAAGATTTTCAATGACGGTGAGCACATCCGGCATCAACACTTTTCCTAGTCCGACAATTTTTTCCAAGGATTCTCGGGTGGAGCGAACGATGGCTTCTTTCTCCAAGGAAGGAAGCGCTGTGGGTGATTCGGCCAATGTTTTGATGCGGGCGGAGAAAAATGGATTGGTTTGGGTGAATTCTTGAACCCGGGCTTTTGTGAGGCCCTGGACGAGTATTTTGATACGGGCATCCGGAAGTTTCAGCATGCGCATGATGACGCCGACTGTGCCTATTTGATAGAGATCTGGGGTCTCTGGCACTTCCACGTCTTGATTTTTTTGGGTGGTTAAAAAGATTAAGCGGTCGGAGGAGAGAGCGGCTTCAATGGCCTTGATGGACATGTCGCGCCCAACAAAGAGAGGGAGCACCATATAGGGAAAGACAACAATGTCCCGTACTGGAAGAAGGGGTAATTCTTCTGGGATCTGTTCAATAGACGGTGCGGGAATCTCCGGATAGTCTTCAGTCATCAGTTTTATTTCTAACGATGAACGAATGGGTTCATCAAAGATTTGGCCAAAGTGGGGAACAGTGTTTCTCTCAATCTTTTCATCGGAAAAGGGACTTTACCAGACAGAGCAGGGATATCTTCGGACCTATCATGAACGTTACGATGGTCCCGGCTTGCACAGCCAATGCCGAAGATTGTCCGGGGTTAGGAATGGGTCTCTAAATGAAATTCCATTATTCGTTGTTTAAGAAAACCTACATGAATTGTATTGATTTTGATACTAGGAGAAGGTGAAAAATGTTGTCAAGGTTTATGCTTGCTCCCTTCTTGGGATGTTTCTGAGAATAGCGCATGCCTAAGATGTTGCCTTTACAAGGAATCCTATCAAGAATATAATCTGCCACCTTGATCCCAATATGATGATTGCCTCCTCATTTCTCAGGCTTCCCCCCATTATCACCAGCATCTCTAAGGTTTAATCGTTGGGGACCAAATTGAAGGGGCAATTCTGCTGTCCTGCTGACCATACAAATTTTTTGTGATACACCCTTCTGGTTTCCTCCATCGCTTTAGAGATGCCCCATGGATCTAGTGTTGCCTGAGTTACTGGGTCTTGGGCACAAGATGAGGCGTTTCGGGATTTCTCTCTTTTCATCTTTCAGCCTTTTTCTCCTTGTTGGTCTGCTTGTGGTAGGAACACTTCCGTTTGGGAGACCGGTGTTGGCCCAAACTTCCCAGTCCCATATCGAAGGCATCGAAATTGAAGGAAACCAGCATATTGAAGACCTGGCTATTTTAGGGAAATTATCCATCAAACCAGGTGATGTATTTACCCAAGAGTCCATTCGGGAACAAATTCAGCTGATATATGGAATGGGGTTTTTTGAAGATGTCGAAGTCTCAACCGAAGTCAGGGCCAATGGAGTCCTGGTGGTCTTTCGTGTGAAGGAAAAACCGTTTACGATCGAAGTGGTGTTCGATGGAAATGAAGAGTTGTCAGACGACAAGCTGAACGAAAAAAATACCGTAAAAAATCAGGTGTTTTTGGATAAAGAACAGGTAAAGATTTCTGTAGAAAGTTTTCGATCGTTGTATCACGACAAGGGCTTTTACCATGTTCAAATTATTCCTATCACCGATATGGTCGAGAACAATCAAGTACGATTGACCTTTTATATCGAAGAGGGGAGTCAGGCCCATATTCGTACGATCGTATTTGAAGGCCGTAATGTCATTCGGAAGAAGGAATTGACGTCGTTTATGGCCAATCGCGAATATTCCTGGCCCTGGTCAATTTTTTCGGATGCCGGCATCCTTCATCGCGATGAGCTTCCGAATGATGTCGAACGGATTAAAGAAGTGTACCTCAATAAAGGCTATTTAGATGTCCAAGTCGGGATGCCTCGAATGGATTTGGATGAGAAGAAAGAATGGTTTACTCTGGTATTCCCGATTGTCGAAGGAGAGCCCTATGTGGTGAGTCAAATCGAGTATACCGGAAATACGCTCTTCTCTGATGCCGAATTACGGGAAGGATTGATCATTGAACCTGGTGAAGTGTTTCAGCGTGCAAAAATCCGTGATGAGATTACCCGGTTGACGGATTTATATGGCAGTCGGGGTTATGCATTTGCCGAGGCCAATCCTTCCGTAGAGCCTGATCCTCCCACGCGGAGCACTCGTATTGGTTTTTCCATTGAGGAAGGAGAAATGGTCAGGATTCAAGATATCCGCATTACCGGGAATAATAAGACGCGGGACAATGTGATCCGGCGTGAATTGCGGGTGGATGAACGGGACATGATCGATTCCCCGGCAATAAAACGGAGTTTCGAACGTCTTAATAATTTGAATTTTTTTGAAACGGTGGAGATTCTTCCCAAACAGATTGCTCCAGGTGAAGTCGATTTAGAGGTCAAAGTCAAGGAAAAACCGACCGGCTCCTTCAGCATTGGCGGAGGTTTCAGCACCTTGGATCAATTTACGTTGATTGCGGATATTACCGAGGGGAATTTATTCGGGCGGGGGTATTTAGCCAGGATCCGGGGGCAGGTAGGAGGACGGCGTACTCTGGGAACTATTACCTTTCGAAATCCGGCTATTTTTGATACCTTAACCTCCGGCCAGGCTGATTTGTTCAGCTCGCGAACCAATTTCCTGACGTATCTTGAAAAAAAGCAAGGGGCGAATCTGACGTTTGGTCGGGGCTTTTCTGAATACCTGACGGGTACCTTTACTCTTGTAGCTGAAAAAATCAAAATTGATGATGTGGAATCTGATGCCAACGATCTCATTAAAGATCAGGAAGGCACGCAGTCCACGACCGGGTTCCGTGCCTCTTTATTCAGGGATTCGCGTGATTATTATTTAGACCCCCGTCGTGGCACTCGAATCGGTGTCATCGCGAGTTTTGGAACGGATGTCCTTGGGGGGTCAAATAATTTTTATAGCATGTCGTTGGATGCCATGAAATTTACCCCCTTGCCCTTTTGGGATTTTCGTCATTCCATTCGGGGACGGATTGGATATGGAGACGGATTTAATGGAGAGGAATTCCCTATTCCTGAGTTTTTTTACGTTGGAGGCATCAACACTGTGCGAGGATTTAAATTTGGCCGTGCCGGGCCCGTGACCTCCGGCAATGATCCTGAAGGGGGCAATAAACAAATCATTATTAATAATGATTTGATTTTCCCGGTGTTGCCAGATGCCAAGTTGAACGGGGTCATTTTTTTCGATTATGGAAAAGGATTTTCTGAAGGAGATAGTTTAGATTTTGATCTTCGAATGGCTGCAGGCATGGAGGTGAGATGGATTTCACCATTTGGTCCTCTTCGGGCGGCGTATGGCCGTCCTATAGATGGACCAAAGGATGACAGAAAGTGGGTATTTGAGTTTTCCGTGGGATCGGTCTTTTAGATGGGATTTGCAACAAGACCATGCGTGATGGCGAGGGAGAGGAGAGAACATATAATGAGGAAGATAGGTGTTGGGGGTGTCGGCGGGTGGATGACTATGGGAAGTCTGGTTCTGACTTTCGCCTGGGGCTGCACGGCGATAGGGCCAACCAATCCATCGGATCTCCCGGTCGGTGTCGTTGATCCTCAGCGGATATTGGCTGAAACGGTCAAGGGAAAACGGCTGTCGGATGCGCTGAATGCCTTTATGAAGGATCGGCAGACACTGGTGGAATTAGAGCAAAAGGAATTACGTAAGTTGGAAAGTGAATTGATGGCCCAAAGTACGGTGTTGAGTCAGGAGGCCAGAGATCGGAAGGAAGAACAGTTCAGAGAAAAAATGGCCGGATATCAGCAAAAGGTAGCCGATTTAAACAGAGAAGTCCAAGAAAAACAACGCGAATTGCAAAACGAATTTCGTCTCCAGGTGCAAAAGGTGGTAACGGAAGTTGCCGGTCAGCGTGGCCTGGGCCTGGTCTTGGAATATGGTGTGAATTCAGGCACGTTGTTTTATCAACCCGGCCTGGATATTTCGACTGAGGTTATTCAGGCACTGGATCGGGAGAGCGGAGAAATCCGTATACCCTAGCCAAAGGGTGGCTCATGGTCATTCATAAGGACCAATGGTGTCAGAGTAACATTGAGAGAAAGGGGTCGGTATGGCTGAGAGCGAGTTAGATATTCTCCAGATTCAGGCATTACTTCCGCACAGGTATCCCTTCTTGTTAGTGGATCGGATCCTTGAATTCGAAGGTGGGATGCGGATTGTGGGCATTAAAAACGTCACGGCCAATGAACAGTTTTTTCAAGGGCATTTCCCCGGGTACCCCATTATGCCTGGTGTGTTACTTCTAGAAGTGATGGCACAGGTTGGCGGGGTATTGGCCAGAAAAACGGCGATGGGGACGGGGCGCCCCACCGTTTTTCTCACCGGAATTGAAAAAGCCAAGTTTCGTCGACCGGTCGTTCCCGGCGATCAATTGCGGGTTGAGGTTGAGGTGATCAGGAGAAAAGATCCATTTTGGAAAATGGCCGGGAAGATCTTGGTCGAATCTTCCTTAGTCTGCGAAGCCGAAATGACCGCCATGGTCAAAGTCGAAGAAAGTGAGGCCTAGCTACAGGCAACAGGATTGTTGCGCGAAGTCTGGCTGTAAATTCATGTTCAACGCAATAAAGTGAGAATTTGATGAATATTCATCCCACAGCAATTGTCCATCCCAAAGCTACAATAGGTGAAGATGTCGTCATCGGGCCCTATTGTGTCGTGGGTGAACATGTCACGATTGGAGATCAAACCGAATTAGTGGCTCATGTGTGTATAGAGGGGCATACGGACATTGGCCGGTGTTGCCGGTTTTTTCCATTTGCGTCTATTGGAACCCCTCCGCAGCATTTGCAATATAAAGATGAGCCCACCAGAGTCTGTCTCGGGGATCATAATATTGTTCGTGAGAATGTGACAATTAATCGAGGGACAGCTTTTGGAAGCGGAGTGACCAGAATCGGGCACCATAATTTTTTCATGGCCTATACTCATGTGGCTCATGATTGTGAGCTGGGTAATTATATTGTGATGGCCAATGCGGCAAACTTAGCCGGCCATGTCTCCGTGGGCAATTCTGTCGTGATCGGAGGCTTAGTCGGGGTGCACCAATATGTACGGATTGGTGAATATGCGATGGTGGGAGGGTGTTCCGCCCTAGGACGGGATGTCCCGCCGTTTGTTCGTGCGGCAGGAGGATATCGTGCACAAATGTTTGGGCTGAATACGATCGCGTTGCGACGCCATGGGTTTTCCGGAGCACGCATGAATACCTTAAAGGCCGCATTTGAACTCCTATTCCGACAGGGACATCGCCTGCAAGAAGCCATTAAACTGGCTCGTAACGAGTACGGGGAAAGCACAGACGTCATGACGTTACTCACCTTTCTGGAGAGTACCAGTCGGGGGATCTGCCAAGTGTCTTCACGGGAGTTGGATGATGAAGAGGAGTAAGGCCGTAGTTGATTTGGTGCGAAGGGTATGATTTCTCCTGAGCAAGATGAGCGGATTGGACTGATTGCGGGTAACGGGCGTTTTCCGATTATTTTTGCCGATAATGTCCGGCGGTTGGGGTTTTCGGTTTCCGCCATTGCGCATGTGGGTGAGACACTTCCGGAACTTGAATCCCATGTTGATCGCATTCATTGGCTCAAGGTCGGGCAGTTTAGCAAGGCCTTGGCGGCATTAAAGGGTGATGGCATCCGCCAGGCCGTCATGTTGGGTGGTATCCATAAAACGCATGTTTTCACGGCACTTCGGCCGGACCTCCGGGCCTTGGCCATTTTTAGCCGTTTGAAACATTGGAAGGATGATGCGATTCTCAGGGCGGTGGCTGGAGAATTAGAGCGGGAAGGGATTCAGATCCGGGAGTCCACGTTTGGCCTGGAAGGCATTCTGGCGAGAGAGGGCAATCTCGCCCATAGGAAACCAACGAGCAAAGAGTGGGACGATATTCAATTTGGTTGGGATACTCTGGAAACCTTGGGTAAGTTAGATATTGGGCAATGTGTCCTGGTGAAAAATCGGGTGATTGTTGCCGTTGAAGCCGTTGAGGGAACGGATGGGACCATTACTCGTGGAGGGACACTTGGTGGCAAGGGAACCGTGGTGGTCAAACGCACGAAACCGCACCAGGATCTTCGGTTTGATTTGCCGGCTGTTGGTCCTCAAACCATTCAGTCCATGGTCGCGGTTAAGGCTTCAGTTCTCGCGATTGAAGCCGGGCGCACGGTCATTCTCGATCGAGAAGAGATGTGTGTAAACGCCAGATCAGCAGGTATCGCGATCGTGGGAATTGCTCCAACAGGCCCTTTACAGCATGCCGCGTCTTCCGATGCTTCACCATAGTAAGGGGACGGATCCCCCATCGTGGTGTTTCGTGTGGTGTAACTGGAACCGCTGTCTCTATTCTCCAATTCCGCGACGACCGATCCCTACATGACACAATCCTTACGAGTTGGGGTGATTGGTGTTGGTCATTTGGGCCGACATCATGCTCGCATATATGGAACCCTGCCTTCTGTGACCTTAGTTGGGGTTTCTGATACCGATACCTCACGCGGGCATCTGGTAGCGGATGAATGTAAAGTACCGTATTTTCAGGATGTGGACGAGCTGCTGTCTTTGGTCGATGCGGTGAGTGTGGCGGTCCCGACCTCGGCACATGGTGTTGTGGTCACGACATGTTTGCAACGCGGATGCCATGTTCTGGTCGAGAAGCCAATTGCCAGCCATGTGTGGGAAGGTGAGCAGTTAGTCGAGCTGGCGAAAGTCCGGGGGACCATACTGCAGGTTGGACATATTGAACGATTTAATCCGATCGTAGAAGTGATGCGTCCTCTCGTGAGTCAACCTGGCTTTATTGAATGTCACCGTCTAAGTCCTTTTCAGCCTCGAGGAACGGATGTCGATGTGGTACGGGATCTCATGATTCATGATTTGGATCTGTTGTTATCCTTAGGGTTGGGTCCTATCCTGCAGGTGGAGGCGAGAGGTATGCCGGTGTTTACCGATCTGCCCGATATTGCCAATGTGCGGATTTTCTTTGAAAGCGGGTGTCTGGCGAATTTGACTGCCAGCCGCATCTCGACTGGACGCCTGCGAAAGATCAGAGTCTATCAACGGGATCGCTATCTCTCGGTTGATTTTGGTGGAAAAGAGGCTGTGATGAACACCAGGAGAAGTTTGGAAGGTGGAACGTTTGAAGTTGAAACGCAACATATCAAGGGTGATGAAGGCGATGCCCTGACTCGTGAATTGGGTTGCTTCGTTCAATCGATTCTGGGAAATCCTTCCGCCCGAGGTGTCTCAGGAGAAGAAGGGGTGGAAGCTCTGCGAGTCGCAACTCAAGTGGTCTCGCTCATTCAACAACATGCCGGGCACTCGCCACGGTAATCCGCGTCAGGGCGGACTAATTGCTATGAGCGGTCTGTTAGAGTCCCGATGCCAAAAATCTTCTTAGTGACCGGTGAAACATCTGGCGATATTCACGGAGCGCACTTAGCCCTGGCACTTCGGGAACTGAATCCCGCTGTGGAATTAATCGGTGTGGGTGGGAGTCGGATGTTGGCAGCCGGGGTCTCGCTTCTTCCCCATGTCAAACGGGTAGATGCCATGGGCGTTCCGGGGATCCGGCAGCTCATACAGGGGTGGAAGACCCTACGAACGCTGACTCGTTACCTCCAACGTGAACGGTTTGACGTCATTATCCTTATCGACAGTCCGGGATTGAATCTTCGCCTGGCCAAGGCCATCGCACAACGGTCATGCAAAATTATCTATTACATTGCCCCTCAGGTGTGGGCATGGGGAAGCCGTCGTATCACAGTCATTCGAAGAGTGGTCAGCCATGTGTTAGCGATTCTTCCATTCGAAGAGGCCTATTTTCAAAAAGCCGGCATTCCCTGCACGTATGTTGGCCATCCATTATTGGATGAGCTAAAGCCTGCCTATGATATGGTGCATGAGCGTCAGGAATTAGGTTTGAACAGAGAGGATCTGGTGATCGGTCTGCTGCCCGGGAGTCGTGTCCGGGAAGTCCGGGAGGTGTTGCCGGCCTTCCTCCGTTCGGTTGAACAGATTCGGAATCAATACCCTAGAGTTCAAGTCCTTCTTGCGCAAGCGCATTCACTGTCCGATTCGATGATGAATGAGTTCCTTGGACATTGTAGAGAACAGGTCAAGGTAGTCAAAGGTCTGTCCAATGAGGTGATGGCGGCGTCAAATCTTTTACTGGTGACCTCTGGGACGGCGACGTTGCAAGCGGCACTGATTGGAACACCGATGGTCGTGGTCTATCGAACATCTCCCTTGACCTATCATATTGCCAAACGGCTGGTTAAAATTCCTTATATTAGTCTAGTGAATATTTTAGCCGGTCAAGAAATTGTTCCGGAGCTAATACAGGATCGTATGACCCCGGATGATATCGCCCACGAAGCCTTAGGCATTTTGCAAGACGCTCGCCGCCAACACGACATGACCCAGGCTTTCCACACCATTCGGACTGCTCTGGGGGGGGCGGGAGCGTCGAAACGGGCTGCAGCATGTATCCTTGCTGAGGCGACCGTATGAAGACCTTCTGGCGAATCGTGTCTTATCTGAAGGGGTACCGCCTGCGGTTGCTTGGCGCGTTTGTCTGTTCTGCCGGGGTGGCAGGATTATCAGCGGTCTATGCGTGGCTTGTCCAACCGGTTCTGGATGGAATTTTCATTGAGCGCAATCAAGAGATGTTGCTCATCCTTCCGTTGGCTGTCCTGGGTGTCGCAATTTTGAAAGCCTCTTTTGCCTATGGACAGGGTTATCTCATGAGTTATGTGGGCCACTGGCTGGTGTCCGATATTCGCCAACAATTGTTTATTCATATCGTGCGCCTGCCTATTCGGTTTCACGATGCGAATACGTCAGGACGGTTGATGGCCAGGGTGATTAGCGATGTCAACGAAATGGCAAATGCCATTCCCAGTGTGTTGAAGGATATCTTTCAACAGGGGCTCACGTTTGTGGCGATGCTGTCCGTGGTCTTTTATCAAAATTGGAAACTCGCGACGATTGTGTTGGTCGTATTACCCTTCTCTTCATTGGTGTTGATCCGCGTCGGCCGGCGGATTCGAAAACTTTCAAAGCGTGGTCAGGAATCCATTGGAAGAATGGCTTCCGTCTTAAAAGAAGCGTTTTCCGGTATCAAGATCGTGAAGGCCTACGGTCAGGAAGAAAAGGAGGCTGACCGATTCTCGTTGACGAATCAAGCCTTTCGGACAGCAAAAGTGAAGTCGTCTCAAACCTCAGCGATGGCCTCTCCACTTCTTGAAGTCATTGGAGTCTGCGGTGTGGCCTTTATTATCTGGTATGGGGGAGGATTAGTCATTGCCGGAGAGATGAAGCCGGGAGAGTTCTTTTCCTTTTTGGCTGCCATGTTCATGGCGTATGCCCCTCTCCGGAAAATGTCCGGGGCCAATGAGTCGGTTCAGCGTGCGCTTGCGGGGGCTCAGCGAGTGTTTCAAGTCCTGGATCTGGAAAGTGAATTAGCGAAAGACGAGGGCAAAAAAATTCTTCCTCCCATGACGAAAAATTTGGAATTTTCCGGTGTCAACTTCAGGTATGAGGGCTCTGACGAGGCGGCCTTGCACGGGATCAATTTCACGATCAACGTCGGGGAAGTGGTGGCCTTCGTCGGGGCCAGTGGTAGTGGAAAAACCACTCTCGTGAGTTTGGTCCCACGGTTTTATCGCCCGACAGAAGGAGCCGTGAAAATTGATGGTGAGGATATTCGCCTGGTTGATCGATCGTCGCTGAGGCGGCAGATTGGCATCGTGTCTCAAGAAACCGTGTTATTTGATGATACGATCAGAAATAATATCGCCTATGGCCGTCTGGATGCGAGTGAAGAGGCGGTCATTGAGGCGGCTCGCGCCGCCTTTGCCTGGGAATTTATTGAGCGGCTCCCTCAGGGGCTGGATACGCTGGTTGGTGAAAATGGACTACGATTATCGGGAGGACAACGTCAACGACTCGCGATTGCCAGGGCCATTCTGCGGGATCCCCCGATTCTGATTCTGGACGAGGCGACGTCCGCTCTGGATTCGGAATCTGAGAAGTTGGTGCAAAAAGCTCTGGCAAATCTGGTAAAAGCCCGAACGACCCTGATCATTGCCCACCGATTGTCCACGGTGCAACATGCCGATCGTATTGTGGTGATGAATCGCGGAAAAATTGAAGAGATCGGCACTCATGCCACCTTGCTTCAACAGGGAGGCCTCTATACTCGATTGTATCAAACGCAATTTTTACTAACTCAACCCGAACCGTTACCGACGACCTCCTAAATTGAAGGGCGCCGTTTCTATGTTGAATTGGATCAAACTGTCCGTCGCTCCGCCATTGGCCGCACACATGATTCGCATGTTGGGGCATACGATGCGTATATCCACTGTCGGTGGGGAAGCCGTGGACGAGTTGTATCGCCAAGGCCGAAAGATCATTATTGCCTTTTGGCATGGCCGTCAGTTGATGATGCCGTTGGCCTACCGTGGGCAACAGGCCTCAATTTTGATTAGCCAACATCGGGATGGAGAAATCATCGCGCGAATCATGGGATATTTCGGATTTCAGTCCATTCGCGGGTCGAGCACACGCGGGGGAATTCGAGCGACCAGGCAATTGTTGAAGGCTGGCCGGAATGGCGGGGATCTGGTTGTGACGCCCGATGGCCCGAAGGGACCGGCCTGCACGGTACAATCGGGAGTGATTTACCTGGCAAAGGCAACGGGATTGCCCATCATTCCTTTAACCTTTGCCTGCTCAAAAAAAAAGTTTTTACGAGTTGGGATCGTTTCCAGATACCCTATCCCGGTGGGGTCGGGTTGTTTGTATGGGGCCCACCCATCTGGGTAAGCCAGGATCTTTCGAACGAGCAGCTGTCCGGTCCGGGGTTGGAGCTGGAAGGTTCGCTGAACCGGCTCACGGCTCAAGCGGAATTGGCTGTTCAGGATTCGGACCCGGTTGAATCATTTCTCCGCCGAATGTCTTCCCGGAATCTGATTGATATAAATGAGACCTTCGATCGGTGACCGAATCATGTATTATGTAATATATAATGTGCTGCTGGTTCTGGCCTTTCCCATTATCATCGGTCTTCTGCTGACAAAAAAACGCAGTCAACGCGGCCTATGGTGCCGGCTTGGGGCCGTTCCTGCCGAATTGCGGGATCTGCAAAAACCGGTCATCTGGATTCATGCCGTCTCCCTGGGCGAGGTGGCCACAATCGTTCCTCTGCTCCACGCGATGAAAGCACGGTATCCTCAATGGCCGTTGGTCGTGTCCACGGTGACGGAGACCGGTCGGGAAGTTGTGATCAAGCGTTTGGAGGGTGTGGCTGTCCATTGTTATGCTCCCGTTGATTTTTGGTGGGCGGTTGACCGGTATATCCGTATACTTCAGCCTCAGCTCTTTATTTTGGTCGAATCCGAATTCTGGCCCAATCTGCTGAAAAATCTTGAACGGCATCGGGTGCCGATCTGTCTTGTCAACGGGAGAATCTCTTCACGATCCTTTGCCAGATATCGCTGGGTCAGAGGTATGATGAAGCAGGTGTTGAGCTGTCTCGATCTGGCCTTAATGCAATCGGAACACGATGCTGAGCGCATCGGCCGGTTAGGGGCCGAGCCAAATACTATTCATGTCACCGGGAATATGAAGTTTGATCAAGGGCTTGGGCAAGGACATTCTGCCGATACTCATGTTTCTTTCAGAGCACTCTTCGCGTGCCAAGCTGCTGAGGTACTCATTGTGGCCGGGAGTACGCACCCTCAGGAAGAAGAGTGTTTGTTGGATGCGTACCGGCAGGTGATTGC
Source organism: Candidatus Nitrospira neomarina (assembly GCF_032051675.1). NCBI lineage: Bacteria > Pseudomonadati > Nitrospirota > Nitrospiria > Nitrospirales > Nitrospiraceae > Nitrospira > Candidatus Nitrospira neomarina. The sequence continues at coordinate 815,342 of NZ_CP116968.1, forward strand.
CCAACACCCACAGGCGGTACTGGTGATGGCTCCACGCCATATCGAGCGTGCGGCTGCGCTTGAAAAGGTTATTCAACAGTATGGATTCGCTTGTGTCCGTCGCAGCCGGTTGGTGAAGGATGTCGGAGAACAGGCTTTTCAGAAGGGCCCCCGTGTCATTGTGTTAGACACCAGAGGGGAGTTGGCCTTTGTCTACCGGGAGGCCTGGGTCACTTTTGTGGGAGGTACACTGGTTCCGGTTGGCGGACATAATTTGTTGGAACCTGCACAATGGGGTCGCCCCGTTCTATTTGGTCCCTATGTCGATCATTGCCGGGACATTGCCGGACGGCTTCTGAGAGCAGGGGGAGGCATACAAATTCAGAATCAGGAGGATTTGGCCTCTCAATGGGTTCGTTTGATCGCGCATCCTTCAGCAGCCGAAGAGATGGGCCAAAGGGCGTTGGAAATGGTCCGGACCCATGGGGGCGTCATCACCAGGAATCTTCAATGGATTGATCAACTCTTGAACAAGGACAATTCGGCCTTTTTTTCTTTGTCGGCGAAAGGGCCTTCTTCACGCAAATCTCAAGAAGTGCTCCGATAAGCTGCCGTTAGAGCCCAGAATAAGGAGAGAATATGATCTCCGCCATGTGTCCTTCGTGAACACAACGTCTCCTTCCCTTGATGTGAACCCGGAACGGCTCTGGCGTTGGTTGGACCGGCGTTGCCCATGGATTCTCCGGTGGTGTGCCGTTCCCTATGGTGCAGTCGGTCATTTGCGGAGGACGGCCTATCAACGTGGCTGGTTTCCTCAACATCGACTGCCAAAACCGGTGATCAGTGTGGGCAATATGACCGTGGGGGGTACCGGGAAGACTCCATTGGTGATGTGGTTGGCCGCCAGACTTCATGAGCGGGGCAAGCGGGTGGCGATTTTAAGCCGAGGGTATGGAAGGGAATTTTCGGCAGTGAATAGGCTGGTCTCTGACGGGGTTTCGCTGAAGGAAGATTGGCGATCGGTAGGGGATGAAGCCATGCTGATGGCGCGCAAGTGCCCATGGGCGATTGTGGCTGTGGGAACCGATCGGTATCGTCTGGGACAGTGGGTGTTAGAGCAGGCCTCATGCGATTGCTTTCTTCTTGATGATGGCTTCCAGCATCTTTCTCTCTACCGTGATCTGGACGTGCTCGTATTTGATGTAACTGATGTTGAGGGCTTAAGGGGAGTCGTGCCCGCCGGTCGAATGCGTGAACCGCTGTCCGCAGCTAAGTGGGCCACAACATTCGTTTTCAGTCGCACGGAACAAGTTATATCTGTCGCATCACTTCAGAATCGAATTGAACAGAGCGTGGGAACGTCGATTGTTCCCATACGTCTGGAAACCGGACCTGGAATATTCACGCATATTGCGACAGGGAAATCTCAACCGGCCGGGGCCTTCAAGGGGACATCCTGTTTGCTCTTTAGCGGGATAGGCAATCCCGCCTCCTTTCGAACGAGTGTGGTCTCCTGTGGGTTGACGGTGGGTGAGGAGATTCGGTACCCCGATCATTTTGCCTATTCAGAAAAAGATGTTGAAGCGATTCGTGTAAAGATGCGACGTGTAGGGCTCGCTCTGGCGATCACAACAGAAAAAGATGCTGTGAAAATTCGAGAGCACCTGAAATGTGATGATCCTCTATGGTCGTTGGATGTGCAAGTCCGGATAACTCAAGGGGAAGACCAGTTACGTGAACAGGTCCATACCATCTGCCCATAGGACTCGGATATGGTAGGACAGATAGGGTCAAGAAGGTCGGTTCATGTGAGAGGGCATATCGTGTTTCGATGAACATTCTCGTCCGCGTCCCCAACTGGATCGGAGATGCCGTGATGTGCTTGCCGGCACTCATGGATTTACGGAATCATGATCCGCATGCCAAGATCACGGTGTTAGCCAGGCCGATCATCGGAGAATTGTTGGAAGGACATCCGGGCGTGGATGAGGTCATGATGTATATCCATCAAGGGGAACATCAGGGCCTTTCCGGGCTTTGGCACCTCATTCAACTTGTGAAAAGAAAGAAATTTGATCGTGCGGTATTATTCCAAAATGCCTTTGAAGCGGCCCTCATTGTCTGGGTGGCCGGCATCCCATCCCGCATCGGATATGCGACGGACGGACGGCGTTGGCTTCTGTCCGAACCTGTGCCCAGACCGGATCGGGCTCCCCTGCATCATACGGCGTATTATCAGGAACTCGTGAAAACCATCACCCACTCTCCCGGGAAAAACGACGGGACCCCTCAACTTTTTCTCTCTCCTGAGGTGAAGCAGGCATGTGCCAGACAGTTTCCTGAGCTATTTCTTCCATCAGACGGTATGGTCATTGGGATCAATCCCGGTTCGGTGTATGGATCAGCCAAGCGATGGATACCGGAACGTTTCGCGGAGGTGGGTGATCGGCTGGTTGAACAGCTGACAAAAGAATTTCCGGGGGCTCCGTGTGTCCGCTGTGTCCTGATTGGAGGCAAAGGAGAAGAAGTGCTTGCGCAGGACATTGCCAGACGAATGCGGAATGAGCCGGTTGTCCTGTCAGGAAAAACCACCATACAGGAGTTAATGGGAGTGTTGACACGCTGCTCCGTCTTGATTACCAACGACACGGGACCCATGCATGTGGCACAGGCTCTTGGGGTACCGGTCGCGGCGATTTTTGGTTCAACGGATCCCTCCACGACAAGTCCTCATGAGCAATTCAGTGGCGTGGTGACGGGATCGGTCCGTTGTGCACCCTGTTTATTGCGCGCCTGCCCGATTGACCATCGTTGCATGACCCAAGTGTCCGTTGAGCAGGTTGTGGACGTCGCGCTGTCTCAAATCAGGATGTCATCGGGCTATCGGAATGAGGGTCGGATCAGAGGGCATGTTGGATGAGAAATGATTCTGCCGCGCGGGGGAGGGCCGTGTTTTTGGATCGGGATGGCACCTTGAACCACGATACGGGGTATGTCACTTCTCCCCAACAATTGATGTTGTTTTCCGGAGTCCCTGAAGCCATCGCTCGATTAAATGACTTAGGAGTTATGGTGCTTCTGGTCACCAATCAATCGGCTATTGGTCGAGGGATGATGACCATCGAAGGGTTGGAATCGATTCATGACAGGCTGGAGGAGTTGATTCGTCCCTATGGAGCCAGGATTGATGGTATTTTCTTTTGCCCTCATCATCCTCAAGACGGATGTGGATGTCGAAAGCCCAAGGCGGGATTAATTCAACAAGCGGTCACTCGATTTGCTCTCGATGCATCGCAGTGTTATCTGGTCGGGGACAAACGCAGTGATTTAGAGGCGGCTCGCACCGCCTCGGTACCCGGTGTCCTGGTCATGACGAGTTCGTATAGTGCGGATGTGGTGAAGGCGAGAGATGCCGGACAGGTGCCGATTGCCTATGTCGCGGACAGCTTTGTGCATGCCGTTGACTGGATAGAACAGCAGATAATGAACCGTGACAACCGAATCAGACAAAACCGTTGAAGCCGCTCATCCATTCATGCGCGTTATTGGGGTATCGTTTGTTGTCGATGGGCTAACTGTTTCTCGCGGGTACGTATGGACATCACTCCACAGCGCATCCTGGTCATCAAATTAAGTTCGCTGGGCGATATTGTTCATGCTCTTCCAGCAGTGGCTGCGTTGCGTCAGCGGTTCCCGTACGCCCGTCTGACCTGGATGGTTAAAGAGATCTGGGCGCCGATTCTGGAAGGGAATCCCGATATTGATGACATTTTGTCTGTAAATGTGTCTTGGCAGAATTGGCCGCATATCTTTCGTACACTCCGGAGAGGGAAGTTCGATCTGGTTGTGGATTTTCAAGGGCTGTTTCGTTCAGGGATCTTCGGCGGGATGACGGGAGCTCGAACCCGTGTGGGTTTTGCGCGAGCCAGGGAAGGGGCGACCTGGTTTTATACACACCAGGTGCCTTTGCCTGAGACGAAACCTTCCCCCTGGCGTTTGTTGGAGGTTCATGCCGTTGACCGGAATGTCGCGATTACCACTTTTCTGGGCGCACCCTCATCTACTCCGGTGTTCCATCTGCCTCAATCGTCTACCGATTGTTTCACAATCGAAACGATGCTTCAGGATGCACGCGTCCTGGACCATGAATATTTGATTGCTTTGGCACCTTGGACACGGGCTGCCATGAAATCCTGGCCGTTTGAACGGTTTGTGGCCCTGGCCATCGAATTGGTGCAGTGGCCCGATGTTCGTGTTGTACTTTTGGGTGGGGCGTCAGACATTTCTGCTGCCGGTGAATTTGACCGTCTTGTGCCTCAGGGTCTGATCAATCTGGTCGGGCGACTGTCTCTTTCTCAATTACCCTCACTCATGCGAAGAATGCACCTGCTCATTGGAAACGATTCGGCGCCCATTCACCTTGCAGCGGGAGTGGGCATTCCTGTGGTCGCAATCTTTGGCTCCACCCATCCCAAAGCCACAGGTCCCTATCCCTTGGGAAAGCATGTTATCGTACGCACGGAATTGCCCTGCAGTCCCTGTGGAGCACGAACATGCAGAAATCCCAATTATCTGGAGTGCATGGAATCGGTCTCGCTCACGGATCTCCTTCGTGAGATCAAAAAAATCGTCGGGGGCTTCTCTCGTCGAAAAGACGATCGCGTGGCGGCAACCCCATTCCCGGCGAAACCGTAAATCTGTGAGGAGGACGAAGGAAAAAACCGCATGACGGAACAACGCACGAGAGAAAAAGTTTCCGCTGTGGTGATTGCCTATAATGATGCACCGAACATGCGGAAATGTTTAGAGAGTCTTCATTGGGTGGATGAATTGGTCGTGATCGATTCTCATAGCACGGATGGGACCACTGATATCTGCCGTGAATTTACCTCCAAGATTTTCCACTATCCCTTCCAGGGGTTTGGGGTGCTTCGGAATCACGCCCTGACCCATGCCGCGCATGATTGGGTGCTGAGCCTGGATACGGACGAACGAGTGACGCCAACGGTGCAGGAGGAAATCGAACAGTTGCTTCTGGAGGGGCCTTCGGCACAGGCGTATAAGATCCCCAGAAGAAATTTCTTCCTTGGGCGGTGGATTAAGCATTGTGGCTGGTACCCTGATTACCGGCAACCCCAGCTTTTTCATAAGGGACATATGCGATATCGAGAGGAGCTGGTCCATGAGGGCTATGAGCTGAAGGGGAAACTTGGATATCTTCATGCCAGTCTGGAGCAGATACCCTTTCGGGATATCGATCACTACTTTCGCAAAATGGATCGGTATTCCAGCTTGCGGGCGGAGGACATGCATCGTGAAGGCCGGACATTCCGCCCCCATCAGTTGGTGCTTCGTCCTTTATTTACCTTTCTGAAAATGTATGTGTTTCGGGGGGGGATGTTGGACCGAAAACCGGGGCTGATTTTATCCATGTTGTATGCCTATTACACCTTTGTGAAATACGCCAAGTTGTGGGAAATGCAAAAAAGTTGATTCTATGGACCTCCTCTGCGATCCCGTTGATTCTCCAATGACTATGCCGAAGGTAAGCCCAATTTTCTCTCGTCATCAGAGACCCATGCGCATTCTTCACACGGAATCTTCGTCAGGGATAGGAGGGCAGGAATATCGCGTGTTGGAGGAAGCGAAAGGGATGGAGAAGCGTGGCCATACGGTGATCGTGGCTGCCCCTCATGGGAGTCAATTGGCCGCCCTTGCCGAACAGCGAGGACTCCAGGTCAAAACAACCACGGCCGGCAAGCTTGGGTGGTTCACCTTGGTCCCCTCCTATTTGCGAATCCTGAAACACTATGAAATTGATGTGGTCAATACGCATGGGTCTCTTGATAGTTGGACGGCGTCGATTGCCGGACGGATCTCATCCCTACGGCCCATTATTGTCCGGACCCGCCATAAAAGCACACCGGTCTCACGGACCTGGCGGCACCGACTCCTCTATGGGAAATTGCCGCACGTCGTCACCACCACCGGTGAGGCAGTCAGACAAGGATTGATGACACGGACCCGGTTGAACCCTTCCCGGGTCATTTCGATTCCCACGGGAGTTGATTTGGACCGGTTCCATCCTCAACCCCCGGATGCGTCCTTACGAAAGAGCTTGGGGCTTGGAAGCCAAGGTCCTCTGATCGGTGCCGTCACCTTTCTGCGCCCGGAAAAGGGCATGGCGGTCTTGATCGAGGCCGTCCGGTGGCTCACGCAACGCTTTTCCACCGTCCAGTGCCTCATCATCGGAGATGGCGGAGAACAGCCGGCACTGTTGGGTCGCATTCGAGAGCTTGGCTTGGAGCACTGTGTGCATCTCATCGGGTTTCGGCAGGATGTGCCGGCTCTGCTGGCGATACTTGATGTGGTGGTCATTCCTTCCTTTGAAGAAGGGATTCCTCAATCTCTCACTCAAGCCTTAGCCATGGAACGTCCTGTGGTCGCTTCTGCGGTGGGAGGAGTGCCTGAAGTGGTGCAGGACGGCCGGAGCGGACTGTTGGTCCCTCCACGAGCCCCCGAGATCTTAGCCGAGAAAATTGCCTGTCTTCTTTCCGATCCCATTGCCGCGACCCGAATGGGGAAGATCGGGCGACAGATTATTCACGAACGATTTTCCCTGGATCACATGCTGACTCAAACGGAGTCGGTATATCGGCAATTGATACAATCAACCTCCCCCGTTGTCGTGAAGAAGCCTTGAACGGGTGTGGGGCGCGTCCGCGACTTAGCCGGGTTGAGCTGCAAAGGATTCTCGAACATGGTTTGTCTGACAGGGGATGTCCACCAACGCTCGTATCGGGGAACCGATACGCCATTTTCCTCTCAAACAGAAGTCGCATTAGCCGCGAAATATTGTGATATTGCCGGAAAATACGGAGTGAAAGTCACACTGTTGTTTACCGGAAAAGCCTGTCAGGAAGAACCGGACACGGTGAAAATCCTATCGGATCTGCCGCATTGTGAAATTGGTGGCCATACCTTTGCGGCCTTTCGAGATCCGTTATCTCGAATATTCAAGAAAGTGTATGGAACGCCATGGGGAACCACTGCGCACCAACTTCGTGATATTCAGAAGACCATTGCCAGCATTCAACAGGTGACGGGCCAACGAATTCAGACCTGGCGAAACCATAGTTATGTACGAACCGCTGATACGGATCGGTTATTAGAATCCTGTGGAATCCATGTGGTATCCGATGAGGTCTCCGATTTGAAAATATCCGCCGAATGGGTGCGTCCCGGCTATCGTTCGGTTCCGATGAATGTTCTTCCGGATCACGAACATGTGTTACATGGAAAATATCAACATGGGAAAACCAAGCCGGAGCGTCTTATCCACCGAATGCCTATCACGGAATGGGCCGATCGAGTGAAGGCGAGTATACGGTGTATTTGCGAGCAAGGAGGAACCGCGACGGTCCTTGCCCATCCGATGTGCATGGACGTCGCCGATGGCATGGTGGTGTTTGAGGAGCTGTGTCGATATATCCAGCCCTATGGAACGGTTTGGCTATCAGAAGTCCAGTGAAGGAAATGTGCTGAGAAAATGAAATGCCGATTGAGGAGAGGTAGGGTGGGATACCTATGGGCAGAAATCGACTAATTGACGATGATGAACCAGACGGGACTCTGTGCGGGCATAGACTTTTCTTACCCCTGTTGGTTAGCGATAACGGATCATTCATCTTATGAAGAAACAGAATAGTCCTGCCCAAAAGGGTGTCACTTCGGTCAAGCGGGAAACGGTCTCTTGTGCCGTAGTGGCATTTAACGAAGAGAACAACCTCCAGCCGTGTTTGGCAAGTGCAACGTGGATGGATGAAATCGTCGTGGTGGATTCATTCAGTACGGATCGCACCATGGAAATTGCCAGAACGTTTACGGACAAGATATTTCAACGCCCCTGGCGAGGGTTTGGGGATCAGAAAAATTATGCGATGGATCAAGCGACCACGGATTGGGTTTTTATTTTGGATTCCGACGAGCGAATTCCCGCCGAACTTCAGGCTGAGATAGAAGCCGTGCTGTCGGCCGGTTCGAAGGATGGGCCTGTGGCCTATTATGTCCCCCGTCATAATTATTATTTTGGCTCCCTGGTGTTGAACGCCGGGTGTTATCCCGATTATCAATTGCGTCTATTCCGGCGGGGAATCGGTCATTTAGATGATGCCGAGCCCCACAATAAATTCATCTTTTCGGGAGAATCCGCCTATCTCTCGTGTCCTTTGGTGCACCTCACCAGGCCCACGCTGCACAATTATTTTGAAAAATTTCCAAACTTTACCACATTGGCTGCTCAAGACCGGGCCAGAACCAAGCGCCATGTGCGTGGCACAGACCTCCTATTTCGTCCGATCTTTACGTTTTCGAAATATTATTTCGCCCGAAAGGCTTATCGTGATGGCATGGCGGGATTTTTGGTCAGCGCTCTATCCAGTATGTATACCTTTGTGAAATATGCCAAGCTCTGGCATATGAGACAGCTTGAAGCCCAGGGATATTCTCAGTAAATACAATAGCGAGCGGTGACCAGCCCGCCAGAATGACAGTCCATGGCGATAAGACATTGTCCGATGATTCACAACAGTTCAGACACCTGATGCGCGTCGGGTTTGATGCCGGGCCCATGCGTTCTGCCTATAGCGGGATTGGACAGTATGTCCGATGTCTCTTCCCTGCCATGTTTTCCTTTTCTCAGGACATTGAATGGGAGGCCTATGCCTCATCGCGTGGTTCTTCCCAAACCTTTGCGCTTCCTTTCCCGTCGCATGTCTCTGTGAAATGCTCTAAGTCCTCGTGGGGGTTTGGTCGAATGGAGAAAGACCAACCCCCGCTCGATATCTTTCATGGGACCAACTTTAAGGCTCCCGATTACGGCCAACGTCACACCATACTCACGATCCATGATGTCTGGTTGGCACGTCATCCAGAGTATTCGAAGAAACTCTTTGGTCAAGCGCTTTCATCCTGGAAGTTAGGTCTGCGTGCCAGGAAAGTCTCTCGCGTGGTGGCTGTTTCCACATTTTCTTCCCGGGAAATTCAAGAGGTGTGTCATCTCCCGTCGGACCGTATTAGGGTGATCCAACACGGGCCGTCTCCCGACATGTTTCCTGATCGGGATGACCAGAAGTTTCAGGAGGCCCGGACTCGATTGCACATTCCCCCCCGTCCGTTTGTGCTTTTTGTGGGGGGAGCTGAACCCCGGAAAAATCATACCGCAGCTTTTAAGGCATTTGCCCGATCTCCTCGCCTTGTCTCATCGTTCTCTCTTGTGGCCATCGGTGAATTAGAATCACGGGGCGCCAGCCTGATGGTGACGGCCAGGGATGTAGGGATTATGGATTCGGTCTGTTGTCCCGGATATGTGTCCAGTACAGATTTACGTCTCCTGTATTCCCATGCGGAAGCCTTTGTGTTCCCGTCCTTGTATGAAGGGTTTGGGATTCCACTTCTTGATGCAATGGCCTGTGGTGCCCCGATTATTACGGGGACGGGGAGTGCTCTCCCGGAAGTCGCAGGGGATGCTGCTCTTTATGTCGACCCTCACGATCCGGAACAATTGGGAGTGGAAATAGAACGGCTGGTAAGTGATCGGGAATTACACACGCAATTACGCAACAAGGGGTTCGAGCGGGTCAAGCAATTTTCATGGGAGCGGGCGGCACAGGAAACGCTCAATCTCTATAGGGACGTGCTTGGCTAACCAAAGGTGCTTTATGAAAATGGCAATGGCTTGGATCACATCCTGGCCGGCTTGGATGATATTGCTATCGGCAGGTGTCACGGTTGGGCTTCCTCGCGTTCCGTATTATCAGGAGGGGCTTCCGTATATCTATGATCTCGGGGGGATAGCCTTGGTGACGTGGTTTATTGGGCTCGGGTTTCTCATTCTTGGACTCTATTTCGTTGTCATGGGATGTGTGAGTGCCGGGTGGTTCCTGAGCAGGAGGCTCACGGCGGTACTCTTTGGAGGCGTGGCGTTGATTCTTGCCTGTGGCTGTCACTGGTTCTATCTGTTTTTGTTGGAGATGTCAGTCAGAGTCACATGAGACCCGGATTTCTTCAAATGCCCTCGGACAGGCCTTCACTCCTCGAGGATAGCCGTCAAGGACAGGCCCAGCTGTGTTGGAGGAACCTTGTGGAGGCGCTCTTTTTCTGTTTGACGATGACGCTCCTGGCAAAATGGTCGACCGATTTGCCGGCATGGGGGGACGTCATTGCTTCAGAAAACGGACCGGTTGAGATGATGAGTGCGGGCGTATGGTTTGTCGCCATGGTGTGGTGCCTGATTGCGGGCTTTTGTCATTCCCCCCATCGCATTGAGTGGTTGGGGCTCACGGCTCTCTGCCTTCTCTTTGGGCTGCGGGAGTTAGATGCGCATGTCTGGGCGACCGGATGGAATTTTGATAAGTTTGCGAATTATTGGAACCCGAACTTTCCGCTGTGGGAACGACTGTTGGTAATTGGGGGTATGATTATTCCTGTCATGGTTATTGGAATAGTCCTCTGTTCTCGAATCTGGTCACGTCTGGCGGCAGCATGGAATAGTCGTGCGCCCTGGATTGGCCAATTGATCCTGGGAGGCGTGCTGCTGAGTTTCTGTGTGGTGGTGGATAAAGTGCATGGCTATTATCTTCCTATTCTCGGATTGGAAGACGCCCAGCTATTCTTCATGGGGCTGGAAGAATTTGGAGAATATGTACTGGGAATTTATACCGTGTCGGTCTTATGGCCTTACTGGCAAGCAACCATTCCGTTCCATCAGACGGATTTCTGAAATGAAGCCCCCTCGGAGTCTCACCCGGACAGTTTCTCTGTAGGGTGATCTTTTCAGGATAATCTCGAAGTCACGATTCACGTGAAACGTCTTCTTCTTATTAAACTTCGGTATATCGGGGATGTCGTGTTATCCACCCCTCTTCTCCCCATTCTGCACAAGCGATTTCCCGAAGCGTCACTCACCTTTCTGGTGAATCCCGGAACGGAGTGTGTGTTGTTCGGGAATCCCTATCTGGAGACAATCATGGTGTTGCCTCGTGAAGGATGGGGCCAACAATTTGAGTGTTACCAATCGCTGCGTCAGGCTCGTTTCGATGGGGTCGTGGATTTAACGGACGGGGATCGCTCCGCATTGCTGACCTATTGGACCGGTGCCGGGGTCAGGCTGGGGTTTAATCGGGAGAACCGGTGGCGTGGGAAGCTGTATACGCATGTGCTGCCATCAGCCTATGGTTCCATGCACATGGTGGATTATCATGCCCAGGCCTTGCCCGCCTTAGGTATCAGTGAGTCCGTGGGCAATCCGGAATGGTATCTGCGACCTGAAGACCATGAGCAAGGGGATCACCTGATGGCCTCGCTCCAGGTCGGGCAGGCGCCATTGGTGCTCCTTCATCCTCCAGCGCGATATGCCAAAAAAGCCTGGCCTCTTGAGCGATTTGCCGCCTTGGCCGATTGGCTGGCGGCTCAGGGAGCGGTCGTGGCCTTGATCGGGCACCAGTCAGAGATGCTGATAGGGCAACATATTGTCACTCTGAGCAGGTCCAAACCGCGTAATGTGATGGGACAAACCGGTTTGCGTCAACTGGCGGCAGTGATGAAGCGAAGCGCCTTATTTATCGGGAACGATGGGGGCCCGATGCATATGGCGGCAGCCATCGGTTGTCCTGTTCTGGGATTATTCGGTCCCTCTGATCCTCATGTGTGGGGTCCGAGGGGAGAAAACGTTTCCGTGATTTATAAAGGCCTGGACTGCGAAACATGTGTGCATGACGCGTGTTCGCGGGGGGAAGAAGGTTGTATGCGGCAAATATCAGTCGAGGAAGTCTGCCGGGTTGCGGGCCGGTTTCTGGATTGAGTGTTCGTGGTCACGCAGGCACTCGAAACCTTTGTGACGGGAGTTGTTGATTATTCCAAATATGTGGCATTTTCCCATGGGCATATGCCTCACGAAAGCAACCTGAGGACAATGAGGGAATGTTCAAAAAGGCTTGTCCAGCTAGGCCGCAGCTGCTTGGGCGAGCGGAGCGTACGAAGGAGTACGTGAGCACGGCCAAGCGGCGAGAACGCCGCTGGCAGCCTTTTTCAACATTCCCTTACGGGAAGGCGGGTAAGGGTGCATAGATGAGAGGATGACCCACCAATTCCTCCAGCCAATGTTCCGTGGCCTGATGAGGAAGAGGTCGTTGGTTGAGGCGAATCTCCAGACGAAAGTCACCATTTGTCCCCACCAAACCCACTATGGCCGCGACGTCCTCCCCTTCAGGAAGCAGATAGTCGGTCTGGAATTCTGCCAGGCTGCCATACACCCGCCCTTGCGGCTCTAGGAGATGAAGCAACTCAGGCATATCGGACAGGGTGCAGTGAATGCTGCAGCGATACAGAAACCGCGGATCGGGTGTGATGCCGGTAAAATCCATGAGGGCGGGTTCGGGAAATCCCGTGAGATACACACGCAAATGCGCAGGTTTGCCCTGGTAGGTCGCAGCCAGTTGACTCGCTGGAACCAAAAACTCAAAGGGATCCGGCGAGTTGAGTTCAAATTGGCAGGGGCCAAACGCATCCGGCCATGAGCAAAAGAGCGGAGTGTCGGTTCGATCTGTCTGCAGCAGCACTCGTGCGCCTTTTTGCGTCACCTCAATTGGAAGATCCAGGATCTGAATGGCCGTGCGAAAGGCGGTTTCCCGGTCCGTGAGCCAAAACCGGTCCCGCGGTTTGGCAAGTGTTTCCCCAGGCGTGATCACTTCGGTGGTATGAACCCGGATCCGAATGAATCCATGGGTATGTCGAAATCCCAGCCACAGCCAGGCTTCCGGGAGGAGTGTTGTCAGCGGCTGGGTCATCCGCCAGGGATGCGCGATCGAACAGTACGTGTTCACCGATTGATGCGTTTGAAAGATAGAGTGATAGTGGCCTGCCAATAAAAAAAAGTCGCCCTGCCAGTTGTCGAGGCGATGTAATAACGTGACATCCTCGGTGGGCCACGGCGCGAGGGCCTGAATGCGGCGTGGATGGTCCACCTCCCATTCTTCGATATAGCCGATCATCTCCTTATCCTCATGGATGGAGGTCAGGCCTAACTGTCTCAATTTGCCCGCCACCGATAAAATGTCCTCGAAGGAGAGCGTCGATTGGGTTTCCCAACGATGTTCACGCATGGGTCATATTCAGCAAAGCGAAATGCGGGGCAGGTGGATCATTCGGTTTCAACGATACCGGGTAGAGGTGGCCGCAGGAAGGGGTGAAGGTTAAAGAACGAAGGCAGATCCCGAAAATTTGACGAAAAATATGGCGGAGAGGGCGGGATTTGAACCCGCGGTAGGCTTTTGACCTACGACGGTTTAGCAAACCGTTGCCTTCGGCCACTCGGCCACCTCTCCGCGCAAGTGTATGTCAATTGATTGTGACTACTTATAGAGTAACAGCATGGGTAACTTCAAGAGCAGATTGCATCCGGATTGCGGCTAAACCGCTGGTTGGAAAATCCCATCACCAACCACTGTGCCAATGATCCCCTCACATACATGTCCCTATCCATCAGAATGGTGATCCTACCATGCCCAAACTGTTTTTGGATATATTCTGAGGAGGTTTTTGTTGATTGCCATGATATGCATAGATACGCAGCAAGTCGTGAAACCGGATTTGCCTTAATCTCGCGGTTTCTAAAGGCGGGGGCACAATACAGAACGAAAGTAGCATCGGATCTGCGCTCAGAGTTTTGCGGCCATGCAACCCACAGTCTGAGGTCGGAAAATTTTAAAATTGAAATTCGAAAATATAAATTTCCCTAGAAATTCACGAAAAATTTTTGCAACAATAATCTGCAACAGAGGAGTGGTTGATTTTATTGTAGTTCGAAAGATGGGGTTGAACAGAAAATTATGGATTGTCCCTGATAGGCGTGTGCTTAGCAGTCTCATCACCAGGGCCTTTGAGGGGTCCGTTGAGAACGCGGGACCCCTGATTGCCCAACCCGTACCCCTGGGGTGGGGGGCATTGGCAGAGTTTTGATGGAAAAGTAGGGGGTTTTAATCACGGTTCGGTCACGGTTTTGGTCACGATCTAGGATGTAAATCAATCTTAATTGATCGCACTCGAAAGCGGTCAATTGCCTTGTCAGTCAAAAAGATTATCACTCTTGGTCTTACTCAATCATTCTCTAGGGTAATCCTTCAAGTTTGCCCTTTTAAGGCGAGGGTCGTGAATCCAAATAAAAACCTCGAACTCACTGTTTTTCGAGGATGTACCTCCAAACTTTAGCAATCCTTTCCTGCTTGTCTCTGCCCAGCTCTACAAAATGGTCAATCAGCGGCGGATTCCCTATGTGAATCGGCGGGGCGTTAAAATTTAATCTGGCCCAAGTAGAACGATGGGTTCAGGGTCAAACCGTCATGCCCATGGCCAGGAGGTAGTTAGGAAGAAACGGAATTGGGGGCAGGATGGTGGCTGATCGCTTCAGGAACGGAGGAATAGATCGAAATGAGTTCCGTCAAATGAAGAGATTCCATCGTATTGCGGACCATGGGGGACGGGGCCACGATACTGAGGCGCACCTGATTAATATGCAAAGCGTGATACCAGGTAAAAAGGTTGCCTACTCCTCCAAGGTCCATGGTGGCCACGTTGGAAAGATTGAGGATGACGTGGCGGCAGGTTCCTTGGTGGGCCTCCTCAATGAATTTTTCAAGCCTCAGGGTTTGAAGGGAATCCAGGTGTCCAGAAAGAGTCAATACTCTAGTGGTAGGGTGCTTGGAACTATCGAAGTCCTGCATAAGAGGTTTATCGGCAACAGAGAGGGGAGAGTGAAGAGTCTTTGTGGGAAAAGACAAATTATGGATGGAAGGAGCGGGCATATTTGGTCCCGCAAAACAGGATGATTGCATCCAACAACAAACCGTGGGTGTGTGGGGGTAAAATCCTTGGGTTGTGGGGACGGGCTAGTAGATCGTGTCATTATCCCCTCCTGGCATATTTCTGGATGCGGAAGGTAAGGCCGGAGCCAGGTGACCACCGCCGACCTAGGATCAGCTAGCCCGTTGTCTCCCTTGTTTTGGTGTATCTAATTAACAAACATTTTCAATGAAAAATCTTCCTTCTGTGATGGCAATTGGAGAGGCAGTTAAACCTACCGCTCTAGGCAATACGAAACAACAATAAACGACTAAACGCCTTTGGCAGTATTGGCGTTTCTGTGGTTAGGTCTAGGACCGTGTTGACTGGCGTTGCAATATACAATCACCTTTGGGAGCAGGATGTCGGAGGTTTAATCCCATCTGTCTCGACTAATCACTCAAATACTCAGCCCCCCTTCTTCCACCCCAATTTGGTCATCCCAATATTTGGTAAACTGTTGTCCTAAGCAGCTACATACTAGAAAACAATTATTAACAAACTTTTCCTTCCAAAAAGTTTTAAAGGTGGGGTGGTGCTTAGAGTATGGGGCCAACTTTTGGGGCAACAAAAAATGTTAAAAAAATATTTTGATTTCATAGATTTAATCAGATTTTTGGGGAGTCATGCCCTCCACCATCTGGGTTTCTTTTCTAAAGCCGTAAGTATTTTGTGAAAGGAATTATTCATTTTAAGGGGCACTCGGAGCAAAGAGCCATTTACCGCTAGGAGGAATGTTTTTTTGTAAAGGCTTGAATAGATATTCTCGTTTTAGGGTTGCTTCGGATCTATGGTTCGTCCGAAAAACTGTTCCCCGGTGACATCAGTCCCATCTACTAAGGCTGTGTCGAATTTTTCCGGAAAATTTTCTTCCCCAATATTTTTCATCACACTTAATTTATGCAGCAGGATAGACTCTCAATCTGAGTTCATGGCACCCGAACGACTGATAGCGTGGAGTGTTAAAGCTTTTTTAGTTAGCGGTGAGCTGAGAGGTTATATATAGGGGGAGTCATTATGTGGAAGCCAGTTTGGCAAGTTCCATATCAACAAATGTGAGGATTTTTTCGGCATCCTCGACCAGGCCGTCCGTGATGGTGAGACCGAGAGCGAGATCTTCTTCATCCAAGGTATCGGCCAATCCGTTATTTTGTAATAAGCTGACATCCCAAAATAATATCCCTGCGGTGGCTTGTTTCCCGTCGATGGTGGCGACCACGTTGATGTTATCGCCATGCTCAGTCGGGGTACTGATAAAGGTCGGTTCGGCACCTACTTGTTTTGCTCGTCGAATAATGTCCATGAAGGATTTTAATCGTTGAAGACTGGCAGGGTCTGTCCCCATTACTATCTTTCCCCTCTCGTATGAAAATTCAACTGGTCCACCTCCGGTTTCAGATTGACGGATTCGACGGTAGATCTGCAAGGAGTGAATCGAAGGTGGAATTCCAAGGCGTAGTTCCTATGAGCCAATATTAGAAATTACGCGGTTCCGTGTTGGCCTGAGGTCGAAGAACCTTGCTCGTTTCGTTTCCGGGCTCGGGTGGCAATGTTTTCCATAAGCCCCGTCAGTTTTTGATATTGCGGGTGATCGGGAGAGAGCGGTTTGCCATCTTCATCGCACATCAGTTCCTGCATCCCTTCAAGCATTGCGGCCATTTCAGGGAAAAGTTCCTCATCCGATTTTTTTCGTCCCATGGTGTCCTTCCTTTGCTGTCGATTCGAAATAGATTGATACCTTCATCCGTTACGTTAAGATTTACTGTCCTGGTTCAGAATGCTTTCGATCACCGTTTTGAGATTTTCGGCGGTTAAGTTCGCCACGCGAATGTTTCCATCCAAGAGCACGGTTGGGGTATGGGTGACCTTGATGCGTTCCCCCCACGTCCGGCCTTTCGCTAATGTTTTAAAAGGTTTTCCACTGGCGAGTCCTGCTTCAAATTCCGTAGGATCGAGCCCGATCTCTTTCAGAAGGAGGGAACGCATGGTCTTATCAAAGATTTGAATATCTTTTTCATGAATGGACTGAAAAAGAAGTTGCTTCATCTCCGGCCCTTTGCCCATAGTGACGGCCTGATTGTACATTTCAAAGGCGGTCGGTAGTTTACCGGGTATGACGGGAAATCCCACCATTCTTATCTCTAGCTTGTCGCCAAATTCCTTTTTCAGTTTCGTCCCGACCACCCGTTCGAACATGTGGCAATGGGAGCAGTAAAAATCAGCGAATTCAAACAGAATGACCTTGCCGGCTTCATGTTGAGACGGTTCCCCCTCCATCAGTTCGTATTCACCCTGTATCTTGCTCAAGGCCACATTGGCCCATCCGAGCAGGCTGATCAGGAGTATTCCTCCAATGATGCGGGAAATTTGCGTCTGTCCTGATTTCATGCTTGATCCTTTCTTGATTTCGATCTTTTTTTTGAAGGTTTTCTGTCGAATCGCCGAAGTCAGTTCGGGTAACATGGGAGGTCTTTAGAGACACTCTCACGTTAGCCCATCATATCAGACTGAACCTAGGGACGTTCAAGGTTTCTGAAAGGGGCTGTGGAAAAAAGCCGCCAGCGGCGTTCTCGCAATTTTTCCGTGCTCACGTACTGGAAGTACGTTCTGCGCGCAAAACAAAAGTTGTGCCCTTCGGGACACGGCAGGCAATTTGCGGCCTTGCGGGACGAACATTTTTGAACCGCCCCGAGGCCTCTGATATGCACCGTGGCTGTGGGTCAATATGCCCTTGGACATGAGTAGTATTCAACACTACCGGAAAATGAAATGGCCGCGGGGCAGTCCGGGATGGTGAGAGATTATTGAGAATTATTGAGAGAATGGTGGAGGCGGTATCGGCATTGTTCAATTGAGGAGGGCACTGAAGTGAATGTGGTGAATGTTAAAGACTACAGCCAGTTTTCGAAGGAAAAGATGAAGAAGCAGAATGTGTTTCAAACACCGAGATTTTTTTGTGATGTGTATGGATTTGAGCCTGGTCAGGAGCAAAAAGGCCATGTACATGCCGACCAGGACAAAGTCTATCTGGTCTTAGAAGGGGAGGGCACGTTTCGGGTCGGGAGTGAAAGCCGGGTTCTGGGAGAAGGGCAGGGGACGATGGCTCCGGCCGGGGAAGAGCATGGCGTGGTGAACCATACGACGAACCGACTTCGAGTGCTGGTGTTTATGGCTCCCAATCCCGGCTAGCGGAGGAATGATAGATTGACGAGTCTGTGTGAGGTATTTTGAGAAGGGAGCGGGCCTGGTACGGTAGACACCCAGGCCCGTCTGAGAGGTGGATTCTGTTCCAGGGGGCTGCTGGTTGCCTGAATTCATGGGATTAAAAATTGTGAGATTCTCTTTCCTTCTACGGATGAAATCCCTATTGCCCCTTTGGCGACCCGGAAGATGCTGTGATCCGCACGTTCCCTTTGACCGAACTCAGAAAGGCAGGCGACGAGCGGAATGGAGTCCACGATTGGTGGTTGAGGCATCGCTTGGCATACTTAAACCAATTGTTTAACTTTCTCGACGATAGCCCTAGCGCTGATTCCATAATGGTCGAGTAGTTGATCAGGCTTTCCGCTATGTGGGATTTGGCTAATGCCCATTTTCGTGAGCCGTATTCCTTCACCCGCCATCGCACTGAGTACGGCATCACCGATGCCACCATGCAGGTAATGGTCCTCTACCGTGAGGAACCGGCTGTTCGTGGCGTTGGCGGCTTCTAGAAGAGTGGCCCTATCGATTGGAGTCACGCTATAGAGATCGATGACTCTCACTGTAATCCCAGCGGTGTGTAGTTGATCATAAGCGTTTAGCGCTTCGAAGACCGTGACCCCGGCGGCCACGATGGTGAGCTGATCCTTGGCGCTTTGCCGGAGGACTTTTGAGCCGCCAATCGTGAAGGATTCCGCGGCCCCGTAGAGTATCGGTGTTTTGGGACGCCCTGTTCGCATGTACACCATTCCCTTGTGATTGGCCATGGCTTCAACCAGTCGATAAGCGCACATGGCATCGGAGGGATAGAGGACGACCACTCCCGGCTGGGCTGCCATCATCGCGAGATCTTCCAAGCCCATTTGTGAAGGACCATCCTCACCAATACTGACTCCTACGTGTGAACCCATCAGTTTGATATTGGCTTGACTGATGGCTGCCATGCGGATGAAATCGTAGGCACGGGTGAGAAAGCAGGCGAAGGTGGCAACAAAGGGAATTTTCCCGCAAGCTGCCAGACCGGCCGCGGTACCCACCATGTTTTGTTCGGCAATGAAGTTTTCAAAGAAACGATCAGGAAAACGTTTTTTAAATTTATCCGTATAGGTGGAGTTTTTCACGTCGGCATCCAACGCGACTACGAGGGGATTGACTTCTCCGAGTTGGGCTAATGCCTCTCCGAACGCTTCCCGGGTAGCCACGAGATCGGTTGCCCCATACTTGGGGGCCGGTAGTGGTTGGATGGTGCCCTTGGCCCGTTGTACCGGGTCGGGCGGGGCTATGGAAAGCTGGGGAGAGGAAGACGGTAACGTTTGCTTCAATGCGGTGATCACTTCTTCTGCTTGTTGTGCATTGAGAGGCTTTCCGTGCCAGTTAGGATGATCCTCGGCGAAAGGAATGCCTTTTCCTTTAAAGGTTTTGGCCAGAATCATGGTTGGCTTCGTGCGGGTTTGAGCGGCTTCTGCAAAGGCTTTGAGGAGGTCTGTGTGGTTGTGCCCGTCGACGCAGATGGTATGCCAGCCAAATCCCTCCCATCTGGCCTGGTACCTGGTCAGATCATGTTCCAGCATAGTGGGATCCGATTGGCCCAGCCGATTAATGTCCACAATGCCGCACATATTATCTAATTGAGAATTTCGGGCAATATCGGCGGCCTCCCATACTGACCCTTCGACCGATTCCCCATCGCCTAATAGCACAAAGATTCGGGCTGAAGACTTGTCCAGGTATTTATTATTTAAGGCAATGCCGACCCCCACTGACAGTCCCTGCCCGAGAGATCCGGTGGCCATGTCCACAAACGACAGGCGAGGAGTGGGATGGCCTTCGAGGTCCGATTCGAGTGTGCGGAGTTCGAGTAATTGTTGGGGATCGAATAACCCGGCTTCCGCCCAGGCCGCATAGAGCAACGGGGCGGCGTGACCCTTGGATAAGATAAAACGATCGTTGTCCGGGTTGCGAGGATTTTTTGGATCAAATCGCATGACCGAGAAAAACAAGGTCGCCACAATATCCGCCGCGGAACAGCAACTGGTCGGATGTCCGCTTCCTGCTGTGGTGGTGGCGCGAATGCTATGGATGCGAAGTTGATCGGCCTTTTGACGCAGGAGTTCAGAAAGTTGTGATGAAGTATGGGTGGTCACAGATAGCTCCTCCACTCATGGGTGTGATCGTAACATTTGAAGATGGCCAGGACCGTACCAGACACCTAAAATTCAGTCAATTCAATTCTGTGTATTGATCGATGCTCAGTGTCCGATGTAGGGTATGATGGCTTCACGGTTCTAAGAATACCCATCACAGGTTCAATTGATGCTGGAGGCAAACGATTATGAATTGGAGTCATGCCACAACTCAGGTGACTGTCATCATGTGTTCTGTTTTCTTGGTGGGAGCGATGTTGGTGGGGTGTTCTTCCACACCCGAATCTCAATCCGATCCGTCAAAAAAGGACATTCAGCAGGATTCCGACCGGTTCTTCAACAAGATGGGACAGGAAGAAGGCCAACAAGCTCCCGCACGTTAAGAGGGAGGAGCCTGGGGAAGTATAGGGTCGTGATGATTGTGACTATCTGTTGCTCTTGTACTTGCGCAAAAGGCAGTAAACCTTTTAAGGCCTGAAGCGGCGATGGAGGAGTGGGCAGGAAGTCTATTCGGTTGAGCCCGCCTGTCGTATCAGTTGGGTTTTGGAGGGTATTTGATCGAGAATCGTCGATCGCACCTGGTATAAACCCGGGAGGCTTGATCCCTCTGCAAAGACCAGGCCTCCTTCTCTCTTTCCTAACATTAATTGTCCGATTTCCTGTCCCTTGCGGTTCATGCCAGAAATAGTGGCGGTGGGTGAGGCCATCCCATTGTCTGTTGAGGCGGAAGAGGAATCAGGGTGGAATATTTCTGCTGGGACGTCCACGATCCGGCTGACAAAAAGCTTCACAAATTCCTGGTTTATCTCTGCTGAGGGATTGCCATCCAAGATCCACTCATCGTGTTGATTAATGAGGACATAATGATCCTGTGGGGTGTGGACTGTCAGCATCGCAATATCGGCGATTTCCATACCAAAGAGACGCTTATCCTGAAAATAAAACATTCCCTGGGTGACGGGCTGCAAAATGGCCGGGGGGATCTCGAATAAGGGACTGTTGTCGGAGGTGATCGCGTACGCTTTTTCTGCATCCCCAAAGTGATACAGTTCCAGATGGTGAGTGCGCGTTCCTTCTATGACCTGGACTGTAGCATGGGAGCGTATCGGTTGACTGAGAATACGTTGTTTGTCTTCTTCATCATCAATGAACCCTGTTGCCGCAAGCCCTCCTAAGTCCATGAGGAGGGTACCTACGGCGGTTTTATCTGCTGGTCCCTTGACGGGGCTCTTGAACATCCAGTTCGGGGTTAAGCTATGGGCTCCCGCCACTCGCGTCATGACCATGGTGTTTGCCCCGTCCTGAATGTGCAGCTCCAAGACCCGGTCCCGGTCGAAAAACAGCAGGTCTTTCAGGCGGAAGTTCGTGAGGGACTTTTGGGCAAAGGTCATGACATCCAATGTCGTGAGCACGACCTCATTGTCTGGTTTGGTTTGGACATA
Organism: Candidatus Nitrospira neomarina; assembly: GCF_032051675.1. Lineage (NCBI taxonomy): Bacteria > Pseudomonadati > Nitrospirota > Nitrospiria > Nitrospirales > Nitrospiraceae > Nitrospira > Candidatus Nitrospira neomarina. Next base: position 837,003 of record NZ_CP116968.1, read on the forward strand.
TAAAGATGGGGCAAAAGGACCCGCATCGCCTAAGGCCATTTTCTGCGAATCGGTCGGTGTTTCCAGGGTGAGGGTCAGGTAAGGCGGATCCAGCCCGTAAGCGGGTAAATTGGTCGGGCCATCCTCGATATGCCGTTTAATTTTCCCGATTGTCAGGGCACGCAAGATTCGACGAATTTCACGGGCGTCGGCCGGGGACTGCATGGGTTCGGTTATCATCCACCGCCATTGGTCGTCACGCTTCAGCCGGATGGTTTCCGTATGACCCTCCCAGGTGATGTGCGTAATGTCTCGGTCATCAAACGGCAAAATTTGTCGTTCCTGGGTTTCCTGTTTTTCCAGTTGCCGGGATTGTGGAATATCAACGAGGAGGATATAGCCTCCTAATGCAAGGACGACCAGAGCCAGGACGAGCGTCACTCGAATGGGATTTAACATGTTACAGACTTCGCCGCCTTTTCCAAACGGATAGACCGAGAAATAAAGTGAGGAGTGGAAGGAACAGGACTTGAAAAAACACGAGTACTTGTTCCTGCGAGGGATTCGGTATGAATGGATGAAAGGCCGGATCTTTTGGTGTCAGAGAAACCAGGGCGTCTTCTTGGGCGAGCCAGGCAACGGCTTTTAAGAAAAAGTCCGTGTTGCCAGGATAGGTCAAATACCCATTGGTTGCAAAGGCGGCATTGCCCACGATTAAGACGGCGGGTTGGGCCGGTGGAGTCTGCTCGATGGGTTTGCGGATCAGGAGGCCAGCGACCGTATACGGACCTTTGGCGTCTTCTCCCGCCGTGAATTCCGGTTGAGGACTCTTCAGGTCCATTTCTTCCCAACTTTCCGGAGACGTTTGCGCTAAGGAGACAAACTCCCAGGCCTTTCCTTGTGCCGCGTCAAAAGTGACTGAGCGGGACACGGGAAACAGGATGGGAGTCGTGAAGTCTTCGGTGATGTCATGGGTGGTAAAGGTGCGAACGAGTAAGGCAGTGGGACTGCCACGTCCCAGGCGATCTTGCTCATCAGCCAGGATGCCGGTTCCCAATTGAATGCCCCACGGTGTGAATAGGGGATCTAATGAGGTGCCGCTGCCTGGATCGTCCATCACCAGTACCCGTCCTCCTTTTTCCAGATATTGGCTCATCCGGTGTTGGTCCTCAGGGGATATGGATTCTGTGGAGGAGGCAACGATGAGCACTGCCGCCTCGTGAGAAGCCGTGTCCTGCCAATCCACCGTCCCGACCGCATAGCCTTGTTTGGTCAGGGCATCGCCGGCACGAGATAATCCTGACGATTCGGTATCGGATAGACTTTTTTCGCCATGGCCCGTGACAAAAGCAATGCGCTTTTTCTTGTCCTGTGTGACGCGGAGGAGCGCATTGGTCATGTCGGCTTCAGAAGACCGTTGGAGATAGACCTTTTGGGGGCCACTTTCCACAACGACGGTATCGATGCGCGTCACTTGATACTCTTTTGCCTTGTCTGGTTGGCGTTCGGGATCGATGAATGCCAGTGTGATGAGCGGACTCTCCTTCGCATATGTCGTCAATAGATCCTGGTAGCCGCCATAACCCGGACTCCCTTCATGGGTGAAAACCGTCATTTTCACCTCTCTTGGAAGAGTTCGAAGGACTTGATACGTCTGTCGGCTTAAGGTGAAATTCTGCGTCTCTGAGAAGTCCCATTCCGGCGCATGCTTGGCTGCGAGGAAATTGAGTAAGGCCACGACGACGCCGGCAAGCAGCACCGAAAACAGGCTGTGTGCGCCGAGTCGGGTAGAGCGGGTTCGAGCTAACGCGGTGAGGCTACGAAAATGGAAGGCAAAATAGCCCAGGAGGCAGACGGTTCCCACGCCGAGCAGGATTGAGGAGAGGCTCTCTGCAGCAGGATAGACCAACGGGAGCCCCAGTCCTACCAGGGCGATTATCATTCCGGCTATTCCGAGAATTGAAGACACCCGCGTTATTTCCATCGGTAGGCGTCGACGGCTTGGTGAGCAGCAAACCACATAAACGCTATGCCGGAGACGTAATAAAGAATATCTTTGAGGTTGAACAGCCCACGAATCAATCGTTCATAATGTTCGCTAAAAGAAAGATAGGACAGAATGTGTCCGATTGTGGTGTCCCCAACAATGCCCCCTAATGCCCCAAGCATCCAGAGACCTAAAATGCAGCCAAAGCTTAAAAAAGCCGCAATAATTTGATTTTCGGTCAATGCCGAGGCAAACAGACCAATGGATATCAGAAGGGCTCCTTGGAGAAACAGAGCGACATACCCAAGATAGATGGGTCGCCAATCGAAGGTTGCATAGGCGGAAAGCGTTATCGGGATGAGGCTTGTCAGGGATAACAGGCCGCTATAGACGATAATCACGCTCATGAACTTTCCAGACACAATTTCATTTACGCCAATGGGAGACGTGAGAAGGAGTTCGAAGGTTCGAAGTTTGCGTTCTTCGGCGAAGAGACGCATGGTGAGTAATGGGAGAATAATCATGAGGATGAGGTTCATGCTTCGAAAGAGGGGTCTGAACAGCATATCATTGAGATTGAGTTGTGCGTAGGTGTTTTGTATTTGCATCAGGCGGATAGCCTGGTTACTTGCATTGGCGGCCGCGGAATAGGCCAACAGCCCCACGATAGCTAAAAAGATGGCCGCAATAACATAAACCACGGGAGACACAAACGCACTTCGTAATTCTTTGGCAACAATCGTGTGAACGGGAGTCATAATGAGCGTAATCCGGCTATACAGCAGTTAGTGGGGTCCATCAGGCGTACTAGTCATGCTGGGACCGCTTGGCGTGTTGGTTTGTGTGAGCACCTTAAACGCATCCTCAAGAGTGAGAGGTTGGGTTTTTAATTCCAGAAGGCCCACATTTCTGGAGACGATTAATTGGGTTAATTCCTCCCGGATATCCCGCCCCATTTGCGTGTCCAGAAGATAGGTGTGAGCCGTTGCTCCTTGAGAGACCCGGATGACTCCAGGAATATGGTGCAGCGCCTCCAACAGGTCCGGGTCGGATTGCTTTACGGTTAGACTGAGCGTTTCCGATTCACGGAGTTTGGTCCCTAATTGTTCCGGGGTGTCCACGGCTACAATGCGGCCACGGTGAATGATAATGACACGCTGGCAAATAGCGGTGGCCTCGGCCAATAGATGTGTACTGAGAATGATGGTGTGGGAGCCCGCCAGGCTTTTAATGAGTTCCCGGATCTCAATAATTTGATTCGGGTCCAGCCCTGTCGTTGGTTCGTCCAAAATCAAAACGGGAGGATTGTGCAACAGGGCTTGTGCCAAGCCAACGCGTTGTCGATATCCACGGGATAAATGTCCGATGACTCGTCCCCGGACCTCTGCCAGGCCCGTTTGGGTGATGATCGTATCCATCCGTTCGGTCAATTGGTCCTCAGAAAGTCGTTTAATTCTCCCCACAAAAGTCAAATATTCCGTGACGGTCAGTTCCAGATACAGAGGAGGAGTTTCGGGGAGATACCCGATATGTTTTTTGACCTCCCAGGGGGTTTCCAGGCAATCAAACCCTGCAATGCGGACGGTTCCAAGGGTTGGGGGCATGAACCCCGTCAGAATACGCATTGTCGTAGTTTTTCCTGCGCCATTTGGCCCAAGAAACGCCACGATCTCCCCCTTGTTGATGGAGAAAGAGATGTCATCCAAGGCGGTTGCGTTCCCATAGCGTTTGGTCACATGTTGAACGTCAATCATAGGGATGCCCAGCAAGTTGTGTCGTGAAATGGTGAGAAAAGTGACGTTAAAATGAATAGCTCGACAGGAGTCCGATCATACCTATGTGAAAAAAAATCCGTCAAGTTTAAACATGAGGGCAGTGACGATTGAGATTGACTCTTTTAATGAAAGTTGTATGATAGCTCCAGTTATAGGGATTTATGAGGTATGCGAGTAAGGGACCTTCTACCCTGCCTTGGGAGAGTGGAGTAACGGCCACCATTGAGGAAGTTGTTTCAGGGAAAATATGCGATCCTTGGGCTGTTGGTTGCCATTCTGAGCGGGTGTAGTTCCTGGCATCATGTATCCATCTTCAGCCACAGTGCCGAGCCAGTCGAGGAGTCTCCCGATTCCTCTCCTGCGTCGGTGGTGAATGCCCCTGCCGTTTCTGTGCCCCAACCGGAACCCTCTGTTCCAATCGTTTCCCAACCTCAAATATCAGAAATCCCGCCGGCAACAAATGACATCAGTTCTCAAACTGCCAATCCTTCCCTTCTCCCCTCGACGTTGGAAGATGTTTTTTTTGATTACGACCAATATTATATCCGGAGTGAGGCTGTTCCTATCCTGATGCAGAACGCGGAAATACTTCTGAATCGGCACGCTACTCGTACCGTCCTGATTGAAGGGCATTGTGATGAGCGTGGAACCGAAGAATATAATCTCATCCTGGGTGAGCGTCGCGCGATGGCGGTGAAGAATTACCTGGTGGATTTAGGTGTGAACGCCTCATCTATTCGAATCCTAAGCTTGGGAAAAAATGAACCGTTTTGTCTTCAACCCACTCGTGAATGTTTTCAAAAGAATAGACGGGCTCACTTCGTGTTGAAGTAATACTGTAAAATTTCCACATAAATTATGTGTGTAAGAGGACGTCTTTTTGAACTCATATGACTGGTCCATCATGGCCGTCCATCCTTTTAGGTTATTGAAGGGGTCAAAACCGCGGGATATTTTGGGAGAAAATTTGCAAGTCTCTCAACAATATTTTTGCCCTTTTCCTCAAGATGAGGAGGATGTCTATGCGGGTTTGGTCCTTAATAATCTGGTTCTTCCTGTTGCTTCCCTCGTCCGCTTTCTCGGAAGTATGGGATTTTTCCTGTACCGAGGCTGTCTCCCTTTTGAGGGCTGCCCAGGAGCAGGTCGTCCGGAAGCATGACCAATTGCAAGAAGCTAAATTTAGTCTCCGGCATGCTCCCAAAGAATTTGATGGATGCAGGCGGAGCCGTCGTGGTTTTCAAGGGGGAGAGATTCATTGTGTGACTCATCAATCCCCCCAAGGAAATCTACTGAAAGATATTCTTGTTGCGCAACGAAGCCTTGATGTCTCTATCCAGGATTTCAAAAAACACCAAAAAGGGCTGGTTCTTTCCTGCTCGGAGTCTTCGCCCTAATCCGATATTCTTTTTTCTTACCTCCGATTTGCGCGGTAGGTACCCCCTCTCAGGGTGGCACTGTATCGATCCTGCTACCAAAAGTTTTCTTCCATTGAAACCCGGGACAGCCATTGCTTTTTTCCCCCGCAGTGAGTCGCTTTGATCATCGCCTCGCGCACCCATCCCGTGGAGAGATCATGGTTGTTTTGGGCCTCATGCTCGACGCGAATGATGCTGGCTCCGGGCCAATCCACCTTGTGTCAACCAAGAAAAAAAAATGGAAAAATTCGTATAATCGTCGATCTGTGCCACGAAAAGTATTGGGGGAGTTTTCCAATCATCAATATCGATAGGAGGAATGGAACATTTGATGCTCAGTCTTAAAAAGATTCTGGCCTCATTTTTTTCTCCTCTCTCTCTGTGTATAGAGATCATAGTTTGCGGGCTGGTCTTTTTGTATTTTTCCCGCAAGCAATATCTTGGGAAAGTCCTGGTCTCCCTGGGATTCATTCTGCTTGTCATCAGCGGTTATGAAGGAATCTCAGGGCGTATCATACGTACGTTGGAGTCCCAATATCCTCCTATTAATCTTTCCCAGGTGCTGACTTCTGGGAATATCACAAATACACAAGAATCCCTGAAATGGATTGTTGTCCTGGCCAGCGGCACTGCAGGAGATGCCACGTTGCCTTATCAGCTTCGAGTGTCTCATCATTCCCGTGTTCGATTAATGGAAGGCATTCGGCTTCATCGCATGCTCCCCGGAAGTAAAATCATTCTGACAGGCGGGACGGGGTTTGAGGGGTCTCCTGAAGCGACCACAATGAGTCGAGTTGCCGAGGAATTAGGGGTCAATCGGGCAGATATGGTTCTGGAGGTTGAATCCCGTGATACCAAGGACCATCCTCTGTATGTTCGGGATATCGTCCATGATGAGCCTTTTATCTTGGTGACAAGTGCTTTCCACATGCCACGTGCGGTCAAATTATTCGAGAAACAGGGTCTATTTCCAATTCCGGCTTCCACAGGACAATGGGTTCCTCCTATGCAGTTTTGGTCTTTAGTGAACTTTTTCCCGAGTTCCTCTGGAGTGCGCCTTGCCGAATTGGCTTATCATGAATATATGGGATTATTGGAGGCCTGGGTTCAAGATCAGATTTAAAAGAAGCAGCGGTGAGACCCTGAATCTTGACCTTTTAAGGCGAATAAAAAATCAATTGAGAGGGTGAATGCCCCTGCACTGGATAGGATGAACGAATGGCCTAATTTCTTAGCTCAGGCTATCCGATAGAGATACCAAAGAATGGAGTCTGTGGTTTGGTTCACAATATGGCTGGGACTTTTGGGAGAGTAGCAAAGCAATGATTTGGCAAAGATGGGCGGGAGGAGCCCTCGTGATGTTTCTGAGTGTTTTTTTTCTGGGGGGGTGTAGTATATGGGAATCGTATTATCATCCAAACCATGGTTCCACTCGTGCGGATCGTATTTGCCATCCCTATGGAGACTGCCTACAAGGGGAGTGGGTTTCCACTGAGGGAGGAGTTGCGGATCCAATTGAAACGCATTCAGCCTGTGTTGCGAGGGTTTCTGCAGAACAGGGGAGTGATTGGAAGAGAGATTCGGTTACCCAGGGATTGGAAATAGGTGAGTGTATGGAACGACAAGGGTTTATTCTCAAACCGTGATAATACGAGAAAGCTTTATGAAGTCATTTTCAGCACATGACCTCCCGCTACTCATCTGCACACCGCTCTCCTGGCTTCTCCGTGTTGAATGAGGCTCAGGAAATTGGGGATTCCGCCTCTACAAGCTTAACTCTCCTGGCCATTTGTATCCGTTGCGGTTATGCAAATTGTGGCCTGAATGGTTTCCTCCGGTTTAAGGCTGAACGAAACTTTTTCTCGAATGGTTCCCCCTCCTTTGGGATTGGTCGCCCTGATCTCTTTATATTTGAGTAATCCTTTTCCTATATCCTGGTAAATGGTAGTCTTGGCAAGATTGGTTAATGCCTGGCCGTTGGCTTTTGTTGTGGGTTCAATATACGAAATGCTGACAACAGGATTTGATGCCGTAACGGTGATTTGGGCAGATGTGAGACAGTTCGAGGCATCTCTTATTTCAAAAGACGAAACCTGCGGAGATAGGGGTTGAGACCCATCTGAGGAAACGACTGCGTGAGTTGGCTCTGAGGCTGTATCGGCTTGAGGTAGGTTTTCGCTGGGGGATGGGAGCTCTGAGGGAAGGCAAGATGGGCGTAGCCAACATAGTACAGTGTCCAGTCTTTGCTGAGATTGGGGGGATGAACAGGAAAGAAGACTGGAACAAAGAGCTAAGATCATGAGGAATCGAAAATAACAAATCACAGATAAACCTTGTTTAAGTCGGTTTTACAAAACTGGATTATGGAAATAATAAAAACGGTCGATTGATTGTTAAATTTGGCTGCCTACGAATTTTATCCTTCCTGTGGTCTTAACGGAAGGCCTGCCTTAAACTTAAGCGTATGCTTAGGATTGCCCTATGAATTGTGAATGAGAAAGGTAGAAATGAACAGGTGAGAAAAAACCACGCAATCGCTTCTTTATCCAAATCCAAAGGGGCAAAAACAGTACGTCTTCTCAAAAAAAAGATTGATTCTCCACGGTCGGTAATTAGACCAGAGAAAGTGTTCAAAGAGCTGAGATTATTTGCAACGGATGTGGATGGGGTTCTGACCGATGCCGGCATGTACTATGGGGAATCGGGAGAAGAATTGAAAAAGTTCCATACGCGTGATGGTATGGGGATTAAGCTCTTACAAGCCCAAGGGGTAATCACGGCTATCATTACCATGGAAAACACCAGAATTGTCGCTCGCCGAGGAAAGAAATTAGGCATTCCCGAAGTCTTTCAAGGTGCCAAAGATAAGGTGGCCATTTTGCGCCATTTGTCTGAAAAGTACGGGATTCCTTTTTCACAGATGGCCTACATTGGGGATGATGTGAATGACGTGGAGGCCCTGAAAACGGTGGGATACGCCGCAGCTCCCGCGGATTGTGTAGCGCAAGTCCGTCAGGTTGTGCATTATGTCTGCAAAAAAAATGGAGGTGAGGGAGCTGTTCGAGAAATAATCGATAGAATTTTGGCTGCAAAAGGCTCTTAGTAGCCCTACAAGTATTTAGTGGATTTTTAAATGGCATATTCCGATAATCTTTCTTATGAGCTTTTAACCTTTGTTATTTGAGTATGGTCTTGTATTGGGTCCATTGACTGTTTGAAACGACTGGAGGAGAGGGACCGAACATGAATCCTCATGTCTATGGAGTGATTTTGGCCGGGGGGAGTGGTACCCGGTTTTGGCCGTTGAGCCGGGAACGATTTCCTAAGCAATTATTGAGAATTTTGGGAGAAGGAACCCTCCTTCAACAGACGTTTGAGCGTCTATTACAGAATATCCCCGCGAATCGGATGGCCATTGTCACCAACGCCGTTCAAGCGGAATCCATCAAACTTCAACTCAATCAGTGGAAAGATGACATTGCTGGGAATGTCATCCTTGAGCCGGAAGGAAGAAATACGGCACCGGCGATCGCTCTCGCGGCCCTACAATTGATACATCAAGATCCTGAAGCCGTGATGGTGGTGGTGCCGGCAGATCATGTCGTGAAGGCCTCCAAAAAATTTATGCGAGCCGTGCAATTTGCCAGTGAATTGGCGATGGGTGGGCATCTGGTCACGTTTGGGATTCAGCCGACTCGTCCTGAAACAGGGTATGGCTATATTCAGCCTTTGAGGCGAATGAGGGTTGGAGCCAAGGGCCCCTTCATCGGGTATTCGGTGGCTCGCTTTGTTGAAAAGCCGAACCTCCCAACTGCCAAACGATACTTTCGATCTGGAAATTATTTTTGGAATAGCGGTATTTTTGTCTGGAAAGCTTCTCAAATTTTATCAGAATTAGCCTTTCACCAACCGGCGTTATCCAAATTGTTGAATGGTTTACAAGACAAGATGGGAAGTGAGGATTTTCCCTCCCACCTTCGGAAGGTCTATGCAAAAGTCGAATCGCTTTCTATTGACAATGCGGTGATGGAACATTCTTCTCGAAGCGTGGTGATACCGATAGACTTTGGTTGGTCGGATGTGGGGAGTTGGAGCAGCCTGGAAGAAGTGGTGCCTTTGGATAAAGATGGAAATGTCCGGAATGGAAATATTATAGATCTGGGAAGCCGCGATTCGGTGCTGTTTGCGGATCGAAGGGTCGTAGCAACAATTGGCCTCGACAATATGGTGGTGGTGGATACGCCCGATGCCACCCTGGTCTGTCCGAAAGATCGTGCGCAAGATGTCAAAGCTATTGTCAATCTGTTGAAGCGACAGGGCGCCCCTGAACATTTAGAACATCGAACCGTGCATCGTCCTTGGGGTTCCTATACCGTCATGGAAGAGGGTAAAGGTTACAAAGTTAAACGTATTGAAGTCGCACCTGGAAAACGGCTTTCCCTTCAACTCCATCATCAACGCAGTGAGCATTGGGTGGTCATTGCAGGGACGGCCCGGGTGACTCGTGGCGAAGAAGTCTACGACTTGCAAGCCGGAATGAGTACTGGGATAGCCAAGGAAACGCCGCATCGTTTAGAAAATCCCGGGCAGATCCCTTTAGAGATTATTGAAATTCAAAATGGTCCCTACCTTGGAGAAGATGATATCGTTCGACTTCAGGACGATTTTGGTCGATTACGACCCAGTAGGTAGGATTCAGAAGGAAAGACAGCCGGATGGGAATTTTTCGGGAATATGATATTCGCGGGATTGTTGCACACGATTTAGGTCCTGATGTGGTTGAACGAATCGGCCGTGCCTATGCGACCCTGGCTAGAGCACGCGGTGTCTACAATATCGCGGTGGGGCGGGATGGCCGTTTAACTTCATCAGCACTTCGGGATCATCTTGTTGCCGGCCTGACTCGTTCAGGGATTAATGTACTTGATCTTGGCCTATGTGCGACCCCCTTACTGTATTTTTCTTTGTTTTCCTGTGATGTCGACGGGGGTATCATGATTACCGGCAGTCACAATGCAGCTGAGTATAACGGGTTTAAGATGTGTATAGGCCGGGAAGCACTGTACGGGGCTGATATACAGAAATTACAGGAAATTTATGAGAGCGGCGAGTTCGCATCCGGGTCAGGAACGGTGTTAACGCAAACCATCATTCCGGAATATCTCAAATTTTTACAAGAACATTTTTCTTCTCTGAAAGCCCAGGGACTTCGGGTTGTGATTGATTGCGGAAATGGGGCGGCGTCTCTGTTTGCCAAAGAAGCTTTGGAACAATTGGGATGCGATGTGACCGGATTGTATTGCGATTTAGATGGTCATTTTCCCAACCATCATCCGGACCCCACTGTGCTGGATAATCTCAAGGACCTGATTAAGATGGTCAAAGAAACCGGGGCTGATGTGGGAATCGGGTACGATGGTGATGCCGACCGAATTGGCGTCATTGATGAACAGGGGCAGATTATGTGGGGTGACCGGTTATTACTCCTTTTTGCCCGGGATGTGCTGGATGATCATCCAGGGTGTTCCATTATTTCAGAGGTGAAAGCCTCTCAGGGGTTGTATGACGATATTCAAAAACAGGGTGGACGGGGTATTATGTGGAAGACGGGACATTCCATCATCAAAGCCAAAATGAAAGAGGAAAAGGCGTTGCTTGCCGGGGAGATGTCGGGTCACCTGTTTTTTGCCGATCGGTACTATGGATATGACGATGCCATTTATGCTTCTTGTCGGCTTATCGAAATTCTTGTGAAACGGAAGAAGCCCCTGTCTTCGCTGTTGGCTGATATTCCTCAAACGGTGGTGACTCCTGAAATTCGAGTAGATTGTCCGGATGATCAAAAATTTTCATTAGTCGAAATGGTGAAAATCCGTTTGATGCATGCGGCTAACACGCAAAATTCGAAGACATCAGTTTTGCCCATTCGTGACATCATTACCATTGATGGCATTCGTGTCCGTTTTGACGAAGGATGGGGCCTGATTCGAGCCTCGAATACTCAACCAGCATTGGTCCTTCGCTTTGAAGCCTCTTCCCACACTCATCTCACTCAAATTCAGGCCTACCTGGAAGGACAACTTTCTGAAGCCACGGTAGATCTCACCACCTAAGCTCTCCCCGAATTATTGACCTTTTTATTTCAGATCGTGTCTGTGGGCATTCTCAACCCCTTCTGGTGAAGGCGTCGTCAATTCGATCAGGAACTTTTGTGGTATCCATCACCATAAAAGCTCGGCGTTTAATATGCCAGCGGGATTTATTCGTGAGAATATTTCTTTCCGACCGAAACGCGATTTTCTCTCGAACGTGCGTTGCTCCTTTATGCGGAAAAGCATATAATGAAAAACCTCTAGTATCGTCTATGGATCATGATTGATGACTCCGCGTTTTTCCTTATCGACACATACCTTCCGTGAGCAAGCCCCTATTCCTGGAACCTCCGGTGAATTTTCCCGCATCATCATGCAAATTGCACTGGGCGGGAAACTCATTGCCCAGGATCTTCGAAAAGCCGGGTTGAGTCAATTCCTGGGTTCTACGGGGTTAATTAATGTGCAAGGCGAAGAGGTCCAAAAGTTGGACGAACGGGCCAATCAGATATTTTTGGATGTGTTTGAGCACATGGAACTGGTGAGTACGCTGGTTTCAGAGGAAATGGAAAAGCCCTACCTCATCAAAGAAGCCGATGGTCAAGGACGGTATGCGGTCTTTTTGGATCCTTTGGATGGCTCGTCTAATATTGATGTCAACGCGTCTTTAGGGTCCATTTTTTCCATTCACCGCCTTTCCGTTGAGGGTTTCCCAACTTCTGAAGATGCTTTGCGAAAAAAAGGGTGCGATCAGGTGGCTGCCGGATATGTCTTGTATGGATCGAGTGTGCTTTTAGTGTATACCTGCGGCCATGGTGTGCACCAATTCACGTTGGATCAGGAGGCCGGGGAGTTTTTCCTCTCAGCCAAAAATATTCAAATTCCCAAGCATGGGAAAATTTATAGTGTGAATGAAGGTAATTACCAAAAATGGTCTGCCGGCACTCAGCAATTTCTTGACTATCTTCACGAAGTCGATGTTCAGACAGGCAGACCATACACCAGCCGTTATTCCGGGTGTTTTGTGGCTGATGTGCATCGTGTGTTGTGCAAGGGTGGTCTCTATATGTATCCGGGAGAGCAGAAAAACCCTGAGGGAAAATTGAGGCTCATGTATGAAGCCGCACCCTTATCATTTTTGGTTGAACAAGCCGGTGGTATGGGGAGTACGGGTGTTGAGCCCGTCAATCAACTAATACCGAAAGCCCTTCACCAGAGAGTCCCTTTATATATTGGCAGTCAGGATGATGTGACCAAAGCTGAAGCGTTCCTGCGGTCTGAGTCACCGATCTAGGGAAGGAGAATCTCCTATGGTGTTGCGAATGATATTTATAGGCGTTGGGGTGGTCTTAGGTATGGCCTTGGCATGGGGAGCAACCGAGGGCCAAATAGGTATTCTGCTCATGGGCGGGGGAATCGGGGCAGGGGTTGGTGCAATAATTCTGGCTGTGGAACACCGATTGAAGGCCGCGCCTTTACCATTTGTCGTGTGTGGAGGGGGCGGATTAGTTGTTGGTCTCCTTGTGGCGGGGTTGATTGCTTCGGTGACCGGATTAGTCGCACGCTCTCCTAATACCGTCTTTACCCTTTTGGCCAGCTTGGTGATTTTTTTAGGAATCCCTTATTGGGGATTAATCATGGGAATACGATTTGCCACTGAAGGATGGGCTACATCAGCCATTACAACAGGCGGTACGGAGTCGGTTCGCATCAAAAAATTGCTGGATACCAGCGTCATCATCGATGGTCGGATTGCAGATTTGTGCGAAACGGGCTTTATTGAGGGAACCCTTGTCGTTCCACATTTTATTCTCCAGGAGTTACAGCATATTTCGGATTCTTCTGATGGATTAAAGCGGGCACGTGGGAGACGAGGGTTGGATATTTTAAATGTCCTTCAAAAAGTCAGCAACATTAAGGTAGACCTGGTAGAAGATGATTTTCCTCATGTGAAAGAGGTGGATACAAAACTCATTGAACTCGCGAAGCAAATGGATGCAAAGGTGCTGACCAATGATTTTAATCTCAATAAGGTGGCCGGGATCCAAGGCGTCAGGGTGCTGAACATTAATGACTTGTGTAATGCGTTGAAACCGGTGGTTCTCCCCGGTGAGACGATCCGGGTTTTTGTTTTGAAAGAAGGGAAAGAGGCCGGGCAAGGTGTGGCCTATTTAGATGATGGCACCATGGTGGTGGTTGACCATGCCAAGCGATGGATCGGCAAAAATGCGGATGTGATTGTGACGAGTGTTCTGCAAACGAGTGCCGGCCGAATGATTTTTACCCGCCTGAAAGAAGAAACTGAACACGAGGAGTTAAGCTTTTCGCGTGTTTAATTCCGTTGTGGCGGTGATTCCTGCCGCGGGCCTTGGTACCCGCATGGGAGGAAATACTCCCAAGCAATATCTTACTCTTGGTAATCTGCCTCTCTTAGTGCATTCACTCCAGGTTTTTCAACAACTCGAGGAGATCTGCGAAGTCATTCTCTCCGTTCCGGCCTCGGACCGGGAGTATTGCTGGCGTGAAATAGTGAAACCTTTTGGTCTAGAGAAAGTCGCCAAAGTGGTGGCGGGTGGAGCGCGGCGGCAGGATTCTGTCAGAAACGGACTTGCGGCCATATCCGACCGACCCGATGGGGTTTTGGTTCATGATGGTGTCCGTCCCTTTATTGACCAACGCATGGTCAGGAATGTGATCGATTGTGCCGGAAAAACAGGGGCGGCGGTGGTGGCAATGCCGATCCATGATACGGTAAAGCGGGTTGATGCATCTGGGATCATTCAAGAGACGCTGAAGAGGGAAGAACTCTGGCAGATTCAGACACCGCAGGTATTCCGGTATGACTGGCTGGTTGAGGCACATCAACAGGCGCAACAACACCAATGGGACGTCACCGACGATGCGGCCCTCATTGAACGGATGGGTTACCCTGTTTCCGTTGTGGAGGGGAGTTGTTTTAATATAAAAGTGACCAAGCCGGATGATCTGGTGTTTGGGGAAGCCATTTTGGGAACGATTGGAAGCCGAAGGTGAAATTTCAGGCTAGCCTTCATTTACATGGATTTTTTTCGCTCGTCTTTGATGTGATATGAGAGTTGGTCAAGGTTATGATATTCATCCATTCCGGGAAGGCCGTCCCCTGATTTTGGGTGGCGTGGTCGTCCCCCATTCTCTAGGGCTGGATGGGCATTCCGATGCGGATGCCTTAACCCATGCCGTTTGCGACGCCATTCTAGGAGCCATGGGAGAAGGAGATCTTGGAACACGGTACCCAAGTAGTAATCCAGAATACAAAAATCTCTCGAGTTTGGTTATGCTAGGAAGTGTTGCACAATGCCTTCGTGATAAAGGATTTTACCTGGTGAATCTGGATACGGTCATTTTAGCCCAGGCACCGAAATTAGCCCCGTATACGGCCTCGATGCAAGAAAGTCTTGCGAAAGTGCTGCAGGTTTCCCCTTCTCAGGTCAATGTCAAAGTCAAAAGTGGAGAGGGAATTGGAATGATCGGGCGGACAGAAGGCATTGCGACAATGGCCATTTGTCTCATTGAATGCACCACGCCTTTATGAAATGATGCCGTCTCCTTTTCCTTGGGGTATATCCGTATGGTGGGCGTATGCGATGGGTTAAACGAATTACTGAAGATCTACATGCGGTTTTTGAGCGCGATCCGGCGGCAACCAGTCGCTGGGAAGTCTTGCTGGCCTACTCAGGTTTTCATGCATTATTAGCTCATCGGGTGGCTCACTGGTTATGGGGGAAAAACATTCCGATTGTTCCGCGGTTAATTTCGCAACTGGCTCGATGGCTGACCGGTATAGAAATTCATCCAGGCGCTCAGATTGGACGAGGGTTTTTCATTGACCATGGGATGGGGGTCGTGATTGGCGAAACTGCTGTTCTGGGCGACTTTGTCACCCTCTTTCAAGGCGTGACGCTGGGTGGAACCGGGAAAGAACGTGGTAAGCGCCATCCAACATTGGGAAACCATGTGGTCGTTGGAGCTGGAGCAAAAGTGCTTGGGAATATCACGATCGGAGATTTTGTCAAAATTGGAGCCAATTCGGTGGTTCTTCGGTCAGTGCCTTCGAATTCAACGGTCATTGGGATACCCGGCAGAATTATTAAAACCATTGGAGATCGGGTGCCTGAAGCAACCATGGATCATGCCAATATTCCGGATCCGATAGCTGAACGGTTTGATGCGATGGAACAAGAACTCATCGCCCTACGAAAACAGATGGAACAATCTGAGAAGGAATTGTAATGGACGCGAGGGAATGCTTTATATTGTTTTAGAAGGAGAGGTCTTCTAAACTACCCAACAAGTCTGACCGCTGGGAATATTTTGTTGAAAGGGAGGGATATTTTGTGAAGGGATCCAACGTTATCACACCACGAGTCAAAGAAATATTACGGAATTATGATGGTAATGTTCCTGGAGTTCTTGCAAATATTGCCAGGTTGTTGATGACGGGGCGGTTGGCCGGGACCGGTCGTTTGGTGATTCTACCGGTGGACCAGGGCTTTGAGCATGGTCCTGCAAGAAGTTTTGCCGTCAATTCTGCAGGGTATGACCCCCACTATCATTTTCAGCTGGGAATTGATGCCGGTTGTAATGCTTACGCGGCTCCTCTGGGGTTTCTAGAGGCGGGGGCGGCAGAATATGCCGGTCAAATTCCACTCAT
Source organism: Candidatus Nitrospira neomarina (assembly GCF_032051675.1). Taxonomy (NCBI): domain Bacteria; kingdom Pseudomonadati; phylum Nitrospirota; class Nitrospiria; order Nitrospirales; family Nitrospiraceae; genus Nitrospira; species Candidatus Nitrospira neomarina. The sequence continues at coordinate 852,941 of NZ_CP116968.1, forward strand.
ACTGAAATTGAACAATAATGATTCACTATTTGAAAGCAAGGATCCCAATTCTGCAATTACCGGGAGTGTCCACGATGCACTACGCTTAGGGTGCTGTGCAGTGGGATATACGATATATCCAGGGTCTGCCCATAGCCAGGAAATGTATAATCATCTGCGGGAAATTGCCCAGGAGGCGAAGTCCCACGGATTGGCGGTGGTGGTGTGGTCGTATCCCCGGGGAGCAGGACTCAGCAAGGAAGGGGAAACCGGAATCGATGTCGTCGCCTACGCCGCCCAAATTGCGGCCCAACTCGGGGCTCACATTGTCAAAGTGAAGGTGCCCTCAAATCATATTGAGCAGGCGGCGGCAAAAAAAGTGTACGAGGCCGAAAAGATTCCTATTAGCACGCCAGCGGAACGTATCCGCCATGTGGTGCAGAGTACCTTTCAGGGGCGACGCATTGTCATCTTTTCGGGCGGGGCCAAAGGGGAAGATCAGAAAATTTTCGATGAAGCCAGAGGAATACGGGACGGTGGAGGTTTTGGATCCATTATTGGGAGAAATTCTTTTCAACGGCCGAGACCGGAGGCTCTTGAATTTCTCTCAACCGTTATGAAAATCTATGCCGGAGAACCTTCATGACGATTGCAGCAGTCAGGTCGAGAAAGCTGTATGCCATACAGACGGGTCCAGGAAGGCCGTGGAATCAGGGATATAACCCTCGGCATTGATGGGCTTGAGCCACTTCCTCAATTCCTGCGATCAATGCGGCGGTTCTCATTGTCAGTTTTTTCTCCTCGGCATGATAGAGTATGCGGTGAAAGGCCGCGGTGATGATGTTCCTGAGTCGGCTGTGGATATCTGATTCCTGCCAAGAAAATCGTTGGGCGTCCTGTACCCATTCAAAATATGAGACAATGACTCCGCCGGCATTCGCGAGAATATCCGGGACAACAAAAATTCCTCGTTCCTGTAAAATGGCATCCGCTTCAAGAGTTGTTGGGCCGTTAGCTGCCTCGATCAGGTACTGGCATTGAAGGCGCCATGCGTTATTGACGGTGATTTGTTCAGACACTGCCGCCGGAATGAGCACATGGCAGGGCAGCAGGAGTAGGTCTTCGTTAAAAATGGGTTCTCCAAATTGTTTAAGAGAAGGAATCGACGCTTTCTCGGTCTCCAGGTGAGAGAGAATACCTGGAATATCCAGACCTTTTTGATTATACAACCCGCCCAACTGATCGCTGATCGCCAGTATTTTTACGCCTTCCTGATGAAGAATTCGTGCAGTATGGGATCCGACATTGCCAAACCCTTGAATGACTACGGTCGTGTCTGAAGTGGACAAACCAAAATGACGTAGGACTTCCAACGTTACATCCACCACTCCACGACCCGTCGCTTCTTCTCTGCCAAGGGTGCCTCCAATTGAAAGGGGTTTGCCCGTGACCACCCCACGGACGGTAAATCCCACCTGCTGACTAAAGGTATCCATTATCCATCCCATAACTTGCTGATTCGTGCCGATATCCGGGGCGGGAATATCTTTGTCGGGTCCCAATAATGGAAAAATTTCTGCGATGTAGCGTCGGGTAACGCCTTCTAACTCAGCTGGAGAAAGCATGGAAGGATTGACTGCGACTCCGCCTTTCGCTCCTCCGAATGGTAGCCCCGCTAACGCCGTTTTCCAGGTCATCCACATGGCCAAGGCCGCGACCTCTCCGAGACTGACGTCGGGATGATAGCGAATGCCGCCTTTTGTGGGGCCGCGGGCTACATCATGATGCACTCGATAGCCACGGAAGACTTGAACTTTTCCGTTATCCATTCGGACAGGGATGCTGACGCAGAGAGACCGCTGAGGGGCTTTGAGGCGATCGAGAAGGCCTGAGTCTAGATTCATATGATGGGCCGCCTGATCAAATTGAGCCACAGCCAAGCGGAATGTTGGATGATTGAACTCTGGAGCAAAGTCAGTGTTCATACGAAGTATCCGGTGAGATGGTTGAAATCTCGTTTTTTAATTATATCAGGAATTTCGGCGTAAGTAGTTTCTTTCCCTGGAAAAAGTTTAGGCCTTCTGAGGGATAAATAGTCAGCTACCAATGGGATTAAATCAAAAAAAATTCTAAAAGGCTTCCGCCGTCCGTGACCTATTGCGGGAATGACAAGCGTTGCAGATGGGCCATTCGGCATGATTCATGGCAGGGGTTTTTAAAATCCTCGTGAGGGTCTAGTAGAACACCTGAAGGAGATAAAGCCCTTGGGGAGGAGCGGTTTCTCCTGCAGCCCGTCGGTCTTTAGCCTGAAGAATATCTTGAATGGACGCCGGTGATCTTTTGTGTCGTCCGACTTCGGTCAGGGTGCCAATAATCGCCCGAACCATTTGCTTCAGGAATCGATTGGCCTGGATCTGAATGATCAGGGAGGTGAGATCCGAGCTGAGGGAAACTTGGGACACGACGCACATGGGGTCCGATGTACTGGCACGTGGGCCTTGAAATGAGGTGAAGTCATGACAACCTATCAATCCAGACATGGCCTGCCGGATGGCCGGGATATCCAGGTCATAGGGTAGGTGCCAGACACGATGACGATCGATAGCCGGGCGGGCGGGATGTCTTGAGATTCGATATTCATACAATTTTTCTTTTGCGCTATAGCGAGCATGAAACGATGCAGGAACCTCTTCACTCGACAGGACAGAAATGTCGTGCGGAAGGGCGCTATTAATGGCGAGTCTCCACTTATGAATGGGAATGGGTCTGTCAGTTTGAAAGCTGACGACTTGTCCACGGGCATGGACGCCAGCGTCGGTTCGTCCAGCGGCGATGACAGAAATGTGTTGTTGGGTGATGCGTGTGAGCGCTGTTTCTAGTGCGGCTTGTATGGTTGGCTGATTGGGTTGTCGTTGCCATCCAACGTAAGCCGTGCCGTCATATTCGATTGTTAGTTTAACCGTAGCCATGATTCGAAGGGGAAGGAGGATGACGAAACGGGATTCGGGGTCATGAAAGCTATGGGCGTGGAAATCATGAGATTACCGTGTGCTGGTAGTTATGGGAGCGTGAGGCCAGAGGAGTCAATTGAAGAAGGCGGAGACCGTCCCGGCTATCGGGAAGCGGTTTGTAAGGGGGTAATGTAGGTTTGAAGTCCCTTAAAGATACCCTCGGCCACTCGCTTTTGATAGGTAGAACTTTGTAAAAGTTTTTCTTCCGTTGGATTGGAGATGAAGGCAATCTCCGCCAAGATGGCGGGCATGGTAGTCATTCGCAGCACAAAAAATGGAGCTGTTTTGATCCCATGATCCTTAATTTTATAAAAGGTATCCAAAAATTTCACCAGGGAATTTTTGGTTGTCCAAGCTAACTCACGGGAATCGTCAATTTTTTTATCGTTAAGTTTGTCGGCAAGGATAAATTGCCAGGGTGCGGCATTTTTTTCAAGAGGGGTGCCATTTTCCCGTGCGGCGACTGCCAGGGCTCGTGGGTCACTGGCTTCACCAAAATGATAAAATTCCAAACCTTTCACGGAACTCTGGGAATGGGAGTTAATGTGAATCGAGACAAAAAGATCCGCTTTGTGTGTATTGGCGAATGTTGCCCGGTCCTCCAATTCGATGAAGACATCCGTTTCCCGAGTCATGAAGACTTTCGTGGAACTTTCCTTGGCGAGCAGGTCTCGCAAATGATTCGCCACATGTAAGACCACATCCTTTTCTCTCGTGCCTTTGCGTCCCAAGGCCCCAGGGTCTTTTCCTCCGTGTCCCGGATCAATCACGATCACCAGATCTTTTTTTATGACAGGTGGTGGCGGAGTTGGCGGAGGAACCACTGGAGAAGCCGGTATGCTGCTATCCGGCGCACGGGCGAGAGATGACGCCTCAGTTATGGGATACAAGTCAAGGACGATGCGAGCAGGATTTTTGAGGACATACCACTTATAGCGTTTCCACCCCTCAATGGGTATGCTGAGAAGAATGGATCCGGAAGAAGTGGTGGAAAGGTCCAATTGTAAAGGAAGGGAGTCTGTTCTTGATTTGGTAACGGCAGGATTCGCGAATTTGGTGTTGGGAAGTTCCAATTCAAATGTTGTGGCCGTTTGATGCTCTTGGGGCGCTGGATGGACAGAACGAGTGAGGTCTAATACAACACGGGTATAATTTTTATGGCGATGAGCACGAATATTGCGGATGGAGGTTGACGATGGTGATTGGGCAATAAGATGAATCTGTGGTTGGGTTTCATCTCCGGCGAACGGTCGAATTTCTGTTGCTCCCCCAGCCAGGGGAAGAGATCCCGACAGGAACACTATGCCGATGCAGGAATAAAGGGATATCATTCGAATGGAAGGCATAGAATAGTAAACCGTTCCTCTCTTTTTTCGCAGAAGATCGCCTTCTTGTCAAGGGAAGAAGCGCTTTCGAGGCAGGTCCTATTGCGGGTAGACTCCATCATTATGGATAAATCATGCATCGCATCATGAAGGAACCACAGTGGCACCGAAATATTTGATCATCGATGGATATAATGTGTTGGGCGCAATGGGCCTCCCGCCCCATCGGGTCGTTGAACAGGGGGAGCATCGCCGAGAGGAGTTTATTGTACGGGTAGGCCTGTATGGGCACAAATTCCACAATCCGATCACCCTAGTTTTTGATGCCTGGCAACAATCGGGAGCGAGTCGGCAGGTCATCCATCGAAATGGTGTGACAGTGATTTATACTGGCCAGGGTGAAAAGGCAGATGGGGTGATTCAGGATTTTATCCGGAGCCATGGGAAAGGGGCTGCAGTCGTCTCTTCGGATCTTGAAGTGATAGCGGTTGCAAAAGCTTTTGGGGCGTTTTCGATCAGATCTCAAGAATTTGTCACACGCCTTGGTAATTCCGGTATTCAAGGCTCACCGGTAAGTCGATCCCGAGGCGGACTTTCCCAAAAGGATAGTGATGAGGAGCCGGTCCGATCCAAGGACAAAAAGGGGAATCCACGAAAACTTCCCAAGAAGTTGCGTCAACGCAATCGGATCATGAAGAAATTTTAAAGAGCTGACAGGCATTATTGGTGGTCAGTTCGGCTACTCGTGCCAATCCTGTGTCAGTGTCACCATATTTAATTTTCGCAATCTGTTCTGCCACATAGGTGACGTAGGACGATTCGTTACGTTTTCCTCGAAACGGCACAGGGGTCAGATATGGGGCATCGGTTTCAATAAGCAACCGGTCATCGGGGACCGTGCGAATCACTTCATGTAACTGAGAGGCATTGCGAAAGGTAATGATTCCTGAAAATGAGAGATGAAAGCCCAGGTCTAAGGCACGTTTGGCAAACGCCAGATCCTCTGAAAAACAATGAAAGACGCCACCCACCTTTTCGGCATGTGCTTCTTGCAGGATGGCCATCGTATCCTCTTGCGCTTCACGTGTGTGAATCACCAGTGGAAGGGAGAGTGATTGCGCCAATTCAATTTGTTCACGAAATCGTTGGCGTTGAGTTTCCCGAGGAGAGTGATCGTAATGATAATCCAGCCCGATTTCGCCGAAGGCGACGACCTTTCGTTGTTGGGCCAGTTTCCTGAATTCCGCATACCAATTGGGCTCAATGCGTTTTACTTCATGGGGATGGACCCCGATCGTGGCATACACATTGGATTGGCTTGTGGCTAATTGCACGGCTGCATGACTTGTAGAAAGATCGCATCCAATAGTGACAAATTTTTCAACACCGGCTTCCTTGGCACGTTGAAATATGGCGTCTCGATCTGGATCATAACGGGGATCGTCCAAATGAACATGAGTATCGATCAGCATGAAAAAGGCCTTTCTTGTTAAAAAACTGTACCGTATCATATCCGTCTAATTTCTTGCAGGATATCGTGTCCGCTGAGGACAAGTAGGGTTAGGTACGGGACAACGATGAATATCGATGAATTATGGTTTGCGTCGATAAATGGGTGGGCCGGTCAGTTTGCTGGATTGGATTGGTTCATGCTTCAGGTGTCGCAGGAAAGCAATCTGGTGATTCCTGGCATCTTGCTCGTGGGGTATTGGGGGTGGATGAAATGGGGCGAAGCCAAACTCGCGATTCCCTGTTTAGGGCTCCTTATCGGCTTGAGTGATTTCCTGGGCGGCCAGCTGAAAGTCTTGATTGGTCGTCCACGGCCTTGCCAGGTTCTTGAGCACATTCATGAATTAGTCGGGTGTGGGGGGGCTTTTAGTATGCCGTCCAATCACGCGTTGAACTCAGGCACGGCTATTAGCTTTCTTGTCATGCTCTATCCCGCGCTAGGGTGGGTATTGTGGCCGCTCCTTGGCCTGATTGGATTGTCCCGTGTGTTTCTGGGTGCGCATTATGTTACAGACGTGTTGGTCGGGGTTGGCCTTGGGGCCCTGTTAGGAGGAGGGATGGGATTTTTACTCAAGACGCGGGTGTTTCGAAGGAAGCCTCTTCCTGGTTAATGATGATGCAGATGAGGAGGTATGGGTTCTGCTCCCGTTGAGCCCGTCAGGTAACTGAGATTGCAATGCAGGTCCTCTTGCTCCTGGCATTCGGTTTCCAATTGAATGGTTAAGTGGTGAATGCCGAATTGCGAAGAGAGTGTTGATTGAATGGGTTGGAGTAGTTGATCTTTATCCGGAACCGCCTCGATGTCTACCAATACGTGACACGTCAACATCACAATGCGGGGTTCAACCGACCAGATATGCAGATCATGAACTTTTCTGACACCAGGAACGTTTTCAATGGTAGCCACAATATCTGATGTTTTGAGGTGAGGGGGCGTCGATTCCAATAAAATATCCAGCGACTCACGAAAGAGTGGCCAACTGCCTTTTATAATAATGATGACTATGAGCAGACTGATCAGAGGATCTAAAATGGTGAAGCCGGTCATGGCGATACCCAACCCGGCGATGATGACGCCAAGAGACATCCAGGCATCCATCACCATATGAAGAAAAGCCCCACGAATATTCAGGTCATCTTCGGCTCCACGACGCAATAACAGGGCGACGGCAAGATTGGCGATCAAGCTGATACCGGCGATCACCATCACCCAAAAGCCAGGTACGTCAACCGGTGAAAACATCCGGTTGAGAGCAAACACTCCAATAATTCCACCTGTGAAAATTAACAAAAGGCTATTGAGAAACGCCGCAATGGTTCCAGCGCGGTGGTAGCCAAACGTCCGATGTTCTGTGGCGGGTTGGGTGGCCAGAATATGTGCATACAAGGCTAACAAGAGAGAGCCTTGATCGATCAAATTGTGCCCGGCATCGCTCATTAGCCCAAGACTATTGATCGCATAACCGCCGATGAATTCAGCGAGAATGATGATGCCATTGAGGACGAGGCCCAGCTTAAGCCGATACGTGAGTGGGGAGGCGTTCAACTCGGAAGGTGTCATAGAATCTACTCTCGCATGAATCTCAATTCTGGACAATGGGAAGGGGCAAGCCTTCCTTCGTCTTGCCACAAACGGAATGGAGCGATCCCGGCACTTGCGAGGTTGAGAATGGTGAAGGGGGATGTCCCCCTCCCTTCTAGGCGGCGGGTGCGATAGTTACACGTCGAAGGAGTCGGTTTTGACGGCCTGTTTGGTGGCATCCACAGCGGAGTTGACTCGCGTGGCCGCTTGTTTCATGGTTTTTCTGGCCTCTTCAGACCAGGCATGCACGGCCTCTTTCGTTTGAGAAGCCATATCTGAAAATTCGTCCTGTGCGGTCTTCGCACCTCGTGCCAATCGATCACGCACGTGAGTCCCTGCCTCAGGGGTTAAGAGTATGGCACTACCGGCGCCCAATAGAAATCCTGCAATGAAGACAAATGTATTAACCCAACATGAGTCGCCTTGCGTTGTATGCTCATCCATCGTGATATTCCTCCCTAGTAATGCTTTGTTTGAGTGTTATGACCGGTCCTCTTGATTCTTCGATGAGACCATTGCCATGATGGCTCCTCCCAAGAGAACTCCAGAGGCAAAGATAAGACTGTAAGATAAGCCCGTTCGGAGTTCAGGCCATGTGTCCAAAACTCGTTTCCATAGTGGGACGTTTTCAGAAAAATGGACATGTCCCTCCCAGCCTAATCCTCCCTCCGGCGTGGACTGCTCAGAGTATGATTCTTGGTTCGCAGCGTGTGCCGTGTTCAATTTGCTCATATTCATGAGGCGGGCTCCAATAGGGCAAAAGGAAAATGTTGAAAAAGCATTCCTAGGGGTAATCCTACCATGCTCAGGCCATTTTGTGGAGTGACAATTTCTTGGGTCAAAAGATTACGAAACGAGTGTGTCGCGAATTCCGGGGGGAGCCGCATCGAAGTTTGTCCCCATATGGATTCGCCGAGCGGACTGATGGTCTGGTCGGGGATGAGAGTCGTTAACAGGCGTGGAAATATGACCAAACAGATATGTGAATGACTTTGTCTCATGAATCCGCACACATGATGGGCCTGCTCCCCCTTGAATTCCAGGGGCAGATACGATCCTTCCAGAAACAGGTGGGGGTGGCTCTTCCGGATATGAAGCGCGGTAGTGGTCAAATACATTTTGATCAGGCCGCTTTCCGCATCTTGTAATAATGTCTGGACAAGGTCGAGAGGAGCAGTGGTCTGTTGCAAATGTTGTAATTGGGATAGCCGTTGTTGTCTGTAGAGATAATCCACGGGTTGTCGGTTGTCTGGGTCGACCAGACTGAAATCCCAAAGCTCCGTACCTTGATAAAAATCGGGGACACCGGGAGCGAGGATTTTAATAAGGACCTGACTCAGAGAATTATAGATGCCGTATTTGGAAATGCGTTGTTGAAAGGGGATGAAATCTTGAAGAAAGACATTTGAAGGCCTGAGAGCAAGAATGCGGGAAAGAAATTCTCCAACGGCGGTTTCCCAGGCTTCGTCGGGGTTTAACCAGCTGGTGTTAACTTTCGCTTCCCGTAAGGCTTTAACCATATATCCCTGCATGCGCTCCAGGAATTGAGGTTGAGCCGGTTCAGAGAGACCACCCAATGGCCAGGTGCCGAGCAGCGTCTGGTAAATCAAATATTCTTCATTCAAGCTCGGTGCCCGTTGATCATTGATTGTTTGCTTGGCTTTTTTATTCAGCCGATTCCAGGTTCGAAGATGGTGCCGCCATTCTTTGGGAATTTCCGACAACACATTGATTCGGGCCCGGACATCCTCGCTGCGTTTGGTGTCATGGGTGGACGTGGAGGAGAGACTTGCCGGCCATTGGGTGGCGCGATCCTGCATATATTGGTGAAATGTTGAAAGCGGGACCCCAAAGTGTTGCGGCTCGCCGCCGACTTCATTGAGCGATGTGAGGCGGTTGTAACAATAGAACGCGGTATCTTCAACGCCTTTCGCGGTGACCGGGCTGGTTGTCTGCTGGAATTTCATAACAAAAGGGCGAATCACCTCCCAATCAAGATCCGGTGAGTTCTGGGGAATTCTCAAGAGGAGATCGCGGATAAAATCGAAGACCAGGTTGCTGATGGCAGGATTGCGCCGTTTAGCTCGGGCTACCGCTAGCCGAATATACGCGCGATCACGATCCAGGACGCCTTCGAGAGGATCGGGTCCAATATAGGTTCGATATACCGGGAAACAGGCAATGATTTCGCGGATCGCGTGGATCAGACTATTGAGCGTAAAGTCCCGTGAGCGCCGGTTTCGCTCGGAGAGGACATTCAGCTGATGCCCCAAGGCATTGATTTCTCCTGACATGGAACTGGTCATGATGAGGTTTTTGCAGTCGTAGATCAGATCGTCATAGTGGAGCGACTGTTTGGTAAATCGGCTGTAGATCTGTTCGATCTGTCGTTGGTGGGTTTCCTGGATGAATAATTGATTGACGAGGGCAAGGTAGTCGTATCCAGTTGTGCCATGGCACAGCCAATCGGAAGTGAGACGTTCCTCTGTACCCAGAATTTTTTCAACGAGAAGATAGAGGGAGCGGCCTTGGGTGTCGGCCTGAACCTTCAAATTTTCAGCCGCCCATTGTTGCCATTGGGCCAGAAAGGCTCTTGGATTATACAGCCCGTCGACATGATCAATTCGCAGTCCATTCACGGCACCGGATGTCAATAATTCAAATATTTTTTTATGGGCCGCTTGGAAGACTTCCGGTTGCTCCATGCGAATGGCCGCCAATTGGTTAATGTCAAAAAACCGGCGATAATTTATTTCTTCAGCGGCGACCCGCCAATAGGCCAGGCGATAGGCTTGGTGACTCACCAGGCTGTCGAGGACATCGAATGTGCGGGGAGAGTTCTTCATGCCATTCAGTAACCGAATGTTCTCCAGCAGAAAATCGCGAATAGTGGAATTGTCGGCAATCACCGTGGAGAGGCGGCGGCGGATCACCTCTTTCTCCCGGTACCGTTCGGCAACACGCTCGGCTTCCGTCTCGGTTCTGGCCGGTAAATGGGAAAGAGCGGTGATAATGCTTTGGTATTCATGCAAGTGCGGATCAGAATTTTCCAGGCTTTGGTTGAGGGTGTCTTGCCTGAAGGTCAGAATGGTACTCCAAGTGCAGGGATCAATGGGCAGACGATTTTCATAGTAGGTGAGGAAAAATTGTCCGTCCTCATAGTGGAGGATGATTTCCTGGTTTTCAAGCACAATGCCGTATTGATCTCCGAGAATGGGAAGAAGCACCTTGTTTTCTAATTCCGGTTTCACCGGTGTCCAGTCAATATCGAAAAATGTGGCGTAATGTGAAGAAGGACCATTTTCCAAGACATCCTGCCACCAAAGATTCGTCGATGCGGCTATCCCCATATGATTCGGGACGACGTCCAGTATCTGACCCATGTCGTGTTGGTGGAGTGCTTGGATAAATGCCTGGTAATCGGCCTCCGTCCCGATCTCCGGATTTAATTCCGTGGGGTCGACCACGTCGTATCCATGGGTGCTCCCGGGAGTGGCTTTCAGATAGGGAGAGGCGTAGCAGTCGGTAATGCCAAGTTGAGACAAATACGGGAGGATGCGAGAGGCGTCTTGGAATGTGAATGACGCGTTAAATTGAAGGCGATAGGTCGAGAGCGGAATGTGCAGAGGCAGAGGAGTCATGCTCCCTCCTTTATGTTAAAGAGGAGGGTGAGGAATGGATGGCCCGTCCGCCATAGGATTGCCCACGAGGGAAGAGAGTGAGGCCGAGCTTCCCGGCTGCGGATCGTCGACTGTCTCGTCCGTGTTTGTCGCCTAGTTTGGTTCCGGACGAGATAATGTTAAATCGGTCAATGATACAACGATGGAGATGGCAATTGGAGCCAATGAGTGTCCCATCAAGAATAATCGATTCTTCAATGGTACAGCCTTCTCCAATTCTGACATTGCGTCCAATAATGGAACGTTTCACCGTACTGTCTACGACAAGGCTGCCTTGGCCGACCATGGCATCATCCATGTGGGATCGGACCAGACTGGCAACGGGTTCAACGGACGCATCGGTCAGAATAGGCCATTTGACATTTCGTAAGTCAAGGATCGGCGATTCACCCAAGATATCCATGTTCGCTTGCCAATAGGCCTCCAGGGTTCCCACATCGCGCCAGTACCCCCATTCTTCGTAAGGATGGATGCCGGGAACCACATTGTCCATGAAGTCATAAGCGAGGACCCGGTGAGATTTGATGAGCGACGGAATAATGTTCCTACCAAAATCGTGCGTGCCGGCTTGACTGGCATCTTGTTCCAGGATTTTTACAAGAATGTCGGCATTAAAAATATAATTTCCCATCGAACTAAACGCCATCCCGGAATTTTCAGGCATGGGTTTGGGAGAGGCCGGCTTTTCCTCAAATCCGATAATTTGATGGTCGGCATTGACTTCGACAATTCCGAACCCCTTTGCCGCCTGAATCGGAACGGGAAGCGACGCGACGGTCACATCCGCTTCCTGGTCAAGGTGAAATTGGATCATCTGCCGCACATCCATCCGGTAAATATGGTCGGCTCCGAAGACGGCCACCAATCCTGGCGCAAAATCCTGGATAAGATTAATATTCTGATAGACGGCATCTGCTGTCCCCTCATACCATTTCCCGCGTCCCTTCATTTGAGGAGGGACGACCGTAATGAAGTTTTGTCGGTTGGTGCCACCAAAGCGCCAGGCCCTTCTCAGGTGTTCAATCAAGGATTGTGAACGGTATTGCACCAAAACGTACATGGACTGGATGCCGGAATTAATAAAATTGCTGAGGACAAAATCCACAATACGATAGGTGCCGGCAAATGGCACGGACGGCTTACTTCGTTGTTCGGTTAACGGCATGAGCCGTTCCCCTTTGCCACCGGCCATGATCATGGCAAGGATTTTTTGTGGCGTCCGTTCGATGAGTTTTTTGCGGCGAGGTCCGGAAGAGCTTTTCATACGGATTTAGGTGTTGGACGGAGGATTGGTGAACTGGGCGACGGATTGTTCCAGTGTCGCGATCGTTTTTTGTTGCTTGGCGATCAGACGGATTTTTTTTATATAGATGGGCAATGCAGCCAGTACGGTCAGGCCGACACCTAATGCCAAAGCTGAGAGCAACATCAGGGCCCGCGACCCTTGAATGGTCCAGGCGAAAAAGTTCAGAATAATGGGTTCGGAGTTTTGTATCGAAAAAGCAACCGCAAAGAACAACAGAAGCAGCAAGGCCAACAGTGCAGAATACATAGTCCCTTTTGTTATGTTAGGATGTTGTTAATTAACATAGAAAGGAGTCATTGGCAATGCCAACGCTCTCAAATCGTTTTCAACGTCTGGTTTCTGCCACTGAATGGGATCCGTTTTCCGTGTTGGGTCCTCATCGTGGGGAATCGACGGATTCTTCCGGTGTTTGCATCAGGGCTTTTCTGCCTGACGCTGCCGAAGTTGCGGTGCTTCCGGGCCGAAATGGCAACACCCCTATTCCCATGAAGCTCGTGCATCCTGCTGGAGTGTTTGAAGCTCGATGGGAGGGGCATTCATTGGGAACGGATTACCAATTTCGCATTGTCGATCGGCAGGGAAAATCCAGTCAACGTCATGACCCCTATGCGTTTCTTCCGCGTATTTCAGATTTTGATTTACATCTGTTCGGTGAGGGGAAGCTTTATAGAAGTTATGAACAGCTTGGGGCGCAAGTTTGCACCCATCAGGATGTTCCGGGGGTCAACTTTGCTGTGTGGGCACCCAATGCCAAACGGGTCAGCGTGGTCGGAGACTTCAATGAATGGGATGGGCGTCGGCATCCGATGAGAAGCCGCGGAGGTGGTGGTATTTGGGAGTTATTCATTCCTGACATGAATGATGGTGCGGTGTATAAATTCGAAATTTTACCGCAAAATGGGGATGCACCGTTTTTGAAAGCGGACCCCTATGCTTCCTCAGCTGAATTACGACCCAAAACCGCCTCTGTTGTCCGTGATCTTTCGGGATATGAATGGCGGGATGGTGAGTGGATGGCATCCAGGCAAAATTGGGATCCCCTCGCTCAGCCTTGGTCCATCTATGAGGTGCATTTGGGATCCTGGAGACGTGTCCCGGAGGAAGGGTCTCGATGGCTGACCTACTCAGAATTATCAAAAACCCTCATTCCCTATGTGAAGGACATGGGGTTTACCCACATTGAGCTGATGCCGGTGACGGAACATCCCTTTGACGGGTCTTGGGGGTATCAGGCCACCGGGTATTTTGCACCCACAAGCCGGTTTGGCACTCCTGCCGAGTTTATGGCATTTGTGGATGCCTGTCATCAGGCCGGAATCGGGGTCCTGATGGATTGGGCTCCTGCGCACTTTCCGGAAGATCCCCATGGCTTGGCCTGGTTTGATGGGACAAATTTGTATGACCATTCGGACCCGCGGCTAGGATTTCATCCGGAATGGAATAGCCGGATTTTTAATTACGGTCGGACCGAAGTCAAAAACTTTCTGATCAATAGCGCACTCAGCTGGTTTGACCGGTACCACATTGATGGCCTTCGGGTGGATGCCGTGGCATCGATGCTCTATCTCGATTATGCCCGAAAAGCCGGCGAATGGATTCCCAATAAATTCGGGGGCAGAGAGAATCTTGAAGCAGTGGAATTTTTGAAAGAGCTCAATACCGTGGCCCATCAGGAACATCCCGGTATTGTGATGATTGCCGAAGAATCCACGGCATGGCCTGGGGTCTCCAAGCCGACTTATGTCGGAGGGTTGGGATTTACGTTTAAATGGAATATGGGGTGGATGCACGATACCCTGGATTATTTTAGTCTGGATCCTATTTATCGGAGGTTTCATCAACATAATGTGACTTTTGGATTAGTCTATGCCTTTACCGAAAACTTTGTCCTCCCGCTTTCTCATGATGAAGTGGTCCATGGCAAGAAATCGCTTCTGGATAAAATGCCCGGGGACGAATGGCAGCGATTTGCGAATTTGCGGGCCTTGTATGGACACATGTGGGGCCATCCTGGAAAGAAAATGCTCTTTATGGGATGCGAGATCGGCCAATGGTGGGAATGGAACCATGATGATAGCCTTCAATGGCATTTACTTGAGTATGATCGGCATCAGGGTCTCCAGCGTTATGTCGCTGATCTCAATCGATTATATGCCTCACAACCCGCGCTCCATCAGGTTGACTATGATTGGACGGGGTTCCAGTGGATCGATCTTCATGACAGTGATCATTCGACGCTCACGTATTTCAGGCGCGCAAAAGATCCTTCCGATATTGTGGTCTGTGCCATGAACCTCACTCCGGTCCCTCGGGAAACATATCGAATGGGTGTGCCCAACGCCGGATACTATCGAGAGCTTTTGAACAGTGACTCTGAAGCGTACGGTGGAAGTAATATGGGGAATGCTGGAGGTGTCCAGGCTGAAGACATGCCTTGGCATGGCCAGCCGTTTTCTGTAGTGATTACCCTTCCGCCTTTAGCCGCAGTCTTTTTTAAGCCTGTTTAGCTTTCCAAGATCTCCGTGAAATGGCTGTTCTACCTCTTCCATTTCGATCAGGTTGGTATGTTGAGCCGACTAGGACAGATATCCTTCCGGACAAAGAGTGAGCGATGTTCATTGATATGCTCCCTCTAATGGTCATCACCTGAGCCTAGTCAGATTTCAGAAAAATCCAGGCGGGATAGGGTGGAAGCTTGAGAGAGACCTGCTCCACATTCTGAACGGTGAGATTGGAGGGAGCCAGGAGTTCTTCCTGATCGCCGGCGGCGAATGTTCCACTATCCAGGCGGGATTCCCAATTCCCTTTTGGAAGTTTGACTAAGGCTAAAGAGGCCTTGTGGTGAAATCCCAGAAGGACCAGTGCCTCGGGCCCCTGTTTCGCACGGCGATGAATAATCAGCAATTGACTTTTCGCATGTGACCCAATCTGGATTTTGTGGCCTTTCACTCCGGTGCCTAATGCGGGAATAGATTTTCGCAGGTGAATCAACGCCTGGCACCACCGCGCGTGGGTGTGTTGCTGGGGATTGGTCTCAAGACATGGATGAATGATGGAACGATCGAAGGTTTCTTGAGCATAGGGATCAGGAATGTCCGTCCATCCGAATGCGGCAAATTCCCTGGTTCTCCCTTGTCGGACGGCTTCAATTAACGCAGGATCCCCATGGTCGATGAAATACAAAAAAGGAGCGGTTTCGCCGTATTCTTCTCCCATAAATAAAAGAGGAAGATATGGTGAGAGCAGCACGGTGGCATTGGCGACTTTGAGGGCTTCAAAACTCACCAAGCTACTGAGTCGGTCTCCCTGTGCGCGATTGCCGATTTGATCATGATTTTGGGCGCACACCACAAGTTGTGTTGGTGAGCAGGGTTTAAAGGAATTGCCATGTTTCCGTCGCCGGTGTGGAGAATATTGTCCTGAATAGACCACACCTTCCCGTATAGCCTTACCCAGGTCTTTAAGTTGTCCAAAGTCTTCATAGTAGCCCTTACGCTCATTTGTGAGCAGGGCATGCAGGGCATGATGAAAGTCATCGCTCCATTGCGCGTCCAACCCATATCCCCCTCGTGAGGGAGGCGAAATGATGCGGACATCATTCAAATCACTTTCGGCAATGACCTGAACCTGGCGCTTGAGTCGGTCTCCCTCCGTATGAACCGCTTCCCCGATGTCCTGAAGAAGATGCTTGGCGCTGAAGTCGAAGATGCCGTGAATCGCATCAAGCCGTAACGCATCAATGTGGTATTCATGAATCCAATAGACCGCATTGCTGATCATGAAATGTCTGACAGCATCACTATCGGGTCCATCGTAGTTGAGGGCGCTCCCCCATGGGGTTTTATAGGTGTCGGTAAAGTACGGACCAAAATCACCAAGGTAATTTCCTTCCGGACCCAGGTGGTTGTAGACCACGTCCATGATCACCGCGAGACCCGCTGCATGACAGGCATTGACCAATCGCTTGAGGCCATCGGGTCCACCATAGTTGTGTTGCGGAGCAAAGAGAAAGGTTCCATCGTATCCCCAGTTTCTGGCCCCAGGACATTGCGCCACCGGCAAGAGTTCAATGGCGGTAATGCCAATCTGGTCACGCAAATATGGCAGACGGCTGATGATGGCATCAAAGGTTCCATCCTGGGTGAACGTGCCGGTATGGAGCTCGTAAATGATGTATTGATCGAGGGGCAGGCCACGCCA
The DNA here is from genome assembly GCF_032051675.1 of Candidatus Nitrospira neomarina. Lineage (NCBI taxonomy): Bacteria > Pseudomonadati > Nitrospirota > Nitrospiria > Nitrospirales > Nitrospiraceae > Nitrospira > Candidatus Nitrospira neomarina. Next base: position 869,533 of record NZ_CP116968.1, read on the forward strand.
AGCTGTATCCGTCCAGGAAAATGCCAAAGGATTGATAATTTCCGAGGGGCCGTGGACACCGTCCGGTTGGAATCGGGAAGCCGGATCAGGGCGTTCAATGGAGTGATTTAATACATATTGATAGCGGGTGCCTGGAGAAATGTCTTGCAACGTGCCTTTCCAATATCCAAAAGGTTCCTGGCTAAGGAGGGTCGCTTCCCCGGTACTTCCCATGATTTTGACGGCCACCGACTGGGCCTTCGGTGCCCACACCCGAAACTCCACAGATGAGGTGTCGATATATGAGGCGCCCAGGTCTAATTGCCATTCTACTGGCTCTAATTTTTCCAAACGTGGTGCCTCCTTTTTTGGTATTTTTCGATTGAATTGTTAGCTGGTGGGGGATGAGTGAAGTTTAACAAAAAAGCTGAAGAGCTGTATATGGAACTGCAGGAGCGTCTGATTAGGTTTGCCCCATTTTGAGATATGCTGTATTATCGTCCCCCGCTATTCCCGATATCCGGAACCCCATATTCAGGAGAGCAGAATATTATGAGAATTTGGCCAGGTCGATCATACCCGCTCGGTGCCACATGGGACGGGCAGGGAGTTAATTTTGCACTGTTTTCCGAAAATGCAACCGGTGTGGATCTTTGTCTGTTTGACAATGAACTTCAGGAGCAGGAAACCCAACGGATTCCTATTGAGGAACGAACGGATCAAGTCTGGCATGTCTATTTACCTGAGGTGCGTCCTGGCCAACTTTATGGATACCGGGTGCATGGGCCCTATGATCCAGAGGCGGGGCACCGGTTTAATCCTGCCAAACTTCTGATCGATCCGTATGCGAAATCCTTGACGGGTGTTGTGCGATGGTCCGATTCCATGTTTGGTTACCGTCTTGGCGATCCGGCAGGTGACCTGTCATTCGATGATCGGAACAATGCGGCAAACATTCCTAAAGGGGTGGTCGTCGACCAGGCCTTTAGCTGGGGAGGAGACCAACGGCTGAATACTCCATGGGAGCAGACGGTCATCTACGAGGTCCACGTCAAGGGAATGACGATGCGGCATCCGGATGTTCCTGAAGCATTGCGTGGAACCTATGCGGGCTTGGCGTCTCCGGCGATTCTTGAATATTTTCAATCGTTGGGGATTACCGCAGTGGAATTGTTGCCGGTTCACCATTTTGTGAATGATCTCTATCTGAAAGAGAAGGGCCTCACGAATTATTGGGGGTACAACTCCATCGGGTATTTTGCACCTGACATCCGGTATTCGGCCTTCCCCGGTGGAGGAGAAAAGGTCGATGAATTCAAATCCATGGTTAGAAAACTTCACAGTTCCGGCATCGAAGTCATCCTGGATGTCGTCTATAACCATACCGGAGAAGGGAATCACTTCGGGCCGACGTTATCATTCCGGGGAATTGATAACGCCTCCTATTACCGGGTGTCTCCGGACAATCCACGCTATTACATGGATTACACCGGCTGTGGAAATACGTTGAATGTCCGACATCCACGGACCTTGCAGTTGATTATGGACAGTTTGCGGTATTGGGTGAATGATATGCATGTGGATGGTTTCCGGTTTGACCTGGCATCCGCGCTCGCACGGGAATTACATGATGTGGATCGACTCAGCGCCTTTTTTGACATCATTCACCAGGATCCGGTGTTGTCACAGGTGAAGCTGATCGCCGAACCCTGGGATCTGGGAGAAGGCGGCTATCAGGTGGGAAATTTTCCTCCTGGGTGGGCCGAGTGGAATGGGAAATACCGCGATTCCATTCGCCGGTATTGGAAAGGAGATGGTGGATTGCTTGGGGAAATTGCCAATCGTTGGTCCGGGAGTAGCGATCTCTACGGAGAAAGTGGGCGACAACCCTATGCCAGTATAAATTTTGTGACCGCTCATGACGGATTTACCCTCCAGGATTTGGTGTCGTATGACCACAAGCATAATGAAGACAATCAGGAAGGAAATCGGGATGGAACCGATGATAATGATAGTTGGAATTGTGGTGTGGAAGGCCCGACGGAGGATCCCGCGATCCAGGAGTTGCGTGACCGGCAGGTCCGGAATTTTTTCGCAACCTTACTGTTATCCCAGGGAGTACCGATGATCTGTGGCGGGGATGAATTAGGTCGTACGCAACAGGGGAATAATAACGCCTATTGCCAGGATAACGAGTTGAGTTGGCTGAATTGGAACCTGACGCGATCCCAACTCGGATTGCTGGACTTTGTGAAGATGCTCATTGACATTAAAAAAACCCATCCGGTGTTTCAACGACGAAGGTTTTTTCAAGGGCGCCGGATAGAAGATTCGGAAGTGAAGGATGTGGCGTGGTTCGGATCGCATGGAAAAGAAATGTCGCATGAAGATTGGCAGATGGGGCATCGAACATTGGGAATACGATTGGCCGGGGACGCCATCGTAGAGAAAGACAGTCAAGGGCGACCGATTGTGGATGAGACGTTTTTAGTATTGATAAACGCCCATCATGAGGATGTGGACTTCATACTTCCTGCCCACACCAAGTCGGTGCGGTGGGAGTTGGAGTTCGACACCGCTGTACCGGTTGACAAGAAAAATCCCAAGCATTCGAAATTATTGAAGGGGGGACAACCCTATCATTTAATTTCTCGAGGGCTGGCCTTGTTCCGAACTCCGAAATCCTGACGAGAGGCACGTCATGGTCACCAACCCTTGGGCCCGATGTAACCCTTAAGCATAGGAATGAATCAACCGCTATGCCCCACGCCACGGCCATATGGCCAAGCGGTGAGGGAGACATAGGCCTTTATGAGAAAACGGCCCATCTGGCCTCAGTACGCTAAACAACAAATTTTTTGCTGCGCTCCACCATGCCGGTGACCGCTTCTTTGGCATCTTCTGCAAATTCTCCGGCCCGTTCGCTGGCGTCTTCCATCATATTCTTTAATTGACGACGGGTTCGGGATCCCGACTGAGGAGCCATCAACAGACCAAGTCCGGTTCCGAGAACCACTCCGACCATAAGAGAAACCCCAGCGAGTAAAACATATCGTGTGTCGTTATCCATGTGAGATGCCCTCCATTAGTGTGAAGTCAGTGAGTAATCGTGTTCAACAATCAAGGTTCCATTTGTCTACTATGTGGCGGAGGCTGCTTCAAGAGTATCTCACGCTCGGCTTGAAGCCAATCTTCCCAATCACTGCCATGTTGGCCTCCGCGACGGTGATGAATTTCATAGGCGCGTCGGGCAATACGTTCCCGCAATTCCTCGGATAGGGCCATTGAAGGACCAGGATAGGAGACTTCAGGTTCCTTGTGAATCGCCTGAGACGACGTCTGGCGCTTGGTCGTGGCTGGGTTCACAGATTTGCTGCTGGTTTTTTTTGCGGTCTTGGCTTCAGGTGTCGCTTTTTTTGTGGTGGACGGCTTTTTCTTCGGTTTCTCGTCTGGTGTTTTAGGGGGCATGTTTCCTTTCTCAGCTCCTATGCTTGTCTGACCTTTGGGGGACCCCATTCCGACTCATTTATAGCCTTATTGTACCGGAATTTTGGTTCTTCGTCCAAGCTGTTGGGCGAGGTTTTGCTTTTTTTTCGAGGCTATCGCCGTGTCGTGAAAGAACGAAAAGGCATTCTCCCAGGGAGTGGGTGGAAACGTTCCTATGGAAACAATCAGGTGTGTATAGTACGTGGCATTTTTTGACGTTTCGGATCGATATTTTCAGGAGTGAACAACGAGGTTTTGCAGAAGACACAAGATTGATCTTCCCTTACAATTACAACGATAAAGTCTTAAGGGAAGTAAGAGACCGTTGGGAGGGGAGTGATACTCTTTCAGAATGGATGGTTGGGCCAATCTTCTGATACGAAGTGCCGAACAACATATGGTGGAGCCATGGTGCTTCAGCAAGACACTCTCATGAGCCGGATGCAACCAAACAGGGTATGAGGGATGGTTAGTAACTATGTCCGCAACAGCTGCCATCAAGGACCGTATCTTTTTGAATGACAACCATGAATAACTTTGAACTTGCCACGAAGCCGATTTGGCAGTTAGGCCGGCAGTATGGCATTGAACCGGTTTATGTTGATGGTTTAGGTGTTGAGCGGCAGGTTAGGGTGCCTCATCTTCAACAAGTCCTGGCAAGCATGGGGGTGAAGGCCTCATCGAAGAAGGAAATACTTGACTCGCTTGCTCATGCGGTTTCCCGAACCTGGACACAGGTCATTGATTCAGTTGTGGTGCGGTATCCTTCTGATGCTCCGTTCATGTTGGCTCTGTCCCTTCCTCTTGGGAACATCAGTTTGGAGAAGATTTCCCTTGTCATCCAGGTGACGGATGAGAAGGGGGGCACCCGGCGTCTATCTCTGCCAGGATCCAGGGGCAAGGTGACATCCGAGAAGGCGATCCGTGGTGTGAAATATGTCCAGGTTCATTTTCCTCTTTCGGGGAAATTTTCACTTGGATATTTCCGTCTTTCAGTCCGTGTGAAGCTGCATTCAGAGCGAATAGTGGAGGGACGGGCCCTGCTCATAGTGGCACCCAAGAAATGTTATCTCCCCCCTTCACCCAAACGGGCTTGGGGAATTTCGCTCCAACTCTATGGTTTACGGTCCCACAGAAACTGGGGAATTGGAGATTTTCGAGATTTAGAAGAGGTCATGAAGGTGGCGGGGACTCGTTGGGGAGTCGCCACCATCGGGGTCAACCCTCTCCATATCCCGGCGGTGGGATTAACGAGTCCCTATTCTCCGTCCAGCCGTCTCTTTTGGAACCCTGTGTACTTGAACCTGGAGGGGGTGGAGGAGTGGCGGACGTCTGCAGGGCTTCGTCAAAAAGCCAAGAGTGCAAAATTCCAGCGTCGCCTCCAACAGTTTCGAGAGAGTCCATTGGTCGATTATGAGGCCGTAGGGAAACTGAAATGGACCATTCTCGAAGAACTATTCCGAGTGTTTCGACGACACCATCTCCAGCCTAAGCATCCTACGGCACGTGGAAAGGCATTTACCAGATTTGTGTACGGGTTCAATCCCCATCTGACCATGTTTTGTACATTTCAGGCTTTGACAGAGCGCCTGGGAACGGTGGCGTGGCGTACCTGGCCGAACTCCTTCCGGCATCCCCAGTCACCTGATGTGGAAGTGTTTCAACGAGCCCATGCCACTCGGATCCAATTTTATCAATATGTTCAATGGTTATGTGAGCTGCAATTACAGAACCTCGATCATGTTGCCAAGAAACATGCGTTGTCGTTCCGGCTGTATCACGATCTACCGGTTGGTATTCATCCCGAGGGAGCCGATGCCTGGGTCTTTCAAGGTCAGCTTGCCTCAGACATCACCGTTGGCGCGCCGCCGGACTCCTTTAATCTGAATGGACAAAGTTGGGGACTGGTTGTTCCCAATCCCGTTCGATTGCGGGAAGATGGCTATCGCTTTCTTCGAGAAACCTTTCGGCAAAATATGCGACATGGAGGTGTCCTCAGAATCGACCATGCCTTGGGGCTGTTTCGAATGTTCTGGGTTCCTCAAGGCGGAACAGGAAAGGATGGCGTGTATGTCAAGAGCTATGTGGATGAAATATTGGCGGTCCTGGCTTTAGAAAGTGTGCGACGAAAAGTGATGGTGGTTGGGGAAGACCTGGGTGCGGTCACTCCTGTCATTCGGGAAAAATTAGATGCCGCCGGGCTTCTATCCTACCGCTTGCTATTTTTTGAACGAGAACATGGGGGGGAGATGACCCCTCCACATGCCTATCCTGAGCAGGCGCTTGTGGCCGCAACCACACATGATCTTCCTACGCTCAAAGGTTTTTGGGTTGGACGAGATATCATGATCAAGCAAGCAGGGGGGGTATATCTCAGAAAAAAAGATTGCAAGCAAGACCGGCAGCAGCGGGCGGAAGATCGGAAACAATTATGGGAGGCCTTACATCGGGAGGGCCTCTGTTCTACCGAGCCAATTCCCCCTAACCTTTCTGACGATATGCTTCAAGCCATGTACCGGTATTTAGCCAGGACACCCTCCCGCCTGCTCATCGTGCAGCTTGAAGATTTGTTGGCGGAGCTTGATACGCCTAATCTGCCTGGAGCACCGGAATCAGTCTATCCTTCCTGGCGCGTGCGGATCGGGCGAGACTTGACTGCTTGGCTCAATGATCCGGCCATCCTGCGCTTTACTAAGGCCATGCAGCGTGAACGACGGAAAGGTGGACGTGGCCACCAAATAGGCAGGGAATAGGCTTTGGGAGCGTTTAAGAGTAAGGATGGACAGCCAGATGGTCTCCCATGAGTCAAATACGGTGTCTCGCCGGAATGTCAGTTGCGTGATGTGTAGGAGGATACTATGATCAACGATTGGCGTGGTCCGATGCCCATCGGGTCTGATGGGGAAAACGAGGCGTTTCGTCTAAGTTAGGTCGATACCGAAGAGAGGACGATCCTTCATATGCAAGAGAAAAAGTTGACGATGGCCGGGTGGGTGGATGGCTTAACCGACGCGGTTACCGCGAGCCTGGCTCAAATTATTGCTTATTTGCCAACCCTGATTTTGGCGTGCATGTTGTTGGGACTTGGTTATGTGTTGGCCAGGCTGGTTTGTGTCGTGGTGACCCGCTTGTTGCAATTGATGGGGTTTGACCGTTTGCTGAGTCGAACTGCGGTGCAAACCTTATTGGAGCGATCAGGAACCAAGCAGAAAAGTTCTGAAATTTTGGGGATGATTGGTTTTTGGATTATTTTCCTGGTTTTTCTCATACAAGCGTCCGACACCCTCAGCTTGACGATGGTCTCGGATGCCTTGACGAGTATTGCCTATTATATTCCCAAAGTCGGGATTGCGGTGTTGGTGCTGGTTTTGGGTTTAATTGCCGCGAATTTTGTTCGTGAGTTGATTACCATGACGTGTAGTTCGGCAGGAATTACCCACGGGACCATGGTGGCCCAAGCCGTCTATGTGGCGGTCGTGTTGTTGATTGTGGTGACGGCCATTGACGCACTCGGCATTAATACGGAATTGTTGAACAATACCATTGTCATCCTCTTAGCAGGATTGATTGGGGGTGCGGCATTGTCGTTTGGGTTAGGGTCACGAACCGCTGTGGCCAATCTCATTGCCGCCCATTATTTAGGATCAATGGTTCGAGTGGGCATGACCGTAAAAATTGGAGAGAACCAAGGAACCGTGGTTGCGGTCACACCAATTTCGGTCGTGTTAGAAACCCGGGAAGGCCGGGTCATCGTTCCTGCGACTCAGGTGACCGAATCCACAGCCGTCATTACCCATCCCGAGCATTAGCATATGGAACTCGAACATCGGTTGACTCTGGGGTATTTGCAGGCCCATCCCGTGGAAGCGGCTCGTCATTTGGAATCGCTGGATCCTCATGAAGCGGCTTCGCTCCTGGAGACCTTACCTGGGGAAGAAATCGCTGGTGTGTTAGAGCATTGTTTGCCGGTGTCCACGGGCAAAATCATCGAAGAGCTTTCGAAAGATCTTGGAGCAAATGTCTTAGGCGCCATGAATGCCACATCGGCAATCGGGGTTCTTCGACAATTTGAGGAACCTGTTCGTCAGGACATATTGGACCGGTTAGATAATCCAATGGGAGCGACCCTTCGCCGTGCTTTGCGGTATTCACCCAACACGGCCGGAAGTTTAGCGGATCCTCAGGTGTTTACCCTCCCACCTGATATTGCTGTCGAAGAGGCCATCGACCGTATTCGTACCTATGGCCAGAAAGCCATGTACTATGTCTACGTCATCGATCGCGATAGTAAATTGGAAGGTGTCATCACATTGAGGCAACTGCTCATTGATCGGTCTGATCATTTAGTCGGAACATTGATGGAGACTCAGATCACCACCTTATCAGCAGAAGCCAATCTGGAAGAAATCCTCAAACATTCTGAGTGGAGCCGGTTTCATACCCTGCCGGTGGTGGATCGGTGGGGAACATTTTTTGGAGCTCTGCGATATCGGATGTTACGAAGGATTGAGAAAGATGTCGGAGGCAAGGCCCCGTTGGGATCGGTGAGTGATTCGCTCATGCAACTTTGGGAAGTCTATTCGTTAACGGGCATTCGCTTAATGACCGATGTGGCGGAGACGCTACAGGAACGGAACAAAATAGGGTGAGGGATCTGACCACGCAGAGGAGTACGAAGGTTCGGGGAAGGGGGCATCTCCTCAATGAGGCATTTTTTCAGAACCATCATGAGGAAGCCGCACGAATTCTGGAAGGGTATCCGGTGGAGGATATTCTGCGAGTCTTACAAGGAACCAGTCCGAACAATGCGGCGAATCTTCTGGCCTGTATTACTCCTCCCGTGGCTGCGGATACGTTGGCGATCATGCCCACCGATTTGCTGAAACAGGTTGTGCCGCATCTCTCGCCGTCATTAGCGGCATCTCTGTTTCAACGGTTGGACGACGATCTGCAACGGGCCATTCTTTTCAGAGTTCCTGAACGGTATGCCCAGGAAATCCGGTCCTATATGACCTACCCCGAGGAATCCGTCGGTCGAATCATGGATCCAAAATTTTTTGTGTTGCAGGAAGAAAGCACGGTTCGAGAAGCCATGGTCCAGGTGCGGATCAGGGCGCAGAAAGATGTCCATGATGTCTATGTTATTGATCGAACCCAAAAGCTCGTGGGCCGGATTTCCGTCCGTGACTTGTTGCTGGTGGATCCCCAAGAAAAATTACAGTCGGTGATGGTTCAGGATCTTCCCACCATTCATCCTCTGGAGTCGCGTGAAGAGATTGTCGAACTCTTTGGTGAACGACATTTTTTTACGATTCCGGTTGTGGATCTGGACGAACGGCTCTTAGGCGTGGTCCGGAACGAAGCCATTATTAAGGCCAGTCAGGAAGATGCCAGTGCAGACCTGCTTACAATGGTGGGTGCCAATAAAGATGAGCGTGCGCTTTCTCCCGTATGGTTTTCCGTCCGAAAACGATTGCCGTGGTTGCAACTGAATCTGTTAACGGCATTCCTGGCCGCATTCGTCGTGGGCATGTTTGAAGGGACCATTGCGAAATTTACCGCTCTGGCTGTTTTACTCCCGATTGTCGCCGGGCAGTCAGGCAATACCGGGGCCCAATCCCTCGCCGTGGTCATTCGGGGGTTGGCCCTGCGGGATATTCGACCATCCCAATGGCTCAGGGTCAGCGGGAAGGAAGTCTATGTCGCATTTTTAAATGGCCTGGCTGTTTCTGCGACAGCCTGTCTCGCCGTGGGATTGTGGAGCCGGTCGTTGGGATTGGTTTTCATCATCGGCTTGTCCATGATTATTTCGATGGTCATTGCCGGGTTATCCGGTGCCATCATTCCCATCGCCTTGAAAGCACTCAAACAGGATCCGGCCCAATCCTCCTCCATTGTGTTAACCACGGTGACCGATATAGTCGGGTTTTTCAGTTTCTTGGGGCTTGCTACCTTGCTTTCAAGTTTATTGGAAACCTGAGCGTTGATCGATTTGTGGGCAGGATCCTCTTCCTGTCCGCAACCCCCCGCTCCCATGCCCCTCGTGGGCTCATTTTCCTTCCGAGAAAATTTCTGATTGCCTACTCATTGATGGTAGGGTAGTATCGTTTTTGCTCTCATTTTTATCGTATGTCATTGAGGAAAGGAGGCTCTATGGGATCACAGAAGATGTCTAAAACGGATCGGGTGGGGACATTGGATCAGGATGTTTCCCGGATACGCCAACAGTTAGAAATTTTGAAAAAATTTCTGATAGATGAGCCTTCCATGGGCGCTTTAAACGAATTTGATTCCGCTACAGAAGAGATTCTCGAGGATGCGTTTGGCGGTTCCTCTGCGCTCTTAGATACCTATGATTATGCCCAACTTGGAGAGGCAGCGGGGCTGATGAATCTTTCTGAAGAGGCACCGGAAGGCACCACCCATCACTCACAGCGGGAAACGATCCGGCAACGGCAGCGAGTGCTGGAAAGCGCGATTGCAGATCTGGAGGCCAGGCGAGCCTCCCTCTCGCAGGAATCGAAGAAACGGAAAGCGTCCGGGCCGACCGTCTCCGATTATATGGCAAAAACTGTGCGATCTGTGTCGCTCGATGCCACCCTGCAGGAAGTCGGACAGTGCCTTCAAAAATGGAAAATTGGGTCGGTGTTAATTCAAGGCGGAGATGAGTACTTGGGGTATATCACCGAAACCGAATTGACTCGAGAGGTCGTCGCGTCCGGAACAGACCCCCTTACCACCACGGTGAAGACCTGCATGCGCGAACCGTTAGTCACGGTTGAGACGAGTGATCCAATTGTCGAAGCCGTGCGTCTCATGAAAGAAAAAGGCACCAGACACCTTGCGGTCACAGAAAGTAACAGGATCGTCGGTGTGGTCTCCGTTTCAGATATCATCCGATATTATTCCGGGGTTGTGTAAAGATTAGTCTTCTGAGAAATTGTCACTCGCCTTCTAGCATCGGGCTACCAGGCTCTCTTCCTCGGGAACACACGCAGGTTTTTCGTGGTCGTGTTTCTCGAGGAAGGTTCCACATTTTTCCATAAAATATTTGATCCGCCATTGTCATGAAGCTTTCGGAGGCAGCGAACGTAAGCAGAGAAAAATCTGCCTGATAGATCTCTGGTAACATTCGTATTTAGTCAATCGCATAATCTTTCCGAGATCGCAGACCTTCCATCACGAACCAATTATGGGGATAAAAATGGGTAATAGGACATGCAAGGTAACGCGTCACTTTCCCAGACGTATGGCGATCGTGAGTTCCGTCCTGGCCATGTGGATCGGTTGTGGCGGTGTGGTTGTGCTGATTACTGGAATGGACAGAGATGCCGGATGGGCAGCTGAATCCTCAGAGTCCTCTCAGGAACGAATGGAGGAAAAAACATTTAAGCAAGCAGGATTTGCGGACGTGGCTCAGGCCGTGACCCCGGCAGTGGTAAATATCACGGCAACCGTTGATATTGTCGAATCCCGGGGAGGAGGCGTTCCACTTCCGTTTAAAGGTTTTGGTGAGAGCCAACCGCCACGGGGTATACCCAAACGTCAAAAAGGTTCAGGATCAGGCGTCATCCTGTCTACCGACGGATATATTATGACCAATAATCATGTGATTGCCCAAAGCCGTGATCTTCTTGTCACTCTTCCCGATGCACGTGAATTTCCAGCCAAGGTTGTCGGGGCGGATCCCGAGACGGATTTGGCGGTTATCAAAATTCAGGCAGACAACCTTCCTGTGATTCCCTGGGGAAATTCCGCATCGTTAGCCGTTGGCCAATATGTATTGGCTATTGGCAATCCGTTTGGTCTGAATTCCACGGTGACGCTCGGTATCGTCAGCGCTCTTGATCGAGGAGGGATGGGGTTAGCCCGTTTTGAGGATTTCATTCAGACCGATGCGGCAATTAACCCAGGAAATTCAGGTGGGGCGTTGGTGAACACCCGAGGACAATTAGTTGGCATCAATACAGCAATAGCCTCTCAAAGTGGAGGGTATCAAGGAGTGGGATTCGCGGTGCCTTCTTCATTGGCAAGGCCGGTATTAGAGGAATTGATCAAACATGGCAAGATTGTCAGGGGATATTTAGGGCTGGGGGTACAGGAAATGACGACGGAACTCGCTCCGTGGTTTGGCCTGAAAAGCGGGGAAGGGGCCCTAGTAACCGATGTGGTTCCTGGTGGGCCGGCCGATAAAGCCGGAATACACCGAGGAGAGGTGATTCTTGAATACCAAGGGAAAAATGTGAAAGATGGACAAATGTTGCTGGAACACGTGACACGTGCCCCTATTGGAGAACAGATTGAACTGGGTACGATCGAAAATGGAAAAGAACGTCAGGTAAGAGCGGTCATCCGTGAGCAACCACCGATCCCTCATGCCCGGCGTACTCGAACGCCTCGCGTGGACCATCCTCTTGCCGGGGTGGAAGTGGCTGATGTCGATGAGGCGGCCATTCAAGAATATGGGCTGAATCCTGTCATCAAAGGAGCGGTGGTCGCATTCCTTGAGGAAGGATGTGCCGCTGAATTAGCGGGGATCGTAGAAGGAGATGTCATTATTGAATTGAATAAGCATCCCGTGGAATCCGTCAGGGAGTATTCCTCATGGTTTAAACGGCTTAAGAAGGAACAAGCGGTACTGGTGGTGCTTATCCGTTCCTCACGTCATTTGTATGTGGTGGTGAAATCTTCCTGAAGGAGTCAGGATGAGAAGGGTTTCCGGTGATTCACGGATTTATCAAAAGAGCTTTTGTCTGCGGTATTTAAATTCTTTGTCCAATGGTTCTTTATTTTTCTCAAGGGGCCGTGGATGTTTGAAAGTTCTTGATTGAAAATAAGAGCACCAGATCAAAATGGCGCGATCAAATCGGTAAACTCGAAGTCGAAAAAGAACAAGATGGTATATTCGTTGAAGTAGGTTGACCCTTGAAACCAGGGAGTGGAGCGAACAAACTGTCCCGTCTCCGTTTCGTAAATATCCAGGCGGAATCTGGTATATCCTGACAATTTTTGAGAAGCGTATATCGCAATCTCGGGCAAGGCAATTGGGAGGAGGGCACTCTGTATAGGTGGTAACCCAAACAAGGAGGACCGTTGCTCGACTCCTAGACCCTGAACAAGGATGTGGATCCGGTACTTGGCTTTAGCTGGATCCAAGACGATTTTCAGCCCGCTTTCTCCAAGCCAACCCCCAATTGCACCCTTAAAAAAACCTTGGGCAACGGTCAACCCATCTTCAACGTGCAATCCAGAAATATCGAGACTTACGGTATCACCAGAGGTTAAGAGAATGGACCTGGTGTTCTCTCCATGCAGGCTTCGCTCCACGGCTTGAGCCATGAGGAGTTGTTGGACTGCAGTTGGTGATTCGGGAAGGGGTATGGCATTCATGGCACCGCAGCCGGTCAGTATTCCCACTAACAGGAGAACTTGTAGAATATTGATCATGGACTTATTCAACCCTTGCTTCGAGTAACCAAACCACTTTCACCTCTTTTGTTGATAAGACCAGGGAGGTACGTGACTCAACTTCATGGAGAATAGCTCTTTGATACTGCCTCGTTAGTTTAGAGTGCAGATCCTGGCGAATCAATCATTGAGCCGGATTCCTTTGTCGATGCGGATGGAATGGACGGATTTGGAGGTGCCGGAAGAGCAGGGTTCATCTCCTTGTGTTTGGTAACCCGAAGCAATGTGGGGTCGTGAATAAAAGGTACGTATTTCGGCACGTCTAATGTCACCAGATCACGTTCCTCAATGAGGAGGTCGATCTCAGGCACCTGCTGTTGAAAGGTGGCTAAAATGCTTCCGTCTTGAGTCGTCATGGTGACCAGTAAACGATCCTCTTGGCGTTGTTTGTGCGTCCCCGATCCCTCAAGTGGATGCATGGCGTCCTTCAAAAAAGCGGGAAGATAGGAATCCAAATACCGTGAGGCTAACATCGGGCTGCTAAAGCCAAGGCCAAATCCTAGAAAAAATACCGTAGCCGGTATGACCCATGGTCTCATGGTTTCTGTTCCGTGGTTGGAGGGTCGTTTATTGGTTTTTCCGATTCTTTTGAAGGAAAGATCTGCTGTGTGGTTGGAGGTTCGTCTAGTGGTTTTTCCGGTTCGGTTGGAGGAAACGTCTGCTGTGTGCTTGGTGGTTCGTCTTCCAGGAGTTCTTGCTGCACTGGAGAAGGTTTCTGCTGTCCACGAATAAAGGTTTCCAGGCGACTGAGGGCATCAGCAGTCATGTCGCGGGCCCCCTTGGTCGCATGTTCGGATTTTTCGGTAAGGTCTTCTATTCGTCGGCGGAGATCCCGCATCCCCCCGCCGGTTCGTTGAAATGCCATGATCGCAATCACTAAGGCGGCGATAGCGATCACTAGAGTCAAGATTTCCATAATGTCCTCCTGTTCCGGTCAAGCCGTCCTTTTAGAATGTGAACAGCGTTGGGGTCTTGTCAGTACCAATTGCAGATTGAGGCACATTTACTGAAATAACCGTCCTCTTGTCCTTCCGGATTCCAGTTCTTTCTGCCCTTCTTTTATTATTGTGACAGGTCATGCATTGGGAATCTACCGTGAACATGCTTTTGTCTGTACACGGACATCTTGTAAAGTCGATGTTGACCTTTCTCATGAATGTGTCCAAGGTCGAATCTGGCGGCATGCCCTGTTTGCTCAATCGGGGAAAACTGGGTGCCCTCGGCCTCCGGATGACATAAGGCGCAGTCGCCTTTCTTTTGGTTTGCGATTGGGTTGTTGCCGGCATGTGATTTCTTAGTGGAGAAATGCGTCTGGATTACCTGTGGTGTTGATGTGCGTGTTGTCCTTATCTCACAGAGGAGCTCCTTGAGGCTGCGAACCTATTGACCGACTCATCAAATGGGTTGTGTGAAAATTAATCAAAATTAATAGTCAATTAATCCTCAGCTTATACTGAATAGATAGGATGTCGATACGAAATATCTCAGCGTCGGCAATCTTACTATCAAGGAGGAATATCAATGGGTACAAACAATCGTGGTTCTCGTAGTTGGCGGTTCCAATGGCCTTTGTCCTTTACCGGAATGAATGCCGGGAAGGCGGGACTGGCCGGCATCGGTTTTTTGGCTGGAGTCCTTCTGCTCGGGTCATGGAATATGCCGTTTCATTCTCAAGCAGCCGTTTCCCAAGCGGCAGATCCTGCATCCGTGGGTTCTCCCCCCAATATGGATAAAGGAGGATTTGCTGACATTGCCCAGGCGGTGACCCCCGCAGTGGTCAATATTACGGTTCGAAAAGAAGCGCCGGTCCCCATGTCGGGAATGCCGTCTGATCCGATGAGAGAGTTTTTCGGTCTGCCCGGAATGCCGGAGATGCCAGGAATGCCGAACCGGCCCAATGGTCCTCCTGCTCCGGAAGGGCAGGGAGCTGGTTCCGGTGTCATTATTTCTAGTGATGGATATGTGTTGACCAATGATCATGTGGTCGACGGGGCCAAGGAAATCATGGTGACGCTTCCGGATAATCGGGAATTCACGGGAAAAGTGATCGGCCTTGATCCTCAGACTGATTTAGCGGTCATTAAAATTGACGGGAAGGATCTCCCGTATGTTCCATGGGGAAATTCCGGCGAGCTTCGAGTCGGAGAATATGTCCTGGCGGTCGGCAATCCATTTGGACTGAATTCCACCGTCACGCTGGGGATTGTCAGCGCATTGGGTCGAGGAGGCATGGGCATTACCCAGTATGAAGATTTCATTCAGACCGATGCCGCGATCAATCCGGGGAATTCCGGTGGTGCGTTGGTGAATACGCGAGGCCAACTGGTCGGCATTAATACCGCAATCTTTTCCCAATCCGGCGGGTACCAAGGCGTGGGATTTGCGGTTCCCACCAATCTTGCCAAACCGGTGTATGACAGTTTGGTCAGTACCGGAAAAGTTGTGCGAGGATTTTTGGGGGTCGGTATACAAGCCGTCACGACGGATCTCGCAGACTCCTTTAAATTGGATCAATCCAAAGGAGCGCTGGTCACGAACGTTGTTCCCGGAAGTCCTGCGGACAAGGCGGGCCTCAAACGGGGTGATGTGATTGTCGAATATCAGGGCAAACCCGTATTGGATCCGCGTAGTCTTCAGCATCATGTCATCAGGACTACTATCGGAACGGAAGTGAAGATGGTGGTGATCCGGGATGGTCAGAAGCATACTTTGAATGCGGAGATTCGTGAACAAGATAAGCCTGTTCAAGTGGCACAAGCAGGCCAGATGGGCACGACGGAAGGACCGCTTGCCGGGGTGGCTGTTCAGAATCTCAACCCTGGTATGGCCGAGCAATTAGGGGTGGAAGAACATGTGAACGGGGTGGTAGTTATGGATGTCGCTCCGGGAAGTTATGCCGCACGGGCAGGACTGGCTCAGGGCGATGTGATCAGCGAAATCAACCGTAACCCGGTTCGCTCGGAGGAGGATTTCAGGCAAGTGACCTCAGGCTTGAAGGACAAGTCCTCCGCCTTAATCTTTATCCATAGGGGTCAAGGAGCCTTGTATCTGACTGTAAAAGTGTAATAGACCGAAAAAATAAACGGTAAGTCGTAGCGGGATACCATACTTCCTGAACAAAAAGGAGCGGTGTGGTATCCCGTTTTGGTTCAGGAGTGGATTAGATCATGAGCCGAGATGAGGGGAGTGTTGAATAATAATAATTTCCAAAGGCATATTGACCCACAGACACGTTGCATATCTGAGGCCTCGGGGCGGTTCAAAAAAGTTCGTCCAGCAAGGCCGCAGTCATTTATGCGCGCAGAGCGTACTTCCAGTACGTGAGCACGAAAAAATGGCGAGAACGCCGCTGGCGGCTTTTTTCAACGGCCCCATGAGTGATTCAATTGGACATGAAGCAGATGGGGGTTAGGAACCTTGCCCAATGATGAACGAATCGTGCAAATAAAATGATGGATTCACGTTATCATCCTTCTGGAAGCCGGGGCACCTGGTCCTAAATATTCTTCAAACACTCTCCTGACCTGCGGGCGCCGGGAACGGCGTTTTTTTTGGAAACTATTGCATTATTCCGGAAAGAGATTTGTCCGATCGGCAGAGAGGTATGGGGTGGGGCACATGACTTTGGGAAAGGACTTGCCGGAAACGCGCCGGTGTGTTCATCGTTGACCCTCTGGCATTGAGGGAAGAGTACCGAGTCTTTGGGTGAGGAGTATATTCTCGGAAGCATCGACCGGGCAGTCGATGATTGAAAGGGTATTAGAGGTCAACGCTTTTCGCAGCACGGGTGCCAGTTCCTTTGCCGATGCGATGCGATACCCTTTCGCACCAAAGCTTTCCGCGTATTTCACGATATCCATATTGTGAAATTCCACGTATGTCGATCTGCCGAATTGCTGCATTTGTTTCCAGCGAATCAGGCCGAGACCACCATCGTTGAAAATGAGCACCACAAAGGGGGTAGCCATGCGTACGGCGGTCTCCAATTCCTGGGAGTTCATCAGGAACCCTCCATCACCGGTGACCGCCACGACACGGCGGTCCGGGTGTGCCAATTTGGCCGCCACCGCGCCGGGCAAGGCAATGCCCATGGCGGCGAATCCGTTCGAGATGATGCAGGTGTTGGGAAGAAAGCATGGGAAGAGGCGCCCCAGCCAGACTTTGTGCGCGCCGACGTCCGAGATCACGATATCATCGTGGGCAAGCGACGCACGCAGGTCCGCGAGGATTCTTTGCGGCTTAAGAGGAAATGACGTGTTCTGACCGCCTTGTGCCAATTCCTCGTGAAGCATGTGGCGGAATCGTGAGGCCCGCGTTGTGGCGGGCGCGTGGACCTGATCCGTCAGCGCTTCAAGTGACGAAGCGATCGTACCCACGACCCCGACCTCGATGATGTACGACGCGTCAACCTCGGCGGGCGACAGGTCCACGTGCACAATTTTCTTGTCGCGGTTGGGGTTCCAGGCATGGGGAGCATATTCCACGATGTCATATCCAATCGCGATCACGACGTCCGCGTCCAGAAATTCGCAGTTCACATAGTCCATGGTCTCCAGTCCAATGGCACCGAGCGAGAGCGGGTGGGTATCGGGAATGGTGCCTTTGGCCATAAAGGTTGTGGCAACCGGAATGTTCAGCGTTTCCGCAAAGCGCACCAGCGCTTCGGAGGCATGTCCGCGAATGACGCCATTGCCCGCGAGCACGATCGGATGTCTGGCCTCCCCGATGATACGTTGGGCCTTGTCGAGTTGTTCGGGTGCGGCCCCCCCGGGGTGAACCGATTGCACGAGCAGGGGGTGGCCCTCGGTTTCCCTCGAAGCGATGTCTTCGGGAATTTCGATGTGTGTGGCGCCGGGTTTTTCGGCCTGCGCGAGCTTAAAGGCTTTCCGAAAGACTTCAGGAATGATGTCGGGAATGGGCAAGGTGGCATTCCACTTGGTCACAGGACGAAACAGGGAAACGATGTCAAGGTGCTGATGGGATTCCTTATGCAGCCGGTCCCGGTCAGCTTGGCCGGTCAGGGCAACAAGTGGCGCACGATCCATGGTGGCATCGGCCACGCCACTGATAAGATTCGTTGCGCCTGGCCCCAGCGTGGCGAGGCACACGCCGGCGTTACCGGTCAACCGGCCGTATACGTCGGCCATGAAGGCCGCCCCCTGCTCATGGCGGGTCATGACAAAGCAGATAGAAGAACCGATCATCGCATCAAGAAGATCCATATTCTCCTCGCCCGGCACACCGAAGATATATTTCACGCCTTCGTTCTCCAGGCATTGTACGATGAGTGTGGCGGCTTTCATGCGTGCTTTCCGGATTCAATATTCTTGAAAAATTTAATTAACGCTGGCAGAGAATGTGAGCTTTTTCCAGTCCCTACTCACGCGCGCCGTATAATCCATTGCCGGGCGAGCCGCGACACTGCCGCGCGGTAGACATGCCTGCCGACCGATCAGGCCAGTTGACGGATGTGATCCATTCAGGGAGGACTGTTCTTAAAGCGGCGGTAGCGACGGATGAGCGCGTTGGTTGAACTGTCATGCTTGAGCTGCGGCTCATCAGGGCTCTCCAGTTCTGCAAGCGTCCGTTTTGCCAGCACCTTGCCCAGTTCAACGCCCCATTGGTCGAATGAATCGATATCCCAGATCGTCCCTTGCGTGAAGACGCTGTGTTCGTAGAGCGCGATCAACGCCCCGAGCGTTTCCGGCGTCAGACGCTCGGCAAGAATGGTGTTGGTCGGGCGATTGCCGTCAAACACGCGGTGCGGCACCAGCCAGCTTGGTATGCCGTCGGCTTTGACTTCCTCGGCGGTCTTCCCGAAGGCCAACGCCTCAGTCTGTGCAAACAGATTTGCCATCAGCATGTCATGCTGATGGCCGATCGAATTCAGGGTTTGGGAAAAACCGATACAATCGCAGGGGATTAACTTTGTTCCCTGGTGGATCAGCTGGTAGAAGGAGTGTTGGCCGTTTGTGCCTGGTTCGCCCCAATAGATCGGAGCTGTCTGATACCCAACGCCTGCTCCTCCGAGTGTGACATGCTTGCCATTGCTCTCCATCGTCAACTGCTGGAGATAGGCTGGAAAGCGCTTGAGGTAGTGGTCGTAGGGTAAGACCGCGACCGTCTCTGTCTTGAAGAAATTGTTATACCAGATGGTGAGGAGTCCCATGAGCACGGGCAGGTTGCGGTCGAATGGAGCCGTGCGGAAATGTTCATCCATCGCGTGAAAACCGTCCAGCATCGCCCGAAAGTGATCGGGGCCGACGGCGAGCATGGTCGAGAGGCCGATGGCGGAATCCATCGAATATCTCCCGCCGACCCAGTCCCAGAACTCGAACATGTTTGCCGTGTCGATCCCAAACTTTGAAACCTCTTCGGCATTGGTTGACACGGCCACAAAGTGCTTGCGCACGGCTTCCTCGTGTCCGATCTGTCCCACACTCCACGCGCGCGCGGTGTGGGCGTTCGTCAGGGTTTCCAGCGTCGTAAAGGTCTTCGAACAGATGATGAAGAGCGTTTCTTCCGGGTTGAGGTTGCGTGTGGTTTCGGCAAAGTCGGTGCCGTCGACGTTCGAGATGAAGTGGAAGGTCATGTCGCGCTGGCTGTAATGACGCAGGGCTTCATAGGCCATCACCGGACCGAGGTCAGAGCCGCCGATGCCGATATTGACCACGTGGCGTATCCGCTTGCCGGTGTGTCCCCGCCATAAACCGTTGCGGACCTGGTGTGAGAATTCCGCCATGCGGTCGAGAACTCCATGCACCTCAGGAACGATATTGACACCATTAACGAGAATTCGTTTGGTCTCAGGCACGCGCAGAGCGGTGTGCAGAACGGCGCGTCCTTCTGTCACGTTGATCTCCTCACCACAGAACATGGCCCCGATGCGCTCACGCAGACCGCAGTCTTCGGCAAGCTGAAGGAGAAGGCCTAGAGTTTCGTCGGTGATGCGATTTTTCGAATAGTCAAGGTAAATGCCGGCGGCTTCGGCAGTCAGGCGCTCGCCCCGGTCGGGATCGTCGGCAAAAAGCTGGCGCAAATGCAGACCGTGGATCGTCTTATAATGCGCGGCCAACGCTTTCCATGCGGGCCGCTTGGTCAACACCGGGCGAGCCCTGTGAGTGGTTGATTTCACGCGGCTCATGCTGATGCGACCTTTATCATCGTGGTGATTTTGGCGGGAATCTTGTCCATCAGATCATGCCAGGACGTGGCTAAGGCTGCCGTCCGTTCACGTTGGAGGTTTCGTGCAGGTGTCTCATTTTCATCTTCCGACATGATCACTCATTGGTCCTAACATCGTGGATGTTGAGCGTACCAGGAAACAAAGATTCTGAAAAGGGATCCTTCACAAGAAAAGGAGTCGATACTCACATTTTTTTAAGTTTGGGCATATGGCTTATGAAATGCATAGGATGTGCCAAGAAGAATTGTGTGGCCCTCTGACGGTTCATCCTAAAGGGTCCATGATTCAAAACAGGATTGGTATGGGGGTTCATTTCCATGTTACCTTCGGGGGGATCCTGAATTATCGGAAGGGTGAGTAGATGAATAGATTCCCATGGATGAAACCACGATTGTCTACATTTGAGACCAACGCTTTAATTTGGGATGTAACGAAATTCCACAGATTCTACATTTCCTTTCGATAACCCTGACATGATCTTCACCTTCAGGGCGTCTCCTATTCCGTATGGCCGGTATCGACCAGGCCCATCAAGGCGGGAAGGTCATATGTGACCAGGTCGCCAATGCGCTCAACCGTAAGGTCGGCCGGGGGGTAGGCCTTGACGTTATTTTGATCCAGCGCGTAATGGCCCTGGCGGGGAAAGATCGTTCTCAGACGATCGCCCCAAACCTGTTTCATGGCTCCAAGAATGCGAAGCTTGTCGTCTATCATGATGTAATGTCGAGCTGGGTAACGTCGCTCAACATCCGCGAGCATGTGTTCCTTGTGCACGTAAATGAGCACCCGACCCTCGACGGCGTCCCACAATCCCGAGCGTTGGATCTTGCGGGGCTGAAAGACCACATCACCATCCGAGAGGATGACCGTTCGGCCCCAATGATCAAGATGAGCGAGAAGGTCGAGCGCGCCAGGATAGAGGCGTTCTGCAAACGGATAGTCAACCAGAAATGAAGACATCATCAGCAACCTCGGGTCATTCATGGTTTCGACACGGTAGCGTTGCAAAGCTCCCAGATAGTCCGCATAACCGAGCTCCTTTCTCAACGCCTCAAAAATGTCCCAGTATCGATCCCGGTTTTTCTCGCCAAACTCTTGCGCAAGATGATGGCTGAGGTCGGTGCCGATGTGGTCGTTATCCAATAGCGTATTATCTACATCCAATAAAAAGACCACTTCTTCCGGGATGGTCATGTTCTTATCCTTTCCGGTACGTCCGGCATGGATTATGCCAATCTCCGTCTGTTTCGATGAGCACATCTGCCTCTGACAGTTTCTTCCCTCGTCAACAAGATCCTACAATTCCTCTGCGAAGACTGTCCAACCATCAGCACAGTGGATTGGACAACGTTCAGAGAGGACGCAGATCGATGATAGGCAGTTGCTTGGCCAATCCTTCCATCTGTAGATTCCGGTGACTCTCGGGAAACGCCTAGATGGCGGGTTTCCGCTCAGAGGCCTGTCGTCGAAAGATCCTGGTCGTGAATCCGGTGTGGAGACGAACTTCCAGAATGGACAGATTCAGTGTGCCCCGAGTTTGACCTTCCCCCGGAAGGCCTGATGCGCGCAAGCTTGATACGCAATGAGCAGAATGAATCCGATCAAAAACCACCAGAGGCCGATCTGCAGGCCATAGACGCCGGCGGTGGCGTTGGTTACGGTCAAGCTATTGGCCGGATCGTTGGTCGCAATCAGGATGTTCGGGTATGACCCCCAGGCCGTGCTGGCCAGCATTGTCAGAATCAAGAGACTCGTGGCGGAAAATGCTCCCGCATCCCAATCGCGCCTTCGTATCATGAGAGCCGCTACCAGCGTCGCTATACTGAGAACCGGGAAGATGTATCCCATGGGATGGGCGGCATAGTTGAGGAAGAACAAGGGTTGGACAAAGGGAACGGCGGTCAGGGCCAGCCCGACCAGAATAACCACGGCCGATCCACTCAGCCAGGCCGCTCGTCGTGCCCGGTTCCGCAACTGGCCCTCCGTTTTCATGGCCAGGAAATTGGCGCCGTGCATGGCGAGGATCGCTGCGCTTGTGGCTCCGAAGAGAACGGTAAACCAATCCAGTATGCCCGGCTCCGGTCCGGTCATGAAATTTGTCCAGAGGGCCACGAAGAAATAGCCTTCGGGATTCAAGGGCACGCCGCGAATAAGGTTGCCCAGGGCCACGCCGAACACGACAGCCAGTAAGAGACTCGCTCCGGCAAACGCCACGTCCCAAAACTGCCGCCACAGTGCGTGATCCACGTGCGAACGGAGTTCGAGTGCGAGGCCACGGGCAATCAGCAGCCACAAGACCAGATGTAAGGCCAGATAAAAACCGCTGAACCCTGCCGAGTAGGCCTTGGGAAAGGCAAAGAATAACAGTCCTCCTGCAGCGATCAGCCACACTTCGTTGCCGTTCCAGATGGGGCCGATGGCGGCCAACGCCGCACGTCGGTCCGCTTCATTTTTCGCGACAAAGGCATAGACAATGCCCAGGCCGAAGTCGAAGCCGTCAAGGACCACAAAGACAGCCAGCATTAATGTGACAGCAACATACCAGAAAGTTTCCATCGTACCGGTTCCTATGGGTTTGCAGACTCAGGGAATGAGCCCGCCGGGCCCTGCCGTATTATTTCAGCCATTAGGAAAAGGAAAAGCAGTCCCAATACAAGATAGATGCCGAGATACCCGAGTAACGTAAACAGTGCGTTTCCCGAATGGACCATCGGTGAGGCACCATCAGCGGTGCGGAGCAGGCCATATACCAGCCACGGTTGGCGGCCGAGTTCGGCGGTCATCCAGCCGGCCGTTGTTGCCAGATAGGGAAACGGGACGGAAAGCATAAGCAGCCAAAGCAGCCAGTTCGCGGTAAACAATCGTCCCTGCCATAGCCAAAACAGCGCCAGACCCATGATCGATACAAGAATGGTTCCAAGCAAGGCCATCACATGATAGGCATAGTAGAGCAGCGCTACATTGTCCGGCCACTCTGCACGTGGAAATGCCTCGAGCCCTCTCACCGTGGCATAGAGTTCGTCAAAGAGCAGTAGACTCAAGGCGTCCGGCACGACGAGCGGATTGTCGATCGTCATGGTTTCGAGGTTCGGTTGGCCGATAAGCACCATCCCCGCGCCACGCTCGGTCTTGAAGAGGCCTTCGAATGCGGCACCTTTGACCGGTTGGTGTTCAAAAACCTGTCTGGCATTTTCGTGGCCGGTCGGAAAGATCATCAGCGCCGTCGCGATGGCGCCTGCCACGACGCCGGTACGGAGGAACGTCTTCGCATATTTCACGTGCAGACCGGATAGGAGATAGAACGAACCGACTGCGGCCACCACGAATGAGGCGGTCACGACCGCGGCCGTCATGTTGTGGGCGAATTGCCAGACTAGCCAAGGATTTGTGAGCAGACCGGAAAGACTGTCGACAAACAACCGTCCGTCCGGAGCCACCGTATAGGCAACCGGATGTTGCATCCAGGCATTTGTCGCCAGAATGAAATAGCCGGAAAGCCAGGATCCGAGAAACAGCATCAGCGAGGCGGCCCATTGCACCCGCTGACTGAATCGCCCCTCGCCGAACAGCAAGATACCGAGAAACGAGGATTCCAGAAAAAACGCAAACAGGCCTTCCATGGCCAGTGTCTGGCCAATCACCCCGCCGGCGAAGTTCGAAAATTTCGCCCAATTGGTGCCGAATTGAAATTCCAAGGGAATGCCGGTCACGACACCAAAGGCAAAACTCAAGGCAAAGATCTTTGTCCAGAATCGGGCAACCTGATTGTAGTGGTCGTCGCCGGAAACGAGCGCACGGCTTCGCAGGTAAAGCAGCAGTAAGGCCAACCCTATCGTCAATTGCGGAAAGAGATAATGAAACGTGACAGTGAAGGCAAATTGCAGGCGGTCGTAAAGTAGCGCGCTGGCCATAGAAATCTTTCGAACTGAACAGTGACGCCCCTGAACGAGGATCGTCCGGCTAAAGAACTTCTTTTAGCAGGCGGGTCTCTCCCTCAACCGTGTTGTCGGTGTAACACATTCAACAGGTAGGGTGGAGTGACCCCGTCCACTCCATACACAAACAGTTGGCCAAGAATTAAGCAGTCTCTCCCGACTAAGATACTGACCGTCGTCTTATCTGGAACATTTACCATGAATCCACATTGAGCCTCTCAAAGAATGCCCCTCTGATTTCTACGGGTGAAGATACCTGTGCATGATGGTGGGTGGAAAACTTGTGTGATGGTTGGGAAGGGTTCAGACGACAACCTTCCAATGTGAAATAAATAAAGACCAGTATGCGTTGACGATCCATCAACGTCGTTTTAGGGTGCTATCCTATACGTGAAAGTTTATTAAACGCATTTAAAGCGGCTACCTTGTAACATTCCGCAAGAGTCGGATAATTGAAGATACGGTCAAGAAAATAGTCCAGACCTCCCCCTAATTCCAGCACCGCTTGTCCGATATGGATGAGCTCCGTCGCACCAGTGCCAATCACATGGACGCCGAGGAGCTTTCGGGTCTCACGATGAAACAGCATTTTGAGCAAACCACTGTCATCTCCCATAATTTGCCCGCGAGCGATTTCCTTATATCGGGCAACACCGGTTTCATAAGGGATTTTTTTTTCGGTCAGCTCATGTTCATGCGCGCCGATCATGGAAATCTCAGGAATGGCATAGATGCCGAAGGGAAAGTGTGTATCCATGGGACCCGCACTGACCCCGAAGGCATGGCAGGCAGCCCGTCGACCTTGCGCGGCGGAGGTAGAGGCGAGACTGGGGAACCCGATCACGTCCCCGGCGGCGAAGATATGGGGGATCTGCGTTCGAAAAGCTTGATCCACCGCAATGCGTCCACGATTATCCGCCGTCAGGCCCGCACCAGCTAGATTTAATCGATCGGTTGCGCCGATTCTCCCAGCGGAATACAGAACCATGTCGGACACAAGTCGCTTCCCTGACTCCAGTTCTATCACAGCTTGTTTGGGAGGACCTTCAGCGATGGTCAATTTTTCCACGGTTTCTCCCAATCGGAAGGTCACATCCCGGTTTCTCATTTGATGAATGAGTTCCTCAACGATTTCGTTGTCCAGGAAATCTAGCAAACGCTCCCGTTTATCCACCACGGTCACGTCGATTTCGAGTGCGGCAAACATTGACGCATACTCCATCCCGATCACGCCCCCGCCGACCACCACTAATCTTTTGGGCAAGGATGTGAGGTGGACCATCTCGTCACTGGTGACAATGATTTCACCATCCACGCCGGTTCCAGGTGGCGGGGCGGCTACGGTTCCGACGGCAAGCAGAATATTCTCAGCCGTGACAGTTTTCGTCTCGTGTTCTGTGTGAATAACAAGGGTATGGGCGTCGGTGAAGGAGGCTTCGCCGGAAATGAGTTCGATATCATTCCTCCAGAGCTGGTCCTCCACGATGTCGACTTCGCGGTTTCTGACGAGTTGCACACGAGAAAATAATTGTTCCGCTGTGGGACGGTGCCGTTCCCGGTTTCTTGTCTGTTGGACAAACGGATGGTTGGTAGCCATGAAGGATAACACGGCCTCGCGCAGAGTTTTGCTGGGGATGGTCCCGAGTTCGATACACACGCCGCCTGCGCATTGCTGACGCTCAACCACTCCAACCCGCTTCCTGAATTTGGCGGCTTGAATCGCCGCTCGTTGGCCTGCCGGGCCGCTGCCGATGCATAAGAGATCAAATTCGAATTGGTCACTCATCTGAATCCAAAATATATCAAAACATATTTGATGCCAGGTGCAGGGATCAGGTCTGGATGTTATGGGGCATCCCCGATGTAAACACACAATAGGGCAGAGTCTCAAGCATTTTCACTGTCCCGTTCCCCTCAATGCGACAACAATGATTCCTCCCGTCAGGCTGATGACGGTTGTACCCATATCGATCGGCTGGGAATTCTGTCCACGCCTCTTTGGTTTATGCAGGTATTGGTTCCCATCAAGGCCAGGAACATAACATTTCTGTAATTTTCCCTTCAATCCATGAGGTTTAGTACCCTCATGATCCGTATATCGTATCGCGAACTCGGGTACTGACGTGACGGTAAACCATGCGGGAGTGCCGCTCTAACATACCCCATGCCAGCTGACCAGGGGTGAGCGTGGGTCAAGGAGTGGGTGGTTTGGTCAAATCATTATTCACCCCGTTATTGTCCGCGTTGACATCGATTCCCCCGGCTGATGGTGGTTTATCAAGATCGACATATTGGAACGTATCGAAGGGCTGAATCTGTTCATCGGCGGGCAATTGGTTGCGGTTCCAGCCCCCGCCCAGCGCGCGAATGAGGGCCACGGAAGATTTCAGCAGATTAGCCTTAATTGCTACGGAGTCGATACGCGCCGCTAGCGTGTTGACCTCGGCGTAAATGAGCTCAAGACTGGAGGCGAGTCCGCCAAAATAGAGGCTAGAGGTCAGGTCTTGCGTTTTGAGATAGGCCCCGACGGCGGCGTCCTGCCGTTTGGCCGCAGTGGTGAGCTGGTTGGTCAGACTCAAATTGTTCTCGACTTCGCGAAAGGCGTTGAGCACCGTCGAACGGTATCGGTCCTCCGTCTCGCGATAAACCGACCAGGACTGCTGCAATTGGGCGCGGCGAAATCCACCCTGGAAAAGCGGGAGCTCAATGGCGGACCCGTAGGACCAGAAACTATTGGCAAGCTTGATCAAATCGAAGCCGGTATCTTCGAACCCCCCTCCGGCCCGGAACGTCACATTAGGATAAAAGGCTGCGCGAGCGATGCCGATGGCACGATTGGCCTGGGCCATCCGTCGCTCCATCGCTGCGATGTCGGGGCGACGCTCCAATAAGGTTGATGGAATGGTCTGGGGCACCTCGA
Organism: Candidatus Nitrospira neomarina; assembly: GCF_032051675.1. Lineage (NCBI taxonomy): Bacteria > Pseudomonadati > Nitrospirota > Nitrospiria > Nitrospirales > Nitrospiraceae > Nitrospira > Candidatus Nitrospira neomarina. The sequence goes on from NZ_CP116968.1 coordinate 896,507, forward strand.
AATTTTCCACACGGAGGTCGGCGACCGGTTCGATCGTGAAACTGGCCGGTGCCCGATTGAGGAGGATGGCAATCGCCTGTTCAGTCACCTGGCGTTGGCCTCGAATTTCGGCCTCCTTCGTCTCAGTGCTGAACAACAGAGATTCCACGCGGGCAATGTCCAGCATGGACGCGATCCCGACCGTAAACTGCTCATTAATCAAATTGAGTGAACCTCTATAGAGGTCGATTGATTGGGTATAAATCGCCAGTTGCGCGTCGAGGCCACGAAGGGTGAAATAGTTCGCCGCAATTTCCGCCTGCAAACTGAGGCGTGCAAGCCCATATTCAGCCGCACGCTCTTCGGCCCGGTACATCTCTACACGCGTGGCGTTGCGAATTGCCGACCAGAAATCCGGCTCCCATGATGCAATCCCTCCGACGGAAACCGTCGAGGCCGTATCCGAAATATCAGGATCGCGAAACAGACGATTTTCTGATTGTCTGTTGTCGGAGGCGCCGAACCCCAGACCGGCATGTGGGATACGCCGTGAACGGGCTTTCATCATCATATCGCGGGCCTGGACAAAGCGCTCAGCAGCCGCTTGGAGATCCGGATTAGCACCCATAGCCTGTTCTTCAAGGTTGTTCAATACCGGATCGTTATAGAGTGTCCACCAATCTTGTCGTAATTCACCATCCGAGGGTTTCGCTTCGACGAAGGGACTGGAACCGTGCCATGAAACGGGGACGACGAATTCGGCCGGTTGATAATCCGGCGCGAGATCCACGTGTGGCAAACATGCCGATACATGAAGGGCAATCATCAACACACTGCTACGCCATACCCAAGTCAACAACCTACATGGCATCTCTGTTGGTGGTCGCAAACCTTCCTTTAACATGTTTCGACGGCCATTATTTTGATGATTGGTCATTTGCTATAGGTGCGTCGGTTTGGTCCTTTGCCACAGGTGTATCGGCCTGGCCCGATGATATTGATGCGTCAATCTGGGCTTTGGGCATCGGTGCGTCGGTGTTAAGACGATTATATCCCGGCGCTGGGGTGACGATGCGGACCTGGTCGTTTTCGAGCAATGCCGCGCTGGGATTATTCACAATGCGGTCGGTAGGGGTAATTCCCTCTGTGACCTCGACCGTGGCGTCAAGAATTTTCCCCACGGTGATCGATTTAAAATGAACGCGATCGTCATCCGTCAGCACGGCGACTTCGGTGCCGTTTTCCTGGAAGACCATCGCGCTGGTTGGAATCGTGAGAAAATCCGAATTCACCGACGTTGTGAGTTGTACTTTGGCGAAGGAACCGGGCCAGAGGGCCCTATCCTCGTTGTCCAGCACGAATTCGGTAACCGCGGTGCGCGTGCTCACATCGAATGCACTCGCGACGGTGAGGAATTTTGCCGTGAAACGACGACTGGGCAATTGCGGCACGGTTACCTCAGCCGTCAGACCCGGCTTGAGAAAGGCCCCGAAAGATTCCGGAACCGAGACAAAGAGGCGCATTTTGCTGACGACAGCCACAGTAAAAAGGTTGCTGATGGCATTTGGATCACTGATCGTGCCTTCTTTGTTGACATAGTCACCGACATTGATATTGCGGTCGATGACCACACCATCGAAGGGCGCCACGATCGTTTTGAAGCGAATCAGCGCCTCGAAATTCCTGACTTGCTGTTCCGCCGCGTTGACCTTTGCCGCTTGGGCCTTGGCCTCTGCCACCTTCACGGAAATCGATTGAGCGGAGACCGCATGTTTTTCGCGGAGTGCTAGATAGCGCTTGGCCGTCAATTGGGCAAGACCATATAGAGCGCGCTCGGACGCCAGATCCGCCTTGGCCTGCCGATATTGAGCGTCGAGAGTCGGCACGTTGATTGTGGCGAGAATATCGCCCTTCTTCACCTTCGCTCCGTAATCCGTGTACCACATTTTCACATAGCCCGAGACCTGGGCATAGATCGGTGCCTCATACCAACCCCGGAAATTGCCTGGGAGAGTAATGGTCTCGGTAGGCGGTAGCGGTTTGGGATTGATGATGGAAACAGTGGGGATAGCCCCGGCAAGTGTCTCCTCGCGTAGTGTTGCGGCGCCGCTGTTGTGTGCGTAAATTCGATAGCCCATGTATAGAATACAAAGTAGGATCACGAAGATCGCAAGGCCTTTTCCACGTAGGACCTTCATATTACCCCTGATTCGTTTGGCGAGTCGCTCGCCTGTTGTAAATGATGGCATAGACGCAGGGCACGAAAAACAGGGTAAACAACGTCGCGACCATCAGTCCGCCGATGACCGCGCGACCCAAAGGCGCATTCGGTGAGTTGCCCATCGACATCGGCAGCATCCCGATAATCATGGCCGAAGCCGTCATGAGTACCGGGCGAATTCTGGCTTTCCCGGCTTCGACAGCAGCGAGGAGTGCGTCACCGTGCATTTCAAGGCGTTCACGGGCGTAGGAGACAATAAGAATTGAATTGGCGGTTGCCGTGCCCATCGTCATAATGGCACCCGTTAACGCCGGCACGGAAATATTGGTATGTGTCAGGAACAATGCCCAGGCAATACCCGCCAACGCACCGGGTAATGCCGTAATGATGATAAAGGGATCAAGCCAGGATTGGAAGTTCACGACAATCAGAAGATACACCAACACGACGGCAAAGAGGAGACCGACAATCAATTCGACATATGCCTCGTACATGGTTTCGGCCTGCCCATGGATTTCGAGTGCCGCACTGCGTGGCAACTCGTCCTCCAGGCTTTTGGCAACCTTCTCGACATCCGCCAGAACGCCTCCGAGGTCACGCCCTTCGGCAGACACATAGATATTGAATAGCGGCATGATGTTCGCGTGCGAGATCAGGCCCGGCGTTCCGATCATTGAATGTGTGGTCACATTCCCAAGTAGCTGTACGTTATCTTTCGAGGAGTCGAGATTGTTTTGATCGACAGGGACCGTCATGAGATTTTTAATGCTCGTGAGCTGCGGTTGGGGCGTATAGATGTTAATCTGATAGGAAATGCCGGTTTTGTGATTGAGCCAATATTGCTGGTCGATCTGTTGGCTGCCAGAGGTGGACAACAGCAGATTGTCGGCAATTTCCCCTTCGCTCAGGTTTGTGCCGAGACCGAACGTGCGTTGACCTTCGACGAAAAGTGTCGGCGTGCGCATCGTCTGCTGTATCGTCACGTCGCTGGCCCCAGGAATCTTGCGCAGCTCCCCTGCCAGTTTTCGTGCGAATTCATAGTTGGCGTACATCTCCATACCGTTAATCTGCACATCGATCGGCGCAGGCGAGCCAAAATTGAGAATTTTGGCGGTCAGGTCAGCCGGTTGGAACGTGAATTCGGTACCAGGATACCGCTCCCTCAGGCCTTTGCGAAGAATTTGCCGATACTCCCAAACCGGTGACTTTTCATTCTTCAAGTCGATGGTGAGGTCGCAATCCTGCGACCCGATCGTCGGCGTCGGAATAAAGGCGAGGTTATGTGGTCCGACCGGCAGCCCGCAATTGCTGACGACGCCTTCGACCTGCCCGGGAAGCAATCGTGCGATGTCTTTCGAAACGAGGGAGGCGACGCGAGCTGAGACCTCTATACGCGTGCCGAGTGGTGCCCGCATATGCATCTGCATGGTTCCAGACTTGACCTCGGGGAAGAAGTCCCGTCCGTTAAAGAAAAACAGGCTGAGAGAAGCAAGTGCTAGCGCAAGAGCGATGACGACGAACGTGCGTCGATGGGCGATAGCATGTTCGAGGCGGGCATTGTAACGCTCACGAAATCGATCGAAACTGCGTTCGAAACTCTGCTGGAAGCGGACGAAGAAGTTCTGAGGTTTTTCCGGTTCGCTCCCTCTACCGTCTTCAGGGGACTGCGATTCGTGGTGATTCGCGAGGATAAATTTCGCCATGGTCGGCACCAGTGTGCGCGACAAGATGAAAGATGAGAGCATGGCGAAAATGATTGCCTTGGCCATGGGTGCGAAGAGCCAGCCGGATACGCCGCTGAGCTCGAAGAGCGGGAGCCAGACGATGGCGATGCTTAACGTGGCAACCAAGGTGGGGACGATGATCTGATTGGCGGCGTCGACGATGGCATCATCGAGAGGCTTTCCCATGGCGAGATGCGTGTCGATGTTCTCAATCATCACCGTGGCGTCGTCAACGAGTATGCCGACGGCCAGCGCTAACCCACCTAGTGTCATAAGATTTAGCGACTCTCCGGTTAAGTTTAAGCAGATGAGTGCGGACAGGATGGAGAGCGGAATTGAGGTGGCGATGATAACGGTTGGTCGCCATGATCCAAGCAACAACAAGACGATCAGGGCAACCAGGGCGGAAGCCGTTGCCATTTCTTTCACGACGTCCGCAATCGATTCCTTCACGAAGAGCGAGGCGTCGTTGAGAATTTTAACCTCCACGCCCTTGGGCACAATCTTTTCGATGCGCGGAATCGCCTTCTTGACCCCATCAACTACTTCCAGGGTCGAAGCCTCACCACTCTTCATGACGACGAGGGTGACGGCTTGTTTGCCTTCCACCAGCACGGCATTCGTTTGTGGCGGGCCGGCGAGGGTCACGTTGGCGACATCACGCATATAAATGAAGGCGTTTCCGTCTCTCTTAATTGGAATATTGTTAAAATCTTCGACCTGCAGCGGCATCGCATTTGTCTGGACCATCCAGTCGGTAGTTTTGATCTTTTGGTCGCCTGCCGGGAGCACTTTGTTCTGCCTATCGAAAGCATGGAAAATATCTGCCGGGGTGAGGTGACGGGCGAGTAATTTCTGTTGATCGAGCGAGACCAGGAGCTGTTTCGGTTGTCCCCCGTATGGATGCGGCAGGATCGCCCCGGGAATGGTCACGAGCAGGGGACGAATTTGGGTAAAGGCAAGGTTATAGAGCTCTGCGGGCGTCAAGGTGTCGGAGGTGACTTGCAGCATGGCCACCGGCACTGAGGACGCTTCGAGACGCATGATCATGGGGGGAGAAATATCCGGGGGCAGCGCTTTCACAACTGTCTGCGAAATCGCCGCAACCTCGGCTTCGGCACCGGCAAGGTTGACTCCCTCCTGGAGAAAGATATTGATAATACTGATGCCGAAATAGGATTTGCTATCGATCTTCTTGATGCCTTCCACCGTTGAGGTCAAGGCGCGTTCGAAGTAAAACGTGATACGCCCGGACACATCACTCGGTAGCAAGCCTGCATAGGACCAAACCACGGAGATGACGGGAATCCTGATATTCGGAAAGACATCGGTCGGTGTCTGAAGCACCGACTTCGTCCCGAATATCACGATGAGAATGGCAAGAACAACGAAGGTTAAAGGCCTTCGCAACGCAATGAGAACAAGCTGATTCATGCGCAATCTCTGTTAAATGCGGCTATAGGCGGGTTGAGGTTTTGTCATTTTGACACTGCGTACCTCATGAACCGTATTAGATACCTCCCTTGACTCAAGCATCTTTTCTGGCGAACAGCAGAACAATTACCAAATTGATTACCGAATAGCAAAACAATCCTCAGTTTGGATGCTCTCGATATCCGGGTCAGTAAGAGCAGGAGGTGCTCACCTGTATGGGTTCCATCTGTTCAATTGGAATGTTTTATACAGCAACATTTGGCAAATATTGAGTGCATTTTTAGCAAGGCGGGCATCACGCGGAATTTTCTAATCCCACACCCCCCCAAGTTGGGTAATTCGACAAAAAATCATGGAGAAATTGTCAGAAACGTGGGATTGAAGCAGTTTTTCTTTATGGGGTCACACGTATGTATTCTCCATTGTCATGGAACTTGCTTTGCCTAGTAAAAAAGGTAGGTTGATGTGGTTTTTCTGAATGTTTGAGGAAGTTGGGAAATCACAAAAGAAGCGACAGACTCTCAATGACGAGCGACGGATCTTCGTCCTGGCAGCCTTTCTGCCTGTGCCTATTATTTGAATAACCGCTCCTCAGAATACATACGTCGATCCAGGTAGGACAGCCATGGTCTGAAGTTTTGAGAAGCGGACTTTAGTAGTGGGAAAGAATTGTTTATTTCATGCCGGGCAATCGCACCAAAAACTGTTGCTCAGATGTGCTTTGGAGCCCGTCTCAGCACGGGGTGACCGCTTGGCGTTCAAAATATTGGGCATGAGTAGGATTTTTCCCAATCCCTGGCCTTTCTCCTCTAGATTAATCCGCTGAATGGGAGAAAAAGAACTGACAACGATGATTCTATTCCAAGGTCCTTGCTGAATCCGTTGCTAGATTGGATGACAGCATAGAAAGAATACATCCTCCTCGGGAATGATCAGAGGGGCGTATAGGAATCGATTCATGAGCGGGATCTGCAAAACGATGGGTTCCGATTGTCGACCGCTTCACCCGTCCATGCAAAAAATATCGAACTCCGACAAGTTCCAATGCGCAAACAATTCGAACATGGAGGTTGAGATTAGGAACGGAGGGTTAGACGGGTGCCATGAGAATCATGGTAAAATCAAAAATCTTTTGAGCCTTTGACTGATCATTTCCTATGAATATGGGGAGTAACGGCTCCAATGAGTATCTCGATGAGCAGGATTCCACCTGTTTGCAGGGTTGAGGATTGAAATTTCGCTCGATTCCCCTATGTTTATCTGCTTCGATTAAACGGGCTCATTTTTGATTATTATTGCACAGTGAAGGATTCTTCAAGGAACGGACGGTTTGGTCAAATCATTATTCACTCCATTATTGACCGCATTCACATCGATGCCTCCGGCAGGTGGTGGTTTGTCGAGATCAACATATTGGAACGTATCGAATGGTTGGATCTCTTCGTCGGCGGGCAATTGGTTGCGGTTCCAGCCTCCGCCGAGGGCGCGGACGAGCGCAACCGAAGCTCTCAGCAGTTCAGCTTTGATAGCCACCAAGTCGATACGCGCCTCGAGTGTACCGACCTGCGCATAGATAAGTTCAAGACTAGAAGCCAGCCCTCCCTTATAGAGTTCCGTCGTCAGATTTTGCGTCTTGAGTGTGGCTCCGACTGCGGCACTCTGCCGATTGGTTGCCAGGGTCAGCCGGTTGGTCAGGCTCAAATTGTTTTCGACTTCGCGAAAGGCGTTCAGCACGGTTGCACGGTAGCGATCTTCCGTTTCGCGATAGGCCGACCAGGCCTGCTGCAATTGGGCGCGGCGATATCCACCCTGGAAAAGCGGCAGCGAAACAGTGGACCCGTAGGACCAAAAACTACTGGCGAGCTTGATCAAACTGAAACCGGTATCTTCGAACCCGCCGCCTGCCGAGAACCGCACATCGGGAAAAAAAGCGGCGCGGGCGATGCCGATGACGCGGTTCGCTTGTGCCATCTGACGTTCCATCCCGGCTATGTCGGGCCGCCTCTCCAGCAAGGTGGAAGGGATGGTTCTGGGAATGGCAAAACTCTCTACCCGAAGGTCATCCACCGGCTCGATCGTGAAGCTGCTCGGCGCCCTGTTGACGAGAATGGCGATCGCCTGTTCCGTCACTTGGCGTTGGCCTTGAATCTGGGCTAATTTCGTCTCGGTACTGAACAGCAGAGATTCGACGCGGGCGACGTCGAGCGCCGATGCGATCGCGCCGGCGAACTGTGCATTGACGAGGTTCAGCACGTTTCGATAGAGGTCGATCGATTGGGTATAGATCGCCGTCTGCGCGTCGTATCCGCGGAGTGTAAAATAGTTCGCCCCAATTTCCGCCTGCAGGCTGAGTCGCGCCAGGCCATAATCCGCGGCTCGCTCCTCGGCGCGGTAGAGTTCGGCCGCCGTGGCATTGCGAAGTGCGGACCAAAAATCGGGCTCCCATGATGCGAGACCCCCGGTAGAAATGGACACTTCCCGGTTGTCTTCGCCGAAGCCGCGAAACAGACTATTGTTGGATTGCCTATTATTCGAGGCGTCGAATCCCAGACCGGCGTGAGGCAGGTACTGTGATCGGGCCCTCATCATCATATCGCGAGCCTGAACGAATCGTTCGGCGGCGGCCTGCAGATCCGGATTGGCTGCCATGGCCTGTTCTTCAAGACGATTCAGAATTGGATCGTTAAAAAGTTTCCACCAATCCGGGCGTAATTCATCATCTGACGGCTTCGCTTCGACGAAGGGACTTGCCCCTTTCCATGAGGCCGGGACGACATATTGCGGCGGTTCATAGCTAGGCGCCAAATCGACGGCCGGGAACCAATTGCAAGCCGGTAGATGGAGTGTCAGCAGGAACAAGCCGTAGCGCCACGCACGGGGCAGAAAGATACGCCATACTTCCAGTTTCAGAGGTAAACGTTCCTCCATCACGGGTATAGCGACTCTCATGGTGAAATGTGTTCCTTTGATGTCGGTGACTCATTCGGCGTCGGTGCGCCTGTTGGCAGCGGTCCGCCGGTTGGCGCGGGCGCGTCGGTCGGTGCGGGTGCGTCGGTATTGGTAAGGTCATAACCGGGGGCCGGCGTCACGATGCGCACTGTGTCTCCTTCCAGCAATCCGGCGCTGGGGTTGTTCACGATGCGGTCAGTGGTGGAAATTCCTTCGGCTATTTCGACGGCATTGTCGAGAAGTTTGCTCACAGTAATGTGGTTAAAGTGCACCCGGTCGTCCTCTGCCACCACCGCCACTTGCGTGCCGCGCTCCTGGAACACCAATGCGGTGGATGGAATCGTGAACACTTTCCGGTCAACCGGCGCTGTGAGGTGGACCTGGGCGTAGGAGCCCGGCCAGAGAGCCCTGTCCTCGTTTTCAATCGTGAAGACGGTAATTGCAGTACGTGTGCTGACGTCGAATCCACGGGCCACGGTCAGGAATTTGGCGGTGAAATGACGATCGGGCAATTGTGGGACTGTCACGTCGGCCGTGAGTCCTGGCTGGAGGAAGGGTCCGAACGACTCCGGCACGGAGACAAAGAGGCGCAGCAGACTCACGTCGGCCACCGTAAAGAGATTGCTGACCGAGCCGGGGGAACTGATCGTCCCCTCCTTATTGACGTAGTCGCCGACATTGATGTTGCGGACGGTTACCACCCCGTCATAGGGTGCGACAATGGTTTTGAAGCGAATGAGGGCCTCGAAGTTCCTGACGTTCTGCTCCGCTGCTCTGACCTTTGCCAATTCAGCTTTCGCTTCCGCTACCTTCACTGAAATCGACTGCTCGGAGACCGCATGGTTTTTGCGTAGCGCAAGCCAGCGCTTGGCTGTGATTTCGGCGAGGGAATAGATGGCGCGCACCGACTCCAGATCCGCTTTGGCTTGGTGATATTGGGCGTCGAGAGCAGGCGCATTGATTTCGGCGAGGATATCGCCTTTTTTCACTAGCGCACCGTAGTCCTTGTACCACATCTTCACATAGCCCGAGACCTGTGCGTAGATTGGAGCCTGAAACCAAGCCTCAACAGTGCCGGGGAGCGTAATGGTTTCGGTCGGCGGTACCGGCTTGGCATTAATGACCGCCACGGTGGAGACGGCGTTTTCGTGCGTCTTCTTGCGCAGCAGAGAGGCGTCGCTTTTGCTCTCATAAACCCGATAGCCGAGGTAGAAGATAACCAGGAGGGCTACCGAGATGACCATGAATCTTCCACGAAAAATCTTACGCATGGTATGCATGGTCCTTCTGGCGAGCCGCTCGCCTGTTATAGATCATCGCGTAAACGCAGGGCACAAACAGTAGGGTAAAAACGGTGGCAACAAGTAAGCCGCCGATGACGGCGCGTCCCAGAGGCGCATTCGTGGAATACCCTGTCGCCATAGGGACCATCCCGAAAATCATGGCTGAGGCCGTCATGAGCACGGGTCGGAAGCGGGTCACTCCGGCTTCCATTGCGGCCTGCAATGCATCGCCATGATCTTTGAGCCTGTCGCGCGCATAGGATACGACAAGGATTGAATTGGCGGTTGCTGTGCCCATGGTCATAATGGCGCCCGTGAGGGCGGGCTCCGAAAGCCGCGTATGGGTCAGGAACAAGGCCCAGGCAATGCCCGCCAGCGCGCCGGGGAGAGCTGTAATAATAATGAAAGGATCCAGCCAGGATTGGAAGTTGACGACAATCAGCAGATAGATCAGCATGACCGCTGCGAGAAGTCCGAGGATCAGTTCGAAATACGCGTCGTGCATCAGTGATGCCTGGCCGTGGATTTCAAGCTCAGCGGTGCGTGGCTTCTCGTCTTCCATGCTTTTGGCGACCTTCTGGACATCCGCCAATACACCGCCGAGGTCTCGTCCTTCGGCGGATATATAGATGTTGAACAGCGGCATAATGTTCCCGTGCGTGATCACGCCCGGCGTGCCCGTCGCGGTAATATCGGCCAAATTTCCGAGGAGCTGCACTTCCTGCCCCTTCGGATCTTTCGAGTCGCTCGCGGACTCGACCGGGATAGTCTTGAGACTGTTGACACTGTTGATCTGTGGTTGCGGCGTATAGACATTAATCAGGTACGACATGCCGGTACTGGGATCGAGCCAATAGATCTGATCGGTTTGTTGGCTTCCGGCGGTCGTCATGAGCAGATTGTCCGCCATTTCCTTGAGGGACCTGTTGACCCCGAGTCCGAACGTGCGATTGCCTTCGACCATGAGAGTTGGCGTGCGCATCGTCTGCTGGATCACCACGTCTGCGGCACCGGGAATCTCGCGAAACTTGCCCACCAATTGACGGGCGAACTCATAATTGGGGTACATGTCGGGGCCGTTGATTTGCACATCGATCGGCGCAGGCGCCCCAAAATTAAGAATTTTTGCAGTCAGATCGGACGGTTGGAAGGTGAATTCGGTTCCAGGATAGCGCTCCCTCAAGCCCTTGCGGAGAATTTGCCGATAATCCCAGACCGGGGATTTTTCATCATTCAGGAGGATCGTCAAGTCACAATCCTGTGAGCCGATCGTTGGCGTCGGAATGAAAGCGAGGTTATGCGGTCCGACCGGCAGGCCGCAATTACTGACGATGTTTTCAACTTTACCGGGCAACAACTCCTGGATGGTGTTGGAGACAAGAGTGGCAATGCGTCCTGATACCTCAATGCGTGTTCCGAGAGGTGCCCGCATATGCATCGTCATGACGCTCGACCTGATCTCGGGAAAGTAATCCCGCCCGAGAAAGAAAAAGAGGGACATGGAAGCCACGGCGATGGCCAGAGAGGTCGCGACGAAGACCTGCCGGTTGGCAATCACCTGTTCAAGTAGCGCACTATAGCGCCCGCGGAACCGGTTGAAGCCCCGTTCGAACCCGTTCTGAAAGCGGACGAAGATGTTGGCCGATGATTCCGTTCCGTTCTCTCCGTGGGGTTCATGCGGCTGCGACATGGTGATCCTTCAGCATATATTTTGCCATGGTCGGCACGAGTGTTCGTGACAGGATAAAGGACGCCAGCATTGCAATGATGACCGCTTCCGCCATGGGTTTGAACAGGTAACCGGCGACGCCGCCAAGCTGGAAGAGCGGGAGCCAGACGATTGCGATGCAGAGGGTGGCGACGAGGGTCGGGACGACGATCTCGTTGGCGGCATCGATGATGGCTTGTTCGAGGGGTTTGCCCATTTCGATATGGCGATCGATATTCTCGATCATCACGGTTGCATCGTCGACCAGAATGCCGACGGCCAGTGCCAAACCGCCCAAGGTCATAACATTGATCGTTTCTTCGAGCAGATGCAGCCCGATAATGGCGGTCAGAATAGACAGCGGGATCGAGGTCCAGACGATGACCGTGGCGCGCCATGAACCAAGCAGCAACAGCACGATGATGCCGACCAGCCCACCGGCCATGAGCATTTCATGCAAGACATCCGAAATCGAATCTTTCACGAACGTCGAGGCATCGTCGATGAGCTTGATCTCCACCCCCTCCGGAGAAATCTGCTCGGCGCGCGGGATCATCTTCTTGATGCCATCGACGACGTCAAGAGTCGAGGCTTCGGTGCTCTTCATCGCGACGAGGATGACGGTCTGTTTGCCCTTCACCAGTACCGCGTTTTGTTGGACACGACCCATGAGGCGCACCGTGGCTACGTCGCGCAGGTAGACGAATGCGTTGCCTTCACGCTTGATCGGGAAATCGGCGAAATCCTCAATCTTCAACGGTGAGGCGTTTGTGAGGACGATCCAGTCGGTCTCCTTGATCTTGATGTCGCCGGACGGTAGCACGAGGTATTGTTGCATGAGCGCTTTGTGAATGTCCGCCGGAGTGAGTTGACGGGCGAGCAATTTCTGCTGATCGAGGTTGACCATAACCTGCATATCCTGGCCGCCGTATGGGTGTGGCAGGACAATCCCCGGTACCGTCACGAGCAGGGGGCGGATTCGCATGTAGACGAGATTATAGAGTTCGGCCGGCGTCAGGTGATCGGAGCTGATTTGGAGCATGGCCACCGGAATAGAGGAGGGGGCAAGACGCATAACCATGGGCGGCGAAATATCGGGTGGGAGCGCATTGACGACGTTCTGTGCAATACCCACGATATCCGCTTCAGCCCTGCCCACGTCGACTCCATCCTGGAGGAAAATATTCGTGATGCTGCTGCCGAAGTAAGAATGGCTATGGATATACTTGATGCCTTCCACCGTCGAAGTCAGGAAGCGTTCGAACAGATACGTGATGCGCCCTTCTACCTGCTGCGGAAGCATGCCGGAATAGATCCAGACTACAGAGGTGACGGGAATCGTGATATCCGGAAAGATGTCGGTGGGCATGTGGCGCACCGTCATAACCCCCAAGAGCACGATGAGGATGGTCATAACCACGAAGGTGTACGGGCGTCGCAGAGCAATGAGGACGATCTGGTTCATGCACGTAGCCTCCCAAAAACAGATTGAGTTTCTGTCATGTTAATCATCACTGAGCTAAATGACCTCTTTGGTTTCTGTGATCCGGGTATCATCCACTGATCAAAGCCTTTCCTCTAGCGCCAAGCAAAATCCTTACCAAATTGAATTGCCTGGATATCACAGGTCATTCACGGCAGCTTGCTCGCACGTTATCGTCGCCATCAGCTCTACGTCGAAAGTTTTGAACAGCACTGGTTGAAGAATGCGGAAGGGTTTTTGCACTGAGCGCAATGTGCGGAATCTCACATGGTAGAACGCTCGCCATAGGCGATTAGAGTGAACAACATAGAGATTTCTTTAAAAATTTTAAGGTGAACCGAGTTTCTTTATTCCATCTTCTGGATCCGACAATGGGTATTGATTTTGCTATTACTCCAAGTTAGTTCATTCAACTATCAAAAAGTCGAAGGGCATGATAACAGGCTGAGATGTTTTGCTGGGACCTAATCGTTCTTGTGTAATGGGGAGATTAGATGCGCGCAAGATGCGATGCATGGAGGGGTCCATATGGGGATGCAAATGCACACGCAGAAATCATCCCTTCAGATCTCTCTGATTGAGAATTGATTCAGCCTCATTTATTCATTCTTTGGTAAGACCCCTGATGAGAGGGTTAGAAAGTGGAGAATCATGATGGGAAGTCGGAAATTTGGTATGGCGATAGCCCTGATAGGGAGCATCTTCGGTGTCGTGGCAACTGGAGCGAGTGTTCAGGCTGAAGCTCTGACGATTGGGGCTGCTCCAAGCTTGAGGTCGGCATTACAGGAAATTGTGCCGATGTTTGAGAAAGAATATGGTGCGGCCGTCAAGGTCGTGTACGGTCCGTCGCAAACAATGCGCAAACAAATTGAACAGGGAGCGGCGATCGATCTGTTCCTCCCTGCGGCGGTAGAGGAGGTTGAAAAACTCCAACACAAGGGGCTGACTCTCAACGGAGGGCCTCGGATCTATGCACAGACCAGTCTCGTACTTGTCATGTCGGCGACCTCACGCGTTATCCCGGTCGCCTTTCACGAGGCTCAGCCCGATGGAGCCACCCGTATGGTCTTGGGAAATCCAAAAACTTCGTCGTTGGGGGAAATCACGGTCCGGGCACTCACTAAATCCGATCCTGCGTATAAGAGTCGGTTCAAGCTTCTACAAGCAGACCACGCTGGGGATATCATGAACTTGATTCACACGGGGAGGGCAGACCTGGGCATCGTCTATCGGGTAGATGCGATCAACAATCCGGACGTGCGCATCATTGATGAAAATCCGGGCAGCACGCCCATACCGGTCCGCTTAGGGGAAGCGGTGGTGTGGACTTGTCGGAAAGCATCCTTGAATGTGGCAAAAGAATTTTTTGATTACATCATGAGTCCTCGCGTACAAAAGCTCCTACTCAAATATGGCTTTGATCATAGTTTCGATTCCGTGTCATCGAATGGGTGACGCCGAGGGCCAGAACTCATCCAAGAAATTTTCGGAGCAGGTTCAAGTGAGCCCGACGTTCCACGAGGGATGAAGGCAGACTCGTTATGCTTGCAGCATGACGGGATTATGCCAACCTCCGTCGGTTTGGATGAGCTCGTTCGCTTCTTTCGGCCCCCAGCTGCCGCGCTTGTAGGGACAGAAACGAATTGGCGAAGCGAAAATAGAGGATATTCATGATCTCTTCTTTCCCAAGGAAGTGGTCGATACGGAAGATCGAGTTCTCCGGGAATGCAGATCGTGCGATGCGGTTGGGGCTGCGTGCTGAGGCCCGATCACGCCCGAACGGCTTTTCAACGATTATCCGCGCCTGATCGGGAAGACCTGCGGCATTGAGCCTTTTGATTACGGTCGCGAATAAGTCTGGTGGAATGGCGAGTTAATGCGCCGGGCGTAGGGCATGGCCTAGTGCCTGCTTGAGCGCGAGGAAGGTCGCCGGGTCATTGTAAACGCCCCCACGTACTGCATGTGAGAAAGCAAGTGACTGAGGGCGATACGGTCATCAATTTTGCCGGCCTGCTTGATGCTCTCCCTCGGGTGTTTACGTAATTGCGCCAGGCTCCAGTGTGGGACCGCGACGCCGATCAGTGGCACCGTCAGTGTCTTGTGTTTCGCCATTGCATAGAGCGCAGGAAAAATCTTTTTATGCGCCAGATCGCCCGATATTCCGAAGAACACCAGTGCGTCAGATCGCGTGCCATCGCCTGTGGTCCTGTTCATCTCTGATTCCTCATTCCTTCTTTTCATCATGCCCGCCGAACTGTTTCCGCATGGCGGAGAGGAGTCGGTTGGCATAGTCGGCCTCACCCCTGGATTCAAATCGCCCGAAGAGCGCTGCGTTGATCACCGGCGTCGGCACGCCCTCGTCAATCGCAGCCAGCGCCGTCCAGCGCCCTTCGCCGGAATCCGAGACCTGCCCTGAAAAGCCGGTCAGCTCCGAATCATCAACCAACGCGGCCGCAGTCAAATCGAGCAGCCAGGAGGACACCACACTGCCCCGACGCCATACCTCGGCGACCTGACCCACGTCGATCTGGTACTGATAGGCCTCCGGGTCACGCAGCGGAGTCGTCTCGGCATCCTGCGCCCGGGGATGTAACCCGACGTCGGCGTGCTTGAGGATGTTGAGGCCTTCGGCATAGGCCGCCATGATGCCATACTCTATTCCGTTGTGGACCATCTTCACGAAGTGTCCTGCACCGGGCGGGCCGCAGTGCAAATAGCCCTCTTCCGCGGGAATTGAGGCACCGTTCCTTCCGGGGGTGCGAGGCGCCGACTTGATCCCCGGCGCAATCGTTTTGAAAATCGGATCCAGGTGCTTAACGACATCTTCCTCTCCGCCGATCATCAGACAGTAGCCGCGCTCAAGTCCGAAGACTCCTCCGCTGGTGCCGCAGTCGACATAGTGAATGCCGCGGATTTTGAGAGCCTTCGCTCGCTCAAGATCGTCGCGGTAATACGTGTTGCCGCCGTCAATGATGATATCGCCTGCCTCCATGCGCGAGGCTAGTTCCTGTACTGTCTCGCCAGCCACTGCGGCGGGTACCATCACCCAGGCGGCGCGCGGCTTGGAAAGTTTGGCGATGAATTCGTCAAGCGAGGCGGTGCCCTGTACACCTCGGCCCTCAAGCTCTTTCACGACAGCGCGGTTTCTATCGTAGACCACACAGGTATGGCCATTGTTTGTCAGGCGTCGGACCAGGTTCGCGCCCATTCGTCCAAGACCGATCATGCCAAGTTGCATCGTGTCTCTCCTTCCTAAAATGGGTATTCGTGTCTTCCGATCTTCAACGTGTCGTTTCCAGTAGAGCCAGAGCCCTTCTGCATACATTGGCGACAGTGAAGCCATACTCTCGCATGACAATTGCGCCGGGGGCCGATGCACCAAAATGATCCACGGCGAGCACGTCACCATGGTTGCCGACATAGCGGGACCAACCCTGAGACACTCCGGCTTCGACCGCAAGTCTTGCGCCGACTGCCCCCGGCAATACCGTGTTACGGTATTCCTGGGACTGGGCTTCAAACAGTTCCCAACTCGGCATCGAGACGAGGCGCACCTGGTATTGTTGTTCCTGAAGTTTCTGTCGCGCTTCCACAATCAGCGGAACTTCAGACCCGCTGGCGATCAGAATGAGATCAGGATTTCCCTTCGGGGCATCGGCCAGGATATATCCACCGCGCTGCAGGCCAGCTGCAGCGGAAAACTCTGTGCGGTCGAGCGTCGGCACCGATTGTCGCGTCAGGATTAAAGCCACCGGGCGATCCCGTGTTTCGATGGCAACGCGCCAAGCCACCGCCGTCTCGTTGGCGTCGCCGGGACGGATCACGATCAGATTCGGAATCGCCCGAAGGCTGGCGACCTGTTCCACGGATTGGTGGGTTGGGCCGTCTTCACCTAGTGCGAGGCTGTCATGCGTGAACACATAGACCACCTGTAACCCCATCAGCGCGGCGAGTCGGATCGGCGGCCGCATGTAATCGGAGAAGGTCAGAAATGTGGCCCCGAATGGGAGGGTGCCTCCGTGCGTGGCCATGCCGTTCATGATGGCACCCATTGCATGCTCCCGAACCCCGAACTGGAGATTACGGCCGGCATAACTCCATCCGCCGCCTGCCGATCCTTGTAGATCACCGACTGCCATGGACGAATGCCCAAAATTGCCGGCTTCGGTTAATTCCGTGAACGTGGAAGGATTCAAGTCAGCCGAGCCTCCGATCAGGCCAGGGAGTGTCCTGCTGATTTCGTCCATTATTTTTCCCGAGGCGACGCGGGTGGCTAAGCCTTTGGCATCGACGGGAAATTGCGGGATGTTCGCGTCCCAGCCCTGGGGTAATTCGCCCTGGATGAGTAAGCGAAGTTCTTGGGCAAGGTCCGGATATTCTTTTTCATATGCCGCAAACGTCGCATGCCATTCCGATTCCGTTTGGCGACCCTGGTCAATGGCCTGGCGGCAATGCTGCTCGACTGCATCCGGAACAAGAAATGGCGGGTCGACAGGCCAGCCGAGCTTCTGCTTTGTTAGTCTCACTTCCTCCTCGCCTAGTGGGGAACCATGCGCGTGAAAGGTGTCTTGTTTGTTGGGGGAACCATAGCCAATATGCGTTCGCACGAGGATCAGTGAGGGTCGTGCTGTGTCCTGACGCGCCGCATGGAAAGCGCGGTCGATAGCGTTGACGTCGTTGCCGTCCTCGACCGTTTGCGTGTGCCAGCCATACGCCGCAAATCGTTTGGCGCGGTCCTCGGTGAACGTGAGTTCTGTGGACGCGGCGAGGGTGATCCGATTATCGTCGTATAGATAGATCAGCTTGTCCAGTTTCAAATGACCCGCAAGCGATGCTGTTTCGGCCGCCACGCCTTCCATCAGGTCACCGTCGCTGACCAGCCCGTAGGTGTAATGATGTATGATCTCGAATCCGGGTCGATTGTAACGGCCGGCGAGATACGCTTCGGCGATGGCCATGCCCACTCCATTGCCGAATCCCTGACCGAGCGGGCCTGTGGTAGTTTCAACGCCGGGGGTTACCCCTCGCTCGGGATGACCCGGCGTGAGGCTGCCCCATTGGCGAAACTGTTTGATCTGATCGAGCGGCAAATCATAACCGGTGAGATAGAGCAAGCTGTACAACAGCATCGACCCGTGTCCGGCCGACAGAACGAATCGGTCTCGATTGAACCAGTGAGGGTTGGAGGGGTTATGTTGAAGAAATCGTGTCCACAGGACATAGGCCATCGGGGCCGCGCCCAGTGGGAGGCCCGGGTGACCACTGTTGGCCTTTTGCACGGCATCCACCGACAAAAAACGAATCGTATTGATCGACAATTGCTCCAATTGTGCCGGACTGAGAGTGGTTGCTTCTGTGGTATTCATCGTACGTTTTCCTTGCAGGCTTCGTGTGATGGCCCCACCTCGATGAATTCATGAGGGGCAAGACCATCCATTAAGGTGAGAGAATTTTTTGAGATTTTTTCCTTCAGTGTCTTCTTTACCGATCGCTATCGGATATCTCGACTGTGAATGACTTCCAGGACATCGCTAAACAATTCTGACAAGTGGGTTTGCTCCTATCTGTACTCATGACAAGGAGGATTGCGTCAGGCGACCCCCGACAACTCAGCCGTTTTAATCTGTCCACTCGTTAGGATGCCCTGCTCATGTTGAAAATCCTCGTCCTTCAATCATTGTCCTATTTAACCGATGATCAAACGGAAGATCAAATTTGTCACGGTAGTGCCGCGATTGTCCTGTCGGTCACTTTTTGGAAACATTCATATTCCATTCCGCGGGTGGTTGGCCCGATGCGTACCGGCCGGTCGAAGTCAGAGGACCCGTGAGCCCAGCTCTAAAGGCCAATGTGGAAAGGACCTTCTCCTCTCTGAACAGTCAAATCATGTTTGGGATTCACCAACTTTCCCGGGAGGATTCACAAGAAACGAACGATGTCGGTCGCGCTGGGAACTTTTAGCAAATTCCATTACGTATGCACTATCTTGCGGCCATCCTCTGAAAAGCAACGAAATGAACGGAAAAAGATGGCTGGCTAGACACAGGCAACAGGTCTCTTCGCGTCCTTCATGGCAGACTCGTCAAGGAAAATGAGTGCTCATGCATTCAATGACGAACGCTGTGTTTATTCATATTTGATTCAATGAGAAAACCATTTAACTCTTCCCGGCGTAAGGTCATTTGATAGAAAAAAAGCCCGCCGGGAAGCCTCATTAGGCTTCACGGGGTGTACGAATTCGAGTAAAACTGGATTGAATGGGACCGGTTACTTGAGGCCTGGTCGTAGAAAAGAAAAATGCTATGAGTGGTGCAGGAAAGAATCGCTTATTTTTTATTGTTGATTCCGACTTAGCGCACATGCCTACAGAGGGAATTGGGCGAGACAGGGAGAGAGCTGATAGAAAACCAGTTGGACAGGAAGATTAAGATGGCGGCAGTAGAGACGCCATCTCCGACGATTCCGGCAAATTATTGTGTGGCGTGAGAGATCATTGCGATGACGAGTGAGACTTCAGCGGTATTTGTCCTAAAAGGATCGGTCGTTCCCCGTGCACGGAAGTTCTCGAAGAGCACCCATGTCCATGAAAACTATTCCATCATGCCTCGGAGTTCTTGAGATGAACCGGAGAGAAAAAGTGTGATCCTTTTCACCCGAAATCAGGCTGAATACCCGGAGGTAGGGTGGTGGATGTCCCTCATGACATTTACCTGGCCAATTGGTCGGATGTTGCCATGCGTCTCATCTTACCCTATCGCAACTTTGGCCTGAGGAAAACGATAGAGCATGCGGACGGGTGGAGTGAGAGAGACAAGACCGACCAGGAGAGGTCCGAATCTCCCGAGAAGCATACTGCAAAGAATAATGACCTTTCCAAAATCAGTGAGTATCGCGGAGAGACTGAGCACGCCTCCGTTTCCGACGGAAAACCCAACCGTACCCAATGCGGAGGCCACTTCAAACATGAGAGCCAAAAACGGCTTATTTTCAATTAAGGCGAGAAAAAAGGTTAACGTGGTGACCGCTCCAATGGCCAGGAACATAATTGCCAGAGCTTGCAAGACGAGATGGAGAGGCATCCGTCGGTAGTGAAACTCCACATCCAGTCGTTTCCGGAAGACGGCCCAGACTGATAAACACACAATGCCGAACGTGGTGGTTTTAATCCCTCCAGCGGTCCCTCCCGGTGATCCCCCGATGATCATCAGCAAAATCAACATATATAACGTGCTGGGTCGGAGGAGGCTCAGGTCCAGCGTATTGAATCCTGCTGTCCGGGCGGCTCCCGAATGAAAGGCGGCGGCCATGGCTCCCGATGCAGGAGCTTGCGAGCCAAGCGTGGCCGGACTATGCATTTCCAATAAATAAAATCCTATCGTTCCAATCACCCATAAGCTTACCGAAACGAGTAAGGCCAGCCTCGTATGGGTTTGAATTCGATACCGTTCTTTTTGGTAATAACTCAGCAGGTCGCGAAAGACGATAAACCCAATGCCGCCCAGAACGAAAAGGAGAGTAATGGAAACATTGACCAGGATATCGTCACAATAGGGGATCAGATTTTGAGAAAACGTCGAAAATCCCGCATTGTTAAAGGCGGAAACGGCATGAAAAATACCATGCCAGCAGGCTTCAAAAAAGGGCATTTCCTGGGAAAACCGCGCGGCGAGTATGGATGCACCCACGCCTTCAAAGGTAAAGGTGATGATCAAAATGGTTTTGACAAAACGGATCGATCCCGCTAAATCCACTGAACTGAGCGCCTCCGCCACCATCATGCGGTTTCGTAGTCCGATGCGTTGTCCCACGGCGATGAGAATGACGGTCGCGAGCATCGCGTACCCCAACCCTCCCAATTGGATGAGGGTCAAAATGACGATCTGTCCGAATAAGGTGAAATCTTTTTCCGTGTCCGCCACAATTAGGCCGGTGACCGTTACTGCCGAAGTTGCCGTAAAGAGGGCGTTGAGAAAACTTAATGATTGACCTGGGCGGGTGGCCCATGGGGTTTTCAGTAGGAACGTTCCTATAGTGATCAAGGCCATGCCGCCTAGGGTGACGAGTTGGCCGGCTGATAGTTGGCCGTGAGGAAAAAATCGACCAATCGTGGTGGTTGGGTACCACGGGCATGGACGAGTAGGAAATGGTAATGAAGGCAGCATGAAGGCTAAGGAAGGAAAACTCCTACCTTCTCACCTGCAGGTCCGAAAAACAATCGACATCCAAAGCCGCTCAGCTGTGTCAATGGGATGAGAATCCTCCATTAAAACTCTGCTTCATGGCAGTCTCCTAGAGGGGAAAACCAGAGGAAGGAGCGAAACGATGGGGCATCTGCCTGCCAACCGTGTTTGATGAGAGCTCCTCCTGTCAAAACGGTCCGCATCAGGCCGCTTAAGTGGATAATCCTTGTTCAAGGAGATGGACGAGTTCCCCGTGGTGATAAGGCTTGGCCAGGATCGCAAAGGCCCCTGCATTCATGCCCAGGTGCTGGAGCTGATCTGACCAACTCGCCGTGATCAGTATAAACGGGATATTTCGATTCTTGGGGTCTTGCCGAAGGACGTGAAGCAGTTGCAGCCCATTCATTTCCGGCATCAGGTAATCGGACAGGATCAGACGAATGGAGGGGTGCTGCTGAATAAGGGCCAACGCTTCTCTACCATTGGCCGCTTCCAGGCACGTGTACCCGTTTATTTCAAGTCTACGTTTCAGTAGCCATCGGAGGTCAGATTGATCCTCCACCAGGATTATGGTTTGGTTCTTGGGTAGGATGTGATCGGAGACCGATGAGTTCGGTGCCTCAAAATCCTTCCAAGATGAAATTGTCATTTGCATGACAGCAGAGGAATGCAAGGAACATTCCATGAATATTCCTCAGAGTCGCCTTCGGTGGGTTAAGAGGCCTCCCTAATTACTGAGTATTTAAAGGCATATTCAGAAATGTCAAAAACGGGTCCGAGAAGAGAATGTGACTGGCTTTAAATGAGAGAAACATTGTCTCAAAAGGAGACAAACTGTCTCTTCTGTTGCTGGGATTTTTGTACTTGAGATGACCTAATGGTGAGGGTTTGGGTTTTTCTGTTTCTCAATTTCCTTGCGGATGAGTCGCGGGGATCAATCTGATGTGCGGCAAATACAAATGCGTGCCGCAATTCGTCGGTTATGTGTGAGTTGAGGTGCTCGTTGAACATTGCGCTCATGACGTCTCCGTTGAAGGTCAGACCCCTGCCAAGAATTGGCAGAGGCCGATTTTTCATTGTGGGGTACGAAAACCTGCGGATCGTTCCCTGTTACATGAAATAGTCAAAGTCGCTTTCACGACGAGTCCGGCGGCGGAGTGCGAAAATCGCGGCCGGTTCGTCGTTAGGATCCAATCGAATGGTGTAGTCACCTCCCACGACTTGATGGCGATAATCTTGAATGAGTTCATGCAATTGATAGGTGTCCTGTTCACCAATGCCGCATGCTTCAATCGGAATTCGCAGGCGAGCCTCATGGATGGTATAGGGATCCATATTGATCGCGAACAGAAGAATGTCTGTCTTGTCGGCATTCATTTTTCCATAGAAAAGAATGTGGTCGTTGTCGGATGGGAAAAATTGCAGATTGGTGAAGGTGTGTAGGGCAGGGTGATCCCGTCGGATCTGGTTGATGCGGGTGATATAGTCACGGATGTTTCCAGGACGATCCCAATCCCAGTGGCGGATTTCATATTTTTCCGAATCCTGATATTCCTCGGTTCCGGGAATCGCCTTATTTTCACAGAGTTCATAGCTATTGTAGATCCCGTAGGTCGGGGAGAGCGTGGCGGCCAGCACGAGCCGGAATTTAAAGGCCGGCCGACCTCCCTGTTGGAGAATTTCCGGCAGGATGTCCGGTGTATTGGCGAAAAAGTTCGGACGGAAATACTCTTGCATTTGTGTCCGGGTTAATTCGGTCAGGTATTCGGTCATTTCTCCTTTTGAATTTCGCCACGTAAAATACGTGTACGATTGGGTATAGCCGGCTTTGGCCAGGACCCGCATCATTTTTGGACGGGTGAAGGCTTCCGCTAGAAACAACACATCAGGATGCTCCAACTGAATTTCCCGAATGAGCCATTCCCAAAAGATCACGGGTTTGGTGTGGGGATTATCCACTCGAAAAATTTTGACTCCATGCTCAATCCAAAAGAGGAGGACCCGCTTCATTTCCTGCCAGATGTCCTGCCAGGCTTCGGTATAAAAATCAAATCCATAAATGTCTTCATACTTTTTGGGAGGGTTCTCGGCGTATTTGATCGTCCCGTCCGGGCGTTGCTTGAACCAGTCCGGATGTTGTGTCACGTAGGGATGATCCGGGGTGGCATTGATGGCGAAATCTATGGCGACTTCCATTCCGTGGTTTTTGACGGCTTGTTGAAAATGGTCAAAATCGTTCATCGTGCCGAGAGCCGGTTCGACCGCATCATGTCCTCCATGTCGACTTCCGATGGCCCAGGGACTGCCCGGATCGCCCGGCTTGGCCTTTAAACTGTTGTTGCGGCCCTTGCGGTTGGTCTCTCCGATGGGATGAATAGGGGTGAGATAGAGGACATCGAATCCCATATCCCGGATGGCCGGAAGGCGTTGTTCACAATCTTTAAATGTTCCCCCCTTTCCCGGCACGGTTCCTTCTGACCGAGGGAAGATTTCATACCAGGCGCCATACCGGGCACGCTCACGGTCGACAATCACTTCCAATTCCTTCTCATAAGTGGACCAGGCAGCCCGCTGTTCGTGTCGGTCGACGAGTGTGGCCACAATCGGATCCAGGGCGATGGCGATCCGGGCTTCCTGGTCGGAAGCCGACTTCCACTTTTCCAACCAGAGTTTCAGCTCGGACTTATCGGGACCTTTTGCTTTGGTCATCGCCTCTTTGACTTGGGCTTCCCCCTCCAATAATTCACTGGAAAGGTCCGGAAGCACCCCATGTTTCTTGGTCAGTTCAATTCTCCAGGTTTCAAAACTCCTGACATAGGCTCCCACGGAATACAGATACCGGGTATTTTCTGCAAGGAGAAATGATCCAGCCCACCGGTCATTATCGACGTGATGCATGGGGGTTTCCGACCATTCCTTCTGCCCCAGCACTTTGTAACGAAGTACGGCCCCGATGGTGTCGTGTCCTTCCTTGAAGACGTCCGCTGTGACCTCCAGGTTCTCCCCGACGATCCGTTTGACCGGATAGCGTCCCCCATCCAGTTCAGGCTCGACATGTTCAATGATTAGGGTTTGTAAGGTTTTGGGAATAGTAGACATGACGCACTCCTTCGTGTGTGGCTCTTCGAATATCCGTGTAGATGACGATTAGCGATTTTTTCTCCCGGCAAGAAGATTGGACATGTTTAAGCGATCGCCATGAGTCAGCCGGAATCCCGGTTCAAGGCTCAGTTTGAGAAACATCAGTCCACTTCTAAAATTTGGAGTATGCCATCCAGGGGGATACGCACCCAATCGGGACGGTTATTGAGTTCATAGCCGAGTTCATAGATCGCTTTTTGGAGTAAATATCCATTCAGCAAAACTTGGATGTCATCCGATGACGGAGGGAGAATGTCGCGGACTTCTTTGATGGAGAGGTACGCCTTGAGATAGCTGACGCTGACCCATAGTTGCCAATAGCGGGCCCAAGGTTCAAGCAAAGAAAAGTCTTCCGGTCGAACACCCTCGACCAATCCAATAGAGGAGGCATGCGCCGCGTAATGAAAGGATCGCAGCATGCCCGCGACGTCGCGCAGGGGGGATTCCTTCAGTCGTCTCACATTCAAGGGCCTGGCTGGTTCGCCTTCAAAATCGATGATGATGAAATCTTTTCCGGTATAAAGCACCTGGCCGAGATGGTAGTCGCCATGGCACCGGATGCGGGTGCAGGTGAGTTTCCGGTCACGTATGGTTAACAGACGTTTGCGTAATCGGCCTTCTCCTTCCAATACGTTTTTTGCGAGAGATTGCACCGGGTCCTGAAGCCCTTTGACCTGAGTGCGAAGAAGAGGAAAGTTCATGTTGACCGTTCCCAGCATGCTCTGATACAGACCACGCCGGTAAAAATCGGTGAACGGTTCTGGTTTAAACTCCGGATCTTCGGAATCGGAGGCGAGCGCGGCGTGCAGTTCTCCTGTTCGAAGGCCCAACAACCGGGCCTCTTCCAGATACGGACCAATCCATTCGCGGGCGCCACTCGGGATCTCCTCGTCGACCAAGGCCATCAGCGATTTCTGGGGAATGGACGAGGTCGTAATGGCTGTGGGGTGGGTCAGCGCTTCTTCCAGATATCGACTGAGTTCATCCAACGTGTATTTCCAGGCGTCTCCTTCGTTTTGTATAAATTTTTGTAGGATACCAAAAGTCAGGAGGTCGCCATTGTCCCGTTGATATTCAATGGATCCTGCCAGGGGGGCGATGTGCGGAAACCCTTTATTGGTTAAAAACCGTCCAATTTCAAAGTCAGGATTCACGCCGACTTCGGCCCTGCGGTAGATTTTTAAAATAAAGTCATGTCCAAACAAGACCGAGGAGTTGCTTTGTTCACCCTTTAACAATGTTGGTTCAAGGGTAGGAACCTCTTTCTGTAGCTGGCGTCTGAAGATTTTCGTGGCTTGAGTGGCCAGATCCCCCGCCGGACCATTAAACCGGCGGTTTCGGGAAATACTCTCCATCAGCATTTTTTGAAACTCCCGATCCCAAATCGCATCGATAAGCAGGCCTTCCTGCTCACCGTCTTTCATTTTAACTCGCACGCGTGCAATGGCTGCCGGAGAGTCTACGAGTGAGGCCATGCGATCGGCCGGGAGATACTGCAAGGGTAAGAGGTACATCTCCGGTTCTCCCTCGGTGTATTCCACGCGGATGAGCGCGAGGACGGCCAATGGATTTTCCTGCGGGAGAGGAATCGTTTCCGTGATTTCCACGAATTGCATGATGCGGGCTTTGCCGCCAAACCACCGTCGGCCTTGTAGGTACTGGGGTAACACATTTTCAAGTTTGACCTTTTCCCGTTTATGGATGAGGTTATCCCAATCTTTGGAGATCGTGATGGTGGGTAGGCCGTGTTCCGTCTTTCCCTGAGCCTCAAGTTGTTTGGATTCAACCGGGTCCAAGGCAAACCAGTAAAAGGCGTGTCCGCTCAGCGTGAGCAGATAAGGCAAATCGCCAATGGCTGGAAATTTACTCCGTCCGAACAAGGTCATTGGACGTCGTCCTTTGAATTCAGCGAGATCAAGTTCCACCCATTGGGCATGGCGGGATAAGTTCACGGCCACCAGAATCGTTTCGTCCTGATACCGCCGGAGGAAGACCAGGACTTTCCGATTGGACGGATGAAGAAATTCAATGGATCCTCGTCCAAAGACCTTATAGCGTTTACGCAAGGAGACAATGCGTTTCATCCACCAGAGGGGAGACTGTGCGTTATTTTGTTGGAGTTCGACGTTAACGGCTTCGTAATGATATTCCGGGTCAATGATAATGGGCAGATAGAGTTTTTGCGGATTACCATAGGAAAATCCGGCATTGCGGTCGGCACTCCATTGCATGGGAGTCCGAACTCCGTTCCGGTCCCCTAAATAAAAATTATCCCCCATCCCGATTTCTTCCCCGTAATAGATGACCGGTGTACCCGGCATCGAGAATAACAGGCTGTACATCAGTTCAATCTTTTTCCGGTCATTGCCCAGAAGCGGTGTCAAGCGCCGCCGGATTCCCAGATTGATCCTGGCCTGCTTATCATGGGCAAAGACGCGGTACATATAATCCCGTTCTTCATCCGTGACCATTTCAAGTGTGAGTTCATCGTGATTGCGTAAAAAAAGTCCCCATTGGCAGGCTTCCGGAATGGCGGGAGTCTGGTCCAAAATGTCGATAATTGGAAACCGATCTTCCATTTGCATCGACATGAATAGGCGGGGCATCAAGGGAAAATGAAAGTTCATATGACATTCATCGCCCTTTCCGAAATAGGCCGCGGCGTCTTCCGGCCATTGATTGGCTTCCGCCAGAAAGAAACGGTTTTTGAATTTTTTATCGACGTGCGTTCTCAGTGTTTTGAGAAAGGCATGCGTTTCCGGGAGGTTTTCACAATTGGTCCCTTCCCGCTCGAAGAGATAGGGCACGGCATCCAGTCGCAAGCCGTCCACACCCAGTTCCAGCCAGAAATCCAGGACCTCAAAGATCGCCTTTTGCACCTCAGGGTTGTCGTAATTGAGGTCCGGTTGATGAGAAAAAAAACGATGCCAGAAATACGCCTTGGCCACGGGGTCCCAGGCCCAATTCGAATGTTCGGTATCTTTAAAAATGATGCGGGTGTCGGAATAGAGATCCGGGGTCTCACTCCACACGTACCAATTCCGCCATTTGCTGCCGGGCGGGGCTTTCCGCGCGCGCTGAAACCAGGGGTGTTGATCCGAGGTGTGATTCACCACTAATTCAGTAATCACGCGTAACCCGCGACGATGGGCCTCCCGCACAAAGGCCTGAAAATCTCGCCTGGTTCCATAATGTGGATGAATGTTGGTGTAGTCGGAAATGTCATAGCCATCGTCCCGGAGGGGAGAGGAACAAAAGGGTAGCAGCCAGATCGCGGTCACACCCAGATCCTGGAGATAATCGAGTTTTTGGGTAAGTCCTTTGAAATCGCCTATGCCATCGGCGTTACTATCGCAAAACGCCCGAACATGGAGTTCATAAATAATGGCGTCTTTGTACCAGAGGGGATCATTCTCGAGTATGTCGACAATCATGGAGGTGCCTTTCCTGAATCGGTATATTCACTGCTTGTCCTCGGCCCTACCCGGTGAGTAGGCCCTCGATGTGAATCGTGGAATTGGCAATTTCTGGATTGATGGCTGTTCAGCGAGGATACTGAACTATAAAAACGAGTGACATGATTTACCATAAAAAGCGGTGGAAAGGCTAATTCACTGTTAATGTGAAGAATGAGATTCTTGTATAACCAGGCGGGGTGCAAAGGAAAATTCAGCAAGAAATTTTCGAAGGATCGCTTGTTCCAGGCGTGAGGGATATTGAGTCGGACAGGGCACGCGGAGTAATAAATTAATGCGGCCTGGCTCAGGCAACTGAATGGTGACCCGTGGTTCAACGGAGGGGGCATCCAACCACAGCTTGCCTTCGAGTTTTTTGAGATAGGTCCTCGCCTCATTGATAAACGGGGCGGCCTCTTCTTCTCCGGCCTGCAGCAGGAGACGTTCGGCAGTTTTCCAATCATCATCAGTACTTAAGGGGACGGTCACAATATGGAGGCGGTATTTTTTTGTATAGGTTTCATTGGTTAAGGGGTGATCGAAAATAAAGCTGTTGGGAATGACCATGGCCCGGCCGGTATATTGATGAGAGGTCTGGCCTGGTCCGATTTCCAAAACCGTGGTGGTCAGGGCGTTGTGGTCGACCACGTTTCCCCGAATGCCCCCGATTTCGATGCGATCCCCCAACGAATAGGCTTTGGTCAGCACCCGGAGTCCTGATCCGCTCAAGCAGTCAATGATTTCTTTGGTGGCGAGGACAAAGGCGACGGCGACGGCAAACACGGAGACGGCAAAAGTCTGGAGTTGCGGCGCCCAAATGAAAATCATCCCGAGGATGAACAGAAAGAGCAGGCCATTTCTGAGATTGACCGCCCACCGTCTCCGTGTTTCCACGGAAAGTTCGGTTGACCGGAAGAGACTGTGGTGGATCCCCATCCTGACGATCAGAATGATTAAAAAGAGAAAGAAGGTACTCAGGCCGTACCGAATGAGCATGTCGCCGGTCGTACCTACAATAGGTTCCACGTGTAACTCCTCATGACCATGGTGTGAATGGAAGGCGCTGAGATCCCCAGGAGAACCATGAGAGACTCAGTTATCATTCGGAATCTGACCGATTGAGAAAAAGGCGTATGGCCAGGAATTGGCAGATGAACGAAAAAGAGGATCACAATCCCACGGTTCAGGGTGAAAACGAATGAGCAAGGGTCGTCAATAGACAGATCAGTTCAGAAATGACAACCAAACTTCTCAAATCATACTGTATTTGTTCTCCTAATCAAAGGGGTTGGCAGGACTCACGGAGCTTGAGGACCATTTCTCCTTTCGCGGTTCTTGAAGAAAAGGCCCCCATTGGTCAGTCGAAGCTCTTCGAGGTAGCTGTGAACTGAAAGAAGCAGTGGAGAATCTCTGTCTGACATCGAAGATTTCTGTTTTTCTTCCTGGGCCAGTGAGAGGGCTTGCTGGGCATCCGTTTGTGCCAACATGATTAATCGGGTGGCCATAGAATAATCTCGAGCCCAGAACATTTTTCTGGATTGTTCATGAAATTCTTCTTCTCCGATCGTCAGTTCACTTTCCGCTAAACTGTAGAGATCAGGTGCGAAGGTCAAGGCTCCTTCCCTCCTGGCATGTTCCACCGCTTGACGGGCTTTCTGTAATTCGTGAATTGGCGGATCCTGACAGCCGGTCATCAGGACACTCAAGCAGAAGAAGGCCATATATATTCCCGCGGGGGAACGCCTCTGAGTCCTCGCCACGAGTTGCTTTATCGGGGGTTGCTCTTCTTCCAAAATGGGACCTTGATCTAGAAATTTTCCGGGGGAAGGACGGTCGCGCTTCTCCTTGGACTCTCAATGGCTGATGTAGCAAATCCTACGCCAATATCGAATGGGAATGGCTGTTGATAGATACCGGATTTTCAACTATTTTTGCTGAAGGGGCCCCGATGCGGGGGACAGTTTGGCCCGTGGTTGGACCCTTTGTCCCGATCTGGTTAGTGAAGGAGAAGAGGCCACAGGGTGGAGTGGTGATCATTCGCCGGGGAGAGCCGGTTTTCCCTAGGGACCGTGTGCGAGGAGAAGGTTGAGGTGACCCGAGATGTCCGAGCCCCGGCGTCTTGGAATTTCCCGCAGATGGTGAAATTGTCTCACAAGATGGTGGGGTGCGGGCGATGAGCGCCTATCAGATTTGTTCTAACCCAAGACCTTGAGGCATCGATTCAGTAAATGTATTGATCAGATAATGGCAATTGTGGAAAAATGCCTTGCATTAACTGGCTTCTAGTCCAAATCCCCCCCCTCCCTCTGACTCGGGCCTTTCAAAGGAGATAGCCTATGCCACGCAGGTCGGCATCGCCGTTTAACCTCCAGAAGTTCCTGGCTCAGGACGGTAGCGGCAAAAAAATTCTGACGTTCCCTAAAAAGCAGAATCTCTTTTCGCAAGGTGATGTGGCGGATGCCGTGTTCTATATTCAGTCAGGCCAGGTCAAACTTTCGGTGGTCTCCAAGCAGGGGAAGGAAGCTGTCTTCGGGATTGTGGAACAAGGGGGGTTTGTAGGGGAAGGGTGTTTGGCTGGACAGCGGGTGTGCATGGCCACGGCGACAACCCTGGAAGACTCCACTCTGGTCCGAATTGACAAGCAGGCGATGATCCGGGTGCTTCACGAGGAACCCACCTTCTCGACGATGTTCATGGAATATCTCCTGGCTCGTAACGTTCGCATCCAAGAAGATTTGGTGGATCAGCTGTTTAATTCGGCTGAGAAGCGGCTCGCGCGGGTGCTGCTCCTCATGGCTCATTTTGGCAAAGAGGGCAAGCCGGAACCGGTCCTTGCGAAGATTAGTCAGGAAACGCTTGCCGAGATGATCGGGACCACGCGGTCCCGGGTCAGTTTCTTCATGAATAGGTTCAGGAAATTGGGCTTCATCGAGTACAACGGCGGGTTGCACGTGCACAGCTCCCTCCTCAATGTCGTCCTCCACGACTAAATTCCTCCATTCGTTCTTACTACTTAGCGGATAGACACTTTACTAACCATTGGGTCAACCTCGTAACTATTCCCCTCCCTTGTCCACTGAGCAATATTGAACAGACAACTCGCGGTGTTTCGTTTACTGTGAACGCTGAAAATGCGGCTCACCGGCATGACGATGGGCGAGAAGGAGGTGACCCCATGAGCGGTCGAGTGACACGATTTATCCCCAGAATGATCCAAAAGTTGAGAGATTCTTGTTGTAAGTGAGGTCCGGCTGATCGAAATGTAGTTCTAATATCCAGCACCTTGGGTCCGCATTTGTGCCACAGGTGGGCCCCATCCGTACTTAAAGGGAGAGTGACAAAGGGATTGTCCTGTAAGCGAGTAGGCTGAGAAAGGCTACTTGGAGATCATTTTCAGGAACCTCAACGCACAGGTGAGGTTCCAGCTCGGGATCAAGGTTGAGAAGTTCAGACAAACGGTGGAAGGGCATCGGCCACGAGCTCCTCAGAGTTGAGGGATCCACGAGCGACCTAAAGGTGACGGCAGTACTGAAACCTACATCGTTTGTTTATCCCTATGAGAGTGTGAGGTGAGCATCATGGCACAAACGCACACAAGAAAAAGACAGGACTTTATCCGGGTTCCTTCTGTGGTTCATCCTGCTCGTGATTCCTCTTTCACCTGCCCCAGATGTCAGGGACTGTTCGTTCGAGTATTTTGCATGGACATATACGACGGCACTGGAGAAAATGGGTTTTGGGCCCTTCGGTGTCTTCAGT
This sequence comes from Candidatus Nitrospira neomarina, assembly GCF_032051675.1. Classification (NCBI taxonomy): domain Bacteria; kingdom Pseudomonadati; phylum Nitrospirota; class Nitrospiria; order Nitrospirales; family Nitrospiraceae; genus Nitrospira; species Candidatus Nitrospira neomarina. The sequence continues at coordinate 927,823 of NZ_CP116968.1, forward strand.
GTGGAGAACTTATTGACCCCCGGATTCTCCAACATCGTATCTTGATACCCCCGTCAGTCCAAAGGTGACGTTCCCATCAGCAACCCCCCATGCCCCTGTCCTAATCAGCAACATTCGAGGCTTTGTTTTACACAATCCGAGGGCCGAACGCATTGTGCATGGATGCGACGGAAGATCATCCTGAATGTCGGCAACGACGAGCCCACCACCACTTAATGTGGTTAAACGACTTCCCGGTCGATGAGGACAAACATGCAACAGATCTTGGCGTTCCGCTGAAAGAGGTCGGCTCAAAATCCGATTCCCGTCGTGGAAGCGGATAGGCTGCGCCAAGCGGTTTCCGGATCAATTTTTCAAGCTGAGCAATTTTGACCAGACCGGTGCCGGTCTTCACGCCATAATAATCAATCCCCGGGAGAAGATAAGATACCAGGATGTAATTTCGGAATGACAACTGAACGATCATTCTTTCACACGGCGGGGAGAAACCCATGCACCCAGGATCCACTGAAAGAGCAATGGATGCCGCGACGGATGATCGGATTCAACGAGTGCAGGCATAACTCACAGGCACCATAAAGGAGATACCATGATCATGGCCCCGGAAACGCTTAAGCCACGCGTCTGGAACGCACGGACCGTGCGGGATATCCGACCGCTCCCTGAACATGCATATGGTCCTGTGGGAGGGGTATGTCAGCGCCACCAATGCCTTGAATGAACATCTTTTCGATCTCATAAATGATGGCAAGCTGGTTCATGAAGAAATGCCGGCCTATTCCGAACTGGCCAGACGGCTGGGCGGAGTGCAACCTGAACTCGGTGAGTCCACGTTTTTCCAAGCGTTGGATGAGTCATCATGAACATGGGGCGGTGGCGGGGTTCATTTCGATCCTCGTCATGGATGGGTGGGGAACGCCTAACTTCTCGATTGCCAGATTTCCGAAAGAGGGTCCATAACCGAGTGTTGGCCTAATATCGATTGACAGTTAATGGAGAAGCGGTTGCAGCATTGTGGGAGGATGAAAAAAGGCCTTGGGGGACATGTACCCGGTAGAAGAGAACCGTCGGCACGCCCCGAAAGGAGGAATCCGTGGAAAAGGATGGAATCGGGAAAGAAACTATCGGGCTGACTGAGATGAAGACGCCCCGGGCTCGGGAACGAAAAGGGCTTAAAAATAGCACCATAACATCTGGATTTAAGGACAAGGCGAACATGGTGGTCAAGTTGCTCAATGAAGCACTCGCCACAGAGATCGTTTGCGTCCTTCGCTATAAGCGCCATTATTTTATGGCAGCCGGGATTAGTTCATTCAGCGCGAAGGCTGAGTTTCTCCAACACGCCCTGGAGGAACAAGCCCATGCCGATCAATTGGCCGAACGCATTGTTCAAATCGGGGGAGAACCGAACCTGGCTCCCGAAGGGTTCCTGAACCGGAGTTACCCGGAATATGTCGAAGGAGAGTCATTGAGGGAGATGATCACGAAAGACCTAATAGCCAAACGGATGGCAATCAACAGCTATCGGGCTTGGGTCGCCTCTATCGGCGCTTATGATCCCACGACCTGCAAAATATTGGAAGGGATCCTTGCCCAAGAAGAAGAACATGCAGAGGACAGGGCGAGTCTCCTGAAGATATTGGGCCCTGAAGTGATGTCTCATCGACCGACCCGCTAAGCCGGCAGGAGAACACGGTTCATGAGGGGAAATGGTTCTCGTACTACGCAGATGGCAGGGAAACCGGAGTACGAAGGCCTCAGAGTTGGGAAGCCTGGCTAGCATGGAAACGAGCTTTAAAGCCAAGACCGGTACCATCAAAACACAAAGGGATTTATTTTCAATTTTTCTTACCTGCCTGAAGGGAGGCCTATTTGCAAACGTGTACCCTTCCAGTCAATGGTGTGATTTCGAATCCGGAGGACTTTAAGGAATGTATTTCGGCCAATTTCTCATTTTTTCTGGGACGTTCATCCAGCCTTATCCGACGAATTTTACAAGAACTAGGCCAATGGACCCACAATACTGGACATGAAAAATTGCTTCTCAGACTGTCTTTTGAGCTGGTTGACGGTTCATTGAGTATTGCCCATCTCAATTGCCATGCCGGCCATCCTTGTTGTTGGATGGCTTTATTTCGGAATTCTTTGGAAGGTCCCAGGAAATAAAACCCTCTGCGGCTTCCAATCCCATCATGTAAGCCCTTAACCATACCACGCCAACCCTGCGTCGGTTCACCTTCCATACACACCTGCGGAATGAGTACCTCGTGCTGGTCCCCCTTCTGCAGTTCTGTGCCCAGGATCTTGCGGAATTTCAGGACCTGGACATGACACAAAAATTGGGCGTTCTCGCCAAGATCCAATCTACCCTCGAGTCGGGCGGTCCCGACTGATACGCGGCTAAGTTCATCGTTGACTCTTCCATGACACAAGGACGTCTCCTTGAGTTGGTAGACAAGCCTTTGCGGGACTCTCCGGATATCTGAAGCTTCGATAGAGAAGCGTAGCGAGGGACGAGGCAAGATATGTAGTAAGCCAAACTACTTGTGTTGTCCAGAATGAAAGCTCGCCGATTTCAAGTTGAGTGAGACTAAGCCGGCTGCGGAAAGAATTTCCCCCATGTGAGCAATTTGGAACAGACGGCGAGCGGTCGCTGGTTTATCATGCAAGTGATTGCCATGGAATCCGTGGCAGAGCGAACGTGGCTGGTTTAACAATGAATAAATCTTTGGAGGCCTACGACAGAACCCTAATGACGATTATGTTCAAGCAATGTTATCGCTGTCGGCTCATCTATGACCACGAGGAAGCCCCAACGCCATCAGGCAATATCAGTCATGGGCTCTGCGGGCGTTGCCTTCCAAAAGAAAGGGAACGCCTTGGTCTCCAGATCAAGTAGGAGTTGGGTTTGCCCTTAGGTCTCTCATAAGAAGCAACCATGGAGCTGATGCACCCAACGCACGCTTCTCGGATCACCGAGCACAGTTGACGGGACATGAAATCTGCGATCTGTGTGCAATATTGACCAGACGACACATCATGTAGGTGTTAACGTTAAGAAGTTCGGGAAGGAGAATTATTTACCAAGCAGAACATGTTCTGCTTGCGCATGAGGTGCTTGAGGCGCCGATGCATGCATTTCAAAGGAGGTTCGTGATGAACGTCTGTAAAGTACTTGGTGGAGTCGCATGTGTGAGTTTGTTGCTGGGAACGGGAGCCTTGGCTGAGATGGTGGGGGGTGAGCCTGGAACATCGATCAATCCCAAAGAGAATGTGCCAAATGAGATTCAACGATCCACTCCGAGTGGAGGAGACTTTGGAAAGAGCGGCTCAGGTCCCGGTGATCGAAGTGACGCCCTATCAGGCATGGAAAGGGAGAAGGCTGTGGATGTCACTGAACAAGGGTTGGAACAAAACGCCGAAAAGACTCATGAGGGTGGAGCCGCGGTGGCCGCCGAAGAACTTCAAGAGAAGGGCGATCAATCAGACAAAGATATTGCTGCTCAAAGCTCTCATAAAGACATGAAGAAAAAGCTCCCAAAGAAAGAGCTGGAACAGGCCGATCCTTCCGTGAAGGAGTAAAGCGGGCTGGAAGTCAAAATGAACGCCTACGCCAGCCTGCCTGTCAATCGGGCAGGTTGGGCTATCTGCCGACAATCAGTTGGCGATCCATAAATCACCTCCAGGATGCGACATCCCGGCCATTTCGGTTGTGTCAACTAGTGCCAGCACTTCCTCTCAGAATGTAGTCCGAACGCCCTCTTTCCGTGACCTCGGGGACCTGCTTCAAAAAGTTGGTTGGCGACCGTCCCTCCTCCACACTTCTAACATGTAAAATGGCGTGGGCGCTCCTATGTCGGTGCCCTTCTTGATCCTTTCTGCCGCGATCCATTCCCCAGTCTCCACTGGTTACCCAAGATTTTGGCTGGAGGCCTGCCATCTCTTTTGTGTTGAACACGGATGGACCCAGGATCCTGATTCTTCACCGTGAGCAATAGTGAACAGACAAAAAGAGCTGGGGTTGATAGGGTTCCGGCCGTTCGTGGCATGTATCATACGCAGTTAACCATCATTGGAAAACGGAGGTGCACATGAACACCATACTCCTCGTTATCCTGATCCTACTCCTTCTTGGCGCGTTGCCGACCTGGCCTCATAGTGCGAACTGGGGTTATGGCCCCAGCGGAGGGTTAGGGTTGGTCCTCTTGATTTTGGTTATTCTGTGGTTGACGGGCCGGCTGTAAGGTCTAGGAAACCATCATCCCAACCCGAATGACGCTCATCCGAGCAGAGGGAGAAGTTTTTTGATTCGGATTTCACGCATGGCGGTGTCGGTTCGGTGGAGCCCAACGAGTCGGTTTTCGGCGGCATCCATATTTAATCCCGCTAGATTGATTAATTTCGATCAGTATTTGTGGGTGTTCGTGCCAGACTGCATTCCTTTAGATTGGATGGGACCAGTGTTTTGTCGGGCCGAAACCTGATTTATCTAGGTGTCTCTCGTCGAATATAAAGGGAATGCTCTCATGACGAAAATGGTTTTGATGTTCTTCTTATTTATGGCCATGATGGCCCATGGAGCAACAGAAGGGGAATTGCAGATACAGGATCATCGTTTTACCCCGTGCCCAGACAGCCCTAATTGCGTCTCTACACTTAGTGACACTGAGGAGCATGGCATAGCACCTTATCGCTATGAGAAGACGCTGGCTGAGGCCAAAGCGGTGTTGAAACAGGTTGTCGGTGAATTGAGTCGCACCGAGTTGGTTCAGGAAGAGGAGGTCTACCTTCATTACGCAGTCCGAAGTTTTCTGTTTCGCTTTGTTGATGATGTCGAATTTCTGTTTGAAGACGCCACAAAGACTATTCATTTCCGGTCGGCATCACGGGTGGGCTACTCCGATTTGGGTGTCAACCGCAAGCGAATGGAGGAAGTTCGAAGTCTGCTGGAGGGCCGGATCTAGCCACGTGTGGGCTCATGGAAACAATCCTCAACTTCTGGAAGGAAGGGGAAAAACAATTTTTTTCGCCAAATCAGCGTCCCGGCTCGTCATAACGCGACGACACTGTGGTCGTTCGCCCAGTGAGCAATATTGACCAGACATCGTCCAACCTTTCGTCCACAGTGACCCATTACAGGGACCGATGGAGACCGTACCCAGCGATAACGGAAGTGAGAAACACATGAACGCAGATCAAATCAAAGGAAAATGGAGGCAGTTCAAAGGTGAACTCAAGCAGCAGTATGGCAAGTTTATCGATGATGCCATGCAGCAGATCGAAGGAATTGACGATATGGTCTTCGGTAAGGTGCAAGAGCGGTACGGTGACGGAAAAGATGAATTCATGAAGCGGGAGCAGCAGTGCCGCAACCAGTCGACGGCTGATGCCACAAAGCAAAAGACACGCTGACGAAAAATTTTCAAGAAGAGAGATTGATCATCTGCGAGAAAAATTCAATCCAGAAATAGAGAAAATCATGAAAATATCCTATCTCATAATAATTTGCACTGTTCTACTTGTCAGCGGGGCCATCAGCATTGGGTCGACGGACATCATTGGCAAGGCCGGTGAGACCACACCGATCACTAACGGGTGGATGTTCGCCGAGCGGCAGATTGATGAAGAGACTCCTCATAGACAGCTACGGCTACTCCACAAGATCAATACCGATGCGGCTTACAAGGCGGCGGAGAACAGTCAACCCTCAATGGAGTCCGACGACAAGGGTGAATCCGTTCAGCCCCGTCGCCTTCATGTCAGCCGTGAACAATTGACCATTTTCTCCTTGTATCTACTTTCGATGAAGCCATTAGGGCACGTGTAAGCGAGCGCATGGCGATGAACGCTAATAAGGCTATTCAGACCAAAGCGGAAGTGGTCTCACTCACGAGCGAGGTCCCGGTTATTCTGATCCGTTGATCCTAGTGGGCCTGGGCAGCTTGTCGATCTCAGGGGATAGTTCTCACGGAAAAGTGTCTCAGGGAAAAGAGAAAGACTCACGCATCGGGAAACACATGACCCGTTGAAATCAAAATGGGCGATGCTTCGCAAGTGCATGCCAAACCATTTCTGACAAAAGGTCTCCTTTTAAAGTGATAAAAAAACACATTCTCGTGGTTGATGATGATCCTTCCTTGAGGGCCCTATTCCAGGCTCTCCTGGAAAGTTATGGGTACACTAGCGAAACGGCAGCGAATGGCCTGGAAGCGCTGACCAGAATCGCGCAGGCCCCCTTTGACATTGTCCTGCTCGATTACATGATGCCAGGGATCACCGGCTTGGCGGTCTTACAGTATATGCAACGGCACCATCCGTCCACTCCGGTAATGATGCTGACCGGCCATTCCGAGGGACCGGTGGGCGCCCAGGCGCTCGCCGCGGGGGCGCGAGTCTGTTTATCCAAACCCTTTAACTGTGCGGAACTGAAAGAGGCCCTGAACTCTATGGTTGAAATGCATGCGTAAGACCAGTCGTATCCGGGCAGGTGGCTTCACCAGAAGTTGCTCACCCTTGTCACCTTAAGAGGATGTATGGAACCTAAACGAACACCCTCGTTCAATCCCAAAACCTTCCTGAGGCAAGTCGGGAACGGTAAGACCATTATGTTGTGTAAAAAAAACCGTGTTCTTTTTTCGCAAGGAGAGACGGCGGATGCCGTCTATTACATTCTGGAGGGAAAAGTCACGCTCACGGTTGTTTCCCAACGCGGCAAAGAGGCCGTTGTGGCGATTCTGGAGCCAGCGACCTTTTTTGGGGAAGCCTGCCTCACGGGGCAGGTGTTGCGCCTGGAGGCCGCGACCACGGTGGGTGTCGCAAAAATCGTTCGCATTGGCAAAGCGGCCATGGTCCGGGTGCTTCACGACGAACCCACCTTTTCCGAACTGTTCCTCACGCATCTCCTGGCTCGAAACCTCCGCATCCAAGAGGATCTGGTCGATCAACTCTTCAATTCCAGCGAGAAGCGGCTGGCCCGCGTGCTGCTTCTCATGGCCCATTTTGGGAAAGAAAGCAAGCCGGAGGCCGTCATTGCGAAATTGAGTCAGGAAACGCTTGCGGAAATGATCGGCACCACGCGCTCTCGCGTCAGTTTCTTCATGAATAAGTTTCGCAAACTGGGCTTCATTGAATACAACGGCGGATCGAACAAAGAGTTGCACGTGCACAGCTCCCTCCTGAACGTCGTGCTCCACGACTAAGATTCCTTTTCCCCTTCCACTATGCCGGTTCCGGGGAATTGATCCAGATCGAGTTTTGCCGTATCTCCCCCATCATCAATTCTGAGCAAAATTGACCAGACAGGTTTTGTCCGGAGGCCTATTATTCAGGTAAGGGCAGTTTACACAAGCAGACCTCTATCTCCCCCGCTCAAGGAAGGTGGATTCATCCGCAAGAGGGCCTGCCATGAATTGTCCACCGGTCGTCTAGCCAAAAATGGATCTGCTGTGGGTTGTATCTTTCGCTGAACCATGTCGGCGGAGGGAGGCGATACCTGGTGTGAGCCGAACATCATTCGGCGATTTTGAGAATAGGCCTGCGGAGGAACAGTTATTTCGTATGGGAGGTCGTGGCTAACCAGGAGGTCATCATGAATGGTATGAATTGTCCACGTTGCGGGGGATTTCAGATGTTGGACCAGTTTTACGGCCTAGAAAATAATGGATCTGTATGGATGTATGATGGCGTGCGGTGCCTCAATTGTGGATCCATCGAAGAGCCCATGAGGGAAAAAAGGGAGGCTATCCCTTCGCTCCGCGCGGAACGGGCCAATCAGCATGCATTGAGCGTGCGGACAGTGGCAGCTCGATAGGTAAAAGCGGTCTCTGGCCATCTCGAAATATGGTAACACTGGGGTCATGTTGGTATGGAGCCGTGAAGGCCCTCAGCGGCCACGTGGCCCTGGGGGGCTGTGGTGAATCCTTCTCGGACCATTTCGCGCGAAGGGAAGATGTGTGAAGAACAAAAATCAATGAGCGAGTCAAGAATACAAAATACCGTCTGCGCAGGGTGAACTTGGGGAGGGAATGGGAGCAGTGTCATTCTATATAATTTTTTATCATTCATATATTCATTCATTTTCCTAACAAAGGGGGAATAGGGCATGAGTACCCATTTTCGTCACATATATCGTTTCCTTATGAGGCCGTGGATAGCACGGGCATTCCGCCACTATCTCTTGCCCGTATCCATTGCAGACGGGGACTTCTGTGAAAGCCGGAGGCAGGGCCATTCCTCCCAGGCTATCCAGCGCCTGTGTGTCGCCATGCTCATGGGCGGGTTATTAACGGGATGTATTACCGATGCCACAACCGATTTGACCAAAGCTCCGTTTGATGCGTCCACCGAGCTGACTGACGCCTCGACAGATTCGATTACCAGACTGACCGATGGGACCAGTCAAGCGACAACCGATCTCACCGAGCCCACCAGAGAATTTCTTTCCAGCACGACACCCGGAGCCTGGTTCAATGCAGATGGCATGCTCAATCCTGACCATAAAAAGATCGCGTTTGTGGTCGTCAACTTTGACAATTTGCAAGAGGACATATCGAGGGGATCTGGAGAATATCTGGTCTCTCTTTCTGTGTTAATGGGTATCCCACCGGAAACGCGAGACAATTTCTTACAATCCGCGCAACGTCAACATGGCTATATTTTTGATGAAAATCAAACCAGGCCGGAATCGTTCAGACGTCTGATCAAGACGTTACGCGTGACGTCACCCTACTCGTAAGGGAAGGCCGGAAAAAAGACGCTATTTTTTATGGGTGGGAAGGTGGCATTATCGAGCCATCATTGTAGTCACCTAGCTCACTCTTTCATTAAAAGGTTCCCTCGATTATCACCGACAGGTGGTCCATCCAGGCTCATGCGCAAATCAACCGGTGAAGCGTTTTTTGGTTCAGGTTCGCATGATTTCATGTGGTCGATCTGAGTTCTCAGCCTGTGCGTGATGAAGTTCGAGGGCCATCGGCACAACACTTACTCCATTTCTGGGTATGGCCACAACAATGGCCGACAAGAATGATTCACTGCAGGGTGGTCGGTCAGTCTACTCCCGAACGGTTGCTTCTAGCGTCGACTAGGTAAAAATCAGATCAAACGCTCGAGAATTCGAACGTGAATGGGCGTCTCAATGACACCGCGATTGAAAGCTATTTCCGCCCCACAGGTCGCAATGGATAGAGGGACGGATGATGGCAGGGTTGTTTTTGTGGATTTCTGAAGAGACTCATCTCACTCAACTTCTAGTTGGTGGATTATCCTCGGCAAAGACGCACAGGAAGCTATGCTCTCGCGGGACGGGCTCGAGACGGATCCGATGTTTAAACTCGTCACAGGTTTCCCATTCCGCGCCAGGCTCGCCCAATAAATACCGCAGGCGTTGAGCCACGAGGTCATAGTAAAATCTATTGCGTGGCATGACGGATCCCCCGACCCAATCGGCCTTGACGGACATGTGCAGATACATAGCGTGTTGGCGTTGGCGAAGGGTGAAGTCCCAATTTTCTGAAATCATAAAAAATCCCGAGTGGACGAGCCGCTCAACCTGGACGGCGTGGTCACTCTTCTGAATCACCACCTTGGTGGGATCGGCTAGCATGAATAATTGATGGATGGATTCTACCAGTTGTGGCTGGTCGACGTGTTCAAATGTGACTATCTGGGATTGTCGGATGTCTGTGCGGGTGGCGATAGGTCCGGCAAGGCATCCTGACAACAGCCCCCCGAAAAAGAGAATTATGATGAGAGGCCACATTGTCTGGTCTCCTGTATTCAACGCTCTACCAATCGTTGTCATGAGGTGCACCGGCATCGCTCTGGACGCTCACCAGTTACGCCGCTCTTCTTTGGCTTCTCAAGTTCATGCGTGCTCGTGCCGCAAAGGTGTTCGTCCTATACTTGATTGTTGCGGGAGGCGTTGTGATGATAGGCTTTTTACAGAGGCTCGGAGTTGACCTGAGGGAAGACCAGAGCTGCGAACGGAGACTCAACGCATTCAGCGGGTTTGCCCTGGAGGATTTGAGAGTGTGAGGGCATGGATGTTTTTGAAAATTTCATGATCTATTTTCCCCTCTCACTGTTGCAATTCCTGTCAGATGTTCACTTAATTGGGTAAGGTCATTTTCAGTACTAGGAATATGTGTTATTGGTGCGTGGAAGTCAATGATATTTTTTAATTTTCGAAGTGTCAATGCATGTTCCATTAAAAATGTTTTGTTTATGAGACCGTACCCCCGTTTGGCCGGTTGGTAGGCGTCGGACCATGAGGAGACGAACCCGTTGGCCGACCTGAAAGGTGAAAGTAGCAGGGGGAAACTCTCGTCATATTTTTTTCTGCCTCCCGCCTGTTCTTTTTCCCTAGAGCAGAAGGAAGAATGGATGCCCAATGATGACTGTCGGATGACGTGGAAGACGGATTGAGGTTAGCGGAGGCCGTATTCTTTGAGTTTGCGTTGGAGGGTTTTCCGGTGGATGCCCAGGAGTTCCGATGTCCGGTTTTCGTCGCCTTGTTGGGCATCGAGGACTTTGAGTATGTGCTCCCGTTCGAGCTGTCCGAGTGTTTTCCAGTCTGGGTGGGATGGGGATTGGTCGGGTAGCGCGGGAGGCGCGACGAGCGCTAACGGGAGGTCGTGAGACATGATAAGCGAATGTGGAGTCATGACCACGGCTCGTTCGATGGTATGTTCGAGTTCACGCACATTTCCCGGCCACGAATAGTTGGTAAGCAGGGTTAACGCCTGCGGGTGCACTCCGGTGATGACCTTGTTGTTGAGCTGGGTATATTTGGTGAGAAAGTAGTCGATGAGTGTGGGGATGTCTTCGACCCGTTCTCTCAGCGATGGCAGATGCAGTGTGACAACGTTGAGCCGATAGTACAGGTCTTCCCGGAACTTGCCGGATTCCACCAGTTTTTTGAGGTGTTTGTTGGTGGCGGCGATGATGCGGACATCGACTTTTATCGATTCCATGCCGCCCACACGGCGGATTTCATGCTCTTGCAGGACCCGGAGAAGTTTGCTCTGCAGGTTCGGGGAGATATCGCCGATTTCATCCAGAAAACAGGTGCCTCGATTGGCCGATTCCAGAAGTCCTTTTTTGAGGGTGATGGCTCCCGTGAAGGCCCCGCGTTCGTGACCGAATAATTCACTTTCCAGAAGATTTTCTGTGAGGGTTCCGCAATCCACGGCGATAAACGGCCCGTCGCTTCGGAGACTGTTGGCATGGATAGCCCTGGCAATGAGTTCTTTTCCTGTTCCTGTTTCACCATGGATGAGGACGGTGGATTCCGTTGGGGCGACACGGGCGATGAGTTTGTACACGGCCACCATCGGCGGACTGTTGCCTTGTATCTGGTTGATGCCATTTCCTTTTGGCAGAAGTGGTTGAATGGTTACGCGTGCCTGCTCCAGGGTGAGTTTATGGTCACAGGCCCGTCGGACGACGGAACGAATTTCTTCCAATGCGAAAGGCTTGGAGAGGTAATCGAAGGCCCCGGCCTTGATCCCTTCCACTGCGGTCGACAACGACCCATAGGCGGTGAGGAGGATGACCTGGGTGAGGGGGCTGCGTTTTCGTGTTTCAGCCAGGAGGGCGAGTCCATCCATGTGTGGCATTTGAATATCCGATAACACTACATCCGGCGTTTGATCGACGAAGGTGTGTAGGGCGGCTTGACTGCTCGTCGCAGTGTAGACCTGATAGCCTTCTTTTTCCATGATTTCCCGAAGCAGGATCAGTGTGTCCGGTTCATCATCGACGATGAGGATGGTCGCTTTATGCATAATCCGAGTTCCTCCAGGACGGCAGCCGAATGAGAAAACGGGTGCCATGGCCCTCTTCGCTGTGCACGGTGATGTGGCCCTTATGCAATTGAATAATTTCGGTGGTGATGGCTAGCCCCAATCCCGTTCCTGACCCCACGCTTTTGGTGGTAAAGAAGGGGTCAAAGATTTTTTCTATGTGTTCCCGCGGAATTCCTGGTCCTGAATCGTGAATATCAATGATGACCTCCGGTCCCGCTTGAGGGGTATCTTCGGCGTTTCGGGCCTGAATGGTCAATTGTCCGCCGTCCGGCATGGCATCGATGGCGTTATCGATGAGGTTATTGATGGCCTCCTGAAGATGAAAGGCATCTCCCTGGACCGGCCACAGATCGGGTGCAAAGTGGGTCAGGCCTTGAATGCCGTGCTCTTGGAGAAGCGGGCGAAATAATAGTAACGACTGGTCGATCAGGGTCGGAACCGAGACCTGTTCGACGGAGATGGTGGGTGTTCGCGTAAAGGTGAGTAAGTCCTGGATGCTGTGGGTGAGCCGGTCGGTTTGTTTGAGCATGGTTCGCACCCGCTCCAGGACTTCCTGGGGTAGATGCGGATCTTCCTGGAGTAGTTGAAGGTGTCCGAAGATGGCCGTTAAGGGAGTGCCGATCTTGTGAGCGATGGTGGCGACCAGTTGACCCAAGACAGACAATCGTTGTTGCCGGAGAATGTCACGTTGTGCAATGGAGAGTCGCTCGTTGACGGCGGCCAACTCTTCATTCCGTTGCCGGAGTTCTGCCGTCGCATCCTCCACTCTGGTCTGTAGGACATCCCGGGCCTGAGCTAGCGCCTGATTCAATGAGGCATTTTCCCTCATGATCTCCTGGATCTGTTGTGCCATGGAATTGAACTGGCGGGCTAATTCGCCTATTTCGTCTGTTTTTTCGATCGGGACCAGGGTGGCCCATTGGCCCTTTTGGACTTCAGCCAGCCCGGCTTTTAGCCGTCCAAGTGGACGGATCACATGCCGGTAGAGAAAGAAGTTTAACGCCGCCACGATGCCGAATCCCATGATCAGGCTGATGATGAGCGACCAATTGAGAAAGAATCGGGTGATGGTGGTGAGTTGTCCCGTCCAATATTCGGCGTAGATGACGCCGGTGATTTTTCCCTGTATGGCAAGAGGCGTGGAAAGTTTGAGCCGATCATCACCGGTTTGATTGTGAAAGCGGCCTTGGGGTTCTTCAAATTGGAAGGTGTGGGTGACCATCAACGGAATTTCCCTTGAAGCCTCCTTGGTGTCTCCAACTTGCGTCAGCAGGATGGGCGGTTCATCGGGTTTGGCACCTTTCCCGTAGACCCGGAGAAAGATGAGATCCGGATTCCGGCTCATCAAATCTTTTAAATATTTCTCCCGCAATATCGCATTGTGAAAGTGCGTTTCTGATTGAAAGCGCGCGCCGATTTGACGCAGAAGGACAAGAGATTTGGAGTGAATGACATCTTTGGCCAATTCCGCCACATAATATTGATGCAAGAGTTCCGTGACCAGAATGGCCCCGCCCACAATGAGGATGATGATGAGAGAAGCTTTGGCTTGGAGCTTCCAGGGATGGTGCCAGGAAATCATTGTTTGAAATTTCCACGGATGGTTATCATCTTGTGATAAGGGTTGCAGGGATACCAAAGGTCGCATGCCGGATGGAGGATGGGGAATGCGTGCGTCACATGCCTCTATCCTGCAAAGGCTTTGTCAGCCTGAGAGAATCGAAGGATCTCGCCCAGGTGTGCCTCTTTAATCTTGGCACAGATTCTTCGCCTCCGGCTCAGAATGACAATATGGCCGGCTTCCCGGTTCATTTTGCCAATGGCTCATGCAGTATGAGTGCCTTTAGGTCGCCACATGACACAGCCTGTCACTCTTTCCCGTCTCATTGTCTGATTCCTTGCGCCTATTGTTTCCGATTTTTTTGGTTGGACACTAAGACGAGTTGAGGGCCGACTACGGGTTTCTGGTTCGCTGGTAGTGTTGGCAGGATCGGACAAAGGCCCGCAAGAGCCGTTGTGTGGTCTGACTGCGGAGTTGTCGTTCCGGGTGCCACTGAATGGTAAATATGTGAGGGTATTTGGGATGTTCCATCGCCTCAATGAGTCCGTCGCTGGCGATGGCGGCAGGAATGAAATCTGGAGCCAGTGTCCGGACACCCTGGTGATGTTCTGTGGCCACTACCTTGCGACCTTTTCCGAGGATTTTTGCTAATCGAGTGCCCTGAATGACTTTGACTGGATGCAGCCCGTTTTTCTTTCCTTCATGATCCACATTGTAGCCCTTCTTGGGCGGGTGAATATGTTGATGAAGGGTTCCGCCTTCCAGGACATTGATTAGCTGCATGCCATAGCAGATTCCTAAAATGGGTAACCGACGGGTTTTCCCGGCGTGGTATAACCAGGCTTCAAATTTGGACCGGTTTTGAAACGCAACTTTTGTGCGTTTTTTGGGGCGTTCTCCATACCAGGTTGGGTCCAAATCGTCCCCTCCGACAATGACCAACCCGTCGATGCCTTCTAAATAGCGGTTGCGAAGGGTTTCTCTGTGGTTAATCGGGAGCAACACGGGATGGCCGCCCGCTTCAGTGACGGCGGCTGCATAGCGGTGATCACATAACAAGTCGTAGTTGGCGAAGTCCTTCCGTTTAGACACGGCTTCACAGGTGATCCCGATCAACGGGGCGGGATAGCGTTTACTCATCGATGGAGGCTCGTTTTCGACCCAGCCACACCCGTTCGGTGCTGGGAAAGGGCACTTCCAGTTCTGCGGCAAAATCCTGCAAAGTATTGCCACTGAGCAAATGCCCCAATCCTGAGCGATAGCGTTTGGCGAAACGGCGTTGCCAGGTTTGCGGGTGTTCGCGAATGGCCAGAGCCACCGCATCATGAATGAGTCGGGCTCCGTTATATCTGCGTTTGAGCAGGCGCAGGACCTCATAAATTTCTTCAGGAATATCCATGGCGTCGAATTCCTCTCGGTGTTCCCACAAGAACTGGTCTAAATAGTCCGGAGCCGGCATCCATTCGCGTTTCCAGGGAAGCCTGGCTTTCATGCCTTTCGTGGCGGCTTCTGTCCGGGCGAGGAGGTAATCGGCATGGCTCATTCGATTGGCCGCGGCTTCTCCCCGCAGCCATCGCAGGCAGACCGCCTTAACCAGGCATAAATTAGCCACGACAAATTCCGGAATATTGGAATCGAATACCCGTATTTCCAGAGTGGGCGGTTTGGTTTTCCGGCCTTTGCTATAGACCAGTTCCCTGGTATCGACCGATGTGAGATCCCCTCGTTTTGTGGGGGTGAAGTAGGTGGCATTTCCACGAAGAAACCGGTTTGAGGCTTTGCCCGTGACTTTTTTGTCCCAGATGGGAGAATTGGCTCCGGTCGCGATGAGCAACGGAAGCTGGTCATGAAGGTGCCAGCTGAGTGCGGTGGCTTCTTGTTTGGTGAGTTTACGATTGGCGACAGAGATGTGGAGATGGGTGCCGGCAAACCGGTTCGTCCAGCCTCCCACAAATAACGGCACACGATAGTCCTGTTCGTCTTCTCGACTGCGATACAGACCTCGCAGATATTTTCGCAAACCGGCTTTAAGTAAAAACAAGCTTTCCCGGATGGTCGTGAATGGTCGGCTATTATATTCACTGCCGATGGAGGCATCCCGGGTAAATCGTTCGCCGGATTCAGAAAGACCAGGGCGGGGTTTTGACAGGCGCCTGCCGATCTTGTGATCGGTGACATTGATACTGTACGCCTCAATTTCGACGCCAATGACGATTCGTTGATGAAACGGAGTGTGTGTTAAGCCTGCCATGGCAAGATCGTATGTCCTTATCTGTTGTGGTGGTCCATGAACGGGACTGGTTTTGGGTGTCTACTCAGATTCGTGCCACCTTCCCAGGGCGGAACCATCCGTCAGAGAAGGAGATTTTCCTGCGAATATGAAGGGGTTGAGCTTGGTGAATGTACAGCAGACCAATGCAGAGTATCCCGCTCAAAATTTCGGGAATAACTTGTAATGTGGAAACACGTTCAAATAGATACCGGAATTTTGGAAGGTCAATGGGACAGACACCAGGTGCTAATTGTATCCCTCTGGGCAGGAAGAGTCTAGAAGGGGTAAATTGTTCCTCGATTTTTTCGGGTTGTTCCTTGAGTCCAAAACATCTACTGTATGGGCAAGGCCCTCTCCCAATTTGTCTTCCTGAGCCCCTTGAAAGGATCTGCGACAAGAATGAATAAGCCCAACTGAGACTGATGGTCTTCGATTGAACTCGGATTGTGCCCCTTCGACTACGATCAGGGCAGGCTTGTCGAACAGCTCTGGATGACAAGGTCGCTCAAAATGACATCGCCTCCCCCGGCGTCTTCGCTTCGTTCATGGTTATCTATACCGTGAACATTATCTGACCACTCGCCAACAAAAAAGTGCGGGAATTAAGCGCCCATGACGGCCGCTTTTCCTCTTTTGACAAAATCGTCAACTGTTTCTTTGGTATTATCTAGCCAGTCTTCGGCTTGATCCAAGGTATCGGAGGCAAGATCGTGTAGGTCTTCTCTGGTTCGTTTCCCGGACTGAGGGGCCCACAACAACCCTGCTGCGATTCCCAATGTGATTCCGGACACAAAGGCCATCGTCCCGATTGCGCATCCTGAAGACATCCTTTTCATTGCGACCTCCCTCTTTTTATACGTCTGCTGAAAATGGTGAATGTTGGCCGACCCGTTCGGTTTACTTTCTCCCTCTCAATATTTTTAGAAGCAACTGATGTGCCAGTGATGGTTGTGTCAATTCATTATAAACGATGGCCCGATTTTGAGCATTATGTGAATTTCCAGTTCGGTTCTGTATTCAGGATGGAACAATTTGTCTTTGTGTGAGACGGTTTGTTTTGGTAAAGGATGGAGGTGCTGGGTTTTGGCGGGTAAGAGAATTTGCTGGGTCATGCACGGCCCTCGCTAAGGCGTCATGTGTTGGATATGGTCTGTGGGCGTGGTGAATGTTTCATGGGGCAGGAGGGGGTGTGGATGTCAGATGACATGTTGAGTTCCGATATATCCACTTGCATTCAGATTCACCGTGCGACGGTGTACCGAGGCACTCAGCCCGTCCTTCATGATTTGTCCCTGGTGATTGGCCAGGGGTGTTCGACCGTCATCCTGGGTCCCAATGGGTCAGGGAAATCGACATTCATGAAACTGCTATCGAGGGAACTGTATCCGGTCGTCGGGACGGATCGATATGTCCGACTGATGGGGAAGGAGCACTGGAATGTGTGGGACCTACGCGCACAGATCGGGTTAATTTCGGCGGAAATGCAACAGGCCTACCCCTGTCATACAACCGGGCTGGACATTATTCTTTCGGGGTTTTTCTCCAGTTTGGACGTGTATGAACATCAAACCATCCGTCTCCGACATCGTACCAAAAGCTCTGAGATGATGCGCATGCTCGGGATTGCCCATCTTCGAGATCGCCCTTTCGGGGAGATGTCGACCGGAGAACAACGGCGAGCCTTGTTAGGACGGGCATTGGTTCACGAGCCTCGGATCCTTGTGTTAGATGAGCCAACAACCGGACTGGATGTGCAGGCTTGTTTTCAATACCTTCAGATCATTCGAAATTTCATACGCCATGGAGGCACGGTGATTTTGGTGACGCACCATGTCCATGAAATTCCTCCTGAGATTGAGCGGGTCGTGTTGTTGAAACAGGGCCGGATTATGGAAGATGGTCCAAAGGGGAATGTACTGAATGATCACAGCTTGTCTGCCCTTTTTGAGACTCCGGTTCATCTTCTCCATGATCAGGGATGGTTTCAGATTGTTCCTGCCTTACCCGGATAAGATCGGGTTAGGAAGACCGTTTGTTTAAGGGGCTGAAGATGACATTGCCTTCCGGGACGTGTTCTATTCCCTAGCAGGGTGTTTAAAAAGCATGCCCTGAGTCTGGCCGAAGGGTTCGCCAGCGGCGTTCTCGCCCCTTGGCCTTTGAATTTTTCAACAGCCTGCACGAGGATCCTGGTTTATCCGGCATGGTCTGGACACGAGGTTTCCATTTTTTAAATCCTGTGTTAAGGAAAGAGGGCGGATATGGTTGACGGGTTTCTTCTCTTTACGGTCTTGGATGTATGGCGGATGGTGTTGCCGTTGGGGTTGACACTTCTATTGCTGATGACGGATCTACTGTGTCGATGGCGGAGCGATAACCCACATAAAGGCCTGCGCGACCTTCTCAGCTCCCTGGTTCTTCGCTTAACGCTCGGGTTATGGGTGTTGTGCGGGATTATCGGTCTTCTTGTGCCCGCCATTCTTGGGTATCCGCTGCCGGAATCCCATATTGCCGGAGGACCGTGGAGCTATGAAGAAATTCTGGGTTTTGTGTTGGGGGGAATCTGTCTTTGGAAAAGCCGACCGCAGGAAAATCCTGGAGGAAATTCAGGCCCTGTCTGGCTGGTCTGTGCAGGCATGCTATTTTGGGGAGCAGGTGTCGTATGGATTGGGCGATGGGATGCGATGGCTCATGAGGGGTATGTGGGCAGTGGGTGGTTTCTTCTTGGATTGTCGACCGTGGATTGGACTCGTGTCATTCCGAAAAGCCTGCACCTCCTTTTTGCCAGCTTGGCAGCAGGGGGGTTGGTGGTGACGGTGCTTGGTCTGCTCGGGTGGTCAGGTGCGTCGAATGGTTCCGCCTCAACCATTCTTTCCCGCTACCCCCCCTCTGATGAGCGTGTTCGTTATGGTGTGGGATGGATGTTAACGGGGCTGGTTCCGCAAGTGCTTATCGGACCCTGGTTGTTTCTCGTCTTGGGTGAGGTGCCGAGGGGAGGACTGATTGACGGGGCGGGTTTGCCCTCTATGTTCTTCTTTGTGGGGGTAACCACTGCGTTACTGGCCATGGTCTTGTTGAATGCGTCATTTATGGTTCCCCAGGTCAAAGGTCTTGTTTGGGGAGGGCTCATTTGTACGGTGACGACGCTGGTGCTGATGGGAATGATCCGGTATGTGATGTTTCTGGGCACCCTGCAGGCACAGGGGATTCCCATTGCGATTGGAAATCTGACCCTGTTTCATCTTCTGACCGTCCTGGTTCTGACAGGTCTTGTTGGAGCGATTCTCGTTCGTTGGTGCGTATGGCCCATTGCTGTTTTTCAAACAGGGCCGAACCGTGCCGGAGACTAGACAAATCTTGGTGAGCAATTTAAGGTATGGACATGCATATTTCAGAAGTGTTGCGGACGTATCATCCTGCGATTAGTTTTGAGTTTTTCCCTCCAAAAACGGAACGGGGTTTTCAAGAACTGTTTGAAGCGATTTCGGCCCTCATGCCGTTAAAACCTGCCTATGTCAGTGTGACCTATGGTGCCGGCGGATCTACCCGTGAACGGACGCATGATTTAGTGGTAAAGCTCCAACGGGAAACCGATTTGACCATTGTGTCGCATTTAACCTGCGTGGGGTCCAGGCGTGACGAAATTCATCATATTCTCTCGAAATATCAGGAGAGCGGTATACATAACATTATGGCTTTAAGGGGAGATCCTCCCAAGGGAAGCACGGATGTCCAGATTCCCGAAGATGGCTTTCAGTTTGCCTCTGACCTTGTGCGGTTTATTAAGCAGCAGTTTTCTGAAATGGGCGTGGGCGTGGCAGGATTTCCTGAGGGACATCCCGGTACGCCCAACCGATTACAGGAAATGGACAATTTGAAGCGAAAAGTCGATGCGGGAGCTGATTATATCTGCACCCAATTATTTTTTGATAATCGGGACTTTTACGATTTTTGTGAACGTTGCGAAGTTGTGGGCATTAAAGTGCCCATTATCGCAGGCATTATGCCGATAGTTTCCCGAAAGGGCATGACTCGCATGTCTGAATTGGCGCTTGGCGCCCGTATTCCTGCCAAACTCTTACGGGCTATGGATCGAGCTGAGAATGATACTTATGCGGAAGGGGTTGGCATTCATTGGGCGACCGAGCAGGTGGTGGATCTTGTGGATCATAAAGTGAAAGGAATTCATTTTTATACCTTGAATAAATCAAAAGCGACCTTGAAAATCTATGAGTCTCTCGGTATTCAAAGTTCGGAAAGTTTGCAGCAACCGGTTGAATAAGTCCTGCCTCAGTAATCCTGTATTTTTCTCCATTCATCTATGATGGGCATTCGGCTTCCCAGCTCTCGTGGCTTGGTCCACTGTTTCCCTCTTCCTGTGTTTTGTAATGGCGGTGCGCTGTGTAATTGGGTGGGCCAGGGGATTGGGGATTTTACTCTTTCCCCTTGTGGTGCATGTTGGGTAAGATGTCTTGGGTTCTAAAGGAGGATACTCATGACGAAGAATGCAGGGTTTCAAGTAACAGTCGATTTGGATGGCCGCCAGTGTATGGTGATTGGTGGTGATGAGGAAGCCGTGGAGAAGGTGCATCGCCTGTTGGATGCCGGAGCGAAAATTACCGTGGTCAATCCCACACTTCATGTTGATTTGCGGAAGTTGACCGCCTCAGGGAAAATTATCCACCGGGGACGGACATTTCGATCGGGCGATGCCCAAGGGGTTGTGCTGATTATGAATGTGTTAAAGGATGATTTGGAATTGGCCAAGTCCTTGTTTGAGCTGGCGAAAAGCGAACGCTTCCTGTTGTGGTCGATGGATTTGCCTGAATACTCCACGATCGTGATGCCTGCGCTGGTCAAACGCGGGAATCTTCGAATAGCGATTAGTACGAGTGGGACCGCTCCGGCTCTGGCCAAGGTGCTTCGTCATAATCTTGAATTGCTGTTTGATGAGGAATTCGACCAGTTTCTGGATTGGCTAGGAGCTTTGCGTGAAGAGCTAAAGAGCACGGAAATGAGCGATCTGCGACGTCGTGAGCGCTTGACGGAAGCGGTTAATGGCTTTCAATTGTCCGGGGAATTGCAGTATCCCAATAGTTGGAAGTTGTCCGATGAGGAGCAAGTGGAACCGGTTGGAAAGGAAGGTGGGTAATGGTGCTGTTAGAATTTAGCATGTCCCCTCTTGGTAAGGGGGAAAGTGTCGGCAAATATGTGTCCCGGTCACTGGACCTGATTGATAAAAGCGGGGTTGAGTACCGACTCAATCCCATGGGAACGGTGTTGGAAGGGGAGTGGGATGACGTGTTTCGAGTCGTGAAGCAATGCTATACCAGGATGAAAAAGGATTGTCCGAGGATTTCTTGTGTGATTAAGGTTGATTACCGGCGTGGCCATAAAGGCCGGTTGGCCGGCAAGGTGGCGAGCGTGGAGAAACGTTTGAAGCGTAAGCTGAAAACGGCATGATTCTGGAGCGGTTTGAACGAGCCAGGATGGCCGTGTTGGGAAGACATCGGTGTGTTGAGGAGTTATTCCAACATTTTTTTTGCTGACTGGCTTGAGGTATGTGAAGAAGAAGGGTCAAGTGTATGGGGAAGGTAAATCCGGTTGGCTTTTCCCCCGATCCCGCACAACACTTCATAGGGAATCGTGTTCAACCATCCGGCATGATCTTCAGCTGTTATTTCCCGTGTCCCCTGTTTTCCCAGTAACACGACCTCGTCTCCAATCGTTGGATGGGGAATGTCCGTGACATCCACCATCATCATATCCATGCAAATTTTTCCTATGATGGGGGCCTGTTCTCCTTTGATGAGAACATGTCCGACTCCCGTGAGGTGTCTGGGAAATCCGTGGGTATAACCCACCGGAAGGACGGCGATTTGAGATGGCCTCCGTGTGCGGAATAGGGCGTTATATCCCACAATTTCACCAGGCTGGAGAGACCGGAGATGGGCCACGTATGTGGTGGCATGCATCACCGGTTCAAGAGTGAGGGCTTGGGGAGCACTCTCCTGCCGGGGTGCGTATCCATATAACATTAATCCAGGTCTGACCATTCCCAAATGGGCAGTTGGATGAAACAAGATTCCTGCACTATTGGCCATATGCAGTATTGGTGGTTGGACTCCCAATTGCTTCGCTTGGTCGATAAAGGCCAAAAACTTTTGGATTTGAACATTGGTTAAGGTGTGATCCTGATTGTCGGCATCAGCAAAATGGCTTAAGAGGCCCTCTATTTCAATGAGAGGGGTCGAGTGCGATAGCCTGCTTAGAAGGGAGAGGGCTTCATCATTCTCGAAGCCGAGTCGGTGTAATCCAGTGTCGACTTTGAGATGAATAGGAAATGGGGTGGCGCGAGGAAAAAGGAGCTCGATAAGTTGTTGAACGCTTTCTGCACGAGAAATCACCGGAGTAAGCTGATGGCGAATAATTTCGCTTAGATGCTGAGGGAGGATGGGCCCCATAACCAGGATGGGGCAGTGAATGTGGTGCTCTCGAAGGGTTATCCCTTCCATGACGGATGCCACACCAAATCCAAAAATTCCCAGGTGTTCCAGGGTCTGAGCCACAGGAATCGCCCCATGGCCATATGCATCAGCTTTAACGACGGCCAGAATTTTTGTAGATGGAGCGATCCATTGCCGGATTTGTTGGAAATTCCTGGCTAGCGCATCAAGACTGATAGAAACGGTAATCGGGGATGAGACGTGTCGGAGGTCGGAAAGTGAAGGTGGCCTGATCGGTATCACAAATATTCCTTAAATCGCGAGTATTTCCTCCTCCTTTTTCTTGGTGAGGTCATCGACGATCTGTATAAATTTATCTGTGAGTTTTTGAATTTCAGCCTCTAACCGGTGCTGGGTATCTTCTGTCAGTGAGCCTTCTTTGTGAAGGTGTTTGAGTTCGTCATTCCCTTCCCGACGAAATCCACGAATCTGTACCTTGGTCTCTTCTCCATATTTTTTGCTGAGTTTGACCAAATCTTTTCGTCGTTCTTCACTCAGTGGGGGAATGGGTAGCCGGATGAGTTTGCCATCATTGGATGGGGTGAGGCCAAGCTCTGAACTAATGATGGCCCGTTCAATTTCTCTGATTTGGGAGGTATCCCAGGGCTGAATGGTAATCAGTCGGCTCTCAGGAATCGCGAGGTTGGCGACTTGCTTGAGTGGAGTGGGCGTCCCGTAATAATCAACGGTGATATGGTCAAGTAATCCCAAGGAGGCGCGACCGGTTCGAAGGGACATGAATTCTCTCTTGAGGTGCTCAATGGCTCCCTCCATTCGCTGTGTGGTTTTAAGAATGGTTGGATCGTTCATGATCATTCCCCACGTTAAGTGACAAGCGCATTTTTGGAAACAATGGTGCCGACCGGTTCCCCTTCAAGGATTTTTCTGATATTTCCTGATGAGGTCAGATCGAACACAATGATAGGCAGATCGTTATCCATGCAGAGTGTAATGGCTGTGGCATCCATTACCTTCAAGCTTTTATTGAGCACCGATAAAAATGGTAATTCCGTGAAGCGTTTGGCCGAGGGTGTCGTCATAGGGTCCGCGTCGTAGATGCCATCAACCTTCGTGCCTTTCATGATAACATCCGCACCAATTTCCATGGCTCGGAGCGCGGCAGCGGTGTCGGTCGTAAAGTAGGGATTCCCGGTACCGGCGGCAAAAATCACCACGCGTTTTTTTTCCAAATGCCGAATAGCTCGGCGACGAATGTAACTTTCGGCTAACTGCCGCATTTCTATTGCCGATAAGACGCGTGTGGGGATGTCTTTACTCTCTAAAGCATTTTGTAAAGCCAGAGCATTCAACAAGGTGGCGAGCATGCCCATGTAATCGGCCGAAGCTCGTTCCATGCCAGAGGCACTGGCAGCAAGACCTCTGAAAATGTTGCCACCTCCAATCACAATGGCGATTTCGACCTTCAGGGTCAGTACGTCGGCAATTTCGGCTGCGAGATTATGTAAAACGGAAGGTTGGATGCCGTAGGTCTGCTCTCCAGCGAGCATTTCTCCACTAATTTTTAAGAGGACCCGACGATATTTGAGGGGCATTAGTCCTGGCCGAGTTGGTAACGCGTAAAGCGACTGATCGTGAGGTTTTCTCCTAACTTCGCGATTTTCTGTGAAAGGAGATCTTGAATGCTGATGCTGGGATCCTTAATAAAGGCTTGTTCCAAGAGGCACTGCTCTTGATAATATTTTTCGAGCTTTCCCTTAATGATTTTCTCCCAGGTCCCTTCGGGTTTTCCGGACTCTTTCATCTGTGCGAGGTAAATATTCTTTTCCCGTTCGATCAAGTCCTCCGGAATGTCTTCCCGTTTAATGTACATAGGATGAGAGGCAGCGATTTGTAAAGCCACTTCCTTAACAAAAGCTTGAAATTCTTCATTGCGTGCCACAAAGTCTGTTTCACAATTGACTTCAATCAGGACTCCAATTTTTGATCCTGAATGAATATACGAGGAAATAATACCCTCTTTGGTTTCTCGGCCTGCTTTCTTTTGTGCAGCGGCCAACCCTTTTTGACGCAACAGATCGATGGCTTTTTCGACATCATTCCCTGTGTCTTGTAGGGCTTTTTGGCAATCAAGGATTCCTGCCCCTGTTTTGCCTCGCAACTCCTTCACCAAGGCACTCAAACTAGACATGTGCATGCTCTCCTACTGACAGTAATATAAATTTCAGTTTAATTAGATGAACCCAGGATCCTTAGACAGGTTGGGTATTCTTGTTTGGCGCACCCGATGGATGACCTTGCTCGGTGTTGTCGGGAAGAAACCCTTCGCCATTCGCCACTGACTCCTGGCGCTTCCGGCGAAGTTCCGTACCTTCGATGCAGGCGTCGGCAATCTGTCCCGTAAATAATTTGAGGGATCGAATGGCATCGTCATTACCGGGTATAGGAAAGTCCACCCCTTCAGGGTCACAGTTGGTGTCTACTAAAGCAATAACCGGAATGCCAAGGCGATTAGCTTCCTTAACCGTAATGTGCTGGATCCTGGTGTCTAATATGTAAATGCACCCAGGAATATCATTCATGCCTTTGATACCGCTCAAATATTTTTCCAGTTTGGCTTGCTCTTTTTTCATGCGAACGATTTCTTTCTTTTTGAGTCGTTCGTATGTGCCATCGGTTTCCGCAGCTTCAAGTTTTTTTAGTTGGTTGATGCTGCGACGGAGTGTCTGGAAATTCGTTAACATTCCACCCAACCATCGCTGGTTAACAAAAAACATTCCACAACGATTGGCTTCTTCTTCCACAATTCCCATGGCTTGCCGCTTAGTCCCCACGAATAAGACGGATTCCCCGGCAGCCACTGTATCACGGGTAAATTCGTAGGCTTTTTGAAAGCATTGGAGAGAAATTTGAAGATCAATAATATAAATACCGTTTTTTTCTCCGAAGATATAGCGTTTCATCTTCGGGTTCCAGCGATTGGTTTGATGCCCGAAGTGAACTCCAGCTTCTAATAACGATTTAATCGTGACCATAACGGACCTTCCCACCCCCTTTCAGAGATATATTGATTAACACAAAACCGTGGATTTTTTAAAGAAACACAAAACAGTAATTTGGCTCAAATGGGACCGGCAGGAGACAATAGATGTGGATTGTCTTATCAGGCAGGCTGTTCCAAGTGAAGAGACATTCATGCAATTTAGTGATGTTCAATATTTTTCCATTAAACCAATGGAGATTAGCATAGGTGAAAATTATAATTCAACCCTGACTATCTTTTATGGGTATGCGACGCGCTGTTAGCTTCGGAGAGGGATCGTGGAATAACCAGAAAGTGTTCCGAGGAAAATCTTTTTTGAATCAATGCCATTTTTGACTCTGTGAGCCTTCATGGCTATAGTCAGTGCCGCATTCAGAAATTTTTATGATGAAGGAGTGCGAAGGATGGTTGAAGTACCTCTAAAATTATACGTGCAAGCGCTTTTGAAAGAAGCGAAGGAGGCTGCTCGCCCCATGGCGTGCCTGTCTTCCAGTGTGAAAAATCAGGCCTTAAAGGCGATGGCCGAGAGTCTAGTCAATCATACTCAGGAAATTTTGGAGGCCAATGCAAAAGATTTGGCTGGCATTTCCAAGGAAACCGATCAACAAGTCCATCGTGAGGCGTCAGAACGCATTCGAATTTCCGAAGACACGATTCGCCTCATGCACCAAGGGTTGTTAGATTTAGAAGCTCTTCCTGATCCAATCGGCGAGGCGAGTCACGCCTGGCTCACTCCAGATGGAATGCAGGTTCATACTGTCCGTTCTCCACTGGGTATTGTCGCGGTGGTGTCGGATATGGGGCCATTGATGACCGCTGAATCGTTTGGGATGTGCATGAAGACCAACAATGTCTGTGTCTTTCGTGGGGGAACCGAGTGGTTTCATACTAATAGTGCGATTGTTCACTATCTCCAAGAGGCGGCGGTGTTCCATGGTGTTCCTAATGGGGGGCTGACATTTCTCGACCGGAGTTCTCCGGAGGCGGCCCTGGAAATGGTGCGATATCCTCAGTATGTCCAAGCCGTCATTACACGAGGGAGTGCTGGTTTGCGAAATGGGATCTTAGAGCATTCGAGAGTTCCTGTCATTGGATTTGAGGGAGGCCTGTGTCATGTGTATGTCGATCAGGATGTCGATATCCCATTGGCTCAAACCATCGCGGTGAATGCTAAACTTCAATCGCCATCTGCAGCGAATGCCATGGACACGCTCTTGGTTCATCAGGGCGTTTGTCGGCATTTATTGCCAGGGTTAACACGAAGATTTCTTCAGGAGTATCGTGTGACTTTGCGTGGCTGTCCTAAAACGGTTTCCATGATGGGTATTTTGGAAATGACCGGGCATTTAGGGATTAAAGCGGCGGAAGAACCGGATTGGGGGAGAAAATATCAATCCTTAACTCTGAATATTAAAGTGGTAAAAGATAGTCAAGAAGCTATCGATCATATTGGGACCTATGCCCCAGGGCATACCGATACTATTGTAACTCGAGACTATCAGTTAGCCATGCGCTTTGTTCGAGAGGTCGATTCGAGCGCGGTTATGGTGAATGCTTCGACCCGTCTTCATGGCGGACCACAATTTGGTCTTGGTCCAGATATCGGGAGTAATAGCACGCGGATGCATGGGCGAGGTCCTCTTATTCTCTCGAAGCTCACGATTGAAAAATATATGGTATTGGGATCTGGACAACTTCAACAGCCACATCCAGTTCCTCAGATCTACCAGGATGCGATGATGTTATCTGCCAAGTTCTAGCCTTTCAGATGAAGCATGAATAGCCGGCCTCTTTGTGTCGGCTGTGCATATACCCAGGTTTCCGTTACCCACTCCTGTTATTGGTCTTTTTTTCTATCCCTGTGTTTTTTTGCTTCCCAACATTTTCTGTATTCCTTTTTTAGAGGAATCATCTTAATCTGGTTTAATATGGGATATAAAAGTGAAGAAATTTCTGATTACCATGCGGAGCTTTTCCCGTATTTGCTGTCATGGGGATTGCGAGAGTTTCATGATGAGGCCTCATATTATGACTGGCAACGAGAGACTCTTTCCAAAGAGGAATTGTGCGACTTTCAACGATTAATCGAGCATCGATACGGTGGTGAAGACGTAAAAAGCGACATTGATTTTTATGATGAATTGGCGCGTCGGGATTTTATCCCTGTTCTGTATTCCCAACGGTTGCATTATTTTTTGACGGTTGGAACCTCTGTGTGTGGCAGGATTGCTCCAGCAAACCAGGTATTGGACTTTGGTTGTGGGGTTGGCATTCTAACCATTTTTTTTGCCCAACAGCATCCTGACATTGAATTTGTAGGAATCGATCGGTCCTCTCGATCGATTGAAGTAGCTTGTTTCGAGGCAGAAAAACGACGAATCAGGAATGTTCGCTTCGAGGTCTCTCAGGTGCCACAACAGCAGATCTCGGGAACCTACGATCTTATTCTTTCGACTCATGCGTTGTTTCAAGCGGAACGGGAGCCAGGGCTTCCAAGCCAAACCTGGAAAACGTTTCAACGTGCCTGTGACAATCAACGACAGGAGCAACTGGAAGGTCTGACGGGGATACAGGGACGATTAGATGTCTTGTTGCGGATTTTAGGGCCAATGGGACGTATGATCCTTTTCGAGAAAACTTGGAATCTTGGTCGACGAATTTTGTTTCAACGAGCATTAGATGCCAGAGGGGTGTTTCCCATATCTTCTCCGGTTTTCTGCCGATATCGGTCAGTTGATGAAGAAGTGATCGATGGACCTCTGTATGAGGTTGCCCGACTCTCACATGGCGTGAATCCTTTTGAGTGGAATGAGGAACCGTATCGGGAACCAGGCGAAACGCTTTATCGTTGTATCGGAATTGCCGCCGAGCGAATGGGTCAGGTGCTGGTTAAGGGGAACGTGAATGCCACCATTACAGGTGTTCATTCTAATTTGGGCTCCTGGATGTTTCGTTTCGGACGATGGAAGGAGATCTTAACTTGGGGTTTGTGCGAGCATTCTTCTGGTCTGACAGGGTTGGTTATTGGGGGTGAGGCCGATCGGGATTTATTGTATCAATTAGTTGAAACTGTGACGCACATAACCGAATCTGATTTTCAACAATTGGTTCATGACTTTTGGGGAAACATGATTCGCGCTCCTGAGGATCCATCCTTGCCTTGTTATGAAAATCACCATTCCTCTGCTCAAATCATTTACGAGGATCTTCCCTCCAAATGCATTCAACAAGAGACGACTTGCCAGGATGGTGGGGGAAGAGAAATGCATATCGAGTTAGGGACCACAACCCATTTAACATATCTGTATTGCGCCAATACTTTCGATCAACGCCAGCTCGTTCTTATTGATGAAGGACGGGCTCAAGTTCTATATGAATATTATCGAGAAAATCTCCAGCCCCCACGCGGTCTACCTGCCTGAGTTCCTTCAACTTGAGTCGTTATTCAGGTTCTTTATGGCGTTTCAATAACCTGCAGTATGCGCTGTTGTGTTTTGGCATAACAGGCGACTGCTTCATATGTCTCTTGCTGAACGTCTGGGGGGAGGGATGTCCAATCAGAGGGGAGGCCAACAGTAAGTATGTGCCCATTATCCCTTATGCCCTTAATCCTACCAATGTATAGATAATCCAGTAGGGCGTCTCCATTGGTTTCTCCTGCACAGGCTTGAGCTGTGGAAGTGGTGCTGGGATTTCGATTCCTATACTCAATCGAGATGGTCATTGACCAGAAAAGAAGACTTGCCAAGAAAAAAAGGAGAAATCGCATATGATTAGATCTCCATACTGCGAGGAGTCTGTCTGACCTACCCCTACCGGTAAATACCTCAAAGGTAGGACCCTGGAATCAACGGCATGTCATGGCGGCAGGGTCTTGAAAAGGAGATTGGACTGAAGTTAATTGTCAAATCAAAGAGCCTACCTCAAAGTGATTGGACATCCGTTTTCTTAAGATGCCTTGAGAAATTTCCGACAAAGAAAATGAGGCTATGAAATGCACCAGGCAAGGGCTGTATATTTCGTGGATTGATTCGTTCTTGCCATAGCCAACATCTTTGAGTTTTACGAAACACAGTGAACAGAAAATGGCTCATGCAAGGTGAAGATGGAATGTCCAGGTATCACGAGGGAAGGATGTCTTAGGTAGATGGATGGTGGAAGCTTCTTGTTTTGGGTATTGATCGCAACCTGCCTGATGCATTGGTTGACGGTTATTTTGCTTCTTCGTCGGGTACGTTTGACTGAAAACCCCCTTGTGTGGAAACTCTTAAGTGCGGCAGTTGGGCTTCTGGCCATTCAAAAAACCTATGGGGTATCTATTCCATTTCTTGAAAACAATCCTCCTCCATTGAATTTTGTGAGTACATGGCTTGGTTGTGTTATCGCGGGATTATTGCTAGGCGGAATCGTACAGTTGTCTCCATTCCTGTATCTTCTTCAACGCAATAAAGAGTTATTAGCTGTCATTGAAGAACGAAATGTTATTATTCTGCATTTTCATGAACGAATAGCCCGCGCCTTGCATAAAATTCAAATGGCTATGGAAATAGGGCGTCCCACCACCTTCATTATTGAGCAAGTGGCGGAAATGTCGGAAATGCTCCAGGTGTTTTTGGAGAATCTCAAGGCAGGAGTCCTGCTCGGAAACAAATTTGAAGTGGCACTTAAGACCCTGGTTGAGGATTTGAGTCGAGAATCCTCATTCCCGATATTAGTCTATGTTGATCCTTCCTGTGAGGATCATCTGTCACGGGAGCAGGGTGCCCAACTGTTACATATTGTACGAGAAGCCGTTCGGAATAGCGTACAATATTCTCACGCCAAACGAGGGCAAGTGTCTGCAAAGACGACGCCTACAGACACAATTATTGAGGTGTCAGATAATGGAAAGGGTTTTGAGGTTGATCTGGTCGGGGCTCAGGGACATGGGTTGGGAATTATGGTCAACCGGGCAAAGAAGATAGGGGGTCGTCTAAAAATTCACAGTCAACCTTCCAAGGGGGCTTCCGTAATCATTGAAGTGCCATTTAATGAAGCGTCGTCTGGTAGAAGCCATTCCGCTTCAATAGTCGATGCCTCATTGAAAGCAAACAAAAACGTTCATGTCGGGTGAGGTGAGTCTCCGATGCCTCCGATGGGGGCTGCGGCTTCTTCTGGGATCAGAAAGGCAAGGGGGGAGAAGGAATTTGGTGGCGGTGGAGGGATTTGAACCCCCGGCCCGCGGCTTATGAGTCCGCTGCTCTACCACCTGAGCTACACCGCCGTATTCCACCTTGAATGAAAAGATCTATACCATAGCTAGAGAACTTGGGACAATTCTTTTTCTGAAAAATGATCAAGTTTAGGTGGATTTCTTAGCCCTAGTATCCTGGATTCAATGAGAGTCGCCTTTACTTGATCCTTGTAGGTCCTAGGGATTGTGGAGATACTTTTACACCTCTTATTTATTTACCCTGGAATATTTTTATGACTACAACGGCTGCTCCAAACATCAAGCAATCCGTTCTGGTTGGACGGCAAGCTATTTTTGATCGTCAAAATGGAGTTTTTGGGTATGAACTCCTGTATCGAGATGGTCAAGCCAATAGTGCGCAAGTAGTTGACGGGGATGAGGCCACCGCCAGGGTCATGGTGAATACGTTTTTAGAGATGGGAATCGACCAGATAGCTGGGACGAGTCAGGCGTTCATCAATCTGACAGCGAATTTCTTTTTAAGCCAACATTATGAAGTCCTGCCAAGTCACAATGTGGTTCTTGAGGTATTGGAGTCCATTGAGCCTACGCCCATCGTTATCCAATCGCTTCTCAGGGCTAGGCAACTTGGCTACAAAATTGCGTTGGATGACTTTATCGTTCGGGATTCTCATCGAGCATTATTAGATGTTGCGGACTTTGTGAAGGTGGATATATTAGCATTAACGAGTGAACAGCTCCTTGAGCAAATTGATGTGTTGAAGCAATACCCGGTTCGATTGCTTGCAGAAAAAGTCGAAAATCAAGAAGTCTACACGCTGTGTTTTGAAAAAGGATTTGAATATTTTCAAGGATACTTTTTCTGTAAACCGCAAATCATGGAGGGGGTCAAGCTTTCCGGCAACCGCATGGCGATTGTGCTTTTATTGGCCAAATTGCAGGATCCTGATATTCAAATAAAAGATCTTGAGGAATTAGTCGAAAATGACCTGTCACTCAGCCTTAAGCTTCTTCGTTTTGTGAACTCTGCGTCTGTGGGCCTTCCCCGAGTGGTTAATTCAATTGGACAAGCCGTGGGGATGGTAGGCACCGAACGTATGCGGCAATGGGCCTCCTTACTGGTGCTGGCTCATACTGGTGGAAAGCCAAGCGAGCTGATGCGCATTGCCCTCATCCGTGGACGAATGTGTCAAGGTTTGAGCCGGTTGCGAGGAGAGTCTACCAGCCAAGGCTTTACCGTTGGCCTTTTTTCTGTATTGGATGCCTACTTTGATTGTGAGATGAAGCAACTTCTCGCAGACCTTC
The DNA here is from genome assembly GCF_032051675.1 of Candidatus Nitrospira neomarina. Lineage (NCBI taxonomy): Bacteria > Pseudomonadati > Nitrospirota > Nitrospiria > Nitrospirales > Nitrospiraceae > Nitrospira > Candidatus Nitrospira neomarina. Next base: position 959,466 of record NZ_CP116968.1, read on the forward strand.
CTCTTGCTTCTGAAATTCTGCTTGCTCTGACCGAAGGGCAGGGATGTTTAGGGGAAATTTTAAAATGCGTAATGTCCTACGAACGAGGGGAGTGGGATCAAATTGAGAACAGTCTTTTTGAACCCCACGTGGTGCGACAAGAGTACTTTCTCAGTACGGAATGGGCCGACGAGGTCATGAAGACGACTCTTGCCGGGAATGAAAAATAGCGGGGAAGGATGAGGCGGAAGGTTTGGAAGCGAGGATTATCCCCTTCGTTTGTCGTCTGGTTCTCCTACAAAATAATTCAGCACGCCTAAGCCCTTCTCGCTGAGCTCAATAGGCTTATCATCGGATTCAGGGGCCAGTTGGTCATCAGGGAGTTGTGGGTAAATTTTGACCCGTAAGCTTTCTTCCAACCCTTCATCTGAAAAATCCATATCATTGATCAGAGCGTGTAATCGTTGGAAAGCTAAAATAGAGCGAGCATGGGATTTCCATGTTCCAGAAAATTCCGTGTCATTTACTTTAGTAATGCTCGTCCAAAACTTTGATTCTTCAGGCTCTGACATGCTTCCGTCGACGAATGCTCGCAATTTATCCAGTAAGGCCTCCTCTGTTTTTTCCAATCCATCATATTCAACCATTGACCTTTCAATGGGACGTTGGGATAAGAGGGCAAGAGTTTCTTGCCAGAGGTTAATTGGTTGCAACGACTCATTCGGTGCGGAGAGATTTTCCTGGTGTTTTTGTAATTCAGTCAGAAAGTGTTGAAGGGCTTTGACCTTCCTCGCGCCTAGGCTGCCTAAAGGAATTCCCCAGACATGGGCAATTTCGTGATCCTTTAACGGAGAGTTTCCGGAAGAAAAGAATTCATTTTGAGCGAACTTCAATCGGCGTCTGAATATCCCACGTCGTCGCAATAAGGCCTGATATTCCAGGAGCAGTCGCTGTATTTGATACTCCTTCGTGGAGAGTTCCTGGTTATCCCATGCACGCTGTAATTTCCGGAGTTCCTGTCGAAGGAGAATTGAGGGTGCTTGAGTTTTAGCATCCTGCAAGGCATTTTGGGCCAATCCAAATTCTGAAATGAGCAACCGTTCTGCGATCTGAATGGATTTATCAATGTTTTTCAATGCTTGAGTCAGGAATTCAATGTGCATTCCTGGGCGTTCTCGTTTTTGTCGGTAGTAATCTTTGTACTGGTTCGCCCGGGATGTGATATTTCTTTCGGCTTCAAGGGAGAGCGGGTTTCCTTTTGGCTGATTGCCTGCCTGGAAGCGGGAATCGGGTTGATCGCTGACCATATAGTCGATGGCTTCAGAACTCAGGTTCATGTACTGCAACAGAAGAAGCTGTAGCATGGTGCGGCCTTGAGTTGGAAGCGCCTGAATGGCTGATTCAATGTGTTCAAACTGCAGTGTTGTAGACATAATTTTTATGTAGTTTATGGAGTGCCATTATCAAGGGACTCGAGGCATGTGGCTGCGTATTCTCTTAGTTGCTGTACTGTTCCATTGGCATAGAGTTCTCGGGGAATTTCAATTTTGACTAATTGAGATGGATCGACCCCCCGTTCCGCGGCCCAATCTTCGTCAATATATAACGTTACCGCGCCATCTTTGTCCCGGCGCACAAAAAGAATATCTTTTTCCCCTTCCATCTCTGACACTCCCAAATGAAAATTAGACTTTGATTTTCTTGATAACACACCTCTTTGAGGCCTGTCAAAATGGTCGAATGCCTAGGTGGGTGTTAACCGGAAGTTTGAAATCCAATGCATTTTAGAAGAAATTGGTTGCTGGAGGTTGGAGATCCGGTAAGGCAAGATGTCGCTGGTGTAACTGATGAAATTCTCCGTATGCACGGTCGGGCAGGAGCACCATGAAAGTCAGCCCTATCTAGATTGAGAAAGTTTGAATCTATCGGGAAAATTGGAATGAGAAGCACATACAGATACCCTTCAATTGAAGGGTATCTGCTAAAGGGCTTATTTTTGAATGAAGTCTGTGGGCTGGTCTTAAAGTGCGTTCCAAGTATGATTGGGAGAGATCACCCTCCGAGAGTTTCAACAGCTTCTTTAAGACTTTTCATAATACAGGTAAAAATTGGAATATCTCGTTTGACATACCGGCTGCCCTCGGTAGAGCGTAATTCCATGACAAGGTCTAGAAAATCCTGTGGGGAATCGGTTTCAAAGGCCACCACAAATTCCTGGTCATCCAATCCAAATGAATAGGTGGTATTGAGTTTGACTGAGGGGTACTTATGCCCAATTGCGATATGTTCATCCATCATGCCTTGTCGGGCGGCTTTGGTGAGCAGGTACCACTCTCTGGTTTTTTCAAATGGATATACAAATATATATTTCGCACGGCCAGGAGAAATTTTCAGTCTTCGACTTTCTTGGCCCTCATGCACGTGATGATCGACGTATATGGATCGTTTCGTCATGGAAAGATAAGAGTACGGCGTGGTAAGATACCGTCCCAAGCCTGTAGCTAAAAGCTTTGAACTCATTTCTTGAAACATTTCGAGATCATAGCTGATTCGCCACAACATAAAGTCGCAATCACCTCGTATGCCTGTTGTGGTGTAAGGCACGACAATGACTTTGCCGGAATACTCTTCTGCTGCGCGGATAAATTCTTGCTTGCCGAGGTCTCGCTCTTCTTTGGGAAGACGTCTCCACAAAGGGTCGACTTTATAGAAAGCAAAATTGACAAATTGTTGTTTGGCAGCCTCTTCGGCACCAGCCATAATTATACCTCCCCTAGAAAGAAAACCCGTGTTTTTTTAATCACTTAAAAAAATAGGTCTTAACATCGCTACTGCAATATTGTCAATGAGCAGATGGCGTGATGGCTGTTAAGATCCCTTCGGAATAGGAGGAGTCAGGAATAGGACGTTAATCTTAAGGGGGGAGAACCTTTTAGGTCATAGCCAATGAATCAAATCTTGGTTTTTCAACTATTTTCCCGATGTGTGGGGTCTTTGCTGGGGTCGGTAAGAGATGCCGGTTTTTGGTTTCTTTTGGAAGCGGGGCTGGTCATCTTAGTTTCTTCTCCGGTGTGGGGTATTGTTCCAGAACCCTCAGAATTTCAAATTCTTGAAGCCATCAAAAATGGTCAGGAGGGAGCCCGAAGCCAAACTCCACCCAATAGGCTGTATTGGCATTTCGGTATATCTTCTGAAGATGTTCCTCAGGCCCATGGATTTCTTATGACAAAATTAAATGGAATTGCGGTGATGTCCAGTCATTTTGCTCTTCGAGGAGAACGTCTCTCATCCCAGGATATTCAGCAAATCCTTGATGAACAATCCCTTCAAGTCGTGGTGATGATTTTTGGGGATTCATCAAGCTTTGCCAAAGATAGTTATCTTTTGCTTAAACAGGGAGATCGGTTGATCAAGCCTGATCGTATTCGGTTTGATGCCAGAGCGACGCTGCTCAACCCAAACCAAGGCCCCCCCACGTATCGTGCAAAGATTGTGGCGTCCTTTAACTATCACGTTTTTGATGCCTTGGCTCAAACCACTGTCAAGGTCTTCCCAGGAACCGGAGGCGAAGTGACCTTTGATCTAGATTTTGCTTCCATTCCCTAGGGTCATGGGGATGGGTGAACGATTGTGTTTGATGCAATTGGGCTGAATCTTTTGAACATGAAGTCCCTTCATGCTGACATTATTGCTGTGGGTTCAGAATTGCTTCTGGGCGGACGCCTCGATAGTAATTCGGTATTTGTCGCACATCTTCTCGCTGAGTGTGGCATTGAGGTCCGGAAAAAAATCTCCGTTGGCGATCAGAAACGGGATATTCAAGAAGCCCTTCGTTTCTCGCTGAAGCGCGCTCATGTGATCATCTTAACGGGTGGACTGGGTTCGACATTCGATGATTGTACCCGTGAGGCTGTTGCCGCGACACTTCACTGTCCACTGATCAGACGAAAAAAAGCCTATGACCATCTCAAGGCTTGTTATCGACGCTTTGGAAGACCGGTTACACCTCTATTGGCCAGGCAGGCTTTTCTTCCTTCCCGAGCCATGATGTTGGCGAATACCGTCGGCACGGCGCCCGGTTTTTTGATGCGTAGCGGGCAATCAGTCATTATCGCATTACCAGGTGTGCCTCGTGAGGCCAAAGTCATGATGGTTTCTCAGGTTCAGCCGATACTCCGGAAGTTATTTCACAGCAACAGGCGCTATTGGCAGCATACGTTCCAAACATTTGGATTACCCGAAACCGATGTTCAAAGACATTTGAATCCGGTTTTGAAGGATTATGGAAGCATTCAGTTCGGTATTTTGGCTTCGCCCAGGGGAGTGATGGTGACGGTGAGTTGTTGGGTGTTCGGCGGCCCACTCTCTTCTGTAAAGGAGATGTCCCCGTTCTTCCCGGAATGGGATCACCTGATCCTTCGGATCCGTGATTGTTTAGGTCCCTGGCTCTTTTCGGAAGGTGAACGTACCATGGAGGAAATCGTCGGGGAAGTCTTGCGAGCCCGTTCCTGGACCATTGCAGTCGCCGAATCCTGCACCGGAGGATTAGTGGCCCATCGTTTGACTGGCGTGCCCGGCAGTTCGCGTTATGTGAACCGGGGAGTCGTGTCTTATAGTAATGAAGCGAAACGAGAACTCGTGGGAGTTCCCGCCTCGACGCTTCGTCGATATGGGGCCGTGAGCGCACAGGTAGCCGTGGCCATGGCCAAAGGAATTCGAATGGGAAGTCGAGTCGATGTGGGAGTTGGGGTCACGGGAATTGCGGGTCCCGGTGGAGGGACTCTGAACAAGCCAGTAGGGCTGGTGTATGGAGCGATTGATGGTCCGCAGGGGCCTCAGAGTCAATGTTGGAGATTTCATGGGGATCGAGCGGAAATTACATTGAAGACATCTCAGGCTGTTTTGGATTTGATCCGACGATACGCCAATGAATCGGTTTTCTAATCAGAAAAGTCTGCGAGTCTTTCTTGCTGTTGAACTTTCCTTGGATTTGCGTCGGAAAGTGGTGGAACTTCAATGTCAGCTGCGAGAAAGCTTACCAATGGTCAATTGGGTTCGTCCTGAGTCGATACACCTCACACTGAAATTTCTTGGATATGTGGACGCTTCCCTGGTGGAACCGGTTTTGACTGCCATTGAACCTATCCGGACAAGTCAGCCTCCTCTCACATTAGAGGTTCAGGGGTTGGGGGTTTTTCCGCATCTTCGACGTCCACGGGTACTGTGGATCGGATGTACGGGAGACATTCCTGCTTTGTTCAAACTTGTTTCACGAATCGAAGGTGCGATGGAACCGTTAGGCTTTCCTCCTGAGGATAAGCCCTATTTCCCTCATTTGACTTTGGCCAGGATCAAACATGACCAATCTCAGGTCGGAGGCGTACTGACTCATTCCGGCTTACTGGAGCAACCTCGAAATCTTGGGATATTCCATGTTGACCGGATCACACTTTTTCGCAGTGACGTGAGCCAATCCGGTGCGGAATATACGGCTTTGAGGACGGTGCCATTCACTGAGCCTGGATCACATAATTCAATCTAAGTTAGGCATTTACCTGTTAAAGAGTGTGGGGTAAGATAGCCGCCACTTTGCATGCTCAGAAATATTGAACAAAAGGATACCCAATGGCAGAACGCGTCGCTCCTCAAAAAGAGACCCAAAAAGACGGAAAAAAACGAGCGCTGGATTTGGCTTTGACCCAAATTGAAAAGCAATTTGGCAAGGGGGCCATTATGAAGCTAGGAACGGAAGACGTTCCTCGTGATATTCCGGCCATTTCGACGGGGTCTCTCGGGCTCGATATGGCCTTGGGCATCGGAGGGTTGCCGCGAGGTCGAATCATTGAGGTCTTCGGACCGGAATCGTCCGGAAAAACCACGTTGTGCCTGCATGCCATTGCCGAAGCGCAGAAAGCCGGCGGGGCGGCAGCCTTTATCGATGCCGAGCATGCGTTGGATATCACTTACGCTAAAAAGCTTGGGGTCCACACCGATGATCTGCTGGTGGCCCAGCCGGATACCGGCGAACAGGCTCTGGAAATTGCCGAAACCCTGGTCCGAAGCGGAGCATTGGATATCATTGTCGTCGATTCCGTTGCAGCCCTGGTCCCTCGTGCAGAAATCGAAGGGGAAATGGGAGATTCCCATATGGGGCTTCAGGCGAGATTAATGTCCCAGGCCTTGCGAAAATTAACTGGGGCCATTTCCAAGTCTCAAGCTTCGGTGGTATTTATTAATCAGATTCGCATGAAAATTGGGGTGATGTTTGGTAATCCCGAGACCACGACCGGCGGCAACGCGTTGAAATTTTATTCTTCAGTGCGGTTGGATATTCGCCGGATTGAATCGATTAAAGAGGGCCAGGAAGTGATGGGGAGTCGGGTGCGGGTGAAAGTGGTCAAAAATAAAATGGCCCCGCCCTTCAAACAAGCCGAATTTGATGTCATGTTCGCCGAAGGCATTTCCAAAGTCGGGGAATTAGTGGACTTAGGCGTTGAGCGTCGAATCGTAGATAAAGCCGGAGCATGGTATTCTTATAAGGAGGAACGGCTCGGTCAGGGCCGGGAGGCGGTCAAAACCTTTCTGAAAAGTAATCCGGATATTGCCCAGGACATCGACACGCAATTACGAAACAGCTATGGCCTTTCCGGGGAGCCTCAAAAAAAAGAGGAATCATCCACGCCTGTCAGTTCTAACTTAAAAAAGTCAGCAGGAGACCGTGACTGACCTGGCCCAATGGCAATATCATCTTGAGCGAACATCATTGATATGATTGCAACATCACTTGAACTTCGGCAGGCGTTTGTAAAGTACTTCTCGAGCCGTGGGCATACGGTGGTGCCCAGCGGGCCGCTCATTCCGCAAGCAGATCCTACTCTCCTGTTTACCAACGCGGGTATGAATCAATTTAAAAGTGTGTTCTTGGGTGAGGAATCCCGACCCTATAGCCGGGCTGTTTCCATTCAAAAATGTCTGCGGGCAGGGGGAAAACATAATGATTTGGAGAATGTAGGTTTTACCCGCCGCCATCACACCTTTTTTGAAATGCTGGGCAATTTTTCCTTTGGAGATTATTTTAAAGAGGAAGCGATTGCGTTTGGGTGGGAATTTCTCACTCAAATTGCCGGACTGCCGGCTGATCGATTGTGGGTGACCGTGTTTCGTGAGGATCAGGAAGCCTATGATCTATGGCATACACGACTGGGGATTCCAGAGAGTCGCCTTGTTCGTCTGGGTGAAAAGGACAATTTTTGGCAAATGGGAGAGACGGGTCCCTGTGGTCCTTGCAGCGAAATTCTCATCGATCAGGGTGAGGCATTCGGATGTGGGCGTTCGACCTGTGCCGTTGGGTGTGACTGTGATCGATATCTCGAGATTTGGAATTTAGTGTTTATGCAATTTGATCGGGATTCTGTGGGCACGCTCAATCCTCTACCCAGGCCCAGTATTGACACGGGAATGGGGTTAGAGCGGTTGGCGGCGGTGACCCAGGGAGTGGCGTCAAATTATGATAGCGATGTGTTCAGCCCTATTTTGGAACGCATAGGGAAGAGTACCGGACAGGTGTATGGTATCTCTCCAACGGCTGACCGGTCGATGCGGGTGATTGCGGACCATCTGCGGGCGATGACCTTTTTAATCACCGAAGGGGTGTTGCCATCGAATGAGGGGCGTGGCTATGTCCTGCGACGGATTATGCGTCGAGCCTCACGGCATGGCCGGTTATTGGGGGTGGAGCGAGAATTTTTATATGACCTCGTATCCTCCGTGGTTGATCTCATGGATTCGGTGTATCCGGACCTTCGTTTGATGAAAGATACGGTTTCTGAGATTGTGCAGGGGGAGGAAACACGCTTTATTGGAACCTTAGAGCAGGCCTTGCCTCTCCTTAACCAAATCCTGGAGGAAGCCAAGCAACAGGGGAGCCAAATCTTAGGAGGGGAAGCGGTTTTTAAGTTGTATGATACCTACGGATTCCCCCTTGATTTGGTGGAAGATGCTGCACGAGAAGAAGGGTTGGAAGTCGATCATATCGGTTATGAGCAAGCGCTAGAGGCCCAACGTGATCGAGCCAGAAAAACTGCCAGATTTAGCCAGGCGGATTCTCGGAGCGACCTGGTGAATGCTCTCGGGCAGTTCCCTTTGACTAAATTTGTGGGTTATGCCAGTCAGGAAAATAAAGGGAAGCTACTCGCCTTGGTGAAGGACGAGCATGTCATTAAGGAAGCCAAGCAAGGGGAGACGGTGGAGTGTGTCCTGGATACTACGCCTTTTTATCCCGAAGGTGGGGGGCAGGTCGGGGATCAAGGAACGTTGGTGGGCCCATCGGCCAGAATTGTCGTCCATGATACCACAAAGCTGGCAAAGGGGTGGTTTCTCCACAAGGGCCAGGTCATTGAAGGATCTGTTCACGTTGGCGATGTTCTCACCGCCACGGTACAGGGTCATTTACGGCAGAGTGCGGCACGAAATCATACGGCGACCCATCTTCTTCATGCCGCATTGCGGGAAATTTTAGGTCCTCATGTGAAGCAACATGGATCTTTGGTGGCCCCCAATCGATTGCGGTTTGATTTTTCACATTTCAAAGGATTGACCCCCAGAAATATTGAAGAAATCGAAGGACTGGTGAACGAACAAATCCGTCAGAACCTGTCTATAAAGGTTGAAGAAATGGAAATTCAGGATGCTTTGAGTCGAGGAGCTCTGGCTTTTTTTGGCGATAAGTATGGGGAACAGGTTCGGGTTGTAGAAATGGGTTCGTTTAGTCAGGAATTGTGCGGGGGAACACATTGTGCTCGAACAGGCGATGTCGGTCTGTTTCGTATCGTGTCCGAAGGAGGTATTGCGGCAGGTGTCCGGCGTATTGAGGCACTCACGGGCGAGGGGGCTGTGGCCCAAACTCAACATCAGGAAGCCGAATGGCGAGAATTGGCGGCCGTGCTGAAAGCCGGGCCCAATGAAGTCGTTGAAAAAGTCAGGAAACTTGTTGGAACCCTCCGTGATACCGAACGCGAATTAGAGCGTGCGAAACAAAAATTGCTTGATCAGCAAGGTGCTGGTCAGGAAGCGTCGATTCGGGACATAGGTGGAATGCCGATCCTTACCCAGCGGATCGATGGTTTGACTATCCAAGAATTGCGAACCTTCTCTGATAAGCTCCGGCACAAAGTGCCTTCCGGTCTCTTGGTTTTGGGGTCGGTCAAAGAAGGAAAAGTTTCGTTATTGGTGATTGTGGCCAAAGAACAGGCCCACAAAATCCCCGCAGGAAAAGTCGCTCACCATGTGGCTCAACTCGTTGGGGGGTCTGGAGGCGGCCGACCAGATATGGCTCAGGCTGGTGGTAATCAACCAGAACAGTTAGATGAGGCCTTGCGGAGTGTATATGACTATGTTGCCTCACACATAGGTACATTGAAGGAGGAGTAAACTCCCTCAGCATGATGATGTGGCTGCATTGTCCCCCCACATGGACCGACGGGGAGCAGTAGGAAAGGGGACCTCGTGACGTGATCCTTGTTCGCCGGACCGTAGTTAGTCTTTTAACGGTGGTAGTTCTGGTCATGGCTGGTTTTGTGTGGATGAATCAACCCATGGGTGGATCAATCCAACCGGTTCTTGTCGAAATCCCACCTGGTACTCCTTTTACACAGGTTTCCCACATTCTCGAGCACCATCACCTTATTGGATCAGAATGGTTTTTTACTCTTTTGGGGCGTGCGCAGCGGGTCGATCGAAATATCATTCCAGGCGAATATGAACTGGATGCGGGAATGCAACCCACCGAATTACTGCACAAACTTGTGAAAGGTGAGGTCTATCAATATGCCATTACTATTCCCGAAGGCTATACCGTTGCACAAATTGCGGACATCCTGGATCAAAAACGTCTTGCCCTCAAGCAGGATATTTTTCGATTAAGCCATGACCCGGTATTTATTCAGAGCCTGAATATCCAGGCCCCTACATTAGAGGGTTATCTTTTTCCTGATACTTACCATATTGCTCGCTTTACTCCGCCAGAATCCATCATTCGAACATTTGTTCATCGGTTTCATGATGTGATGATTCCAGAATTCAAAGACCGGGCAATGGTCATGGGCATGACTCTTCAAGAGGTATTGACCCTAGCCTCCGTGGTGGAAAAGGAAACGGGGCTGGCAGCCGAACGACCCTTGGTTTCCGGAGTATTTCATAATCGTCTCCGGCTGGGCATTCCCTTGCAGAGCGATCCCACCGTCATCTACGCCCTCGAATCGTTTGATGGAAATATTCGCAAAGCCGATCTGTCGGTAGATAGCCCCTACAACACCTACAAGGTACGCGGCCTTCCTCCAGGACCCATTGCCAATCCGGGTTTGGCTGCAATTCATGCTGCGCTCTATCCTACCACAACCGATTTTGTCTATTTTGTGGCACGGAACGATGGGAGCCATCAATTTTCTGTCACATTAGCGGATCATAATAAGGCGGTAGACCTGTATCAACGACGATCGATTAGTAAACGTGCTTCGTAAGTGAGTGTTTGTGTATTATCTGCTATGGATGTTCATGAAGCACTGAGCCGACTGGGATTAAAGCTGCCTGCGGCACCTTGTCCTGTCGGGTCATATGTTCCGGCTCGTCAGGCAGGAGACTTAATCTTTGTGAGTGGAGTGCTGCCTTTTCGTGACGGCTTAATTGTGCACCCTGGAAAACTCGGGCGAGAGTTGACCGTAAAGGAAGGAGCTGCCGCTGCTCAATTAGCCATGCTAAATGGGTTAGCCATCCTTCAAGAGATGATGGGAGATCACGCCTGTCTCAAACAGGTGGTGCGTCTGACGGGGCATGTCGCGTCCGTGGAAGGTTTTGTGGATCAACCTGCGGTGATAAACGGGGCTTCTGATTTGTTGGTCAACCTGTTTGGAGATGCCGGGCGTCATGCCAGATTGGCTCTTGGGGCATTCGAATTACCTCTTCATGCTTCAATTGAGCTTGAATTGATCGTTCAAGTGTCTCACCCTTAAGCCGGTTCGTATTCCTTAATCATTCCTTCAGCATGTGCAACCCCGGCTCCTGCTTTTGTAAGGATTGACTCCCCTGGGTCCTGTTGCCGCTTCAAGTGAGCTTCAGGGGTTGCTATGGCTCGATATCTGAGTTGGTTTAGCGATGTTTTCTTATTTTGGCTTGTTCAAATCGAAAGACCGCCTGTAGGAGTGTCGGGAGATCTTTACAAATGTGGCGTGGGACTTTTTCACTCCCCTTTGGTTTGGTCCTAAAATGACATTTGGTAAACGACGAGTTTTGCTGAAAATCTTATGATAGGAAATGGCTGTGAAAGTCATCTTTCTGCCTGTACAGGATCTCTAAATTGACGCATGAAAAGATCGCTTGATATAGTCATTTTGGACACCCGCTCTGACTTGGTTCCATCCCCTGTGTTGGTAGCCACGAAGTTGGGTTGGCTCCTCTTCCCAGTTCGATTTAATGAAGAAGTCCATTGTTTATACCTCATTCATTTTTTGAATCAATAAGCAAGGTTTGTTACCTATGAAACGAGTTCGAACTCTCATGAGCGTTGCCTTAGGTTTTTTTCTTTTTTCATCTGTGGCCCATGCTGAATTATTCCCTTCCGATGGACCTCCGGGCACGACAGTGACCATTAGTGGGGAAGGGTTTGGCGAATTCCAAAATACGCAGGCTAATCGAGTGGAATTTCAGGGCGTCTCGGCGCTCATTCAATCCTGGGAACCTGATTTCATTCTGGTTAAGGTGCCTTTGGAGGCTCGTTCCGGTCCGGTTATGGTTATCAACGGATCGGCCAAAAGAGAAGCCGGAATTTTTTCTGTTACCAATGTTCGTATTGACAGCTTGAATCCTGCGAAAGCCGAAGCGGGTTCCCTGCTCACGATTGTTGGTGAACATTTCGGCAATACGGCTGGGTCTCGTGATCCCAATACCATGTTCGGGGTCAATCAAGTCATCATCAATGGGATTCGGGCGGAGGTGCGACGGTGGCGGCCTACCAAAATTGAAGTTCTCATTCCGGCAAATGCCAAGTCCGGGGATGTGGAAGTGCGCTTAGCGTCAAGCGACCCACTACCGGATGGATCATGTTGTGCTCCTGTTGAGTATGCGGTCAGTAATGCCGTCCCTTTGACCATAATTCCTTCTATTGCCTTTGATCCTACTGAGGGCCCAATCGGGAGTAAGGTCATACTGTCGGGTCAGGGATTTGGAGAAAGCCGACCTGAGGATGGACGAATATATTTTGGGGGAAAGCCTGCGATCATTGCGCAGTGGTCCGATCGAACCATCGTGGCCCATGTGCCGCTGAATGCCAAATCAGGTTCACTGATGCTCCATCGAGAAGGGAAGGAGCGGGAGATTGGAACATTTACCATATTGACTAGTCAGATATCAGGAATGACCCCCCCTCAAGGACCAATTGGGACACTCGTGACGATTAAGGGGAAAAATTTTGGTGTGTATTCAGAAGCCGGCGGCACTGCCTATGCCTTTGATTTTCTTTCCGGGGGCAACGGGGTAGAGATCGGGGGAGTGCCGGCTGTCATTCACCGTTGGCTTGATGAACAAATCGATGTATGGGTGCCATTCAGCGCAAAAAGCGGGCCGGTGATTGTGAAACGTGGAGGAGCTACTCCTAAAAATGATGGCACCTGTTGTGACAGACAAGAGATTGTGACATTAAAGGCCGGAGATTTTACTGTTGTTCAACCGGAAATTCACTCCTATTCCCCCAAAGAAGCCGGCTTGGATGAAGTCGTGACTATTACTGGGAAGGGATTTGGTGATTTTCTGAAAATCTCCGAAGCCACTCGTTTATCTCTTAATCAGGATGCCCATGACTGGCATAACTATAGATTAGGACAGGATGTGTCTCGCAGTGAGGTGCTGGTGAACGGCATTGCAACACATGTCGAATCATGGACCGATACGGAGATTAGGATCCGTGTCCCTCGCCGTCCGGCCTTTGGTTTTGGAAATCCCGAAGGTTTTGAGCCTGACGTCACTAAAGGGGAACTGATTTTGAAGCGAGGTTCATGGGATATGCTCGATACCGGCGAATGCTGTACGCCAAAAAAGTATGTTACTATCGTGGGGGGGCCATTTACGATTTTACAGCGAGGGCTTCCTGACAAAGACTATTGGAATGAAAAAGGGCGAGCACAGTAATGAATTCCGGCATAATTGGAAACCATGATCTAATGAAAAATCGCCATGTGTGGAATCGAATGGTGAAAGGTCTGTGTATGTTGGGAGTTCTTGCTGGTATAGGCTTAGTTGTGAACCCTCAGCTAACCTTTCCTCAAAACACTCCGTCTGCTCTCACACTCCAGACCAGTCCTACCAAGGTAACCTTTCTTGGTGTGCATTTTCTGAATGCCAGGAAGGGATGGATCGTTGGAGCAGGAGGAACGATTCTTCACACCGACGACGGTGGAGCTACCTGGAATTCGAGCCCTCGACGCACCAATGCGCTATTAACTGCGGTGACTTTTGCGGATGCAACGCACGGATGGATTCTTGGACAAAACGGAACCATATTGCATTCTGGAGATGGTGGAAAAAAGTGGGTCCCGCAGGAGAGTGGGACAAATGGAACGCTCTACGCGGCTGATTTTCTTACACCTGAACATGGATGGGTGGTCGGTTCCCGTGGTGTCATTTTACACACTGAAGACGGGGGAGAGAGCTGGGCAGATCAGGTCAGTGGGACGACAGCAGATCTCTTTGGCGTTCATTTTATTAATGAAAAACATGGTTGGGCCGTTGGTGCCCTTGGTGTCATCTTGGCGACTACTGACGGGGGAAAGAGTTGGGGGCTTCAGACCACCAATAATCCCGCCACATTTTTTGATATTGTGTTTACGGATAATGTGGCTGGATGGGTTGTTGGGACGCAGGGAACTATGTTCCAAACGCTGAATGGAGGCGAAGTATGGGTTGATCACACTCGACCCTGTGGAAGTCCATGCATTAAACCCGCCGATTTGGTGAATATTAGTTTTATAAACCCACTGGTTGGTCGAATTGTTGGTGAGCGGGGGACCATTTTAGAGACTAATGACTCCGGCTTTACATGGCAGGAAATCGAACCCCTAAACTCTGAAACCCTGTATGCTCAATCATTCCTTGAACTTTCTAATGGGTTTGCTGTGGGAGACCATGGGACGATCATTCGTTTGAATTCTTCTCCATCTCATCCCTAGTCCTGGGCGTCTCTGCTTTATTCCTCACAGATACTTGAGTCTGGCCTGTAGAATGACTAATGAAGCCAGGCTGGCTGTTTCTGCTCGTAAAATTCCCTGTCCCAACGTGGCAAAAACCACATTCAGGTTTTTGGCTATCTCTCGTTCCTCCTTCGTCCAACCTCCTTCTGGGCCGATGAACACCGAAATGCCGTTTGGATCATCAGATGGTAAGGCTATGGTCGATAGTGAAGCCTTCTCCTGCCTCTCGGCCAACATGATTTGTATCCCTTTATTTTTCTGCCGAAGAAAATCCTGAAAGGTCTGTATGGGAAGAATCTTTGGGACGCTCCATCGCTCACTTTGCTGTGCCGCTTCCAAAGCAATACGATCCCATCGTTCCTGATAATTCGTTGCATGTGATGGAGACACTCGTGGAATGACTCTTTCGGTAATCAGTGGTACAAGCGCATGAACCCCGAGTTCGGTGGCTTTTTGTATGACCCAGGCCATTTTCTCTCCTTTTAAAATTGCTTGTGCCAGGGTGATAGGGGTAGTGGATGAGAGCGGGGATTCCTGAATACTCAGAACCGTTGAGTAGATAGCCTGCTTGGTTATTTGAAGAATTGTTGTATGGTATCGACAATTTCGTTCATCATTAAGAATCAGCTGGTCTCCAGGTCTCATTCGTAAGCTTTTTGAAAGATGGCTGAATAAGGGATCGGAGATCGTGATTCTTTCATCATCAACCTGGGTTGAATGGATGAAAAAGACGGGCATCTGTTTCCGTGAGGAGGGAGAGGCAGCAAAAGAGGCAGGTTAATCAAACATGTTTTTAACTTTATCGAACAGGCCTTCTCCTTGCGTGTCCGTAGATATTCCGCACTCCTCCGCATAGGCGGAAAGGAGTTCGTGTTGTTTTGGAGTCAGTTTTGTAGGAATTTGAATTTTCGTCCGAATCAGTTGATCGCCACGAGTTTGGGACTTAAGCCCAGGAGCGCCCAACCCTTTGAGGCGGAGAATTTGATCGTGTTGGGTCCCTCCAGGGATTTTTACCATGGTGGTTCCACTTAATGTAGGCACTTCGACTTTTCCCCCAAGTGTCGCTGTTACAAAATCCAACCGAAGATCATAGAGGATCTCTTGGCCTTTCCGTTGAAAGTGGGGATGAGGCCGGACATTGAGCGCCACATACAAATCTCCAGGAGGTCCGCCATTCATGCCATGTTCGCCTTCATGGGAAAGTCGAAGTCTCATGCCGGATTCGACCCCAGCTGGAATGGTGACTGCTAAAAGCCGTTCCTTGTGAACGCGTCTTTGTCCTCTACATGTCTTGCACGGATCAGCAATGACTTGACCTGACCCCTGGCATTGTCCACAGGTTCGATTAATGGTGAAAAACCCCTGTTGTAACCGTATTTGCCCCGCCCCACGGCATGCGGAACAGGGTTTGACGGCTTGATCGGATTTCGCGCCAGTTCCATGGCAGGTTTCACAGACTTCCCAACGAGGAATTTTGAGTTTGGCTTCCTTGCCGTTAATGGCCTCTTCAAAGGAAATTTCTAAGTTATATTGAAGATCATTGCCCTGTTCGGCTCGATTATGCCCTCTGCCTCCACCGAAAAAGTCTTCAAAGATATCCCCAAACATATCTCCGAAGCCGCCACCTCCAAACCCGAATCCATCGGCTCCTCCTCCCTGACCAGCCGCTGCATGACCAAACATGTCATATTTTCTTCGGCGATCTGGATCGCTGAGCACTTCATAGGCTTCCCCGGCTTCCTTAAACTTTTCCTCAGCCGCTTTTTTCTGAACGGGGTCAGCATGCAAGTCCGGGTGATGTTGCCTGGCAAGTTTTCTAAAGCCTTTTTTAATGTCTTCTTCCGAGGCATTGCGGTCCACCCCGAGAATTTCATAATAATCTCGTTTTTGGGTCTGTGCCATCAGCGTTTTCCAAAGGTGGAATAATGTATGCCTATGTGCATCAATCTGTTCAAAAGTTTTTAATTTTTGCCTTTATCAACTTCTTCAAATTCTGCATCTACAACTTTTTCCTCACTGCCAGCGCTTTCACCGCCAGTGGTCCCAGGGCCGTCTTCTGGTCCAGAGCCGCTGGCAGAGGCATCCGTAGAAGCCTTTTTGTACATTTCCTCTGCTAATTTATGAGAGGCGGTGGTGAGGTTTTGCATGGCGGTTTTAATCGCTTCGAGGTCCGTTCCCTCCATAGCTTTACGAAGTGCGTCTACCGCCTCGGTGATATTGGACTTTTCCGTTTCCTCAATCTTGTCTCCATGTTCGCTCAAATTCTTTTCTGTACTATAAATAAGGGTATCGGCTTGATTCTTGACTTCGACCAATTCCCGTTTCTTTTTGTCTTCTTCGGTATGACTTTGAGCTTCCTTAACCAAACGCTCAACTTCTTCCTTACTTAATCCGCTAGATGCCGTGATCTTGATTGATTGTTCTTTTTGCGTGGCCATATCTTTGGCAGAGACATGCACAATGCCATTAGCGTCGATATCAAATGTGACTTCAACTTGCGGAACACCCCTTGGTGCCATCGGAAGACCCACTAAATCAAACTGTCCCAATAGTTTATTGTCATTGGCCATTTCCCGCTCACCTTGGAAGACTCTGATGGTTACGGCAGTTTGATTGTCGGCGGCGGTTGAAAAAATTTGACTCTTTTTGGTGGGGATGGTGGTGTTGCGTTCGATGAGTTTCGTGAAGATTCCCCCCAAGGTTTCGATGCCGAGTGAAAGCGGGGTGACATCCAATAACAGGACATCCTTCACATCTCCCTTGAGGACTCCACCCTGAATGGCCGCACCGATTGCCACGACTTCATCAGGATTCACTCCACGGTGGGGTTCCTTTCCAAAGAATTGCTTAACTCGTTCAATCACTTTCGGCATCCGAGTCATTCCACCGACCAAGACAATTTCATTGATGTCGCTGGTGGTCATATCAGCATCGGCAAGAGCTTTTTTGCAAGGTTCGATTGTTCGCTCAATTAAATCATTCACCAATTGCTCGTATTTTGACCTGGTGAGTTTAAGTACCAAATGTTTTGGTCCACTGGCATCGGCGGTGATAAAGGGTAAGTTTATTTCGGTTTCTTGGGAGGAGGAAAGCTCGATTTTTGCCCGTTCGGCTGCTTCTTTCAGTCGTTGCAGGGCCATTCGATCATTCCGTAAATCGATTCCTTGATCTTTTTTAAATTCTTCAACCAACCAATCCATGACCCGAAGATCAAAGTCGTCTCCGCCCAAAAAGGTATCACCATTTGTGGATTTGACTTCAAAGACTCCTTCTCCGATTTCCAGAATGGAAACGTCAAAGGTTCCACCACCGAGATCGTAGACCGCGATACGTTCATCTTTTTTCTTGTCGAGTCCATAGGCGAGTGATGCTGCAGTCGGCTCATTAATAATGCGCAAGACATTTAGGCCCGCGATCTTCCCTGCGTCCTTGGTAGCCTGGCGTTGGCTATCATCAAAATAGGCTGGGACCGTAATGACAGCATCCGTCACTTTTTCTCCTAAATAATCTTCAGCGGTTTGCTTCATTTTCTGAAGGATCATGGCTGAAACTTCTGCCGGACTATAACTTTTCCCTCGAATGATGACGTGGGCATCCCCATTAGCACCTTCGGCCGTTTTATAGGATAGCCGGTTTGAGGCATTTTTGACCTCGGAAGAAGAATACTTTCTTCCCATCAAACGTTTCACCGAATAAATAGTGTTTTCCGGATTGGTTATGGCTTGCCGTTTGGCAATCTGTCCGACCAATCGTTCGTCCTTATCGGTCAAAGCCACCACCGAAGGGGTGGTTCGTCCGCCTTCTGAATTGGCAATGACCGTTGGGTCTCCACCGCTCATGACGGCCACGCAAGAATTTGTTGTTCCTAAGTCGATTCCAATAATTTTGCTCATACGTGTATTCCTCCCTCTTCACCGGATTCTTCAGTCGAACCAGGTTCTGTCAGTTCTGATTTTTCTTTCGCCACGCTTACCATAGCCGGACGTAAAATGCGATCGTGCAATAAATATCCTTTTTGAAATTCCTCGATGACCGTGTTCGGCTCCATGTTTTCCGATTCCACCTGGGTCACTGCTTGATGAATAGCAGGATCAAAGGAGTTTCCTGTGGTGCTTAGTTGTCGAACGCCAACTTTGCCCACGGTTTCAAGAAATTGTTTGTGGGTAAGCTCTACCCCCTCTAGTAATGGGCCACTCGTTCCTGCATCTTTCGCGCATTGAATGGCTCGCTCAAGGTTATCAATAATAGGAAGTAAATTTTTCAATAATGATTCATTGCCAAATCGAATAGAATCGTTCTGATCCCGCTGGGCCCGGCGTTTGTAGTTTTCAAATTCTGCGGCCAGGCGCAAATATTTATCTTGAAAAATTTGAAGTTCTTCTTCTGGCGTTCCGCCATTTTCAGAAGCACTTTCTGATGTGTCCCCGGTCGAATGTTCTTGAGGACTGACTTCTTCTGTAGTCACTTCTCCAGTAGTTTCCTCTGTTGAGGACATGGTTTTACCTTTTCCCGATTGTTGCGTCATAAATGACCAGTAAGAAGAGAGAGACATTTCAAATTGCTTATGGCAAGTTAGATAGTCACTTCATCTGGCAAGTCAACCCATCTTCTTAAATTTCTTATGATTTTTGGTTAAGCTAAAGTAATTAGAATCCGGAATAAGTTATCCACAGGAATGATTCATGCGATCATAGAGAAGCTTTAAGCCTTCTAATGTGAGGTTGGGCCTAACCTCCTGAATAGTGTGCGAAATGGGAACAATTGTTTGGGCCAACCCGCCAGTCGCGATGACAAGTGGGGATTCTCCGATTTCCTGTTGAATTCTCCTCACGATTTCATCAACCAATCCAGCATATCCATACATGATTCCTGCCTGGATACTGGAAGTCGTATCTTTGCCAATCACGGATGCCGGGATAACCAATTCAACTTTTGGAAGCTTTGCTGTTTTGGTGTGTAGGGTATCTGCTGCGCTTTTTAAGCCAGGGGCAATGGTTCCACCTAGGTACTCGCCTTGTTGAGTGACGATACAAAATGTGGTCGCGGTCCCAAAATCCACAATAATCAGATATCGTCGATACCGGGCAAATGCTGCAGCCGCATTGACGAGACGGTCTGTTCCGATTTCCTCTGGATTACTGTACCGGAGGAGGAGACCATGAGGACATGCGCTAGTGACGATTAAAGGTTGTTGTCCGAATAATGATTGGGCCAACATGTCGAAAATATGTGTGAGAGGGGGGACCACACTAGTGACAATACAGCCTGAGATGTCTTCTGGCAGGATTTTATGAAATTGAAGGAGGGAACGAAGAATGATGCTATATTCATCAGGAGTCTTGGAATGGTCGGTGGATAAGCGCCAGTGTGAGATCAGGTTGCTGTCCTGGAAAACCCCACAGACAATTTGTGAGTTTCCAATGTCGATGGCTAAAAGCATAAAAAAAGGTCACTCCTTGTAGCAGTTATTCAAAGATGGGTCATGGTTAGGCGGTTGTGCGAAGATGAAGGATTTCGCCGGAATGAATATCTCGCATTCTAGCTGATTGATCGTTTGAGTCCGAAGGGGAAGGAATGAGTCGGAGTTGGCCATCTTCTCCTATGGAATGAGCCAGCCCCTGGAGTTGGCTTCCATCAGGAAACCGAACCTGAATTGTTTGTCCAATGGTGACACACCAATGTGTGTATTCCACAAGATAAGACAGAGGCCCGTTGGCCCTCAGGTTTTCCCAGTTTTTTTCCAGTGATGCGATCACCTTCATGATGAGCTCTTCTCTGTCCACAGCACAATGACAATGGATCTGCAGAGAAGTCGCGCTCGTTTGAAGTTCTGAAGGAAATTCCGATGGCGTGAGGTTTACGTTAATCCCAAATCCGATTACCACGCAGAAATGGTGTTTTGGATTCCGAAAGGAATCACATAAAATGCCACCCAATTTACGTCCTCCAATTAATAAGTCATTGGGCCACTTTAGATCGATACGCATAGATGTCTGTTGTTCCAGTGCCTGGGCAATGGCCACTCCGGCCATGAGAGGAACCCATCCTAAATATTGAATGGGTGTCTCATGGACAAAAAGGAGAGATCCGTAAATATTGGACTTGCCTGGGGAAAACCAAGACCGATCTAATCGACCTCGTCCCGCGATTTGTCTGTCGGCCAGAATGACAGTTCCAGAAAGTGCTTGGGTCTTGGCTTTTTCCACTGCAAACGCATTGGTTGAATCTAATTCATCAAAAATATAAAGGGTATCGCCAAATTTTTTTGAGGGGAGAAGGGCGGCTAGTTTTGTGGAGGATAGCACTGGTTAGTCAGGGGGTTAGAGGAAAACCAGTCTCATGATTGGCGCTTTTGAGGACGTCTTTTTGTTCGGAGAGGAACGATCTCCATGGAGAGGTCCATGGATGGGGCGGAATGTGTGAGTGCCCCAATCGAGATGAAATCCGGTCCGGCTTCTGCCATATCTCGAACATTGTCCAAGGTCATACCTCCCGATACTTCCACTAGGGCCTGCTTTTGGATGATGTCAATGGCCTGTCTGACACGATTGGGGGTCATGTTATCCAATAAAAGGACATCGGCTTTTCCCTTCAAGGCCTGTCGGACCTGCGCAATTGTTTCGACTTCCACGCAAATTTGAAGGCCATGCGGGGCATGTTGCCTGGCCCATAAACAAGTCTGGGTGATGTTCATCCGTTGGGATGCCATAACCATCAAGTGATTATCTTTAATGAGAATGCCGTCATGGAGTGAGAAGCGATGATTTTTACCCCCGCCAAGGCGGACGGCCCATTTTTCTAAGGCCCGGAGTCCCGGCGTTGTTTTTCGTGTGTCCACTAAAGCGACTGGAAAATCACGAACAGCCTCACAGAACCGATGGGTGAGCGTGCTAATTCCCGAAAGCCGTTGGAGGAAATTCAGGGCGATTCGTTCGCCTTGAAGGAGCGATTGCGCCTTTCCTTTTATGCTCAGGATAGTGGTTGACGGGCGCACCATGTTTCCATCGCCAGCATGAGTGGTAAGTTCAAGGGTTGAATCGACTGACTGAAAAACTTCCCTGGCAACGGCCACACCTGCCACGATCATGTGGGCTTTTGCGATGATGTCGGCGCGAGCTAATAGAGTTGGTGGAATGAGAAGGGTTGAGGTCAGGTCTCCGTAGGCAAGGTCCTCTTCCAGCGCAGCGCTGATTACGCGCCGGATGGAGAAAAGGGGAGGAGGCGAGGCGAGAGAGGATGCACCCATCAGGTCGTCATCGAAACCAGTTGTTGTTCGGTCATATTCAGAATTCCCAACTCATCGATCAGCTTGGTACGGCGGTCTTCTGATTCCTGAATTACGGAAGGCTCCGCTTTCTGCCTGAATTCAGAAGAGGATAACCGACTGCCAAGGCGCTGCACTTCCTTCTCTTTTTCTCCTATTTGTTTCTGAATTTTTTTGACTACTTCATGAAGGTCAATCTCATTGGGAACCGGGATGCCAATGGTGCTGAAATGACCAGAAGGCAATTGTAATGTACGGAGAGAAGGGATGCCCTGGTCTGTGATGACCGATGAGCGGAGAATTGACTCGATATAGGGCGCAAGAAAGGTCAGAATGGCCGTGTCATTGACCTCGGTGCTCGCTCCATAGATCGAAGGAGTTTGAGCGGAGGAAATATTCAGGAAGGCTCGCCCGGTTCTTGCCGTGTTGACGAACGCTTGGAGAAATAAAAAAGCCTGTTCGGCTTCCGCATTGACCCATTCCGGTTTTGCAGAAGGAAAGGGTTGCGTCATGATTGATGGCCCTTCGTGCGGGAAGGATTGCCATATTTCTTCGGTAATAAATGGCATCACAGGATGTAACAGCCGTTGGATGATTTCAAATGATTCCAAGAGTGTCTGGCGGGTGACCGGCGCGTCAGGATGGGTTTCCTGTTGGAGGCAGGGTTTGGCGAGTTCTATGAACCAATCACAATATTCATGCCAGATGAATTGATAGAGAGCAGAGGCGGCTTGATCAAAGCGATAGTCTTCAAAGGCATTGCTCACTTCACGGATCGTATGGTTCAGTCGGCTGAGAATCCATCGATCTGGAAAAGGGCGGAACTCCGCTGCGAGTGATGACCGCGGTCCGTCCGCATAAAGATGAATAAATCGTGCGGCATTCCAGAGCTTTGTGACAAAATTTCGATATCCTTCAATGCGTTCCTCGGCCAGTTTAATGTCCCGGCCAGGAGAGGCCATTGAGGCCAGGGTAAACCGCAGGGCATCCGTTCCATATTGGCGCATTTTGGTTAGGGGATCAATCACATTTCCTTTGGATTTGCTCATCTTCTGACCCTCCGCGTCTCGAACCAGGGCGTGAATGTACACATCACGGAATGGGACATCCCCAGTAAATTTCAGACCCATCATGATCATTCTGGCAACCCAAAAAAAGAGAATGTCCAGTCCGGTGACTAAGGTTGCTGTTGGGTAAAATGATTTAAAGTCTTCTGTGTCTTCCGGCCAACCGAGGGTAGAAAATGGCCAGAGGGACGATGAAAACCAGGTATCCAATACATCAGGGTCTTGAAAAAGGTCGGTCCCGCCGCATGCTGGACAGGATTGTGGTGGAGTTCTCGAGACAATGGGTTGTGCATCGGGGGTGATAAAGCAGCTCATTGTGATGTCGGAAGGAATCAAATTGTCGCTATGAGTTCCGCGAATCTGGCTAGTTTGGAGGAACTTGTCCTTGTTGCAGGTTCGACAGTACCAGGCGGGAATTTGATGTCCCCACCAGATTTGGCGAGATATGCACCAATCTTTGATCTGGCGCATCCAGCCCAGATAATTGTTTTTCCATCCATCGGGAATAATTCGAATGTTTCCGGTTTCGACCGCTTGGATGGCAGGAATTGCCAAAGGTTGGATTTTGACGAACCATTGGGGTGAAAGATAGGGTTCGACGACAGTTTTACATCGATAACATTTCCCGATGGCCATGGCGTGATCTTCAACCTTTAAGAGAAGTTCTTGTTTCTCCAGAGCTTCTATCACTATGTTGCGGGCTTCCTGGACTGACTTGAGGTTGAGTATGGTTTGAAGTCTGGAGTCTGTTTGAGCTTCCTGAAGTCCTGATGGGCTCATTCGAGCTTGGAAATCGAGTATGGACAGGCGCGGAAGACCGTGTCGCTCGCCGGCTTCAAAGTCATTAAAGTCATGTGCAGGTGTAATTTTGACGGCTCCGGTTCCAAATTCCCGGTCAACTAATATTGGATCAGCTAAAATGGGAATGGTTCGTGTCGTCAACGGGACGCGAACTTCTTTGCCAATATACTGCTGATAGCGAGGGTCCTCAGGGTGGACAGCCACTGCGGTATCTCCCAGAACGGTCTCGGGTCTGGTGGTGGCCACCAGGAGGAATTGGGTTGGTTCGTCAGCGAGGAAATACTGAATGTGATAAAGCTTTCCCTTAATTGGTTCGTGCTCGACTTCAATGTCGGACAGGGCTGTCAGGCAGCGCGGGCACCAATTTATTAAACGTTCGCCTCGATAAATAAGTCCTTCCTCGTACAGACGAACAAACACCTCTCGAACAGCCCGGGAAAGTCCTTCGTCCATGGTAAACCGAAGACGAGACCAATCGCAGGAGGCTCCTAACTGTTTTAATTGTTCGAGAATAGTATCTCCCGATTGGTGTCTCCACTTCCAGACCCGGTCGATGAAGGCCAAGCGCCCGACGTGCTCTCGTGACTGACCTTCCTGCGCGAGTTGCCGCTCGACTACATTTTGGGTCGCAATCCCTGCATGGTCTGTCCCGGGAACCCAAAGAGTCTTTAGTCCCTGCATACGTCGCCATCGAACGATAATGTCCTGGATGGTCGTATTGAGGGCATGGCCGATGTGGAGTGATCCGGTGACATTGGGCGGAGGAATGACCAGGCAAAATGATTGAGATTGGTTTCCGAGGTCAGGCTGGAAGAGATTGTGCTCCATCCAATAGGACCCCCACCTCTGCTCGACTTCATGAGGATTGTAGGTTTTTTCTAACTGTGACGATGACATACTGTTGTTGATAGGGTGTTGGGAATTGGCAAAAAAAGTCTTCGATGTTATCACGGGCCCTACAGGCCCGCAATACGACCTCTTGTTCCTCCTATGATGCCTGTGGTAAAAACAAATCCTATTAAAATTCTTAAAATTTTCAATTTACTCAGGAGAATAACCCATGCCACGTGGTCGGCAAAAAGATCGTGATCTGCGAAGAAAACATCGAAAAAACCAACAGCGGGTAAAAGGTTTAGAAGTGGCCCGGCGCGAAAAGGGCAAAAAGAAATAAGAACCGGTTTTTTTGAGACCGTGGTCTTCATTCCATAGAGCCTCATTTCTCTTCTTGAATTTCTATCCTTATGATTTTCGTTTGATCGAACGAACCTACAAGGTTTTTTGGGGGCAGAGGATAGGAGGTCATCGGCCCCTACCCCCATAATCCTCTTCTCTCCTCATTTATTGTATGAGTTCCTCCCCCATAAAAGTCATTTTTTTTGATGCCGTAGGGACTTTGTTTGATGTGAAGGGATCGGTAGGGGAGGTCTATTTAACGTATGCCAAAAAATACGGGGTCCCAGACACCGAACACACCCAACATGCATTGAATGCCGCATTCAAGCAAACCATGAAAGACATGCCTCTTCCGATTTTCTCGGTGGAGCGGCCGGAAAAACTCAAACAGTGCGAGCGGTTGTGGTGGTTTGATGTTGTGCATGCCGTTTTTTATCGAGTGGGGATGTTCGAAGGATTTGACGACTTTTTTGAGGAGGTATTCGAGGCGTTTGGGAAACCTATCCATTGGGAGCTGTTTCCTGAAACACTCGAAACATTAGCTGAATTGAAGGGGCAAGGCTTTGAACTCGGAATTATTTCCAATTTTGATAGTCGGTTTTTTCAGGTTTCGCGTGGGCTTGGTCTCAGCACGTTTTTTGATTCTGTGACCATTTCCAGTTTGGTCGGGTCTGCCAAGCCAGCCAAAAATATTTTTGCTCATGCCCTCAATGAACATATGGTGATCCCTCAAGAAGCACTTCATGTGGGAGATCATCCTATTGAGGATTTCCAGGGGGCTCAACAGGCTGGTCTCCATGCCGTGTTGATTGATCGTTCAGCAAATAACCTTCCTCATCATCAGCAGACCCTTTCAAATTTGATTCAACTGTCTTCCTACGACCTCTTGCACCTCTAAAAGCCCACCCGGCATTCAAATTTTTTACAACCTTCCCGAGTGCGAAATGAAAGCCATGTGCCCCCTGCCTTTCCCTAACCAACGGGTAAGTAAGAGGGTGAATTCTGAAAGGCCGAATGGCGGCCAGTAGTCAGGCACCAAGATCGCAAGGCCATCTTTCACGATACCAAAGAGCCTAAGAAGTCCGAAGACAATCAAAATGGGAAAACTTGACCATTTTGGCCATTCAGGTTACGGTTCATAATCAAAGTAAACCCCTTCTAGGCTGGTGCGGCCTTTTTTGACATGATGAACTTTTTCCAAGTGTGGAATCCGTAAGTTAATACTCCTTCGTCAAAAACACGAAGCCCGTGGAATTCTTTGCCATCAGTGGATTGTTGAATGGGTTGGCCGCTAGCGGATTGGCGTCCTTTGTCTACTTCCGCGCTCCAAAGGATCCCAGGCATTGGACCTTTGGGTTATTTGGAATCGCCACTGCCTTATGGAGTTTTGGTTATTTTGCCTGGCAAATAGCGGATTCCGAGTTTTTTGCCCTCCTCAATCTTCGCATATTAATGGCAGGGGCTATCTTTATTCCCATTACATTTCTGCATCATGTTTTGTATTTACTTAAGAAAGAGAAGATTTATCATACCACCATTAAATGGAATTACCTTGTGGGAGGGGTATTCCTTCTTGCCGATTTCACACCTTTCTTTATTCAAGGTGTTCGCCAAATTTCCGTATTTCCGTTTTGGGGTGTGCCTGGCCTGGTCTTTCATTTTTGTCTGATTTGGTGGATCGGTCTTGTAATCTTTGCCCATCTTCTTCTTATTCAAGCCTTTGCCAAGGAAAGGGGATTGCGTCGAAGGCAATTTTTGTATCTCCTCATAGGCTCTGCAATCGGATACATAGGTGGGGCTACTAATTATCCCTTGTGGTATGGGATTGAAATATTACCCTACGGGACTATTGGCTTTGCCGTATATATTTCAATCGTAGCCTATACCTTGTTGCGATTTCACTGGTTGGAATTTTCAGTGTATGTTGAAAAAGGATTGTCCTATTTTGCTATTTTATTGTTTGTCTCACAACCAGTGTATCCGATGCTGCTACTGGCCCAGAAATCCCTCCTGGGTGCCATTAATGTCCGGTTTTCCGTCGTGCAACTTGTGCTCCATCTCATGACGGTTGTGGGTGTTTATCAGATGAAAGTGGGAACGAAGGGGGCGGTCGCGAGAACCATACTCAAGGGCCGGGAATTGAGGACTCAAGCTCTCTCCAGATTTTCTTCAAAAGTCGCTAGCATGCATAATATTCAGGATTTGGGCCAGGCGATTCTAGAAACGGTTGGAAGGAGTGCTGGAGCATCGAAGGCCGCAATCTTTGTTTTGCAAGTTGAAGAAAATCGGTATAGGGCCGTTTCAAATTTCGGATTTTCTCCTGATCATCCTGTTATCCAGAATGGATGGGCTATCTCCGATAATCTGCCACAATTATTACTATTTACGCAGGCAAAAGTCTCCATTGGGGAATTAAAAGGGTTAGATTCCAATGAAGGCGAGAGCCGTATGGCCGAAATATTAGAAGATGCCGGATTAGAGCTGTTCTATCCGATCTTTGGGAATAACCAATTATTAGGTGTTTTGGCGCTTGGCCCTACATCGAGTGAAGCTGTTCGGATGATGGGTGGAAAAACATTTTGGAATACAATTATTCAGGAATCTGCCTTAGCTTTAGAAAATGCTATTTTGCGCGAAGAAATTCACCGGTCCCAAAATTTGCTTTGCCAAGTGGATCGACTGCGGTCGCTTGAGGCCATGGCCAATGGATTGACTCAGGAACTTCATAGTCCATTAGTCTCGATTAAAGCTTTTGTTCAAGTAGCTGAAATGCGACGGCATGACGGGGAATTTATGGATAGGCTTCATCGTATAGTCGGAGAAGATCTTGCGAAGATAGAAGCCCTAACAAAAGAGATCAGGGAATATGTCAAGCCCTTATCGGGATCATTAAATGCAAAAGCCCATATCCACGATATCATTGATTCCTGTCTTTTGTTTGTAGCGAGCAATCCTTCTTACCATAAGACGATGATTGAGAAGATATTTAGTCCAGATGTTCCAATGGTCTCTGTAGATCGCCAAGGGCTCATGCAGGCCATTTTCAATGGCCTGTTATTTCTCTTAAAGGACCCCTCGCATTTGTCTGGAACTTTGCGAATAGAAACAGAAGCTGATCGACAGGTTTTTGGGCAAAAATGGCTTCAAGTTTCGGTGTGGTGGAAAGCTGAAAAAACATCAATGGATTCTAAGCTGGTTTCAATAGAGGAGTGGGACTTTGATAATTGCTTCATTGATGAACCTGACCCTTCCGCCACGCAAGGATTAATCCTTGCACATCAAATTATTCAACGTCATTCTGGACGTCTTCAGCTTTTGACCAATGAGCGTGGCATTCTTGGATTTCAAATCCAACTGCCCGTCAGTCTACCCCATGGCAATGAGTATTCCCTGACTTCTTTTCGTAACCCCGCCATTCCTCTTGAGCAGGTGAAGGTAACCCCAGACGCTGGCCATCCTTTTTCGTAGAAAGAATTGGTAGAATCCTGGAGGTTGGGTGCTGACTCCCTCCGAGTCAGGTCGGTAGTTGAATTGCGTCATTCTTCCTCTATGAATAGCTTCTCTCAAAATGAGCGTTCTGTCTTTGACCACGTACCACTGGTTGTTTATCAGTGCACTCAACAGGGGATTGATCGGAATTTTGAGTTTGTGAGTCCGTACGTTTATTCATTGCTAAGCCTAACTCCTGAGCAACTCTCCCAAGATTCTAAAGCGTTTTTTTGTCGGATTCATCCGGACGATCGGAATCTGTTTTTGAGAGCTTGGGAGAAGCACACCCAATTGCCTGTCACTATTCGGTTAGAATATCGGATGCTCGGTCAAGGAAATCGAGTGGTTTGGGTTCAAGAAAATAGTGTGATGTCTCAGGGAAGCGTCGAAAATGAAATGATCTGTCACGGGGCGTTAATCGAGATCTCTGATCACCAACATATCAGAGAGGAATTGCAGCGATGGGACCGGGAGCTTCAATCTTTGACCGGTAATCTTCCCGATATAATTGGACGCTTTGATCGTAAGAACCGTGTGATGTATTTAAATCGGTGGTGGGATAGCGTTGACCCAGTTCCCCCAGAAAAATATTTGGGGAAACAACTCATTGAGTTAGGGGTCTCTCAAAAGGTCGCAGGTGTGTTTGAAGAGAAAATTCAATCGGTTTGTAAAAAGGGGACATCAGAATCCCTCGAGATTTCCCATCCTACTGGAAAAGGACTGAAAAATTTTGAAATACGATTTTGTCCGGAGCCTACTATCGGTGGACAAATTTTAACCGTCTTGTTGATCTGTCGTGATGTGACAGACGTTCGAATGGCTGAGTTAGCTTTCAAAGACAGTGATGAAAAATTTCGCCAACTGGCCGAAACGGTGGATAGTGTGTTTTGGATCTGGGATGTAGACCTACAGCAAATAGTTTATGTGAGTCCTGCTTATCAACGACTTTGGGGTGGGGATCCTCAAAAGCTCATGAATAATCCCTTTGATTGGTTGAGCATCGTTTTTCAGGAAGATCAGGCCAAGGTGGAAAATTTGTTTTTAAAGAGAATTGATGCGAAAGGCCTGGATATTGAATATCGAATCGTCACTGGTCACCATGAGCTACGCTGGATCCACAACCGAACCTTTCCGGTGAAGGATTCATCAGGGAGAATTCATCGGATCATTGGGATAGCTCAGGATGTGACGGAAAGAAAGAAATGGGAGGAAGAGCGGTTGAAGGGGGCAAAGCTCGAATCACTTGGGCTCTTGGCCGGAGGACTTGCCCATGACTTCAATAATCTGCTCACAGCTATTTTAGGCCAACTGTCATTGGCGAAATATACCCTGGACTCATCCAACCCGTTATTTACTCGGATTTCTGAGGCCGAACATGCCTCTTTGAGAGCACAAGATATTGCGAGGCAACTCCTGACTTTTTCTAAGGGCGGGGCCCCGGTAAAAAAGACTGTTTCCTTAAAAGAGATCTTGTATGAGAATGTCCGGTTGGTGCTCGCGGGCTCGAATGTCCGTCCAATCTTTAACATTTCCGATGAATTGTGGCCGGTCACAATTGATGCAGGCCAAATTTGCCAGGTGATTCATAATCTTGTGATCAATGCGAGGCAGGCGATGGAGGAGGGAGGGGAATGTATCATTCAAGCTCACAATGTTACAGGAGATGGGGTTGAACTATCGGGTTTGGGAGCAATGAGTTCGCATGCTCAGGATTGGATTGAAATCCGCTTCATTGACAATGGGATTGGAATTTCAAAGGACAATCTAGAAAAAATATTTGATCCCTATTTTACGACCAAGTCCACAGGGTCAGGGTTAGGACTTGCGACGTCTTATTCCATTGTGAGGAATCATGGCGGATTGTTGGCTGTGAAGTCCGCACTCGGTGAAGGTAGTACTTTTTCTTTATTTTTACCCGCTACTCCCATTCAAGAAATGTCTCCAGAATTGCCGGAGCGGAGCGTGAAAGTGGGACAAGGCAAAATTCTGATCATGGATGATGAAATCCAAATACGAAAGGTTCTTGGTGAGATGGTGGAAACCTGTGGTTACAGCTACCAAGCAGCCAAAGACGGAGACGAAGCCTTGAGGAATTTTTGTGAGGCAAGAGAAATGGGTTCCCCATTTTCAGCCGTCATCCTTGATCTAACCATACCTGGCGGGCTAGGAGGAAAGGAAGTCATCAGCCGGCTCTTAACTATAGACCCCCAAGTCAAAGCTATTGTGGTAAGTGGTTATTCGAATGACCCTGTCCTTGCCAATTATCAGGAATATGGTTTCAAGGGTAGAGTAGCCAAGCCTTTTAACCTTGTGGATCTCAGTGTGGTCCTTCATTCCGTTTTAGAGAAGACGACATCATAAGGTTTGGCCAAGGTGGGTGCCTTGGCATTTGCATAAATGTTCGTTAAGAACGGGGGAATCCTCTTGGTGACGGATTCCCCCATTTTCTATTTCTATGACCACTGTCCCTGAAAATACCATGCTCCCGGGCGATGTGAATAGGAGGGATGGCCTTTCATTTCTGGTTAATTCTTTGTGATTACCAAAAATAGGTTGACCCCTTCCGGTTCTTGTTCAATACGGATTTGATTCTCAGTAAACCCGCATTCCTGGGCAAGCCTTCGAAGGTGCATTTGGCTTCGATGAAATAAATCCCATTTAAAAAGTTCCATATAGCCGCGACTGGGATTCTCAGTGGTGAAATTCCCAATCACCATTTTTCCATGTGGTTTGAGAAGAGTAAAAAATCTTTTTAAGGTTCGCTTGAAGATATTGTCATTGAAATAATCAAATAATCCCGCCGACCAAATCAGATGGTAGGTTTTGGTCGGTGAAAAACGAAACACGTTTTTGTGCGTAAATTGAATATGAGAAAGAAAGTCACGGCAAAGATCCTTGGCATAGTCGATGGCATGTGCGTCCTGATCCACGCAATCAATCTCGAGTTTGGATGTCCCAAGAACCTTAAGAGCTTCATACATATCACGCCCAGGGCCGGAGGCTAAGTTGAGGATATGACTGGTTGATGGAGTTTCCATTTTGGTTTTCCATAATTGGTCCAGGAAGAAAGACAATCGGTTTCTGACTGCCTTAGGTGCTTTTTGGGTATGAAAAAACTCGTCCCACTTAGATAGATGAGGGTACGAGGATGTGTCGTAATTGTAAATTTTTTCAATAATTTGGTAATCGCCTGCATAACCTAACGGTTTATGGTACGCCCAACCCTGAATGGTTGCAGGTGAAAGGGCTTCTCCAAAAGCTGCTCGAATCAACCCTAATTGATCAGCGGAAAAGATCTTGTGTATATTTTCTCGGGAAAACTGTTGAAGGAGTGTATTCAGCAAAGGATAATCTGTTAGGTTTGGTCCTCCTTTTTTTGAGAATCCGGAAATGAGTTCAGCCGTGCTTTGGACAAGTTTTTGAATCTCTGTGGCTCCATTTGGATAAAATTGGGAAAGTGGGATAGTGTGTGGGAGCATAAGAAACCTCCTGTTTGTTGTTAGGGAGAAATATAATGTTGAACCTTGAACATATCCCTACACGTCAAAGACGGTGGGGACTGGAAGGCACGGAATGAAAATGGGAAAAAAATGTGAACGGAAAAATATCTTGATGTTCCCCTGAGAGGGGGCAGGGGAGGGGCAGTTCCTGGTCCGGAATTCGTCCGCATAGTAGGACAAAGGCCCGGGATTCCTGAAGGTTGACCGCTAAGAAAGATTTTGTGAAATCATAGGATCTCGTCTATTCCCTCAGTTTTTCAAACAGTAGGAACATGTGGATGGGGGGACACATGAAAAGGAACAAAACGGTCCTGCTTAGTGTGCGGGACAATACCCGATCTTAGAGACCCCTGTCTAGAAAATTTATGTAGCGGTTTCATGGAATCTCATGCAATAGATTAAATTTTGTGGGCTGTTTGGAAAAAGTGATGTTTTGGTTTAATTTCTAATTCTTGAGAATGTACTGCGAATGTGGTGAAGTCCTATCCTGTTTTGGCTAGGATCAAAACTTAACAAAATTCTGTTTGATGGCGAAGATAATAAAACCTCAGAGTAAAAAAAAATCCGGGCCTCATGCTAAGGCTATTCAGGGAATTCCAAAATCTAAAAAAACACAATTTCAGAAACGCCTCCTGACCTGGTATGGGGAATTCGGGCGGGATCTCCCATGGCGGAGAACCAGTGATCCGTATAAAATTCTGGTTTCTGAGGTCATGTTGCAACAGACACAGGTGGATCGGGTTATACCGAAGTTCCATGAATTTCTTGGGAAATATCCCACTCTGCAGGATCTAGCGGTCGCGCATCCTGATGATATTCGCAGGACGTGGTATCCCCTCGGGTACAATATTCGACCATACCGTCTTCATGGCATTGCCTGTGAGACGATTGAGCGTTATGGCGGAATAATTCCCAGTAAGGCAGACGAGCTGCTTTCTCTAAAGGGCATTGGTCGTTATACCGCAGGAGCCATCAGATCATTCGCGTTTAATAAAGATGCGCCAATTCTAGACACTAACGTGATGCGGGTATTGCACCGGATATTTATTGGGAAAGGGGAGGCCAAAAAGCAGAAGACCGAGTTATGGGTTCTCTCTGAAACACTAATTCCCAGAGGCAAAGGGTATGATTTTAATCAGGCGTTAATGGATTTTGGGGCTATGATGTGTACGGCCAGAAAACCCACGTGTTTATTGTGTCCAATGAGGAATATTTGTCTCACCGTTTCTTCGGACGAAAGGTAGGGATCTGCAACAGTCGTCGACAATTGTTGTGGCTGCCGCCATCATCTGCCGGAAAGATATGATTCTTTTGGCAAGGAGAAAGCCGGAATCCCATCTAGGGGGACTTTGGGAATTTCCAGGAGGAAAAAAGGAAGTTGGAGAGACTCTGGAAGATTGCTTGCGCAGGGAGGTGAGAGAGGAGTTAGGAGTGGATATTAGTGAGCCTCTTCCGTTCCATGCTCTCCATTATCAGTACCCAGAAAAAGTGATGGAGTTGAATTTTTTTACCTGTTCCATCATTCAGGGCATTCCTCAAGCGTTAGAGTGCGCAGAGATCGCCTGGGTTTACAAGCATGAACTGAATTCCTTTGCTTTTCCTCCTGCAGATATCCCTGTTGTACACAAAATCCTTCAATCTGGGTCCCTGGCCGGATGAGTTTCTTTGGCTTTCTTACAACGTATCCATGAAGGAAATTAAGGGTTGACGCTTTCAATTTGATCGAGCCATCGCGCAATTCGTGCTCATTGGAACCGTGGGTTCCTCAGATGCCATGGTTCCCCAATTGGCAATTTTCACGCTTCCCCCAATAAGCAGACAGTTCGTAAGTAGAGTGGTTGGCTGTATGACGTTTGTGAAACCTCCCCGAACTTGACCGCTCCATGTTGGATATGCGATGCCTTCTGCAGTCCGGCTTGAGATGCCTGTTCGGCCAACTCCTGGGGCGTGAGATTCCCTAGTGGCCAGTGCGCCCGGTCTTCATTGTCGTTCACGCCTCGGTTCCTCCGCCTCGCTCTGGGCTGCTATTCATCCCCATACAAACAAGGGACTTTTTGGCAGGTTTAGATAAACGGCCGTTTGAAATCAATCTGGAAAATTTCGGACTGAACTCAAGTACGAGATGGTGCCATTTGGAGTAATGGGGATATGCGGAATGAGAAAATGGACGCACATTACCCATGCATTGCCCTGAATGTGGAGAAATGGGCGGACACGGCGGATAAGTGGTAAGGGATAAAAGAAACAGCCCAATATTGTTTCTGGAATACCTATGTAATCGATGATTGCCAGTGTCCAATGACGTTTCGATATGATATGGCCGGAATGAGGTCTTCCAGGTCGTCAACCTATGGAGGTAGGACTATGAAGGTAGGATCATGATTTATCTATTGACCGGAGGTGTCTTGAAGACGACGAATTTCCTCAGCCTGTTGGTCGACGATTTTTTGAAGGTCTCGCAACTGGGAGTTCAGTGAATCTATGGTCATGGGTGGTTCGATATTTTTATGAGGGGTCGTCTGTGTGCGAGGCTGGGTACGTTTCTTCTCGTTGTTGACTGGATTTAAAGATTCCAGGCTTTGATAGTTGATAGTAATCCCATTGGACGTCGAGGGAATTGTCATGAAGTTTTGTATCTCTTCTGTCCTTATGCTAGCTTCCTGATGGGTAAAGACCAGAGAGGTTGGCTGGAATTTTTGCGGAGAATTTTGCATTTTTGGAGATACCCCAGGGTAGGATTTTAAATTTTCCAAAGTCAACAGAAGAGTGGATGGAGGAAAAGCGGCGAGCATTCCCTGGGTCGGAAATTGCTGCTCGTTGGTCGGTGGACACTTAAAATGAATTACTTCTTCTGGTGTGACCTGAGAAAATGCCATGGATACGTGGGGTGCCAAAAAAATTATTTGAGATGGAGAGAATGCTGGAACGGGGTGGCGATTTGAAAGCAGTAATTGTTGGAGTATGCCTTCATCTTGGCTGATGGTCATGCCATTTAAAATCTTGGCAATAAGAGATTCAGAAAGAAATGCTGGATGCGTTGGAGCCTGCTTTAGCGCATCAGATGTTTTTAGGGAAATAACGCACTCAGACCCCTCATAGAGAACCGTTTCTACTTCAGGAGTCCAAGAGCACTGCAAATTGAAGATTGCCAGGATAGCGATAATCAAACATCGTGTAATGAATTCTAGCGGCTTGCAATGATCTAAAGACCGTGTGAATGAATGTGGCAGTGCGTGGATCACTTCGCCAGGTGTTCAGGAAACAAAATCCAGATTTTTCGTGACGGCAATGAAGACCAAAAACAAATGGAAATGATTAGGCTTGTCGAATACCACAGGCACGGGCAATTCCCTCCTGATATCGTGACCACAAGTTCAATGCCTCTTCTAATAGCGAGAGCACCTTGATCTGATCACCGCTTTCATCGGTATGATGCGTCACCATGTCATACACCGTTTTCCGAGATCCTGCGGAAAACATATGTTGGGCACGAATATAATCCATAAATGCCGGTGATAAGCCTTGGTGCTGACTGAGATAATGTTTCCGGACAATATCTTCAATCTCATCCTGGTTTTGTGCTGGCTTGGGATATAGCACTTCTTCCGGATCGTTGGCCGTTCCTTTTATAAAAATTGAAAGAACCGCCGCTCCCACCGACCACTCTTCTTCCTGGCATATTTGATTTAACCATTCTCGATAGCCACGGCTTGAGGCCAACAGTTCCACATCCCGAAATCCAGCCCTATCAAATCCCAATCCATTCATCATGTGAAGGAATAGTTCTTGGTGAGGTTGTCCAAGGGAGAACCCTCCGGTTTCCTCTTCGTAGATAATAGTGGCAAGCAGTCGGCGTGCCTCCCATGGAGGATTTTTCCCAAGAATCTGAGCGAGGAGTACAGAGAAATCGCGAACATAGACGACGTATTCCTGATGAAAAAAAATATTCAATTTTTCTTTGGTAATCGTGCTACCTTCAAGAAAGGGAGTGGCCCAATGGTGTTTTCGGCGCAGCACATCAAATATTCGGTCACGAAATTGTTCTGGTGAAAGTTTTCTCATACAGAGGGGTTATCCCTTATGGCGGTCTATTTGCTTGAAATGAATAGGTGGGCTTTTTAGTAAATATGGAATTATGATAGACATCCTACGTGCCTATGTATTGATATCATATTATCACATATCAAAGGAGTCAGTAACAATGCAACCAATTAATCTGGCCGATCCTGATGCCATTTTAGAATTTTTAGCGAACGTAACTCTACGGGGGGAAGGGGTCACAGCCGAAAATTTAATGGAATATGTTATGGATGAGGGATTTACCGAACCCACGTACTTAAGTGCTAAAGGCGAAGATCCTCTGGCATTTTACCAGGGACAACCCAATGCCTGGGGGATATATCAAATCCGGGAATGGAAACGGGTTTTAATTATTTCTGGGGGAACAGGAAAGATAAGACGAGCCCAGATTACCGAAACTCCTTAAGGAAATCCAAACTTTGAGTAAGGTTTAGTTAGTGAGGAATAGTGCAATTTTTCTGATGAGCCGCGTTTCACTCCAACCTTTTGTTGGAACAGAACGTTTCTCAATACCAGCCTCCTATTAATTTCCCTTCTTCAAAGTAGAGATATCTGTGCTTAATCGTGCTTGAGTCCAGCCAGTCTTCATAGATCCATTCTTCTCGTCGTATGCCTTTTTCTGTATAGCTGACATTCATTTGATAAGGGGAACCCCAGGCATCCATCACTTGCTCGCGACTCATCCCAGCCATGACAGATTTATCTTGTAGGTGCTGTTCAAAGGTTGGATCCAGTAATCGTGGTACAACGCCCCATCCGACCATCCAGAGCCCAAAAGCTACCAAAAAGCCATATATTGTGAGCCGAACCGGGCGTCGACAGATCCATGGAGTAATGTGAGATTCGTTGTTTGTCGACTGGGAGAGCTGTTCAGTCTCCGGACAGGAAATGTTTCTCTCTGCAGATAATGACGGTGAGGACATTTTTGGATTTTCGTGTGTTATCATAATTAAGGTAATTTACTCATTAATCTAACAGTGGATTTCCAGGCGGGTCAAGGTAGAATTGGGATGTTTCTGGAAGTTGAACAGAACCCGAATTTTGAGGGTTCATATTTCATAAGGTTTAAGGAGTTGGGACCTCCGCGGCGGGTGTCCCATATAAAATCCTATGATCGGATTTCCCAGGGAGAATGGTGTGTGGTAACGGGGTGGTGTGATGATCCTGATCAACCACTTTGTCCTGCTTATGCGCAAAGGGTAGAAGATTCAGGTGCAGGTTCAGCCTTTATTGTTTTTGGAGGAAATTGGGGTATTCGACTAAAACTCGCAACCGATGACAATGATTGGAATATTGAGGACGCCAATCAATGGGGCGAGGGCTATTTATCATTAGGAGAAGAGCGGGATCTTAGATTTGAGTAAGGTCGAGGAAGGGTCAACCTCCAACAAAATTTTGGCAGAAGATCAATCCTCATAGTGGGGTTGAGGAACGGATTTGATCGGTGCCGATGGAGCAGGAATATGTTTCTGGAATTCTGGTGAAAAGGGGTTGAGGATGGGTTCATGAGTTAATCGTTGCTGAGTCCTGACGAGTTGCAGGCTTTGAGTTGTAATTTCCAGCCGGTCAATGGGGATGTCGACGGAGAGGATATTGGGAATTCCATTAATGGCAAACATTTGGTAGGCCAGCGACCAGGCAAGCTTTTCTTTTCCTTGTTCTTTAACAATGAAATCGGCTTCCGGTGAAGGAGCTCCCTTAAACAGCAGGACCCAGAGATTGGATCGGAAGGTTGGCGCTGACGGTTCTGTCGGAGGAACAAATTCCGGGACAAGGGAAGGAATATCTTGTAAGGGAACCGCAGGGGAAAATTCCACTTCGCATCGCTGAACATACAACGTCGGAATGTTCTTGCCTTCATTTAAATCGGGAATATAGGAGAAGGAATAGCGAACTTGGATGCCATTCCGAGAAAAGGTGTAAACATCTTCGCCATTTCCTGGTGAAACCAAATTTTTGAAATATCTTTGCCAATCGGGGAACGTATAGTAGCTGAAAACACGGAGGGCGGCTTTTCGGGATCGAACCGCCATCGGAGTTCCTAGTGTTTGGCGTAATTCTTCTTGTGTTAAACCTAAATAGCCGTCTTCAAAATAGGGTTTGGCCGAACCTGGGGTAGGCCACAAGATTCCCCCTATGCTAAAAAGGATTGTAACTAATGCGGCAAAGGCCACCCATGAAAGTGGCCTTTTACAAAATGGGAAGGAAAATGTCATAAAAAGATAGTGAATTTCGTAATCCTATTTCTTGAAATTCCTAGAAGTCAAGAATGGGGAATGAGACATTGCTGATAAGTCTTGAGTTGTTGACCGTGAGTTGGGATGTTTTTTGAATGATGAGGGGGTAAGAATGAGCACATTAGAAGCGGCCTTAGAATCTCGAATCCTTGTGCTGGATGGAGCCATGGGTACCATGATTCAGGCCCATAATCTCAGTGAAGGGGATTTTCGCGGAACGCGTTTCGCAGACCATGCTTGTGATGTCAAAGGCAATAATGACCTGCTAAGCCTGACGCAACCAAAAATTATTGAAGATATCCATGTGCAATACCTTCAGGTTGGCGCCGATATCATTGAGACCAATACCTTTAATTCCAATGCCATTTCTCTAGCCGATTATCAGATGGAGGATTTGGTCTATGATTTAAATCTAGCAGCGGCACAATTGGCCAAGCGTGCGGTGGCTCGGGTACAGGCAGAGAAACCTGGTCGGACGTGTTGGGTCGCCGGGGCCTTAGGCCCCACCAATCGTACTGCATCGATGTCGCCTGATGTAAATAATCCGGCATTTCGAGCGGTCACCTTCGATGACTTAGCCGCAGCGTATTATGATCAGGTTCGGGGATTGGTGGAAGGTGGCGTCGACCTTCTTCTGGTCGAAACCATTTTTGATACGTTGAATGCGAAGGCCGCTTTTTATGCTATTTCCCAGTACAGCGAAGAAGTGCACCGCCAATTCCCTATTATGGCGTCGGTCACGATTACCGATCTCAGTGGCCGGACGTTATCAGGGCAACTGATCGAGGCGTTTTGGAATTCCATTTCTCATGCCAATCTTTTGAGTGTGGGGATTAATTGCGCGTTAGGGGCCAAACAAATGCGCCCCTATATTGAAGAGCTTTCCAAAGTGGCGCCCGTCTATATCAGTTGTTATCCCAATGCGGGATTGCCCAATGCCTTCGGCGGGTTCGATGAGACGCCAGAGCGAATGGGCGAAGATCTTCGCGATTTCGCCAGCCAAGGGTGGGTCAATATTGTGGGTGGGTGCTGCGGAAGTACGCCCGAGCATATTCGAGCGATTGCGGGAGGGGTTAAAGATTATGCTCCGCACAAAAAAACACATGTTCCGCGTCTCACTCGGTTGAGCGGATTTGAACCACTGACTATTCGACCAGAAGGGAATTTTGTCAATATTGGTGAACGGACCAATGTAACGGGTTCTCCGAAATTTTCCAAATTAATTCTCAACGGGAATCTTGAGGAGGCCTTGGCTGTGGCGCGCCAGCAAGTCGAAGGAGGTGCGCAAATCATCGATGTGAATATGGATGAAGGGCTCCTGGATTCCCAAAAAGCCATGGTGGAATTTTTAAATCTGATCGGATCCGAGCCGGATATTGCCCGTGTACCCATTATGATTGATAGCTCTAAGTGGTCGGTCATTGAGGCGGGACTCAAGTGTATTCAAGGCAAGGGTGTGGTCAATTCCATTAGTCTCAAGGAAGGCGAAGACCAATTCCTGGAGCAGGCTCGGAAGATTCGTCGCTTTGGTGCGGCCGTGGTGGTTATGGCATTCGACGAAACAGGTCAAGCAGATACGCTTGACCGAAAAGTGGAAATCTGTACGAGGGCCTATCGTCTCCTGACTGAGAAGCTGAACTTTCCGCCGGAGGACATTATTTTTGATCCCAACATTTTGACGGTCGCAACTGGCATGGAGGAACACAATGCCTATGCCGTGAATTACATTGAGGCCACGAGGCAAATCAAAGCCACGTTACCTTTCTGCAAAGTCAGTGGTGGAGTCAGCAATATTTCCTTTTCCTTTCGAGGAAATAATACGGTTCGCGAAGCTATACATTCCGCGTTTCTCTACCATGCCATCAAGGCGGGGATGGACATGGGAATTGTGAATGCCGGCCAATTGGGAGTGTATGAAGAAATTCCCAAAGATCTCCTCAAATTAGTAGAGGATGTCTTGTTGAATCGTCGGCCGGAAGCTACTGAGGAATTGGTTACCTTCGCGGAGACGGTCAAACAACAGGGCAAAGCAACTGTGATTGATGATGCGTGGCGCCAGGGTACGGTAGAAGAACGTCTCTCGCATGCGTTGGTGAAGGGATTGGTCGAATTCATCGATGCCGATGTGGAGGAAGCCCGTCAGAAATACCCTAAGCCTCTGGATGTCATTGAGGGGCCTTTAATGGATGGGATGAATGTGATCGGGGAGTTGTTTGGCGCGGGGAAAATGTTTTTGCCTCAGGTGGTCAAAAGCGCGCGAGTCATGAAGAAAGCTGTGGCGTATTTGTTGCCGTTTATGGATGCGGAAAAAGTTGAAGGTGAGAGTCGAAGCCAGGGTAAGATCCTGCTCGCGACCGTCAAGGGCGACGTGCATGATATTGGAAAAAACATTGTCGGTGTCGTGCTGGCGTGCAATAACTATGAAGTTCTCGATCTGGGTGTGATGGTTTCCTGTGACAAAATATTGCAAACCGCTCGCCAAGAACATGTGGATCTGATTGGCCTGAGTGGTCTGATTACTCCTTCCTTGGATGAAATGGTTCATAATGCACGAGAAATGGCTCGAGAAGGCTTTACCATTCCTCTGCTAATTGGCGGAGCCACCACCAGCAAGGCCCATACAGCGGTGAAGATTGCGCCTGGGTATACCAGCCCAGTCGTGCATGTATTAGATGCGTCTTTAGCGGTGAACGTCGTACGCAAGTTAATGAGCCCGGATGATAAAAATGCTTTTGTGGAGGATGTACAGGCGAAACAACAGAAAACGCGGGAAGCCTATCTATCCAAGACAACGGCCAAAAAATTTGTATCATTGGAAGAGGCCAGAAAGCAGTCCTTCGACATTCATTGGGAGACGGCGTCCATTGCCAAGCCGAGTGTCCTTGGTTGCAAAGTTCTTGAGGATGTGGCACTTGAAACGCTTGTTCCCATGATTGACTGGTCCCCCTTTTTCCACGCATGGCAATTGCGCGGGAAATTTCCGAAAATTTTTGAAGACTCCGTGGTTGGGCCAAAGGCCAAAGAACTCTTTGACGATGCTCAAAAGCTCTTGCAGGAAATCATTGATCGAAAATTGCTTACGGCCAAAGGTGTCTATGGATTATTTCCAGCCAATAGTCAGGGCGATGACATTATCATCTACAAAGATGAGGCGCGTTCGGAGCGTGTGTCAGTCTTTCATACTTTGCGCCAGCAAATAGAAAAGCCTCAAGGAGATTTTTATTATGCATTGGCTGATTTTGTAGCCCCGCAGTCCAGCGGAAAAGCGGACTATATCGGTGGTTTTGCCGTCACGGCCGGCATCGGTATCGAAGCCCTCTGTCAGCGCTTTGAACAGGATCATGATGACTATAACGCTATTATGGCTAAGTCTTTGGCCGATCGATTAGCCGAGGCCTTTGCCGAATGGCTCCACCGTGAAGTACGACAGAAATGGGGATTTGGCCAAGATGAGCAATTGACCAACGAGGCGCTCATTCAAGAAAAGTATCGTGGAATTCGCCCCGCGCCGGGGTATCCGGCCTGCCCGGACCATACTGAGAAACAGCATTTGTTTGAGTTATTGCAGGTTGAGAAAACTGTAGGTATTCAGCTGACAGAATCCTTTGCCATGTATCCGGCTGCGTCAGTCAGTGGTTTCTATTTTGCGCATCCCCAAGCCAAATACTTTTCCGTTGGAAAAGTGCAACAGGATCAAATCCAAGATTATGCCAAGCGGAAAGGGATGGATGTCTCGGTGGTGGAACGCTGGCTTTCCCCAAACTTGTCCTATGACCCTACTTGAGGATATGGAGAATGTTAACTTTCGATTTTGGTGAGTAGCGGGATTCCTCTATTAAACCTTCGAAAGAGGGACAGGAGGAGTGTACTGAAGGTGGTCTGAAATCTACGAGTGCTAATCCGGATCAGAATATCGTTGGCCACTTTCACCCGACCAACGGCTGATCCCGATTTCTTGAGATTCCCATAAAGCCTGAATTTCTTGAGCTGCCAAATCCGCTTCTTTTGTCCGCTCTTCACCTTCTGGAAATTCTTGAGTTTCTTTTAAAAGAGCTTGGCTTGGTTCTGGACCGCGCCCTCGGGGGGAGTTTTTGAGTAATACATTGATTGGCATAGTTACCTCATGTTGTATCCTAATGTTTCATGGATAGCGCCACGTCCTGTGGCCTGTCAAGCTGACAAAGGAAAGGACTTGTCTGGCTAGAATGGCCGGTTGTGTATGTCTCATCTACGTGGGACTTTGTTTGTCCCTGGGGCATCGTACATTTCAATGAAACCCATGAAAATTATTTTTCCGGGCTGGTAGCGTTTTAGCCCAGGCTTCCTTTTTGTCCCAATAGTGGAGAAAATTCTGCCAACTCGGCTCTACCGTCTATATCCTGATAAGCATGCTTAGGCTAGACCAGAATCGGTTGGAGGTTGTCGGGGCATTCAAGCATTGAAGATTCAATTGGGTGGCTAATGCTCTGAAGGGCTTTCACGATCCATTGATATCGTTCTTCAGCCCAATTATCGAAAGCAGAAGAATTTTCAAATACCAAGTCCCAGGCGGGAACTGAGTCCAATAGCAATAATTGATGGGGAGCGTTATGTCCTGGAAAAAACACCACCAAGACTGCCGATTTTCCCATGAGA
The DNA here is from genome assembly GCF_032051675.1 of Candidatus Nitrospira neomarina. Classification (NCBI taxonomy): domain Bacteria; kingdom Pseudomonadati; phylum Nitrospirota; class Nitrospiria; order Nitrospirales; family Nitrospiraceae; genus Nitrospira; species Candidatus Nitrospira neomarina. The sequence continues at coordinate 1,001,925 of NZ_CP116968.1, forward strand.
CTGATATCCGTAAACATATGTATCATGGCTTGGGCTGGAAGCTCATTTGTACGGGAGGCGGCTTCAACGATTGGTCCATAAATACGATGGAGGAGTTGTTGTGTCGTTTCATAAGGCGATTTGCTTTGATGGAGGTGGGGATTTGGCGCCTCACCCAGCAGGTTCGTCACTAGATATTGGAGGGCTTCCCAGGAGGGCATTGCCCCAGAATTGACTAACGAATCCATTAAGTACGACATCCAGTTGCGACATTCAGGCATGATTGTATTGCTCATGGTCATTTCCTCACAGCCATTTCTTAGGGATTCTAAGAAATTTTAGAGTTGTTGATGAAGAGTACGCTACCAGACAAGGAAGGAATTCCCAGGGCAGATGAGTGATTCTAATATGAAGATATTATTCGGTCAAATATTAATTTCTTACAATACTGTTTGACCGTGCGATTGGCCTTGACCATTGTTTTTTCAAGGACTTAGAATGTGGAATCTATCTAATGAAAAAAACTAATAAAAATCAATGGGTTATTTTTTGATTAAAAATAGTGATGATATAGGTTGTTCAAGATGTCAGATTGATTGACTTAAACGCGAATAAATAATTTTACCTAAGGTGTTAAAATGAGGATAAATTATGATAAAGGTGGGTTGATTCGCCCCTCTAAGATTCATTCCCCAAGAGCGACTGATTCCAAAGAGTCCATTAATAAGGCCAAGATTCTGTTGGTCTTTCCCCCAGACTGGTACCCCTCAGAACCCTATTTGAGCCTTCCGACCCTAACGGCCTTTCTTCGATCTGCCGGCCATGACGTAGTCCAAAAAGATGTCAATCTAGAAATGTACGACTGGTATTTTAGCCGGGACTTCCTCCGTCGCATTCTTAAAAAAGTTCCCCAGCAACTTGATCGTCTCAAAAAAATTAAAAAGAGCCGTGAATTAACGGATGAGGAAGTGGATCTTCAGTTAGCTCTCTGCAATTGTACCCGAGGCTACATCAGCGACTTAGCGGAAAGAGCCGAGAAAGCAAAGGAAATTGTTCGAAGCCAAGAGTTTTACGAGAGTGACAAGCTGGAATGGGTGATGAACACATTCAGGGAAGTGACGGCCACGATATCCTTGGTGTATGCCCCGGCAAGAATCTGCATGCCTCCAATGGAAACCGATTTATCCTATAAACTGTTTATGTCGTCTGAAGTGCTTGAGGCCGTTGAGGATACCCAAGTCAATATTTATCGGGATGTATTTGAGGAAATTCTGAAGCCGGCCATTCTGGCCGAAAAGCCTGATGTCATTGGGATTTCAATTGTTCTTCGTCAGCAATTGTTTTCTTCTATGACATTTTGTGCACTCATTAAGGAGCAATTTCCCGATATTCATGTGACCATCGGAGGCAATACTGTCACCCGCCTGAGAGAAGTGCTTCCAGATATCCCCAATCTCTTCGCATTATTTGATAGTGCGATTGTCTATGAAGGTGAAACGGCCCTGTTGCGATTAGTGGAAGCCATAGGCTCGGATGGGGATTTATCACATGTTCCTAATTTACTGTTCAGAGATGCAGCGGGGATTCATGTGAATTCCGAATCCTACGCCGAAAATATGGGCGAGTTACCTCCTCCAGATTTCGACGGATTGCCATTAGAGAAATACTTTGTCCCTGAGCCGATTCTTCCCTACTTAGCCACTCGTGGATGTTACTGGGGGCGGTGTGAGTTCTGTGATCATGGTGAGGGCTATACCGCAGGGTATCGGACCAAAAGGGATTGGCAGATTATTGAAGAACTGACATATTTGAAAAATAAGTATCAGGCCCGAAATTTTCATTTTACAGATGAGTCATATCCCCCTGCCTTATTTCGGAAACTCACCAAAAAATTGATTGAGTCAAATTTAGATATTGCCTGGACCACACATATCCGTTTCGAAAAGAGTCTTCTTGAGGACCAAGTTTGGGCGGATGCCAGGACATCGGGATGTAAGTTCCTTCATATGGGTTATGAATCCGGAAGTGAGCGGGTGCTTCAACTCATGGATAAGGCGACCACGACGGAAGTGATCCAGCGAAGCTTGGAGTTGTCCTCTAAACATGGGGTTTGGAATCATGTCATGGGATTTTTTGGATTCCCAGGGGAAACTTACCAAGAGGCCAAATTCTCTATTCAATTTTTGGAGGATAATCGAGAACACGTTCATTCGATTGGATTTGGGACCTTTGATTTGAGTAAACATACCCCCGTCGCGAAGAATCCTGAAAAATTTGGCATTACCTATTATAAAAATCCGGAATGGGATTTGGCCTTGGATTACTATTTTACGGTAAAAGAAGGATTGAGTATTGAGGATGCCGAACGGGTTTTCGAGGAGTTTGAGCAAAATCATTATGCTGGGTGGGATTTAAAAATTTTCGTACGGGAGTATGTGTTCTTGTACGTGGCCCACTTCGGGACCAATAAATTACCTTCGCTGCAATTTCGGCTCGACTCGCAGGATTCCTCAACGAAATTAGCCTCTGTCTAATGTCAGGAGTGTTGACCCTATGACTGATACCTTAATTGAAATTGAGCGTGGTGGTTCGACCGATAAATCCAGACGGACGTTTAAAACGATGTTGCTCTTTCCTCCGGAATGGGTTCCTACCGCTCCATACCTTGCTCTCCCCAGTCTGACTGCCGTACTTCGGTCCTATGGCCATGACGTGGTACAGAAAGATGTCAACATTGAAATGTACGACTGGTTTTTCAGTGATTCCTTTTTAATCTGGGTAAAGCTTCGAATGGATCAGCAGCGGCGAGGTTTGAACGAACGGAAAGCCCGCAAGGAATTGACCGATTTAGAACGAGACCGATTGGCGTGTGTGACGTCGCAAGATGCTATAGATGTTATGGAATTGGCTGAACGAGCTATAGAGGCCAAAGCCATTGTGCGAGGCGAGTCATTTTATGATGCAGGAAAACTGGAATGGGCCCTACAAACATTTCGCGATGTTATGCAGTTTATTTCTGCCGCCTATTTCCCCGCTTCCCTCGTTTTCTATCCCATGGAAAGTAATCTGGGGTATCGCTCGGGAGTTTCGACTGAAGTGTTGGCATGCCTGGATGACGATCTTGTTAACGTGTATCGGGATGTGTGTCGTCAGTTAGTGCTTCCTGCTATTCAGCGAGAACAACCGGAAGTGATTGGAGTTTCCGTCGGAACCCAAATGCAACTCCTGGCGGGTATGACCTTTTGTAAAATGATTAAAGAGGAATTTCCTGACATTCATGTGACCGTGGGTGGCAACGTGATTACTCGGTTAAAAGATGATCTCCCAAAGCGGAAGCAATTTTTCACGCAAGTCTTTGATTCGGCCATATTGTACGAAGGCGAACATGCGTTGGTTTGGTTGTTGGAAGCCCTGGCGGGTGAACGAGACTGGGGCAAGGTCCCTAACTTGATGTGGCATCAAGAGGGGGAGGTCCGTGTGAATGAGGAAATATATACGGAAAAGACGACGGCCTTGCCTCTTCCGGATTTTGAAGGGTTACCCTTGGATGCCTATTTTGTCCCGGTTCGAATTTTACCTTATTTGGCCACTCGAGGGTGTTACTGGGGACGATGTACCTTTTGTGATCATGGGCAGGGATATTTCGATCAGTACCGTGGAAAACCCGCGCATGATGTAGTCCGAGAAATCAAAGCCTTGAAGGAGAAATACCAGGCAGAGCACTTTTTATTTTCAGATGAATCCTATCCTCCCGCCTTATTAAAAAAGGTTTCGCAATTGCTGATTGAGGAGCAGGTGGGGATAAAATGGACGACCTTGATTCGGTTTGAAGAATCATTGCAGGATCCCGAAATATGGAAACAAGCCGTTCAAGCTGGGTGTTGCACGCTGTATTATGGGATGGAATCGGCAAATGAGCGTGTATTGGAACTTATGGATAAGCATGCGAAAAAGGCGGTGATTGAAAATAATTTACGGGAAGCTGCCAAAGCCGGAATCTGGAATCATGTGATGGCTTTCTATGGTTTTCCGGGCGAAACACGGGATGAAGCCGAGGAGACACGGGAATTTCTCCTGGAAAATAAACGGTATATTCATTCGGTGGAATTATTTTATTTTGTGGCCTACCGACATACACCAATGGTTCGGAATCCTGATAAGTTTGGTATCACCATTCACAAGCAGGAAGAGTATGATATGCCTCTCGATTACTATTACACGCTGAAAGAACCAGGCGGGATTACTTGTTTGGAGGCGATGCAATTAGCAGAGGAGTTTTATCAGAAGGATTTTGAGCCATGGGCTGTGAGAGTTAATGCCCGTGAACATGTATTCCTCTATATTTCCAAGTTTGGTACGAATTACCTGCCCCAGATCTATGCGATGAAAGCCGGGCAGGATGAACCACGAACTGATGGGGTTCAAGGGTTGATTACCTGGCCTGTGGCTAATGCGCCTTCCGAGAAAAATTCAAAAGGTGAGTCAGGAATGTCCCGTGTGGTTAGTCATGCTGCTCCGTGATCAACCTGTTTCGAGAGGGACGGCTATTCTGCAGATGATTGGTTAGAATTTGATAGGCTGCATGTATTTCTTTAGTTTTGGCCTCTCCCTTTTTATACATTTCCATATACTTCGCTGGATTATTGGTGAGGCCTGCGTAACGTGACGGATACCAGACTCGCCTGGCTTCCTCAAATCGTTGCTGTAAGGCATCAGGCGAAAATGGCTCTGTGAGATTTAGGAGCAGCAGTGCCCGTTCGACGGTCATTGAGTTTGGGTCGCTTGAGGAGATCATGAATCTTTCATCAGAAGGTTTTATGGTGCTCAGCAGCCTGATTGATATGCTCAAGTGTTTCAAAAGAGCAGTGATACTGTCAATTGGATTTCAGAGCTAACCACAGCCGGTCTTTTCCTTATAAAATTTTTTCGATGCTACGTGAACTCCCCATCTTAGAAGCTCCAAAGTTATTTGGCAGCCAGGATTATCGCGATGTGTTGAAGGGGGAAATGGATGCAGGGAAAATACCGTTGAGCCTGGGGAAAGAATGTCCCGTCAAATGTGCATTTTGTTATGAATTAGATCATTCCTACCGAGAAACGCTGGATCCACCAAAAACCTCCCAGGAAGACTGGGAGTTTATGTTGAACTATATTAACTCCAAGCCAACAGATCCTCTTCAGTTCTGGTGTCTGGGCGGGAATGAATATATGGAATGGACCGATTTGTTTCTTCATCCAAAAGCCATGGAGTGGGTCGAAGATTTTTTGAAATTTACCGATAAAAGCATTCAATTTTTCACAGTTGGTTTTGTCCATGTTCCCAAGATTCATCGATTGGTCGAGCAATATCCCGGGAGAATAAATTTTGAGTTATCCGTTATTACCCTTGGGGAGTATAGGCAAAAACTGATGCCGCATGCTCCATCAGTTAAACATCTGATGAAGGTTTTGGATGGCCCTGCAGTTTCCTCTGCAAATTTTTATGCCTTTGATGAAAATACGATGTCGGCAGATGCGAAAACGATTTCCAGAATCAATTCCCGGTGTGTACTGTGGATGGGATGTTTGACGCCGGTTGGCGGAATTCAAGAGGCAACCAGACGTGTGATGAGGCAAGGTCGAAACTATCTTGCTGTTGAGGCGGAAAAGATATACGATGCCGACCTTCCAAATCTTACGACAATCCATACTGAAGCCTATGTGACGGCTTTTTTGAACCGAAAGCGAATTATTAGTCTATTTGACTCTTTGGAATTGGAAAAACGGGATTCGGTCGTCATGGCGGGAAGTGTGTATCGGATATTGTCTATGTTCAGGAAGAATCGAGCCAGGTATCTCCATGTGCCGAATACCACCCTCGGAGGGGATTCTGATTGTACGGTTTTGTTGACCTTAAACGACATTGCCAAACGGCTGACAAAAGAGAAATATATTTATGTCCCCCAATGTATTGTGGAGTCTGGAAGAGGTCCGAATCGCGATATTGCCGGGGTTCATATTGACGACTTTGTAAATAAAACCGGAGTGAAGGCGCGGATTTTGCCAAAAATTAGCACGAAGTTTGCCAATAATCGATTATATCGAAATGGGTCCCTACAAAATTATGTGGAGGATTATGTGCGTAATCCCTTGGCACGTTCTTATGAAGCGACCTCATTATTAGCGTAAAGTTGATAGGAAAATGGGTGATTCAGAAATACTGAACTATTAATGAGTTGGAGTTTATATGGTGAAAAGAGTAAGAGGATTGTTCTTTTTTAAAGACAACAATTTGTTCATGTGTGAAAAAAAATGGCTGATGGAAAAATGGGGGTAGAGGAGTTCCTCGCTTCAAAGGGCTTATGAGGAATGCATGGTGACGGGAGGTCAGTAAAATTTCCCTCTACAGATGAGATACCTCCTATGGTTTTTGTGATTTTGAGATTCGTCTAATATATCTTAATCCCACCTAAAATGTTTTCCTGTTGATTATGGATTCTTCTAAAAACTGGCTTCAATTTTATCAGGTTGATGTATTTACAAGTGAGCCATTTGGCGGCAATCCTTTGGCAGTATTTCCGTCCCCAGGAGAGCTTAGCGAGCGGGAGTTTCAGCAAATTGCGCGTGAAATGAATTTGTCTGAAACGGTATTTGTACTCCCGCCCTCCGATTCCAAGGCTGCGGCCAAGGTGAGAATCTTTACTCCTCTTCAAGAAATTCCGTTTGCGGGCCATCCTATTTTGGGAACATTTTATGTGCTTGGGACACTCAAGCATCTTGCCTTGCAGGAGCCCGTGACGAAAGTTTTTTATGAATGTACCCTGGGCCTGTATGCGCTTGACCTTATTGTCCTGAAGGGACAAATTGAACAGGTCATTATGTCGCAACCCTCTCCGCAATTTATAGATGTCATCACACAGGCGGAGGCTATTTATGATATTGCCAAAGCTTTGGGAATACACAGATCGCTCATTGCCGATACCCTTTTCCCTGTTGAATTGGTATCGACGGGATTGCCGGTACTAATTGTGCCTATTCGGAGCCTGACAGCCGCAAAATCCATGGAGGTTGATCATTCTGAAGTCTTAGAGATTTGTGCTCGATTTGGGGCTAATGGAATTATGATCTTTACAACGATGACGGTGGAGGAAAGCGCCACTGTTCACACGAGAATGTTTGCCGATCCCATTGGTATTTCGGAGGACCCTGCAACAGGCAGCGCAAGTGGCGCCCTTGGTGCCTATTTAGTCAAGAATGGGGTTGTAGAAGTTGGTCCGACCACTGAAGTGGTTATGGAGCAAGGGTATGAAATTGACCGTCCGTCCCGTATTTTGGTGCAGATTTTTTCTGATGATGATGTGATTAAAGAAATTAAAGTTGGAGGCCAGGTGGTAATGGTGGCGGAAGGAAAGATGGTCTATTAGCCAATATAACTGTTTCTCGCCTGCTTTACTTTCTTAATGGAAGGTTGTCTGAAGGGGAATGGAAGAGGAATGTTCCTTAAGATGCCTATTTGGTGAGTTCTCCAGCTATATGTCCCATTTCAGGTAGAATAAGTTTCTCCATTGCGAGGCGAACAGCCCCCTGAGATCCTGGAATAGAAAATACCACCAATTTCCCGTAGGTTCCTGCGGTGGCCCGACTTAACATGGCAGAGGATCCAATATCTTGATAGCTCAAATACCGAAAAAGCTCTCCAAATCCATCTAGTCGTTTTTCCAATAAATCATCAACGGCTTCAAATGTGGAGTCTCGCCGGGAAATACCTGTCCCGCCATTGATAATAATGACCTGAAGCGCTTCTTGACCACTGGCTTTGAGGAGCATGGCTTTGATATCGGCCGGTTCATCTTTAATGATTCGGTACTCTGAGATGGAGTGTCCCTGCTCTTTTAAAAGATGGCAGATTAGCTTTCCACTGGTATCGGAATCTGGCGTTCGGGTATCACTACATGTGAGCACCATGCAGACCAAAGATGATGACCTCTGTACTTTGTGTGTGAGATGAGACGGTTGAAAATGGTCAGTATGTGATCCATGTTCTTTATGATCTTGATGTTCATCCATGCTTAACCCATATAGGCAAAACCTGGCAATTACGACCAAACGGAATCCGGTTTGAGCTGAGCAGCAGGCTCTCCTTTTTTGATGTGCTCATCCAAAATTACCGCCACATCGGAGTCTTTGACCTGAGAGTACCAGGTTCCTGTCGGATAGACGACAACGTTAGGGCCACTTTCGCAAGGCCCGAGGCACGTCGTCCCAGTCACTAATACCTCGCCAGGTTGAACGCCACGTTCAATCAATCCCATATTGAGTGCCATCAATAAATTTTGAGCGCCCGCAGCTCCACAAGAAGGCTTGGGATGACCAGGAGGACGGGAATTCGTGCATACCAGAATATGATACTTCGGTTTTGGCATAAATACTCCTTCTCAACGAATAGGTGAAAGAGAGAAAAATTCAATCGAAAAAATGAACGAAGGGCTCATTGAGAGCGAAACAGATTCCACATGTCCACGCATTCATCCGGTAACTTCCAATGCGTAACTCCCGCAAGAATCCAATCTAAATAATGATCTTTGGCTTTAAATTTTCCAATGCTTTGGGCTACGTGCGTGCTTACGAACTCTTTTTCTCCTTCCTGAGTGAACACATGGATCTCAACATGACGAAATGCTCCCTCTGGAAGATCGCCCTCGAATTTGTCCATTTCTTGGACATCCTCCTGGGTGAGCTCAAAAACCCCTCCCCACACCCTCTCACCAGCAGAAGGGGCAATGGTAGCTAATCCACAGCGCCATTGGTTGGACCAGCGCCCGAATTTGATGGTGTGGTCTGGCACGTATGCCATAAATAAAAATTGTGCTTCAGGTGCACGTCGTTTGAGCTGTGTGGGATTCAAATTGTCCGCATAAATGAAAAAACGCATGGGTTAAGTCCTGTCTGTTTAGGGGAAAGGTAGTATTACCATACTGCCTTCGAGAACTGTCAAGGACTGATTCTCTGAATCCTAAAGGTAGGAGCTTTTTTTTAGGGTTCGGAAGGATCGGAGAAAAGTTTATGCCCTGGCCCCAAACTCCAAGTCAAGGGATGGGGGATGGAGCCTAAGCTCAAGATTAATAGCCAATGAACATCAAGGTAGAGCTAAAAAGGGACTCTGGGGACTAAGTTCTTGGCGAGAGATGTAACTGTTTGTTGGAATGGTCCAAACGAACAAGAAAACGATCAAAAAAACTGAGTCCGAGGAGGCCATCAATCCCATCCGGGAGGTTCGGTATGGTATGTATGACCACTTGGACATCATCTCTGCCTGCATTTCCCACACGAATTTTTCGTGCGACGCCTAGCTCGGCTTGAACCCTTCCCCCGACAGTAAGGAGGTTAATTGGCGAATTGGCCGAATCTGAATGAATTCCCGCATCAAATGCCAAATTTTCTGAAATGGTGGTAAAGGTTGCCCCTGTATCAACGATGAGTCTGGCTTCATGGAAATCATTCACCTCCACGTTAGCGACCCAAACACCTCCTAACTGCTCCAGGGAAATCACAGAATCCTCAGCTCCAGCGGCTATTTGGTCTGATTTGGGAGGTAGCGAGCGAGTGAGAAGAAGAGATTGGTCTAAAGGTAATCGACTGAGAATAGCCTGCCCACCCACCACTGTACCGATCGCTATTAACATAAAGACGATTAAAAGTTTGTTGGCAGTCCCCAATTCTTAAATTCCTCGATCAAAAAGCAGATTTTAACGCTAGTATCCTTAGGGTGAGCCTCAGTAGGCTTTTCGGTTGGAACAGAGGAAGCCTTGAAGACTGAGTTGAACATTGGAAATGGTAATGGTTTATCTTAATGGGATGGTCTGTGAATTTTATTGACTTATGGCCTTTGACAGATTTTCATCGAAGTATGATCAATGCCAGGCAATGTTGTAGTTTCCGTATATTCAGAAAATCTCTATTGCAATTTAGTTGCAATTAATGTTGACACTCCTAGAGGCCTTTGGTATTTTTGCCCGCAAGGAATTTATAGGCAAAACTCTTCATGATCCGAAAACCGCTATCTCTCATCTCTCGATGTAATATCAGCTTGGCCCTAGCGCTTGCTTTGGTATTATTGAGTGCCATACCGTTTGTGCAGGCCCTAGAAATCCATCATGTCTTTGCTGAGGTAGATTATGATGGGCATGAACATTCTGATGATGACTTGTGCCAATGGGTACAGCACCACACATCCAATTCCCTAGTTTGGGATGCCTCGGGTTTATCTCATTGGTCTGTTGTTGCCGGTTTCCTTTCCTTTGATCGAATAGAGACGTATACGTCTCTGACCCTTCCTCTCGGTAACCCTCGCGGTCCTCCAGCTTTTTCTTTCTCCTAATTTTCCTTTTTTACAACTGTCTTCCCCCTCGGTCAGACTTGCGCTGCTCTCCAAAGCGGAAGGGTGCTTGTGACTGACGCAAGGGGAGACATGCGGCTAATCGACTATTAGATGCTGGAGGTTTCTGGATGTTGAATGGGGATGATAAATGGATGGTATGGTGTGGACTTGTTCTCTGGATTTTCGGATTGGGGACGTTTGTGAGTGTTAGCCTTGTTCAAGCTATGGAAAAAGACAATAACAAAATCTGGATTGTAACCGGTTTAGTGCAATATGAGGATCTTCGCCGAGTCCATCAGGCAACAGTAGAATTGCGGGATCAAGAAGGCACGCTCATTGAGACTCAAGTGACGAATGAAGGGGGTGAGTTTATTTTAGCTCCTCCGGAGGCTGGTATTTATTCTATTCGAGCCATTCAGTCAGACTTATCGAGTGAATCAACGATTCTTAAGATTGAAAACGATCCAATCCTTGAGGTCAAGTTAACCCTGGCACATCGTCAGGAGTTAACTCTTGAGGTTGTGGCTTCTTTGCCTCCTATTCAGCATCGGCTCTCCGGAGAATCCTATTCGGTTAGTCGCAAGGATATCGAGGAATTACCCAGAGGGAATAATATTGCTCTGAATGATCTGCTTTTAACCCTTCCTAGCGCGGTAGACGGGGGATTGAAGCAAGTTCACATTCGTCAAGATCATGCCAATTACCAATTCCGGGTTGATGGGGTTCCTATTCCCGATACCGTCTCTTCGGTGTTTACAGATGTCATTTCTCCACGAACCTGGGAGCGTGCAGACATTATTTTAGGTGGCCCGGAAGCGCAATTCGGAAATAAAACCGCAGCCGTGATTGACGTGACCACCAAAAGCGGGACCAAGCCTGGCTTTGGGTCTGTCCAATATTTTGGAGGTTCGAATGAAACCATTAATCCGGCTTTTGAGTATGGGGGGACGGTAGGGTCAAGCTTTCGCTACTATCTGCAAAATAGCTTTACATCCACAAACCGAGGGATTAATCCTCCGACCTTGGGAAAAACGATTTTTCATGATCAAAGTAACCAAAATCAAACCATGGTGCGGGGGGACTTGCAAATCGATAATCAGAATACCGTGACGTGGCTATTTCTAAACTCAGTTGCCAAATTTCAAATTCCAACAAAACCAGGGCTAGTGGCAAATCCCACTATTGTCGGGCTTATCCAAGAGACTGATTCGGGTTTTGAACCGGTGACTTCTCAAAATATCGATGAATTCCAAAAGGAGAACAATCAGTATTCACATCTTGTTTGGCGACATGATTGGAGCCAGGATCAATTTCTCAGCCTATCGGGGTTTTTCCAGCATTCCCGAGCCACGTTCACGACTGACCCTTTCAATGCCTTATCCTATACGGAAGATACAGACGAGCCCTTTTCGGCAAGCGATCAGGACCGGTGGGCCTATGCAGGAGGGATACGGTTTGATTACAGTCATCGATTAAATCCCGATCATTTAATTAAAACGGGATTCCAGATTCAAAGGACCCAGGCTGTCAATAAAACCCGGGTGTCGGCTTTTTTGAGGGATGGAGCAGGCGATCCGATAGGGGGAGTCATTTCTCGCAATGCCGATAACCGCACCATTGGATGGCGCGAGGAATTCTGGATTCAAGACCAATGGACCCCCTGGGCTCAATGGACCTTTAACCTTGGCGTCCGCTTCGATCAAATCCAGGCGTTGACCAATGATGGACAAGTAAGTCCACGGGTAGGCGCCACGTATGCCATGACTCCCAATCATGTCTTTCATGCCTTTTATGGAAGATTATTTACTCCTCCAAATCTTGAATCCGTTCCATTCCTTCAGTTGAATACCATTGGTACTACCGCCCAGCCAGAAAATTTGACGAATCGAACCGTTGAACCTGAGCGGGCGCATTATTTCGAAGTCGGCTCCGCCCATGCCTTGGGGGATTCATTGTCCATAGAATTAACCGGTTATTATAAATTGAATAAAAATCTATCAGATGCGGGCCAATTCGGAACCTCCCCGCTTCTTAATTATTTTGCATTTAAACGTGGATGGCAACGGGGAATCGACCTGACGGTTAAGGCTAAATTTTTAGAAAACCTGTACGGGCGTGGTAATGTCGCTTGGGGTCAATGTCGAGGAAAAAAACTGCAGTCAGGTTATTTTTTGTTGGAGCAAAACGAAATTAATGATATAAATTCCAACAGCGGAGTATATTGTGATCATATGCAATTGGTCACGAGTTCGGCTGTGCTTACCTATCGCCCTTTTTCACATACGACGTTCTCCGGCCAAATGTTGTTTGGATCTGGCCTTCGGTCATCGGATCCCGGTGGGAAAACCAACGCGACTCACAGCCCGTCGTACACCACCTATAATCTTTCCATCGAACACCTTCTACCTCTTTGGGATAACTATAAAGCGCTGTTGGGTTTTGATGTCATCAATCTCCTGGACCAACAAGTTTTTCTAAATGATGGGGAGGGGAGTATTGGCCTTGGTGTAGCTCATGCCAACATGCCCCGTTCATTTTTCTTTCGTGGACAATTCTTTTTTGGTGGATAATTCTATGAACGTTTCCCGGAATCTTGGTTTCTTTATGCAGGTGTTTTGGCTATTAAGTAGTCCCGCGCTTTCCTATCCGGCTGAATCAGATTTCGCGACGCATCAATCTGACCACGAAGAAGACGTACAGGTGGAAACCCTCGATACCGTCCATGTCCATGGGCTACGACTCAATAAAGATCAACAAATTGGGCCTGTCCCACAACGAACTCCCTGGCCGACCATTCCATCTACCTTAGATGGGCAGATCTTAGATGATTGGCTTAAAGCTCGAATATTGGTCAGTAAAAATTCAGATGTGACCGTAGTTATTCTTCAACCTGCCGCACATCAGGAACTCACTCAAGCTTCTTTACTGGCTCTCAAGCAATGGACGTTTTTGCCTCAAATGAATGGCGAGGAACCTATCGATGGTGAGGTCTCGCTCCGTATTCACTTTCGTACTCAGTAAATCATTTCTGACCCGTATAGGCACCAAACGGGTGGCAGAATAGTTTTCTCAAGATGGTTAAGCCTTCATGTTTGATGGGGATGTAGAATCCTGAGTAGGGCTTTTGTCTTCCTTCTTCCCGTGTTGGAGTTTTGAATAGACATTTTTTGCGCAAAAGCATAAGATATTCTCTTCGCTTTGTGGATGGTTGGTGGCTTCCATTCGGTTGAGGGAGGGAATCATTGGTTCTCTTTGGCGTTCTTCCTCGTGCTTTCACGCATGGTTCCTGTAGACCTGCTGCTTGTCCTGCCTTTCTTTTCTGTTCCATTCCCGGTGCTTGATGTTTCCTGCTCAGCAAAGAACCCTGAAAATCGTTCTGATGGTGACAGGGCTGATCCTGTCCCTTAACGTTTTTGTGTTTATTTGGCTTTATGTTGAAGCCGTCGAAGATGAAAAAGATCGACTGACTCATCTGACCAGCATATACGTTCATAATTTGGAATCCGTAAATCAATTGACTCCCGGGTGGGACGAAGGGGCAATGCCTCAAGAATTCTTCGCCAATCGCATTCAACAGGAATTTGATTCTCTGAGGGATCAACATCACTTTGGGCAAACAGGAGAGATGCTTCTAGTTCGCCGGCATGAAAATGGAGGGCAGAGTTCTTCTCAATTTCAACCGGATTTATCCCTCGATGGTGGGACGCAAATTTTGCCTGATAGTCGAGGGAACAGGGTTTTACTAGCCTATCAACCCCTTGAGGGTCTTCCTCTGGGAGTGATAGCGAAAATTAATATTCAGGAAATCCAATTTCTCTATGTTCTTGGTGGAGGAGCCATTGCATTACTGGAATTAGGGATCATAATGGTGGTCGGATTGATCCTGGTTCAAGGTAAAAAAGGCAGTAGGCAGCATTCGGCTAAAGACCGAGAAAAAATTCGAGGATTCGTAGCGAGTGGGGGCGAGGGAATTGTGACTTTTAATGAATATGGGAAGATCAAAACATTTAATGAAACGGCGGAAGCGATGTTTTCCTGTCAGGCCTCAGAAGTCATAGGCCGGCCGTTTAGAAACCTGGTTGTTCCCCCGGAACAAGACGTGTGGGATCTATTTGTCTTGTCCTATGGGCAATCGAGAATACAACGTATGGGTGGTGTGCTGAAAGAATTCAAGGCCCAAAAAAAAGATGGAACAGTTTTCCCTCTGTCGTTGACCTTGAGCGAGTCGCTGCTAGCGGACCAGCGCATGTTCACAGCGTTTTTACGGGATGAGACAGAACAAAAACTCGCTGAACGCCGGTTAGCCGCACAATATGCGATCGCCAGGGTGTTGGCCGATTGCACGACCATTCAACAAGCCACTCCTGAAATTCTTCAGGCGGTCTGTAAAAGTTTAGGATGGCAAGTGGGGGTACTCTGGCAGGTGAAGCCTGGGACCAAAATCCTGTTTTGTGTGGAAGTGTGGCGAACCTCACACGAACGGTTTTCTGAATTTGTTGCTGTGACGCAAAGTATGTCCTTTTCAAAGGGAGTTGGCCTGCCTGGACGGATCTGGGAGACAGGTAACCCGATATGGATTCCTGATGCGGTCAAGGACCCTAATTTTCCTCGTGCACCAATGGCCGCTCAGGAAGGGTTACATGCGGCATTTGCTTTTCCTATCAGGCTAGGCGAGACAATTCTTGGAGTAATGGAGTTTTTTAGCCGGGAAATCCAGGAGCCGGATGAAGCCTTATTGCACCAAATGGTATCTGTTGGAAGCCAGATTGGGCAGTTTATGCAACGAAAAGAGACAGAGATGGCTCTACGGGAAAGTGAAGAACGAACACGGCTCATTTTGGACACGGCCCTTGATGCGGTGATCACCTTAGATGAACAGGGTTATGTTATTGGGTGGAACTCACAGGCGGAACGCATGTTTGGATGGTCCAGGGAAGAAATCATCGGGCAACAAGTCGTAAACACTATAATCCCACCCAAATACCGAGAGGCCTATCCACAGGGAATTCAAGGCTATCTCACGTCAGAGGTCGGTGCAATATTAAATAAACGGATTGAATTGTCCGGGTTGCATCGTGATGGCCATGAGTTTCCCCTGGAATTGGCGATTACGGCTGTTCAATCACAAGGAAAAACAATTGTGAGTGGGTTTCTCCGCGATTTAACCGAGCGACGACAGACAGAAGAAGCCCTGTTGAAAAGTGAAGAGCAGCGTCGGCAAGCCCAAAAAATGGAAGCGATAGGGACATTAGCCGGTGGGATTGCACATGATTTCAATAATATCTTATCGGCCATAATAGGCTATACCGAACTGGCCATGACTCAAATTGGGGTGGGCAGCCCAGTTTTGCCCCGATTACAAGAAGTCTTACGAGCAGGTTATCGCGCCAAAAATCTTGTTCGGCAAATCTTAACTTTCAGCCGGCGAGATGAATCTGGGAAAAAAGTGATGTATTTACAGCCGATTGTGCAGGAAGCATTGAACCTTCTTCGTGCTTCTCTTCCGTCTACGATTTATCTACATGCAGAACTCCAACCAAGCACTGCGCCGGTTCTGGCTGATGCGACTCAGATCCATCAAGTGGTCATGAATTTGGGGGCTAATGCAGAATATGCCATGAGGCCGATGGGCGGAAGGTTGACGGTCACATTAGATGAAGTAGCAATTGATGAAACGACAGTTTCTCTTGTTCAAGGGTTGCATGCTGGGCCTTATATCCGCCTGAAAGTTGCTGATTCCGGGCAAGGGATGTCACCGAGTGTTACGAAACGAATTTTTGATCCGTTTTTTACTACCAAGGATGTGGGGGAGGGCACAGGGATGGGGTTGGCCGTTATTCATGGGGTCGTGACGAGTCATGGAGGAGTGATTCGGGTCGATAGTCGGAAAGGCCAGGGCACGACCTTTACCATTTACCTCCCTTGTTCCTCTCTCCCAGTCGAAGTTCAGCAGGTCCTGTCAACGTCTTCTTCCTATGGTAGGAAGGGAACAGTGATGTTTGTGGATGATGAGGTGTCTATTGCCAAATGGGCCAAGGATATGTTGGAAAATATGGGCTACCTGGTTGTCGTATTTACCAATGGTCCTGAAGCGCTGCAGGCATTTAAAGAAAATCCTGATCAATTTGATGTCCTTGTGACGGATCAAACCATGCCAGGCATGACGGGAGAATTGCTGGCTCGTCAAGTAATGAGCATACGTCCAGGGTTCCCCGTTATTTTGTGTTCAGGGTTTAGTTACACAATGAATAAAGACAAAGCCTTGTCGATGGGTTTCCGAGCCTATTTAGCCAAGCCGGTGTTAATGGGGGATATGGAGCAAGCGCTTCAAGTTGCGTTGACTCCCTCTGTCCCTCATTGAGCCAAGGGATCCAATCCTGTATTCAATTATCTGGCGGATTTTCATCTTGATTTTTTCCTAGTTTTTCTCCGTTATTGATTGATCCTATGTTATGACTCAAATATATCCGGTTTCACTATCGTGAAGGTTAGGAACACAGGTCTGGAGAATCCCTGGTAAAAGCTGCGTGAGGAGGATTATTTTGATCCGCCACCAGGTGGTGGTGACTTCATTTGAATTCAATGCCTTTGAGAAAGCTGTCCATATGGGTTGCAATTATCCTTATCACAACGAGTGGGGGGGGAATCTCAAAACATACTTTTTCATTCCATGACATGAGGGGTGGGAATGCTCGTTCCCAGTGGATAGAGATTATCTTGGAATTTCAGATTGCTCTGAGGCATCATCAACTATATTTCTTTTTTTCCTCTCTTTTGCACTTATTTTTAAGGTCCATTATCTATTAGGCCTTTTGGGGCATTCATTTCAAATTCGTCGTGTTGTTTGACAGTTTCTGTGGTTGTTTCTTTGACTATCAGAAACTTCGCTTTAGATGCTGGTGAAATCACCTGTGCCATTCCCGAAAGCGTCAAAGTGTTTGTCAAAAAGGCAAAAGACGCCTGACTTAACGTCTTCCTCGTAAGGACTAGGTGGGAGAAAAGAGTCCAGACAAGCAAGGGAAATTGATGAAAATGGGGCGCCGTGTATGTTCGGTTTACCTTTTGCATACTGCATATAAGGTTGGGTGGCGGAAGTCCCACAATTGAGAGAACGTAGTTTCACAAGGAGATTGCAAAATGGGTGAATTTTTATTCAAAGAGCATGGGGCGGCAGCGACGGAATATGCCTTACTTCTGAGTTTAATCGGTATGATCGTTATCGGATCTCTTCAGGCACTAGGTTCCAATCTGTTTGATGGGCTTTCGGCGCTAGACCATGTTTTTGTATCGACCCAAATGAAGGATGACCTGTTGAATCATCCATAAGTAGAAAGCTCCTACCATTTCTTAGCACTCTGCCCACTAAGGTTGTATCTCCCATCTGCTTTTCCTCACTTCGATTCAAAAAATCAGATTTAATTCGTTATTTTTAGTGAAAAGGGTTTTGGAATTTTTGGAGGTGGTAAAGCAGCATTTTCTCCTCAAATCTGTACATAGGATGAAATCGTCCACTTAAAATATGACTCTCATCTTTAAATCTTAAGTCTCGGGGATGGTTTGCCGAAAAAATGAGAAAAAGAAGGGAGTTCAGATATGTTTGTACGATTTCTTGGGATTCTTATGGTGTGTGCGACATGGGGCTGTGAATCGCTTTCAATGACCCATCAGTCTGCTGATGGCTTGGCGACAGGGCCACCCCCGGCCACTTTGACCTCTCTTTCAACAAGAGAAACTGAAGGCTCCTCGACACTTGCCCAACGCATGAGCATTCCTCAAGGCCCGAAGACGGAAATATCTCAGGAAAAACCCTCAGTAGATCCTTTCCCCACTGTGTACTTTCCATTCGATAGTTGGGAGATTTCATCAGAAGTTCAAGATCGTCTGGATGCCACGGCTAGTTGGATGAACCGCTTTCCGAATTATGAACTCATAATTGAGGGCCATACGGATGTACGTGGAACAGAAAGTTATAATATGATTCTGGGGGTAAGACGAGCAAAAGCCGTCAAAGAATATCTGGCCAATTTAGGAATTTCACGCAAACGTCTTGATGTGGTTTCCTTTGGGAATACCTTGGTCCTATGTGAAGTCGATGACGAACATCAATGCCATCAATTTAACCGACGTGCTGACCTGCTTCTGGAGTAAAGCTTTTCCTACTGGTAAATGCCTTTCCCCTAGTCGAACCGTGAGTTTGACTTTTTGTAAATTCCCTTCTGAATAGGTCTTCCAGTCTTTCTTCCGGGATTTCCCCGGGTCCCAATCAATTCCTGAGAACTCAATTTGTAAAAGTTCTATGTATGTGTTGAGGTATGGCATCGAGTCCTTCTTGATGAGGAGATGTTTTGGGCCGGCTTTCCCGGGTTTTTTCCTCGGAATTGACAATCATTTGTCGATGTGTTATTTGCAATAAACTTGCAATAAGGAATCAAAAAGTCAGGCTTACATCTCGTGTTGAAATTAGAACCTAGCATCAAAAAAGACCTGCGAGCTACAGGGCGACGCATGACCCGTACTCGCCAAGCCGTCCTGGCATTACTGCAAAAGACTCGCCAACCAATAAGTGCCACGGAAATTTTTGAACAATTGCACCAGGAAAAAGTGGCGATTGATCTAGTGACCGTGTACCGAACCTTGCATGTACTGAAAGATTTAGGTCTGGTTCTCCAATTGGACCTTCACCAGGAAGGTCTCGCCAGATATGAACTGAAAGAGGGGCGGGAACATCACCATCATATTCGTTGCCAGATCTGTGGTCAGATCGAGGATTTGTTGTTATGCCCGTTAAAAAAAGTCACAAAATTAATTGAACAACGGACCCAATTTGTCGTGGATGATCATACATTGGAATTCACGGGATTGTGTCCACAATGCCAATAAAATGATTAAAACTCTTGGACCGAGGCTTTCAAAAGCCGGCTCTATCGCTTCTCTGGTATGTGCTGTGCACTGTGCGGTGACGCCTTTGGCATTGCTTGCCCTTCCCGTCATAGCTGCACATTCCTCGGATGGTCTTGATGGAATAATAGGAGCCTTTTGGGCCGATACTACTGAATGGATGTTTTTGGGAGTGATAGCCTTATTGGCAGGCTTTGGATTGTTAGCGACCTATCCTAGGCATCGAGATAGCCGTCCTGCTCTTTTGACTGCTTGCGGAATTGTGGTGTTAATGGCCGCTCATCTCCTGATCGAATCAGGCGGTGGGTTAGAGATAGTTCTTGATGTAACTGGAGCCTCTATGATCGCACTGGCTGGATTTTGGAATCGCCGGTTATGTCACCATTTAGGCTGCCATACTCATGAGCACACGCATGAAACCAGCGGTTCTAAGATTCAGCCCCTTCCTGATTTATCCTCCAATTCTTAGGGTTCCATACCTTTAGCTTGGCTACCGCAGGCTTCATCTAATGAAATTTTCTTTATTAATTCCCCGGAATCACGGTGTTTCTTTTTTATACCGAACCGAGGCCTATGGGGGTATGTTAGGGTTGGATTGAAACGCCCGTTAATAAAATAAGGGCAGGTGTCATGAGTAACTAAGAGGAATCATGAAGATTCTCGATACTCGTCAAGGAACATTAAATTGGTTATGAAGTCAAAATCTTACTTTTAGCCGACTTATCCAAGGCTTCCCCCAAATCATCAAGAAGTTGTTCTGTCTCTTCCCATCCGATGCAGGCATCTGTAATTGATATTCCCCATTCCAAGGGTTTCCCTGCTTCCCATTTTTGATTGCCCGGCTTCAGATTACTCTCAATTAACAAGCCCATGATGGAGAGTTGGCCCTTGGTGAATTGCTTGATAACAGATTGAGCCACGGGAACCTGACGCGTATGGTCTTTCTCTGAATTGCCATGAGAGCAATCAACCATTACCGGACGACGGATCCCTTCATTCGTTAAGCAACGCACGGCCTCAGAGATATCTTCCGGATTATAATTGACTCGTCCACCGCCTCCACGAAGAACAAGGTGTCGGTCCGGATTGCCATTTGTTTTGATTATTGAGGTGAGGCCGTCTGCGTTCACTCCAATGAAACTTTGAGGATGTCGGGCTGCAATCATGGCATTGAGTGCGACTTGGAGTCCCCCATCCGTACCATTTTTAAGCCCAACGGGCATGGATAGGCCACTGGCCATTTCTCTATGGGTTTGGCTTTCGGTGGTGCGGGCGCCAATAGCCGCCCAACTAATTAAGTCGGAAATATACTGGGGCGTGACAGGATCCAGAAATTCCGTAGCGCATGGCAATCCTAGATTATTGATCCGGAGTAGAATAGAACGGGCCAGTTCAAATCCTCCCCCGATTTCGCAAGAGCCATCCAAATGGGGGTCGTTGATAAGTCCTTTCCAACCCACCGTTGTGCGGGGCTTTTCAAAATAGGTTCGAAGGACAATCAGGGCATGCTCCTGGATGCGGTCAGCGACCAGTTTGAGGCGTTCAGCATAGAGAATGGCCGCTTCCGGGTCGTGTATCGAACATGGCCCAATTATAACTAACAGGCGATGTGAGTCTCGTCCATGAAGTATATCTCGAATGGCTTGCCGAGATTGGAGGACCATCTGTCCGGTTTTTTCGGGCAAGGGGAGGGAACTCTGCATCTGTTTTGGGGTAGGAAGTGGGGTAATATCGATAATGTTTCGGTTATTAATGGGTTCGGCCATGCGAGACGTCCTGGGTAAAATGAGAGAAGATCTGGAATTGCAGAATTTAATACCGTAACCAAATTATGCGGGAATTAACAACAGTGTAATAAGAAACCCTCTATAGAGGCAACTGTCAACGGCAAACTGTAATATGTCAGATAGAACAGGATTGTTGAGATTGGCTAGTAATCCATTCAAAAAGGTTGAGATGTGAGGCAGGCGAAAGAAACTTCCTGGCAATTAAATGGGAGGTAAATGGGAACGGGATTGTGAGAGGACAATGAGGGGGCTAGGCGTCAAAACCCGTCAAGCTGTGGTGTTAATCAAATTGGCTTGTTGAGAAGTATACCATCCCATGACATCCTGATTGGCGGGGTCTTGAGTTGAGGTAAATGAAAATTTGGTGCCAATGACGAGATCCGTCGTGGGGTCAACCCACTCAATCGTTCCAGAAAATTTGGAAAAGTGGCTGTATCCTGGTAAACGACAACTAATGTGGAGATGTGATGAGGAGACGAGTGGCCATGAAGAAGGGGCGACGCGAAATTGGCAACCCGTCGGGGAAAGATTGCTGAGCTGAACAGGGAGCACAGCAAGGATTTTCCCCTTGTCACTAAGGGGTCGAACGGCTCCAGTCATATTAACCGTCAAACGAGGAAATGAGCGAGGGTGTTGACGTGAAACATTTGGTGGGGCAGCTAATCGAATCGTCGGGGGCTGTGTGAGAATTTCTTGGATAACTGTTTCAAATTCATAAATGTCTTCATCAATACATGAACGACCTTTACAGGGAATCCCGCATTTGAGATTGCTGAGGGCCGGATCTTTAGGGAGTGCACAGAGGAGGGAATGATCGGCTCCCAGTCCCAATAAATATGTCTGGATTAACAATTTCTCAGGTGTGGAGGGAAAGGTTAACCAAATGGAGTTTGAGCCTAAGGCAAGGTGCGGAGATGGCGAATTCATGATCCCCTTTTCGGTTGTGTGAGGCCATGTTACAAGGCTAATTTCAGACCGGCAAGATGAGAAGGAGAGAACAGAAAAAGACTGACCTTAATATACAAGAACAGGTTAAAAAATCTAGAATGTTTATTGATGGCTTGTTGCCCATGCGAGGGTCGACATTCCATCGGCTTGGAAGGGCAGTAAGGGAAAGACTCTGTTGTTAGGCAGTCCTGAAATTATTATGTGGTTGGCGGTCGGGTTTCCTTTGGGTGAGGATGAAGTTCTTTAAGGAGTGAATTCGCTAATTTTTCAGCAGAAATGCCATAGTTCTGTGAGTCAATGGCTTTTTGGAAATGTGCGATTTTATCTTGTCGAACATCCGGAACCCGAGACATTTGTTCGAGGTAGAAAGAAACCTCTCGGCCAGGAGTGGAAAGGGATATTTTGTCATCTTTGGGAGAGTCTGGAGCTAAAGCGGAAACCTCGTGGCTAACATCGGGAGAGGACAAGGCCGTTTCCTTAGGAGGAAACGATGAGGAATCTCCTGGTGGTGTTGGTGGGGTGGAGGAACGTTGGTTCATTGGTTCATTGGTTGTTAAAGGATACCCCAGGGTGAGATGAAATTCTAAATAAATATGAATAGAAGAATCAAATGGCATCGTCGTCCCTCTTGGCCGTCTAATTCTTCCGATGAAATCCCTCGTCACCTTGTGAGTGGTTCTCATAAAGAATTGAGATAATAATGGAACATGTTGTCGGCGCACGTATTCATCAGTTACGGACCATAGATCCAGGAGAAATCCGGTTGATCCAGTTAGCACTGCCTGAGGAGGTTGAAATAGCCGGAAAACGATATGCCCTCCGAGATACCATGCGTCCAGGTACAGCCTTTCTCGCAAAACCATGGGGAGACCGGACGGGCAAATATCGAAGACGAATGTATACCCGGTCAAATGCCTCTTTCAACGAGCCACGATTATTGGAAACGTTCATCAATTATACCCATCTCGACCAGTCTGATACCTCCAGTTGGTGGCAATCGGAAATGGCAACCGAATGGTTTGAGAACGGAAAAACTGTAGAAGTTCGTCTTCAATTGGATGAAGAGACGGGGGGCGTGTTGGTATATGAAAATACCAAGGTATGTAAGGCTACGAATCTTCGCCTGGAAGACGATGGGATATGGGAGGGAATGCGAATGGTCTGTGTGGCCTTCGGCACGGGTATTACGCCATTCTTATCGTATGCCCGATATTTAAAAGCCAAAAATTTTGGTCGAAATGGAGGGAGAGTTGGAGCCCACCTGACGCTGGTGGCTAGTGTGCGCCATGAGGGGCAGTTAATGCTTCATGAGGAAATGGTCGCTCTTGAGCAACAATTTCCCGAACATTTTCGATATCAACCAGTGTTAACTCGATCCTGGCCGATTACCTGGGGATATCCGAAAGGTCGAATCCAGCGAGTGGTTCACTCCGTGTCCGGAAACGAACAAATCGACATTTCACCGTTTCAAACTATTGTGCCGAATTTAGCCCAATCGCATTTACGGATATGTGGGAGCGTCACGGCCTGCCGGCAACTCACTCTTGGACTTGAACAAGGCGGGTTGGTTCCGATTACGTTGCGCACGGAGTCCTGGTAGAAAAAATCCATGCTGAAAGGCAGAGGAATTTGTTGTGGATGATTCCTATTCCCCTGCGGGCCGTGTAATGGAATCTGGAATCGTGACATTGGGACGACGTAATAAGCGGATTACGGGGCGACCAAGGAAGGTGTAATGTCCACAAATCAGACAGTGCAAGCTGAGTGTGACAAGAAGTTCCTGCTCCAACTGTTCTAAGTGTACTGTTCGCGATCCACATCGAGAACAACGAGGATACTTGTCGGTGGAGACCTTTTGGGTCACGGTCTTTTTGGGAGAGGACTTGCGGGCCCTGCCGTTTGGTTGGTCCGGCCGTGCTGACTTTTTCATGAATGAATCCTTGGTCAAGGTAATAGAAGAACTCATCTGGTTATAACCAATTCCTGTGCCAAAATTTTAGTTTAAAAAGTGACAGGAAAGTCCAAAAACGACCTAGAAATAGGAGGAAGAAGGCTGACACTGGGTAAAATTTACCCGAGGAACAGGGTCAAAAATGCTGAGCTGGAGCGCTGTTGGCGGGCTAAAGATTATTGACTGGGAATGGGAGCCGAAGGGCGAGAGAGGATGGCCTCAGAACGAAGGCGGAGATTGGCGGCTTCCGATGGTCGATTAGCTGCTTGCATCATTCGAGCATATCGTTGAAGAATGGCAGCCACGTCTGGATGATTTGGGCCATTCGCGGTTTCCTTTAATTTGAGGGCCCGTTCATATTGCGCAGCGGATTTGTCATATTCTTTCCGATCTTCGTAATAGGTGGCCAAACTATATAGACTACTTAAGAGCAGGGGGTTTCCCGGTCCTAACCCTTCAGCATGTTTAACTGTGGCCAATAACTGGTTTTCTAACGCAGGGGTGGTTGCCTCTCCGGTTGTTGCCGGCAGCGAGGACCTAGAAGAAGGCGAAGAGGTCCGTGAAGGGGAGGTACATGCGCCGAATAGGCCGATCAAAAGCATGATGGTCCACATCATCCTAAAGATAGATTGTATATTCCGGTTCATAGAACTCCACCCTGACAACGCATCTTCAAAAAAGCCCCGGATAAAAAATTAGAAGTGATTCTATGAACTCTGGGCCTGTTTTCGCAAGTGAACTCCCCGGTTTATGATTTATCAAAAACCAATTCATAATGATTTCTAATGGAGAAGAATACACGATGCCGGTCCTGTGGTGTTCGATTTCGGCCCATGGCTTTGGTCATGCCGCACAATTAATGCCAATCTTGAATGAATTAGGTGGGGCGGTTGAGGACCTGCATGTGATTCTACGCAGCCAAGTACCTGCCGATTTCTTTCAACGTCATCTCCGCGTGAGTTGGGAGCTGCAAGATGTCCAACAAGATGTTGGATGTGTCCAGCGAGGGCCTTTGGATATTGATGTGGAGGAAACATGGGAGGCCTACACCAAATTTCACACACAGTGGGAGTCCAAGGTTGAGGAAGAAGCTCAGGCCATCCGATTGTCCAAGGCGCGTCTAGTCATTTCCAATATTTCGCCTCTTGCCATAGCTGGCGCAGCTCAAGCGAAGTGCCCGGTGGTGGGAATTGCCTCACTATCCTGGGATCGGGTGTTAGAGCCATTTGCCCAGGCCGATTCCGTTCTTCATCGTTCGATTCTCGAAACCATTCGTAACAGTTATGGGTTGGCAGACTCTCTCATCCGACTACATCCGGGTATCGAGATGCCGGCCTTTGGTTCGACAGTTGACGTAGGACCTTCGGCACCCTTGAGGAAACCGAATGGCTACGATCTGCGAAAAATCTTGGGGGTGGGAGAACATGAATTGATCGTCCTCATTGCCTTTGGGGGTGTGCCGCTCAACCGTCTTCCGCTTGAGCAAATGTCCGCAATGGCCGGGTTCCACTTTTTAGTAAACGAACTCCCATCTTTGTCTTCTTATGCCTCGGTGCATCGTGTCGAAGATCTTGCGATGCCATTTGGAGAAATCAGTCAACAGGCGGATATCATCATGACTAAGCCGGGGTATGGTACCGTAATCGCTGCGGTCCAGGACAAGACGGCACTGGTCTATGTCCGGCGAAATAATTTTATTGACGAACAGAGTTTAGTGGATTATATCCATCGACACGGACGAGGATTGGAGTTATCCCGTGATGACTTTGAAACAGGTAATTGGGAACCGACTCTTCGAGCTGTGCTAAACGTAGCGGTTCCGCCTGAGGCACATCCGTCACCGGGCACGGGTGACGTTGTTCATCAGTTAAAAACATATTTGTCGTGCTAAAGAGAAACGGGCCGGGCATCTTTTCAAGCACTATCCGGGATCAGAGAGGGATAGGGAGAGACGGTAAGGGCCTCAATGGTATTGAAAACACGTGATCCATTCAATTCTCGTTCTTTCCAAAACACTCCGATCACTTCCACGGAAAGATCCAGTGAAATTGACGGGGAGCCTTGCGTGCGATCGTGTTGACCAAAAACGACAATGGATTGTTCCCCATCGGCCAGACGAAAGACAAAGCGTATGGCTAACTCTAAGTCAGTAAGGTGCATTTCCGGTTGAGTGACCACTCCACGAACGGCCACGAGTTGTTGATGATAGGAAGCTGGTTGACTGAGCAGCATGGCAATGGAGACAAGTTCGGGCGATGTGGTAAAAGTGGAGGAGGGTAGGGGAGACGAGAGTGGCCAGAGCGGCCTGGGTGTGGGTGGTGCCGAGGCAACTCCCTCAAGGGAAGCTTCCAAGGGAGATAGCGGGTGATGCGTCATGTCCGTTTCAACGAACAAGAGAGCAGCCCATCCTCCAATCAACAGAACTTTTGAAAAAATGGTCATGAAGGTATGGCTGTTTTTTTAAAATAGTATTCAGGGCCAAGCTAAGGTAGATATTCGCAAAAGCTGCGCAAAGAACCAGGTAAGAATTTTCTTCTGTAAGGAACAAGTCAATGCCAATCGTCGATTATTATGCGGTTCTCGGTGTTGTTCTTCAAGCATCGCAAGATGAGATAAAAAAAGCCTATCGCGCATTGGCCCTTCAATATCATCCTGACCGCAATCGAGGAAATCGTCAGGCTGAACAAAAAATTCGTGAAGTCAATGCAGCCTATGAAATTTTGGGTGATCCGGATGCCAGAAAAACGTATGATCGAATGCGTTTGGGCTATGTCGAGCCGATGGTGCACCGACGGGATGGGTATCCGGAACCTGAGCCGGAAGTATCCATTTCTCCGTCAGTGGTCTTGCAACGAATGGAAGAAACCCTTCGAGAGGAATCCCGCAAACAACTGTTTATGGTCTTGATACGCAATACACAAAGAATCAAAGAAGAATTAGGCATTATTCGGGAACGGGTCATTCATGCTCAGGGGTATGATACCTTTCTGGAAAAAATTGTCATGCAGCGAGGCCAGGAAGTGTTAGATGAATTCGTGTCCGTGGAGCTCAAACAGCGCCGAGAGCGGCTCGTGGATATAGCCGTGGAGATGGTGTGCTCGGCCGTTCCAGGTTCGTTTCGAGGCCAAGAGCAAATGGATCAGGTTCGACGAAGTTTAGGACAGGCGTATCAGGAAGGATGGATCCAAGGATATGAGCAAGCGTGTGAACTCCTCTACGAGCGCCGGTAATCAGGACGGATACATTGAGAAAAGCACAAATGGAAGTGGATAAGGGAAATGATAAACAATGGAAAGAGCCTTGCTTAAAATCCGAAGTCAGCAAATGGGGGACGCCCCATTTGCCGGATCATGGCTCTTTCACAATTCTCAGTGATCAAAGGGAGAAGAGGGTTGCTGAAAGGAATTGCCTTTTGAGGCGGCGGGATGCCTTGATGTGGATAATGCCTGAGCCTCCTTCGACAAGGTCACCTGGTCCTGGATGGGAGAGGGTACGCCTCGCTCCCGATGGCTTTTGGCTTTACCACTTTCTTCATCGGAACTCACGGCGGTCACCTGTTTTCGTGAATGATCCCCCGAGGATGCGGGTTGCAGAAATTGAATAGCTCCTATTTCCGGTAAAGTCATGGTCAATACTCCTTTACTCTCCTGAATGAGTTCGAGACTTCCCTTACAATCTCTGTATCGGTATGAACCCATATTGCTTGCGGCGAGGGAATGAGGGGATTTATCGAAACGACATAGAATGTGAACTATTTGCCAAAAAGGACAAAGAATCAATTGAAACGCCCACAACATCAATATCGAGTGAATGGGCTATAGAAGAGCAACAGGCAAGTCAAAACAACGGTGTGATTGGGCTATCTTTGAAGTCGAGCAGTACAAAGGAAGGGTCAGTTTACTTAAACATGTGCTTCCCTTTCATGAAATTCACGAGCCTATCACTACCTCCCGGTTATTGTGCATGTAGGAAAAGTGGTGATTAGATTGAGCAGGAATCCTTCAAACCCAATGGATCCATCCCCCTTCGTTTCCTGGCAGGGTCGCTAAAACACTTGGAGTATCAGAGGTCCTTGAAATGCGGAGTACGCTTTTCTAAAAAAGCCGCCAGCCCTTCTTGTTTATCTTCGGATTCGCAAAGTTTGCCAAACAAAGTTGCTTCTACCAGCAATCCCTCCCGAAGTTTCAAATCCGATCCCCTTTGGATGGCCTGAAGGGCTGCTCCAACAGCACTTTGACTTTTTGAGGCAATCCGGCTGGCGAGTCCGATAGCCTGAGGCATCAAATCTTTATAAGAGAAAACCTCAGATATCAGTCCACATGTTTTGCCATCCTCTGCCGAGAGAGAATCCCCGGTCAGAATCATTTCAGTAGCTTTCGATTCGCCGATGAGACGAAGCAGGCGTTGGGTCCCGCCGAACCCAGGGATCAGACCAAGATTTACCTCCGGTAGCCCGAGTTGAATTCCTTCAGCAGCTAATCGGAGATGACAACACAATGCCAATTCCAAGCCTCCGCCGAGGCAGATGCCATTGATGGCTGCGATAATAGGTTTCGGCGAAGTCGCAATTTTATTAAAAATTCTTTGGCCGGTGATGGCCAGTTTTTTGCCTTTTGGCCTGGACCCGATTTCTGCCAACATCCGGATATCGGCTCCTGCAATGAAAAACCGTCCTGTTCCGGTGATGATGATGACCTTGACTTGATCATTCTTGGCCAGATCGTCCAGGGTTGATTCGAGTCCACTAAGCCCTTGGGGTGTAAGCACATTTGCGGGAGGATGGTTGATCGTCACCGTCGCGACATGATCTGCCACCTGTTCGGTGAGCCATATGCGAGGAGGTGCGCTCATGGTCTTGTCTCCTCTGGAGAGTCGTGCATCCTTGGCCTGCATGTCTTAGCCGAATCCGTGATGCATGGGGCCACACTTTGATAATATAAATTTATTATATCATAATGATAGAATATTATGGGTTCAATATCATTGCTTGCGGACGGTAAAAAAGGAATTTTTAACAGACCATCTGGCTGTAAAAACCTATCGACTATCCGGCCAGAATGTAGTGTCAGATATAATGCTGGTTTCCCCCAGAATTCACAATAAGGAGGTCCGGACATGTCCCAGCTTTTCAAAGGCATGGAGCGAATAGAAGAAGCGCGCCAGGAAGTGGCCGGAGAGAGTTTTATGGCGGGCCTGTTTATGGGAAATCCGGACTTCAACCTGCTGTTTCCGCCGGAAGAGCCAGATGAAGAAAAGCAAATCGGGGAAGAATATTGCCAGAAAATTGAAGAATTTCTGAAGCAGCATGTGGATCCGGATGATATCGAACGAACCGCTAAAATCCCGGAGCATGTGCTCAAGGGCCTGCTGGACCTTGGGGCATTCGGGATGAAAATACCCAAGGAATACGGCGGGCTGGGATTCTCGTATACGAACTACGGGCGGGTGCTGATGCTGATGGCCAGCTGGAGTAATATCCTGGCACTTACAGTTGCGGTGCCTCAGTCGATCGGGATCGCCATGCCGATTCTTCTGTTCGGAAACGAGGATCAGAAAAAGGCCTTTCTCCCGCGGGTGGCGAGAAAGGAAATCTCGGCTTTTGCGCTCACGGAACCGGACACAGGATCGGATGCGGCCAATATTCAAACAAATGCCGTCCTAAATGCATTGGGCACACATTTTGTGGTCAACGGCGAAAAACTCTGGTGCACCAATGGCTCCCTCGCCAGCCTAATAACACTGGTGGCCCGCGTGCCGGCAAAACGGATATTCCTGGATGGGAAAACCAAATGGGTCCCCGTGAGCGAAGGCAAGGGGGCAGAGGCTTCTGTCCACACGGCGTTCATCCTGGACATGTCCAGCCCGGGGGTGAAGATTCAGCAACGATGTCAATTTGAAGGATGTCGGGGCATTGAAAACGCCCATATGACATTTACCGACGTGCAAATTCCAGTGGAAAACCTCATTGGAGAAATCGGGAAAGGCTTGAAATATGCGTTGACCATTCTGAACGTCGGGCGGGCAATCAGTATTCCGGCTGTGTGTTTGGGGATGGCCAAGCAGGCTTGGCAACCCACGTTGGATCGGGCAAATTCACGCGTGACCTTTCAGCAGCCGCTCAGCCGGCGGCAAACCCAAATGAGGCGCGTAGGCCAGATGGCTGCGGATCTTTTTGCCGTCGAGGCCCTGTCCTGGCTGGTGTGGCGTATGGCCGATCAACATGCGTATGACATTCGTATTGAAGCCGCCATCGCCAAAATTGCGTGCTCAGAAAAGGCGATCAATTTTCTTAAAGGTGCGCAAACAATCTTTGGAGGAATGGGATACGAAAAGGCCGATTCCAAGCGGGTACGGAGAGAGCCGGCCTTCGGGATTGAACAATTGGTTCGGGATATCGAAATGTATCGTATCGGGGAGGGAGCCACGGATATTCTGCGACCCTTTGTGGCCCGTGAAGCCCTGAACCCGCATTTGGAACAAGCCAGGAATTATCTGGATGCAAAAGGCAAATCTCTGGAACGCATCCGTGAAGGGATGCAGGTCGCGCAATGGTATCTTCCCCGATACCTTGATCTGTGGAAACGGAAACCACTCCCTTCCCGTCCAGCGTTAGATCATCCCAAAGTCCGCAAGCACCTTACGTATGTCGAACGGGCAAGCCGCCGTCTGGCCAGAGCCATTTTCTACATTCTGGCGATTCACCAGGAAGGGATTCGTGATGATCAGGGCAGGCAAAATAGAATTGAATCGGTGGGGGAAGATATCTTGATCATTGCGGCCACGGCGTTATGGGCTGAACGGCAGTATAGCCGGGAGGGGGATCCCCGTGTATGGGGCCTGGCCGATGAGGTGTTTCATGCGGCGCGTGAGCGGATTGACCGGATGATTCCGGAAATCATCCACAATGACGATCATGTCACGGCCAACGTCGGAAAACGGGCATTTCTCGGTCAATATCCGATGCTGAATCATGGCATCATTTACCGGGACCTTTTCGACTATATCCCGAAGGGGCCAGCCGGAACTTTGAAGGAGAAAGGATTATATGAAAAAACCAATCAGAAGGATGAGGTTTTCACGATGCTGACCGATTCGGGATAGGTGGTATGATCAATGACGGATTGTGTTTCTTCGAAATGGGTACGAATATTCATTGAGGGGGCATTGGGGGGCGCCAAAAAACTAAAATTTGGCAACGGTTAGTCTCACAATCAATGTTCTCTGCCTATGAAAAGGCAACAAACATATCCAAAAAGGCCAGCCCAGAAATGCCGTGGGACGTGCGAATTCCCGACAGAAGTGTACGTTTAGAGGGATCGGGCGGTGATATACCGCTGGCGGACTTTTTCACGATCCTGTTAGAATTTTCCTTCCTATCTCCTAGATATTGACATTAGGGTAGGCATGCACCTTTGCTTAGGAAGAGCACATGGTGTCCTTTCCACTGTCCCACACGTTCTTTACTTCCTCAATACACTGCCGGTTGCATGGTCTTCTTGCCTTGTTTCTTGCCGGCCTTTTCGGGATGGTCGCGTTTACGATTTCAGGAATCCAGGATCAGGAAGTTGATGCCCTGATTATAGATCTGGCGGGTCGGCAGCGTATGCTGCAAGAACGGCATATGAAAGAGGTTCTGCTGGCCCGGCAGTATAGGAATGCCAATTCTACCCCTACAAGAACAGAACTGCTGGAAACATTGGAAACTCTGCTCTTTGGAAGAAAGATCACGGTCGGTTGGGACAATAATCATGAGGTAACAGTTCCTCCTGCTCCAACCGAAGCGATCCGACTCGCCATTCAAGGGCAGCAGGAACTTCTTGTCCGATTTATCGCCAAATCTGACGGCTTTTTGGAAGGGACGCAGGACGGACCTGGGGAAAACGCTTCAGCCTTGGAATTGCTACAACTCTCCGACGATATTGTCGCCAAGGCGGACACACTGGTGACCCTGTACGACGCCTGGGCACGCGCAAGAATTTCCAGACTGGTTCAATGGCAAATTCTGCTCGGTGTGATTGTGGGGTTACTGGGAGTCTTGCTGATAAAGCAGATCAGGGCAGGCAACAGAAATTTGGAGTCGGAAGTCCTTGAGCGCAAACAATCCGAACAGATCCTCCGTGAAAGCGAACAACGGCATATCCAAGTCCTCGATTCAGCTATGGATGCAATCATAACCATCGATCAAGAGCGCCGCATCACGTTTATAAACCGCGCAGCTGCCACCACATTTCACATATCGGCTCTGGATGCGAAAGGGGAGCCTTTGCAGCGATTCCTGACTCCACGATCGTGGAAAATCCTACATCAACATATTGAGGCTCATCATTCCACTTCTCAGGTGGAAAGCTATATTTGGGAACAAGAAGGATTCATGGCCAAACGGGCCACCGGTGAAGAGTTTCCGGTCGAGGCAACTCTCTCTCGGGCGAATATCTCCGGACACAACAGTTATACTCTCGTTATGCGGGATTTGAGCCTGCGTCATCGTATGGAATCCTCCCGCCCTCACCCGGTCACTCCATGTTTCAAGGGAACGCTCGCGCATACCCCCTCGTTTGAAGACATCATCGGAGTCTCCCCGCCCTTGCAGCATGTATTCGAGCAAATCCGCAAGGTGGCGCAAACAGATGCCACCGTGCTCATCACCGGAGAAACAGGGACGGGCAAGGAATTAGCCGCCCGAGCCATCCATCGGTTGAGTCTCCGGAAAGACCATGTCTGGATGAATGTCAATTGCGCCGGACTGCCAAGCGGCCTGGTAGAAAGTGAACTCTTCGGCCATGAAAAAGGCGCGTTTACCGGCGCCACAGACAAAATGAAGGGGCGTTTCGAATTGTCGCACGGGGGTACGATTTTTTTAGACGAGGTGGGCGAACTCCCACTGGAAACGCAAAGTAAATTACTTCGGGTCCTTCAAGAACATGAATTTGAACGGGTCGGGGGAACCCAAACCCATCATGTCGACGTGCGCATCATCGCGGCTACGAATCGGAATCTCGAAGAAGCGGTGGGCCTCGGTGCGTTTCGGGCTGACTTGTTCTTCCGGCTCAACACGTTTCCTATCGCGATGCCGCCACTGCGGAATCTCAAAGACGATATTCCCCTGTTGACCCAATATTACGTTGAACCTTTTAGCAAGCATCTGGAAAAGCGAATCGAAGAAATTAACCCGGCCGTCCTGGATCGGTTGGTTCATTATGAATGGCCTGGGAATGTCAGAGAACTCGCCAATATTCTCGAACGAGCGGTTATTCTTTGCGAGAAAGGTGTGCTGCTTGCTCACCACCTCAGCTTTCCTCAGTTTCCAGGTATGCATCCCATGGAAGAGAAGATCCAGACTCTTCAGGAAAACGAACGCCTTCATATCCTCAGAGCTCTGGAAAAGACTGGAGGGCTGGTGAGTGGACCCCATGGAGCAGCCGCGCTTTTGGGACTCAACCGGAGCACGTTGCTTTCTCGAATGAGAAAATTCGGGATCGTCCCTTCCTCCTCTCGCTCATTTCATGAGAAAGAATCGTGATGATATTTCGGCACTTTGGTGAAATACCACCAATCCGTCAACACATCCCTTCCAATTTTCCACATTCTCTTCTTTGAAAAAACCCTGAAAAAATCTGCATCCTTTGGCTGTCTCTGTCTGCCAATAGGACCGGTTCAATTTTTGCTCCTTCTCATGATTCCTGAAGGGTGAATTTCGTCAAGTGTATCAAGTGTATCAAGTGAGGGAGTCCACGCTGTCGATGCAAAGTTGGACGGAAACATTGGTTCCACTTTTTCGGATGCGCAAGGTCTTCGAAAACGAACAACTTACGTTGTTTAAGATTGAGGGTGCACTTACCACACAAAACGCAGAGTTATGGGAAGAAGAATTCACCCTGATTATGCAACGTCTTGATCATCCCGTCATTTTTGATTGCGCGTCTCTGAGAACCACCAACCATGCGCTGACCGGTATTCTCCAACATCTCATGTCCGACAAAATGTTTTTTTTGAATCTTTCAACACCGGTCAGGAATATGTTGCGATCCGCAGGGTTGGGCGCGAAGGTGCTGGATTAATTGCTGGATTAATTGCTGGATTAATAAGAAGAGTGCCATCACCATGACTCATCAGAAGGTTCAGAGGAATAGGGAAAACAGGGCCTTGGAAAAGAAGGAAAATTCTATGACCTGTATGGCGATCATAGTCATTCTCGTCGTAGGAGGAATTCTTTGCGACCCTTCATCTCTTGCCAATCCTTCTCTGTTACCAGATTACCCAGGCTATCAAACGAGAGCGGCTGTTGTTCCCGAATTTGGTTCGCCGGGAGCCAATGAACCTGGGCAGTCAGGTTTTGATGTGTCTCCGGTTCCCAGAGAGGCATCAGCGTATCAAGATGTCGACGCTGTCAACCCTATGGCGGAAGATCCATCAAGTTTGGAAAGTCGGGGCGAGAGGGTGCTCCCCAACGTCATGGTACATCCGGATAGTAAAATTATCTCCCAGTCTTTGGGGCGGTTCATCTCAATACATAGTCGGAGAGGGGAATGTGAAATTTCCCATCCGATGGAGAGGAAAAGGTGGCGTTTATGAAGCCCAGAGTGGATCCCTTAGATGTGATAGTCGCAGTAGGAATGTTCGCCACGATTGTGGGAGGGTTGTTTCTTGTCGTGGCCAGCTATGGGTCATGGGAAGTCCCTACCCCATCCAGTGCGAATAATCCCATAACGGCAACGAGTGTCATGCAATCCCTCCAAACCAGCATGGGTGAAGGGATTGTGGAATTGGCGAAGCTGGACTATGCCTTTGACAACTCTATTGATCATGTCGCGGCATCTCTGACTCACGCTTCCAAGAATCTCCACGCGTTTAACAACAAAGCCCCCACACCCGAAATCGTGCAATCCCGCCTGGTCCAGGCACAAGCGGAACGTGAAGGTCGACTTCAATATCTCATGGGGAAATCCATTGTCACCTTAACGGGCCAAGGTGTCCGGTCTGGTCTGTTGACGGCCAATACCCTCAATGCGCCTGTCAATGATCGGATAATCAAGACTGCGGCCAAATACGGTGTGTTGGGACAAGAACGGTTCAATGGCGAAAGCCAGGCTATATTGGGGCGATGGATCATTCAGGAAAGTCAATCCCGGCAACGCCTGCATGCCCTTCTTCAGGAACGGATGGGCCAGGCGATTGTACAGAAAGCTTCAATGGAGCATGCATACGGGACGAAACACTCTGCCCTCCAAACCCAGTTGCAGGCCTTGACCGTCGCTTCCATCCGATCGGAAACCCCGGGGATGCGATTGGCACAACTGTCACAATCGGAGCAGGGCATCAGGCCATCCCTTGGAGCCACACCATCGGCTGCTGGGGTTCAAATTTCCTTTTCTGGGCTTTGGAGCGAGAAGGCTTTCATTGCCTATGGCATCGCTTTCCTGGTCCTGCTTCCGGGCGTTCTGATCTGGAGCCTGACCTTTCCCAGGGCATCCTTGGAAAAGACAGTGAACATGGATCGCATTCTGGAGCTGACCATGGAATTGATGCCCCGGGCGACGGTGAAAATTCGTCAGGGGTGATGGACGCCAACAATACAGTATCGACCACCTGACACGGGTGTATTGAGGAATGGGGTAGCCTTGACGCCCTGTGAAAGCCGGCAAGGGGGCAATGGAAAAATGGTTTAATGTGCTTCAGACCGAGCAGATGGAATCGAGGCAAATTGACGGTTTTGGAGGAAGAAAACGCTATGACGTGGGAAATAAACGAAACCCTATCCTATGATGATAATCGCCGAGGGCCATAACCGGAGGCTTTTTCCCGGGGGAAGCTCCAAGCAGTCCGGGGACTCCATTCCCAATATCTGGAGGAGAACAGAAGAGAGGAGGTCGGATACTCCCAATCCAGCTCCGGGAGGAATCATTGGAGCAGCCCTATGTGCGAAGGAAAATCCCTTGTGGGTGATGGTCTCGCTCGCGGAGAAAGTGATGTTGGGTTGAGCCACTTCTACCTCCGGCTCGTCTCAACATCGTCCCTCCGCAGGTACGGCCTCATCCCCGCCCTTGGTGGCCAGGGGACGGGACGGATTGTCTCCCTGTCCCCTGAAAATTTCTGTTAACCGTTCTTTCTTTGCAGGAATGGGCAGGAGTCATGAGTGAAGACGGGGAGAGGGACCTATCTATGAGGTGATATACTTCTCAAGTTGCCGAATCAGTTCTTCCTTCTCCTCAAGTAACAGCACGACCAGGTCCCGGACTGACACGATCCCCACAAATTCTTCGCCATCGTAGACCAAAAGATGTCGGCAATGGTGTTCCCTCATCAGATCCAAACAGTGGCCGGCATCAACATTCGGGCTGACCCTTAAAGGATTGGGAGTGCTCGTATCCTTAATTGTAACTTGCTCGGGATCTTTCCTTTCCCTACGACATTTTAATCAATTCGCGTTCCGTCAACAGTCCCCGGATTTCTGTCGCATTGGTCACAACGAGCGATCCAATAAACTCCTCAGTCATGAGCTTGGCTGCCTCGAATATTCATGGCTCGTCTTCCCCTCATCACTTACTTGGATCATGACTCGGACATGTTCCCGTACCCCCATTTAGGCATAGTAGAAAGGGTTTCCATTCAGACTCACTCGATAGAGTGGAGAACCACTAGCGTTGCAACAACCTGGATTGAACGGTTCCGTTGGGACGGTTTCCGCACATTATTCCTTTAGGGTAATTCCGCTGAACTGTCCCACGGGCAGGATACTGTACTTCAATGCCCCGGGATTCCCGCTGCCAGATGGAAATTGGTCACTTTGGGATGGACCAAGTCGGCAAAATCCTGATACCGGAGCTTTATCACCCTGAGATGGGTTCCAGCTTGAAAGACGATCTCCTCATCCTCTGTGAGCGATTCGTCAACAAACACCTCCAGGCCATAAAGATTCCCGAATGGCGGCATGGCTCCCACACCACAGTCAGGAAACAATTCCTGGAATTCCCCTTCTGTGGCCAGCCGCACATGTTCCCCTCCCAGCACATCAGAGAGACGTTCGAAATCCACTTTGTGATTGGAGGGTAAGACCGCCATCACAAAACGATCGTCCGCTTTGATAATCACGACCTTCGCTAACAGTTTTCCGGAAATATGGAGAGTATGGGCAATCTCCGAGGCGGTATACGCTTCTTGATGCCGTATTAGCTGATAGGCAACCTTGCGTTCATCGAGATAGTCCTGCAATCGTGTCAATATAGGCATGGCGACCTCCTTGGTGTGAACCCGCCGGTGTCCTGCAATGGTCTAAGCTGAAATCATGCAACCTCCTTTCTTCTGTCTGAAAATTCTTTTGTCACGAAATTGTGCATCAATCCCAGAAAATGGGCAAGTCGAATATCTCTGTCTCAAAATAGCCAACACAGAGAGAAGTCTCATGACAGTCCCCTTTAATCCGGGGAAATTCCCGGCCTTTGGGGATGCCTTGCTGAATTCAATTCCAGCCACCGCATATCATGTTTGAGTTTCGCTGCACAGCCGACATTGTTGAAGTCGGGCTTTGCTCGTCCTTATGGAAATCACTGACTTTCATCGGGCGGCCCGGATCGACGGGTCTTCCGGTCCACCATTCAGCTGAAGGACTCTCTTAGGCGTTGAACGGAATTTGATATGGATAGTATTGGATGATGCAGCATACCCCTTAAGCGGTCCGAGAAAAATGATAACCCCTTCCTTGATTTGGCCTCGCGACGTAGAAGCTCAATTGTGGAAAAAGACCGGCCTGTGTCCGTATATGGCAACGGTGCTATTGAAATTATTTTTGGAAAGAAGTGAAGCGGCATAACAACCAACTGGACCGGACGACCGGCCTAGGTATTTTGTTGCTGTTGTGTTAGGACATTCCGACTGGTCGACGATGACCTTCTCGCTCTGATTCATCCTGCCGAATCGACACGGATCCCATCGCTCTCAACACATTCAAAAAGATGAATTGATACGGCTTGCCCCACAAGGGATTCATAGCCTTGATCACGGTCCGATCGCCTTGGTTTCTTCCAGGTGTTTCTTCAGGTATTCCATAAACGGGGTGCCGCCGGTGCCTACGGAGGTGGGATTAGTGGATTGTTTCTCGCTTTGCTGATGAATATAGGTCGCGGCATAGTCCAGATGTGTGGCCCGAAACCGTGCCAGAAGTTGTACACATTCGTGATAGGCCTGCCATAGGGCGGGGGTGCGGGATTTGTGGTCCATACTATATCCGGACAGCAAGGGACGGCCGGCATGGTCCTGTTGATGTTCCAATCTTTCGAGAAAAGCGCGGTGGGCAGGCGGCATGTACTGGCGCATCTCGGCGAGATACACGGTTAAGGGATCTTCCGCGTGTGTAATGCCCAGTGCGGCATCCAGTGCAGGAATGATTGAGCTTTGGGCACCCGTTTCTCCTCTGAAGTATTGTGGTTCCTCCCGGTACTCTTCAACACTCTCATATACGAGTCCATTGGGAAGGGCCGGATTGTTTTTCCAGCCGTGAATAAACGGTCTCACGCGGTGATAATACATATAGGGATCACACCGCTCGGGCATGCGATCCAGCGTTAGGCACATGCCTTCTATCGTCGAAGCCAAAGTCATGAGTGCTTTGGTCACCTCATCGGCATGATCCCGTCCCGCAGCTTCCTGCGCGCGAAGAATAGCGGCCATCGCAGGTCCTGCCTTCGCTTCAATGTCCACGTGGACGGCCACGAACCACTCTTCATCCAATCCACCCAGAAAGTTTTGCAGCAATACAACATTATCGAGTTCGATGGGGCGTTTAGGATCGAGACTACGCCAGTTGTCCAACGCATAGGAGGCATACGACAAAACGGGAGGTCGGCCTAACCGGCGTGACACCTCACACCAGGGCACGGCCAGGTTGGACGGGAGACGGTCGAGGGGGTGGTCCGGATTTTCCCAAATGTAGCCATGCGCAGCAAAAGAAAGAATGCGGTTGGCATATCGGTAGGTGGCGAGGGTCCAGTCGTCTTTTTTGGCGGGAATGAGGTCCTGCATCGTGTGGATGGTGTTTCGGAGTTGGCGGGCCGCCAGTAGCTTGGGTAGTTGCCGGCCGAGCCATTCAAGCTCAGGACAGAGTGAGCAGGAAGAAAGAGGGTCGGGGACAGGCAAAAATCCGCGCTCTTCGGACATCTCAAAATGTGAGAACGAATGTCGTTGAAGTGGTGCAGGTAGCATGATTCGTGATTTTCAATAAAGATCCCTCAGCCAGACTGTGGGGTATTCAGAAGAAAATGGGAACCAGAAAATCCCCCTCACCCCCTTTTTTTAAGTTCTTCCGGGTTATGCGTGGGCAACCTCATCGGATATTGTTGAAGCCCATGTGCCTCGGAGATGAGGCCACGGCACATTCCTCCCTTTTGTAAGGGGAGGATTGAGGTGGGGTAGAGTCTTGGATCCGTACGCATCTTGATGGGCATCGGAAAATTTTGGTTACAGTGGCAATGTGATGCCTCTACCTCCTCCTGCCCCCTCCTTACAAAGGAGGGGATTCTCTTCGCAGATCTGTCTAGTTCGAACAATCCACACGATTTCCTAAAGAGCCCTTTTTCTAAAGTGGGAACCTTTCGATAAAACTCAGGCCAGGCCCAATTGTTCAGCCCGTAACACGCTACGGGGAATATGTTCGTTTACCCGGAAACGGGTGCCTCAATTTCAAGGGACTGTTGGTGGCGGGTAATGGCCTCTACCAACGATGGAATACCTTCTCCGGTTGTGGCGGTCACCAGCAACACCTGTGGCACCCATTCCCGCAACGACTGAAGGGTTTCGTGCGCGCCGGCATGATCGGCCTTATTGACGACGACGATATGGGCCACTTCCAGGATTCCAGCTTTCATGGCCTGCACGTCATCACCAAGACCGGGAGCGACGACATCAACTACCGTTTGGGCTATCTGGGCAATTTCACCCTCTTCCTGTCCCATCCCGATGGTTTCAATCAACACGACATCAAACCCGGCCGCATCGAGAACGTGAATGGCGTCCTGTGTCGCCAGGGCCAGGCCACCCCGGTGTCCTCTCGTGCCCATGCTCCGGATGTAGACACGATCATCCAACGAATGGTGCTGCATGCGAATGCGATCGCCCAGAATGGCGCCGCCGGTTAACGAACTGCTGATATCCACGGCCAGCACACCGACCTTTTTCCCTTGTGAGCGATACGCCGTAATCAATTGATCGATCACGGTACTTTTTCCCGCGCCGGGATACCCGGTGATCCCGATAATGCGTGCATGGCCGGAGAAAGGCTCGAGCCCCTCCAGGACCGCTATTCTTTCCGGCCCATCGGATTCCAACAAGCTAATGGCACGGGAAATTGCTCTGATGTTTCCGGTTCGGACTTCCTCGATTACGGAGGGAATCGTTAAGAATTTATGTGAGGCCGAGGGGTTCGAACCAGACATCGGTCACCTTAAATGTTGGAGCTTTGGCGAAACGCGGACGGATCGGTAGCCCAATGTGAACGTGATCAGGTGAAATATTTTTCAGACGGGTGAGAAAGAGGGTGTTCACATTTTTAAATTCCACCAGAGTCAGGATAAACGGGGTTTCTTTGAGAAAACTTTCGCTACCATAATGACAGACTGTGAAGGTATGGACGCATCCGGTCAGTGGAAGCTTTTCCCATGTGGTGGCTGCCCCACATTCCATGCAATGAGATCGGGGTGTGGCGTACATATATTGACAGCGTGTACACCGTGATCCCAACAGATCTCCTTTACTCAATCCAACAAAAAAGGGAGAATCCTGGGCATAACTGTGGCGGTAATCAATGTCGTAGTGGTCCTGGATGATTAATGGATCGACCCCAAAGAGATTGACCCCTTTGTGTTCCGGCAAGGTTTGTTCTGAGGTTTCGAAGTGTTTCATGATGTGGTTATGTCCTCTCCAAGATCGACACCGTGATAGAGGTCCCGGTGCCCGCATGACTATGGATGAGTCCACGTCGAGGATCGCGAAGTTGTAATGCCGGACTGCCTAAATGCCTCTCGATCGTGTCTTGTAATTGCCAAAATGCAAAGACGGCCTGCATCAGACCTGTGGCTCCGATCGGATGGCCGCAGGCCAAGAGCCCTCCGGATGGATTCACGGGGAGTCGTCCTTGGTCCGGTAACGGCAAGCCATACTCAATCCCCGGCATAAACGGGGTACCCTTTTCAATAAAACTGCCGCCTTCCCCATATTTACACAACCCAAGATCTTCATAGGATTGAATTTCAGAGGAGGTATAGGCATCGTGAAGTTCGACAAAGCTTAATTCTTCCAGTGGATTCCGGATGCCGGCCATTTCGTAGGCCAGTTTTGCTGCCATACGCCCCCCGCGATAGGAATGCACCCCGGGGTATTTGAGCCGGGCATAATCGGATTCCTGCTCGTGCGGAAGCAGCGGAACTTTTCCATGCGGCCGGTCAGCCATGCGCATGGCATCTGACCCTGAGCCTATGCCGGTGATGTGCACCGGCCGGTCACAGACCTGTTCCGCAATGGTTTCGTCCGCCAGAATGCAGACGGCTGCTCCATCGGACATGGTGCAGATATCTTCCATGGTCAATGGGGTGGCCACCATGGGCGATTCCCGAACCTGTTTGACGGTGAGCCGTTTCGCTTTTTGCGCATAGGGATTGTACAGAGCATTCAGATGATTTTTGACGGAGACCATGGCCATCTGTTCAACCGTGGTGCCAAATTCATGCATATGGCGATTGACCATCATGGCATAGTACCCGCTGTAAAACCCTCCAACCGGAAAGTCGAAATTCGTATCGGAAGCCAACGCAATAAATTCGTTCCCTTTCCAGGTGTTGACCCGGGACATGGTTTCAAACCCGAAGGCGACACAACAATTCATCCGCTCCGAAGCAATCGCTTCCCAAGCCGATTGGAAACACAACCCTCCCGTGGCCCCGCCCCCTTCGACGCGTTTGGAGGGTTTGGGACATAGGCCCAGATAATCGTGTGCCATGCTGCCGGCCATCGATTGGCGGGTGAAATGATCTGAAAAATAGGAGCCGACCCCTCCATCGATCATGTCTTTCGATAATCCGGGTACGTCCTGGAGGGCGGCGTCATAGGCTTCTTTGACCATCAGACGAAAATCTTTTTCCGGATGGGCTTTGGCGAATTTTGTGATCCCGCCGCTGATCATATAGACGGGTCTCATCGGGGCAGTCCTTTCACGAATTCCACAATGCGTGACATCGAGGTGCCGGGAGGGAACAGGGCCCGCACACCGGTTTCCATTAGAGGGCCGACATCATCAGAGGGGATAATGCCTCCACCGAAGACGGCAATATCCTCGGCATGATGCGTTTTCAGTAATTCCAGGACCCGTGGAAACAGAGAGGTATGGGCACCGGAATGAATGCTGAGGCCTATCGCGTTCACGTCCTCTTGAATGGCGATATTGACGACCTGCTCGGGGGTTTGGTGCAACCCGGTATAAATGACCTCCACGCCGGAGTCTCGCAGGGCCCGGGCTACCAGTTTCACGCCGCGGTCGTGGCCATCCAAACCAACCTTTCCGATCAGGACTCGAATGGGCGTCGTTGCTGTGGTCATGCTGTTCTCGCTTCCTCTGCAGGTTTCAAGAAATATTTGCCTTCCGGGTCTTTGTGGACGTACCCCATCTCAATCCGGGGGTCATGTTCGAAAATCAGGAGCCATCCTTCCTCGTAGGCTTGATCGAGAATCCATCGTTTGGTTTCCAGCGTCTGTAGCGGAAAGAGGTCATAGCCCATAATATAGGGGAGGGGCAGGTGAGAGACCGTGGGAATACAATCACCTAAAAAGAAGGCCGTGTGTCCTTCGGATTCAATCTTGACGCTTTGGTGGTATTTGGTATGGCCGGGGGTGACCACCATTGAGACACCGGGAAGCCACTCGGTCGTGCCTGTGACAAACTCACATTGGTGATGTTCCAGAATAGGAATGAAATTTTCCTGACGGTAACTGGCCTTGGTCCGTTCATTCGCCTTGATGGCATCTTCAAATTCTCCGCGTTGCACCAGATAGCGTGCCATCGGAAACGTCGGGATCGTCCGTCCTTTTTCATCACACCGCGTGTTGCCTCCGGCATGATCGAAATGAAGATGGGTATTGATCACCATATCGATATCCTTCGGGGCAAGGCGGTAGTGGTGTAAGGCATCATGAAGCGAAGAGGATT
Source organism: Candidatus Nitrospira neomarina (assembly GCF_032051675.1). Taxonomy (NCBI): domain Bacteria; kingdom Pseudomonadati; phylum Nitrospirota; class Nitrospiria; order Nitrospirales; family Nitrospiraceae; genus Nitrospira; species Candidatus Nitrospira neomarina. Next base: position 1,045,031 of record NZ_CP116968.1, read on the forward strand.
GATCCACGGCAAACATTCGATGAAATTTTTTGTCTTGTTTTGAGCCCAGTCCCGTATCGACGAGGATGTTCTTCCCATGTGCCTGAATCAGCAGACAGGTCAAGCTGAGCGGGATGCGGTGGTGATCGTCGGCCGGACAACATTTCTCCCAGATTACCCTGGGAACCACCCCGAACATCGCTCCGCCGTCAAGCCGGAACCGGCCGTCTGTCACAGGATAAATGTTAAATTGTCCAAGTTTCACAGGATTGGTCCCTTCTGTGTTGAGGAAAAGGGTTTTCGGCTACAGGAATATTGGTGAAATCCGTCTGCCGGTTTGCTCTGTGACCTCCTTACGGATCAAGTCCTGAAGGCCAACATGGCTTGTGGTCCTCAGGCTGAGACAACTTATAAGACAACCGGTTCACGATAGGTTCCAAAGACTCCCTTTAAGGCTCCACATATTTCTCCCAATGTGGCCCTGGCTTTGACGGCGTGCATCAGGTGTGGCAACAGATTTTCGCCGGATTGTGCGAACCATTGAATTTCGTGAAGCGCTTCAGCCACTTTCTTGGGGTCCCGGTTGGCGCGAAACGAACGTAAACGTTCCCGCTGATACTGTTCGACTTCCTTTCCGATTCGCAGGGTGGGAATGGTGTACTGCTCCGACTCAACGTACTCATTGACCCCGACGATGATACGTTCTTTCCGTTCGATTTCCTCCTGGTAGTGCTGGGACGCTTCCAGAATCTCTCGTTGTGGGAACCCTCGTTCGATGGCGGCCAACATGCCTCCCATGGCATCCAGCTTGCGAAAGTATTCGCGGGCACCTTCTTCCATCCGGTTGGTGAGGTGCTCAATAAAGTAGGAACCGGCCAGAGGATCAACCGTGTTGGTGACCCCGCTTTCATGAGCAATGATTTGTTGGGTACGTAACGCCAGCGTCACAGCCTCCTGAGTGGGCAGAGACAGCGTCTCATCCATGGAATTGGTATGCAGTGATTGCGTGCCGCCGAGCACGGCTGCCAGAGCCTGAAGGGTTGTGCGCACCACATTGTTCATGGGTTGTTGCGCCATGAGGGAACAGCCTGCTGTCTGGGCATGGAAGCGGAGCTGGAACGAGCGTGGATTGTTGGGGTGGTATCGGTCTTTCATCTCCTGCGCCCACACGCGTCGTGCCGCTCGAAACTTGGCAATTTCCTCAAAAAAGTCGTTATGCGAATTAAAGAAAAAGGACAGTTGTGGGGCAAAGGCGTCAATCGGCAATCCTGCCTGAACGGCGGCTTCGACATAGGTCAGCCCGTTATACAGGGTAAAGGCCAGTTCCTGCACGGCGGTGGATCCGGCTTCCCGGATGTGATACCCGCTAATGCTGATGGGATGCCATTTCGGCACGTGTTCACTGCAGTAGCCGATGGTGTCCGTGATCAACCGCATGTGGGGTGCAGGGGGGAACAACCATTCTTTTTGTGCGATATATTCTTTGAGGATATCGTTTTGCAGGGTGCCATTGAGCCGAGTCAGCGGGATGCCTTGCCGTTCAGCCAGAGTGAGATACATGGCGAATATCACGGCGGCCGGGCCATTGATCGTCATGGAGACCGATACCCGATTCAAAGGGATTCCGTCGAAGAGTGTGGCCATGTCTTCCAAAGACGAAATTGCGACCCCACAATAGCCTACCTCCCCAAGAGCCTGCGGATCATCTGAATCCAGGCCCATGAGGGTCGGCATATCAAACGCGACGCTCAGACCGGTTTGTCCCTGATCCAGGAGATATTTGAAACGGGCGTTGGTGTCATGAGCCGTCCCGAACCCTGCGAATTGCCGCATCGTCCATAGCCGACTGCGGTACATCGTCTGGTGAATCCCACGTGTGTAAGGAAAGTCTCCAGGATGCCCGAGGTCACGTTCAGGATCCCAATCTCTGAGGTCTTCCTGCGTATATTGTTCGGCAATCGGCAGTCCGGACAAGGCCGTACAGGGCGTCTTCCGGTCCTGAGGATAATGAGAGGCCGGACGTTTTTCAGCCGAATCCTTCTGATGGACCACCGGTGAATCGTGAGCAATCTTCATGGCGTCATATCCTGACAAGGGGGTCAAGGTTGATAGGTGTAAAATCCTCTTCCTGACTTTCGACCCAACCAACCCGCCTCGACATATTTTCGAAGAAGCGGACACGGGCGAAACTTTTGATCGCCGAATTCTTGATATAAAATTTCGCAAATGTTGAGCACGGTATCCAAACCGATACGATCGGCTAAGGCCAGTGGGCCTACAGGGTGGTTGGTGCCATAAGTCATGGCCTTGTCGATCATGTCGACGGTCGCGATGCCTTCGGCTAAGGCAAAAATGGCTTCATTGACCATCGGCATGAGCAGGCGATTGACAATGAAACCCGGAGAATCTTTGGATTCCACCACAACTTTTCCCATGCGGTCGGCAAGTCCGGCGAGAAGCGAGATGGTCTCATCGCTGGTTCGCAAACCTCGAATGAGTTCGACCAATTTCATGACTGGGACCGGATTCATAAAATGCATGCCGGCGACCTGAGCGTCTCGCCCCGACATGGCCCCCAGTTTTGTGATGGATATCGAGGAGGTATTGCTGGCCAGGATCACCTCCGGTTTGCAGATTGCGCCAAGCTCTTGGAACAGCTCGCATTTCATTTCAAAATTTTCGGGGGCGGCTTCCAGGATCAGGTGACGATCAGTCATATCCCCGAGGGATTGGGTGGTCCGGATTCGTTTTAAGGCCGCTTCGCCCTCCGAAGCCGGGATGATGCCATCCTGAATTTGTTTGGCGAGTCCCTTGTGAATGCGTTCAAGAGCGGCTTCCAGGGATCCGGTGTGGATATCGTAGAGGAAGACCTCACAGCCTGCGAGCGCAGATACGAACGCAATGCCCGCACCCATTTGGCCGGCTCCTACGACACCAATGGTTTGTATGGCCTGTGATGGCATGTACGCTTCTCCTCCAGTCCAAACCGAAACGTGATCGGGGGCGTGAATACCATGTGCTAGGGCATGCGTTCGATCACGACAGCCAGGGCCTCGCCTCCACCAATACAGAGACTGGCAAGCCCCAAACGGCCACCTCTGGCTTCCAGTGCGTAGAGCAGGGTGGTCATCATCCGTGCGCCGGTAGCTCCGATTGGATGGCCAAGCGCCACGGCACCTCCGTTCACATTGACTTTTGCCGGGTCCAGGTTGAGTTCCCGGTTAATGGCGAGAGACACCGAGCTAAAGGCTTCATTGATTTCAAAGAGATCAATCTGCTCGATGGTCAGACCTGTCTGCTTCAGAACTTTTTGGATGGCGTGAACCGGGGCGATGGTAAACCACTCGGGTGCTAATGCGGCGCCGGCATACCCGATGATTCGTGCCAACGGTTTGATGCCATGGCGTTCGGCCTCTCTTTCTTCCATCAGGACAAGGGCTGCCGCACCGTCATTGCAAGATGGGGAATTGCCGACCGTCAGCATGCCGTCTTCTTTAAACACGGGTTTCAAACTGGACAGTTTTTCAAGATTGACACGATTCGGTTCCTCATCGTCGGTCACGAGAATCGGCCCGCCTTTTTTTTGAGGCACTTCGACGGGTACGATTTCCTGTTTGAAGGCACCGGTCGCGATGGCCATGCGGGCCCGGCGATAGCTTTCAATCGTAAAGTCATCAAGGGCCTTCCGGCTGAGTTGATACTTGGACGCACAGAGTTCCCCACCCTGACCCATGTGAAAATCGTTATAGACGTCCCAGAGGCCATCCTTGATCAGGCTATCGACCAGTTCCCCATGACCAAGCCGATAGCCTTGTCTGGCCCTGGTCAAGAGATACGGGGCGCCGGTCATGCTTTCCATGCCTCCGGCAACCAGAATGCGGGCTTCTCCCAATTTAATGGCCTGAGTGGCCATAATGATGGCCATAAGACTGGACCCGCAGACCTTGTTGATGGTGGTTGCGCCCACCGAGTCGGGCAGGCCGGCTCCAAGCGCGGCTTGCCTTGCGGGTGCCTGTCCGAGTCCGGCAGCCAACACGCAACCCATATAGACCTCGTCCACCAACGCCCCTGACAGGTGAACCCGATGTAAGCTTTCGGCAATGGCCAGACTTCCAAGTTTCGTAGCGGGAACCGGGCTGAAGACGCCCTGAAAGCTTCCCATGGGAGTGCGGACCGCGCTCACAATGACCCCGTATTTGGTCTCAGTCATGAGGTGACCTCCCATGCCGGTTGTTCCAGGACAGATTTCACCATGAGCATAAATTGATCGGCTGTGGCTCCATCGATGACCCGATGATCAAAGGCAAGGCTCAAGTAGGCCATGGAGCGAATTTCAATGGACTCGTTCACGACTACTGCTCGCCGCTGAACAGCGCCAACGCCAAGAATGGCGATTTGCGGTTGGTTGATGATCGGGGTGCTGAAGAGGCTGCCGGTCCCTCCATGATTGGTGATGGTAAATGTCCCTCCTTGGACTTCCTCGGGCTGGAGTTGTTTGCTTCGTGCCCGTTGAGACAGATCGGCGACTTCCGTACCCAATTGCCGAAGATCTTTTTGATCGGCATGCTTGATGACTGGAACCAATAATCCTTCTTCTACGGCGACAGCTATACCAATATGAACGGCATGCTTAATGATGAGACCTTTGGCAGACCAGGAGGAATTGAGAATCGGAAAGGCGTGAATCCCCTGCGTGACCGCTTTGATCACAAAAGGCAGATAGGTCAGATGCAACTCCTGTCTGGTGTGTTCGACTGTTGTGAAGTCGGCTTCAAAGAACGTCACCACGTGGGCTGCGGTCTGTCGACTCTTGACCATGCGTTCCGCAATTGTTCGTCGCATGGAGCTCAGCGGAATTACCTCTTCTTCAGGGGAAGAGGTCACTGATGCGGGCTGTCCCTTTAGCGACTCGCCGGACTCTTTTCCGGCCAGACCTTGTTTGTCCAGAAATTCCAGAATGTCCTTTTTGGTAATCCGTCCATTCATGCCTGTTCCGGTGATGAGGCTGAGGTCCACCTGGTGCTTCGCGGCAAGGTCTCGAACAGCCGGTGAGAGGAGGTCAGGGGATCCTGAGATTGTTGAGTGGCCGTGACCGGACGATACCGGAATTGTGCTTGTCGCGGAATCACCGTTTCCGGATTCGGAATGGTAATCGAGTCGCGCAAGAAGGGTGCCCACCGGGACCGTTTCCCCTTCCTGAATCAAAATCTCGGTTAAGGCTCCGGTCGCCGGGGAAGGAATATCCAATGCGACTTTATCGGTTTCCACCTCTAACAGGGAATCATCTTTTTTTACCTGGGCCCCCAGCGGAACGAGCCATTTCACGATGGTACCTTCGGCAATGCTTTCACCTAACTGCGGCATGACGATGTCGGTGGCCATGAATTACTCCCCTGTGTACTCAATAGGCCGCCAATTGGCGGGCGGCGGTGATGACGTCATGAGCGTTCGGAAGAAAAAAGTCCTCCAGCGGGGGACTATAGGGCACGGGAATATCGGGGGCTGCGATCCGCATAATCGGCGCATCAAGTGCGTTGAAGCATTCTTCAGCCAGGATCGCAGCAATTTCACCACCGATTCCTCCGGTCTTCGTATCTTCGTGGAGAATAATCACTTTCCCCGTTTTTCGAACCGAGTCTTTGACGGTGTCGGTATCAAGAGGGCTCAGGGTGCGAAGATCCACGACTTCCATGTCGATCCCTTCCTGATCCAAGGCCTCGGCTGCCTCTAATGCCACGTGGACCATGGCTCCATAGGTGATGACGGAGATCTCGCTTCCTGTCCGTTTGATCTCGGCTTCCCCGATCGGGACGATATACTCTTCAGCAGGAAGCACCTCCTTCACGCGCCGGTACAAAAATTTATGTTCAAAATAAATGACGGGGTTATGATCCCGGATCGCGGCCTTCAACAATCCTTTGGCGTCATAAGCAGTTGAGGGCGCCACCAGTTTCAACCCGGGGGTATGAAAGAACCAGGCTTCCGGGCACACGGAATGGAAGGGCCCTCCATGAGTCCCTCCCCCGAAGGGTGCGCGGATGACCAGAGGCACCTCTGCTCCCCAGCGATAGTGATTCTTGGCGGCCATCTCGGTAATTTGATCGAACGCACAGGAAATGAAATCCGCAAATTGCATTTCAACCACGGGTCTCATGCCCATCATCGCCGCTCCAATTGCGGCGCCGACAATTCCGGATTCCGCCAGAGGGGTGTCCAGCACTCTCCATTCACCATACTTATCTTGAAACCCTTCCGTGACACGAAATGCCCCGCCGTAAGGGCCGATATCTTCTCCCATCAGGAAGACCCGTTCATCCTGGCTCATTTCTTCATCAAGGGCTTGGGAAATGGCTTCCAGATAGGTCACTTCATGTGTGATAGCGGATGTGGTCATATCAGTACCTCCACGGGATTAGCCGCAAAGACGCCTTCCAACGCTTCTGAACCCTCCGGAAGAGGGCTTTGTTCCGCGAACTCCAAGGCGGATTCAATTTCCTTTTCAACCCTCATATGAATTTCCTGAAATTCGGGTTGACCGGCATACCCCAATTCTTTCAGCCGACGTTCCGCCTTCAGAATGGGATCTTTCTTCTTCCACTCCTCCAAGAGTTCTCGAGGCACATATTTGGCGGAATCATGCTCCGAATGCCCGTGCATACGCATGGTTTTGCATTCGATAAAGGTGGGACCCCCTCCGTTCCTGGCACGTTGAAAGGCCCGTTGTGCCGTCAGAAAGACGGAGGCGACATCGTTTCCGTCCACAATTTCACCGGGTATGGCATAGGCTTTTGCTCGTTCGACGACATCTTTGATGGCCATCTGATGGTGAAGAGGGGTGGAGTAGGCGTACTGGTTGTTATTGCAAAAGAACACCACCGGCAGCCGGCGAACGGACGCGAAGTTCAACGCTTCATGAAAATCTCCCCGACTGGTCCCTCCATCTCCTGTATTGGCGGCGACAATACGGGATTCACCGCGCAGCTTAAACGCCAGAGCCACTCCGGTCGCAACGGGAAGATTGTCAGCCAGATGACTGACAAAGGCGATGATGCCACGTTTCAGGTCGCCCATATGCACGTTGCCGTCCTTTCCTTTGGTGGGTCCGGTGCGTTTGCCAAGATATTGCGCTAAGACTTCACCCGGCGTAATGCCTCTGACTAAGAACGCGCCCATATCCCGGTGGAAGGGGGCGATAATGTCATCGGTCTGAAGGGCGGAAGCATAACCCACCGAAATCGCCTCCATTCCATGGCTGGTGTATGCACCACCGACGATGCGACCTTGCCGATACAAAGTGGTCACTCGTTCCTCCAACGCTCTGGTGAGTTTAAGGAAATAATAGAGGTGGAGAAATTCAGATTGTGAAATCTCCATAACACTCTCCTTTTGTCTAGACATGAATAGTTATCCTCTTGTTGGTCATTGGGTGTGGTATGGGTGATACGTTATGTCACTCTCCTATTCGCTGACGACCTCCTCAAGCCGTCTGATGCTTTGGAGTTGAGCCGCGTTGCACAGAGCGGAATTGGACGTCGCAATAGCGTGCCAATGCCGAGCTCAACCTCGCCTTTAACTCCAAACGTTTGGGCTTCCCCGTTGTCGTATAGGGCACTTCCTGGCCAAACATAAAGACCTTGGGACACTTGGCAAAGGGCAATGTCTTGCGGCACCATGTGACCATTTCATCTTCCGAAGGTTGCGGCATATGTTCTTTGACCACGAGGTATCCGGCAATTTCTTCTCCGTAGAGACGGTTTTCGAATGAAACGGCCATACCGAATTTGACGGAAGGGTGTTTTCTGAGTACTTCATCAATTTCCAAGGGTGATATATTCACACCCCCGCGGATGATTAATTCCTTCAGTCGCCCGGATATGAAAAAATACGGGCGATCAGCCTGATCACGAACGAAGAACCCCTCATCTCCCGACCGGAACCATCCCCACCGGAAACTTTCCTCATTCGCATCCGGTCGTTTCAAGTAACCTGAACACACCGTTTGTCCGCGGATACAAATTTCCCCCCTTTCCATCTCGCCGACCGGTTGTCCCTGGGGATTGAGAATCGCCATGTCGTTGTAAGGAATGGCGAGGCCAATGGATGGATAGTCATAGTCCGTGAGCCAGTGCCTGTGTTCTTGTGCGGAAAGGTTAACGGGGAGAAAACTGGCATAACACGTGGTTTCAGATAGTCCGTACCCATGACGAACCGGAGCATGAAATTGATGCTCAAACCGTGACACCGTGTCCTTTAGGAGAGGGCCGGCCCCGCAAATCAATCCTTGAAAATGGTCAAGCCGGTATTGCCGGTTATCCCGAGCTCCTTCCAGCAGGAACTCCAGAATGGTAGGGACCACGCTCACGCAGGTAACCCCTTCATCCTGGATTCGGTTCCAAAACGCGGACTGACGAAAACGCCGGTTCAGCACGGACCTGCCCTGTCCGTAAAATGGGGTGAGGAGTGTGACAACAATTCCGTTCACATGATGGATCGGCAGCACACACATGAGGCAATGACCTTTTTCCAATCGGTGCCATTTTGCAATGCCGTGGGCATCGACGAGAAGATTTTCAATCGTGAGCACGACTCCTTTCGGCGGTCCCGTCGTTCCGGAGGTGTAGACAATCAATGCGTCATCCTGGAGAGCAGCTTGATCGAGAGTTCCGTGGTTGTGTGTTTGAGCTGGGCGAGGTTGACCCATCATGTTCATGAGCGGTGAGGTTCCATTCCCGAGAGAGACGAGATGCCGAAGATGGGGGAGTCGATTCCGGATATCCTGGAGGGCTTCGTATTCGGTTCCCCAGCAAAAGGCCACGCAGGCCTCTGAATGTTCCAGAATGTAGGAGCGGCGGTCTTCGGTTTCATTGATATCAATCGGCACCACCACGGCTCCCAGGACCCAGGCGGCATAATACATCACCACAGTAAAGTCATGATTAAACAGCAGGGTGGCAATGCGATCGCCCCGTTGGACCTCCAGTTGCTCACGCAGGAAGGTCACGGTTCGATTGACGGCGTTTCCGAATTCCTCATAGGTATAGCTTCGAACCATTCCGGAATCGTCGTAATATGTTAAGTACACCTCTTTCCTCAGTGCCGGATCGGCCACCCGCTGCTGAAAAAAATTCGCAAACGAAGAATAGGGGATTTCGAGGAGCGGGTTTTCGTTCCGATGGGCCTCTTGAATATGTTTATTCAAGGAAATCGTTTCAATCATCCGTTTTACCCTCTAAGTACTCATCCCCGGATTAGCATGAGGTCTCGTGAGCGAAGGCCATTTTCATCCTTAACCAAGGGTTCTTTCATCGCGCATCTCCGAGTGTGACATGCCTGTTCCTGGAATGCGCCCCGTGATGGTTGGGGATGTTCATCGTGCGTTGACGCTCAAGACCCATCCAGAACCCCTCTAAATAGTTCAGAACCTGTCGGACGCCGTCGTGAAAATCCTGTTGCTCCTGAACAGAGAGTGTCCCCTGAGCAGAGCCATGTCCTTCCATGGCCGCAACTGCATGCACCATGGCTTCCTCATGAGTGGATTCCAGTTCACGATGGAAGGTGAAATACCTCATATCAAGGTCGGGAAATCTTTGACGACGCAAAGCCTGTAAGCCGGGAATGAGGTGATCCCACATGGTAATTGCCATGTTTTCCAGGCCAAATGAAGCTCCCATGGCTTGTTCATGGAGTCCGCTGCTGTACAATTCTTCCAACCCCTCAATATAGGCCCGGGTAGAAGGCATCATCGGTGTAGTCAGGGCTTGATGAAGATCGATGTCGAGGGAACGCAGGAAATGCCGATAGAGCAACTCATGTCTGTTCTCAGGATTTCCCTCCCCTAATTCTGAGTACAAAACCCGTGTCAATTCCTCCGCTATGGATTCGTCCTCGGTGTTGACCAGTTGTGCGACAAGAATTTTTGGAAAGAACCGGGCAAAGTTATAAAACTCCACTGCAAACGCATAGAGTTCTTCATCGGATGCGACACCCTTTTTAAACCAATTTAGGTAAGAGTTGTTAATGGCACCATGATGAAGTACGAACTCCCGCATCTCCCGATAAAATCCTGACATGGTGGCCTCCTTAATCGGAACCTATAAGTAAGTCCAATTCCAGTAGCTTTCTGTGGTGATTGCCAGTCATGAATTAAATGATAAAATGTTATTATCATAATAAAACTTTTATAGATAACAAGCAATGATTGCATATAGTAAGGATATTGTAGGGACCATTTTAATTGATAATTTAATAAAAGATTGCCAATGATTATTTTTTAATGGTAAGTTATAATTAATTTGCTGGCTAAGGCTAATGACAGACCGGACGACACTGAGATTTATGAGGTCTGCAGGAGCCGTTTCATATTCCTGATAGGGAAGGAGAATCCAATGGGTGACACGGTTGGAATTGATCACATTACCCTTTGTGTGAATGATCTTCATGCTGCCGAACACCTGTTTAACAACATTCTCGGTTTCCGAACGATCTGGTCTGCCGATGATGTGGGATCCGACAGATCTAGCATGGACACCATTGTGGTTCAGCGGAACAACATTCGAGTGGCCCTTATGCAAGGCCGGGATAAAACCGGGAAATCACAGATTACGGAGTTTGTCGAACGGTTTGGGCCAGGCATTCAGCATGTCGCGTTGGAAGTGGACGACATCGAAACCGTGTGCCAGGAATGGGAAGCCCATGGCGTGAAATTCAGCGGACCCGTAAAAGAAGGTCGGGATGGATTCGGTCCGCTCCGTCAGCGTTTTACGTATCCCCTTTTTCCCGGCAGTGGAATTTTCTTCGAATTGACTCAGCGTAGACAGGGACAGGAGGAGTCAAAGACTTTTGTGAAGAGCACGGTCGAGTCCTTATATCAGGATATTGAGCGGGATCAAACGCAGGGCGTCGAACAGACCATTATTGATTTTGGGCATATCCCCTAAGCAAGCATGGCCATAGCGGATTCATGCTGACAGAAAGGACCCCCATGTACTTAACACGGAAAGGTCAATCGCCCCGGCAAGCGCACGTCAATATTCCATCAGGGCTGTATGAAGAGGAACATGGACGCAAAGGATTTGCCGGTCCAGCTTCCCATCTGTATCGATCCCACCCTCCAACCAACTGGCTTCGCATCGATGGGCCTTGCCGGCCTCGCGCCTTCCAGTGCAGCGACCTGACCCCTCCAGATTTTTTTTCCGGGGAAAGCCGGCCGGTTGAAATATTACGAAGTCCGGATGTCCTGCTGTCAATTTCCCGCCGGAAAGAAACGATGCCGTATTACTTTCGCAATGCGGATGGCGATGAAGTGCATTTTGTGCATAAAGGGCGTGGCCTGCTGGAAACCGATTACGGCGTGTTGACCTATGAACCCGGAGACTATCTGGTCATTCCCAAAGGGACCACCTACCGTATGGTGGTAGAAGAAGGACCCGGTGTCATGTTGGTTATCGAAACTTCTGAACCTGTCATGCTGCCCGAACGGGGTTTGTTGGGACAGCACGCTCTATTTGATCCCGAGGTCCTTGTGGTCCCCGAACTTTCAGCGCCCGTCACCACACAGCCTCAACATGAATGGGAGCTTCGCATCAAACGTGATGGAACGTTTACCAAGGTGTTTTATCCTTTTTCTCCATTGGATGTGGTCGGGTGGAAGGGAGAGGTTTGGCCAACGAAACTCAACGTTCGGGATTTTCGGCCGGTGACCAGTCCCCGCTATCACTTGCCTCCGAGCGTGCACGCGACCTTCCAGGCGGGAAGGGTGTGGATTTCAACGTTTGCCCCCAGACCGCTGGAGAGTGAGCCAGGTGCATTGAAAATTCCCTTTTATCATCGGAATACGGATTTTGATGAAGTCCTGTTTTATCACGAGGGAAATTTCTTCAGCCGGTCGGGCATCCATCCGGGAACCCTGACCCTGCATCCTCAGGGCATCCATCATGGACCCCATCCAGGCGCAGTTGAGGCCAGTAAAACACAAACACAGACGAATGAAATCGCGGTGATGGTGGAGTCACAGCAGCCCCTTACCGTGATGCTTGAGGCTGAGGCTGTTGAATTAAAAAACTATTCCATGAGTTGGAGCACACCATGAAACTTGTCACCTTCCAGGTTCACACTCCAGTCGGAAAATTTGCACGGGTCGGAGCATTCCACCATGAGTCCATCGTGGATCTGAACATGGCGTACACGCGGATGCTGGCGGATCAAGGGGAAGCGCAACCCTACAGGCTGGCCACATCGGAAGTCCCGTCCTCTATGCTGGAACTCCTTCAGGGGGAAGTGTCTGCGATGAATAGAGCCCGTGAGGCCTTTCATTATATTAGTGACAACGATCATGTGGTCCATGGACCTGATGGTGAAACGATTGTCTATACCAGGGAAGAGGTTTCGTTGCTTGCGCCGATCCCTCATCCCCCTCTCCTTCGTGATTTTATTGCCTTTGAGGCGCACATCGCCGCAACTTCCAAAAAACGAGGTCAACCGATACCCCCGGAGTGGTACAACGCGCCGGTTTATTATAAAGGCAATCCACAGACCATCATTGGACCCGAAGATGATCTGGTGTGGCCGTTACAGACGCAAAAACTCGATTATGAGCTGGAGTTGGCCTGCGTCATTGGTCGAAAGGGGAGAGATATACCGGCGGATAAGGCGTGGGACTACATTGCCGGCTATACCATCATGAATGATTTTAGTGCGCGGGATATTCAATTCCTGGAAATGGCCTGTCGGCTGGGACCCGCGAAGGGGAAGGATTTTGCCACGGCGTTGGGGCCCTGTCTGGTGACGCCGGATGAGATTCCAGACCTGAAGCAACTCGCCATGGAGGCTCGTGTCAACGGAGAAGTCTGGTCGAAAGGGTCCTTTGGAACCATTTACTGGTCGTTCGCTCAAATGATTGAACATGTGTCCAAGGGAGAAACGGTCTATCCCGGCGAAGTGTTCGGCTCTGGAACCGTAGGTGGGGGATGTGGATTGGAGATCAATCGGTTTTTACAGCCGGATGATGTCGTGGAGCTGGAAATTCAGCCTATTGGCAAATTGAAAACGAAGATTACCAAGGAGCATTGAGCATGAATCTGGTGCTTGAGAAACACAAACGCATATCGGAGTTGGTCGATTATCAACGAAAGCTCTACGCGGGTTCAAGCGTCGAAGAACGGCTTCACGCGATTGTCGGAGAATCCCCCTCCTCTTCCCTATCGAAACATGAGGTCATTCGGATACTTCGCGACTCAATGGCGGTTCTGTTCGATACGCATGTATCTGTTGTGTCGGGCCACCATACCGCGACCTATTTAGGATTTGAGTCCATCGCACGTGATGCGGATCTGCTTGCCCTTATCAGTGCGGATATGGGCCACTGGGTACTGGGGTTGGGTCAACACCATCGAATCGATGGACTCCTAGTGCCGGCATCGGATGCACGTTTGTTGGCAGAGGGTATCGCGACAATCGTCAGCCCTCAGATGGCAATGAGAGTAGTCTATGCGCCATTCAATCACGATACAGGAAAGATTGGGGTGGAGATTCCCGAAGGCTCGATACAAAAAGGGGAAAATTTTGTGGTGATCAATGACGTTACCGCGCGAGGGAGTTGCGTCAATAAACTCAAAACCATTGTGAACGATCATGGCGGTCATGTCGTAGGAATGATGGTGTTTGCCCGTCGGGATAGCGGACAATTTCCATTAATGGACGACTTGATGTCTCGCTATCCATTTTACTATGGGACCAACGTGATGATGCCTCAATGGGAAATTCAGGACTGCCCGAATTGTCGAGCCGGAGAAGAATTTTTTTCCTGGAAGGAGATGCCGTCCGATCTCAGGGCAAGAGGGGATGATGCTTGCTGACCGCCTCGCCGAATATGCGGAGTATTTGACCTTCCAGAACCTTCCATCGGACGTGATCCATGAGGTGAAGCGACGGGTGTTGGATAGCCTGGCCTGTGCATATGGTGCCACCACCGCACCCCCATGCAGGATTGCCAGGCGCCTGGCGAGCCGGATGATGCTTAAAGACGGTGCAACGGTATGGGGAACCCGCCATCGAACCAGTCCGGATCTGGCCGCTTTTGCGAATGGCACGGCGGTGCGGTATCTCGACTGCAACGATACCTACCTCTCTAAGGAGCCCGCTCATCCGTCAGACAATATTCCGGCCTGTCTGGCGGTTGCCGAAAGTCTTCATGTTCATGGCCGGCAATTTATTCAATCCATCGTGCTGGCCTATGAGATCCAATGCCGTCTTTGTGACGCCGCGGCGCTGCGCCCCCGAGGATGGGATCACGTCACCTACGGAGCGTTTTCTACCGCGGTCGCCACAGCCAGGCTGCTCAAGCTCCCTAAAAAACAGATCGTGCATGCGCTCAATCTGGCGGGTATTACGGCTGGAGCACTGCGTCAGACCAGAGTGGGGGAGGTTTCCCTATGGAAAGCCTGCGCGTTTGCCAATGCAAGCAGGAACGGAATCTTCGCAGGATTTGCGGCTCGCGAGGGTATGACCGGACCGGAGGCCATGTTTGAAGGAGAAAAGGGGTTTATGAAGGTGATTTCCGGGCCATTCTCTTTACCCGAAATGGGAGGACGTCACGGCTCTTCCTTTAAAATTCTTGACACCTACATCAAGCCCCATCCGGTGGAATATCATGCTCAGTCGGCGGTGGAGGCGGCATTCGCCATTCGGGAACAACTGATTGCTGCGTGTGGAGAATTCCCTGTCCACCGAATCAAAGCAATTATTGTCGGCAGTGGTGATGTGGCGATCGAAATCATTGGACGGGATCAGGAAAAGTGGCATCCCAAAACCCGTGAGACTGCTGATCATAGTCTCCCCTTTTGCGTGGCAGTCGCCCTGACGGATGGAAAAATATCTCCCCGGTCATTTTCCCCGCATCACCTGAACGACACCGTTCTGTTAAATCTTATGCAAAAAATCCGTGTTGAAGAGGTTAAAGAGTTTTCCGAGCGTTATCCGGATGCCATGGCCAACAGAATTGATGTCACCCTGATGGACGGCAGGACGTTCACGGCTCAGATTGACCATCCCAAAGGTCATCCACGACGCCCGCTCACCGATCGCGAACTGGAATTGAAGTTTCAGAAGTTGTCTTCACGGAAAATCGGCCAGAAAGATATAACCAACGTTATCCAAACCGTGTGGGAACTGGACCGTCTGAAAGACGTGAAGGACCTGGTGTCGGCATTGCCAGTTATGGATAGACGATGAGTGGGAAACCAAAAACCTCGCAGAGTCCGGCGCGCCGGTTTCGAACCGAGCTTCAAGGCGACACGTTGGCGGTTCCGGGTGTATTTAATGCGTTTTCGGCTCGATTGGTTGAGGATGCCGGTTTTCCGGCCGCATACCTGTCAGGAGCGGGTCTGGCGGCTTCCCGGGCACTACCCGATATCGGGCTGTTAACGATGACGGAGGTGGTGACAGAAACCCGGTACGTGACTCAACGGGTTCAAATTCCCATCATCGTCGATGCCGATACGGGCTTTGGAGAGAGGCATCAGGTGTATCGGACGGTTCAGGAATTAGAATCAGCCGGGGCGGTGGGCATCCAATTGGAAGATCAGGTGTTGGCAAAACGTTGCGGCCATTTGCCCGGAAAAACCCTGATTTCATGTGAGAACATGTGTCAAAAAATTCAGTCGGCAGTTGAAGCAAAACAGGATCGGGATCTAGTCATTATTGCGAGGACGGATGCCCGGGCTGTGGAAGGTCTGGATGGGGCCATTGAAAGGGCTCGAGCTTACAGGGCAGCCGGTGCGGATGCGATATTCCCAGAGGCCCTGCAGTCTGCCAAAGAATTTCAAACGGCAGCTAAAGCCCTGAAATATCCCGGAAACATTCTGGTCGCCAATATGACTGAATGGGGACAAACTCCCTATATGACCGTTAAGGAATTCTCCGGAATGGGATATCACATTGTGCTGTTCCCCATGACCGTATTTCGTGTGATGGCAAAGGAAGGCCGAGCCGCTCTCCTGGAATTACAAAAACAGGGGACCCAACAAGCTTTCCTCGACCGCATGCAAACCAGGCAGGCATTGTACGAGGTGTTGGATTATCAAAATTATGAACGTGTGCCAACGGAATGAAAGAGGCGCGTTGAACCCTCCGAACTCTGGGAATGTATCTGACGGCCTCTTTTAACCGCCTCAGGGCACAAAATTTTCCACAGGCCTGTAAAGAAAGGCAGGTGTGTCATGGAAACGGCCGTTCATAATCCCGGCCTTGACGGGGTGGTGGTGGGGGAATCAGCCATCTGCCAAATAGACGAGACGAGGGGAAGTTTACGATATCGCGGATATGCCATTGAAGAGCTGGCCGAGCAGGCGACATTTGAAGAAGTGTCTTATTTGTTACTGCATGGAGATCTGCCGTCATCCCGCGCTCTTCAGGCGTGGCAGGCCGAGTTGGCTCATGCCGGGTCCTTACCCCCGTTCGTAAGGCAATTTCTCCAAACGGTTCCAGCTTCTGCAAATGTCATGGATGTGCTGCGAACCGGGGTGTCGTTTCTCGGGATGATCGACCCTGAAGCTCAGGATATTTCCCATGAAGCGAATCTCCGAAAGGCCGTCCGGTTACTCGCACAAATGCCTCTCCTTCTTTCCTGGGCGAGTCGAACCCGATTCGATCATCCTTTTTTTCAAGCTCCTGCCACAAAGTCGTTTGCCCAAAGCCTCTTGTATCTGTTGACAGGGAATCTCCGGGAAGATCATGCAAAAGAACTGGAGGTCTCTCTTAATCTCTATGCCGAGCACGAATTGAACGCCTCAACGTTTGCTGGTCGGGTCACGGCCTCAACCCTGGCTGATCTTTATGGGGCTGTCACGGCGGCTATTGCGACACTCAAAGGCCCCCTTCATGGCGGTGCGAATGAAGCTGTAGCGGAGATGTTCCACGCCATTCGGGACCCGGAAAACGCGCAAGGGTGGGTCCATTCCAAATTGTCCGGGAAGGAACGGGTGATGGGGTTTGGCCATCGAGTCTTAAAACACGAGGATCCGCGTTCGGCTATCATCAAACGACGGGCGAAAGCCTTGAGTCACCATGCGGATGGGACGCGGTGGTACGAAATTGCGGAAATCATTGAACAGACGATGAAGGAAGAAAAGGGGCTTCTCCCGAATCTGGATTTTTATACGGCAGTGGTCTACCTGTTCATCGGAATTCCCAAAGAAGCCTTCACGCCTATTTTTGTCGCAAGCCGGCTGAGTGGGTGGTGTGCCCATATCATCGAACAACAGGATCACAATCGTCTGATCCGGCCACGAGCCTCCTACATCGGCCATTCGCCGCGGGAATTTCTCTTTATCGAAGATCGATAAGAAAAAACGCCCCTTCGCTCTGCTGTCATCAAGGGTAAGCCGAAGGAACTGTGCTGAGACGTGTGGCCTCAGCCATCCTTTGGTATAAGGGACTTTGGTCTCAAGAGGACCCAAAGTTCGGACGAGAGCTTTCTGCCCCCTTCCGCGCAGCCGGGATGCGGCTGGAAGAAATGTTAGTCCTTGTCTTCACCGTATGTCCGAAGAAACCGACCGAGTTGTGTTTTGAATGGTCGTTCTCCTTGATATTCAAAGACAAAGCGGGTTTCAAAGAGAGGGCTTGGATTTAGATCACGTAAATGGTCCGGTTTCCAGGAAATATTCAACTGGTCAATGACGGTGATAGGGATCGAACCACTGTTGTTCATGCCCAAATCCCTGGTGGCATAGGATCGGGAAAAGATGAGAATTTCGTTATCGAATAACGCGGCATTGATTTCTTCTTTGACGCCACGGGCTCGGAATTCTGCCACCAATCGTTGATAGATGAGGGTCGTGGCGAGCTGCTCGCGAAATCCGTAAAACGCGGCAATCCCCGCGTGTCGTTGATCGTTTAATACCTGAAGACAGTCTTCGATTTGAGAGGCATCGTTCATCTGCTCTCTGTTGAAGATAAACACCCGCCGAATTTTGACTCCCCGCTGAACCGCTGCCTGATTTGCCAATAAATAACTGGGAAAGAGGGGGCCATCCCGTTTCCATATCTGCCATCGTTCCATCATCGAATTAATGGTGGACTCCACGGTATTCAGTAGTTGAATCGCTTCATTTTGAGCAATGGTGCCTTCATAGGACAGCATTTGGGATTCAAGCTGGCGAAGTTCCTGGCCTATGGCCTCCACTTTGTGGGGAATGTATCTCGGTCGTTCCGGCACATGCATCATGACATCGACGGCTGACAACGCCATGGCCCAATGGCTCTTTTCTTCGGGGGCGGCCCGGTCTTTCTGGGCAACGATTAGGAGTTCGACAGGATTTTTTTTGAGAAGATTGGCGATTCGGATGCAAACGGTGGCATTCGGTACTTTTTTGCCGCGACGAAACCAGTTGGCCTCAGGTTGGCTCACTTTGAGTTTTTTGGCCAGGGCGTAATCGTTCGTGATGCCATAGGTTTTTTTGATCTGCTCGATAAACTTAGGAAAGTCCATGCTCGGCTCCTAAAAAATCAATCCAAATGAATCAGCGGAATACAAAAAAGGATCAATTCCACTATCGGATAAAAGACACATGCCATTCGGTGATGTGTAGAGAGTTGATTCTAGACGAATTCATCCGGAATTTAAAATGCAGGCATCTTGAAAGGTCAAGCCGGCCTTAAGTTGGCCCCGGATAATCTGGTGATTTTGTGATGTGGGGAGAAGTATCCGTGGGTCAAGGCGAGTGATCAACGGATTATAAAAGGAAAGGGTAACTCGGGACGGGTGGGACAAAAAAATTAAGATGAAGAGCCTCCCTTTGTCGTTTCTTCTTGGGATGTTGTTCTGTTCATAGGGATGCTATCTCTGTTCATCTTCCATGATTCTTTCTGGCTCCCCCCATTCATGTGCGCTTTTTGCTTTCCGAGAATGAAGCACTGATGAGCAGTCGCCCTCATTGTTGTGAGGTGCGGCAATTTTCACCAAATTTTTGCAGGCGGTTTGTCGGCTTGGTAATGTGTAATGGCGCGCTCTAGAGAATAACCTCAATCGGCAGGAGCCTACAATCATGCAAGAGTTTAACGCCCTTGTCAGTCGAGTCAGGGATCTGACCCATGATGTCCGTGAGTTGAAACTCACCCTGCTCGCCCCGGATGCCATCGAATTCATGGCGGGGCAGTGGATCTCTCTGAATGTCTGGAATCCAGGATTGAGACAGCATGTCCCGCGGCAGTATTCGATTGCCTCTCCGCCAGGGCAATCCCAACAGATCACCCTTCTCTTTAACCGGGTCCCCGACGGCTCAGGCTCAAACTATTTGTTTGGCCTTCATGAAGGGGATCCCGTAACATTTCACGGGCCTAATGGATCGTTTATTCTCCAGGAGAAACCCGGACGAGACGTCGTCTTTGTGGCCACGGGAACCGGGATTGCGCCGTTCCGTTCAATGCTCTCTACCTTCTTGGAGGAACCTGGCGCTGGAACCTTGACGTTATATTGGGGCTTGCGGAGCCAGCGAGACCTTTACTACCAACATGAATTGGAAGCTCTTGCACGGCGGCATCCGAATTTCAGTTTTATCACAATCCTGTCCAGGCCGGAAAACGGTTGGCAAGGTCCCATCGGACGCGTGACAACATTAGTAGAGAACTACGTTGCCTCAGTGAGCAATGCAACTTTTTATCTGTGCGGAAATGGCGGCATGATACGAGACACGACGGCCATTGTGAGAAAAAAAGGCCTCTGTTCCATTCGCACTGAACAATACTATGATACAGCCGGGGCCGGTACAGACGCGTGAATCTGTTCCGACTCTACGGATAAAACAGGTAATGCTCATGATTGTCGAGCCAAACAACAAGTGGAGCTTTTCAGTGAACTGCCCGGCCTTTCCAGAGAGCGAACTGATGTGGTGTGTTTTGCTGAGGAATCCTCCCCAATACACACGAACTTCGTTGAGATGTGGATAGGCCACCTCACTCCAGAGGATAGCCCTTGTATTTCGTCAGTTTTGTTCTGATGCAACTCTGGCGGTGTAGGTTGTTAAGTCACATGGGACACAATCTGGGCGTTGTGCTTATCTCTCATGAGGTCTGTCAAAAAACGACTCGCGACTCCTTGAGTTTTATCCATCTTAGCGGATGTATAACGGAATCAAGTTCGGGAACTAGGGATCGTTTTCTGAGTGCCGGATGATTCAGTCGTCGTTCGCAATAGTTGGGAGGAAAGGCGGGAGATTAACCGTCAATCAACTCGAAAACTCATAGCCCAAGGCCCATATGAACGCTTCATCCGATTTTTTCTTCCCTGGCTCCGGGTCGCTGTTGTATCGGTATTCGAAAGCCACTTTCAGATATAGTCTCCCATACACTTCTATGCGAGCGCCCTGCTCGGATGTCCACCGTAGGGCCGTACTTCCGCCTACTCCCAGGTCGCGAAATCCTTTTTGGCGGTGATACACCCGTATTCGATCTGCAATCAGATCATAATTCCAATCCACTGCCCATGCAGCGGTAGCGGTTTTGGTCGTCCCGGTCTCCTGAAACTTTTCGTAAACAAACGCCGGACCGATGGACCCACTTAAACCATGGCTTGGGGAATCGAAAAATTGATACCCGAGACCCAGGCTGGTCGTACTCCGAAGATCCAATCCCTGAAACTTATCATATTCGAGGAATTCGTAACTGTTAACAAACAACCTTTTGTTAAAAAAATAGTCATAGCCTAATGTGCCTCTGGCATTTTTTGCTGTGTTCTCTCCATCCGCCGAGGCAAAGGCATACTTACCGTTCAAGAGGCCACGGTGTCGTTCCGTCCAAATGGTATTGTCCGTTGAGGCGTTCACAGCCGTGGTGTCCGTATTCCCCTTCGTGCGGTTACCTCCCAGATCGAAGGTTCCTTTATAGCGAAGCTCAGGAATATTGATGGTCTTCACACGCGCCGGCGATATGCCTTCACTGCCGCCTAATTCGGTCACAGCCGTACGGGAGGTTTTGAGAAAGTCATCTCCATTGGGTTCTCTCTCTTCCTCAAAAACTTGAACGGAAAGCGGAGTTTGAGACTGGAGTTGTTCCACCTCATCCCACTGAACCGATATATCTCCTGCATAGGCAGTTTCGATAGTAAGGGTCTTTTCCTCCATCGAGACAATTTTTCCGATCAGATGCATGTCATTCTTGAGAGTGATTTCATCTAACTCTTCACTCTCTTCACCCATGGCATTCTCTTTTGAGCTTTTGATAGCCTTTACGGAATTGAGGGTGATCATCAGGGGAGCCGAGTCCTGGTCTCTCAACACCTGGATTGTTCCGGACTCAGCCATTTGGATTCGGCCTTCATAGATCTCGCCGGTATCCAGATCCACCGTGACCGCCTCTTCAGTTGTCAACCCCGTCACCTCTTTCCAACGAAGGGGAATAGGATTGTGCATACTCGCTGACGCTCTCACCCGGAGGACACCATTTGTCATGCCAAATATCTTGCCTTTGAGAATAGTGCCATCTTTCAGCGAAATCTGACCGGAGACGGCGGCATAAAGAGGACCACCCCCACTAATCAGCGCAATACTAAGTAGGACGATGAAGAGCTTCAATCTCAATGCCATGAATTCCTTGGTAGATAAAATAGCTTTGTGCGTGATCAACCGGATGCTTCATCACAAATCACGGACCATCAACAAGCACATCTATTTAAAAGTGATTTCGGACAACTTAATGAAACACTGTAGAAATTGGGTTTGCAACTGAAAGATTTGGCGTGAACAGAAGTTGTGATGGAGCCCACTAACAGTGAACGGTACCCGAAAAGTTTGGGATTATAGCCACAGATTCACCACAAAGCTACCCCAATAGAGTGCCAGACTGAATAAATTGTGTAACAGGCGAAAAGGGGGCATTTCACTTTTGTTCAAATGCAAAAAAGGGATAAATTTCTGCTGACGACTGGGGAGGAAAACAAAAGGTGTCGCAGAATGTATTTTGGAGAAATATAAAATGTGAATGATATGTCTTCCCGTCCCTGATATGATTTTTTCGTTCGGTTTCAGTAATTCATGTCACCATAGGTGATAATAAGTTTCTTTGGATGATTTCATTTAACTCTGTTAACCTGCATCCGATAACATCATATACGTGACTTTGAACTGGTGCTGATGAGGTTTACAATGCTTCAATAGTGGAAAGGACCGATCAAGCATTGAAACGGGACACAAATAAATTTTTGATGAAAAATTATTGCATCATGCTTCTTTTTGTCATGTGGACCATGCCGCTAATGTCTGGATGCGCTGTGGCGTTGTTCGGTGCTGGTGCAGGGGCCGGTGTCGCAGGGGCGACCTACGTGATGGGCAAGCTGGAAGATGAAATCAATGCTCCCGTTTCAAAAGTCCAGCGGGCTGCCGTGGCCGCTTTGAAATCGTTGGAACTCCCCGTCGATAAACAACGAGGAGATAAATTAGCGGCCGAGTTGGAGTCCGAAACGGCTGATCAAAAGAAGGTATGGATTTCGATTACTTCGCTTACATCCTCCCGGTCAAAAGTTGTGATTCGGGTGGGACTTTTAGGAGATGAAGCCCGCTCCCGACAGATTTTACAAGCCATTCATATGCGGTTGTGATTTTCTCAAACCCACCTCCGTTGTCTTCGCAATGGGATGATCCCCAGCTCTGGTTATTCTTTTAAATCATTTAAAACCTTCAGACGGTTTTCCCCTTCATTCTGAAAAAGGCTTTAGCGTGAGGACTCTAAGTTAATCCCTGGATGCATTTCGTAGGGTGAGTCCGAAGAGGCTCAATATTTTAGCAATCCATAAAAAAGCTGGGGATTCCCATGGCCTTTGTCATTTGTGCCTGTCGAATTGAAATTTCTTCCCTTTATTTACGGAATTTTGTAGGGTTAGGTTAAACCTGGAAGTTTAAAGATCCCCATTATGTGCGGTCGCTTCACACGCAAAGAGAATTTTCAGCATTTGGCGAAACAGTTGGGCCTCAAGGTCCTCCCGCCATTGAGCCCTCGCTACAATATTGCTCCATCGCAGTTGGT
Source organism: Candidatus Nitrospira neomarina (assembly GCF_032051675.1). Classification (NCBI taxonomy): domain Bacteria; kingdom Pseudomonadati; phylum Nitrospirota; class Nitrospiria; order Nitrospirales; family Nitrospiraceae; genus Nitrospira; species Candidatus Nitrospira neomarina. The sequence goes on from NZ_CP116968.1 coordinate 1,068,020, forward strand.
GGCCTGTGTGCGCACAAATCTTGAATCAGGACAAAGAGAATGTACGGAATTGAAGTGGGGACTGGTGCCCTCTTGGGCTAAGGACCCCAGCATCGGAAATAAGTTGATTAATGCCCGCGGTGAGACTGTGGCAGAGAAGCCGGCTTTCCGCAAAGCATTTAAACACCAACGCTGCCTGGTCCTGGCGGATGGCTTTTATGAATGGAAACAAGAAGGGAAAACAAAACAACCCTATTACGTTCGATTCAAAGATCAACGGCTCTTTGCGTTCGCGGGCTTATGGGAACGGTGGAAGAAAAACAAGGCCGACCCTCTGGAAACCTGCACACTCATTACGACTGCTCCCAATGCAGTCATGGAATCTATCCATCATCGCATGCCGGTCATTTTAACCTCTAAAGATTATGCCGATTGGCTCGATCCATCTTTGCAATCTATTGAGCGAATCAACGCATTGCTCCGACCGTATCCACCCGAGGAAATGGAAGCCTATCCCGTCAGTCAGCTCGTGAATAATCCAAGACATGATCGGCCTGAATGTGTGGTTCCTATTGAATGAGAGGGATAATTAGGCGTGAATTTATCTGTGAAAATGCCATCTGGAAGTTCATGGGGATATTTCTCTGGCATCGAGAGTAAGTCGAATTTGAGACCATCTGAGAAAAACGATTCCATAATTTGATGCACATCTATTTTATGATTGGTGTGCTGTCGTACCCTCCAAGTGTAGTCATTCCCATTTTAGTAAGAGAAAGGAAAAGACCAATCCCACTTTGAAATAAGGCCGTCCTGCTCACTTCGTTTTTGGGAAGGACCCACCTTGGCCAATCTGTTTCCATTGTTCCTCATCACGCCATTTTCCTTCTTTTTGCGTTCTTTCTCTCATTGCTTCTGGGCCGTAAATGAACGGCTCCGTTCCCTTAATAACATCTTTATTAATTGAAAGACGCGTCAAACAAGGGTTTCTATCAGTTGGTCGGCGCATCCTGTCGTGGTACTTGTAAGCACATAAAGAGTTTCACCCCCGGTCAGGATAAACCACTTAAGCTCAATGGAGGTTTTATGAAAAGGTACACCTTGAAGACTGCTCTGTCCTTCCCCCTGTGTATGGTGTTTTCCCTGGGGATAGGGGGGGCGTATGCGTTTGCTCAAGAATCTGCACCTTCGAATGACTCGGCAGCATTTTCAGATGTGGGTCCTTCCCTCAAAGAACTGGGTGAAGCCCAACGGGACATAGATCGATATGAAGAAGCGCAAGACAATTTTAATGAAAATGTTGATCAATTCATCAATGACCGAATGCGCTACAACGAAGCCAGAGCGAAATTTGATCGAGCCAGATCTATTTATGAGCAGGAAGAGCACCTGTTTAATAAAACCTATGAAAAATTCAGCAGGGATCGTGACCGGTATTTGGAAGCACGAGATAAATTTGTGGGTGCCCGAGAGAGATTTCAAGATGCACGAAGTAATTTTTTTGGGAGTTCGATAAACGCATCTAGCCCGTCCAGTGCCGGACGAATGGAAGATAGGCCTGATGGCCGATAAATGACGTAGATGTTTTTTCCAGGAAATACTGAAGATTTTCTTTTTCTTTCACGAAAAAAGGAGTGATATTTCATGAAACAATTACAGACGATGGGATTAGTTGCGTGTCTTTTTCTGGTTTCCTTGATGGTAGGATGCGCGGGAGGGCCTCAAAAGGAAAGTTTTGGAGAGCATATTGATGATAGCGTGATAACGACCAAGGTCAAAACGGCTCTCTTGAGTGATCCGGAAGTGTCCGGGATGGATATCAATGTGACGACTTTTAAAGGACGGGTTCAGTTAAACGGCCTTGTCAATAATGCTCAGCAAATCGACCAGGCCGCACGATTAGCACGGGAAGTCGGTGGGGTCATGGCAGTTGAAAATAATTTGTCCATTAAGTAAAGAAATTCTGTCATGATCATTTCAACTGGATAGAGAGGTTTTCTCATACGGGGAAAGATAGAGATGCACATAGTTACGGGTATTGGAATCATGTTATTGATGATCTCGATGGGTTGCGCGAGCACCCCTCTTCAGGAGAGCACGGGAGAATACCTTGATGACAGTATTATCACGACAAAGGTGAAGACCGCTCTTCTCCGATGCCCCCTGGTGTCAGGGACCGATGTTCATGTCGAAACATTTAAAAATCGGGTGCAGTTGAGTGGGTTCGTGGATGAAATGCGGCAGGCTGAACAAGCGATATTTTTATCGAGAGAGGTTGAGGGGGTGGGGGTGGTTGAGAACCGACTGAGTATCAAATAAAGGGAAAATTTCCGGAAATCCTCACCGATTATAGAATGTGATCGGCGTTTGTTGGTAATATGAGTTTATGCGTTGTTGGATCTTCACCGGAGTACTGATCGCCAGTGGGTTCTTGTCAGGCCTTGAGGCTTGGGGACTGGAATTTACTGCAGACCAAATCATTAAGTTCGGTCGGCAGACTCAAAAGGCCAACCTATACTATCGGGACGACCGGTGGCGGTTGGAGCATCAGTCGATGGGTCCGGTCAATGTCACCATTGTGCGTAAAGACAAACAGCTTATGTGGCTGCTGCTCTCCCGCGTGAGACACTTCAAGACGCTTCCCTACGATCCTGCTCAGGAGCCAAAATTGAGTGAGCATCTGGAAGGAGAGATCTCGCGTGAAGAGATCGGCACGGAGACACGCGAGGGTCATCCGACGATCTTGTACGAGGTGACGGTGAAGCAGGGCGATGAGATCGATGTCTATTACCAATGGTTTGCCACCGACATTCAGTTCCCGATGCAGTTGACCAGGAAGGACGGAAGCTGGAGTGTCGAGTATCAACATGTGAAGCTGCGGCCCGTAACCGATTATTTATTTCAACTGCCAGTCAATTTCCAGCCCCTGGAAGAGTTTGATCCGCCGAAGAAAAAAGAATCCTAAGAGCCGACGATGTCGTCACCTATTCGTTCGAAGGTGAGCTGGCCTTGCCGGCCCCCACATCTCCTTACAATTAACTTTTTGCTTGAACATAGACCCTTCCCGGTTGGCTCAGGGTAGCAATACGGTTTGGGGTTTTCCTGAACCAGGATGTGTTCGGTCCATGCTTAAATGGGGAAGTCTCTGTTTGGACAGCTTGGGTGTCAAACGATCACTTGCATATGCTGCACCGTCAGTGTGGTGGCGGTGAAGTCTTCCTCCACCAATCCCTCCAGAAGAAGCGGCCGTTCGTTTGTGAGTAACGGTCCGTATCGTTGGAATATTTCGGGGAACAGCGTGGCATCGTAAAGTGCCGTGGTATCTTCCAGCGTGATAAATTCCATGGGTTTGCCATGTTTCGTCGAGGCGGCTTTTTCCGTGATCAGCCAGCCAACCATCATGATCCGACGGCCGATATGCATAGCCATCTCTGTGGCGGGAGTGATTGGCAGGTTTTGCAAATGTCTCGCATAGAGCGTCAACGGATGACAACGGAGGGGGAAGCCGAAGAGCTCAATCTCATGCTGGATCAGCCGTTCTGTGTCATATTCATTCGGAATCGGGAGCAGACGAACGGACGGCAACAGCGGGGTGGCGTGTTGTGTAACGGATCTGGATGAGGAGATGCCAAAGGTTGGATGCTCGGCGTAAACCCGCCAGAGCAGGCCGGGGCGGGTGACCTCACCGGCAATAGCATCGAAGCAACCTGCCAGAACCAATAACCGCGTCTGCGCCGGTTCGGGGTTGAGCCTGCTCAGAAAATCATGAAACGACTGAAACGGGCCGTGGCGGGATCGTTCTTCGAGAAGCCGATCAATGAATCCCCGTACGATGCCTTTGATTTGCATCAAGCCCATGCGGATGGTCGTTCCTTCTCCCTCATATGCCCATTCGCTGACATTGATGTCCGGCGAGAGCACGGTCAATCCCATCCGGCGGGCTTCTGACAGATAGGCGAAGGTTGAATAAAACCCACCCTGGTTGCTGATGACGGCGGCCATGAATTCCCCAGGATAATGGGCACGGAGATAGGCCGACTTAAATGACACCTGCGCATAACTGGCCGAATGCGGTTTACAAAAACTATAGCCGGTAAAACTCATCGTCATTGCCCATACCCGCTCGATCGTTCGCGCATCCACACCGCGCGCGCGCGCGCCGTCGACAAATTGGCGTTGATAATCGCGAAGCCGGCGTTGCTTATGTTTTTTGCTGAGGATTTTCCTCAGTTGGTCGCCATCTTCCACGGAAAATCCCGCCAGACCCATGGCTACTTTGGTCACGTCTTCCTGATACACCATGATGCCGTGGGTTTCCCCGAGCACGTCTTCCACTAACGGATGCAGGGGACGATAGGCGCCGCCATGCGCCCGCCGGACAAATTCTTGAATGAACCGGTTTGCGGCGGGACGAATCAACGATGAGACGATGACGAGATACTCAAAGACGTCCGCATGCATGCGCCGATCTGCCGGCATGCCCGTCCAGAGTTTTTTGAGAAGCAGTCGGGTGGCAGGCGATTCGATGTAAAAACATCCAATTGTCTCCCCCTGTTGAATGAGCTGTTGCGTTTTGGGGTCGGTTAATGGGTCCCAGGTGGCATAGTCGATGTGGCGGCCGGTGTGTTTTGCAATTGCCGCAAGGGCATCCCGAATGACGGCTAAGGATCGATTGCCCAGGAGATCGATTTTGACCAGGCCGGCATCTTCCGTTTGATCCTTTTCCCATTGGATGACCGGAACACCCTTTGCGGCCACTTCCACTGGGACATAGCGGCGGAGATCGTCAGGAACAATCACGATGCCCCCGCAATGCAGCGACAGATGACGAAACCGTCCCTGAAGTTGAAGGGCGAGTCTGACGATTTCAGGCCATGGCTCGCGCAAATCGGTGAACGCCGAGGCCTCATCAAGATGTGAGTGTGGTTTTTTGCCATTGTGGGGTCTTGAAGACGGCGAAGATGGAAGAGAGCGAGGCGTTCCATTTTCTCCAATATTGGAAAGGCGGGGAGTCTGCCGAAGCGCGGATTGGCTGCATGGGGAGACAGAGGACTCTTGAGTCGGAAAATCGGTGAGCGGGAGGCGAGTCAGCAGTCGACTCACCTGTTGAATTTCCGCCGGAGGCATGCCATAGACTTTGGCGACTTCCCGCACGGCTGCCCGAAGCGCCAGCGTATTCTGATTGGCCACCATGCCGGCCTGCCGGCTGCCATAGCGCGCAAAGACAAAATCCACAATGCGGTCCCGCTCATCCCAGGGAAAATCCACGTCGATATCCGGCGGATCGTGACGCCCGGGATTTAAAAAGCGTTCAAAAAACAGATTGTGCCGGATGGGATCCACATGCGTAATCCCCAGGCAATAGGACACGATGGATGCCGCCGCCGATCCCCGGCCACAGGTGCGAGGCGCCTGGCGGACAATCTCCTCAACCACCAGAAAATAATGAGCGTAGCCTTTATCCCGGATGACGCCCAGTTCGCGTTCGATACGATCAGTCACGACCGATGTCAGTGAGCCGTACCGCCATCGGGCCCCGTCGTAAGTCTTCTCGCGTAGCAGAGTGAAGGCATGTGGGTCGGAGAGCTGGCGAAAATTCGGAAAAATCGTCTCTTTGAACGACCACTCGGTCTGGCAGTGCTGCGCGATCTTCCAGGTATTGGCTATCGCGTGAGGCACATGGGGAAACTGTGAATCCAGTATCGAAGGCGGCATCAACCAATGATGGGGTGCACAGCATGCCTCCGGCGGTAATTGAGAGAGGGTGGTATTGAAGGCGATCGCGCGGAGAATTTGATGGAGGGGGAACTCCTGCGGGGTTACAAAATGCACCCGGTTGGTTGCGACAGGAGGAAGGCGTGTGCGCCGGCTAAAGGCCAGGGCCTGGTGCATGAGCGCGCCTGGCGATAGCTCTACATACAGATCGCTAAGTGAGTGCCGTTTCCAGGCCGTCAGTGCAGAAAGATCATCAGAGAGAATGATCAGGCCTTTTCGGTGTTCCTGAACCGAGGCGATGCAGTCAAAGTCGTCATCGCAATGGCGTTGGGAAAGCAGGCGGCAAAGGTTGGTATAGCCAAAAGAATCTTTGACCAGGAGCACGGCGCGGTGCCGGTTGTGGGTCAGTTCGGCTCCCAGGATCGGGCGTAAGCCATGGGCCTGGGCGACCTCGATAAAGCGAATGGCACCATACAGACCATTCGTGTCGGTCAGGGCAAGTGTCTCGGCTCCCTGTCCCTTTGCCGTCTGGCACAAGGTTTCCAGTGAGGACACTCCTTGCATCGGGGAGTACTCCGAATGAACGTGTAAATGGACAAAGGCTGACATGAAATAATGCGGCAATAATGGTAAATTGCGTACCCATTTTTAATTAAAGTATTGCTTTACTTTCTGTCCATGTTGATAACCTGTTGATTGAAGTAATGCCTTATTTTTTCTGTCTGTGGATAACTCAGCAGTTAAAGTTTTTGATTAATTTTTATCATTTAAAAATGCAAAAATCCTATTATTCATTGGTTATTTTGCATGTTAAGTAATGCCGTAAAAATGAGGGTGATCATGCCACAGAGGTGTGAGCATCGCTTGAGAATTTTTCAAGATTCACCTATTCAATCTAAACGAGAGGCCAGGTGTGAGCGTCCCCATTGAATGACTTTCATGCCGAACCGGGTATGCAAACGATCAAGGGCTAATGCCAATCGATGGGGACGGGGAAGTGCCTGAGGTTCTTCCGGGTCATGTGATGGGAAGAGCGATAGTTGTTCGGGTGGAGGACGAAAGCTATTACTTCGAATGGTCAGTGAGCGCACGCGGACGCGTCGTTGAAAGCACCGACGGAATAAGGTCTGAGCTGATGGAAGCATATCAACCTCCCAATGTGTGGGTGTGGATAAGACAGATGAATGGTGAACCGTGAGCTGATCGCTAGAGAGCAGCGTCAGCCTGAGGCGATGACACAGGCGCTGTCGCCGACGTAGATCATGGCAGAGAGAATCCAGAAGGCATGACAGGCCTCCAAGGAGCCGGTCGTAGTCAATCGTATCCGGCTCAAAGAGATAGGAATGGGTCAGCGATAATGAGGCCTCAGGAGCCACGACCGGCAAAAAATCAATCCCTCGTGCCCACTGGTAGAGCCGGTGGCCCCATCGACCGCAGACGGTTTCCAAGGCTTCCAAACTCACGTCGCTCACGTCGCCGATGGTCTGTAGATTCAAATCGGTCAAGCGTGTGTGGAGTGCGGACCCTCCAGGACCTTGTAGTCCGGGAAGTATTGAGACGGGTAACGGTGATAAAAAGTCCTGTTCGGAGCCTGCCCGGACATCACAGAGTTGGGGCGGCGTGAGGATGGAGCTGGCCATTTGCGCGACAAGCTTATTGGTCCCGATACCAGCGACGGCTTGTAGCCCAAGTCGCGATGTCAGATCGCGCTCTAAACGCATCGTGGTGTCACAGGTTGCGCCAAAGAGTCGAGTGGTGCCGGTCAAATCTAAATAAAAATGTCCAGGCCTAAACGACTCCCAAATGGGTGCGATCGGTATCATGCACGACACGAGGGCATGATGGGCCTGGGCGACACGAGTAGGGTTGGGAGGCACGAGTCGAAGCGAGGGACAGCGTCGTCTGGCCCGATCGGCCTGAAGTCCGGGTATGACTCCGGCGTCTTCAGCTTCGGGAGAAACTTCACGGATGATGGCACGGGACGCATGGGCAGAAGCCACGGCGACAGGTCTGGTGCGTAAGGAGGGGGCGTCGAGGCGTGCCAGGGCCACTTCGAATCGAGGAATACATAAACAGACAATTTGACGGTCCATCATTTTTCATCTAGCCACAATGCCGAATGACTCCGATCACCACTCCTTCAATCACAAATTCATCCTGCGGAGTCACCAGAATCGGAGCCATGGTTGCGTTCGCCGGATGCAGTTCTATTTGCTCTTCTTTGTTGTAATATTTCTTAATCGTCGCCTCCTGATTCACCAGTGCGACCACGGTTTGTCCATTTCGCGCCATTCGTTGCTTGTGTACAATCACCAGGTCACCTGGCAGGATGCCTTCATCCCGCATCGATTCACCTTTCACTCGTAATGCGAAATTGTCTCCCGTTCGCAGCATGGAAGGTGGAACCTCTACCAGCTCAGTTTGGGGAATGGGCTCAATCGGGTTGCCGGCCGCGACGATGCCGGCCATGGGAATCTGTGTCGGAGAATCCAGTTGAGAGAGGATAGCTTCGACCACTCCAGGAATCCGACGCATTCCGCATTCATAGCGGGTAATGGTCATACGAGTGGTGCGGAGACGTTCAGCTAGTTGGGTTTGGGTTAATCCCAGGCGTTGCCGGATCTGTTTGAAGGCTTCAGGTGTCATGTAACCAATGGTTACATTCTGACATGGGAGGTGTCAAGAGAGGTGGTTGCCACCGACCCACTCATGACTACATCGAGTGCAAATATTGTAAGCATTTGATTATTAATTGTTTTTTAATAAATCACTCATGCTGAATAGGGCGGGTCTCTCATGCCATCTAGGGACAGTTTCCGGGAATGTCACTATTAGGGCAGTTCATCGTGGGAAGACAGGTCAGCACTGTTTCCTGGTTACGAACTAAGAAGTAATCAGGATCCACCCTAGAAAAATGGGCACATATTCATGCCGGCGCATCCCGCAGGTCCTATGGAGGCATGTTGCTGCCGGCATGGCTCAACGCATTTGATGATTAAAAGAAAGAAGAGGAGAATCTGATGTTTGAATGGCTGACAAGTCCTGAAGCATGGATCGCATTAGGCACGTTAACCGCGTTAGAAATTGTCCTGGGGATCGATAACATTATCTTCATCTCCATCCTTGTCGGACGTCTTCCCGAGAATCAGCGGGGGTTTGCCAGAAGAGCAGGGCTTGGTCTCGCCATGGTGGCACGCCTGGGATTGCTGTTTTCGATTTCATGGGTCATGGGGTTAACCGAACCCTTGGTGACGGTGTTCACCCACCCGATTTCAGGGCGCGATATTATTCTGATCGGCGGTGGATTGTTTCTCATGGCGAAAGCCACGCATGAAATTCATAACAGCCTGGAAGGGCTGGAAGAAGAGAGCAGTCACACGATTGTGGCTGCCAGTTTGGGAATGGTTCTTGTCCAGATTGCGGTTTTGGATATTGTGTTTTCCCTGGATTCGGTGATCACCGCGGTCGGTCTGGTTGATCAGGTTTCTCTCATGGCGATCGCCATCATCCTGGCCGTGCTCGTGATGCTGATAGCCGCAAAAGCGATTGGAGATTTTGTCGATGAGCATCCGACCATTAAAGTTCTTGCGCTATCATTTCTCATTCTCGTGGGTGTGACCCTGATGGTGGAGGGATTCGAGGTGCATGTCCCGAAGGGCTATATTTATTTTGCCATGGCGTTTTCCGTCACCGTAGAAATGCTCAATATTCGCATGCGGAAAAAACGGACCCCGGTCAAACTGTACAAGACGCTTTCCGAATAGCCGGAAATACGCGGACGCCACAGGCCGCGTATAAGGTCCTTCGCGGAAGAGGGGAGAGGAGATGAGCGCGGCCACACGTCTGTGTGGGGGGAAGTCCCAGATGATGTGGTGCAATATGCGCTATTGCGGATATTGGTGCTCGCGGCAGATCAATTGAATGTCTTGCACACTTAACGGTTCTCGTGTCAAACCGCAGACATACCCGTTCTTCTCATGATCTTCATTGAAGCGACAGGTGTGGCAGGCCCCAAAAGCCTTTCGTCCATGGACCTGCTGCATTCCTCGCAGGATTGAGCGCAACGCAGAAGTCAGTTCAGCGATTTTTATTGAATCCGTCTTCGCCAGTGCCGGTTCCAGGCTTCTGGTGAGAAGGGCTTTTTTTACGAGATTGCTTCCTTTGGTGGTCGGCGCAAGGCGTACGATTCGTTTGTCCTCATTATCCGCCTGCTTCCGCAGGAATCCCTTCTGCTCTAAAACCTTGAGCGATTGTGAGACGGTTCCCTTCGTGAGTCCCAGATACTCCGCCACGGCTTGCGGCGTATTTGAATAGCGATTGCATTGCGTCAAATACGTCAGCGCTTCCATCTGCACGGGTTGTAATCCGTAACGCAGGCCAAACGCCCGTGCCTCCATCCGTTGCAGGTTGCACAATCGCTCTAAGACATCATTGGCTTCTTGGGCGCTCATAGGTCAATTGTATCGTCTCGATACAGATTTGACAAATGCGAATATCGCTGTTACATTCCATTTGGTTTCGACTCAATACCAATTTTCATCTTTACAAAAGGAGACAGGTTATGAAGAAAGCTGTATTTTATCATGCAGGGTGCCCGGTCTGTGTGTCCGCGGAAACCATGGTGACTCAGGCCATTGATCGTCAGCAGTACAATCTGGAAATCGTCCATTTTGCACAAACCCCGGATCGTGTGGGTGAGGCCGAAACGGCAGGGGTGAAGTCTGTTCCTGCCCTGGTGTTAGAGGGGCAGGTATTTCACGTGAATTTTGGGGCATCCATGGACGACGTGAAAGCCAGTATTTAAGGCGAAAGACTTATTCACGGGAGTGAGACGGTTTGCAGGATAGCCTGGACGTCGACTCCCGGTTATCAATGAAAGGAGAAAATCGTATGCGTTCATGGGTGAGGAATGTCTGTTTCGGGTTCGCTGTAGGGTTGTTCCTGAGTGGGGCGGCCTGTTCAACGGTTGAACCCCCGGCAGGAAAGGACACTGCATCGTTGTACGACCGGTTAGGAGGAAAGCCGGCTATCACGGCGGTCATCGATGAATTTGTGGGCAATGTTGCTAACGATGCCCGTATTAATGATCGCTTTGCCACTACCGATATTCCCAAACTGAAGGGACATCTGGTGGATCAAGTCTGTGAAAGGACTGGTGGACCCTGCACCTACACGGGCAGGGACATGAAAACGACGCATGCGGGAATGCGCATTACCAATGCCGACTTTACGGCGATGGTTGAGGACCTGGTCTCTGCACTCAATACGTTCCAAGTTCCGCAAACGGAACAGAAGGAGTTACTTGGGCTGCTCGGGTCCATGAAACCTGATATTGTCAAAATTCCATAATTCTGTCGGGGATAATTGGTTTGGCATAGCCTTGGGAGGATGTGCCTCATCCTCCCAAGTACCCTGGTTCTTTTTTAGTGAGCACACCGGCGGGTTCTTGCGGCAGAGTCAGCTATTCCTGAGGATGGCTGCGTGACCGCCCCGAGAGATCACGATTCAAAAAAGGAGAGTGAGAAGTGACAAAAGTTTTGCCATCCGAAATGGGAGTCATTCAGTCGTTGTGGCGCTACCCAGTCAAGTCGATGAGAGGTGAAGCCTTATCCCTTGCTCAGGTTACCGGTCACGGACTTATCGGGGATCGTGCCTATGCCATCCTGGATCGTGCCGATGGCAAAGTGGCCACGGCCAAAAATCCGAAAAAATGGCCCGATATGTTTGCTTTCCAGGCAACGTTTTTGGAGCCGTCTGGAGATAAAGAATCTGGATCTCGCATCCGCATCACGATGTCTGACGGCACAATGGTGACCAGTGAGCAAACGGATCTGTCCCAAGTCCTTTCCAAAGCTTTGAACCGTGAGGTTACCCTGGCGCTCATCGAAAATGGGAAGGTGACCGGGGTCCAATCAGCTATGCCTGAAACCTGGATTGCGCAGTCTGAGGAATATTGGCCCGACATGGATGGTCGCGAGAAACGGGACACCGTTACGGATTTCCCTCTTCCGACCGGCACGTTTTTCGATGCCGCGATGGTACACCTTCTGACCACGGGCACGCTTAATCAGCTTCGTGAGGCGTATCCGGAGGGGCATTTTGAGGTGCCGCGGTTTCGACCGAACGTTGTTGTGGACACTGGAGCTGATGAGCAAGGCTTTATCGAACAGGGGTGGATTGGTCAGACGCTAGGCATTGGAGAAAACGTGCGGCTGAAGATTACCGGCTCATGCGGTCGGTGTGTCATGACGACGTTAGCGCAAGGAAAACTTCCAAAGGACCCAGGGATTTTACGAACGGCGGTCCAACATAATCTTGGTAATGTCGGGGTCTATGCTTCAGTCATACAGGGTGGCCCGATTCGAATCGGGGATGGTGTCCGATTGGAGAAATGAGTGATTTGTGAAGGTATGTGTGCCTGTGTCGGTGTGAAAGAGCATCAACGCCACCGGACTCGTGTTGGAAGTATCAGAAGCTGGAAATTCCCCTTTGACTCTCCAACGGTTGACGAAGTCAGAGCTTATTGAGGGGTGACCGCGAAGGTTTTTGAGCTGGCCATGTCAACGGGTTCAAGTGTATCTCCTGAGTTGGTATTGAGTTTTTTCTCTCATTCAACCCGCTTATTGGTGTTCGTGGTTTTTGAGTTTTTCAGCATGCATCCGTAAGATGCGTGTGAAAATGACTTTTTCTCTTATCACCGATCCTAAGAAAAAGCTGCTTTCCATCATTGCGTTCTTTCTCCTGCTGTATGTGATAGTTGCACTGACCGGCCTGCGATCCCACCTGTCGCCTGATGTCATTCAGGCCTTATTTTTTGCGTATCCGGTTTGGGGTCTTGTGCTGTTTTGTCTGGCCTTCAGCTTCGGCAATCTGTTGTATGTGCCAGGATGGATCTTTTTAGTCGGGGCCGTCTTTGCGTTGGGAAAAGAATGGGGTGGGGTTGCGACCTTGATGGCCGCGATGTGTTCTTCGACGATCAGTTTTTTTCTGATTCGTGCGGTTGGTGGGACGGCGCTTCGCAGCTTCAATCATCGGTGGGCCGACAAGATTTTCTCGCATCTGGATGACCGTCCAATTTTATCGGTGGCGTTCTTGCGGCTGCTGTTTCAGACCTTGCCCGCTCTAAATTATGCCCTGGCCCTTGCCGACATTCGCTTTCGCGATTATCTGGTTGGAACTGCTTTAGGATTGCCCCTTCCTATTTTTCTGTATTGTTACTTTTTCGAACTGATTTTCCAGCATCTTCTGAGTGGGTAAGCGGGCATCGACATGGGTGGATCGTGATAAGGTTGCCAAGAAATCATTGGTTATGGGTATGGCGAAGGGTATATTTATAAGAGAAGTGAAACGTGTCGGAAGTCCCCAAACCTGGAATTACCAGCATTCAGCCGTTGTGGCGCTCTACCGTCAAGTCGATGAAAGGCGAGCCCTTCTCTTGCCCAGGACAATTCCCCTGGGCTATGACAGCTTTCTTTCAAAGGCCCATTAGTCGAACTGACACGGCATTTCAAAAATTCTCTAAAAAATTCTGAGCGAGCAACAAATAAAGCAGGCTTTGATAAATGACCTCATTCTCCATGACATGCCCCGAGAGGACGTTCCTAGCCACAGCGTGCTTCTTGGATGTCGCGATTATTATGGTGGTCATTAAGGAAGCTATCAACGAATCGTTGCCTGACCCTGCATTTCTCTCCCACATCTGATCCACAAATATGATTACTGAATTTATCGTGACGGAGGGTGAAACCCGCAAGCGCCTTGATCAATTTTTGGTCAACCGTGAGCGGGACATATCCCGTTCACGGTTACAACGCTTGATTGAGTTGGGACGGATCCGTGTCAATGACAGGATGGTCAAGCCGAGTCACACCATTAAACCAGGCGATCACATTACGATGGATGTTCCCCAGCCGGGACCCCTCCTGGTCGACGGGAAGGCTATGACATTGGATATCTTACACGAGGATGAAGTTCTCCTGGTGTTGAACAAGCCTGCGGGTGTGGTGGTGCATCCCGCGGCAGGGAACTGGGAGGGCACCGTGATCAATGCGCTGTTGGCCCATATTCCCAAGCAGGCCGATGCAGAAATGATCATTGAGAAAAGAGCGGTTCCACGGCTGGTTCATCGACTGGATAAGGACACCTCCGGAGTGATGGTGGTCGCCAAAACCGATCATGCCCATCGTACTCTGGCGGCACAGTTTGAACAACACTCGATCAATCGGATCTATGAGGCATTCGTCTGGGGGGTACCCCGGCAGGAGCAGGGGGTGATGGAGTTGCCCATCGGGCGGGATCGGGGAGAACCGAAAAAGGTTTCATCCAACACCGCACAGCCACAACGAGCGGTCACGGAGTATCGGGTGGAACAGGTGTTTGGTGACCTGGCCTCACAGGTCGTGTTGTTCCCACGCACAGGGCGTACACATCAGCTTCGGGTTCATTTGGCGTCCTTAGGGTGTCCCATTTTGGGGGATGAAACGTATGGCGGTCAGAAAGTATGCCGGATTACGGAGATCGACATTCCACGGGTGATGCTCCATGCACGCACATTAGGATTCCAACATCCCGTATCCGGGGTATTTCAGGAATATTCCGTAGGCTGTCCGTTGGACATGCAAGGGATCTGTCAGTCGTTACTCAATAAATAATTGTACGTTGTAATGTTCTTGTTCCTCTCCTGGGTATTTCATTGATTCCCATCAAGTTTTTTCTCATCTGACATTTACAATCGAAAGAGATCCCAGAAAAGAGTTTTATCTGACTTGAGCTGTCATGGGGTGGACAGGTTGATTCTGGGGATTTCCGTAATCAATACATATCGAGAAAGAATGTTTGGCTTGGCCCTATCGATAGGCGATTCCGTTGAAACTGCCGCATAAATTCTATGCGGGCATGAACGGGCATTTCGCATTCACTGGAGCTTTAAAAAACAAGGGCTTTGGCAATTTCAATAAAATTGGGAATCACGCTTGGCGGACAGATTTGGCTTTATGTTGGATGGTAAGAATAATAAATTCAGCAGGTTTGAGTGGAGCGAACCCGATCATGATGTTGACGTTCCCGGCAGTTTGGTCAGCGGATGAAATGGTATCCGGTCCGCATTTGACAAAATAGGCCTCCTGGGATTTTTGTCCTTGAAAGGCCCCCTGCCGGAAGAGTGATTGGAGAAATACGTCAATTGGTTGCCGAATGTGAGCCCACAAGGTTTGGTCGTTCGGTTCATCTACTACCCACCCTAATCCCTGTTGTATGCTTGATTCTAGAAACAATGCCAGACGCCGGATGGAAAGATACCGCCACTCTCTGTTGGATGACAGGGTTCGTGCACCCCACGCGACAACCTGTGACGGAGAGGTTTGCCGGATTGGATTGATACCCAATTGAGCGAGTTGTCCCATTTCCGGTTCCGTCAGTGTCTGCTCGATACCCTGAACGCCATGAAGGATGGCCGTCTTTCCTGCCGGGGCTTTCCATACTCCTCGTTGTTGATCCGTCCTGACCCATACCCCAGCCATGGCTCCGCTGGCAGGGATGTGCAGAGGTGCTTTCTTTAGTGGCTGAGGGCCTTGGACATGCGGAACGTACATGGCCACATTTGGATGGTGAATGCCCGTTTGCTGATTTACCCAGGTGGTCAGAGCCCTGACCGTTTGTCGAGGGGCATCGCGTTGAGGGACATCCAGGACATACATCGCACGGTGTTTGGTAACAAAAGCAATGGCTGCGTGCATGACTTTGGTCGCATGGGGATCCGGGAGCTCTTTGGTTTGAGGAATAAACAAAATATTGAAATCCCCTATGCGGTCGAGAAGGGAAAGGCCTTGGAGAAATGGGGACCCGCCTTTGATCGGTTTCGATCCAATACCTACCACCCAAATGGCCTTTCCACCATTGTCAAAAAACTGTTTGATGCAAAGGGAGGAAAGGGCTGGTTTTTCAAGCCCCCCATATTCTTTCTCAAATGCTTCCCATGTCAGGACCTGTTGTGGAGACGTCATCGACCCTTTGGGAAATGAGCCGATGATGGCCGCGGTTGAAGTGGACGCCGCTTCGATTACAGGAGGGACGAACGATGGTTTGTGTATAGATGCGCCCGGAATCGAGTGAGTTTTTTTCATAAGAAATTGTGTTATCTCCTTCTGTGGAACTTAGTACTCAGGAGGAACAGCGTATTATAACCTTCATCGGCTTGCTAGGGTTTCCGCATAGGGCTCTCCTCGACGGAACTGATTTTCCAAAAAAAAGGCTGCGACGGTCAGACATTGCAACCCAAACGGCAAATAACCGGCATAGCCCAGGATCGGCATTTCCCCCATCTGGAGTGCGTGGACGTAGGGTATTGAATATTCCCAATGGACGAGGCTATAAGCATTCCACATCTCCCAAAATCCTCCACAGACCAAGGCTGCCAAACCGGAAAGGACCACGGGACTCCAGTTTCCTTGAGTCAATGGTGACAGAATGCTAGGTACCCTCCGAATTATTTGTATGCCTATCATGATCAGAAGCGGGCTCACCCAGAGAAGAGAAAATAGCAGCGTGGGCCAGATCCCAATCATCAGAAGCCCGAAACAACCAAGGCTGAACATCAGCCATCCGGTGTTGGGGGCATTCACTGACGAGATGGCCAGCCAATTTTCAAATGGTACCCTTATCCAGGAAACGGAAGACAGGTATTCATAAGTACCCAGAACGGCGGGTAGAACCGTCGAAAATGAAAGAGTGAACCAGGCATAGGTTAGAAGCAAGGAGGTTGGTGCCAGGCCCACATAGTGCCAGTTTTGTACATATTGATTGAGGTATTCAAACATCCACCAGAAGCCCGCGCTGAGGAGAAAGAGTTTGAAAAGATAAGCGGGCTGATTGGTGATCATGCACCTGCCGGTTTGAGAAAAACTTAAGGCATTGATGACCACGATGTAGCCGAGCCAGAGCAGGGGAAACGTGTAGGGTTGCCATTCTAGGAACCAGGAAAAACGCGACCAGGAGAGGATTGAAGCGAAAGTCGTCCATCCTACGGCCATCCAACCCCACCAGGGAAACCGTTTGCCGGAAGTGGGAGGAAATGTGTGGTGACGCACGCTTGTGCTCAAACGCAAAAGAAAAGGTGTCAGCGTTCCAACAATGATCAGGGTCGACAGTCCAAATATGGGCCAGGAAAGAGAGGCGTCTCCCGGCTGTAGGGGAATGGGTAAAAGAGTCAAATCGTGAGGAAGAGCTTGGCCAGATAAGACCATACCCAGAGGAGGCAGCCCAAGAAGCAAAAAAATAAAGATGGTGCCGTTGATGACCTTTGTGGAAGACATGGGAGTGTAATAAAACAGATATCTGCGTGTAGCGATTACAGGCACAGATGAAGCCCTGGTTCAGCTTAAACCAGACCGGACTTCAGAGCCACCGGTAAAGAATCTGAGTCAAGATGGAATAGTCTTGGTGAGACCCGGCTGAATTCTTTTACCGTCTTTCCAGCCCGCACTTCCAGCATGTCGTGAATTCTTTCTGATGCAATTCCCCGCATCCGGAACAGGTCCATTGCGTTGTTTCAAGAGGTTTAGCCTGCTCCCAGTCTTTGAGTAAGGTCCGGGCGCGATCAAAATCCTCGTTTTTCAGCACCCACAGTTCCGGGAAGACTTCAACAAAAGGCACTTCGCCTCCAAGCATGGTTGAGCGCTGGTTTTTGATCGTAGACGGTATCTGTGCTTGATCCAACAGTTCTTTCCGGGATTCCACGTCGATGAGATTTTGTGAAACATACAGTCTTTGCATCGTGTAGGTATCCGTTTTAGATACGAGAGAATGAGTGGACAACCAGTGTTTTCTTTAGGCTATCGTTCAGACCGCAGATAATACATGCCGGTCAAGTAAGAATGTGACCAGGGTAGGATACCATAAACTGTTCACGAGGCGAATTCCGCCATTCCGTGGGCCGACATAACAAGTTCATCGATACCGCGACCAATCTTCCAAATCATCTAATCTACTTTGGGGTGTTGAATAATAAGGATGTTCAAGGGAAAATTTGCGCAGGATTAGATTCCTCATCAAAGGCTACGGGTCGGTTCAAAAAAGCATGCCCTGAGTCTTTCCGAAGGGTCCGTCCAGCAAGGCCGCAGCCGTTTTAACGCGCGGAGCGTACGCTTAGTACGTGAGCACGGGAAAATGGCGAGAACGCCGCTGGCGGTTTTTTTTTCAACAGACCCTACTTGTAAATAGCATGTGAAAGTAGGATGCCATCGATTTCTTACTCCTTCCATTAAATTTGGATGATCGCTTTAAGGGGTAGATGATCCGAGGCTTTTCTGGCCAGAGGGGTATCATGAACCTGGAGACTGATTAGGGCCTGTAGAGGATGGACCCATATTCGATCCAAGGCAAAAACGGGAAAACGGGCGGGGAAAGTGGCCGGTTCCGGAATATGACCAAACCATTTTCTTAACCAATGCAAGGGGCGTCCCCATAGATACCATTCATTCAGGTCTCCCATTAAAATGGATAATCCCGGAAACGGTTCCTGTAATGTTTCCAGTAGAGCCATCATCTGTGTGCGACGTTCCTTAGGTCTTAATCCAAGATGTGTAGCAATAATGCGAAGTGCGTTCTGTGAAGGGTAAAATCTGGCATCAATGGCTCCGCGAGGCTCTCGGCCGGGGACGCTAATATCCATGTGTTTTACATGGCTGGCCGGCAAACGTGTGAGAAGGACATTGCCATAGTTTCCCTTATGCCTCGTCAGTGTCGGTCCCGGGATCGAGTGCAATCCCGTTTTCTTTCCGATCCATGTCACCATTTTAAAATCGGGACTGCACGTTTGAAATTCCTGTAAGGCGTAAATATCTGCGTTGATTTCCGACACCACCTGAACGGTCAGGTCAGGATCGTATTTTCCTCCACGACCTACCCAACTATGGATATTATAAGTACAAAGGGTAACCTTCATGAGAAATTTTGTCGATGTATTGAGCTTTCTCCTGATGAGACCGGGGACTTTCTACGAGATGCCCGTTTTTTTAACAACCTGGCCATGAACCAGGCTCCAACAGCCATTAATCCCATTACCCCTATCAGGAGCAAAATAGTTGATAGAGTCGGTTGTTGGATGGTGGCTGCTACACGATCGATTAAAATCGCCAATGCTACCATCCCGGGAATCATGCCCATGATCGTTCCGATCATAAAGTCCCGAAGTCCGATATGCGATGCTCCCGCTAGCATATTGACAATGGTAAAAGGTCCAACCGGCAACATGTGCGCAAACACCATACTCAAGAGACCGCGTTCTCCAAAGTATTGACTTATCCGATTCATTTTTTCCCCTCCCAATCGTCTGAGCTTCTCTTTCCCTAACCAACTGCCTATTCCATAGGTTAATCCGGCCCCGAGGGCCGAACCAATTAAGGCATAGACGAAACCCATCCATGGTCCAAAGGCCAAAAAGCTGATGATGATCAAGGCGGTTATGGGAAACATCACCATGCTTCCGACGAGAAAACATGCTAAGACGAAGAGGGGGGCCCAAGGATGGTTTTTAATATCTTTCAGATAATTCGCCACCGTCCACACATCCACCAATTCTCCAAGAGGAGTCCATTTCCAGGCGGCTGCCAGAAGACCAAGACCTCCCAGTACAATCGCAATGCCGATTAATTGGCGTATTGCCACTCGCCGGTCTTTCGGATGAACAAAATGGCTGATGATCATGTCCGGATTCATGGGTTTTTCCGGGTCGATCAGTGTCGAGTCCGGCACCCACGGTTCCAGGGTTGACAAGAGATTCAGATCAAATGGCTTGAGAATATGTTCGGATCTCTGAAGATGCTGCATACTTTGAAGCAAGGATTCTTCTGAATGCAGACTGTTTTTCAAGGTATGTGGAGATAGCCCCATGTGCTCACCCAATAGCCGGTGGCGAAAATCTTGAATAGCTTCCCGTATATCCTGACGGTCATTGGCTGCAATGGTCAAATCGCATTCGGAATCAAGCGCCATCGAACGATTGGTTAAATTAGCCGATCCGATTCGCACAATCGTATCATCGACAATTAAGACTTTACTGTGAAGGCCGAGGCAGTGTTCTTGGAAAGCGGGACAATCCGGATACACAACCAGAAGGCGCTTGTACTGATCGGCACGCGAGAGTTGACGCAATACCCTCGTTCTCAGCACATCCATGGTCATTTGTTCCAACCAGTCTCCGCCATCTTGTCGCAGAATGATCAGAATTTCCGGACCCTCCGGATCTTGCAGACGCTCAGATAATGCTTGTTGGATAATATGTGAAGTCAGGAATTGATTTTCTATATAAATGAAATGGCGCGCGCTTTTGATGCTATCGATATACAATTGTTGGACTTCACATACACCGTTTCGATCTTGAAAGGCCGGAAGCGTTCTGGAAATTGCCACCTTGACCTTGTGCATGTCCGGTTTTATCCAGGCTGGCCACAGTTCGGAAGACGTCGCTGAACGTTCCAGAGGCGGGAGGGGTTGTCTCGTGGCTTCAATCCAGCGTTCTTCAAACATTTCTCCCAATGCTTGCGCTACCTGACCCTCCACCATGATCTGGACATCATGAAAAGGAGGATAGGAAGACCCATCAGCGTTTATGCGACGGCGATCATGCATTCGGTGCTCGGATGTATCCCAACGGGATTCGGCCAAATCCAACCCTCCCACAAAGGCCAGGTCATTATCGATAATCACGACTTTTTGATGATGACATCCGCCTTGCGGATGCTGACCATCCATGTGGACAGACAGTCTCTCATGAGATTGCCAGGGGACGCTGAATGTCGGTATCCATTCCCGTTCCATGGCATAGACCATCGCAAAATCCCAGGCAAGTACATGAATGTGAAGACTAGGTCGTTGCCGAACGAGATAAAGGAGTAGTTCACCCAACACCGTGGGCGCCGGGTTTGAGAGAGAAGAAGCCTTCTCGTCACGAATTAAATTTACCCGACTATCGATATCCCACCCCAATATGTGGACAGAATGCCGGGCACCGACCACGGAATCATAAAAGGCGCGGTAGTAGGATTCTGCATCAATTAGGAATGCGACGCGCTCTGCCTGTTCGACTTTCCAACAGTTCAGACCAGGTTGAAAAAATGTTGTCATGGTCTCCATGTCCGGTTTGATCCACACACGATCGTGAAACGGCGTTTCCCTGAGTGTACAAGATTCAACTCATCAGCTGAATTCGACAAAAGTTTTATCTTATGCCGGAAGGTATACAAACTCAGGGCAGATGGAGGGATGCCTTACATGGTGAGTTAAGACTCCGAGTAGAATATGAGCTGGATGCCGATAATGAGGATAAATATGGACCAGAGAATTTTCAGGAGGGATCCTAACGGGAAGGAAATGGAAGAGGAAATCTGTGTCCGCGGCAGCAACTCTCCGGTGAACCAGGCGAGTCCACCCGCCAAGGCCAATGTGCCCATGATGTTATGGTGGGTCTGAATGTCATGGCCGCCTGGGTGAAGGCCATGCATGTGGCGGAACAACATAAGACCACCGACCAGTGCAAAAACAGGCAGAAGTGACCGCCAGAACACATGAGAAAATTTCCCAGCCCCAATGAACCCTTCCACCAGGCCGACAGCCAGGGCCAGGATGCCGAATATTTTGTGTTGCAGCATTTCAGGATCTTTTCCGGATAAGGTTTCGGCTAATGTCCACGGACCAATGGGCCATGCCAAATGATCGCTCCAGGTCAATAGGAAGATTCCTGACCCTATTAGTGAACCTGGCAACAGCCAACGAACCCACATGAATGCCTGCCAGCCCATTATTCTTTGCCATTCACTGAAACCCATCAGAATGACACCGACTCCAACGAACGCATGGTTGAATTCGCTATAGGCAATGCCTTCCGGGGAGCCTTCCCATTGTCCGGCCTGCGGAGCAGCGTCCTGATGGTGGACGGTGTGATTATGGTGAGTTTCTTCCTCCGAAATGTTGTGTGGTTCGGCCCAGGCGGAAGGTGGTCCAATGTACAGCTCGTGGTGTATTGGGTCCCCTAGGCCTAGAATAAGCAGTAACCCGACAAAAACCCGATAGAGCCAGGTAAACAGGACAGGAGAAGGCATGATGCTCACGTGTTCCTCACTGAAGATTTTCTGTTGGTCATGGTTTTTCAATGTGGGAGGGTTGGAGAATGCTATCTTGCTGAAACTGGAAATTAGGCTTCGAGCATTTCGTTAAATATGATTGATCATAGCGCGTATTCAGAGTATGGATGGGTACTGTCTGATGGTGTGCGGTGGTTTTAACCTGGGAAAAAGCATTCTACTGTGGTGCCCTTCGATCCATCCGTTCTGCATGGGAGAAAGTGACCAATTCCTTTCCTTGTAGGCTCTGCTGAACCAACTGGGGAATGTCGAGGGCTTGCTCGACTTTGAGGATATGGGGTAGCTGGCATCGTGTTTGTGGATGTTTTGGGACAAAGAGGGTGCAGCAGTCTTGGTCCGGTTCGATGGAGGTCTCAAACGATCCCAGCGCTTGAGCCTGTTGCGTGATTTCCAACTTATCCATTCCGATGAGCGGACGAAGAATGGGAAGTGACGTGGCTTCGTTAATGACAGAAATATTTTCCGGTGTTTGGGACGCCACCTGACCCAGACTGTCTCCGGTCGCGAGGGCCCATGCCTCCTCCTGCTCGGCAATGCATGTGGCGATGCGGAGCATCAAGCGACGGTAAAGCACCACGCGTACGGGTGGCGGTGTGGTGATGACGATTTGGCTTTGAATATCCCCAAAGGGAATGAGATGAAGGCGGGAAGACAGTTGGTACTTCGTAAGCAAGGCGACCTGATCGCGGACTTTTTCCTCAGAAACCCGTGAGAGATATGGCCGACCGTGAAAATGTACAAAGACGGCTTTACAGCCACGTTTCATCATGCGATAGGCTGCCACTGGAGAATCGATACCACCGGAAATGAGGCAAATGACTTTTCCTCCGGTCCCCGTCGGTAGTCCCCCGGGTCCCGCCACCCGTTGACAGGAGTAATAGGCGTAGGGCGGGACTAACTCGACCAAAATCGTCATATCGGGGTGTGAAAGGTTGACTCGCTTGCCGGTATGGTCGGCGACGGCGCCCCCGATTTCTCGTTCCACGTCCATTGAAGTTTTGACGAATCGCTTGTCTGCCCGTTTGGCACTGACCCGAAAGGTGGCATAGGGATGTGTGGGCAGGTGCGCAATGATCGCGTCTTTGAGAACCGTGAGATCGGATTGGTCGTAAGCCAATGGCACGGCTCTGGTCAAAGAAAAATTGACGATACCGAATACGCGCTTGACCTGTTCCTGCAAGCGAGGCCACGCCGCCTCATCCTCGAAGCTCACCCGTATTCGTCCCTGGAGTGCTTCGACATGCACATGTGCCAGGGGTTTCAGGGCTCCTCGCAGATGGTGGACTAACCGGTATTCGAAATATTTCCGGTTGCCTCCCTTAAGGGCGAGTTCATGATAATGCACTAAGACATGAAGCATTAGTGGAGTGATTCTAGATATTTCTCGGCGTCGATGGCCGCCATGCATCCCGATCCGGCCGCCGTAATGGCCTGGCGATAATGTGAATCCTGCACATCACCTGATGCAAAAACGCCGGGGATGTTGGTGGTAGACCGATATGGCTGAGTGCGGATGTAGCCTTGCTCGTCCATATCGAGGAGTCCGGTAAACAGGCTGGTGTTCGGTGTATGGCCGATGGCCACGAAGACGCCAGATAACGGAATCTCTTCAACCTGGTTGGTTTGTACGTTGCGGATCCGGATGCCTTTCACGACCTCATCACCCATGACCTCTTCAAGAGTACTATTCCATTGAAAGGCGATCTTTTCATTGTTGATGGCCCGGTCCTGCATGATTTTTGATGCGCGCAATTTATCGCGACGATGAACGAGGGTGACTTTTGTCGCGAATTTGGTCAGAAATGTCGCTTCTTCCACGGCGCTGTCACCGCCGCCGATGACCGCAATCTCTTTGCCACGAAAAAAGAATCCGTCGCAGGTGGCACATGTCGAGACACCATGACCCATGAGGCGGCTTTCGGAGGGCAGACCCAGTAAATTGGCCGAGGCCCCGGTCGCAATAATCAGAGTTCGGGTTTCCAGAGTGACTTCGTCGTCAACCGTGACCTGAAAGGGGCGCACCTGGAGATCGACCTTGGTGACATGCCCCTGGCGAAATTGCGTGCCGAATCGTTCGGCTTGGGCCCGCATGTCTTGGATGAGTTGAGGTCCCATGATGCCTTTGGGGAATCCGGGAAAATTTTCCACATCGGTGGTGATGGTTAATTGTCCGCCGGGTTGCGAACCATCAATGAGCAAGGGGGAAAGATTGGCTCGAGCGGTATAGACGGCGGCGGTTAATCCAGCCGGGCCCGATCCCAGAATAATGACGTCATGCACCATGCGTGGACTCCTTACAGTTAGACATGTAGGTGAACGGTCTATGGGGTATTGAGGCTGCGGCGGGCCGTTCGTGACCTCGCCTCATTGACATATGTCCTATACAATGACCGGACCGCATGGCGCAACCGGGTACGTGACCATGTACCATCCAATACGGCGTCGGCATAGTCGAGCTTGTGACGAAGGAGCATTTGTTGTCTGATTCGCCGGAGGGCTCTGGCCTTGGTCAGGCCATCACGACGGCAGGCACGGGCGAGTTGAGTGGCCCGGTCGGCGGTGACCACGATGACATGATCCATACGCCTGTGTGCACCGGCTTCCAATAATAACGCAGCATCATAAATGATAACCGCATGAGGATCTTCGTGTCGCATGCTTTTTACCTGTTTGGCCTGCTCTCGGGCCACACGGGGATGAATGATCGCTTGCAAAACGTGTAATTTCTTAGGGGATTTAAACACGATATCGGCGAGAGCATGGCGATTGATGGTGCGGTCTTTGGCAAGCACTTTCGTTCCGAATTCCTTGACGATATCCCTCCAAGCCGGTTTTCCAGGTTTGACAACGGCTCTGGCCAGTTCGTCGGCGTCAATAATCCTTGCTCCAAGGGATTGAAATATCTTGGCGACGGTCGTTTTTCCTGATGCCAATCCTCCAGTTAACCCGACGACGACCATAGCCAACCATAGCATAGGGGGTGGGGGGCGACAATAAATGAGGGAAAATTTCGGCACCAGCTTGACCCTGCCAAACCCCTTGGGTTATTGACTCGATGAGAGTCCTTTCCATTGGTTAAGCCGATCGACGGCCAAGAGTATGACAGGGGAGAATGAACACCGTGAGAGTTCAAGACATGCCGACCACCATTCGACTAGTTTTCTTTTTATGTGCTCTGATTCTATGTGTCCTGCCTGGATTGGCGTCTGCCAATACGGAGGAACTTGCGCCCTCTGAGGCCGTTGTCTCGTCGGTATGGCAGGTTGCCTTGGATGGATCAGGGCATTTCACCTCGATTCAAGAAGCGATTGATCAGGCTGCATCAGGTGATACGATTTTGATTAAACGGGGAGCCTATGCCGAAGATGTTACTGTGCATAGCAAGGAGGGTTTGTCGATCATCGGTGAAGGCATGGATCTGGTCGTTTTGACCGGGAAAAAGCGTGTCGGGACTCTTCATATTGGTAAATGGCCGTATGGGGCAACGAATGTGACGATCCAAGATCTGTCCGTGATTCAACATGGAGGATTGGGAGTTGGCATTTTTAATGGCAGTGGCGTGCGATTAACACGGATTCGTGTCAATGGAATGGTGTTTAGTCAACAGGTGCAGGATGTTCTTTTGGAAGATTGTGTGATTGGTGATAGTGAGACAACAGGAGTGGCATTTGCGGATTCTACAGGCACCCTATCGGGCAATCTGATTTACCATAATGATCATGGCGTGGCTATCGGAGGCAACTCTGATGTGACCCTCAGACAGAATGTGATAACACGAAGTCTGTATGAAGCCGTGTTGATGACTGATCAGTCCAAAGCCCGGTTGATTCAAAATACCCTGGCTCAGAACGGAGGTGGGGCGGCTTTTCATGACGATGCGCAAGCCGATGTGCAGGGAAATATTATCAGTCAGAGCGCAGTAGGCTTTTTATTTTTTCCGGGAAGTCACACCACGCTGGCCTTTAACGCCTTGTCAGGCAACCAGGGGGATTATGTCATGACCGGCACTCCACCCACACCGGCTCCGGATCGGGCAGGGAAAACCGATGTACAATTTGCTCCAGGATTTGTCAGTCCTGAAAAGGGGGATTTTCGTCTTCAGTCCGATTCTTCCATGATCCAGGTTGGTGCCTTTCCATATTTAGGGGCTCTGCCTCCGGTTTCTTCCAACCCATAAATTCCTTTTCAGCTTCGTCTGTCCAAGTGTCTGCGGCCGTTTCTTCGAGAGGTCTCACTGCATGATTGGACGAGTCTTTTTCAACACTCCATGACTTTTCTTCGGTTGGTTTTTGTCACGCATGTGAGAATGAGAAGACCGAATATTTACAACCTTTGAGAGTCCTCTTTGTGGAGGGACATCGTTGGAGCAGAAATCTCTAACCTGCCCCTTCCTCGCCTCGCACCAAGGCTTTGCACACAGACACAGGGATTCTGCACATCGCGGAACTACAATATGTTGGATTAGGGTTTTTGCTTGGGACGGAGAATCAATTGAGCATGCTCCGCATCCAGCGTCACGAGAAAGTGTTTAAGGAAGGACATGCCGAGCAGACCCTCGATGTGTTCCGGAATATCCGGGAGATCGTGAAGGGCTACGGCGACATTGGTGGCCCGTGCGGTTCCGACCGTGATGGAAGAGAGATAATTCATGTTGACTTGGACTGACCCTCCTGCGGTATTGACAGTCAAGAGTTCATTGTCGGTTGTTCCCAGGATTCCGAGATCAATGGCGACCTGAGTCGAGAGGACTGTCATGGAGGCACCGGTATCCACAATGAGTTGGGCCTGTCGTTCTTGATTCAACATGACAGAAACGACAAATGACCCTCCACTTCTGGTGAGGGGTATGGTGATTTCCTGATTAACAGGTCTGTCCTGCTCTTCCTCATTATTCAACGAAGACACCTGAGTAGAAATCTGGGTGTCAGGAGGTGCCGGGTCAGGAATGGACTTGGGGATTGCTTGAAGTGTTGCAGTCGTGGATGACGCTTGATTGCTGAGAGAAGGGCTTTGTGTTGGCAATAGCGTGCAGTTAAATAGTTGGGCTGGATTGTCTGTTAACACGCGTGTTCCGGATTTATCAAAACAGTCATATGTGGCCGAATGCCCCGGAGACACCAATAGGGCAGTGTATACCATCAATCCTGGCACCCACCAAAAGGTGGTGTGGTGAAGATTTTTGAGAAACGAAACGCGGCGACATGTATACATAATGGAAAAAGAATACCAAGATGCGGGGGGAAAACGCTATGAAGGCAATTAACCGCTGGTATCGGGTGTTAAGGGAATGGTGGCCTGCACATGCGAGCCGGTTTCCAACACCTGGGTGGACAGAACTATGGTTTCTGGTTCGATCCTGTTCACCTGCACCCGACCTTCCAACATCTCTCCCTGTTTGACGATATAGATGGCCTGCCCATTGGTGAGAAATGCCTGACTTTCACCCCCTTTGGTTAAATACCCCAGGAACCGGAATTGGTTAAGTTGTTCCCGTGCCCGTTGCCCTGCAAGATCGGCCATAGAGGGACCTGGGGGTGGCGGTTGGGGCGGAGCTGGGGAGGGGGCTGTTTTGGCAGGGCGAGAAGTGGGGACTTTGTCAATTTTTTTTTGTTGGGCGACTTGGGACATGTCTAGAGGTGCAAAGATGTTACGGGGTAGAGAAAATTTTGCGGTTTGGCGAGGGTTAGAAAATGCCGGATCTAACTTCAGGTCTTTAATCGGGGGAAGGGGGGCTCCGGACGTGGCCGAGGAAGGCAGGGAATCTGTTGGGGCGGAGTCCCACATTTGGAAAATCGACACCATTCCCCAGGCCAATAATAAGCCTCCTAACACCAGCCATTTTCGTTGATTCGTCATTAGGCTTTTGTTTTTTTAACCGGTTCAGGGAATTCTTTCAGAAAGGTGGAGACCTTCAGTTTAAAGATAACCCCTTTTTGTTTTTTAGAGGTTTCAACGGACAGTTTTTCAATAAAAAGATAGGGCCAGCGCTGTTCCAGTTCGAAAATGAATTTTCGAATAGCTTCATAGGGGCCTGCAGCTTCAAACGCAAACGTGCCTTTTGTGGCCAGTTTATGGGGGAGGGGTCTGAAGTCGTATCCCATGCCAGGAATTTGTACGTGATTTTGTTTTGCCAAATCGGCAATGTCTAAACTTAAATCTGTGAATTCACCGGAATCTGGAAGCGCATTCCACATGGTGGATAGAATGGTTTGGGTCTCCCGGGCTGTCTGCATGGTTGTCTGTGTATGCAAGGACGCTTGATTCAGGGCCGTGATGTGTTGAAACCGGTCCTGGGCCGGATAAAAGATGAAGGCAAACATCCCGACCGATGACAATCCGGCAAGGACCGTCACGATAAACAGCGGACCTAAATATTTTGAAATCCGAATCGTCGTTTTTGATCCTTGTATGATCTGGAAAGAATTCATCGTTGCTTGGGAACCC
Organism: Candidatus Nitrospira neomarina; assembly: GCF_032051675.1. Classification (NCBI taxonomy): domain Bacteria; kingdom Pseudomonadati; phylum Nitrospirota; class Nitrospiria; order Nitrospirales; family Nitrospiraceae; genus Nitrospira; species Candidatus Nitrospira neomarina. Next base: position 1,096,291 of record NZ_CP116968.1, read on the forward strand.
CTGTCAGGTGAGAAGTTGGGTGTCGGGCATCATAGGTGACGGTGAGCGAAAATACGCTATGTGAGTCCCCTTGCTCCTCTTTGGTAGTTTTTGTGGAATGCTGCGATAACAACACATTCTGAAAAGCTGCGTGCTTCTCTAACTGGTGAATGAGTCGATTGAGGTCGGGTAAAGACGCCGCCGATCCTTGGAGAAGGATGGTGTCGGTTTTTTCATCGAGAGAAACTGAGTTCAGGGTGATATCCGAAGGAATCGCTGTTTCCAGATCCGTCAATAATTGTGTCCAGGAAAATCCCACCCGTTCACGAACCTGTTTCACAAAAGTGACTTTTGAGGGAATGCTTCGAATGGCCTGGTGCGAAAGGTCAAGTCCGGCTGCCCTGGCTTGGGCGACCAATTGTTGGTTAGCCGTCTCGACACCGGCGGCTTGCTCTTCTAGGACATCAATCTGTTCATGTAATGCGTTTCCCTCCCACCAGAATGAAGCCGTAAGGGCGAGGGCCCCGGCGGTGAGAAGGGTGAGTCCGAGTTGGGACAATTGAAGAAGAGAAATACCGGGTGCAGATAGATTTCTATGTACACGTGGGATCATCATGCCACCATGAGACTGGCATAGCCTGGCAATGCCGCTTCTTCCTGGTGGCTCACCGCCAGGTGTGTATTTAAGAGATGAAAATGTGAGGCCGGGGATAGGGAGGTGATTCGAATGTGAGGCTCATGTCCTCCACTGGCCTTCAGGGTCTGTTGAATGTGGTCGAGAGGCGGCATAAGGCTCTGTCCGAGGGTTAAATCAGTGGTCATGAACAAATTAACCGGGGAAGATGCCGTGGCAGCAGATACGGGAAACATCTCGAAATAATATTGCAATGTGGCCAGGATTTCCTTTTCCACCTTCATTGCGGTGTATGAAGGGTAGGGAGTAGTTCCTGTGGGGTAATCTTGGTGTGCGTCAGAAGAGGGATTCCCTGACGATGTCGGACGATGATCTCTGGTCTCCCCGTGCTTCTCCGACTCAGGATCCAGTGAAGGCCCCTGATGATCATGGGTCTCCGTTTTGATGGCAAGAGCTTTCGTGCGAATGAAGCGTGGGCTGCCATCCTGAAAGGCCAGAAATGTAAATCCCCAATGACTGATGAAGAGGAAAATGAATGGTGGCGGATGAAAGGTCCCAGAAGAGTTTTCAGCCGTGAGCCGGTCCTGGATGTTGGGGCAGTACAGATCAAAGACATCGAGCCCCGACATTCCAACAGCCGTTGGGATGAGATCTGCCTCTAAGCACAGGTTCTCATATTGTTCAATAATTTCATGGCGAATGGCCGTGCCTAACACTCTGACATGTTCTGTGGTATCCGGGGGAAGTGCATCCCTGACCGAGGTGGGCACATAGAGACCGAAGGCCAGCCGTGATTGGGAGGTATCCAGTTTAAGGTCCTGTTGAAAACGCCAATTCACCAGTGCCGTCTGCTCCGGTTTTTTTGTGGGAAAGGATGCAAAATCAAAAATGCTTGTCCGGGCGCATATATCCGGGAGACTGAGTGCAATGGAAATTGGGCGACGATAGGGCTTGGCCAGGGCCTTGAGTTGAGTAAGAAACTCATCGGTATTGGAAATATTGAGTTTGGTCGAAGAGAGGCTAAGGACTCCCGGGGAAAGCGGGAGTCTGGCGATGTGTCGGAGCGAGCTTTTACGCCAATGTTTTTTGATTTCCACCAGGCAGAGCTCTTCATCAGAAAGAGAGAGCGCGACGGTGGGTGCCGAGATGGGAAAAAAATGCATTAGATTTCCTCGATCGGAGTGACCCGATTAATTTCTTTGAGCGTCGTTTCTCCTCGGTAGACTTTCTCAAGGGCTGCTTGCCGTAGCGAGGTCATGCCCTGAGCCATCGCCGCCGTGCGAATTTCTGAAATAGATTTCTCATTTAAAATCATTTCCTTGATGGAGTCGGTCATATCCAAAAATTCTGTAATGGCTTTTCGACCTCGGAAACCTAACCCGTGGCATTCATTGCATCCTTTCCCTTCGAAAAAGGTCAGGTGTTTCACGTCTTCATATTCAATGCCGGATTCCTGGCATTGCTCAGGATGTATCTGAACGGGGATCCTGCAGGTTGGGCAGATGGATCGCACCAGGCGTTGGGCGAGAATGCAACTTAAGGAAGCCACGAAATTGTACGACTCAATGCCCATATTCACAAACCGGCTAATGACATCAAAGGCATTATTCGCATGCACGGTAGAAAAGACCAAATGCCCGGTGAGTGCCGATTGAATGGCAATTTGTGCCGTCTCTAAATCCCGAATTTCTCCTACCATAATTTTATCAGGATCATGCCGCAAAATGGATCGAAGCCCTCTGGCAAATGTGAGCCCCTTTTTTTCATTGACGGGAATTTGAACGATCCCCTTTAATTGATATTCCACCGGATCTTCAATGGTAATGATCTTATCTTCGTCGGAGTGCACCTCATTGATCGCGGCATACAAGGTCGTCGTTTTTCCGCTTCCTGTGGGTCCGGTCACCAGCACCATGCCATAGGGACGGGTGATGGCTCGACGGAATCGGCGAAGGTCTTCTCCGGTATACCCCAGGGCTTCCAGGCGCAGCCCCTGGACCCCTGCTGATATATGTTGTTTATCCAGAATTCTGATGACCACCGATTCTCCGAACACACTTGGCAAGATGGAGACCCGGAAATCAATGGTTCGGTGATTCAGCAGCAGCTTGAACCGACCATCTTGCGGCGTACGACGTTCCGCAATGTCGAGTTCAGACATGATTTTGAGCCTGGAAATGAGAGAGGGGTGAATGCCGGTATCAAACGGATCCATGGCTAAATAGAGAACGCCATCAATCCGGAACTTGACCTCCACCGTGCGTTCCGTGGGCTCAATATGAATGTCACTCGCCTGCTTTTGCAAGGCGGTTAAGATAATCGTATTGACCAGTTTGACGACCGGGCTGAGGTCCTTGGTGATCCTTTCAACGGAGAGGATTTCTTCGCCTTTCTCGTCTTCTTTAATCAGCACTGGATCCAATTCCGCTTTGATGCGTGTGAGCACCTGGCTATTACCTTCACTATTGCTCAAGGCTTCAACGATAGCCGAGTGAGTTGTCACCACTAATCGCAACTCAAATCCCAATTGGTGCTCCAATTCATCGATCATACGCAGGTCTTGTGGTTTTGCGAGAGCGATGGTCAGAATCTGGCCTTCTTGTTCAATGGGCACGAATTCATACCGATGCATGAGTTCGACCGGAATGGTCTCCATGAGCGGTGAGGGGATACGGAATTCCTTAAGCGTATTCCATGGTAAACCATATTGATCAGCCAGGACTTGGCCGATCACCTCTTCGGTGTGGGTGCCTCGTTCTAACAAAATGGTGGGAATAGTCTGATTGGTTGATCGGGCCGTTTCGATCAACGTCTCTTTTTCCCGTTCCAGGATGAGCCCCTTTTCGACCAGGAGGTCTTCGAAGGGCATGCGTTTAACTGGTGTGGTCATAATTTTTTTCTCGTTGAGGTCACTGGGTCGTTACACCGCTCCGGCCATTTGGAAAATAGGAAGATAGAGGGCAATGACCACCCCTCCTAAAATAACGCCAATCAGAATGATGAACATAGGCTCGATCCATGTCATCAGTCGAGATAATTGAAAATCCAATTCTCCTTCATGAAATTCGGCGACCTCAAAAAGCATGGCTTCCAGTGAACCGGTCGTTTCACCGACTTCAACCATTTCCAGGGTGAGGCGAGGGAGAAAGTTTTCTTTTTTTAATGCTGCGGAGAGGCTGGTACCTTCCCGAACATGAACAATGACTGATTGGAGCGCTTTGGCAAAGACTTTATTGGGCATGGATTTCGCTGTGACTTGCAGGGCCGATAACAACGGGATTCCGCCTCCAAGAATGGTTGACAGTGTTCTGGCTAAACGAATCACTTGATTTTTTAAAAACAAGGGCCCAAGTATCGGGGCATGGAGAAATAACCAATGTATTTGCCATTGACCTTGAGGGGTGTTTTTCCACCAATAGATCACCATTCCCCCAACCCCCAGGAAAATCAGCAGTCCGATCATCCATTGAGTGGCGGAATGGGTCAGGTCAATTAAGAGCTGGGTGGCCCAGGGCAATTCCACGCGACTTTCTTGGTAAACTTCGGCAAATGACGGAAGCACAAAAAATAACAGACCCATGGTCACCAAGAGACCAAACCCCAATAAAAATATAGGATAAATGGTCGCTTTCACGACTTTTTCCCGAACCCCAATAAGCATTTTTAAATAGGCAATATATCGGCTGAGCACTTCAGGGAGGTTGCCAGCCTGCTCCCCGGCTCGTAAGGAAGCTTGATAGAGTTCCGGAAAGTAGGTTGGGTGATGGGTCATGGCTTCGGAAATGGCCGATCCTCCTCGAATATGCTCTCGTACGGATTGCAGAGCTTGTTGAAACCCCACCTGGGTGTTTCGTTCTGCCAGAAGATCAAAGCACCGCAACATGGGCAATCCGGCTTTGAGCAGGGCTAAAAATTCCTGATTGAAAATCAGGAAATCTCTCAGTGCTAAAGGACGTTGCCGTTTTTTTCGTGAGACGATCTGCCTGGCGCCAGAGCCTGCCAGGTCCAGAACAAGCAGTCCTTGAGCCTCGAGTTGAGAGCGAAGGCTTTGAGATGTTTCGCCGTCCCCATCGGTTTCAATAATCGTTCCATCCGGACGAGCGGCTTTGTAATGAAACCGGGGCACTAGGGTGACTCAGGTAAATGAGGATTGCCAAGTGAGAGTATATGTTTTGGCTCAGGGGCACTTTCCACACGATTGTCCTGTACGGGAAGGCTTTCATGTTGTACCGGTTCAACCAGGGCCTCTGGGATGGCAGGAGAATCCGCTGGCTCACTTGAATGCCTCGAAGTGCTTACCGCGTTCGGCTGAGAGGCCATCGGAGAGGTGACCTGAATTTTGAATCCGGTCATAATCACGTCGGAATCGAGGTCATTCCATTCATGTAATTGGGCAATGGAGACATCATACATTTGGGATAATTTCCAGAGGGAGTCGCCACTTTGAATGACGATCCGTCCTTGGGAATCCGGCATGCGTTTATTCACGGACACGGATGGTGGTTTGGGCATTGAGTGTTTTGTTTGCAGGGGTTGTCCCTTACCTGAGGACTTGTGGAGTTCCTGTTTAATCAACGTGATATCAGAGGAAAGCTGTTTCATGCTCGCCATAATGTGCTGGAATGATTGGTTGAGGATTTGAATATCCGACACGAGCTGCGTGGTATCCGGCATGCTGGCAACCTGGCCCTCAAGTTCCATGTTGTGTTTTCGCAGTTGATCTCGCTCGGCCTGAGTGTCCAGAAGTTCTCCACGAATATGTTGCAGCTCAAGCCCTTGATCCTGTTCCCGATGCTGAATGGATTGCGTATGGCCTCTCAGCGATTGCAGTTCACCTGCTTGTTTGGCCATGAGAATTTTTAATGCCCCTAGTTCAGCCCGTAAGTTTTCATTTTCTATCCTGGCTTCCTGAAGGAGCACCTGTTGGTGAGAATTCTGGGAGACATACTCTATCGATGAATCGACCGCGACCGGTTTGGTCGGTTTTTGAGCACAGCCGCCTAAAATCAGGATAAATGTTCCGCTCAGAATCATGTGCGTCCAATGTTTACATTTCATTTGCTACCTACCATTCTGTATAGGGAGTGCCATCCAGCGCTTCGCCGGCACTCCCACTTTTAACATCAAATATTCCAGCAGGAGAGTCCTCGCCCTCCTCCTGTTCTTCATAAATTTCGGTCCATGTGGTCGAGGAGTGGGTAAAAGGATCCACGGGAATGGCCCGAAGATACTTCTCTTCCACCAGGTCCTCTAAGGTCGCCGGATATTCCTTTCTGTCCGCATAAAATTGATCAATAACCGCTCGCATGGTGAATAAATTCTGCTTCAGAGCCGCTTCCTTGGCTTTTATTGCCGTATGTTGAAACGTGGGAATCGCGATGGAAACCAGAATCCCCACGATTGCCACGACAATCATGAGCTCGAGTAAAGTGTAGCCCTTTTTGCCAAAAACTACAAAGTGGGTCATTACCATTCACGATAGGGGGTCCCGTCAATTGCCTTTTTTTCGCTGGTGGTATAGATGTCAAAGACATCTTCCCCGCACCACCGGGATTCGTCTGGTTCATCCTGGAAACACCGGAGCCCCCATTCCGTGGTCTCTGTTATTGGATCCAAGGGGATTTTCCGGAGGTATCGTTTAATTTCCGATTGCTCCCCGAGTTGGGCTTTTTCGCCGGTTAATTTCACCTTTAGGAGAGTTTCTAAGGTCTTAGGGTAACCGGTTACTCCCGTGGACTCTTGGCACGTCGTCACGTTTTCCACGCAGAGTTTTCCCGTACGCACAGTCCCATCTCTCGCCCAATCCTGTTGAAATGCATCAATAGCGGTTCGTACCGTTCGTAAGGTGTGGCGAAGCTCCAACTCTTGCGACCGTTTAATGCTGACTTTCGCAATGGGTAGGGCGACGGAGGCTAATATGAACATAATGACCAACGTGACCAAGAGTTCGATTAAGGTTACCCCCTCTTGAGCCGGCGAGGATTTATTCCACCAACACTCTGCCATGTTCCACCATGACCGGGATAGATTGGCCATTGGCTCCCAAGAACGTTGATTGTTGAATGTGAATGTTTGAGTTTCCAGTCCCGGTGGCTTCGAACGTCACCGTGGCAAGTGAGCCACTCCCTTGGACGGCTGTTTCCTCCTGACCCATTTGAAGAACCAATTGTCCTAAATGTGGCACGGCGGAAACGGTCATACTTGGAACCATCTGCTGAGATGTCCATACTGTCCCTTCATTGGCCTGCGCAAAGGAAAGCACCGCTGGGTCATAGGTCAGCGTGAGAGAGGTTTTTCCGACCGATGACAGGTTTTCCCCTTGAATGGTGATGGATATTTGATCTCCGACTTTAACTGACGTAGCGGTCGGCAGGACTTGTAGACGTGGTCTATCGGTCATAGACGGGGATGCATCCACCGAGCCTGGTTCCACGGATGTTGAAAGGGGTGTCTTACCCTCAGTTAATGAGGAGTCTTTGGGGAACGCTGTCGATTCGGAAGAATCGGTCGTGTCTGGGAGCAAGTCCTGGGTGTTCAGAAGAGACACAGCCGGATTAGGTTGTGAAAACATCGGCTTCGTGCTGTACTGGTTGCTTGTGCCTGACCACATCGTGTGCTTCGCTAATTGTGGCGGTGTGACGCTGCGGACGATGTGCGGTGTAATGACCAAAATGACTTCGGTCACAACTTTATTGGTATTGGTGTTACTAAAGAGTTCCCCAAGGACGGGAATGTCATCGACTCCGGGTACGGAATCCCGCGTCTTTGTGTTGTCCTCTGAAAGGAGCCCGCCGAGAACGACAGTTTCACCATCCCGCATATTGAGCGCCGTGTCCGCGGTACGGGTTCCAAACTTGAATTGGGTAATTAGGGGAGAAGCTTGAAGAATGACCCGCTCGCCGAGCCGTGTGACTTCTATTTGCAATCGAAGGGAAATGGTTCTGTTTAAATGCACGGTCGGTTCAACGGTAAGTTTGATGCCCGTATCCTTAAACTCAATGGAGGTCACGGTTGAAGTCGTAGGAACGGCACCCGTGGACGCCTGTCCCGGTAAGACATTGGTGGTTGAGAGAAGAATGGGCTGCTTATCTCCGACATTGATGGAAGCCTTTTCATTATTGAGCACTCTGAGTTTAGGCGAAGCCAGAGTTTTGGCCTGAGACTCCTGTTTGAAAAAATTCAATAACACACTGCTGGGAAATCGAAATAGGAAAGACTCCTGACCAATGTCTGTCAATTGTTTGAACGAAAATGTTGATGGAAGGGAAAAGGCGGCGGAATTCGGAGACTCAGTGCCTGGTGGGAAAATACCAAATCCCGCCTCTTTGGCAAACTGTAAACCCAGGTTTTGGGTGTTGGTACGGTTGACTTCCAAAACCTCCACTTCAAAAAGGACTTCCGAGTCGTTACGATCATTGGCCAGGATGATCTGTTCCGCCAGACCGACTTTGTCCGGTTCGTCCCGGATGACCACCGTGTTCAAGGGCTCGTTCACATAGACGCGTTTCGTTTCTAAAATCGTACGAAGCAAGTTCGCCATGTCTTTGGCTTTCGCATTGGAGAGATAAAATGTGCGAATTTGCAGGTCATCATATTGCTCCCGTTTTTGTTTGGTATCGGGGATGACCAGGAGCCGGTCAGGGCCTACCCGCTTGGCAAACAGTTGATTGGTCGTCAAAATGAGATTCAAGGCTTCATCAAACGGCGTGTCCTTCGTGAAAATAGTCACCAGGTCATCTCGCACATCCTTATCGAATAAAATATCGATATTGGCGGTTCTTGCTAAAATTTCAAAGACTTGTTTGAGTCGGGTATTCTGGAAGCGAAGGGTTACGGGCTCCGCCGAGCCACCGATGGCTTGCGTGGCTTTCTGCAATTGGACCACTCTGGTGATGCCTTCAACAGCTTCTACCAGACCGTGATCCAATTCGACGGCGGATTCATAGAGTTGCAAAGACTCGTCATATCGTCCGAGACTTTCCATACTTTTGGCGTCCAATAAGATTTGTTGGGCTGTTTTGGAACGCCAGACATCGTTGAGGGCTGTATGGTACTCATTCTTTTCAGGATCAAGCCCTACAGCTATTTGGAATTCCTGAAGAGCTTCTCCAACTTTCTGCTCTTTCAACATTTGCTTCCCACGGGAGAAATGTTGTTCTGCCGCCCGGAGTTTTACCCTTTTCAGTTTTTCATTAAGTTCGGTATTAAAGGGGTCTATTCGAACGGCTTCCCGGTAGGCCGCCACGGCCCCGTCGAAATCGCCCTTTTGCTCAAGTTCATCTCCAAGCTGGGTTTCACGAAGAGTGCAGGACATCAGAGCCATCATTAAGACCATGGCCAACAGGCAAAACGAATTCAATCTAAGCATTGGAACCTTCGCTATATTTTATGAGAATGACGGGGGGGTAAGACAGAAGAAATCAAAAAACCTCCTGAACATAGCATATCTGTCAAGTTCGAGCTAGAGATACCTGCTCGTTTCTTTAAGCTACTCTAATTTCTGTATCGGATATCTCTTCGTCAATATTGAGCCTGGAAATTTTTTCAGAAAATAAAAGGGTGTGTTTAGGTAGGTCTTAACGAGCCATGGGAAGGTTTTTATACGCTCCATGGGGGATTACCGCTCCTTGAAGTACCCGAGGGATGTTGGAATAAGAGCATTATCACACATAATCGTTACGGAAACTCTAATGGTTTAATCCTACTGAAAAGTTGGGGTTTCCTCTGCTGGGGCTTCTGTTGATGGAGCCTGAACCGGGGAAGTTGTCGAAGGAGTATCACCTAGGGAAGTTTCCCCTGAAGGAGATGTGTTCGGTGGGGGAGCACAGTTGGTCGGCGCATTGGGATTGAGCGGGTTGACCTGGCAGTTGGTGCTTCCCTTGGCTTCGAAGCGGATGGCTTGGTACGTCTTGGCACCCTTGAAGATATCCTGGTTATATGGGGTCTCGGTGCTGGTACTTCTGACTCCGTGAATCTCCTGGCCGATTTTTATTAGCGCAAACTTGTTTCCGGTTATGGGATCGGCGTAGGCCTTCCGGAGATACCGTTTGGGTGATTTCTTCGTTAATTCTTCAAGCGTTCGCGGCCATTGGTTGGGTCGTGTGGCCTTTTGAAATTCCCAGTCCCTCACAAATCGCTCAATGGCTATGGCAATACTGGTCCCACGAAATTGTAGCTCAGCCTCTCGATCCCGTTGCATGATGACCGACCACTGTTGAGTGACTTCCATGGTGGAAATGGACATGACGACAACCAGCATCATGACGAAGAGGTAGGTGACCCCATTCTGGTTCGCGAGAGAGGCCATCCGGTTTTCCGAATATTCCTTGAAAAATTTTCTCATTGCTGTCTGCGCGTGGGGGTGCCGGCATCAGTTTTATGACCACTGTGCCATGGGGTTGGGTGTGGGTTACTTGCGGATAATCAGCCGTCTTCGTCCTTTCTCTGTTATGAGCACCCAACCAAATATTAAAAAGGCGGCACCAAAGGTATCGGCAACGAGATCCAAAATGTCAGCCTGACGCTGAGGGACAAACCATTGATGGATCTCATCGGAAATCCCGAACGCAATGACGCAGATGATAGCAAGGCCCATATTTCCCGCGTGCGGGGTCGTATATTTGAATGCACGATAGAGCAAAATCCCGAGTACGCCATATTCGCAGGCATGTAAAAATTTATCATTAATATTGAACATAAAGGAAGGGAGGTGGAGGTGTTGGCCAGGATTGGATTGAGAGGAGAGATACACAATAGCGAGCGCATAGAGGATCACTGGTCCCCAATACTTCAATATCACAAATGGTTTTGATATGGTTTGGGTCGGAGAAATCTGACACGTCCTTGTTTAATGGTGGCGTAATTCTTAAATGATAATCAGTTGGGCCGGGGAATGAAATACCGTACGTCTTCGATTTGCACGACGGGCAAGATCATCCCGTCCCCTTTCTGATCATGAGAAAAACTATAGATGAGTGATTCATCGGCAACCAGAGTACCAAAAAAAAGGACGCCGATGGCTATTTGCTCACCCTTTTGTTGCTGACTCCGAATTTGCTTGGCCGATTCCAGAGAGGGGATGGCCACCAGATAGTCGGGCAATCCCATGGGCTTAAAGCGAACTATCCCCCATGATGTGGATGTGAGTTCTGGGCCAAGGGCCACCAAAAATCCCTCGTATTCGGGCATATATCTACGGAGAAAGCCTGACCATAAGAAGGCAATGGGTTGTTGAAGGATGTCCTTGTGAATAAGGCGCGCCTCGTCTCGTGCGCGGTTGAGTTGAAACAGGCGTTCGCTTTCCTCCGTGTGATCCAGGCTTTGTAAGGTGTGCCAATCTGGCGGGTGGCCTTCAAGTTCCTGAAGGAATTGTTCCTGTTCTTTTGGAAGCAGGAGGGGTCGGATATTCTTAGGAATTAGTTGGTGCAAGGACTGGCTTTCCAGTTGGATAAGGGGTTGGATTCCTTTAGCCATGGGAGGTTGTCCGCTGACCTGATCCGGAACCTGGAGCCCTACCCATAAATTAAATAACCCGAGAGCAAAAAATAAGGTATTTGGGCTCCTTTTCATGTGTTGGCGTTCTCGGAGACAGGGGTTGGGTGAAAGAAAGCTCAGGGTTTTGGACTGGGTGGATTTAGCCCACGTCATGGTATGAAAAGATAAACACACCCAATCGGCTATATGGGCCATTTTTCTTCCCGCCAGGCCATATCCCAAAACATCCATTCGTATTGCGAACTGATGAGAAAGGCTTCCTCCATCCTGCCTTTTTCAGCCCTGCCTGCGGTTTTCGCGCAGCGATCGACGACTTCGCGCATCCATCGGGTGACTTCTGCAAATTCGGGTGACCCATACAGCTGCAACCATTCATAATACGGATGAGAGGGCTTGGGTGTTGCCTTTTCCAAGAGGTGGTGTCCGACTTCACAATAGACCCATGCACAGGGGAGAGCCACCACCGTAATTTCCCCGAGTGTCCCGGTTTGTGCCACGCTTCTCATATGGCGACAATAGGCATAATTTGTTGGAGAAAGGGGGGTGGATCGCATGTCTTTGGGGGAAAGAGCCCATTGTTTTCCATACGATTCATGAAGCCCTCGTTCGACGGTTATCGTGTCTTCAACGAGTTTGGCAAACCGAAGGGCCGTCTCTCCATCCGTCGCTTTAGCCGATCCAAGCGCAAAAACTCTGGCCAATTCTTCTAAATACCTTGCATCTTGAAGGATGTAATATTGAAACTTTTTTGCCGGTAACGTGCCTTTGCCCAGTGCCACGACGAAGGGATGTTTGAACTGGGCTGCCCAAATAGGCGCTGCACGATCTCGTAATTGTTCTGAGAAGGTCATGAGAGTCCGTGGTGAATTTTTCTTAACGTGTGTGGGGCCACTAGTTTTGTAGAACGGAGCGAGCCACTTGAAAGGCTTTATCCATATCCGGCATATGGCCGAGATCAGGAGTGACCTGGAGATAGCGGATCACATTATTCGCATCGACGACCATGACGGCTCGTGCCAGAACATGCGGCCCCTCCAACAGTAATCCGTGGGAAGCACCAAACTCTCCGCCTCGATAATCGGACAGAAATTTAACATTGGTAATGCCTGCTTCCTTCGCAAATCGTTCTTGAGCGAAAGGGGTATCAATACTGATGGTGATCAGTTGCACCTGTTGATCAAGACCCTGGTTTTTCTCACTCAGATAATGCGTTTGTTGTTCGCACACTTTCGTGTCCAGGGAAGGCACGATATTGATAATGCGGACTTTCCCTTGCGTTTCATGAATGTTGACGAGTGATAAATCGCCTTTTGCCAATGGGACCGCACGTAGAGTCTCTCCGGCTTTCACTTCACTGCCACTCAGCGGCAAAGGGGCGCCTCGAAATAGAATGGTCGAACCCTCTCCTGTTCTGGCGCTTTCTTTGTCAACTGGAATGTTTTTGTAGGAAAATTCGTGTCCCGATTGACCATTAAGGGTCGAACAACCCGGCAACGAAACAGCCGTTAAAATGAGAAGTAACGAAATAAGCGAAATTTTTGGCATAATGATGCTCCTTCTATCCGGATCGGTGCTCCGAGCTTTTGGGGCCGTGGTGTGTAAACACTATCATTTTCTTGCAAGCTTAGGGTGATAACCTGTTGGGTAATGTTTCTTCAGGATTTTCGTTCTAAAAATGAGAGGATGTATTGATTCACGATAGTGGGTGCTTCCCATTGTGCAAGGTGGCCGGCCTCAGGGATGACATGCCATTCAACATGCGGTAACTGGTCTTTTACCCGTTCACCGACCTGGAGTGGAAACACCCCATCATGCTCCCCCCACAAGAGCAGGACCTGATGAGCAATCTTTTGAAGCCTTTTTCCATATTGTCCCTCCCATGTCTTGATATTGTCCATTAAAGAATAGAGGGGGGCAAGAAAGTCGCCCCTCTGGCGATTATGAAATGAACGGTCAATGATAGTAGGGGAAATGAGTGCTGAATTATAAATGATTTCTTTGAGAATATATTCCGTGGTCCTTTTTCCTGCCATCCAATTTCCCAATTTGGCGAGCCAGAGGGGAGGGCGGTGATGGAGAAAGCTCTGGTAATGCGGGGAAGCGATACTGTTTTCCACCTGGGCAGGAAATCCAGAAATAAGCACAAGTCGTTCCACACGTTCCGGATAGTCAAGGGCCATGGCCATCGCCAACCCGGCTCCCATGGAATTTCCGACCAAGGTGGCTCGTGGAATATTGAGGGTATCCATGAATTCCCGGAAAAACTCCAAGAGGTATTTTGGTGTGTACGCGCCTTCCGGTTTATCAGAGAGCCCAGAGCCGAGTAAATCCAGGATGATAACCCGATGAGTTTGGGACAAAACAGAATATTGATGTTCCCATTGCCACATCGACCCGCCAAATCCATGGATAAGGATAAGCGGTGGACCTTGCCCGACGTCAAGATAGGCAATGCGATGGGTGTTGACTCTGGCGATCTGATAGGGCACACGTTGGATCAGTTCGATTCCGGAAGGGAGTGCCCTGAGAGAGGAACAACCCAAGATCGTCAAGCATCCAAGTGAAACCATGAAAAGGAGGAAGGATCGAAAGTCAGAACGGCCCTGCATTATTATTCCAGATGAATCAGCGTTTCATCAGGATTCACTTCATCCCCTTCTCTCACGTAGATGGTGATGACCGACCCGGCAATAGGCGATTGGACGCGATTTTCCATTTTCATGGCTTCCACCACCAACAGAGAATCACCGACGTTGACACTTGAACCCTCGGTCACCAGGACCTTGACCACCCGGCCAGGCATGGGTGTGGTCACGTCCCCGGGTTGTGATGGCTTGGGACGTTTTTCCGTCTTTGATGTGTGGGATGGTGGAGGGTCAGGTGAGCCGGCTAAGACTTCTTGAATCGGTTCGAGATATACTTCTTCAAGTTTGTCATTCACCTTAATATAATAGGGTTTCACGCCGTCAACCGTCTGTCCGGATCCCGATACCCGAATATGATAGGCTTCCCCGTGAACCGTCACGTTAAATTCTACCGGGGCTAAATGAAGATCGTGAGCCACAGCCGGACCACTCTCCGAGGAGTCATGAAGAGGTTCGGGTTTTAGCTCTCCTCGCTCCCGTTCATCAAAAAATTGCAACGCCACGGATGGGAGCAGTGCATAGGAGACAATGTCTTCTTCAGCCATCTCTCGCCCAACGAGTTCCTGTTTTGCATCGTCCAGTTCAGGGTCAAGGTTGTCAGCGGGACGACCGGACACGGGGACATCACCTTCCAAAGCTTTTTGTCGTATCTTGGAGTTGAGGGTGCCCGGTGGTTTCCCATACAAACCTTGAAAGTAATTTTTGGTTTCATTGGTAATCACTTTATAGCGTTCACCGGTTAAAATATTCAGCGTCGCTTGCGTTCCGACAATTTGGCTGGTGGGGGTGACGAGGGGAGGATACCCCATGTCTTTTCGCACGCGTGGGATTTCTTCCAGCACTTCTTTGATTTTCCCCAGGGCATTTTGCTCGGCCAATTGGGCTGCCAAATTCGAGAGCATTCCACCAGGCACTTGGGAGAGAAGAATGTCCGTGTCGACACCGGTAAAATCGCTTTCAAATTGGCGATAGCGTTTTCGGGCCTTGCGTAATTTATCCGCAGCCGGAGCAATTTGCTCAAGATTCAATTTCGTGTCATACGGTGTGTTCCGCAGGGCGGCAATAAACGATTCGGTTGGAGGGTGGGAGGTACCGCCGGAAAGGGGAGATAAGGCGGTATCCAGAATATCCAACCCGCCCATAATCGCCATCAGGGAAGACATGGAAGCCATACCGGAGGTGTAATGTGTGTGCAGGTGAATGGGGACCCGGACCGTGGCCTTTAATCGTGAAATCAATTCATAGGCTTCAAAGGGAGGAAGGAGTCCGGCCATATCTTTGATGCAAATGGTGTCTGCCCCCAGATCTTCGAGTTGTTTGGCTTGTTCCACAAAATGATTCAGACTGTGGACCGGACTGACGGTATAACAAATGGTTGCTTCGATATGCTTGCCACACGCTTTCACCACTTCCATGGCCGGCCTGATATTTCTGATGTCATTCAGTGCATCAAAGATTCTGAAGACATCAATGCCGTTTTGAGCGGACAATTCAATGAATTTTTCAAGGACGTCGTCAGCATAGTGTCGATATCCCACAAGGTTTTGCCCACGCAAAAGCATTTGAAGACGGGTTTTCGGCATGGCCTCCCGGAAAGCTCGTAGGCGCTCCCAGGGGTCTTCCTTAAGAAACCGGAGGCAGGAATCGAAGGTGGCACCACCCCACACTTCTAGTGACCAAAATCCGACTTCGTCTAATTCGGATGCCACAGATAAGAGATCCTCTGTGCGCATGCGGGTTGCCAAAAGAGATTGGTGTCCATCCCGAAGAGCCACATCGGTTAAAAAGACCTGTCGCTTCGGAGATGCTTCGATATCCAGAGCGGGAGCGGCATCCAATTTTGTCCGGGTAGGGACGGGACGACTGGGTTTCCTGCTTTTATCAGAGTGTGTGGATTTTCGTGACATAAGGCGACCTTTCACATGTGCAACGGGATCACAACGTTATCATGATGGTGGTTATAATCCTTCGAACGCGGCGATGGCTGCGGACAGGGCAATAACCAGATCCTCCGGTTCTTCTGCTTCCTCATATTCAAAGAGTTCTGGATGGCGTTCAAGATAGGAGGTGTCAAATCGCCCGGCTCGAAAATCCGGTTCTTCCATGAGCTTTGTCATAAATGGAATAGTGGTTTTGACCCCCCGCAGGACGAATTCTTCGAGTGAGCGATGAGTTCGGCGAACCGTTTCGTCCCAGGTTCGACCATGAACCGTCAACTTGGCTAACAGAGCATCATAATACGGAGGGACGGTATAATCTTTGTACACCGCTCCGTCAATGCGGACACCAACGCCGCCAGGAGATAAATAGGCCGTAATTTTTCCCGACGAGGGTCGAAATCCGTTTTGGGGATCTTCCGCATTCACCCGACATTGAATGGCATACCCCTGGAGATTGACCTCATGCTGCCCGAAGACCAGAGGGCGTCCTGCGGCAATCCATAGTTGGGATTGCACAATATCAACCGTGGTAATCTGTTCCGTGACAGTGTGTTCCACTTGGATGCGGGGGTTCATTTCCATGAAATAATATCGTCCATCGGGATCTAACAAAAACTCCACGGTCCCGGCATTATAAAACTGGGCGGCGCGAGCCATAGCAATGGCCGCTTCTCCCATTTCCGCCCGTAGTCGAGGGGTTAACACAAGTGACGGGGCGATTTCTATCAGTTTTTGATGGCGCCGCTGAATCGAACAATCACGTTCTCCCAGGTGAATCACATAGCCGTTTTTGTCTGCCAGTAATTGAAATTCAATATGGTGTGGTCGTTCCACATATTTTTCAAGAAATAATTCCCCGTTTCCAAAGGCTGCCAGAGCTTCACGGGCTCCCGCCTCCATGGCCTCTTGTAATTCATCATCCGAACGCACAACGCGGAGGCCTCGCCCTCCACCTCCGGCGCTGGCTTTGACCATAACGGGGTATCCCGCCTTATGGGAGAACGTGAGTGCCTCTTCTAGAGTACCCACACTGCTATCTGTCCCTGGAACAACGGGGACGCCAATTTTAATGGCCAGTGCTCGAGCCTGGACCTTATCGCCCAGTAGTTCAAGTGAATGAGGAGATGGGCCAATAAAGAGAATGCCGGCTTCTTCGCAGATCCGGGCAAAATCGGCATTTTCTGCTAAAAATCCATATCCTGGGTGAATGGCATCCGCTCGAATACGCTTCGCCAATCCTACAATTTGTCGAGCATCAAGGTAACCTTGCACAGGGCCCGGACCGACTAAATACGCTTCATTGGCTTTTTTGACGTAAATGGCGGTGGCATCACTTTCTGAATAAATCGCCGCCGTGGCAATGCCGAATTCTCGACATGCCCGGATGACCCGCATCGCAATTTCTCCTCGATTGGCAACTAAAACTTTTTTTAACATTCGATTCTGTGTTGTGTCGTAATAATTTGAAATCAATGACCGTGGCAGGTGATGCTCCGGTCTTTTTCACGAGGCTGAGATGGTATCAGAAGATGGACGACCGAATCAGGGTTTTCCGCCAATTATTGACTGGTAAGAAGTGGATAAAATTTCCCTTTTCGCATCAGGTTTTGGCCTTCCCGTGAGAGAGCAAATTGTTCAAAGGCCAGGGCCTGAGGTGAAGGTTGGGCATTTGTGATGAGCATCACGGGTCGTTGGAGTGGATAGCGATTATCCAGTACCGTTTGTACTTCAGGCTCCACGCGATTAATAAACAGAAGATTGATCGCGACTCCATCCTCTTTCGCCCGGAGAGCCGGAGTCATGGATACAAACGTGATTCCCTCAAGATTTCCACTTACTGCTTTAATGGCCTCATCCTCGGTTCCCGCTCTAAAGGCGGAACGCGGGATCCCATCCGGAATACCTAATATTTTTTCGAAACCCTGTCGAATATTTTCATTCGTGGTTCGATTGATGAGCACAATTTTGGTTTGAGGGGCTTCCTCATAGACCTGAGACCAATACCGGATTTTTCCGGAAAAGACATCCGCAACCTGCTGGGTGGTCATTTCTTTCACGGGGTTTGAAAAATTCGTTAAGACAGCGACGCCGTCTCTGGCAATTGCCGTAGATCTGAGGGAAGGAACCTCTTCCCCCGTAATGCCAATGTCGGCTTCGTTAAGTTCGATAGTTCGGATTGGCTTGGCATTGGGATGCCAAAATATATCAACGGAAACAGAAGGATGGCGGGACTCAAATTCCGCAGCCAGAATTTCCAGGAGATATCGCTCTGGTCCATTTCCAACGATAAGAATGGTCCCTGAAATCGGAGATGGAGCCGTAAGGGGAGGCTCTGAATTAGGAGATTCTTTTGAATGAACAGGGGCCATTGGAAGAATGAGTCCCCAGAGAAAACCTATCCCGACCACAAAAGAAACCTTGCCAACTATATTGTTAAAGAGCCGGGTGGCCGCCATATTTCTTAGGTTCCTTAGCAAGAACAACCGTTGCGCAAGTGGTCGAAACTACAGAAAAAGTTATCACCAAGAATAAAAAACGGGCACATCTTTCCGGTTTATGGAAATAAATGTCAAGGGGAGAGGAATGGGGAAGTGAGAAAATCTTGGGCGATCACCATTCAAAGGGCCGCCCAAGCTTTACCCTATTCTCCTCCGGAGGGTTGGGAATTGGCTTCGGTCGGGGCCGCGCGCTGGCCCATAATTGGGGGGAGTTTGGAAAAC
Organism: Candidatus Nitrospira neomarina; assembly: GCF_032051675.1. Classification (NCBI taxonomy): domain Bacteria; kingdom Pseudomonadati; phylum Nitrospirota; class Nitrospiria; order Nitrospirales; family Nitrospiraceae; genus Nitrospira; species Candidatus Nitrospira neomarina. Next base: position 1,114,703 of record NZ_CP116968.1, read on the forward strand.
TTATCCATTCGTTCATTCAGCATATTATAGGCTTTGCCTTCAGCGAATCCTGGTTTATGTGTTCCCACAATTTTTGACGCAAACGAGGACATAATTCGTCGGCTTTGGGTGGTATTGCATTTTGGGCAAAGCGTTTCTTCCGGTTTTACGCTCAGGGCTTGCATGGCCTCATAATGATGATCGCACCCTTCGCAGACATATTCATACAATGGCATACATAACTCCTTTGAAATTATACGAGGATGAACATGAATAATATCTCCGTTAGAGTTTGAGTATATCGAAGATTATATTGACGTGGCCAATAGCTAATTGAGGTGTGTCTGAAATTGTTCAGAAAAGATTGACGGCAAGTTTATGATTTCACTATAATTTTTCGTTGGTCTTATTACAGACAATTTTTGGAGGAATGAGTCATGTCGGTGTTAATTCGGAAATTTAAATTGCCCACTGGAATGGTCAAGGAAGAGCGCATCGACGATCCAGATCGCATTGAGCGGTATATGCAGTTTTTTGATAAAGAGCAGCAAGCTAAGCTTGATGCCGGCCAAAAGGTTTTTTTAGACAAAGATGAATGGCAATTTGTTGATAACTGAATTCCTGCAGGGCAGGCTCCCTCTCCGTTATACTCCGACCAGGTTGTTCCCACGTCAAATGTTGATCGTGTCTGTGGGGCAGGCTCGGCTTACCACTCAGTGAAGGAGCATCACGACTATGGGGTATTGGATCCATTTGAAACGATCACTTGATGAAGCGATGATCCATCGGGATCGTTGCCCGGAGGTGCCTTCAGGCCCGCATCGGTCTGACTTTTGGGAGGGTGGGTGGACCGAATATCCGGATAAGGATACGGCTCTGGAATATTTGGAAAATACTGACGCATCCCAGCAACTCAAATGTCCCTTATGTAAACCGTAACTCGTGTTTGCAGATAATCGGTTCATCAGTCTGTGAACAGGATTCTTCCGTATTAATTTTTTTGTATGGCTGAGAAGTTTGCAAATGCCCGGTGGGTCAAGGAGGGATTTTTAGACAATCGGATTGGCGGATCCGTTATTGGACAAATTACCTTTGCCGGGCTTGAGACTGTGGATGTGTATTTAGTAGGTGATTTTGTTGGAGAGATTGCCGGAAAGGTGATTGGTTTTCGTAATCCGCGCTTTTTAGATGATCCTCAGGCAGGAGAATCGTTATATGATTTTTCCGTCCCTCAATTAGGAAAAGTCAGTCTTATGTCGTTTGATCCGCATCCTCTTCTTGAACCCCATCCCTACTTTGAATGGTTTTCTACTCATCAACAACATTATCGCATTGAGCTGCAGCCGGATGAGGCGTGGCTCCTGTCTGAAGTTGAACAAGATGCTGTGGAGGACCAGGCTCAGCGGATCCGGCAAGAGCTAACACCTCTCCTGCCATGAACAGATGTGAGTGTGTGTTGTGTCCTTGTGTTACCCTAAGGCCATGGATGAAAATTTTATGGTAATAGGTGGTCTCAGGAAAATGATCTGTGCATATGGACCAGTCACGCCACCTATGTTCGTTATTGATTGATTGACTCACTCTTTTTCCATTCGTAGAATGCCCGCCATGAATGATCGATTTTTAAAAGCCTGCTTGCGTCAGCCCGTAGACCGAACCCCTGTTTGGTTTATGCGGCAAGCGGGCCGATACATGGAAGAATACCAGGCTATCCGACGCAAGCATTCTATTTTGGAGGTATGCAAAACGCCTGCGTTAGCTGCCGAGGTCACGCTGCAACCTATCAATCGCTTTGATCTGGATGCGGCCATCATTTTTGCGGATATTTTATTGCCCCTCCAAGCCATGGGATTAAACCTGGAATTTATTGAGGGAAAGGGTCCGGTCATTGATAACCCGATACGCGGTGAGATGGGTATTGTGGATCTGCGTCCGGTCGATGGCGAGGCGTTTGCCTATGCCGGAGAAGCCATTCGCCAGACACTTCAGGCTCTCGATAATCGAGTTCCGTTACTGGGATTTGCCGGAGCGCCGTTTACATTAGCCAGTTACGCCATTGAAGGCGGAAGCTCGCGGGACTATGCCCGAACCAAGAACTTAATGTTCTCCCAGCCGACCGTGTGGCATCAATTGATGTCCAAACTATCCGTGGTTGTCGTGGAGTATTTACGAGTACAAAGTCGAGCAGGCGCACAAGCCATTCAACTCTTTGACAGTTGGGTCGGTTGTTTAAGTCCTGGCGATTATGAAGAATATGTCCTTCCTCATGTGCAAAATATTTTTTCTGCCTTACGGGTTGAGGGAATTCCCCTCATCTATTTTGGAACGGGAACGACCGGTCTTCTTCCGCTGATGCGAAAGGCGGGAAGCGATGTGATGGGTGTCGACTGGCGAGTTCGTTTGGATGAAGCATGGGGCACTATCGGGTTTGATGTGAGTATTCAAGGTAATCTGGATCCCCTGGTTCTGTTCGCCCCGGAAAAAGAAATTGAGCGTCGTGTGAAGGATATTATGCTGCAAGCTGGCGGCAGACCCGGTCACATTTTCAATTTGGGTCACGGCATTCTTCCTAATACCCCTTTACACAGCGTTGAGTTTGCCATTGAATGTGTTCGCCGGTATTCCACGGCTTCTTCACGTGAATGATGTAGCGGTACTTTTCCTCCGTCGGATGTTTCCCTCCCTCCATGAATACCTGTTTATTTCAATGTCTTAGCCTCATACATGCATTGCCTTTCTGATTGCTTGGGACTTCATGAGGAAAATTCCATACCAAGTGGTGATTGTCGGAGGGGGAATATCCGGACTGGCCACGGCCTATGCTCTCACGGAGGAGAGTGCGACAACACAGACACCCGTGCAATGCACAGTCGTGGAACGAGAGCCTCGGTGGGGTGGAAAAATTCTGACACATGTGACGGACAACTATTTGATCGAAGGTGGCCCTGACTCGTTCCTGACTTCCAAACCATGGGCTCTAGAATTGTGCCGCACGTTAGGACTTCAGGATCAGTTGATTTCTACCAACCCCCAACACAATCAGACATTTTCATTTTGCCGTGGAGCATTGCGAGAACTCCCACAAGGCTTATTGGCCTTTCGACCCAGACGGGTTGATACGCTTGTTTCCAGCGGGCTCCTAACCTGGGGGGGGATGCTTCGCATGGCTGCCGAACGGTTTTGGCCAAAGCAGAATCCTCGGCCATCAGATGAATCTTTGGGAGAGTTTTTTCGTCGACGATTTGGCACCGAAGCCTTTGAGTATTTAATCGAACCATTGGTGGCAGGCATCTATGCCGGGGATGCTGATGAACTCAGTATTGAGTCGACCTTTCCTCGATTCCGCGAATTAGAGCGGGAACATGGCAGTGTCATTAAGGGAATGCGAAAGGCTCTGGCCAGTGCGCCACCAGCCTCGAGTTCCTCCGGCGCAGCCACCACCATGTTTATGTCGCTTCGTGGGGGATTAAGTGAACTCATTCAGGCCCTGGTGGAGGCCTTGCGCAAACGTGGAGTCGGGTTGATGGCAGGGGTCGGGTGTCTGGAAATTCAATCTCCGACTCTGGAGTCAGGGGAATTTCAGGTCATGTTGGAGAATGGAAACCGGCTTCCGGCTGATGCGGTCGTGTTGGCCACTCCGGCATATCAGACCGCTCGATTACTTCGTGCAATTCGCCCCGAAACAGCGAGTCTGTTAGATGGGATCCCCTATGCTTCGACCGCGACGATTTCCATGGCCTATCCCGCTGAGTCTATTGCTTCACAGATACGAGGATTCGGATTTGTGGTGCCTCGAAAAGAACAACGCTCATTGCTAGCCGCAACCTGGACTTCGTTGAAGTGGCCCGATCGGAGCCGGGCTGGAGAAACGCTGATCCGTGGTTATATCGGAGGTCGAGGGCGAGAGACGATTGTGGAGCAGGATGATCGCACCCTTGTGAAGTGTGTTCGTGCAGAATTACTGTCTATGGTGGGAATCTCGGCCGCCCCGACCTATACAGAAGTCCATCGATGGCGGCAGGGGATGCCACAATATGTGCTCGGACATGCGGACCGGTTGGCTAAGGTTCAGGAACAGTTAGCCCATTTGCCCGGGCTGTATGTCACGGGAGCAGGTTTGTATGGCATCGGTATCCCTGATTGTATACGGGAAGGCACAAAGGTTGGAAAGCAACTGCTACAGGATTATGCCGCGAATCATGGAATAAAAAATTCTGGAAGCACAGAATCCGGTGGAAGGGGTCAGATCGGATAACGTGGAAGAGCAAATGGAAGCGATTGTTCGGGCTCATGCCTGTGTCAGCGGAAAAGTTCAAGGAGTCGGGTTTCGAGCGTTTGTGCAAATGCAGGCCAACAACATGGCATTACATGGGTGGGTGCGAAACCGAGCTGAAGGAGAAGTCGAATTGGAAGTTGAAGGTCCTCAAGCATCAGTTCATACCTTTCTTGAAGCCATTCATAAAGGACCTCCTCTCTCTCAAGTTCTTCAGGTAACGGTTGACTGGAAAGACCCAAACAGGCAAACTGAAGGGTTTCATGTCCTTCGTACTTCTCTGTAGGGGATGGGGACATTGGAACCGGGTTGTTCCGATCTCAAAAACGGAACCATCCACGGTTGTTATCATTGTTGAATTGTTTTCCCATGAACTATAAAGCACATATTCGTGAGGTTCCCGATTTTCCTAAGCCGGGTATCCTTTTTTACGATATTACGCCCTTATTAAATAATCCTGTTTGTTTTCGTTCCATTATCGACGAGTGCATTCATCACTATCAGGATGCCGGTATTACCAGAGTGGTGGGCATTGAATCGCGAGGATTTATTTTGGGAAGCCCATTGGCCTATCACTTGAAAGCCGGTTTTGTTCCGGTTCGGAAGCCAGGCAAATTGCCGGCCGATGTGTTTGAAGTCAATTATAATTTAGAGTATGGCTCGACGACTTTGGCGATTCATCGTGATGCGATTCAAAAGGGAGAGCGAGTGCTTGTGGTTGATGATCTCCTTGCCACTGGAGGAACGGCCGGGGCGACCGTCCACCTGATTCGGCAATTAGGTGGCGATATTGCCGGCGTGGTATTTCTTGTCGAATTGCTGAAACTCGATGGACGAAACAAATTAAATGGGTGTGACATCTACTCCCTAATTACTTATGAGTAGGTACATGGACGATCCTATTACCGCATGATGCACCGGGGAAGATGTTTGCAATGAGTTTTCCTGTCGTGTGAGAGAATGGTTAACTTTGGAAGGAAGAAAGGAAAGTAGTATGGCCGAAAGACCAGTCAAGAAAGAAACAAAAACAACGGCCTCCGCCGGAACAAAAAAAGGTCCGGCAAAAGGCCCATCAAAAGCCACTTCTCCAACCCCCGCATCGCGGAAGCAGGCGAAAGCGCCAACAGAAGATCGTCATGTCGCGTTAAAGGAAATTCTCTTGGCCAAACGAGAGGCGCTGATTCAAGAAATCAAACAACAGCTTGGACAATCAGTGACAGAAGAACAACAACGGCGGCTGGAAGCGGCCATGGATAGCGGAGACCAGGCGCTGGTTGATTTGGATCGCGAAATGGGGATTTCCCTTCAGGAAATGCGAAACCGTGAACGACAATTGATTGATGATGCCTTGGATAGTTTGGATGAAGGCACCTATGGCGTGTGCGCTGAATGTGGGGGAGAAATCAATGAAAAGCGATTGCAAGCGCTTCCGTTTGCCCGTTTATGCGTCGAGTGTAAATCCAAACGTGAACTGATGGAAAAGATTGAACGATCGGAACAGCGGCAATAATATCATCAGGTTTGCCGCTTCTGTTCTTTCACCGTGTCTAGCTGGGATTGGCATATACCCATCCAATTTGGCAATGGTGTTTTTTGCCTTCAACGGTCCTCCCACCAACACTTGAGCCTGTGACCGATCATTCCTTTACAAAAAAATCAGGATCCATCTGATAGGCGGGAGAAAAAGGGTTCAAGGACGGCCTTCGTAAGCTCATGTCAAAGATTGTTGTTCTGGCAAGTGGCGGGTTGGATTCAACGGTGACGGCCGCCATTGCCAAATCAGAAGGATGTGAGCTGTATTTCTTGACTGTCGATTATGGGCAACGACATCGAACGGAAATCGAATGTGCGCAAAAAATTTCTGAATATTTTGAGGTGAAAGAACACAAAATTATTCAATTGGACTTGCGAACCTTTGGTGGGTCCGCGCTAACCGATCAGATTCCCGTCCCCACCAATCGAACCGCACGGGATCGTGAACAGCAAATTCCCGTCACCTATGTTCCGGCCAGGAATACAATTTTCTTGAGTCTGGCATTGGCCTATGCCGAGGTATTGGGTGCCTCCAGCATATTTTTTGGGGCCAATATTCGTGACTATTCCGGCTACCCGGACTGCCGACCGGAATTTATTCAGGCCTTCAAGGAGGTGGCTCGTCTTGGCACCCGAATGGGATTGGAAGGGCAACCGGTCGACATTCTCGCCCCGCTGCTCTTTTTGAGCAAGCGTGAGATAATTAAAAAAGGACACGCCTTAGGGGTGCCTTTTCAATGGACCAATAGTTGTTATAATCCAGGTCTCCAAAACCAGCCGTGCGGCCATTGCGATAGTTGCGTGATTCGTCAAGAGGGATTTAAGGAGGCACAACTTCCTGATCCGCTATTCGCCGGATAAATGTGAGACTGTGGCCAGGTCTGAATGCGAATGAGTCTGGTATAAAGGAACGTGGACATGAACAAGCAACCAAGACAAATAATTCTCAGAGGTGTGGCAGGGGTTCTCTGTTGGTTTGTTGTTGGGTGTTCTGAGAATGGGACGAGTGCTGGGGAATCCTCTCCTCCCGCAACCATTGCGCAAGTATCGACCGAGAAAGGCCTGCCAACAGAATTCAAAGACGGCGAGACAAAATTCAATACATTTTGTTCTCCTTGCCATGGAGTGCAGGCCGTGGGAACGGCTCAAGGTCCCCCTTTGGTGCATAAAATCTATGAGCCCAGTCACCATGCGGATTTTGCTTTTCAGCGAGCTGCGGCTCAAGGGGTCAAAGCCCACCATTGGAAATTCGGGAACATGCCGAAGATCGAAGGCGTGACGGCAGATGACGTCACGCAGATAATTGCTTATATCCGGTGGCTCCAGCGCCAAGCTGGAATTTTCTAGACAGTACCGGAGGTTGCCCGGTCAGGCCTCCTTTCGTACTCGCGGCCATTCCAGTCAACATCGACTCTGGTTTGCTCCCACAGGTTTACCCCGTTTGGAGGCAAATCCTTTACCCCATACTTCGTTCCAGTTCATGAACCAGCCCCTGGATCCGTGTAAATCCCGCCTGCCAAAATGCCGTGGAGTTGATATCTACCTGTAGGGGTTTGAGCAGGTCTTGAGGACTGGCCGACCCGCCTCCCGACAGCAATTGCAGATATCGCGGGACGAACGAGGGCCCTTCTGCTTGATAGCGTTGAAACAACGACAGCACTAGTAGACTGCCAAAGCTATAGGCGTAGCAATAAAATGGACTGGCAAAGATATGAGGAATGGCGAGCCATTCCCATTGAAACTCATCGTCCACGGGTAGGCGAGGCCCGAATTGCTCCCGAAGGAGGGTCAGGTAGGTTTGAGCGAGCGCATCAACGGTCGCGCCCTGTTGAACCATGTGATGGGCTTGCCGTTCAAATTGCACAAAGTAGGCCTGTCGCATAATGGTGGCATACGCATCGTCGAGTTGATCGACAAGGAGTCCCGCCTTGACCTTCGGGTCCTTTTCCTGTTGGAGAAGTAAATCGGAAAGCAGGTGCTCGCCAAACACAGAGGCCGTTTCCGCCAGAGGGAGCGACGAATGAAACGTGAAGATGGAATGCTCCCTTGCCATCATCGCGTGAACGGCATGACCCAGTTCATGCGCCAAGGTCGAGACATCACGGGGCTCTCCGGTGAAATTCACCAGGACATAAGGAGTCTGCGTGGGGAGCACGCTATAGCAAAAAGCTCCACCCATTTTGCCGGGCCTAATTGCCGCATCAAGATGATTTTCTTCCAGAACCCGCTTCGCCCGTTGGGCCAATTCCGGGGAAAAGGCTTGATACGCTTCCATTACCAGCTCTTTTGCCCTTGCAAAAGAATATTTGGATTTCTTCGCCGCGAAGGGAGCATACAGATCGTAACGTTGAAACTGCTTTATTTTCAGTAGCCGTGCCTTTAACCGAAAATATTCCTGGAAAATGACGGCATTCTTTCGGCAGGTTTTAAGCAGAGCATCAACGGCTTTTTCGGGGACATCATTTGTGACATTACGCACGGCCATAGGCGAAGCGTAATGCCGCAAGGTGAGGCCTTCATTTCCCCAATCCTGAACCAGGCTCTTATACATTTCTCCAAGGACATCCCGGTGTTCACCATAGACTTTGAAAAGCGCGTGGTAGGCTCCTCGACGAACCGAAGCCAAGGGATGCCGGACATATCCCATCAGTTGTTCGCGGGTCAGACGGGTCGTCCGGCCTTTCATTTTCATGGGAAAAGTCAAACTATTCGTGGTGACGCCATACAATGTTTCGAGAGCCTGGCGACCGGTCGTACTCTTAATGGTTAAAATTCGTTCTTCAGATTCACTCAAGGTATGCGGTGTGAAACGAGTCAAGGTCTCCAGATGGTACCGAAACCGCTCGGCTTCTGCGGTCAACCGGGCCGCGTTGGTGGGCTCGAGGCTTTGCCACCAGAGGTCAAGAAAGACCAGTCGATTGGAAAAATCTGTCAATCTGTTTCGTACCTGGGTGTCAAATGCGCGGGCTTCTTGATTTTTTGTATTTTCTGAAAACCATAAAAACGAAAAAGCCCGCAACGTCGTCATGTGTTCAGTGACGGTTTCGTATTGCTCCCAGATTTCCTTGAAACGAGTAGCAGAAATATCCGGTGATAAATGCGGTCGTACGGCCTCGAGTTCGGAAATCAGGGAGTCAAGTGTTTTGGTGATCCGCTTGAAGTCTTTGTTCGGATGGCGCAAGAGACCTTGAAGGTCCCAGGATGGAAGAGTCTTCGACATGTGTGCTCCTTAATGGGGATATAGTGAACAGTATATTCTATTTTGAAGAGTGGTTGTGTCCTCCTTCGCTAAAGCTTCGGCGGACAGCCTTCGCCCTCCTTACTTGGGTAGTTTACTTGGTGAAATTTTGGCTCTCTTCTGTGCTGGCTTGCCAACCGAAGCCTTGGCGAAGGCTGGCGGTGTGCGCAGTCAGCAGCGAATTTCTCTCTACTTCTATCTAACCCTACCTAATTAGATCCAGCATGTACACCTGACTTACCCGTTAGCGGGTAGTCATGACCCTCCAATTTCCAATTCCGTCTTTAACAGGGAAAATACAGGGAATTTATTGTCTTTGAAAAGCAGAAATCTTGGCCGAAACTGCTGAAAGGTAAATGATAGTGTGGGGTTTACGGTTCTCACTTTCCGCGAGTGAGTTCAAGAACAGGGAATTAACAGGGAATTGGTTCTAGCAAATATATTTCTTAGAGGCTGGATGATTTTTTGACCATAAAACCAGAGACCATTACTTTGGGAAAAGGAATACAAACTTGTGCCTGGCGAATTTCTAATCATGCAGCTCTTGGGGTGTAGAACAATCCCTGACAATGTGATTGCCACACAACATGCGTTGGGTCGGCAGGTAGCGGTGGGTCTTTCCCAGCCGCTTCCTCGGGGGTTTGTGAATTCAGGCTCTGGTGGATCCGAAAGTCATTGTAATACTCCTTGAAGGCTTCTAACTTCCGCTTCAGATCAGATTCATTCCAGAACAAGATGTGATCTAAATATTCTCGCCGAATGGTGCCAATCAGTCGTTCAATGAAGGGATGGGCCACCGGCACGCCGGGAAGAGTTTTCACTTCGTGGATGCCCAGAATCCTCAGATTCGCTTGCCACTGGTGAAACCGAAAGACGGGATCATGATCGGAGCTAAGCCAGTGGGGTAACCCTGTTCGGCTGGTGACCTGATTGAACAGACGGCACAGCGCTCTCCCATCCATGGCAGGAGCTGGGTGGACCCTGAACCCGATGATCCGACGTGTGCATTGGTCCATGACGACGAGGACCCAATAAGTTTTGAGTCGGAGGGATTCACACCGGAAGAAATCCATGCTCCACAGGCTATCCTTTGTGTGGCCAAGGAAAGTCAGCCACGAGGGTCGGTCTGTTTGGTCGGGTTGATAGTGCGTGGCGAGGATCCGTCTCACGACATCTTTCTCGACGGGAATCGCAAAGGTCTTGGATATCTGTTCGGCAATTTTGATGCACCCAAATCTCGGATTACGACGTTTCATCTCTAGCACCACCTCAATGAATTGCCGGAAAAGCCCCTTAGGTCCTGGCTTCCTTTGCTTCTGGGCGGAGAACTGCAGGTGATATTTCCTTTTGACCAGTGCGTGATGATATCTCAAAAGTGTAGAGGGTTGGATGAGAATGGCGGCCCGCTTGATGTGGCGAGGATGAAGAAAGATGGTCCACAGGGCCAAGAGGAACCGATCGAGGGGTGAAAGATTGGGAGGCATGTTTTCGGGAGCGGGTGAGAAGGAACAGCTATTGTTTCAGGAGCAGATTCTCGGCAATCAATGCCTTCTTTCCACAAGGCTTGAGAAGTTTGTGTGTTAAGGACACAAGATAAGTGAAAACCATGAAGAGATGTTTCATGGCCGGAGAGCGTAGACATTGATGGCGAGAAGATCAAGCCTCGCGGAGGAACGCTCTGGCAGTGGCGATTAGGAATTCGCCATGCACAGGCTGAAAAGCTTCATGGTGCGTATGAACGGCGGCAACCTTGCGTTGCACATCGCGAAAGACTCGGCCGAGATACACTTTCAGCTTCTTCTGCATGCGGCGCGCCCGTTTCATCTGCTTGGCTTTGGCATAGCGTCCATGCTGGAGAAACGCCTGCGCAGCGAGCCGCGTGTCGCTCTGGCGCAACACGAGCCCGGCGCGTTTCGCTTTCCGGTCCACTGTGCGGAGACCTTTCAGGTACAATCCCGCATCCGTGGGAAACGCGACGGCCTTGGGCTGGACCGTCGTATCCAAACTGACCTGCCGCAAATGATTTGCCTGAATTGTCTTCGTCGCCAGCCCAACCTCAATCGTCAACTGGAGCAACCACTCACAACCCCGCTCTCCAATCCGCTGCCGAAAGCGGGTCATCTGTGAGGGATCAATTGGCAAGGCATGTTGAAAATACCTTTCGCCACAGCAGTATTGCCAGTAGGGCTTTTCTACCCCGTATGGTCAAAAAACTCATGCGGCTTCTCGTGAGTAATATTTCAGCAGTCCACCTAGTTTTTCGCGAGGGCGAATGGGGTTGGTCTCCCAGGCCTCTTTCTTCGGACGCGGTAGCAGTAATTCATTGCCCTTTCCCTGATGAGGCCGTTCCTGATGATAATGGGTGACATACTCCTTGAGTACCTGCCGAAGAGCGCCTTCTCCAAACAGGATGAGCCGCGACAAGACTTCTTCTTTCACCGATCTCGACCAGCGCTCGGCCTGGGCATTCAAATTTGGACTGCATGGAGGAAGTTTGACGAGCTTTACGCCTGCCGCTTTGATTGTCTCCTGAAAGGTGGAGCAGAACTTAGTCCCACGGTCGTGGATCACCTGTTGACCTGGTGTCAGGAAGCCCCACTCCATCATCGTTGAATTCCGGGCTATCTGTATCATCCATGCTCCGTTGGGGTTTGGTGTCAATCCCGCAATGTGTACTTTTCGCCTCCCCACCTGGATATAGAACAGGATGTAATAGATCACCAACCCACTCCTCGTCCAGACTTCCGTGGTAAAGAAATCTGTGGCGACCAAGATATCCCAGTGGGAGCGAATAAACTCGCGCCAGGTCGTGGTCTTTTTTCGCTCCGGTGCTGGGGGAAGGCCGTGCCGTTGCAAAATATTGCCGACCGTTTGGTCGCTCACCGTATATCCCACATTCTTTAACGTTCCGACAATGCGGTCATATCCCCAGGCGGGAGTCTCTTGAGCGAATTGGATGATCAACTTTTTCTCAATGGCTGGACCGATTCGGGGACGTCCTGGATAGCGCCGGTGCTGAGATCCATCGAAATTCTTTGCGATAAGTCTTAGGTGTCAGGCCAGGAGCGTCTCACGTTTGACCACCGACATCACTTCCGCCATCGCCTTTTTCCCGAGGCGTTTACCAAGTGCCGCCAGCGTGGTCTGTTCGCCGTCCCTGAGCCGCACGCGTCCCCTAATCTGGTTCCGCAAAATGCGGTTTTCCGCAACCAAATATTTGTTCCGCAACAACAGTTCTTGGTCTACGGTTCCTGTCATATAGGCGAGTACTGTTTCCCACTCCATAGCTCCTCCACCTGGTCATGAGTATGTTCCTAGCGATATGGAGTATGGGGGATAGGGCAGGGGAATGACAAACGAGAGCGAGTCCTAGGCTTGTTAGGTAATTTCTTTTGAAACGGGGAGTTTGAGCTTTTTGACCATACGGGCACTAACCCCCATTTCAATTCGATAAATTCGCGGTCCTTGGATTCGGGGTTCGTTCTGACGCAGGCCACCATTGGGAAGGAGCAATGTTGTACCGGGGTTTTAATGACGGGAGACCTCTCAACCCCAATAATTCGGCGATCTGTTGAAAATTCTCTTTACGAGTGAAGCCACCGCACATGTTCACATTATGATGTTGTTCATATGAAATAGCCAATACTTCATCAACCCTTTCCCTCCTAGTGCCCAATGAACCCTCCCTGGTCCTCGTGGCTTGGGTTGCTATTTTTTATCAGTTTTGGCTCAATAGACCCATTAAAGAGAACAGGGTACGTCCTCTCTCACATGCCTGTCATCAGGCTGATTATTTTTGAAAGGAGACTTGTTATGCGATCTAAACAGGAAACGGGAATTTTTACCATTGCCACCATTAGAAAGCCCACCAAAGGAGGGCCCACGGAGTACTTGTTTAATGAAAGGCAACAAATTTTTACTCTAGGGTTACCCAAAGGGGTTGCTCGGGCAAGGTCGGGTTTTTTGGAAAAAACGTTCAAGAAGAAACAACCGGTCAAAGTGGTTTTGGATCCCAGACGAAGTCTCATTAAGAAAATCGAGGTGGTTTCTTCCCCTGAATTCAAGGAATACCGAGCTAAGAGAGTCCTTCTGGATAAACCAAATCGGGGGCAGCGTATTAAGATGGCTACCATTGACCCCACCACGTTCAACATCGTGGACCATTACCTGAAATCCCCATCTTTTTTGCGCTGTAAACGCATCGTTCCGAATTTCAAACAGGCCAAACAAATTTTCGACTACTGTGCAAAGCAGTCCTGCCATTTACCGGGGCCTTCCGATATTTCACCCTGTATTCCATTTCAGTATGTAAGAGACGGGTGCTATGCACGAGCCCATAAAATGCGTTGGATTATCACCACAAAGTACCGCTACTGTTGTGAAAAAGTGTTCAGCTTTGCAAACCAGCGCAATGATCGATTAGCCGTGAAAGCCGATAAGTGGGGTGGGTGTTGTGTGACATGGTGGTACCACGTTGCCCCGTTGATTCGGGTCCGTGTCCGGATTGGTAGGGTGTGGAGTTTTGTACTCGCCATGGTGGTTGATCCGGGTATGTTCGATAAACCCGTTCTTCTGAGTACTTGGCTCGGGGCCCAAGAAAATACCCTCTGTCATTCCTCCGCCAATGTTTCGATGTATTCGATACAACCGGGATCGGCCTATACACCAGCTAATTATAGCGGAACAGCGTTTACTAACGATCCGGCATACAGTGCGACCGATGGAACACTAACCATGTATAAGAATCTGACAACATGCCCCTAACGATTTGAGAATGTTGGCGCCGGTCAAGGGTTTCAAAAAACGTCCCTATCCTTTTCAAAAGGGAGTGGGATAGTATGGGGGCATGAAAGAATCTAAAAAGGGGACAATGATCTCCCGTGCCATGAGAGTAGCCCACATCCGAGAACCGAAGATGGCAAACTATGTAGAAGTAATCTTTTTAGAGTCCGCTATGATTTTCCGGCTCTTTAAAAATACTCCGGCCTATAAAGAATCGGTGAAGCTTCTGCAAGAGGGGTTAATCAGCGGCCGTGTGCTCCAGGTTTGGTTTACCTCCTTGGACAGCGAAGACATTGTGCAAATCCAAAAACCGTGCTCATAGTTCTGGTTGGCAAATGACCAACCCCTTCTACCAGAGCTGTCTTCCGGAAGGCTTGGTCTTCTTTTCAACTATGCTTTTTAAGCTGGAATTTTTACGAAAATATTGATTTGATTTGTATGTCGTCAGTCCAAGTTGGACACAGAGGGTTGAAACTTAAGGTGGTGTTTGGCTCTGTGGGTTGATGCTATGCGGTTATCCTTCCCAAGTACAACTGCTTTCTGAGTTTCAATGTGTTCTCCTTGAGATTTCTTTTGCTTTCGAGAATCGCTTAGCCTCTCCGCACCACACATCTCGTATGGTAAAAAAATCATGGGGCCTCGCGGTAGTAGAATTTCAACAGGCCACCCAGTCTTTCGCGAGTGTGAATGGATCTGGTCTTCACGATTTCTTGGCTCGGTAGCGGCATTAGTAACTCATTGCCTTTCCCTTGATGGTTGCGTTTCTGATGATAATGCTTGCCGTACTCGTGGAGTACTTTCCTGAGGGCGTCTTCCCGTATGGTCAAAAAACTCATGCGGCTTCTCGTGAGTAATATTTCAGCAGTCCACCTAGTTTTTCGCGAGGACGAATGGGGTTGGTCTCCCAGGTCTCTTTCCTCGGACGCGGTAGCAGTAATTCATTGCCTGTGCCTGGCGAATTCCTAATTCCCGTTGCCAGTGTGCTCTTTCATCTCGCTTGAATTTCTCTCCAACTCTCCGTATTCTCACCAGCCATGAAACATCTCTTCATGGTTTTCACCCATCTGGCGTTGCTCCTTTCCACACTCCTCAGGCATGACGGTATGAAGGCCGTTATGGCCGAGAATTTATTGTTGAGGCAACAGCTGCTGGTCCTTACTCGATCGCGAAAACGTGCCCCTAATCTGTCATCATTCGATCGTTTTTTCTTGGCCTGTGGTCCACTTTTTTGAATCCTCTCCGTATCAAGCGGGTGGCTTTTCTGATTCGACCGTCCACCCTTTTTTAATTTCACCAAGCCCTGGTGAAGCGGAAATATCGCTTGTTGTATTCGTCACTGAACCGCAAGAAGCCCGCCCCAAAGGGCCCCTCCAGGGATGTGATTGAACTGGTACTTGAGATGAAACGGCGCAATCCCACCTTTGGGTGTCCCGAAATTGCTGAACACCTATCCAAAACGTTTGCCCTCACTCTCGATAAAGATGTTGTCAGACGAATCCTCGCCGCCTACTACCGTCCTGAGCGTGACGACGGACCCTCGTGGCTGTCCTTTCTGGGAAAGACGAAGGACAGTCTGTGGAGTATCGATTTCTTTCGGTGTGAGTCTCTTCGCCTCCAAACCCATTGGGTCCTCGTCGTGATGAACCACTGCACGCGTCGAATTATCGGGTTCGAAGTCCACTCGGCTCCGGCCATCGATGGCCCTGCGCTGTGTCGTATGTTCCATCTAGTAACAGGTCATCACGGAGTGCCGCACTGTCTCAGCTCCGATCATGACCCCATATTTCGATTCCATCAGTGCAAGCGAATTTGAGAATTCTGGGAATCCATGAGATCAAAACCATCCCTTGCGTGCCGGTGTCTCATCCCTTCATCGAACGAGTGATCGGCACCATTCGTCGGGAGTATTTGGATCGATTACTGTTCTGGAATGAGTCGGGTCTAGAGTGGAAGTTAGAGGACTTTAAGGAGTATCACAATGGCAGTCGGATCCATCAGAGCTTGAAGCAGCAAACACCCGAGGTAGCGGCGAGAAAGGATCTACCGCCATCGATAGACCCAAGGCATTTTGTGTGGCAGTAACATTGTCGGGGATTGTTTCAGACACCAAGAGCGGCATAATGAGCAATTCGTCAGGCACAGGGATAAAAGACCGCATTGGGAACGGGAATTAGGAATTCGCCATGCACAGGTACAGCTCGACTTCATTCATCCGGGAAAACCTGTGGAAAATGCCTTTATAGAAGCATTTAACGGGCGGTTGCGGGACGAGTGCTTGAACGTCCACCAGTTTCTCTCGCTCGAGGCAGCCCAAGCCATCATCGAAACGTGGCGGCTGGACTATAATCAGCGCCGCCCCCATAGCTCACTCGGGCACCTGACCCCGAATGAGTTTCTGAAACAATGTCAGGTCAATCAGACGGGCGAAGCTGCCCTCGGTTCTGATTAAAACCTTTCTCAAAATTGGGCCAACGTCACACACCGGAAAACTCTACATGGCAACTGTCCGCTTGACGGGGAAGCTTACAGTTTGTTTTAGGAACCTACAATTCTTTCTAACTTGGGAATGGTTTATATTCTACTTTTTTATAAATAAATTCCTGGGCTACTTAAAAATGGCATTGCTTGTTTCTCGAAACAGTTTCCAAGATGTTTTCGCGTTGTGTTTATCGCCTTGTTCGAAAAATTTCACTTTTTCTGCTTCCTGGGTATAAAGGTAACTCACAATTTCAATGTCTGTTTCTTTAAATGAGTCATACACGTTTTCCACATGCTGATTTGTATCATCCACAAATATGATCCCTTTAAAATTTTTCTTAGATTTTGTGAGGATGGTTTTTAACATGGCACCTTTATGTTGGCCTGCAGTCATATACACTCCTTGAGCATAGCTGACTGGGCGTACCCCTTTTGTTTGAATGTAGTTTATTTCCTGGGGCGTTAACTGGTATTTCCCTTGGTGATGATCTGTGAAGGTACATGGTTGATCTTCTTTAGGTTCGGAAGGTGGCTCAAAAGGACAATAACTCTCGAGGTTTTTGTTTTCTTGAGGAATATTTAGGGCTGTTCTGGCTAACAAATAGCCGTTTTTGACGAGTTCCCTCCGTGTTGCATCTCGTACAGGAGGACTTCTACTCGTGAGAATCAAAGTGGTTACATTTTTATTTTGCAATTTTCCGAGAATTTCCGGTAAAGCCTGTTCTGGCGGATGCATGCCACTATTAGAATAGAGTAACCATTGGATTTCGAGGAGGTTCATGTCCTTGAGCATTACTCGATCGGGATGGTCTGAAGCGAAGGTTTTTTGCCAGTCATACCATTGAACGCTTCCGAGATCCTGATTCATCGCCAGAAGCGTGTTGTCAAGATCACAAACCACCAGCACGTTAGTGGGGCCATACTTGGCAATCAACTCCGAAGTTTTCTTTTCGACCTCTTCAAAAGTTTCGATCGGTGGGTAGGGGTGGTTGACGATGGACCCATGTTCTTTGGGGCCTAAACTTGTACAGGAGGTTGAGAATAAAAAAAGGATCAGACAACTAAGAAAAGCCGTTATTCTCATGCAAATAGTCTCCTTGTTGGCATTGCATTTAAAATAGCAACCCTGTGGGACTCAAATTCCCAATTATGCTGCGTGGGGGAGTTTGACAAGACCACGACAATGCTTCTCCCAGCGGAAATGATCAAGCTCCGCTGAATTCATCGTTGACGCACCGTTGACTTCTGCTGGCGTTTGGCCTCCGAGGGAAGCATGCACGCGGTGGCGATTATAGTAGTGCTGAAAGTTTTCCAACTTTCTTTCCAGATCCTCGGCATTCCAGAATAGCAAATGATCAAGGAATTCCCGGCGTATGGTGCCGATGAGTCGCTCAACAAAGGGATGGGAGAGAGGAATTGACGGAATACTCTTGATCTCCTTGACTTCAAGAATGCGCAGGTTGGCTTTCCATCGATGATATGTGAATAGGGGGTCATGGTCAGAGCTCACGCACCGTGGCGGTTTCTTCCCTGCTATGATGGTGTTGAACATTCGGCATAACCCCGGGCCATCGACCAAATCAGCCTGTGCCCCGAATCCAATAAGCCGCTGCGTCAACTGATCCATGACGAGGGGGACCCAATGGCTTCGGAGCCTGATGGACTCGCAGCGGAACAAATCGACGCTCCACAAGCTATCCTTCATCTGCCCCAGGAACGTAAGCCAAGACCGCCCTCCACCATAAGATGCTGGCGTGGTGTGTTTCAGCAGCACTCGGCGCACCAGGTGTTTGTCGATCGTAATCCCAAATGTTCGAGAAATGATCAAGGCGATGCGGGGACAACCGAAGCTGGGATTACGGCATTTGGGTCATCAATTAATATATTCCTTCCCCAAAATACCGCTTATTATTTATAGGGAAGACTACAAAATTTCAGAATTAAGCCCAAATCAGTTGGCAACAATATCGTATTGAGAAAATTAATCAAAAATTTCTGGAATACGAAACTAGGGACCCGCTTACAAGGAAGCAAAATAACAACAATGTCAATTTAACTCAAGCAGTTCGAATTGCGACTACCCTTCCTTATGTACTCACAATATTCTCCCAAACCACGACCAGCTTGATGATGTGACGCCCATTCAGCGTGAGGAATCGTTGAGTTTGTCAAGAAAAGGAAAGGGTACGCATATGGGTTCTTTGTATCGTGTCGGTTGATGTAGGGCTTCCACGTGATTATTGATGTAGACCGTATTGAGGTGCTCAACGGTCGGCATGACTTAACGGTGTTCCCGCCATAGTTGCGCAGTTTGTCGGTGGCGAGCTTTCGTGCCAAGATAGCTCGATACTTCTAGCCTAGCCTATTCTGCCAAACCAATGTAAAATTTACAACACCTTCTGGAATGGGGATCTGTCTTCCGTGACCCGGAACAAGTTTTTCGATTTGAAATTTTTTTCGCAAAAAACCATTGACTTATATAATGATGATTATTAGCCTCCTACAACTTTGTAGCTAATCACAATATTTTCGGTGACTGCAGCTATGTGGGATTGTGTGGTAGTCGGATACCATGAATCGTGTGATGATGAGAAATTCCTCTCTTTGCTTGACTCGTTCGGTGAGTTGCCAATTCCATTGCGAATGCTGCTTCGCAACCGTCTTGATCTTGACGGATGTTCAGTTCCTTATCTCGACGCACTGACCCATTATACTCCAACTGGTAGCGCAGACCTGGATAGGAGTATTTATACGGTTGCAGAGCTTCCAAGCTTATCAACACTATACCTAGTGAACTACCTCAGAAAGCGAGGCAGAAGAGTTGAATTTGTTAATGCATTTACCTATGAGAGGTCAAAACTTAAAAAATTACTTACCGCAGGACCGAAATCCGTCGCAATCACCACAACATTCTATATGATGCCAGCACCGGTGATTGATATTGTTCGTTTTATTAGGGAACACAATGATGAGACTGTCATAATTGTTGGCGGACCGTTGATTGTTAATTCATGCCGTGATTTTGATCAGGGTCGACTTAGTCGATTCTTGGATTTGGTTGGTGCAGACCTCTATGTCTGGGAATCGCAAGGCGAAGCGTCCCTTGATCATATTGTAGGCAATCTTGCTGAAGGGCGTGACTGTGTAGGAATTCCCAACGTTTTTGTTCGTTCTGGTTCTGGCTGGAGCCTGAGTGCAAGGAAGCCGGAAACAAATGACCTAAATGAGTGTTCCATCGCCTGGAATTTATTCCAACGTGCCGATCTAGGAGCTACAGTCTCGACTCGCACCGCACGGAGCTGTGCTTTTAAGTGTGCGTTTTGCGATTACCCAGAACGCGCCGGGGCTCTTGCTCTTGCTGATGTTGAAACTGTAGAGCGGGAACTCGAAACGCTTGCTTCCATGGGAGTTCGCCGCGTAGCTTTTATTGATGATACATTCAATGTCCCAATGGGGCGATTTGAGGAACTTTGCCGAATGATGGCAAGGCGCGCCTTTGGGATAGAGTGGTACTCTTACTTTCGTTGCACTAATGTAAGAGGCACGGAGATTTTTGACCTCATGCGGGATGCCGGGTGTGGTGGCGTACTGTTGGGGATCGAGTCAGCCGACGATGGCATTCTTGCAAACATGAACAAACGGGCGAAATCGGCAGATTATCAGTTCGGAATAGAAGAATTAAAAAAGCGGGATATTTTTGTACATGCCTCCTTAGTAGTGGGCTTTCCTGGTGAGAGTCGTGACACAATCAAGAGGTCAATCGATTTTCTTAACCAGACTGGAGCAGATACCTTTGCCGCAAATCATTGGTATTACCTGCACTCTACTCCGGTCAACAAAATGGCGGCGCTATATAACCTAAAAGGTTCTGGCCACGAATGGTCTCATAGTACTATGAATGGAAAGGAAGCAGCTGATTATCTTGAGATAATGTTCGACGAAGTCACAGGGCCTGCCTGGATGCCAGTGAACGGTCTCGATTTCTGGGGTGTACCGTATTTGCTTGGTAAAGGTATGAGGGCCAATCAAGTTATTCAGTTCCTGCGCCTGGCCAAGCCCATGAACGCTGGTGTGCGTTTTCAGAAGGGGACTATTCAATCTGAGTCCGGGAAAAATACCGAAGACATGCGCAGGTTTTGTGAGAATCTTAGCATCGAGCCTAGTCGCTACTCGATGAAAGGGAGGTAGTTGTGTGAATGATCCCACAATGATCCAAATACCGGAGTATTTTAACGATGTCTTTCCGGAGAATGAATTCCCACAGTATCACTGGAAGAAACGGCCAGCGAAACTGCCTAAAGAAGTTTGGTTGTCAGAGACAACACACAGAGATGGTCAACAAGGCGGGTTGCCACTTACCACAGAGAATAGTCAGCGAATCTACGAAATTTTGTGCAATGTAACTCATTCCTCAGGAGCTATTCGGCAGGCAGAGTTTTTCCCCTACCGAAAGTCGGATCGAGACGCTCTGCAATGGGCCCTTGAGCGGCACAAGGGCGGAGCGCCCATCGAACCTACGACATGGATTCGTGGTTGTCGTGAGGATGTGGATTTGATCAGCAGGCTCGGCTTGCGGGAAACAGGACTTCTCTGTTCGGCATCGGACTACCATACCTTTCATAAGTTCAAAAATGGCAATAGGCGTCAGGCTGCTAACCTATATCTCGAGGCAGTAGAGATAGCCTTAGAAGCCGGTATAAAACCGCGTGTTCATCTCGAAGACACTACCCGCGCTCCAGTGGATTTCGTCAAATGGCTGGTTGAAGCAGTACTGGATTTAGCACGTCTCTATCCAGAAAACCTTCGGCCACGATTCCGGATTTGTGACACTCTTGGGGTAGGCTTGCCGTATGAGGATGTTGAGCTTCCAAGAAGCGTTCCAGGTTGGGTTGGTGTTTTGATGGCCTTAGGTGTTGCAGGGACGGATATCGAATTTCATCCTCACAACGATATGTGGCTTGTGGTTGCTAACTGTTTATCCGCTATCCGCGCAGGTTGTGGCGTGATAAGTGGAACGTCTTTGGGGACTGGGGAGCGCACAGGTAACGCGCCTCTCGAAGCTGTCGTGGTACATCTTATGGGGATGGGATACTGGCGCGATTCTCCCGTCGCTCTTTTCCCTTTAAATGAGCTTGCCCAATTGTACAACACAATTGGGGAAACACTAAGTACCAAATATCCAATTTTCGGGCGTGACGCGTTTGTGACACGAGCGGGAATTCACGCTGACGGTATTAATAAATTTTGGCCAATGTATGCGCCTTTTAATGCCCCTCGCTTAGTGGGAAGAAACCTAGAGGTAGCTCTTACTAAGGATTCCGGTCAAGCGGGATTAATATTTGTACTTCGGCAAAGGTTAGGGGAGCAATTTGCAAAAGATGATAAAAGGGTCCTAGAGATATTCGCGTGGATGGAAGAGCAGTTCGAATCAGGGCGTTGCACCCCAATTTCATGGAATGAACTAGAACCAATTGTGACCAATGTGTTTAATCCACATATCGCAACACAAAATTAAAAATTTAGGGCAGTTGCTGTAATAATTCTATGTCAAAACCTGTAGTGATATACACTGACGCGCCATGGGCTTGGCGCTCGGACAAACATCTTCATTCAGCGGACATTGAGCATGCCGTGTTTGAAGGGAAGTTCGACATTCGCATCTTACCAAGAGGTGCAACACAGATCGCTGATGGAAAACTAAAGGAGTTTGTGGAGGGGGCCGTTGCAATGGTTATCTATCGGACTCAGATTACAGCAGATCTTTTAGATGCGGCGGGCCCTGACCTACAGGTAGTCGGACGTGCAGGGGTTGGGTATGACAACCTTGCTCCTTCCCTATTGGAGGACCGCGGCATAATTGGGTTCAATGTTCCGGACTACTGTGTGGATGAAGTGGTAACGCACACCATGGCACTGCTGCTGGCTGCAGAGAGAGGAATAGTTCAACAACATGTAAGTCTGGCTGGAGGCGAATTTAATATTTACGCCGGGACTATTCCCCGCAGGCTTTTCGAACATACTGCTGGAATTGTCGGCTTCGGAAGGATTGGACGTGCGGTTGCTCCAAGGTTGCGAATGTTTTATGGACAAGTTGTAGCGTTTGACCCTTATGTCTCGGGAGATCTAATGGCGGGCTATGGCATCAGAAAGGTTGGACTCGATAAGCTGCTCACTGGGTGTGACACAATTTTGGTGCATTGCACCCTGACATCGGAGACGAATCGAATGTTCGGACAAGCGGAGTTTGAGAAGATGAAACTTGGAGCTTACTTCGTCAATGCAGCACGGGGGGCACTTGTCCAATCGAAGGCGCTTCATGACGCACTAATAAACGGGCCATTAGCGGGGGCAGTACTGGATGTGTTTGCTCCTGAAAATCCTTGGGACGATGAGTGGTTGTCGAAAATTGTTGTCCTCCCAAATGTAGTGGTTACAAGCCACCGTGCTTTTCTTTCTCGTGAGGCTGAGATGAGCCAAAGGAGACGAGTTGCTGAGGGTATACGACACGTGCTGCTAGAGGGGCAGCCTCCGGTTTGTGGGCACATCACCGTAAATATGCCCCCTAATTCAACGCGCGCGGCACGATCCCATTCAGCAGGAGGCTATGATGTTGGACGTTAGAAATCCGGTTTCAAATGAGGTGGTTGGTACTGTCCCCTGCGATACTCCACAATCAGTCGAAAAACGGATCGCGAATTTAAAAAGCTATGACCAGACATTGAATACTGAAGAACGGAGTGAGATTCTTCGGCGGGCAGCAGATCTTTTGAATGCGCGAAAGGAAGACTTTTCGATTCGGATCACTCAAGAAGCTGGCATATGTATTAAGGAGAGCAGACGCGAAGTGGATAGGGCATGTATCAATCTTCGCGTATCAGCGAGCGAAACAGAGAGAATTCACGGTGAGGCGCTTCGTGTTCCATTCCGGCAACAAAATAAACTTGCGCTCACCATTTACGAACCTGTTGGTCTTGTTTGCGCAATTACGCCTTTTAATCGACCCCTTAACCAAGTGGTTGTGAAGGTAGCACCTTCGTTTGGAGCCAACAACAGCATCATTGTTAAGCCGTCTGAGGTCACTCCGCTTTCTGCACTTGCCTTCATGGATCTGATGTATGAATGTGGTATGCCTGAAAACGCTGGTGCATGTTCAGTGGGGTTTCCAGAGGAAATTGGTTCTAGCCTGCTCCAAAGTCAATGTGTAGACATGGTGACATTCACTGGAAGTGTAGAAACGGGTGAGCGGATTATGAAGATGGCGGGTCTGAAAAAGACTTTGATGGAGTTGGGGGGCAACGATCCTTTGATTGTCCTTGCTGACGCAGATTTACGACACGCTGCTGCAGTAGCGAGTGCAGGAGCATTCGGGACAGCCGGTCAGTCGTGCCGTGGAGTCAAACGGATCATTGTTATGGATGAAGTAGCAGATGCATTTTTAAAACTCCTAATGGTCGAGGCTCGCAAGTTGCGTATTGGAGACCCTTTCGATCCTCAAACGGATATCGGATCGTTAATCAGTGTGGAAGCAGCTAAACAGGTTGAAGCTCGTTGTTTGACGGCGGTTGCCAATGGCGCAAGATTGCTGATGGGGGGACAGCGAGATGGACCTTTCATGCAGGCGACAGTGCTCGATAATGTCAGTCAAGATAGTGATCTGATTATCCAAGAGACATTTGGTCCGGTTGCCCCATTGATCCGTGTCAATAGTCTTGAGGAAGCCCTTAGAGTTGCCAATTCCACACCCTACGGACTGCAGGCTGGTGTTATTACAAACAATATTCGTGACTTTTTTTACCTTGCGTCAAAGCTTCGCGTGGGGGGGGTCGGATTAAACGAAGGTCCTCAGTTTGACTCCCCCCATATTCCATTTGGAGGTGTCAAACGGAGCGGAATCGGACGGGAAGGAATCCGTTACACAATCCGTGAAATGAGCACGGTTAAAACCGTGTTGTTAGGTTGGGGAACATTATGAAGCGAGAGTCTATCGCGGTAATACACGGACGTTTTCAGCCTCTGCATATGGGACACCTTGAATACTTGCTAGCTGGGAAACAGATGGCAGATGTGCTGATTGTCGGAATAACGAGTCCTGATCCATGGCTATTAGGAGAGGAACAGGCGGCACCCGAGCGAGGAGACCCATTGGCAAATCCATGTACGTATTGGGAGCGTCTCTTAATGGTATCAAGTTCCCTAATTGAGTCTGGCGTTTCACGGGATGAATTTTACATTGTGCCCTTCCCGCACAGCTATCCTGAGCGATTAAAATACTATGCACCATCGGATGCACTGTACTTGCTTACTATCTATGACGAGTGGGGCGAAGTCAAACGGCAACGTTTGGAAAGCCTTGGATTGAGGACATCCGTTTTATGGCGCCGAAAAAAAAAGGTGACCAGTGGAACAGAGCTGAGAAGATTGATTGTTGAAGGAGGGGACTGGAAGTCGAAGATTCCGTCGGCAGCATTGAAAGTCATCCTGGAGCATGCGATTGATGATCGCATACGAGCAAACCTGAGCGGGCGATAGAATGCAACAAAAGATATACATGGTCGTGATGTGTGGTGCTGGGGACCGATCTATTGCTGAATTAGGGGGAATGACTCCACTCGCAGCAGCTTACACACCGCATGCAGATGTCCTTGCAGAGCGGGGAGTGCAAGGAATGGTCACCGTAATCGACGGCGACATATGTCCCGAGTCTGATTCTGGAATTATGGCATTGCTTGGCTACGACCCAAAATTATATTACACAGGCCGAGGTTCCCTCGAAGCAATTGGGTTAGAATTCATGAACCCCGGTGAAAATGCTGTTGGTTTCCGCGTCAATTTTGCCAGCTACGACGAAAACCAAAGGTGCTTGGACCGCCGTACTGCAAGAGATTTATTAGATGAGGAACTGCAAGCTTTAGTTGCTTCAGTACGCGATAACTCCGTTCTTAACGCTAGCCTTGGCGTCCACTCAGCTATCGAGGGGTTCGGGAGGCACAGAGGTGTTGTGTGCCTGAAGACCTCCGATCGTCCGCTCAGTGCAAATGTTTCGAATACTGATCCTGGCTTTAAAAAGGTAGGCCCCTTCGGTATACCAAACAAAACGTTTCGATCTATCCCACTGCCATGTAGGCCACTGGACGAAACCCCCGCCGCCGCCTTTACCGCTGGACTCGTCAATCGATTCACTGAAGAAAGTTCAAAAATTCTGCGAAAGCACGAAGTCAATGCGGCCCGCTTGGCTAGGGGTGCACTCTCGGCAAACATTCTGCTTTTTCGTGATGCAGGTGGTGAAGCTCCGGACCTAGCTTCTTTCCACGCGCGTTTTGGATGGTCATTAGCTATATACGGTCAAGTTCCAGCAGAGCGGGGTCTTTGCAAACTCCTTGGCGGTGCTTGGCGTGATGCCCGTCAGGAGCAGAACTGTGGAGACGAATATTATTTCCGAGATCTAGTCAACTCTCTACTTTCTGACCCTTCGGATGTCATTGTCGTACACCTGAAAGGGCCAGATGAGCCTGGACATGATGGTCGTCCAATCGAAAAAACACGAGCCCTCGAACGAATCGACCAGCTATTTACCGGGCCGCTAGTGGAAGGTTCTGGGACAGACGATGTCATTATTCTTACAGCGGACCATGCAACCCCTTGCGATCTTGGAATACATTCGGCTGATCCTGTACCAGTTCTAATTTCGGCTAGGTCTATTCCAAAAGATGCAAGTGACCGTTATTGCGAAAATCAAGCCAGAAACGGTGCTCTGCCTGTGAAAATAGCGTCCGATCTTTTGGACTATCTACAGAGAATTTTGGG
This sequence comes from Candidatus Nitrospira neomarina, assembly GCF_032051675.1. Taxonomy (NCBI): domain Bacteria; kingdom Pseudomonadati; phylum Nitrospirota; class Nitrospiria; order Nitrospirales; family Nitrospiraceae; genus Nitrospira; species Candidatus Nitrospira neomarina. The sequence continues at coordinate 1,140,790 of NZ_CP116968.1, forward strand.
GAATTCATGAAAGATTTGTGTGTCCGTCAACTCCGCTTCCGTGGGATTCTTGAGTCTCGTGGAGTTCCAACAGTGGAGGCAGAATTGGATTTCGTCTGTGGAAGTTCAGGGGTCGCCTCTGCACCTATTGCAATAAAGCCCGGCAGAATGGAAAAAATCCATCTCCGAATCTCAGAACTTGGGGATCTTGACGACATTCCTGAGTTTGCGAATTTGCGAAGGGTGATAGAGGGGAGGGAGTTTTTCAATCAGCAGGTATTTGACACGTATTTGGAGTCACTCGAAATTTTCCAACTATTAGGTGCCAATGTCAAAATGGCTCTCTCAATCGCTTTCTGTCGCGCGACAGCCGAGGCAAATGGTCTCACCATAGTTGACCATATTGCAAGGGTTTCTGGTTCGCGGCCAGCAATGCCACGGCTTCTTGCCAATGTTTACAGCGGCGGTATACACGATCGCAGTGGTGGGCTACCCTTTCAACAGATAATGTTCGTGCCAGATGATACAGATCTAAAGACTTGTATCGAGGCGGTGCTTAGGGTTTTCAATTCTGTAGAGCGCGAAGTTGTTGAAAATTTCGTTTCTACAGGTCTTTCCGCATCTAGTGGCTTGATTGTAGAGGGAGCATTGACGAATCAATTACTGGATGTACTGGTTAAAATCGTTGAACAAGAAATAGGCAACTCCCCGATAACCTTTATCGGGCTTGACGTCGCGGGCGAACATCTTCGAGAAGCTAATGGTTATCGACTAAAGGATGAGCTTGTTTCCCCGGAAGCATTATTAGATTTGCACCTTCAGTGTTTTGCGAACTATCCCATTGTCTATTTCGAGGATCCATTCGACCCAGAGGATATTTTGCAATGGCGGCAACTCATCCGCGATAAACCATCCTTTGTAAAGATTTTCGGGGATGATTTATTTGTCACAGATGGCACTAGGATTGATCCAGAATTGGCTGATGGAATTGTTCTGAAGGTCAATCAAAATGGAACTCTGAGCGGAGCGTTACTAGCTGCCAAAAAAGCCAGGGCATTAGGGCTTGACCTCTGTGTGTCACACCGTTCTGGCGAAACGGAGGACTGCTTTATCTGTGATCTAGCTGTCGCACTTGGAGCAGCCTTTGTCAAGATTGGCGGACCGCGACGTGGGGATCGTGTCGCGAAGTATAATCGGTTGCTCCGGCTTTGGGAGACATTGAAAAAATGAAAAGAAACTTGACCAAAATTGATGGAGGAATTTTATGAAAAAGACTACGCGCATGAAAGAACTACTTTTAGATAAAAGGATTGCGGTAGTACCTAGTGCCTATGACGGACTTTCCGCAAGAGTAATTCAAAGCGTGGGTTTTGAGGCGATACATATGACGGGATCGGGAAGTTCTGCAAGTTTGTTAGGTGCTCCCGATATAGGATTGGCGACTGTGGCCGAAATGTCAATCCATGCAAAAAACATTACACAGGCGGTAGATGTACCAGTGATTGCTGATGCGGACACGGGATATGGAAATGCTCTGAATGTCATTCGCACCATACGAGAGTTTGAGCACGCAGGTATTGTGGGAGTACATATTGAAGACCAAGTGACCCCCAAACGCTGTGGTCATCTCGACGGGAAAGAGCTCATCTCAGCGGAGGAAATGGCCCAGAAAATTCAAGCTGCTGCAGAGGCACGAAAGGATCCAGATTTTCTCCTGATCGCGCGTACCGACGCTAGAAATCAACACGGCCTTGATGAAGCGATCCGTCGCGCGAAAGTTTACCTGGAGGCTGGAGCAGATTGCATATTCATCGAATCGCCGCATAGCCCTCAAGAGATGATGGAAATCAGAAAACAAGTTCCTGGACCCCTGCTGGCCAACATGGTTGAAGGTGGGAAAACTCCTTGGCTAACCGTAGAAGAGCTTGATCAATTAGGATACAACATCGTGATTTATCCACTTACTGGCTGGATGGGTGCAGCCGTAATCGTGCGTGAACTAATGAATGAACTCAAGAATACCGGTACAACTCAGGGATTTTGGAAACGGACCGGTATGATGATGACGTTTGAAGAGCTATTCAATGTTCTCGGTTACCCCAATTGGCAACAATACAAAGAACGGTTTATTTGTGACACAAAATCGACTTCTGAGTGAAGACCCGGAGTTTCTTCAACGTGCAGGCGCTACATTCCGTTGGATGCTCAACGATCTAAAGCGCGGGGGACAAACGGGGGCAGAGGATCTTGGCATCGACATGCGGTTGTTAGAGAAAATTGTCACAGGTAAGAAGCCAATTCCTCCTGATCTTCTTCAAAAGGCTGTGCAAATATGGCCTGTAAACGAGCGGGACTTTGCGCCGATTCACGACGACTTGCCTCAGGGTGTTAATATTATGAGCTGTGCTGAGTCCAGGAATTCGAGCCGTGTATTATCACGAGGAGGGCATCCCTATTACGAGTATAGAGATACGGCGATGACCCGTTTGGCACCTCTGCGACCTGAATTTATCAAACTTCTGCGTGTAGTAGACGACACAAATCCTGAGAATCCTTTAGTAATTTGGAACCACGGGCACTTCCTTTATCAGTTAACATTCTTTGTTGGTGACTGTAATTACTATTATGAATGGAATGGCCGAAAGTATTGCGTTGCGATGACCACAGGAGATTCTGTTTTCGGCTTACCATTTGTGAAGCACACGTTCACATCGCGCAATCCTAATGCGCTGGGACATATTCTCGCTCTCACGTTCAGCGGTTTACTTGGTGGCGATTCGCGACAGGAGCTTGCTGCCTTGGGAGCCAGAGTGGCGAAGAAGATTGCAACGCAGGCGCGCACCCAGGGTGCATTACTTGCGCTTCATATTGCGAATGGAGCGTATTCTGTAGATTTCTTGGCTGCTGAAAGCGGAGTCTCATGTCAGTCAATAGAGCGGGCAATTCATGACTTGGAGTCTCTAAGTCTAACCGATCTTCAGGCACTTGCTGAAGCAATGCGAATTCCAATGCGGGAGCTTTTAGTCCCAGTGTTGGACGTTTCTCACGGAATTATGCTGGTAAGGGGAAAGAGTGCACGTTCCTGGGATTTTCCAATGGGATCGAAGCCCTGTTATCGCTTTACGGAACTTGCAGGGTCCTGCATCACACCGCACATGAAGGCGATGGTTCTGGAAATCCTTGGGAACGAAGTCCCTAAAAATTCCATTGCTACAAATTTATACCAATATGGTTACAACTATAGCAGTGTTGCTGTTACTCTCGTATGGCTTGAAGGGTGTAAACAGCACAGGGCTGTGCTTGAACCTGAGGATTCGTTCATTATGAAACCCCATGTCCCACACTGGTTCGCAAGGCTTGAGTCTTCGATAGAGGCTCCTCGTGTTCTTCTCCTCCGCACAGGCGGTCGAATGGTGGGGGATTCAGCGATTGAGGCATCAATGATCGGACCACAGTTGATACAGCGTGTGATTGGAGAAATGGGGTGTTGGTATGATGAAGAGTGATATTTTGATGGGATCTCCTAACCTACCGGAAGGACGTCTTTTTCTAGTAACCGGGCGGCACTCGTATAAAGCATCAGGCGCAGACCGTTTTTTCAACGAGTCAGACTATGTCCATTTTACTAGCTCGGGATCGAACCCGACTTTGTCTGATGTCGAAAAGGGGCGGAAAGCATTCCAGGTGGAAGACTTTGACTATGTAGCAGCAGTCGGTGGCGGGAGCGTAATTGATCTAGCAAAATTAATCAACCAGTCTAGGAAACCGCTCCTCGCCATTCCTACAACAGCAGGTACGGGTAGTGAAGTGACGAGCTTTGCCACATTATTCATCAATGGCGTCAAAACGTCTGTGGAAGGTCTTCGACCAAACTGGTTCATTCTCGATCACCAGCTACTGCAAAGCGTCCCTCGATATCCTGCAATATGTGCAGGTCTTGATGCCTTATGTCAATCGATTGAGTCTCTCTGGAGCAAACAGGCCACGGAGGAATCGAAGAAATATGCGGAACATTCAGTCAGACTTGCGCTTGAACATATCGTCCCGGCAGTTGAAGGCAGAAAGGATTCTCAAGCCTATATGCTCAGGGCGGCACATTTATCTGGTCGTGCCATCGACATTTCCAAGACGACTGCTGCCCACGCACTTTCTTATTCCCTAACCACGCGATTTGGAATTCCACATGGCCACGCGGTTGCACTGACAATTGACTCCCTGCGAATGATTAATAGGTTTCCAGATGTTGAAAAACTTTTGGGCGGTACTACTGTTTCTGGAATTATGCGCAGGCTTGGTGTCCGGTCCAATTTGGCCGAGTTTGGGATTGGGAACTCTGATATCGATCAGATTGCTAATCTCGTGGATTTACAGCGTCTCTTAAACAATCCAGTCCATTTGAGTCATTCGGATCTCGTCGCAATGCTTTGCTCGGAGGTTAGGCCTTATGGGCGTTGAGAAGACCGATATAGGTAAATCCGTGGTGAGTGTGTTCGAGAGTAGGGTAGACGAATGTTCCTCTCGTAATGCAGTTCTCCAGGGAAGATTGGAAATTTGTTATGAAGAGCTGGAGTCGCAGGCCAATAAAATTGCCAACCAGCTTCTTGCCATGCGTGGAGCCCAGTCCGAGCCTGTTCCAATTCTGACGAGCGATGCAGCTACTATGATAAGTGCGTCGCTTGGTGTAATGAAGGCCAACAAGTTTTTCGTCCCTGTCAATCCATTATTTCCTTCTAACCGGATACGGCTCATGATTCAAGCAACCTGCGCCGGAATTATCATTTGCGATTCGGAGGGTCAACGAGCATTGAACCAAGCTGGTATAGGTCTCCAACGACTGTATCTTTCATCTTTCAATGGAAAAGGGTCATCAACTGCCCGACCGGGGATTATGGTCGCTCCTGATTCGGTGGCTTATGTTCTTTTCACATCTGGATCCAGTGGCGTTCCGAAGGGCGTTGCACAGATCCACAGTTGCATGGTCCACAATGTGTTTCGGCATGGTAGACTCGCCATCAGTCAGGAGGACCGGGTTACCCTGATAAGTGGAGATGGGTTCCCTGGAGCAATATCCAATCCCTATATAGCTATTCTGAATGGCGCATCACTTTTCCCCCGATCATTTCACCATGACGGAATTTTTGAGACCTTCGATTGGTTGGAACAAATGAGGGTCAACGTGTGCTATGTATTCCCGTCGTTCATTCGTCAGTTGGCCGAAGTTGTGCCTCCGGGACGGATTCATCCACTGCGGCTACTGTATATTGGAGGTGAAACCGTCCATTCACGTGACGTGTCCATCGCAAGGAAATTGTTCCCTGGTACCTTCGTTGCGGTGGGTTTGAATTCAACCGAGACGGGTTTAACGAGATTAAATATGATAGATCCGGAAACGTTGGTTCCGAAGGGCATCGTCTCGATAGGGGGACCGGTGCCTGGGGTAGACATTGATATATTTAGTAATGGTACACCCTTACCACTTGGAGAGGTAGGAGAGATAGTGGTGAGTAGCAAACATGTCCGACCCTTCTATTTGGACAAGGGGCAACTGATCGACGCCACAGAAACTGTTTCTGGCGTCGTAGGAGTCCGTCGATTTCGAACCGCCGATCGAGGATATCTTAATAAAGATCATGAGCTAGTGCATATTGGTCGTCTTGATGAAATGGTCAAAATACGTGGACATCGTGTGGAGCTAGCTGAAGTTGAGGTCGTCCTGAGTGAAATTCCTGGAGTTGTTGAAGCTGCTGTAATTAGTCATACCGTCGAAGGCCAAGGAACAGAGCTAATCGCCTTTGTGACTACAGAAGACAATCTCGATGAAACCGAAATTCGGCGTAAGATGTCTCCGAGGCTTCCAATGGCGATGATCCCAGGGATCATAAGGATTCTCCCGGAATTTCCGCGAACAGCGAATGGAAAATTGGACCGTCGGGCGTTGCCCTTACCCTCAGCCAAGCATGAGGAAGTTTCACTTGGCGAGCGCAATCCTCTTCCAGATAACGTCTTTGATTGGATAAGCGAACTTTGGAAATCGATTTTGCGAACTAAGGAGATTGGCTTAGAGGATAACTTCTTTGATCTAGGGGGAAACTCGATTTTAGCTCTGAAGGTTGTTTCTCAATTGCGAAAGGAATTTGGTGTTCCCTTACCTCTTCAAGCTCTCTTTGAACAGCCCACTGTCAAGGCGCTCTCTAGGGAAATAATCCATTTGCTTAATGAAAGAGTATTAAACCTGGAAGAAACCCGAAATGATTGGGGATTGTTTGTACGTTTCGCTCGCAAAGAGGATATGAATGCTATCTGCTCAATCGTTAATTCATACATTGAGAAGACGGCAATCAACTTTCGCACAAATTCTCAGACCACAGAAGAATGGGAACGTGATTGGGAAAATACTCATTACTATTATCCCTGGCTTGTTTCGTCAATTGATGGAATAGTTAAGGGGGTTGCATATGCAGCCCCGTGGAAATCACGAAATGCTTATGATTGGTGCACCGAGGTTACGATTTACGTGGAGATGGGTCGTGAGGGCCAAGGGATTGGTAGAGCACTTTATTCGAGATTAATAGGCCTTCTGGAAGCACAGGGATACCGAACACTACTTGCAGTGATTAGTCTTCCTAATCCGAATAGCGTTAGGCTTCATGAGGCATTTGGTTTCCAACAGGTGGGACACCTTCGCGGTGTCGGATATAAGTTTAGTCACTGGCGTGACGTGGGGTTTTGGGAGAAGTTTTCCCCAAAAGAGGAAGTAGTCCCCCAGCCTATTTTACCGGTCCAATCCGTATCGGAAGCCCGATTTTGACATGCCTTCCTCTGACTTAGGCCTTGTTCTTGAGCTTCTCGCGCTCCAGCGTGAGCAGGAAATGAGTTCCATTGAAGAACGGCGCCTAATTTATGATAGTGCTGAATCGGCATTTTCTGATGAATCCCCTCAACTTGTGGAAGATGTCGTAGCGAATGGAGTCTCGACAGAATGGATACCTGGACCAATCGATTCCTCAAATAATCACGTAGTGCTTTATGCACACGGGGGGGGCTACAACCTTGGCTCTCCACGTTCGCATCGGCATCTTGCAGCAGCTATCGGGAGAGAAGCTTTGGCGTCTGTCATTGTGCCGGATTATCGTCTTGCACCCGAACACGCCTGCCCTGGGGCAATTGAGGATGTGGTTTCTGTCTTCCAGTGGCTTCTAGCTTCGGGAGTTCGCTCAGATCAGATTGTTTTTGCTGGTGATTCTGCTGGAGGTGGTCTGATTGTCTCTGCAATGCTGGCGTTGAAAGATGCTGGACTAGAAATGCCTGCAGGGGGAGTCTGTATCTCTCCCTGGGTAGATCTTACAGGTACTGCCCAAACATATATCACCTATGCCGAGCGGGATCCTACCCTACGTTCCCGTGATTTAGCTCGAATGGCTTCATCGTATTTGGGTGGAATGGACTCGCGTGATCCTGCTGCTTCGCCGATGTTTGGTGATCTTCGTGGGCTGCCTCCTCTATTGATCCACGTTGGCACGGAGGAGATTTTGCTTGATGATGCTAGGGGGTTGGCACGTCGCGCGGAGAATGACGGTGTGAAGGTGACTTTGGAAGAATGGTCGGGGATGTTTCACGTGTGGCACTGGTATTTTCCATTACTTCAAGAAGGATGCCGGGCTATCGAGAGTATAGGTGGTTTTATAAAAGAACAGTTTAGTGTGGCATAATACTCTTGAAATAGGTTAGCACTTGAATTCGTGGCTACAAATCTTCCCCACCAAAGGTACCCGAGCCAGATTAGTCTGCCTCCCACGAGCGGGTGGAAATTCAGCTGACTTTGCCCACTGGGTCAAACCGCTAGAAAACGAAATTCAGGTTTGCGCAGTCCAGCTTCCAGGGCGTCTCCAACGCTTTACAGAGCCGGCGTTGCGCACGGTCCCTTCAATCGCATGCGCAGTGGCAGGGGCGCTGAGAAATTTCGATGATCTCCCCATGGTACTGTTTGGCGATTGCATGGGGGCGATCCTCGCTTTCGAGATTGCGCGTCAGCTTCGCCGTTCGAACGCGTTTTTGCCCGCTAATCTGATTGTTTCCTCTTATCCTTGTCCGGATCTCCCTCGGACTTCACCCAAGTTTCACAATGCTCCAACTGAAACATTCAGGAAGCACTTACTAGATGTTGGGGGTATTCCTCCTGAGATAGTAGAGGATGACGAACTATTCTCATTGATATTGCCAACTCTTCGAGCGGACTTCGAAGCGTTCGAATCTTATAAGTATATACCTGAGCCGCCGCTTGCCCTTGACTTATACGCCATCATTGGCGAGGCCAATCCCTATGTGTCCGTCTCAGTGCTCGAGGGTTGGAAACGCCAGACTTGCCAAAATTTCTTCATGCGCACATTTAGGGGAGGACACTTCTTCTTACAGGGCAATCAGGCCGTCCTCGAGTTTATACGTGAGATTGTTAGTCCTGTTACCGACTCTGAGGAGAAATAGACATGAGCCCTTCTGCCGATGAAAGACGCCAACAACTTGCTTACCTCCTTCAAAAAAAAGTTAGCAGGCCTCGAGACCACCCTCCTTCCTTTGCGCAGGAGCGCTTGTGGTTCTTGGATCAACTCCGGCCCGGGGACACCTCGTATAACCTTGTTTCTGTGGTTAATATGGGAGGTTTGATCGACGTTCGTGTTCTTAGGAAATCGCTGGATGAAGTTTTGCGCCGCCATGAAATCTTACGCACAATTTTCCCCACGGTGGATGGAGGGGTGGTCCAACGGGTGTTGCCTGAGTTTCGAATTGAGGTTCCGGTAGTTGATCTTTCTCTTGTACCAGCGAACAAAGTGGAAATTGAAGTTCGGCGGCAAACTCGAGTTCAGGCAGGTCTTCCTTTCAATCTTGCTAGCGGTCCAATTCTTCGCGCAACCATCCTCCACTTTTTTACTAGTGATCGATTACTACTTGCGGTGCATCATATCGCGGTCGACGCATGGTCTTTCGACATCCTGCTTCGTGAGGTCAACACTTTGTACGCTGCCTTCCTTATGGATCAACCCTCGCCGCTTCCTGAACTTGAGCTTCAATATGCAGATTGGGCTCGATGGCAACGTGATTCACTCGTAGATTCCAAAATTGATAAGGAACTAGCGTACTGGATGGAGGAACTGAACGGCTCGCCTTCTGTACTGGAGCTTCCAGGCGACCACGAGCGTCCACAGGTGCCGACAACACAAGGGGGAAGTTATTCGTTTAGACTTCCGAGGCGATTGCGTGATGAAATTTTGAGCTTAGGACATGCTGAAGGGACAACATTGTTCATGACGCTGCTGGCTGGGTTGACTGCTTTGCTTTTTCGCTGGAGTGGTTCATCAGATATCCCAATTGGCACACCAATGTCCAGCCGCACACGTGCTGAATTAGAGCCACTTATCGGACTATTTTTGAATACGGTGGTTCTCCGTTTAAAAATTCGGTCGGATGATACTTTCCGTAATTTGCTGCGTCGTACGCGAGACACCACGTTTAGGGCGTTTGCTCATCAAGACCTTCCATTTGAGAAATTAGTTGAAGCGCTTCATCCCTCTCGCAGCCCCTCCCTGAATCCCATCTTCCAGGTTATGTTGGTAGTTCAATCTGCGTCGGATCCTGATGCCTCACCATCTGATGCAAACAAGCCGATCGTTACGTCTGTAAAGTTTGATCTCTCCTTCAATATTGTTGCTTACGAGAATTGCCTAGACGTGCTCATTGTATGGGCTGCCGATCTTTTCGATGAAAAAACAATAGTTCGACTGGGAACAGTTTGGGAAACCTTGTTAACCACTGCGTGTGCAGCTCCCGATTGCAGGATTAGTGAACTGCCGTTGATAGAGAAAGAGGAAGCCAGGTTGCATATGGATTGGAGCGGGGAATGCGCAGTGGTCTCACTGAATGAATCGGCATTGACTTTTTTTACCAAGCAGTCTCAGCAAAATCCAGAGAACGTGGCGGTGAAGGTTGGTGACTGCTCATGCACCTATCAGGAACTACTCAGTCAATCGAGACGTATCGGGGAAGCTCTTCGGACCAGAGCTATTGGCCCTGAGCTTCCTGTAGGACTTCACATGGAAGATTCCTCAACGATGCTAGCAGCTATGCTTGGTGTTTGGCATGCAGGGGGAGTGGTGGTATTACTTCCCCCACAACTGTCGCGCAATCGAATGAGCCAGATAATAAACAATTCCTCTCCCTCGATCATTGTTAGTGAGCCGAGTCTTATATCAAATCTCAAGGGACTTTCTATCAACGGAGTGCTTTTCGACGAACTCCTGACCAACGATTGTCAGTCGTTAGATGTTCTGAGTGATCCATTATCACTTGCCTGCGTATTTTATCCGCCTTGGACTGGGGGTAGTAAGGGTTTGGCCATGGACCATAGAGGACTGCTCGAAATTGGCCTCGGAACTGCTCGAGAACTCGGGTTAGAGAAGGAGGATCGGGTAGCGGTATTCAGCCCATTCGGTTGGAGTGAATCGTGGGATATCGTTCTTGCAGCGCTTCTTTCTGGGGCAACAATATTACGTCTCGGCGGGTCGGATGTTTACGACTTTCTCAAAGGCTTGCAAAATAGCAGAATAACTGTACTTGGCGTTCCTGCCACAATTTTTCCGCAATTGGCGTGCGGACTTTCGGAAATCTTTGAGACTTCGTCTCCACCTATTAAGGTTTTAGTTGTTACAGGAGAGGGCCAGCAAATCGATATCTTACGTGAGGCTTACAGCTATTGGCATACCATAGGATTCGATACGGTTCGGTTCGTGAGTTATTATGGATTGTGCGAAACCGCATTTCCCCACATGCTTTTTGAAGGTGAGTCCAAAGCCAGTGGTCAATGGCATCAAATCGGTCGCCCGAGATCGGGATTTACAGCGCGGGTATTGGATTCCAGTGGCCATCAAGCGCCATCCGGATTCCCAGGGGAACTTTATCTTGGAGGTCCCGCTGTTGGACGTGAAATTTGGAAACAGCCCAGGGAAACTGCCGCTTGTTTCCGCCCCCATCCCCTAACAAGCCGTTCAGGAGCCAGATGTCTAGTAATCCACAAGAGGGCTAGGTGTAGTCTGGACGGGGTTTTTGAGATTGAACTCCCTGGTAATACCATCCAGAACCCTACAATCGAAACGTCCAACATTCTGGAAACCGACCCTCAAGTGGAGAGCCAGATCGCTGCAATTTGGGGTGATGTTCTGCAGGTCGAGGGAATTGGATTACACGATAATTTTTTCGATCTTGGTGGCCATTCGTTATCCGCCACCCGCGTGATTTCTCGTGTGCGTAAAACATTTTCAGTCGAAATTCCCCTTCGAGTCCTATTCGAGTCACCTACAGTCGCTGAACTTGCCAGATATGTCAGGGGACTGGAAAAACGTTCCGGTTCTGTTCTCCAGCGACGGTCCGAGAAAGGTGATATACCACTCTCCTTTGCTCAGGAGCGATTGTGGTTTCTTGAGCAATTTTTGCCAAGTACGGGCACATACAATATTCCGGTGGTTAAAAGATGGTACAAAAGGCTGAATCCGATTCTACTGGAAAACGTCATCAATGAGATTATAGCTCGTCATGAAACACTACGGACTATTTTTCCAGATAGTGAAGGGCGTCCTATTCAACGGATTTTGCCACAGCTTCGAATACCACTGAAGACCATAAACCTTGATCAGCTGCCTAGACTGCTAGCCCTGATTGAAACTAGACGATTGTCAGATGAGGAAGCAAACACGCCCTTTGATCTGGCTTCTGGACCACTACTGCGAGCACAGCTCGTGCAAATTGCTGGAGACGAATCTGTGCTGTTGCTTACCGTACATCATATTGTTGCGGATGGCTGGTCGTTTCAAATCTTATTTAAGGAGTTGGAAACCATATATGAAGCCCTTGAACAAGGACTCCCCACGCCCTTGGTATCGTTGGAGCTGCAGTACAGTGATTGGGTGGTCTGGCAACGGCGGGAATTGACTGGGCAAAAACTCGAACAACTTCTTCGATATTGGCGAACTATGCTTGAAGACGCACCTCCGCTCTTGAAACTTCCAACTGATCGACCTCGATCGCGGCATAAAGCCTCCCGCGGCGAGACCTGCGGATTCCATATCCCAAAGAATCTTCGCCCTCGTCTTGAAGCATTCAGTCAAGCTGAACGCAGCACACTGTTCATGACCTTACTCACGGGATTCTACGCGCTTCTAAAACGATGGAGCGGTCAAGCAGACATTGTGGTGGGGAGCCCTATTGCTAACAGAACTCAACACGAGACTGAGCCGTTAATAGGGTTTTTTGCCAATACCTTAGCTCTGCGTGCTCGGGTAGAACCAAATGATACCTTCCGTTCGCTACAGCAGCGTGTTCGAGAGGTAACGCTAAGCGGGTACGCCCATCAAGATTTACCATTCGAGAAGTTGGTTGAAGAGCTTCAGCCTATACGAAGTCTCACCAACAATCCGGTGTTTCAGGTTATGTTTGTTTTTCAAAATGAAGAGGCTAGTAGAGAACAATTGGCGGGAAATGCCAATAATGAGGATAATGTGCGCTTCGCCTCCCCCCCTGGTGGAACCTCTAAATTCGATCTGTCGGCATTCATTATTGATCAACAGGAGCGTCTTGTTATCGGCTTCGAGTTCAATGTGGAGTTATTCGATAAGGAAACAATCATCAGGCTTGGGCACCGTTACTCCCAGCTTCTTACTGCAGCCATGGACGACCCTGATGAACGGATCGATTCCCTTGCCCTTATTTCCAAAGAAGAAGAAGAGAAGTGGCTTGCGCAAAGTCGTGGACCGAATTCCGTGGGTCCATTTTCCGTTGCAAAAGAGGTGCTCGAGCAAGCTAGTCTAACGCCTCATTCTGTTGCGGTTATTGACAAGGTGCCTATTACATACTCAGAGCTAGTGAGACGTGTTCAGATAATCGCGTTCTATATCAGAGAGAGTGTGGATCCTGGTTCGAAGATTGGACTTTGTACCGAGCGAAGCGCCGACGCAGTCGCTGCCACCATCGCGATTTTACTTGCTGGCTGTACTTATGTGCCACTTGAGCCAGATCTTCCTTCCGGGCTCTTACGTTCTATTATTGATGAATCACAGCTTTCCCTGATCCTTTTGGGTAAAAGCGTTCCTTGTAAGCAATTTGCCGGAGTTAAATTATTAGAACTTGATCTGCTGACCTCGATGCCCTCTGATTCTCAGCCCTGGCCAGATATCCTTCATGAAATGATTGCTTACGTCATTTACACTTCTGGCTCTCTAGGGCAGCGAAAGGGTGTTGTAATGACGTATGGCACGCTTTCAAATTTGATATCTTGGCAAAATCATCGGTCGAATCTTCCACCCGGAGCTCGAACTCTTCAATTTGCGTCGCTAAGCTTCGATGTGTCCATCCAAGAAATATTCGCTACTTTGTGTGCAGGCGGTACTTTGGTTGTTGCCAATAAGGCCTCTCGGCGCGATCCGGAATTACTGCTTCGAATTATTCATGAACAGAAAATCATGCGACTGTTTCTTCCTCCGGTTGCCTTGCGGCAACTTGCAGCCAATTGTAAGATGTTGCCCCAGACTCTGCAGGAGATCATTGCTGCTGGAGAACAACTTGTACTTAGCCCCCCTATAGTTGAACTTCTCGATCGTTGTCCTCACGTTAAACTTTATAACCAATACGGTCCATCAGAAACACATGTTGTTACCGAGTATTGCGTAGATGTGCAAGGGCCAGTTCTACCTCCGATTGGCCGTCCGATTCCAGGAGTTGCTTGCTATGTTCTCGACACAGCCTTTCGACCTACGGGTCCGGATTGCCCTGGTGAACTTTATCTTGGAGGCGTGTGCGTTGCGTTGGGCTATCTGGACCGTCCCTACCTGACCGCAGACCGTTTTGTGCCGAATCCCTTCTCGAAAGGTCGACTTTACCGAACCGGTGATCTGGCACGATTTCGTTCCGATGGTTTACTTGAGTTCCTTGGACGCAATGATGATCAAATAAAAGTTCGGGGCTTTCGAATAGAACCGGGAGAAATCGAGAATGTTGTCGAGCAACATGACGCGGTGCGTGCGGCTGCCGTCACCACTGTAGGTAAAGGAGACGGGTTGCGCTTGGTAGCATTTGTAGTGCTGAGAGAAGGGGCTACTGTGACGGCTGTAGGGTTGCGGAGTTTTGTTCGGGCAAGGCTGCCAGAGCACATGGTGCCTGCATCCTATACCAAACTTCTTTCGCTTCCTTTAACCTCCACCGGAAAGCTGGACCGTCGAGCCCTTCTCCGACTCGAGGTTACCCAAGATACTGAAAAGACTTACATTAAGCCGCGCAGCCCAGTAGAACGGTCGCTTGCTGCGATTTGGGAAGAATTATTGGGTCTCAGTCGAATCGGTATTCAGGATAACTTTTTCGATTTGGGGGGGCATTCCTTACTCGCCACGCAAATGGTTTCGCGTGCTCGAACCGTTTTCCAGATCGAGATTCCCGTAAGTTTGATTTTCGAACAACCAACGCTTGAAGAGTTGGCACTCGCAATTGTTGGTGAGCAGGCTGCCTCGTGTGAAGAAGAAACAGTGCGGTTGCTTGCAGATATTGAAGCCCTACCGAGTGATGAGGTTCGGCGGCAGCGAACACAGGAGTGAACTATGGATGAAATTACTAATCGCATCGCAGCTCTTTCAAATGAACAACGTGCGCTTTTTGAAAATAAACTTGCCAATCAGAGCAACAATCTGTCTGCTTCTATCCCGCCACGAACCGGGTCTGAAAATCTGCCGCTTAGTTTTGCGCAGCAGCGATTGTGGTTTCTTGATCGCTTCGAGCCTGGAAGTTCTTTTTATAATATTCCTGCGACGATTCGTTTGAGCGGTTCGATCGACCCCTCAGTGCTCGAACGCGTGGTGAGGGAGATCATCCACCGACATGAGGTGTTGAGGACAACTTTCCCAGTTATAGATGGAATGCCGGTACAACGGATTGCTCCTTCATTGGTAATACCTGTTCCTTGGATTGACATGCGTTCCGTGCCGAAAATGCAGAGACGCATTCAGTTGCAACATTGGTATGAAGAAGAGACGAATCGCCCGTTTGACTTGGAGTGCGGTCCATTGCTGAGGGTAGGAGTGTTGCAAATAGGGACTCTAGAATATTGGGTCGTGTTCTCATTTCACCACATCGTATTCGATGGCTGGTCCATCAATATTTTAGAGAATGAGTTTCGTGTGTTGCTGGCCGCATTTGAGGCTGGGCTTCCTTCTCCCTTACCCCATTTTGTGGTTCAGTATGCTGATTTTGCCCTGTGGCAAAGGCGGAATCTGAGCGGGGAGAATCTCGAACGACTGCTATCCTATTGGCGGTGCGCTCTGGATGGTGCGCCAGAAGTGATCGATTTGCCCACAGATCGGCCACGACCTGCGTCACTTAGTTTCCGAGGTGCGCGAAGAGGTTTTGTAGTGGAAGCAATAGTAGCCGATCGGTTACGAGACTTAGCGCGACAGGAGGGGGCAACCATGTTTATGGTGCTTTGTGCTGCATTCCAGCTATTGTTGCGTTTGTATTCAGGCCAGGAAGACATCCTTGTTGGTACTATCATAGCCAACCGAACGCGTTCTGAATTCGAGTCGCTGATTGGATTTTTCGTCAACTCCCTTGTCCTGCGTGTTGATTTTTCTGGCAATCCCACCTTTCGCGAGATTGTCTGCCGTGTTAAAGAAACCACTCTTGGTGCCTTAGCTCACCAGGACCTTCCTTTTGAGCGTTTGGTGGAAGAATTACGGCCGGCCCGGAATCTAAGCCGCAATCCTCTCTTCCAAGTAGCATTTGTTCTTCAAAACCAACCCGGACTTACGGATGACTCTGCGGAGGCATCTCACTCGAATGAACCTGTCCAACATTCAGCGGGCACATCGAAGTTCGATTTGACACTGGCTATGATGGAAGGTTTTCGCCATGTTCGGGGAGCAGTTGAATATAACACCGATCTGTTCGACTCGGGCACCGTAGATCGTTTGGTCGATCATTTTTGTGTTCTGCTTGACAATGTTGCGGCTGATCCTGATCAAAGGGCGCGCGAGGTTTCCCTGCTTACACCTTCTGAACGCCGAGCCTTATATCAATTCAATCGACCTGGACCAGCATCGTCCAATTCGTGGCGTTCGATTTGTGATCTTCTAAACATTGCAGCATCTGCACATCCCGATCAAATTGCTTTAGAAGATGAAAGTGAGGCGCTTTCCTATGCCGAACTCAATTTACGCGCGAATCAGCTTTCCCAATTTCTTATGGGTCTGGGAATAGGCGCTGAACAGGTCGTCGCCCTCTTTTTGAATCGGTCCGTTATTGCACCAATAGCCCTATTTGGTGTGTTAGGTGCTGGGGGTGCGGTGTTACCCCTTGATCCCGAAACTCCGAGAGAGCGACTCGACTTTATGATGAACGCTAGCGACGTGCATCTTCTTCTGACCTGTCGTGAAAAGCTAGAGTCATTGGGACCAGTAAACTGTCCCATCGTATGTCTTGATGATGAAGAAACTGTATCGGCTATTTCTTCCACTCCCCAAAAGATCATTAATGCAGCGGTGGAACCGGACCAACTTGCATATATCATATTTACATCAGGATCCACTGGATTACCCAAGGGGGTCATGGTACCGCACCGGGGTCTTGCGGAATTAGGTGCGACGGTTGGCCAGGTGTTTGGTCATCCGCCGGGTAGCCGAGTACTCCAAGCGGCGCCCCCGAGCTTTGACGCGTGGATCTTTGAAATCTTAATTGCTCTCGGGGGTTATTCTACCCTCATTCTTGAGCCCGCCGAGAAGTTGATACCGGGCCCTGAGCTGACTCATCTCCTGAAGAGGCGGAACGTTGATGTAGCAATTCTTACACCATCTGCATTCAGTGTCATGGAAGCCGGCGATCTAGCGGAACTGAATACGGTTGTTTTTGCGGCTGAGGCCAGTACGCGAGAACTGGCGGGGCGCTGGTCAAGAGGCCGGAAGCTTTTTAACGCTTATGGGCCTACTGAATGCACCATCGCTGCGTTGCTCGGTCCATGTAGCAGCGATCGCCTTCCACCGCTAGGTCGTCCCGTGCTCGGGACGAAAATTTACGTACTTGACAGATATTTGAATTACTCACCGCCAGGATGTGTTGGTCAGATTTATATTGGCGGACATGGGGTGGCTCGCGGCTACAAGGGAAAGCCGGGTTTGACTGCCGACCGTTTCGTTCCTGATCCTTTTACTTGTGAGGCGGGGGGGCGGTTGTATCGAACCGGTGACATGGCTCGTTTTACATTAGATGGTGAACTCGAATTTGTCGGGCGTGATGATGATCAGGTGAAACTTCGCGGTATTCGCATCGAGCTTGGTGAGATCCAGAAAAGACTCCTTGATTACAGGAGTGTGGAACAGGCTGTCGTAATAGTGCGACGAGATCTTGAAAGCGGACCTCGGCTGGTGGCCTATATCGTTGGTAAGCCGACCCCTCCTACAGCTGCTGAGTTACGGGTCAATCTTCGGCAATATCTCCCTGGTTACATGATTCCGTCGGCTTTTGTGTTTCTGAATAAGCTGCCGCTGAATTCTAATGGGAAACTTTCAAAGAGCGCGCTTCCTGCACCGGAGCGCTTACGAGTCGAAGGTAGTGGGAGAGGGGATCCACCCCGCAATTCGGTCGAGGAGCGAATCGCAGGGGTATGGGGTGAGATCCTCGGGTTGGAGAGGGTGATGGTGCAGGAAAATTTCTTCGATTTGGGTGGACACTCGCTTGCTGCCACACAGGTACTCTCAAGACTGACCGACATGTTTCGCGTGGAGGTGCCACTACGTCAGTTCTTTTTGGATCCCACAGTCAGCGGTCTTGCCACTGCAATCAAAAAAATCCAACTTGAGCCCCCTGGCATTTTACCACCGACTATAACATCGCAGGCTCGTTCCGAAACGTTGCCTCTATCTTTTGCTCAAGAGCGTCTGTGGTTTCTCGATCGGTTTGAGCCTGGCAGCCCATTTTACAATATTCCAGCTTCCATGCGAATCCTGGGTAGCATTAATAAAAAGGCTCTGAGTTCTGCTATTGGAGCGCTTATTTCCCGCCATGAGGTGCTGCGCACAGTTTTTGATGAAGAAGACGGACGTCCGGTACAGCGAATCCTACCTGAAATGGATGTGATTATTACGCCTTATGACCTGAGGCAACGGTCAGAAATAGAACGAGAATTAGAAGCTAAGAAACTGATTGCAGAGGAAGCCCGTCGCTCGTTCAATCTTGTTCAAGGGCCTCTCTTTCGTGTAGCCCTCATCCATCTCTCCGAGGAGCAACATATTCTTCTGGTAAGCATGCACCACATAATCGCCGACGGATGGTCGATGGGTATCGTGTTACGGGAGCTAAATGATCTTTATATGGCATTTGCCTTGGGACAGCCACACAAACTGCCCCCCCTTCAACTACAGTACGCGGATTTCGCTATTTGGCAGCGCGAATGGCTAACCGGTGATGTTCTCGCACGGCAACTCGCCTGGTGGCGAACTCAACTCCGCGGCGCACCACCGCTATTAGATTTTCCGTTGGACCGCCCACGCCAGGCCACGAAACTTTTCCGCGGCGCCACTTACCATTTTAAGATTGCCCCTTCCTTAGCACAAAGCTTCCACGCTTTAGCAAACCGTGAAGGCGTAACATCTTTCATGGCATTGCTGGCTGCGTTTTCAGTGCTTCTATACCGATATAGTGGTCAATCTGACATGGTACTCGGAACTCCCATTGCTAACCGCACACGGCCAGAGCTTGAAGGATTGATCGGGTTATTTGTAAATACCCTCGCGCTCCGTTGCGATCTCTCAGGTCGACCTTCCTTCCGTGAATTACTTATTCGTACTAGAGAAATCACACTGGGTGCCTATGCACATCAAGATTTACCGTTCGAGCGACTAGTTGAAGTCTTACAGCCTGAACGTAACCTCAGTCATAACCCAATATTCCAAGTAATGTTCGCTTTCCAAAATGTTCCTATTCTTGGTGGAAATTCGGCATATCAGGAATGGCATGAGAAACAGGAACAGGCTCAAGAGCTGGCGGGAGGCAATGGTACAGCTAAATTCGATCTTACCTTATTCCTCAGGGAAGCCTCGGCAGGACTGGCGGGAGCGATCGAATACAATACAAACCTTTTTGATGGGGAACGTATTATAGGCTTGGTGAAACACCTGCAAAAGCTACTTTCTCAGATCGTGGAGGCTCCTGACTGTGCCATTGATGATTTCTCTCTGCTAGAGGATTCGGACCTTCGACAAATGGTGTTTGAGTGGAATGATACTGGTGTCGAACGCCCCCTTCTTCTGGCACATCAGTTATTCGAACGTCAGGCCCTAGAGGTTCCGGGAGCAATTGCGCTAGAGTTCAACGGCGTTCAACTCACCTATGGCGAACTCAATGGTCGTGCGAACTTTCTTGCACAAGAGCTACGGAACAGAGGTGTAGGTCCTGAGACAGTAGTCGCTATTGTGTGCGAACGATCTTTCGAGGCCTTGGTCGGTATAATGGGTGTGTGGAAAGCAGGAGGTGCCTATCTTCCAGCCGACCCCGAGAATCCACCAGCCCGTCTTGAAAAAATCTTTCAAGACGCTGGTATTTGCCTGATATTAACCAGCCAAAGCCTACTTGTCCATTTCCACTCGCTCACAGGCGTGGAGGTTCTCTGCCTGGATGATCCGCTTATTAGTGGTGTGATTGATAAACCACCTCTTGTCCCACTAAATCCCGCCAATCTTGCATATATTATCTATACTTCGGGTTCCACAGGCTCGCCAAAGGGGGTAATGACGGAGCATGCGCCTCTCGTTAACCGTTTACTTTGGATGGTAGAGAATCACTCCATGGGACTCGGTGAAGTGGTACTTCAAAAGACGCCGCTCCATTTCGATGTGTCAGTATGGGAGTATCTATGGCCACTATCTACAGGTGCGAAGCTTGTGATTGCTGAACCGGGTGGTCACCGTGATCCCGGTTATCTTACTCGTTTAGTGATCGAATCTGGTGTCACCGTCCTTCACTTCGTTCCATCGATGTTGCCGGCATTTCTCCAACAGTCCGAATTGGATCGTTGTACAAGTTTGAAACGAATTTACACTAGTGGAGAGGAACTAAAAAAGGCTGTTGTAGAAAGTGTCTTTTCCAGATTATCAGTCCAGCTGCATAACATGTATGGCCCAACAGAAACTGCGATTGAAGTGACACATTGGGTATGTGGCCACGAAGAGTTGTCGGGTACCATTCCTATTGGATGGCCGCTCCCAAACACCCGTCTGTACATTCTGGATGGTGGTCTTCAGCCGACGCCCGTGGATATTCCCGGAGAAATTTATATTGGTGGATTGCCGTGCGCTCGAGGTTACCACAGGCGCGGCGGGCTTACCGCGGAACGATTTGTTCCCGACCCATTTGGGACGCATGGTAATCGAATGTACAGGACCGGTGATCGTGCGCGGTTTAGGAGCGATCTCACCGTGGAATTCTTAGGACGACTTGATGAACAGGTCAAAATACGGGGTTTCCGTGTCGAGACCGGCGAAATCGAAGAAACCCTTCGGAGGCATCGGTTTGTAGCTGAGAGTGCGGTTGTGCTCAAAGAAGTGGCAGAAAATGATAAGCGGCTTATCGCATATATTGTTCCGAAAGTTGGGGTAAACCTGTCAGGAACTTTAGTCGAGGATCTTCGCAGTGACCTTAGAACTGTTCTACCTGAATACATGGTTCCTTCAGCAATCAATTTGCTCGAGTCGATGCCTCGCAGCGCTTCAGGGAAGATTAATCGCCGTGAACTTCCCTCACCTCAATCTATGGTCCGCGAAGATTTTCAAGGTCCTCGAACGCAGGTTGAATTACGAGTAGCTGGGATTTGGTCGCAAGTGTTGCACATCCGACAGATTGACATCCGCGACCGTTTTTTCGAAATTGGAGGGCACTCCCTGTTAGCTACTCAAGTGATAGCTCGAGTAAATAAATCTTTTGAAGTTAACTTGCCGCTGCGCAGCCTCTTTGATGCTCCATCACTGGCCGGTTTTTCTGCTCTTGTAGCCGAGAAAGAAATTTTGGTTGCTGAGTCCAAGATTAAGCCAATTACGGCATATGCGGGACGGGATGAAGCTGCGTTGCTAAAACGTATTGACACTATGTCGGACGAAGAGGTGACTTCCCTCTTAGCTGAGTTGTCGTCCGAGGAGGACAGTCAGTGAGTAGCGACCACATCTCAGCAGATGAGCGACGTGCTAAACTATCCGCCCTTTTACAAAAGCGTATCAAAGGAAGGGCGGGGCCGCTTTCCCCAGCGCAGCAGCGCCTTTGGTTTCTTGAACAGCTCGATCCAGGTCAACCGACTTATCATATTCCCACCGTGCTTCGCTTGAAAGGCCGAACTGACGTCGATGCCTTAGAGCGTTCCATTGGGGAGCTTATTTGTCGGCATGAGTCATTGCGGACTGTTTACGAGCTGGACTGCAATATACCCAGACAGCGCGTTCTCCCTTTTAGAAAATTTAATCTTACTATTGTGGATGATTTTGACGGCGATCCTGATGCCGAAGGTAAGGCGCTTAGGTTGATCTCTGATAATATTTCGGAACCTTTTGACCTTGAATATGGACCGCCGGTGCGCGCTTCTCTATATTATCTTTCTCCCCTTCACCAATTGTTTGTCCTGACAGTACATCACATCGCTGTGGATGGATGGTCTCTCACCCTCCTCCTCAGAGAGCTTGAGGCAATCTATCCTGCATTTGTACGAGGGGATCCATCTCCTCTTCCTGATCCTCCGCTTCAGTGCCTAGACTTTGTATACTGGCAAGAATCTGCGTTTCGAAGTTCCGCTCTCGCCACTCAAATAGCTTTTTGGCGCGCGGAACTAGCTGACGCTCCGGAAGAAATAAATCTTCCTACCGATTTCCCCCACACGTACACAGCTACCCACAAAGGTCAGCTCCACCGCTTTGATATCGAGCCTTCGGTGGTTACTGCCTTGCGCGATCTAGCGCATAGTGAGGGGGCGACCCTCTATATGGCGCTAATTGCAATCTATGCCATTCTTCTCCATAGACTAGGAGGGCAATGCGATCTGGTTATTGGGTCACCTGCTGCAAATCGGCCCATAATCGAAATGGAGGGGATGGTTGGGCTCTGTGCAAACATTTTGCCGATCCGTTTGCGCGTTTTCGGCTATATGTCCTTTCGGGAGTTGCTTCGCAAAACTCGCGAAACTACCCTCCAGGCATTTCAGCACCAGGATGTGCCATTTGAACGAATTGTCGAGTATCTTAGCCCAATGCGGAAACTTGGCCGAAATCCTATTTTTCAGGTACTTTTCACACTTCAGAACCTTCCCCGCAACCCTCCTGCAAAGCTGGGCACAAAGACGGGCAGGTTACCTCCTGTAGTTGGAAACGGGCGAGCACAATTCGATCTTTCATTATCCGCGAATGAAGTTGATGAAGGTCTTGTGTGCTCGCTTGAATATAGTACAGACATTTTTTCCGAGGAAAGCGGCATGCGTATGGCAGGGCAATTCCGATCCTTAATGTTCGCTGCGACAAATCAGCCGATTAGCCCTGTTTTATCCCTACCCTTGAACTCTGCGGCTGATCGAGCGAGATTGCTTAAGGCCTCCTACGGTCCGGCATCACCTTTGCCACAGCGGTGCCCTGTAGAGGCCATATCTAGACTAGCATTAACCCATCCCGGCGATGTCGCTTTAGCCTCACATAATAAACTGCTTACATTTGCTGAACTTGAATCTGAAGTAGCTAAGTGGACCGAATGGCTGTGTGTATCAGGTGTTGGTCCTGAAGTACGTGTGGCCCTTTGCGCATTTGAAACTCGTGATATTGTAGTTGGCCTTCTAGCAGTACTCCGCGCCTGTGGAACCTACGTTCCTATTGATTCGCACTCTACAAATAATCGTGTGGAGTTTATTCTTAAGGAAACGAATGCCACCATACTGCTAACCACGACAGAGTTATTGGACCGTTTTGACTGGTTTCATGGCAGAAAGCTTTTGCTCGATAGGCCGCCGAATATTCCCGACTCCCAGTCCCATGTTCCGCTGGCTAAAGCACATGAAGAAACGGCCGCTTACATAATTTTCACATCAGGTTCAACTGGAAGTCCAAGAGGGGTGGTCGCAACACGGCGTGGCCTTTACAACCATATTAACGTGCTTCAGTCAATGTACCCATTGAATCAAGAAGATTCCGTACTCCATTTAACGAATGTGAGTTTTGATGCCTCTCTTTGGGAGCTTCTAGGACCTCTCTCCGCAGGCGCCTCCCTAATTAGTTGCCCGGCGTTTGCAAAGCGAAGCCCCAGTGATATTGTGGAGGTGGTCTCTCAGAACCGCATTTCTGCGATCCAGGTTGTGCCTTCTCTGCTTCGAACTCTTTTAGACGAACCTAGACTGAATCGGTGCCAGGAGCTTAGGCGTGTCTACTGCGGAGGGGAGCCGCTTTCCATGGATTTGTCACGACGATTCTTTGCGCGATTAGATGCAGAATTGTTGAACATGTATGGGCCGACTGAGGCAACAATTGATGTGACATCTTGGCGGTGTGTTCTGGAATCCAATTTACAGGCAGTTCCCATTGGCCAACCTATTCCAGGAGCGGTTGCTTTCTTGCTTGATTCAAACCTGGAGCCAGTGCCTGATAACGTATTGGGGGAAATTTTCGTCGGTGGTGTAGGCGTGGCTCGTGGGTACCTGAATACGCCAAGTGAAACAGCTAATCGTTTTGTCCCGAATCCATTTGGACCATCAGGTTCCCGTTTTTACCGAACCGGAGATTGGGGACGCCGCTGTAATGGGAGTGAGCTTGAATTTGGTGGACGTATCGATGACCAGGTCAAGCTTCAAGGAAACCGCATTGAACTCGGTGGAATCGAGACAATTCTCAAACAGAGATCCGACATAACAGATGCAGCTGTGGCCTTGTCTATTCCGCTTCGTGGTGAACCTGTTCTGGCGGCAATGGTCGTCTCGCGGACCACGATAAAAATCGATGAGCTTCGTGCCTACCTACTTAATCGATTGCCAAGCGTCGAAGTGCCCGCCGTTATTCGCCTCGTGAAGGCGCTTCCTGTAATGCCGTCTGGAAAGATTGACCGTCAGGCGGTTGCGGAATCAGCCAGACTAACGGTGGACAATTCTTTCGAACCGTTGCACGTGGGTGACGAGACGGTGTTGGCTGGCATCTGGGCTAAAGTACTGAATGTGGTTGAGATCGGACGGCATCAAAACTTTTTTGAGTTGGGAGGACATTCGCTGCTTGCCATGCAGGTGGTATCTAGGATGCGCGAAGCTTTTGGTGTTGAAGTGCCTCTTCAGCAACTCTTCAAAACTTCGACAGTAGCAAGCTTGTCGGCCTGGCTTGCGGATGTTCGTCGAAATTTTTAAATGTACATTTGCTTTGAAAGGGGAACCAAATGTTTGAAGATGATGACAAGACGATCTATCGGGTAGTAATTAACCATGAGGAGCAATATTCAATTTGGCCAATTGATCGTGATATTCCGTCTGGGTGGGAGGAGGTCGGCAAGTCTGGTATTAAAACCGAATGCCTCACTTACATTGATGAGATTTGGACGGACATGCGGCCTCTTAGCTTGAGAAAGGCTATGGAGCAAAAGGGGAAAAACCTCGACTGAAGTGTACGACTTAATCTTTGGGTTGACGTTTATTCGCTACTTTTTCAAACACCAGTATTGAAAAACTTTTGCCAGGCCAGGGGGCTTCTACTCATATTTTATCTGTTGGTGGACAAAGGAAGTAATCCTATTATTTTGGATGTCCTGTTGGCCGGATTCTCGCGGGCCACGGGCGTCTGGAAGCCGCCAAGCAGGTGGGCCTGACGCACGTTCCCACCATTCGACTCGCCGATCTGACCGAGGCGCAGAAACGAGCCTATCTCCTCGCCGATAATAAATTGGTGGAACAGGCAGGGTGGGATCGCGAGCTGTTGGCGTTGGAGTTTCAGGAACTCCAGGCGTTAGAGCTGGATTGTGACCTGACGATTACCGGTTTTTCCACGGCGGAGATTGACCTGCTGATGGACAGTCTCTCAGCGGATGACGACGACCCCGATGGGGACGACCCCAACCCCGGAGACGAGCCTCCCCCCACCACGCCGCCGGTGAGTCGGCGAGGGGATCTGTGGCTCCTGGGCCCGCACCGGGTGCTGTGTGGGGATGCCACGGATCCGGCGGCCTTTCTGCTTCTGATGGAGGGGCAGTTGGCCCAGATGGTCTTCCTTGATCCGCCCTACAATGTGCCCATTGGGGGGCATGTGTGCGGGTTGGGGGCCGTGCAGCATCCTAATTTTGCGATGGCCTCTGGGGAAATGTCTGAAGCCGACTTCACGACGTTTCTGCAGTCCCTCTTCACCCAGCTTACGCAGCAGAGTGTGGAGGGGGCCATTCATTACTTATGTATGGACTGGCGCCATTTGTATGAACTGTTGACGGCGGCCCGGTCGGTCTATCCCACCATCAAAAATCTCTGTGTCTGGACCAAAGACAATGGGGGCATGGGCACGTTCTATCGCTCGCAACATGAACTGGTGTTGGTGGCCAAACACGGCACGGCGCCTCACATCAATAACTTTGAGCTCGGGCAACATGGGCGGTATCGGACCAATGTCTGGTCCTATCCGGGCAGTAACTCCTTTCATGCGGATCGGGAACAGCTGCTCGCCTTGCATCCCACGGTCAAACCGGTGGCGATGATTGCCGATGCCATCAAGGATTGTTCGCATCGTGGGGGGATCATTCTCGATAGCTGTGCCGGCAGTGGCAGCACCATGCTGGGCGCGGAGCAGACGGGGCGTTGCGCCTATCTCATGAAATTGGACCCGCGGTATGTGGATACGGCGGTGCGCCGATGGGAGCGCGCCACTGGGCAAACGGCGCACCATGCCGAGACGGGTCTGACGTTTACGCAGATGCAGGAGGACCGTGGCCATGAGCGCGCCTGATGAGCCGGTAGGCTATAAACAGCCTCCCAAACACCATCAGTTCAAGAAGGGGCAGTCGGGCAATCCGCAGGGCCGCCCCAGGGGCCACCGCAATTTTGCGAGTGATGTACAGGCGGAATTACAGGAGTTGATCCGGGTGACGGAAGGGCAAAAGGTCCACACGATCACCAAACAGCGCACCCTCGTCAAACGCACGATGGAGCAAGCACTGAAGGGCGACTTGCGTGCCATTGAAGTGATGACGAAATGGTACCAGCGGTACCTGGCGGAAGAGGGACAGGAAGAGGATTTCACCGACGTCTCCCCAACCGATCGTGCCATCCTTCAGCGCGCCCTGCAGCAGATGCGGGAGGCGCACGAGGCGCCCTCCCACCCAGGAGGTGCGGCATGAGACGCGGGGAGGATCAGGTCGTGTTCGACGCGCTCCTGCGTGAACAGCTCTCGCCCTTTATTGCCAAGGTCTTTGAGAGCGTGACGCCCGGGAACCCCTTTCTGCCCAACTGGCACATTGACCTGATGGCTGATCGGTTGGAGCAATGTGTGCGGGGGGATATTCGGCGTTTGCTCATCACGGTGCCGCCGCGGAGTCTCAAGTCGATCTGTACGTCTGTGGCCCTGCCGGCCTGGGTCTTGGGACGCGATCCCACCAGACGGATCATTTGTGCCAGTTACGCGGCGGAGTTGTCCACGAAGCTGGCGCGAGACTGTCGGACCGTGATGGACAGTCTCTGGTATCGGCAGCTCTTTCCGGGCACCCAGCTCCAACGCAGTGCGGAACTCGAACTGGAGACGACGCGAAAGGGAATGCGGTATGCCACCTCGGTTGGCGGGACCCTCACCGGGTTAGGCGCCGGGCTCATCATTATTGATGATCCGTTGAAACCGCAAGATGCCTACTCGAAGACGAAACGGGAAGGGGTGAAGCAATGGTACGACACGACGCTCTATTCGCGGTTGGATAACAAAGCCACCGATGTGATTATTGTGGTCATGCAGCGGCTGCATGTGGATGATCTCGTCGCGCATGTACTGGAGAAAGAACCATGGGAACATTTGGATCTGCCGGCCCTTGCCGACCGGGAGCAACGCTTTACGCTCACCACGGGGCGGGAGGTGGGGCGGGCCGCCGAGGATGCCTTGCATGAGGAACGCGAATCGGCGGCGGTGTTACAGACCATTCGCCAGAATATCGGGAGTCTGACCTTTTCGGCCCAATACCTCCAGCGGCCGATGCCGGAGGAGGGGAACCTCGTCAAGTGGAAGTGGTTCCCGCGGTACGACCAACCGCCGGCTTTTCGAGCAGGAAAGGATCGGATCATTCAATCGTGGGATACGGCCTCTAAGGTGAGCGAGTTGGCGGACTATTCGGTCTGTACCACCTGGCAGCAACAGGGGAATATCTCTTATCTGTTGGAGGTGTACCGGGCTAAATTGGATTTCCCCAGTCTCAAAAAAGCCGTGCTGGCGCAAGGGTTGAAATGGAGAGCCCGGACGATTTTGATCGAAGATTCCGCCTCGGGCACCGCCCTCATTCAAGCGATCAGGGATGATCGCATTGAAGGGTTTCCTCGGCCCATTGGCGTCACCGCTCAGGGCGATAAAATCATGCGGGTGCATGCGCATACCGCGACGCTCGAGGCTGGACACGTTTTCCTACCCCAGAAAGCCCCCTGGTTGGAGGCCTTTCAAGAGGAGATCTTGGCCTTTCCCGGAAGCCGCCATGATGATCAGGTGGATAGCCTGTCCCAGTTTCTGACCTGGCGGGAGGAGCGCCGCTATCGGGTGGCCGGCTGTCGGTCGTTTTAAGGGGCCTGGGACTGGGGGTTTCTCTCCTCTGGCCGAGCGCCCCCTTGACTGCAGGGGCCTCGGCAAGCGTCCATTGGGGGAGGAGTGCGGCGATGAATCCCCAAGAACCACCGGGCTTATCCGCTCTGCGGCACATGACCACCTCAACCCTGGTGAGGGAGTGGACTCAGACCTTTGGAGGCCCTCCGTCGCTGACCACTGGCCGTGAGTTCCTCCTCTACACGCTAGCGTGGCAGCGTCAAGCGGAGCAGCATGGAGGCCTGAGCCTGATGACCCAGCGCCAGCTCAAGGCGACCAGGACCGTCGGTCACGCGGGCCGGTCGGGACAGAAGGGCGCGGCCCCACGCCCGGCTCCCGGCACCGTGCTCTTCAAAACCTGGCAAGGCCAACGGTATACGATCACGGTGGACGCGACAGGCTATCAGTTTCAAGGGCAGCCCTATGCGAGCCTGTCGGAGATCGCCCGGCGGATCACGGGTACGCGCTGGAATGGCCCGGCCTTTTTCGGGTTACGTCGAACCAAACCACAAAACGAATCGAAGGAGTCGGATTAATGGCCCTTCCGCCTCCTCAACGGCGCTGTGCCGTCTATACTCGCAAATCCTCCGAGGAAGGGTTGGAGCAAGCGTTCAATTCCTTGGATGCTCAACGGGAAGCCGGGATGGCCTATATCCAGAGTCAAGCACAGGAAGGCTGGCAGTTGGTGGACACGGTGTACGATGATGGGGGCTATTCCGGCGCGACCTTGGATCGCCCCGCGCTCCAACAGTTACTCGCCGATATTCGTGCGCAGCGCATTCAGGTGGTCGTGGTGTATAAGGTGGATCGCCTCACGCGGTCGTTAGGAGATTTTGCTCAGTTGATTGCGCTCTTTGATCAACACGACGTGGCGTTTGCCTCGGTCACGCAACAGTTTCAAACGACCACCTCGATGGGCCGCTTAGTGCTAAATGTCCTGCTCTCCTTTGCCCAGTTTGAACGGGAAGTGACGGGGGAACGCATC
Source organism: Candidatus Nitrospira neomarina (assembly GCF_032051675.1). Taxonomy (NCBI): domain Bacteria; kingdom Pseudomonadati; phylum Nitrospirota; class Nitrospiria; order Nitrospirales; family Nitrospiraceae; genus Nitrospira; species Candidatus Nitrospira neomarina. Next base: position 1,169,575 of record NZ_CP116968.1, read on the forward strand.
CGCGACAAGATTGCGGCGTCCAAGAAGAAAGGCTGGTGGATGGGAGGGCTGCCCCCGTTAGGGTATGACGTGCAGGATCGACAGCTCATCATCAATGAGAAGGAGGCGCAGGTGGTCCAGCACATTTTTCAGCGGTATCTCACGGTGGGATCGGTGTCGCCTCTTGTTCAAGAACTCCGGAAGGACGGCACGCGGACAAAAGTCTATCGCAGTCGGGCCGGCCGGACGAGCGGCGGACGCCCGTTTGCCCGTGGGCATCTCTATCATTTGCTGCATAACCGGATTTATCGTGGGGAGATTGTGCATCGTCAGGAGGCGTATCCAGGAAACCACGCCGCCATTATTGATGAAGTCGTGTGGCAACAAACGCAGGCCTTGTTCAAAGCCAATCATCGGGCCTGGCAACGGGGTGCGTCCGTGCGGACGCCCTTTTTGTTAAAAGGCCTCCTGTTTGATGCAGCAGGCAATCGGTTCAGTCCCATGCAGGGGCGGAAAGGTTCACGCGGCTATCGGTATTATGTCAATCAAATCGTCTTGCAATTTCGGGAAGAGCATCCCAGTCAGATCCGTCGGATGCCCGCTGAACTTCTTGAGCAGGCAGTGACCAATGCCTGCATGGAGGCGGTGAAGGATGAAGAAGGGTCAGAAGACTGGGTTAACCACGTCAACAGCCTCGATGAACTCGAACAGCATGCGGGGTGGCGGCAGCGTCTGACGCGAGTTGAGGTGAGTGTCGATCGGCTTCGCATCACCTTTAACCCAACAACTACAGTGGACCAAGGCTCAATCAACCCAGAACAGGATGTGATGGTGAGATGAGGCAGGTACAAGCCCGTGTATTAGAAGTCCCCTGGGTGATGACGAGGCGAGGGGGACGAACGGAACTGCGACTCAACGGAGCCCCGGTGCGAACCCATGTCCAACCCCATGCAGGATTCGTGGCCGCGGTGGGTCGGGTCTTGCAGTGGAAAGACGAGTTACTGGCAGGAAAGGTTTCTACCGTTCAGGCCTTAGCCCAACGAGAAGGGTTAACTCGCCGCTATGTCATGCGAGTGCTGCGATTGAGTTTTCTGGCTCCCGATCTGATCGACGCGATTCTCATGGGGCAACAACCGCCGGCATTCACGCTAGAGCCGTTTCGTCGTCCCATTCCGTTGGAGTGGGCCGCGCAACGGAAGTTTTTTGGTTTTATTCCTTCCTCGCGACTGTGATCCCAGAGAGAACAGAGATGGTGAGTGTGGACTCGGTCAAAGTCTCTCTAGGTCCCACCAAACACTGCGCAGTGGGACCGTCAAATTCCCTCCAGAGAATTCTGCATGAATAAGGGACCAATCAGAGATATATGATTGAGCGAGAGAGCATCCATCGTGGCCCCAGAGGAGCCTAACCCGCGGACTTGTTAAAAGTATTTCCGAAATGGGGAGAGACACTAATTTTGCTGTAGACTGGCTGGCGGAGGGGGTGGGATTCGAACCCACGGTCGCTTGCACGACGCCGGTTTTCAAGACCGGTCTATTCGACCACTCTAGCACCCCTCCGAATTATTTAGTGTCAAAAGCTTGAGGATTGTTTGGTAGGACTGATTCTCACTCAATTGCGGCCCTAACTCCAATGACCTGACAAGACGTTCCGTTTGACACGGTATGCAATGAATCTCACAAGGCTCATCTCCATTCAAGCTTATAGTAGCCGACTGTGGCAGGAATGTGAACTCTTTGGCCTAATGAAATTTGGTGGGAGTCTATTGAATTTTTGGGTCATCCACGAACTCGAAGATCCCACATGGGGATAAGGTTCATCAAAATTTCACTTATGGAAAAGGAACCGGACGAATGACGCTGACTCCATTCATATAGGGTTGCAAGACTTCAGGTATATGCACGGTGCCATCGGCTTGTTGATAGTTCTCTAAAATGGCGACCACGGTGCGTCCAATGGCCAGGCCTGAGCCATTGAGTGTATGGAGGAATTGAGGCTTGTCCTTTTTTGAACGGAATCGGATATTGGCTCGACGGGCTTGAAACGCGTCAAAATTACTACAGGATGAAATCTCTCGATACCGTTGCTGCGAAGGAAGCCAGACTTCAAGATCATAAGTCTTTGCGGCGGAAAATCCCAGGTCACCGGAGCATAACGCGACAACACGATAGGGAAGTCCCAATTTTTGGAGAATGGATTCCGCGGCTTGTGTCAGGCGTTCCAGTTGGTCATAGGAGTCCTCCGGACGAACAAAGTTGACCAGTTCCACTTTTTGGAATTGGTGCATGCGAATCAGGCCTTGGGTGTCCTTACCATAGGATCCAGCCTCCCGTCGAAAACAGGAAGTATAGGCCACAAGGCGTAACGGGAGTTGCTCTGCGTCCAGGATTTCTTCTCGCAACAGGTTGGTGACGGGAACTTCAGCCGTGGGAATGAGAAAGAAATCTTCTTCCGAAAGATGAAACAGATCCTCGGCAAACTTGGGTAACTGGCCGGTTCCGGTCATGGAGGGCCGGTTGACGAGCATGGGCGGAAGCACTTCCGTGTAGCCATGTACCTGGGTATGGCAATCAAGCATAAAATTAGCCAGCGCTCTTTCCAATAGCGCGCCAAGGCCCATCGACACGCAAAATCTGGCTCCGGCAATTTTTGTGGCCCGTTTGAAATCGAGGATGCCAAGGGCTTCTCCCAGGTCTTGATGGGATTTGACTGGAAAGGAAAATTCCGGAAGGGTGCCCCATTGTCGCACTTCAACGTTCTCGTGTTCGTCCTTCCCCGGCGGAACCGATTCGTGAGGAATATTGGGAATTCTGAGGGCCTGATCTTGTAATTGTTCTTCGGTGGTGCGTAATTCCACGTCCATGGTCTGGATGCGGTCGCGAATTTCGCGAAGCGCGGTTGTGGCATCCTCGCACGGTTGTTTGTTACGCTTGAGTTCGGCAATCTGATCCGATCCTTTTTTGAGCTGGTGGCGAAGCTCCTCGGTTTGGGTGATGAGGACACGTCGTTGGTCTGCTAGGGTCTGGACGGTTTCCCATGGAATATCGCCAGCCCGGGCACCGAGTTGGGAGCGGAGAGAGTCGAGTTGGTCGCTAAGGATTCGGATATCGTGCATGGTGGCCTGGCAGGGAGACCGAATCTATCATGAGTCCCTATCTCAGTCAATGAATGCAACCCGAAAAACCCTGGTCATTTCGGCCGAAGCCTAGCATCCATGCCCTATCTCTTTCCTCATGAAGACGTGTTTGTTGTCCTGGTGAGTGTGATCATTGCAGGATTGCTGTTCTTTCGATGGTATGTCGTTCAGGATCGTAAAAAATGATTCATCTGGTTATCAAAGATTCAAGATGCAGATTGTACGTCATCGCCATCCAAATAGATCAGCCACTCTTTCAATCTCATGTGGACAAGGTGTGTGGTGCATTTGTGTTTTGCAGGAGCCCTCTTTATAATTCAACCCTTTTTTTTTAATGTGAGGAATGATGTTACCGACACTTAGTATCCCGCGTACAGATAATCGACGGGCGGATGAACTGCGGCCTGTCAAAATTACCCGCCCCTTTACCAAATATGCCGAAGGGTCGGTGCTGATTGAAATGGGAGAGACCAAGGTCGTGTGTACGGCCTCGGTGGAAGAAAAAGTGCCGCCTTTTTTACGGGACAAAGGACAGGGCTGGATTACCGCTGAGTACGGGATGTTGCCCCGGTCGACCCATGACCGGATGTCCCGTGAAGCCAGCAAAGGCAAGCAGGGCGGACGAACCCTGGAAATCCAACGGCTGGTGGGACGATCGCTCCGGGCTGTCACGGATATGCATCAAATGGGAGAACGGTCCATTTGGATTGATTGTGATGTGATTCAAGCTGATGGGGGAACACGGACCGCCTCGATCACGGGAGCCTATATTGCTCTGGCTGATGCTTTTTCGACCCTAAAAGAGAAAGGTCTGATCAAACAATGTCCGCTTCTGGACTATTTGGCGGCCATCAGTATTGGAAAGATTGCCGGGGAAATCCGGTTAGACCTGGCCTACGACGAAGACTCTCAAGCGGACGTGGATATGAATTTAGTCATGACCGGGAATGGGCGGATGGTCGAGGTGCAAGGAACCGCCGAACAATCTCCATTTTCCAAAAAAGATCTGGATGATTTTTTGGCGATGGGATGGGAAGGGATTCAACGCTTGATTACTTTGCAGAAGGAGCTTATCGGCTCTATTGCCTAAGTTGGATAAGGGTGATGGTCATTGACTCTTTAGTGCTGGCAACCGGGAATCGGCATAAAGTTGAGGAAATTCAATCTATTCTCAAGGATGTGGGGATTCCTATGCTCACCTTGAATGAATTTCCTGATTTTCCGGCTGTTGATGAGGATGGGCTTACCTGTCAGGCCAATGCCGTGAAAAAGGCCGTGGCCACAGCCAAATTTACCGGACACTGGGCCTTGGCCGACGACACCGGGTTGGAAGTGGATGCCTTACAGGGACGTCCAGGGGTCTATGCGGCCCGGTACGCCGGCGAGCATGCAACATACGAGGACAATTGTCAAAAACTGTTGCAGGAATTACACGGGGTGCCTTCGGAGCAGCGAACCGCCCGTTTTATTACCGTGGTGGCGCTGGCCAATCCGGATGGAGAAACGGAAACCGTTGAAGGCGTGTTAGAGGGAATTATTACCCAGGAGTTTCATGGAACGGGTGGATTCGGGTATGATCCGGTATTCTATGTTCCTCAACTAGGAAAAACACTAGCCGAGATGACCTTTGCAGAAAAAAATCGCATAAGCCATCGCGCTCAAGCGGTCACTTATGCCAAGAGTCTTCTCACCCCACATCGCCATTTAGCACAAGAGTCGGGGCGTAGCGCAGCCCGGTAGCGCGCCTGCTTTGGGAGCAGGATGTCGGAGGTTCAAATCCTCTCGCCCCGACCAAATACTCCGTTAAGACACCCTCTCCTCGTATCACCACCACAAATTTTTAACAGCAAGCTTGGCGCCTGTCGCTCAGTTGGATAGACTAGTTTGAACAACCCAAGCGTTGTGTTGGTATGACTCTTCTAACGTTGTCTCGTATATTTGGGACGAGAGATCGTATGTGAGGGCCGAGAGAGATCGCTTGCTCGCCGTGGTCTAGCTAATTGCGGTAGGATTTCATCACCTGCTGGATCTTGAGGATACAACCCATATACAAATACGCTCACCACTCATGTCAACTATTTCTCCTAATACCATTCGGTCTTCCGTGTTTGCTAAGTATCAACCGATCATCGATCTCACCACCAATCGAATCGTTGGCTGTGAAGCCCTTGCCCGTTGGCGAGCGGATGAGGGACGTGAGATCAGTATAGAACCCGTCATTGACGAGTTCGAATCACAGGAAGACTTAGCCTTAGAGTTAACCACGTGTATGTTTGCCTGTCTTAAAGCGGATTTAGGCACTCTGCTGCTCGAACATCCCACGTTTTCAGTGAGCGTGAATCTGCCTCCTATTGTGATGGGGAAAAACAAGATCTTGCCGGTGCTGAAAAAATTAGGGTTAATACCCCATCTCTCACAGATCACAGGGGAAATCACGGAACGGCAAGCACTCAATAAGAAAGGCCGGGATGCCATCCGCCTGGCTCGGCAATTGGGTGCCAGAGTGGCCATTGATGACTTCGGCACCGGGCATTCAGGGCTGCAACAACTCATTGACTTGGAAGTGGATACCCTTAAAATTGACCAATCCTTTATTCAGCAGTTGGGAACCAATGTTGCGGCGGAACGCCTGGTGCGTGGGATTGCAGCCTTAGCCACTATTCTCAAGGTGGATATTGTTGCCGAGGGCATTGAGACTCCAGAACAAGCGGCCTTTCTTCGGGCTATTGGGATCGAAAAAGGACAAGGATGGTTGTGGGCGAAAGCCCTTGATGCCAATGAATTATACGAGTGGCTGGACTAGCGCTTTCACGTGTCGTGTCCATTCATATACAAAGAGGAATCGTTTTTCCCTTAACGGTCCGGATTGTGTCTTTGGAAGTTTTACTCACGTTCTCTTGGCGGTAAGCCGACCGGATCCTCCTCATTTCATCCTGGGTAAACAATCTTTTCGCCTAGCAAACAGGGGTTAAAAGGCAGTCTTGTGGCAGGAATGGACCGAAGCGGCGTGTCACTTTACCGTACTTTTGGCCTGGTTTATACTCAGCAACTGTCAAGCAGGGGAGTGTTGAATAATAAGGATGTTCAAGGGCAAATTTGCGCAGGATTAGATTACTCATCAAAGGCTACGGGTCGGTTCAAAAAAGTCCGTCCAGCAAGGCCGCAGGCGTTTTTTCGCGCGGAGCGTACGCTTAGTACGTGAGCTCGGAAAAATGGCGAGAACGCCGCTGGCGGCTTTTTTCAACAGACCCAGCAGAGGTAGGTGATCGGTCAAAAGAAGGGGGGTGTTATGGTCCGCACAGGTCTATCTGAATGGAGGATTCCTGTCTTTCTACTCGCTCTCTTCATCGTGGTGCTTTTTTCGCCATTCGAATTGGCCTTTGCGGGTGGAGCGGAAGGCAATTCTAAGAAGGCGACGGATGTCATCCACGGAGATCCCGCCGCAAAGTTCCTTCACACCGGTACGCTTCCTTCAGTCGATGATGTGCCCGCCGGGCCGAAGGGCGAGGCTATCCGGTATGGATTTGAACTTATTGTGCACACGCAGCAGCATGTAAAAGAGTATGTCGGAAACAGTTTGACGTGTCAGAATTGCCACCTTGGTGCCGGGCGAACTCCCCATGCCGCCCCATTCGTAGGTCTGCATTCCCTATATCCCATCTATCGAACAAAGAATGACAAGGTCACGACCCTCGAAATGCGTATTAATTCCTGCTTCCGGCGGAGTATGAATGGCAAGCCTCTCCCGTATGACAGCAAGGAGATGACGGCACTGGTGAGTTACATGGCCTGGCTGTCTGAGGGGATTCCAGTTGGAATTGAAATCCCAGAACGTGGGTTCCCACGCATTGAGCCAACCCGCCCGCCGGATCCAACCCAAGGAAAGAAGCTGTTTACGGCGAAGTGTGCGGTGTGTCATGGGCTTCATAACGAAGAAACCGCGGTTGCCCCTCACTTGTGGGGTCCATTTTCTTTTAACAATGGGGCTGGGATGGCACGGATGCCCACGCTCGCTGCATTCATCAGACAGAACATGCCGCGAGACCAGGGAGACACGCTTACGAAGGATGAGGCCTATGATCTAGCCGCATTCATTTTGAGCCAGCCTCGTCCGGATTTTCCCGATCGAATTCATGACTATCCGAAAGGGCATGACCCGGACAAGGCGCCCCTATTCTGATTCAGAATCCAAAGGGCCTGGCCCCTTTCAGGTGGGTAACAAGCTGATCACTTGCCACCGATTATTACACGCCCGTTGAACGACCGGGCTGTTGCCCTCGAATGGCATCCCACTCTGACAGCATTAAAACGTCAATGTCGTTGAAACATAGAAATACGTTGAATTCTTGTTATTGGGTTTTCCCGGTTGTTGCAGATTTTCAATAAAACTTCCCTTCAATAAATACGCCAAGCCCGTTTCAAATACCACGTTTTCTGTCGCGATCCAATGAGTTCGTGCCTCAAAGTGTTGTCCCAAAAATTTTCCCGCCTTGCCTGAGCGATCTTGTAGCCCCGTCCCGACCCATTGGTCCTTGGCTTGGGCAAGCCAGAAAAAACGATGCGCCACAAAGAAGGAAAAATTCTTACTGGGTGTCAGGTGCAGACGATACCCCGGCGAGTTGATATTCGACCGTCGAAAGGGGCCCCAAATACCAGCCGGATTTAACTCGAAGTTCACACCTCCAAAGAGAGTATCGAATCGTTCATCCTTATTGTCGTTGGGATTGCGGTCACCGCTGGCATAATCATATTGGACCAAAAAGCGGGGGGTCCAAGGGATGTCGAAGGTATAGCCGACCTCAACATGTTGGAAATGGGCAAAATGATCAAGCGTCTGAGAGCTCCCAGGTGCTTTCGCCAGATTCCCGAATTGCCAGATTGATTCAATTTCGTAATCCATCTGTCCGACGGCATTCGGCTTAAAAATGCGTAACCCGGGTGTCTGGAAATGACGTCTTCGACTGTCGGTATTGGGCGGGCGATCTGTTTCATTGAGAAAATACACATACAAATCGCTTTGGAGCCAGGAGATCTGTCGCTGTCCAAGAAAAAATCCCCAGAACATCGTTCCGTGTTCTTCAGTATCGCCTTTATTCTCATACTGGAATACCGGTTCGACCACAAAGCTTCGCAGATGGAATTCCTCTTCTCCCAAGGCCAAATGCAGTCCAGTGAATGAAACCGGGACATTCCGGAAGTTTCCTCTTCTGATCAATCGTCGGTTGCCGAAATCCATGGTGAACCGTCCAATCGTGAGTTCGGCCGGGACTCCGAGTCCGAGGAGGTTCGACGAGCCCAAGCCCCCATAAAGTTGGAGGATGTCTGTTTGATCTTCAGTCCCGCCCGGAATGGTGGACCCGTTGTCGGTTAAGAAGGCGCGGGCGTCGATAAATTCCGTAAAGAAACGGATCGGATCATATCGGATTCCCAATCGCACGAGGGTATGAAGGGGGAGCTGCTGATCGCTGCCAACCTGATTCAGCCGAAACGGTTCATTATAGGTTTCGTACCGCGTGCGATGTTCAACGCCCAAATGCAGCCATTGAGGTCCGTCAATCGTGTTTTCGATGGTAAAAGGACTTTTTCGCAGCACGCGTATAGATCCATCAGGTCGCATGATAGCGCGTTGTTCGGTGGTTCCTTGTTCTAAAATTTCCCGGTTTAACCCCGGAGACTTCTCAACGGGTTGACCTGACGGTTTGGTCGGCGTTGTGACAGAGGGGGCTCCGCTTAGGGGGCCCTCTTCAGTTCCTCCGAGTGCCGTGCCTTGAATGAAAGGGAGGAGCACGGCGATCGCGGAGCCGATCAACACGGTCGTTCGGGCTTTCCGTACTACCTCAAGCACGCCAACATCACTTTCCTGGCCTGATGGGGCCGATGGAAGATAACGGGCCACTTTTCTTGAGACATGTCAAAACGTCATCCATTCTTGACAGGGTTGTATGATGGAGCCGTTGTTCTTAAGGCAACCCGTCTGGAGGGTTCTCTTTCTCCACAGAGGAGAGTCGGAGTCAATGTCCGAAGGATATCTGAGTCTATTTTTGGTGTGGTGCTAAGTCAATGAGGCCCTGAAGAATGTTGATGAAGGCGTTGTGGAAGTGAACTCATGTCTCTGTCTTGTCCGTGCCCTTAATTGCTCTGGAGCGAAAAAACACCCTTTCATTGGGTCCTGTAAATCCTTATGATGCTCATCTCATGAGGCCATGGATCTCATGAATGAAGAAATCCGCAGTGTCTGGATGCGTATGGGCCAACCAGGAAAAGGAGGCGTGGCGATGGGACTGAAATTATGGTGGAACAAGTGGCTCCGGCCTATTCACCTCACAGGTTTGATGGTGTTGGCGATGGCACTTGATGGAACGGCACTCGCCAAAACGCAGCCGGTCAGAGCTTTTACCGTGGTTGTTCAAGAAAAGACCATTGAACTATTACACCAACCCAAAAAAGAAGTGACCGTCTGGGCATTTGGATTAGAAGGTCAGGAAGCCACGGTTCCGGGTCCGGTCATTCGAGTACCAATGGGGACCAGGGTGCGAGTCCATTTTAAAAATACGCATGTGTTGCCCCATAGTATGCACTTTCATGGAGTACATCCTTTCAATATGGATGGGAACGGTATCCGGGAATTGGGCAAGGAACAGTTACAAATGCCTGGAGAGAGCTACACCTATGAATGGACTCCCGCCGCACCAGGCTATTATCTCTACCACTGTCACTTCGATACGGCTAATCATATGGACCATGGGATGTATGGTTTTTTCATTGTCGAAGATCCTGCCTGGCCTAAGGTGGATCGGGAAATACTGACAATCTGGGACGAGTGGGACATAGATGGCGATGGACGGTACGACACGCATACGATCAATTCCAAATCCACGCCGGACGAAGAACCCTTGACCGCCAAGGTTGGAGAGACAGTTCGTCTCGTCATGGCCAATGTCGGTGCGGAGGTCCATGCGCCCCACATGCACGGTGTCAAATGGACCGTCCTTGACCCGGACGATCTGACTCCCATTGACAAGGATTATAATGGGGTCATCAGCCTGGCTTCCGCTCAGATAAAAGTGGTCGAATTCATCCCTTCAAATTTGGGCACGTGGCTCTTTCATTGCCATGTGTTGCCCCATGTGGCGGATGATGGACTCTATCATCGGGGAATGCTCACCCGGCTCAACGTTCTGAAAGGACCATCATAAACGGTAGAGTCGATGATTCGATTTGTCATCGTCAGTTAAATTGAGTTTCGGCTTACGTATGACATTCGGATCCTGTCTCCCAAATACGGCCGGGTCATCTCCAGGTGAATCATCTCTCTATGGTTGTGAGATTGGCCGGACCCTTATTTTTCATCTAATTATTTTCAAATATCGGAGGTGAGGCCTCCATATCGGTTTTTCTCCAGTTGAAAAAGAAAAATGCCGTATAGACAGTTTGCGTCACCGATCCTACCTGTGGCTTGGTTGAAAAAACAAAACGTCCGGATGCTTTTTCGAAAATATCAAAATAAAAGCGCACATACCCCTGGCTCTGCACACGTTTATAGAAAGCCAATTCGGGTGTGGCTATGGGAAATATCGTTGCCTGGGTGGCCGGCAGCCCCAACAATCTGGCGTTTTGGGTCGTCCCAATGGACTCCACGATTAAATGCACACGGTACGTCGCATCCTCTGTCTCTTCCCGAATGATCACTCCCTGTTGCCCTAGCCATCCGGCAACAACCTGCTTCATATGGTGATTGACGACATCTCCATTTAAACTCTGGTCCACCCTCAGATCTGTAGCGCTCAGGAGTATGGTTGCTCCTTTGAGAATATCCACATCATAATTCTTCAGGCCTTTGTTGATCGCTGAGCTGAATAACAATTGCTCGGTAGGTGTGAGGGGATCCGAAGCCTTCTTTGAGGGTATGGCGCAGCCGGACAGACTCAAGATCAGCCAACAAATCATAATGTTTCGCACGGTCTTTAATCTGTTCATCTTCCCTTACTTTCTCATTTTAGAGTGATGATCTAACGTACGTTCCTCATACGAAAAGGTTTACACATGCAAGTGAGATCGTGAACGTCAGCACAACCAATATTGTCTATACAGCTTTGGATAAACCGGTCTCCGCTAAATGGCACCGCAGTCCGCGAGCAACTCTTGAAGCGATTTGTCTACCCCCTTGCCCGGCAAATCGTCGATCCAGCACGGTTGATCAGAGCCGGCTATACATTGCTGCATGTATGCCCAATGTGCGACCTGGGTTGATTGAGTTCCCGATGCCATTTGCATGAGGAACGTCCATGAGCCACGCTGTTTGACAAGTTCGCCGGTGCCAGTCGTAATGGTTGGGCTTTTTGGGCCGGGAAGCTCTGTTATGCCATTGAAGGAGATTTCCACTCGCCCGCCTGGTTGACCTGGTGTACTCGGTGGTCCCGGTGTTACCGAGCCGATCATGTATTGACAGAGAGGAGGCTGGTCTTCAAATTTGACAACCACAGGCCCAAAGAAAAATCCGTCATCGAATTTCTCGATATGCCAGACCGTCTGGTCATCGATTGGTACAGTCGTATTTGGATTGCTGGGATCATCCGTGTCCCACGTGTAGGCCTTGAGATACTCAGATGGCACGTACCAGTAAGTTCCTCCGTTTTCTCCCAGCCAAGCCCACGGAGAAGTTTGTGGCTCCGATTTAGGACTCTTCGCCGCGACCTCAGGAGATAATCCCGTGGTGATCATGATCAAACACGTCACCATGGCAACAAGATATTTCGCTGGTAACATTTCGCCCCCCAGTCCTTTTTCGAGATACGTTTTTATTTGTGCTTGATTGGATTAACGTGCCTCTACCTCCAGGCTATGTTCGCGTAATCATTTATCCTTTCTGAATAAATGACAGCATATTAGTTACCACAGAGGGTGTTATTAATTTCACATTGGGTCATAATGCCGGCGCTGGTCTGTTCGGCGTTGAGGTTCACGATCGCCGCATTTGTCTGCTCGTTGATATTATCGCACCCACAAATTTGGCTGGCACAGCAACTACATTCGGCCAGCGCCTCGACCAGCGTGATCTCTGTCAAGCCATTCATATCTTGGATGCCGCTGCAGGCCTCTCCCAATAACTGTGCCTCAGTTTGATGGTCCGGAGGGGGGCCGTCCTGTCCGATACCCACGGTGGTGCATAGTGTGGCATCGCACGAATAGCCCAACTGAATGTCGGGATCATTGGGATTATTTTCGTTGCTTGATCCATAATAACCGCAGACGCTTTGACAGAGCGCCCCATCAGGCTCAATTTTGTAGTCTGTTTCCGGGTTAAACAGAGGGCAACCACTATCCCCTGGTGAATCAGGTATGCAGGGGAGGTCGGAAAGGATGATAGGGCCTCCGGCGGGGTTATACGCTGCCGACCAGACATTGTTGCCTCGACCATGCCGCTTTTCGGTGTGAGAGGAAGTGGTGACGGGTGGCGGGTCGTTGGCATTGCAACTTTGGTCTCCTTGACCAATTTGGAACGGTCCATCATAGACGGGGCATTTGCACTCCACGAGGTTCCGGCCATCCGCATCTGTTAATCCGGTGCGGTAGCAAGGCGCTGTCATGCAGCCCGCATAGACACCTTGATCACTTTCATCTGTACATTCTGTCGAAGTGTCTTCTCCCATGCTGACGTAATCGCGTCTGTACCGTTCTGAATACACGGATATCAGGTCGGCGCCGGGAACCAGTAAATTGGTATTGATCGCTTCGCATACCGGTGGGATTCTTCCGCTATTCAGGCATTCTGCTCCTTGTTTTCCGCAGGCTTCAATCGTTTCCTGATAGATATCCAGATTGGAAATGGCATGAATATCGACGAGGTAGGTCATTTTAGGAGATACCTCATCAGTAGATATTTCGAAACACGTACAATTAGCCAATGTTCCATCAGGGGAAAGCGTGCAGGGCAAAGAGGGGTTTTCATCACTATCCCCTGTCGGGGCATCGGGGCCTGAGTAATAGCACAGAGCATAAGAAAATGGCCTGCCGGATGGCGGGGTACATTGCAGGAAATTCGCCGCGGACGTCCAGACATTCGCATAAGCCGGACCAAAATCTGTGGTTACCGTATCATTAAAAATATATACATCACTGAGTTTCACGCCACGGAGGATCGACTTACTATATCGATGCCCATAGTTGCTCGGATCGGTCTTTGAAGAAAATCCGTCACGGTGATCCTTGTCGCCGGCATAGAGATCATTGCCACTTGCCAGGATGAAAATCAAAAGAATACTCAAACCGAAGAGTAAGTGGCCCGCTTCTCGCCAATGCAAGCCTAGACTGATGATGTATTTCATGATCAACCTCCATCCAGAACATTTCTAAGCCACAAACTCTAGCGCTTCAATGGGCTTCCGGTTTTTGTGGATCACTTTCTTAATGATCTTTCTACAGCATGTATTCCTTGAAAACGGATCCGTTGTCTCCGGATCCGTTGCGGACCATCTCTACCATACCCATCAGGCTTTTCCTGTTGGTTCATTGCCGTGTATCTGCGACAGGGCACCGCCTCTGATGTGATTCCGTCCCTGTTAGTTCATCTACCTGACCAGAACAAACCGGATGATTTTTAATCGGTCGGCAGAAAAAGTCAAGGAAATTCTGGCCGGGCCCGCTTTCTCGTGATTGTGCAACCTGGGTTGAACGATCTCATGATATTCCTCGATCTTCAGTCCTTGATTTGCTACCTTCTCTTTGAGAGTGAGTTTTGATCGAGATGCGTTGTGATAAAACTTGCACGGCAGGCTGTGCGATGAATGGCAACTATTTTTTGAATGGTATGGAAAGGCGGACATGAATCGACAAATTCAGGAAATTGAGAAACCGGAGAACAGCCCTGAAGGAACTAGCGGACTCGTCCGGGGACTGATCGGCCTGCTGGTGTGTGTCGGGTTGCTCACGATCAACCCTGGACCGGGTCGGGCCGTCGTTGAAGAAGATGTCCGGGCCCTTCGTGAGGATATGGAGCAGGTGAAAAAGGATCTTGCGGAAATTAAGAACATCCTTCAGAGTGCGACAAAACGGCAAAGACCGGAGAAAAGTACAGGCGCTGTGGGTGTGACCGGGGGTGCGGTGCTGGGGGAAGTCGATGCCCCTGTCACGATCGTGGAATTCTCAGACTATCAATGCCCTTTTTGTCGACGGTATTCATTAACGGTGTTTCCTGTACTTAAACGTGAGTATATCGATACGGGAAAAGTTCGGTATGTTTTCAGAGATTTTCCTTTGACCAGTATTCATCCACAGGCAGAAAAGGCCCATGAAAGCGCGCACTGCGCCGGGGAATCCAATAAATACTGGGAAATGCATGATCTGTTGTTTGAAAAGCAGAATGATCTCATGGTTCCCTCGTTGAAACAATATGCCGGGGAACTCGGACTGGATTCCACGACGTTCGAGGAATGCTTAGATAGCGGGAAATATCAGGTGGCTATTCAGAAGGACGTTGATGATGGCGGAGCTGCGGGAATTAGAGGAACTCCATCATTTTTTGTCGGGAAAAGTGGTTCAGGAGATTCTATAACCGGTACGATTATCCGTGGAGCTCAACCACTGGCGAAATTTCAAACCATCATTGATCAGCTCCTGAGTGATGCGTCGGACGCTGGTGTCTCCCCTGAATCCGATGACAGTCCACCCGCCCGGCTACCGTAAAACCACAATGGAGGCTGTTCGGTCATTCGCTCACTCGTGAGTTCACGTTCCCCAAGTAACCAACTCACCCAATTCGTAATCATAAATGCAAGCTCCCGTCGTTCAGTCGAGTACCGCATCGGCATGCTCATGTAATTTTTACTAACCAATACACATCCTAGTTGGTGCCGCCTTTCAACCGGTTCAATCGATCTTCTTGTAATTCAATCCAGAGTGACTTCTCTCTTTCCACCGTGACAGAACCGGGTTTGAAGCCTTTGCCTTTCCTGACGAATTTCCGCAACGTATAAATCACTTCACCTTTCCCGCTCTTTCGCAAATCACTAAACCACAGGGTCAATGTCGCCGCATCCTTTAATGTCTCTGGAGGCACCGTGGCGCCCTTCTCCAAGCGGACGACCACGTGCGAACCGGGTGTCCCACGAGCATGAAGCCAAAGATCATCCGGATTGGCGACCTTCAATGTCAGATGATCATTATCCTTCGCCGTTTTTCCGACTAAAATTGGAAGCCCATCGGCAGAGGTATAGGTCCGGTAGCCCTGGGCTGGAACCGGTCGGCCTTTGGATACCCGCGTTCCCTGAGGAATCGAGGAATCTGTTTTGTTCTTCGTTTTTGGTAACCCCTCAGGATCCACAATCCCTTGTTCCAACTGAGCCAATTTTCCCTCCAATCGGGCCACCTCTTTGTGGGCCTCGTCCACACGGGGTTGGAGATGTTCCTGAGCCCCGATATATTTATGATATTTCCGAAAGTAATCTTCCATATTCCACACCGCATCTTTAGCAGGGTCAAGAGGGAGCGTCAGGGTAGGCAGGGCCGGATCATAATAGTCAACCATGGTGATGGTCTCTTGTCCCTTGTTGATCTCATGGAGATGACCTTTCAATAGTTCGCCATACCGGGCATATTCCCGGAACCGCTCTGTCTTTTTGAAATCTTCTTGTAACGCCTGAATTTTTCGTTTGGCATGTTTCAACGCCTTCCGAGCCTGAATCAGTTGCTGCTCAAGGATGGTATCCCGGCCTTCTTCCTCTTCTCGCTGCCTATATCGGGCTTCCAGTTCCGCCGAAACCGGAAACATTTCGCCAAAGGTATCTGGTCCTTGAGTGGGGGCTCCAGAAAGCGGTTCACCGACTTTCCCATCCTGGGTGTTAACAATCTGGTCCGGAGAGTTGCGACCCTCCATTGCGGAAGGAGAGAGGGCCTCCTGGGAGGGCCCCGGCCTCAACGTTGGGGGCGTATACCGCTCTCCCATCTTCACACGGGAATCCCGTAAGGATCTCAAGACCAGTTTTTTTTCATTGAGGACATGCACATTCGCCTGATTGCCGGTCAACGCAATCACCAAAACAGACATCTGTTCGACTTTTGCTATGGTGATAAACACAATCCGGTCTCCCGGTTCTTGGCTGATCTCGGCAATGCGTCCACCCTCCACATGAGAACGTAGAAAGGCACAAAAGGGTGGGGGAGTCGGCGGATTCTCAAACTTCTGAGAAGTGAGATGCAGACGGGCGAACCGGGGCTCCACGCAGACAAGTAAGTGGCTTGTCTGTCCCTGGGCGCGAATATCGAGGGTTAAGGTCAAGTTCCGGGGTTGATGGATTTTCTGGACAAACCCACCGACCAGAGCCTTGCGTAATTCCCTGACAATGAACTCACATTCAGAAAGAGAAAGGGCCATAGTTAGGTGGTGCCGGTTCGAAAAAGATGGCGGACAGAAGAATTGAGTATGTCAATTTCTTCGGGAACATCTCAGACTAGGGATTGCCGGGAGCAAACGTTGATCTGGAGATATGAGGTCTTTGATCAAGTTGCCACAACATCCTTTATTCTGGATTTTTTCCGACCATATAGGCAATCCATGATGGGTCGGAATCACCTTTCTCGACGCGATGATAGGTGCCGGTCCCTTCATTCGCTTCTGCATTGAGGCCTTCCCAGAGAAAGTGCACGTCTTCAAAACCGGCCTCTTGCAGGAGTTCCGTGACTTCGGGAATCGTCCACAAGCGCCAATCATAGACAAAGGCATTACGAAGCTCGCTACCATCGCGGAAAAGAAAATGAATCCGTGTGGTACAAAAATATGTGGAGGGTTCAAAGACATCCTGATCCCACACGAAAATGAAATCGCCAATGCCGTCGTCAACGGGATTGTCGATGTCTCGATGCTCCTCCTGCTCAACCTGCGTTTCGCTGCCCCCCCAGATATCCAGCACAAACAACCCGCCAGGCTGAAGCGACCGCCTGGCATTCCTGAAATATTGCAAAAGGGTCGGACGATCACGGAACACCATATAACTAAAATTCATGGCGACGGTGAGTTGTGAGAGAGGGTGTTGGACGTTCAAGACATTGTCATTCATTAATGTGAGCCGCTGTTGTTGGTCGGGAGTCAGATGAGAAACATTATTTTTGATACCCCAATTCAGCGTAGGCCAATCCAGGTCAATGCCCAGAGCATGATTGTCGAGATGCCGGGTTACGAAATGGGAGGATAAAAAAGCGGTTCCGCAGAAATCTTCCCGAAAATGGCGGAGCGGAGTGTTGGTATAGCTCTCGAAATATTCGGTGAGGAACGGTATATCCACTTCAGGGCTTTGCACGCTCTTTTGGTAAAGAAGATGAGGGTCGGCCAACTGAGACATGGAAGCTGGTTGTAGAGAGTCATATTCAGGAGAAGTCATTAAAACCTCGTTTCTTTTAGAAGAATGAATTCACTGTAAGATTTCCCCAAACAGTGGAGTGGGGTATTATTGAAATTCGGAAACTCTCAAATTCTAGCTCATTGTGCTGGGCAATATTACGGGAATGCGGAGGTCTCTTTCCAGAGATAGGGCCAGGAACGGTTGAACCTCTTAATACTCATTTCTTGTGCACCCTTGTTTCCCCTTTGAGAGAGCAATGGTTACGGGGATGAAGAAAGGAGAAAAGAGATTTTGCACATCACCTGTTCCACTTGAATACGCTGGTATCCAACGGCGCGGTTCATTGTTACCGTTGATTCTTTGGTTTCACTTAAGATCAAAAAGGAAAATATACATGGATGGTACATCGTTAGCTATTATTGCGAGCGGAGTCTTGGTGGGTATGGGTGCCTCCTTCACCGGGCTCGGAGGCGGATTTTTGATGGTCCCCCTGCTCTTATTTCTCGGCTTCACGGCACAAAAAGCCGTCGGCACCTCATTTGTCGGAATCCTGGTGATTGCGGTCTCGGCCTTGATTGCCCACGGGAGGATGGCCAACGTGGATTACAAATATGGCCTTCTGCTCGGTCTGGGCGGAGTCATCGGGGCACAAATCGGTGCGCGCCTTGTTGAAGGTCTTCCCACTGAACTGTTCAAAAAAATCTTCGCGGTCATGCTCATTGGCCTGGCGATATATCTCTTTGTGAAAAAATAGGACCAAGTCGAGACACAGTCCCGGCATCAGGGGACATCGGCACGTCGTTGGTTATCGCTACCGGATATCCAGTGAACGGTACAATCAATTTTTGCTGAAATGACTATTTTCAATACATATCTCTTGCCAATTGATCATACTTAATAGTAACTATGAAAGGGGGGTGGCTTCTCTTTGGCTGCATGTTTGACTCCAGTAGGCATGACCGTCCGTCAGTGGTGATGAGCTTTCCCAAGATGGATTTTGGAGGACCGACGCCACAGCCTGAAATCTGTGGCGACCGGTCCATGTAACGCACCAACCACGACATTCCAGTATGGCATTGTGTTTGCGGAAAGACCCTGATGATTGAGCCGATTTTTCTCCAGTCTCTCTTTTTACTGGGAACAGCCGTCGTCGTGGTGGTTGTATTCCACAGACTTCATATCCCCTCACCACTTGCCTATCTGCTCGTTGGCGTGTTGCTTGGTTCCTACACCCCGGGGCCGGTCATAGAGGCCCAACCGGTTCGCGCTTTGGCAGAATTCGGAATTGTCTTCTTATTGTTTACGATCGGCCTGAATTTTTCGATGCCGCAAATCCATGCCTTGCGTCATCAGTTACTGGGTCTGGGAACGGGGCAGGTCCTGCTCACGACGATCGCTGTGGGTCTCCTGGCTTGGCTCGTGGACTTGCCCATTGCCGCAGCCTTTGTCGTGGGAGCGGTGTTCGCGCAGTCCTCCACAACGATTATCAGCAAGCAACTCATCGAACAGGGAGAGGAGCATAGTCGGCACGGACGATTGGGAATCGCCATGTCCGTGTTTCAGGATGTGACAGCCGTCCCATTCGTGGTCGTCATCCCTGTGCTCGCTATGGCTAATACGGAGATTGTGGTTCTGGCTGGTTCACTCGGGATGGCGTTTGCGAAGGCAGCCCTGGCGTTCGGACTGGTCTTCCTGGCCGGACGATGGGTGATGCGTCCCTTATTTTATCTGGTTGCAGAGCTTCGCTCTACGGAAGTGTTCACGCTGACAGTTCTGTTTGTGTCATTGGTTTCGGCATGGACTACGAGTAGTCTTGGCCTGTCTATGGCTTTCGGGGCCTTCCTGGCAGGGATGATGCTGGGTGAGACCGAATTCCGACATCAGGTGGAATCTACCATTCGCCCCTTCCGCGATGTGTTGCTTGGGCTGTTCTTTATCGGGATCGGCATGCTGGTCGACCCGTCGTCAATTCCGGGCATTTGGCATTGGGCATTAATGGGCGCCATGGTCTTGTTGCTCATCAAGGCAGCCCTGGTGGCGCTGATGGTACGATTATCGGGTATGGACACCTTGACTGCCTGGCGGACCGGATGGCTGTTGGCGGTGGGAGGTGAGTTCGGGTTCGCTCTGCTCTCCATTGCACTGGATGTGGGCGTGATCCAGGCAAATATCGGTCAGATTGTGCTGACCTCTGTGCTATTTTCTATGATCGTTGCCCCCTTTCTCATTCGGTACAATCAGGTGCTTGCCCGCTGGTGCGCACCTCGTCCGGCCCGGGAGGGGAAGGATGCAGTGCCCCAAGTGAGTATCGATTCCCTCGGGCCTCTTCGGGATCATGTCATTATTTGCGGGTATGGGCGCATCGGTCAGAGTGTGGCCCACCTTCTGGAAGAAGAACACATTCCTTATGTGGCATTGGATTTGGATTCGTCCAGAGTCAAGGACGCGAATATCGCCGGCGAGGGGGTGTTTTACGGGGATGCTTCGGAACGCACCATTCTTGAAGGGGTTGGTGTCGGCACGGCCCGGCTGGTCGTGATCGCTCATGCCGATGTGGCCTCCGCTCATAAAACGCTGCATCACCTTCGCGCCTTACGTCCGGATCTTCCGATCATGGTCCGCACTCGGGATGAAACCCATGTCGATGAATTGCGTGCGGCTGGTGCGACGGAGGTGGTGCCGGAGACACTGGAAGCGGGTCTCATGATCGCTGCACATGCCTTGGTGTTGTTGAATGTGCCTATTTCCCGTGTGGCGCGCCGTATGCGGGAACAGCGAAATGGGCGGTATCACTTATTACGTGAGTTTTTTCTGGGCGATAGTCTGTTGGCCTACACGAGGCAGGAACACAACGTCGACCGCCTTCGCCCTGTGGTTCTGCCGCCGGACAGTTCTTTTGTGGGACACACATTAAATCAACTGAATCTCAACGGCGTCGCGATTGCCGCTTTGGTCCGGGAAGGGCAACGGCAACTTATGCCGTCAGGTGAGACCAGACTGGAGGCATGGGATGTCGTGGTATTATTCGGCTCGCCTGATGATCTACAACGCGCTGAACGCGCCCTGCTCGGATAACGGGGATACGAATCTAGGGGGCTACGGCGTTATCGGGTGAATTCATCCTGGAAGCCTTACAATCCCTCAGTGGATGAGTGCCGTAACGTCATTCCGCGCGTTCCACCCAATTCTGTATTGAACCTCTTATGGCGTTTATGGCCATTTCTTTGACAAACGTCTGCATTTTCAGCATATTGCTTCTAGTACTTCATCCGACTTAACAGACCTTTATTGTTGTGAGGTATTTCTATGGCAACATGGCTCATTCCGGCACTGAAAGCCGTTCTTCCACATATCGGGACAATTATTTCGGCCACCGGACCCGCATTTACAAAAAAAGAAGCGGCTCCCACCACTGATCAGACGCATTTGTTGCAGCAACAAATCAGCGAATTACAGGCAGCTGCCTCCCAGAACGCCACGCATGTCAAAGAACTTGCCGAACAATTGCAACGCACCGTTGCGGCCATCGAACAGGCCGCCTCGGTGGCCACATCCAATCAGCAGCGCGCCTTGAAACTCAGTCTTGCGGCGATCGGCATTTCCGCCATAACCCTTTTAGCTGTTGTCTTTCAAGTGCTCGTCCCTTAAAACTTCATCACGCATTCACAAATCGACACCCCATAGAGAAGAGCAGAACGCACCAAAAGACTGAATTGGTCTATCTCCTCTTTCAATAAAACGAACCAATTGCAGCATTACGAGAATCGAAAACGGAGATCAGAAGACTTAACGGTTGGTGTCTGCTCAGAGTAAGGGAGAAAAAGGGGTTACCCGTTTGTCGTTAACTCATGAATAGGCTAACCCGCAGTTATAAACGCAGCCTTTGGATAATTGACCTTCGAAGTCTGTACTGAATGATAGCTCATGTGCCCTTGCATCTAACAATTGCGTATACAGTTCCCAAATTAAGCGAGCCCTCCCTGAATTTTTTCCTGATTGTCAAATGGGTATATATGCCTGTAAACGCTATTGGCAGGCCCTAGCCAACTCCTTTTTCAATTTTTGAAGCTGAAAACAGTGGGGCTCTCTTGTTAAGGTGACCCATAATTGCTGTGTTCAACTACCGCTGATAGTCTCCGATTCCTCGACAATGAATCAAATATTCTCTGAATAGAAGGAGGGTAACATGAAAGTGTTAATCGTGTACTATTCGATGTATGGGCATATCTATCAATTGGCACAGGCGGTTGAACAAGGAGTCCGACAGGTCAAAGACATTAATGTTGAGTTACGACGTGTTCCTGAAACCTTACCTGACAATGTGTTGGAGAAAATGGGGGCGATCGATGCGCAGAAGCAGCAGACTCATATACCAATCTGCACAGTTGATGAATTAGGGGAAGCTGGTGCGATTATCTTTGGTACTCCAACCCGATTTGGCAACATGTGCGGACAAATGCGACAGTTTCTGGATGGCACAGGAAAGCTATGGATGAGTGGGGCTTTGGTTGGAAAGGTGGGAAGCGTCTTTGCCAGTTCCAACTCACAGCATGGCGGACAGGAATCGACCATTCTCAGTTTCCACACGACCCTATTACACCACGGTATGATCATTGTGGGCTTGCCCTATACTTTTCAGGGGCAGATGACCATGGATGAGATTAGTGGAGGTTCTCCCTATGGAGCCGCGACAATTGCCGGTGGTGATGGGAGTCGTTTTCCAAGTGAAAACGAGCTAGCTGGCGCACGCTTCCAGGGTGAGCATGTCGCCACAATCGCCAGAAAGCTATCGGCCTGAGCAGACACGTGTGGATCTTGTAAATTTCAGCCACTTGTTCCACCTCCGAATACCACCTGCGCACACACTTTTATCAAGGCACTATCTCCAAACGAGAAAACGCCGCACATTTTATCTCTATAACCAGGGAAGGACGTATTCATAACCTGACTTCCTTTCATGAACATAGGGGAGGAATGTCACAAAGTAATCGAACCAAGGAAAATAAAATCTATATTGGGGATGCAGGTATTAAGAGGGATAGGTGTTTCACGATGGTTACGGACGGCAGGTTGCACGCTGACCAGTGGTCTGGCTGAAGAGAACCGGTGGGGCATATGTCGCTACGTGAAAGGGAACAGTTGGGGTTTGATTGTTTGAACCTACATGACGATCGATCGGATTCAAGGCACCAGAATGAGAGGCAAACGGCAGAAGGGGACTGGCTAACAAGGTTCCAGGAGTAGGCGCGATGGTGTCGGCCTTGGTATTTACAAACGAACTAAACCGGCCTTGCTCCGCCACACATTTGGTCCCATACAGGGTTGTCACCGGAACCAGATTTTGCGGCAAGGGCATAATAGTACTACTGAGGAATTGAACCGGGGATTCAATATTGACCCTGCCGCTGCCCCCGAACTGCGAACGGGCATCCAAGAACGTGAATGGGTCCATCACAATTGCCAAATTGGCCGTGAGGGTGATATCACCTCCAGATCCTGCAACGGCGGTACTCAAAACCTGACTATTTTTTAGTACGATAAAATCCGGGTCGAAATTGATACTTCCGGCCGACCCGGATCCTTCCTGAACCCGGCTGGTCACCTGACTATTGGTCACATCAATGCGGTTATCTGCCGTGAGTTTGATATTTCCACCCACCGCCGACCCCGCTTCTGTTGTCACAGAGGCCTTGTCAAGCAGGATGGAATCACTGGCCGTAATAAAAATATCTCCGGCATTTCCCGTGCCGGTTGTGGATGCACTAATAGCGGCTCCATCTTTCAATTTGATCACGGGGGCAGTAATCCGTAGATCCCCTCCTAATCCAGGTCCTTCCGTGCTACTAAAGGTTCCACTTCGGACAACTCGTGTTCCCTCAAGAATTCCTACTCCTTTTGCCAGAAAACTTTCCGTCGCCACTACCTGAATATTGCCTCCTGCTCCCGCGTCAATCGCATCCTCGCGAGGGATACTGCTGACGGAAATCTGCCCTCCGCTCTTTATTTCTATCGTTTTCGAAACAACCTCAATTTGCCCAGCGTCACCCGCCCCATCAGTACTGCTTGAAATCTTACTTGGCAGGGGTCTTCCGATGGCATCCGGGAAGGGGACCATGCCCGACATGATGAGCTTATCTGCTGTGAGAAGAATTTTTCCGCCCGGCCCTGCATTCTCAGGCTGAAGATTTGTCGTGCCATTGTTGATTTGCGCCCCATTAGCAATTGTCAGATTTTTGGCCGAAATAATAATATCTCCAGCCTGATTGATTCCGTGGGTTCTGGTTCCAATGCTGGTTGGTCTAATCGTCCGCCCATTTGCTTCGGGAAAGGGATCCGATCCGATTGGATTTTTCGGGAATTCAGTACGCATAAGGTATCCGGAAATCGTTAAACTGTCATGGGCCGTAATCGTCACGTTCCCCCGCTGAACCCCCGGCGTACCGGATTGAGATTCAGCGGTGACATCGGCTCCATCACGGATCACAATAGTATTGGCTGTCAGCGAAACATTTCCGGTTCCTGCCGGTCCGATTACTCCAGCGCGGATAGTGGTTGGAGCCCAACCGAATTTTCCTGATCCCCCAACTATTCGTGCGCCTGATAGGATTATGGTGTCAGCTTTAACAGTGATATCTCCTGCACGCGGGCGCTGTCCCTTTGGCATGTTGGCCACTATCTTTTCTATGGCCTCCGTTATGGGTATCACTCTTCCGGAGGATGACGGGGCTATGATTTCCGCCCCATCTTTCATCACAACAGTTTTAGCTGTAATCGAAATATCGCCGGCATTACCAAGAGGTAGATCCGCTAGCCGATTGTCGTGTTCCTCTGCGCGAGCAATAATTCGACTTGATATTTCCTGGGTCTTGCTGGTGTTATTGATTTCTGGATCATGCACGCTCATGAATCCCGAGAGAGAAACATGTTCTTCGGCACTGATACTTACCCGGCCGGCATTACCACTTCCCCGGCCTCTGGTTCTTGATGAAATCCAGGCACCATCCAGCATTTCAATATTTTTGGCCGTGATGGTAATGTCACCACCATGACCGGGACCCTCTGTACCACTAGAAATCTCACTTCTAAAAATTGTCCTGTTCTTGTCCACTTTTTCGTACGCACCTGACAATCGAATCGTCTCTCCCACGTCAAGGTGTATTTTCCCACCAGCTCCCGCTCCATTTAGAGCCGCATTGGAGATGAGGCCTCCGCCGGCAACCAATAGGTTTTCTGCACTGATTTGAATATCGCCTCCGCGATTCACGCCTTTTGTCTGAGCACGAAGTGCACTCTGAACGACGGTTCGGGGGTTAAGGGTGTTTTGTGGAAGAAGATTCGGTGGAAACTCCGTTCGAACCGCGGTTCCCGAGATGACAAGATTTTCTTCTGCATGTATCTGGATGCTGCCGGTTTTTTCTATTCTAGTCATAGATGCCGTTTCCGCCGTGACCATACCTCCATCTTCAATCGTGATATTGTCTGCTTCCAACAGAATGTGCCCCGCCGAAGCCGGGCCAGTCGCGCTGGCTGTCATTTCACTTGGAATAATGTCGATGACCTTTCCGTCCATTTCGGCTCCAGTAAGGTTTAGCGTAGCCGCCTTAATGTTCACGGTCCCGGCAGATGGAGCATTATCGAGCATGTGCATGTCCGGTTGCTCCTGTCCCATTGACGCGACATCTATTTTCGCCCCATCCAAGATTCGGACAGTTTGACCGGTAATATTGATCGTTCCGCCGGAACCCAGGAGTCCATTCCCCGGAAAAGTCAATTCACTGGCACCCGCAAAGAGGCCTGATGAAGCGATGTCATTGGCATGTGTGCCTGAAAGAAGAATGTTTCCTGAAGCCGCAATAAAGATTTTTCCGGCATCGCCGCTGCCTCGTCCAACGGTGCCGGTTGAAATGCGAGCCCCCTCACGTATGGTGAGATTCCCGGTCTGTACCGTGATGGTACCCGCCCGACCTGTTCCCACCGTGTTGGCAAACAAGCCGCTAACGGCCTCTTCCCCGGGCGAAAAATTAGTTAAACGTTTATCACCCCCGGATAGGGTGATGTCGCCATCAGGGGCAGTGACCATGATGGTTCCCGCATCACCTTCGCCTCGGGTGCTCACTGATATGTGTCCGCCATCGGTCAACTCCAATGTTTTTGCCCTGATCGTAATCGTTCCCCCCTTCCCGGAGCCTTCTGTCCTGGCAAATATCCCGCTCGGGGTGTTTGTTTGCCCGCCTGTACCCGCTACCTGGACATTTTCGCTTACCTTAATATCGACATGGCCACCTTTTTGCGCCCCCAGCGTATTGGCACGGATTTGGGAATCGTGATCGAGGACCAATCGACCGCCCCGAATCAACACCCTGCCACCATGTTCTCCGCCGACATCCATGCCAGACTGGTCCGAGATCCGGATGGTGCCATCCGACCCCATGGTTTGCCCATGAATATTGGAAGTCCGGTCCAACGTGTTCGCCAGAATTTCTCCCGGCGAGCCGACACTCGCCAGGGCAATCTGCCCTCCTGGTGCAGTGAGACTGCTACGGCCAATGGTGATGTCACCGCCTACGAGCGAAAGCGTTTGGCCTTCCGAAACCGACAACGTACTGCCTTCAACAGAAATGCCGGCTGGATTCGGACCGAGAAATCCAAAGGCCGCAATCGGAGCAATGCTAAGAAGAGAATCCTGTGCACCGGGCAATGCGGTGAACTGTGCCCCATCTGCCAGTCGCACATAATCAGCGGTCGTAAAATGGGTGGCCCCGCCCACATTCAAGGCAGCATTGGGGCCGAAGACTATTCCCGCGGGATTCATCAAAAAGAGATTGGCATTGCCGAAGCCTTTGGTCTGAATGGTTCCAAAAATATTGGAAGGATTGCCGCCGGTGACGCGACTCAGGATGTTTGAAGTCGGAAGTCCCGAATCGTTCATGAAGTTGGCAATATTGTCGGTGGGAACACCAAACTCCCCAAAGCTATGGAAGAGATTGCCTCCGCCACCCGGCCTTGTTCCACCGGTAATATCATGTTGAACCGCTCCGCCGGGAAGATGCCTCGGCGCACTGACCTGAGTATTGAGTCCGGATGAAGTAATGGGTGGTGTTTGAGCCTGAGCCAGACTTACCACCACAAACATGAAGGTCCCAACGGACAAAAAGACAACGAGTATCCTTTGCAATTTTCTTTGGAAGATGTTGAAAGGAAAGCGAAGCACGAAATTCAGTCCTTACTTTTCTTTCTGGTCGAAGGTGATACTATTCTATTCCGTTTGGCTTAGGAATCAAGTGGGCTTAGAAATGGAACGGTCCGACACGTGTCTCACGGGATCAGGGTGTACCTGCCCGGACATAGGCCTATAAGCAACTATTCCTAAGTGTGCCCATCCTTATAGGCTATAAGACAGGACTTGAAAAGATACGCGGAGGGATCTTCCTTCAGAAGTGGGGAGCCTAACCGTGGGAGTAACCTTTTCCCTCCTCGTTTATTGTTTCTTTAAGGTCTCGAAAACCGTTTCCAGTGTCAGACACGTTTCATTCCGACCCACTTTCAAAATCTATCCATCAGAACATCCAGAACATCGTCGTGCCGGACACGTTTAATCGTGCATCCCTCTATAGTCGTCATTCTCGTCGGTAGTAGGCGGGGATTCATCTTCACTCTTTCAGCCGATTGAAACCTGAGAAAATTGGAGTGAGGTATTCCCTCTCGATTCAACACAGTCTCGGCCAAATGAAACAAGAAAGTCCGTGGAGGTCATTAAGGCAACGCGCTAAAGATGTCGTATGGGAAGACCTGTTATTAAAAACAGAGGGGGGGGCAGGGCGTGAAGTTTTGAGTTATTGCGAAGCGAGTTCACGAGCGTGAGTAATCTTGAGTTTGCCCATCGGACGATCCCGCAGAACTTCCAATGGTACGACTGTAGCGGTTTTTTCTTCCAGGGTAAAAAAATCCTTTCGTGAAGTTTGATGATCTTGCTAAGTCCGACTTCATCGGCCAAAAACGTTTCTTTTGGAAGGGGGGATCGAAACACAAACAACGCCACTTCGATCTGATGAGAATAAAGATCCGTCTGTGCATCCACCACCGCACTAACGAACTTTCTATGCTGTCAGATGGGAACCGCCTTGTTATCTCACAGCCAAGCATTTGGGGTGGTAGTCAGTGATCCAAAATACCCGCAACTCTGTGAGTAAATCGAGGAGTCGTCTATAGATTGTTGAACCTGGAATGCAGATATAAGGTATGAGTGAAAGGCCCATTGCGACAATTTTTCAGCTTCTCTGTTTGTCATTTGTCCAAAGTATGTAATCAACTCATTGAGAAAAGTACACCAAATTTGTTTAAAATTTTTTTCAGTGAGATGAATCGTGTATGTTGAGGACTGGTGTTCAAAGGTTATGAAGAACAGTAGCTTTCTTCTATGATGGATAGTGGCATGACAGAGGGAATGAGAGATCTGCCGCTTTTGGTTTACGCCATGTTGGGTTTAACGAACCGGAGTATGATCTTCAGGGATTGGCCTTGTATGCGGGGGAAATGATTCAGCATCATTTATCCCCATCCCCACACCCTCACCTGGAACATCCCTGTTTTTCTGCATTGAGGCATCCAACTTCCGGAGGTGGGTCGGTTATAATGAAGAAGGTCACAAAGGGCTCATGGCTCAGGGATTAAGGGTTTGAGAGAGGCGGGGATCGTGGACCTTGCAGCCGCATGCTTTATTAAAGACCTTGTTTGAGACCTGTAGACACCATACATTCCCTACGACCATACAATAAGAAAGGAGATATCCTCTGAAAACACTCCAGTGTGTCATTTTTCTCTATGTCGTCTCGCTAAGCACTGCTACGTTTGGAGCCGAATTTGTGAATGAGCCGATCCGGATGGAACATTTCCCTCCCTATTATTATCCTCATGAAGCTGTCGTCTGGGCCGGTGTTCCCATTCAATGGATTAATGCGACCGCGTCTCCTCATACCGTCCAGCATGATGATTGTGGAACAGAGAAACCGTGTCTGTTCGATTCCGGGAAAGTCGCACCCGGAAAGACGTACACTCTTCCAGGGCTGCCCCCTGGACGCTATTCATACCACTGTCAAATTCATCCGATTATGGGCGGAACGTTAATCGTCGAGGATACGAAAGGCCGAGATGTTTCACCGCGATAAGGGAGCATTCTTTTTCTGACTGTTGCGAATCGCACCAATTTTTATGTCCACGCGCTGTTTGTTGTGGCTGGGTTTCGCCCTGGCAGGCGAGGCCCTTCTGTTGCGGCAAAAGGGCCCAAAATCATTGACGCCCCCTCTGACCTGATAAGAACGGACGGACGCCAATCTGCGGAGGGCGCCCTAACTTGCGGAGCCTGCCCTGAGTCTCGTCGAAGGGCTCACACAAGGCCGCCAGGAGAGCGTCCCTCCTGGGGCCAGCCGGCAAGCGTCGGACGACGGACGAATCCTTCTGAGAGACATCTAAAAGCGAGAGGAACCATAATGATGCTGTATGACCCTCTTTAACCAAGGAGCTCGCATGCCCGATGAAACCTGGGTCGATGTCGGTGGTGCAGACGAGTTGAAACATCAGCCGGTACAGCAAGTGCTGATCGGACGAACACCAGTGGCGTTAACCTACTGCAATGAGCAGTTCGGAGCGATCAATGGTGCGTGCAACCATGTGGGCGGGCCGTTGGGTGAAGGGACATTGGGGGGAGAGTACGTGGTCTCCCCTTGGCATTATTGGAAGTTTCATTATCGGACCGGAAAAGAAGAACCCGAGTATGAAGAAGACGCGGTGCCGGCCTATGACGTGAAAGTAGAGAACGGGCGAGTCCTGATTTGATCTACGGCGATTTCGAAACGAACGCGTCAAGTACATGAACCCCATCCGCTTGCTCGAACTCCCCGCAGGGAGGACGGTCCGATTCGGGTTCTCGGAATTTCCACGACCGTCATGACGCCTGATCACCCTCGCTACAGTGTCGTCCCTGTGGGAGGCTGAGGGCCAATTTTTTCTGAAATGAATCTATTTCTATTAGTGTAAGAGCAGGTGGAATTTCCGGACATTCAACAGTTTCCTTATCCGTGGTTTCTCCACATTCGGCCGTCCCTGGCCAGCAAGGCATCGGCTTCCGGCGGTCCCCAGCTCCCTGAGCTATAGGGACGAATGGCATGCGAGCCAAGGCTCTCCCACACTTTGACAATGGGATCGACGATACTCCAGCCAACCTCGACGCTATCACTTCGCTGAAATAGTGTTGAGTCTCCAGCCATCACGTCGTGCAGGAGTGTCTCATAGCCTGTGCTCGGCGCATCACCGAAATATTCCGCATATTGGAAATCCATATCCACCGTCCCGACCTTGACCTTGGGTCCTGGAATTTTGGCTCCAAAACTTAGGGAAATGCCTTCATCCGGTTGAATGCGAATAACCAGCACATTCGGCGTGAGCTTGTCGACTGGAGTCTTACGAAATAACATCAGTGGAGCAGATTTAAACTGAATGACTACTTCGGTCACTCGGGTGTGTAACCGTTTGCCGGTCCGAAGGTAAAAGGGCACGCCTTCCCAGCGCCAACTTTCAATACCTAGGGTCATTGCGGCAAAGGTTTCAGTCAGGGAGGCTGGATTGACATCCTTTTCCATTCGATAAGGAAGGACACTGTGATTATTAATCGATCCGGCCTCATATTGTCCGGCAACCGTTGATTGTAAAACCTCGACGGGATTCATGGGCTGGATGGCACGGAGTACCTTGGCTTTCTCGTTCCTGACCGCTTCGGGATCAAACGTATTTGGTGGTTCCATCGCCACGAACGCCAAGATTTGCAGGAGGTGATTGGAGACCATGTCTCGGAGGGCACCGGCTTTTTCATAATAGGCCCCGCGATGCTCAACCCCTAATGTTTCCGCAACAGTGATTTGGACATGATCAATATATTGACGGTTCCAGATTGGTTCAAAAATGCCGTTCGCAAAGCGAAATATT